>NZ_CP183834.1:1200067-2400134 GCF_049675895.1 Ampullimonas aquatilis | reverse complement strand
AGTAGCATTAACAACGCCGTTAGAGGGAATAAAGCTAAAGGGCAGGGATTCCGCGGCGCTCGTTTGAAAGCGGCTGCCTGAGGTACCAGAGTAATCACAGTCCGGTGTGACGTCAGTTGGATTGGCGACAAATCGACAATGTGTTACGCCATAAAACGGGTTATTCCAGTAGAGGTAGATCATTCCAACCGGTTTGTCTGCGCCTAGGAAGGCATCATAGACATCATATTTCACATATCCCTCGGTACCACCAAATGCATCGTCACTTTCGGACTGAAATCCACCGGTTCCGTCTTGGTTTGGAAGGACGTAAATGGTATTGCGGTCACCGGGATTGGCAAAACCGATAACACCAGGAGGCGCTTGTCCAGTAGTCCAATTTCCTTGACACATATGGTTAAAGCTCTGCGACAGAACGAGGTTCTGGGTTAGGTTGCGAATACTTACTCGAAAACTCCGGGCTGCCATAGGAATATCCTTGAAATGTCATCTACCTGAATCACGAATAGTAGTTATGACAGATTGATAAAATCCTTGATCGATTCCATTCGAGTTTTTGTTTTCACATCATGATGTTTCAAGGGTGATAAATTGCATCTAGAAGTAATAATATAACATTATATTATTAATCTAAAAAATATTGATGTGGGTTGGTTTGCCTATCAGCGCGTATATCTCTATACCAATCATCGGCTGTTGAAATCCTTCATTTACTGATAATAGTCCAATTGATGTAAATCCATGTAATACATTCTGTGTGATGGTTAAGCCCAGAGTACGCCTACATCGAACTTATTCACAGTTATGGAATGAGCATCAAATAGTTGATTGCATTCACGCTGGGAAAGTCCAATCTAGCGGTGAAAGTTAGCATGGTATTTATATTTGAATCTACACAATGCCCAGCTAGTTAAATAACTATGAATGAGGAGCATCCTTTGTATTTCTTTGATTTCAATTGGAAAACAGTTTGGCTAACTTAAGCGTTACTTAGAAATAAGACTATTTACCAAGATTTTTCTAAACGTCATCAAAACGACTTGTAGTAAAGTATATTATTACAATCTAACTAATCGCATTTGACATGCATGTTTATGTATTTTTCAGATGTTTAAATCACTTTGAGCTTTAATATCAGCAATATTATTCGAGCTACCGTTATCTCCGTTACGATCTTCTTTTTATGCTAGGAAATATCAGCAAGATTGGCTTAAATACAGAGACGAAAACTGTACTTTAGTTGATGGATGAGAGGGCGGTAATAATCTTTGGGTAACTCATTTTGCGGCCCTCTGTCACGCTGGTGCTATTACCGAAAGAGTTAAAAGGTATTGCAAATGGCATAGGCAAGCCATAACCAGCAATTCTCACCATAACTATGATCGAAAATCTCTCGCTTGAATCTGGGGACCTGGTTTTTATTGCGATTCCTAATAAGCTCTATCGTCGGGTTGCCCTGGCAACAGGTTCGCCAGCATCTCATGTGGGTATTGTGTTTTTTGATGAAGCAAAGGGCTGGCTGGTGGCAGAAAGCACCATCCCTTTTTCCAAGTACACACCGCTTGAGAAATTTCTGTGTCGCTCAGATCAAGGGTGGCTGCAGATCCGACGTCTAAAAGGTGGGTTGACAAAGGAGCAAGTAAAAGCGCTCAAGGAAGCATGCGATGCTCGTATGGGAAAGCTCTATCATTTGGGCTTTCGTTATGAATCGCCACGTCAGTTTTGTTCCAAGCTCGTTTATGAAGTCTATCTGAGTGTACTCGGTGTCCCAGTCGGCCATCTGGAGCAATTCGGAGAGCTTCTGAAAAAAAATCCGGATGTCCCGCTTGCCTTCTGGCGAACCTGGTTCTTTGGGTTCATCCCATGGTCGCGATTAACCGTCACGCCTGCGAGTCAGATCAATTCATCAGTATTAGAAGCTGTTTATGAAATGCCCATGCTGACGACAAACACTAAAGGCAGTTCATGAAGCACATAATTATTAGTATTGTTGCCGTATTCATAATGTGTTTTATGAATCAGCCTGTATTGGCGATAGAACCAACGAGTGTTGCTGTCGATATGATACTAAACGGACTCAGGAAATTAAGTGATTCAGAGGAGTTTCAACAAATAGAGGAGGCAATTAATTTATCGGATTCTTTGCAACGAGAAATAAGTGAATTGGTGGCCTTAAATCGATTTGATGGTTTTTTGCTATTGTCTCAAACACAATTCGCGGAGGGAAAGGCTGCAATATTTAGTGGGTTTGCCCAAGGTACTCAAATTGTTTTGAGAACCAAGTTCTTAAAAGAAATAAAACAGACACTGTTATTTGATGTTGTTTATTCTGATGACATTGCGCCTAATAATACTGTTTTCGTTCTTTCGCACCTTCTATATCACTTAAGTTACCCCCTTGATCCTCGCCAGTATTCGTCCCTCGAAACTTTTTCTGCTGCTGCTATGAAAATTGAAGCGTATGCATTCATACAAGCTTGGAATGCCATGTTGAAAGTGGCTGAGCAGAAAAATGATGCCAAGCCGCTTTCGACAAGACAAGTTAATCAGTTGTTAATGAATACTCGCTATAAATTCGCATTCTTAGGGGCAACAAATCTGAAAGCAGATCCGCTGACGTTCACTGCATCTGGGGGAGTGGAAGCGAATGAAAATAATATTCAAGCTATTGTTGTCACGTTGAAGAATAGTAGGCATGCCGATATTGAGTAGATTCAATGAATAGTAAAGTCAGAATCGTTTTTGCTTGATCGATGGTTTGGTTCATAGATTCATACATTATTTTCTTGAAGATGCTCAAGACATCCCATCCTACTGACTCATCTATGTACCGACTACTTGCATTGATTCTTATTATTTTTTTGAATTCTTGTGCAATTAAACAAGCGGTGGTAACCGATAATCGCAGTCCTTTGACGGATGTATACCTCATTCCAGTAGGTGATTTTTCATACGAGTTTACGAATCAGCTAGCCAATAAATTGAGTTCGGAATTACACATTTTGGTTCGTGCCTCTTTACCCATGGGCGCTGCCAATTTAAAGTTAATAGACGGTAGTTCTCAAGTAGTTGCTGACGAAATAACAATGCTTGCTCATCAAGTTGGAGCACGAATTGAATCGAAAAACAAAAACCTTTTTGTTGTAGCCCTTACAACTCTCGATATCAATGATCCTTTGCAAAGTCTTCGCTTTCTTTTCGCTAAAAATGATACTGCAAATCACGCATCCGTGATTTCAATTGCGAGAATGTTTAACTCAACTTCGAAGGTAAATGGTAGTCAGGCACAGGTAGCTATTCGAATTCAAAAAATGGTAAAGAGAGCAATCGGGGAGCAATACTTTAGATTACCTAGATCAGTGGATATTACTGACGTCATGTATGCGCCAATCATGTCACTTGAGGACATTGATGAAATGGGTTCAGATTACAGGGCAATGGCGAATTGACATGCTTAACCCACCTTTCAAAGGAGTCGCCAGCCATCTGGTTCCAACATACCAATCGCACTTGTCTATTTAAATGTATTGTGCTGGTGCGGGCGAATCCATCGTCCTCGCCATTTTTATGACTATACTTATCAACCTGTATTGTTGAGGGGATTAATCATGACTACGATGACTGATATGGAAGAATGGCTTTTCGAAGCCGCACCGAAAAATCCAGATGAAGTTTATGCGCTCTATAAGGCAGTGCAAGATGACGCCAAGAAGGGCATTTTCGATTGCAAGGTTTTTGCCGGTAAGCATGAATGGCTGATTAAATGTGGTCGTGCTCAAAATACCTTGTTACTAGCTTCTACCAAAGCAAAAGGGCTTTTTCTCTCCCTAATCCACTGTTTTTACGCTGATCCTGAAATTGATATGGATGACTGGTATCGTTATAGCCAAGCCGTTGCTATCTAGGAGTTAGCAGTCATATTCCAAGAGTCGCAACCTCTGGTTCCAAATCAAGGCATGGTTTTAATCTGCTCGACACGCTTGAGCATCACAAACAAAATGGCATCGACGAGAGTTCGGATCGCAAAGTTCGCTCGTTCCTCGTGTCCGTAGAGAAGCCGTGATTTGAGTGGCACAATTTGGAAAGTTAAATTCCCGTAAAAATGTTACGTGGATTCTCTCCATACCAAAAAGTTGTTCGCCGACTAAATCACGCACAATTGCTCGATTTTCTTCAATTTGATCCGAGGTTTGGGTAAGGTTTTCTGACAGAGGGCTAACTCCTTGCTCAGGGTTCTCAAATACCCTGTGCCTTGAATCTGTTTTTAGATTTTTCTCACCATTCTTGAGAATGACAAACGAGTAGAACGTCAATTTGTTCCCGTTTAGGGTTTTCCTCTCCAAACATCCAGTCTGATACTCGTATCTAAGCTCTTAAATTGAGGCAAAAAACTTGTGAGGTTTGTCAGTGTAGCTTTCCCCTCAGGTAATACGGAAAGGGTTTCCTGATTAATTGGCAAGCATGCTTTAATTTCAACATATGGCTCAATTGCTACTGTCATTGCATGCGTCAATTGGGAAAAAAGCGATAGTGTCACAAATATCAAAATAAGCAGTACTTTATTTATATGCATAGGGAATCTGTTTATCTGCTGTTACCGAGGTGAGCTTGGTTGTGCAGTCTTAACCTTAATACACTGACTGAAATTGAACAATAGTATGTTGGGACTAGCCTTCAAGTGGACTTCCCGCTTTACTAGGCGATTTCCAAGTTCATCTTGTAACCATACGAGATGCGGTTGCGCATTGTGTTACATGACCACCAAGGAATGTCGTCGTACTGTGCGGCGAACACTGGGTCAACGTGCTTGATGTTGTTTGAAGCTTTGCCGATGATCTTGTGTTGCGGATCATGGCATCCTGCATTCGTTCGCTGTTCAGGAATGCCATCTCGTCGATGTCCGCTGTATAGCCGTCAATGCGCTAGATGGCTTTGAGGATGTGGCCGAGGTAATTCGGAGCGCGCAGAGCCTTGGTCAAATTGGGATCACCTCAGCCAGCATCGTGCTGCAGAATGCATTAGACAAAGCCTTGGGCGTCAGCACATCGACTTGACACACCAAAGCAGGTGTTGCAGCTCCACCTGAATGGCGGCCACGTCCATCAGCGTCGTTTCTGGCGTCGGATCAATGAGAATTCCAAGCGCTGCTGTCAGTGTCCTGGCCGCGCAGTACAGGCGCGGTGAAACTCAACCACATGCCGGAGGATCGCAGCACGGTTCGAGGCCAAGGCTTCATAGGGCTTCACGTCTTCTTCTCCCACTACAATCCGGTTTTACGCCCAGATAACATGACACGGGTCAGACGCCGGAAACACATTCAAATCGGGATACCCAAACATTTGACTTTATCAAATATAACTAGCGAAAAATCCGTGCTGAATTAGGTTTGGAGTGCAATAAATATCTATATTACGAAGTAAGCGAGTTATTTCTTGCAGTCTCATTGGCCGTAATTGAATGAGGCTTGAACTTAAAGTATCTCCGCCTTGCTTTGATCTCTAACCCCTCGTGTTTCGCGACGGCTACGAACAGCCAAATATTGAGCTGCTACGGTCGTGGCAGCACTCATGACCCAAAGCCAGTAGCCTAACTCGTAACTCGTGATCTTTGAGTAATCCGGCGCTTCACTGGATACCACTGTCGGGTAAAGCAAAAAACTCAGCATGAAAATAAGCGCTGCACAGGCGAACTTGAGTCCTAGAGTAAATTTCCCAGAGTTAAATTGTATCCAACTCATTATCAAGAGGGGATTACCAAGCCAAGCGAATTGGCCATGAGCGATGCCAATCCAGCCTATCAAGAGTAGGGCCCTGGCAGGAGCCCATGCGTGAGGGTCTGGCTCGTCAATGAGATAACCGTCTTGAGTGAGGGCGGATGCAAATAGACAGATGCTGACGAGCAAGAGAAGAAGTGATTTCTGAGGGCGCATATTTTGATTAAATTCATTACTTCCTATTGAATAAGTTAGCCGCTTTATGACTGCTTAAGGGTTTATTGCATCCTTGAGTGCTTTAATTGGTTTAAAAACAGCGGCATTACGAGCCGTAATTGGCATGGTTTTACCGGTAATCGGATTTCTGCCAACTCTTGCTGGCCGTGCTTTAGCAGTCAATTTACCCAGGCCGGGTAAGGTAACATCATCACCTTCCAGCAATGCTTTTTGAATCGTCAATCCCAGTTCTTTCAGTAATTGGTCAACTTGCTTTCTATTCAAATCAGTGCGAGTCACCAATCTTGAAATCAGTTCGGTCTGTGTCATGTTTTCATTCCATATATTGAAGAAGGCGAACACGATTCTCTCAAGATAAAGATGAATTTTCTAGCTTATCAATAAAGGTTTGTTTGGCTTGTAACAATCGTAGGTATCTGACTAAGCCTCTCAGCATATCCTCAGCCATTGGGCCAGCAAATGGCATAGTAAAGTTGAGTTGATTGACATGCCAAAGTTTCCTCCAAATTGCATTCCATTAAGAGTGAATGATCACGCATGCTATGTAAGAATATTTAAATGGATATTAGATTTTTGATCAATGGATCAACGATAGATTGATTACGTTTGCATAATCACTGACTCTCTTGAGTAGCATATATTGCATTTATTCTGCCATCGAAATCTACTTCGAAAGTAATTTTTGACTTACTTAAAACATCATCATATCGGTAGAAAATTGCTCTATTACCTAGTTTGTGCACACTTTTTTTGAAGACTCGGTTATGTTGACGTACATACTGGTCTTCTATACCTTTATCAAAATTTCAATTTATTCCATATATTTTTTCTATTTCTTCGAAAGTCGGGCTTTCTACATCTTTTGAATAAATATTAATGATTATGTTGGTGGAAAAAGGTTTGGATTGTGCTTGCCAAATATTAATGTTCATACCCTTTAACTTATCAACAGCAATAAAGCTGACTGATGTTTTTTCTAGGTTATTTTCTGGCATTCGCTCTATATTCCCTGCTCCAAACATTTTTTTAAGATTTTCATCTTCAAGAAAAGAAGAATTCATTAATAAATGTTGTGTTATTGAAGAATTGATGTTTTTTAATACATCAACTAAATTTGATGGCGTGTCTATCGCCTTAAGCCTCATTAAATGGTATATCCCCATTAGTGACCAATTCTGTTTCAGACAAATTACTATTTGTCTTTGAATTGTGGTCAACAATGGTTGTGCATGCTGTTGTAGTCCAAAGAAATAATACACAAAGTAACTGCTGAATTACGCGACCACTAGTAACTGGGATATCCAAGATAAATATCATCTTCATACCTTTCTCATTACACAAGTCTCTATCTATTCCCTATAAATTTTGATTAGGCTTATAGAACATAATTTCTAACAAGTTTATAGTCGACCAAAAAATCTGATGTTAGTGTTGAAATTTGTCTTAATCTAAACTTCTTTTTTAATAAAATCATAGGTTTATGAGTTAGCTTTCAAACTAACTATGAACTTGAAATGCATTTAAGTCGGAACTTTTATCGGCTTTGTTCATTTAACTTTGGACTGTGTTTTCCCAAGTCGTTTCCTAATTAAATTCTGGACTTTGCAGACTAATTTTCGTGACAAATAGTGTTTTTGACAGGCTATGGCGTGCTAATATCGCAAATTGCATCAAGCTTGGCAAGTGCTGTGGCCAAAACAGTTTCATGGTTGCCGCCCCAAGGGTGCGGGCTAGCTGGCGGTCACGCCAATAGAATGATTTCGGCTGAAATGCCAATACATATCCCATTTCTTGGTTTGGCCCCTGAACGATGACCGCGAATGGATTATCCTGATTGCGCTCATCTTGCGTCATTGGAAAGCCAATCACAATGCCAGTACACGCATTAAATGCCTTGGGTGACGAGACCAATATCGGAAACCTGTTGGTCATTACTTTCCCTACTTGTGAGCTTTGTTGGATGTAAATGATTTCCGCTTTCTCAGGGCACCATTCAATCTGCTTTCCTTTCGCCATCAGAGAATTTCCTTACCGATGGGTGTCAACGCCATCACTTCGCCACCATGCCGCTTGGGATCAAACGTAGCAAGCATAGCAGCGAGAGATGGGACATCTTCTGCTGTCTCGATAATAATTCGTCCAGGCTGGGCAGTTAACCGTACACATGTGCCTACTTTTACACCTGCGGCTTGTGCTACGTGAGTCATCATGATTCACTCAATTAATGATGTGTATGCATGGTATCGACACCGGATTTGTGTGTCAACAGTGTGTCTACGAAGATTTTGAGTGAATTTGGGATCAGAAACCAAAGTGAAGTTGGTACGCATTTGATTACCTTAGACTGCAAGAATAACTAAGAATCGCTATTGAAGTGGCTAAGATTTACTGATCATTAAAGCTTCGGTTTCTATAAATAAACCTAATCAATCTATTACGTTATGGTTATATAACTTTGCATTGTCTAATGCTAAGCGTGTGGTTGTAGCGAAATGATCGTGAAGAAGAAGACAAGCTTTTTCAGCATCGCGCTTAAGAGCTGCATCAACAATTTGTTGGTGCTCTTTTGTTACATCTCGAAAGTTTGATTTTTCTGCTCGTAATGATAACTGTCTATATCTAGAGGTTTGTTCGCGAAGCAATGCAGATAGCTTCTGCAGCCAGTTAGAAGTTGAACCTGCCAATAAAGCATCGTGTAAGGCGCAATGTGCTTTTTCCCATTCAGGATTTAGAATTTCTACCGGCTCTTTGAGTAACATTGGGATCCGGCTAAGTCTATGATTAGCTGACATTAATTCGGTTTCCCAATTGACATCTCCATGCTTAATGGAGTCTCGTAACGCATCTGCTTCCAGACGTTGACGCACATTAGTTATGTCGCTAAGTTCGGCTTCAGAAATACCGGCTACCCGAAATCCTCGTTGATCTTCGACGTCAACAAATCCACTCATAGCTAGTCTAGAAAGAGCTTCCCTAAGTGGAATGGTTCCAACCGCATAACGTTCTGATAATTCGCGCAGTTTTAGTTTCGAATCTGGTGGAAAAACTCCTGCAATGATGTCTTGTCTCAAGGCGTCTGTGATGATAGATGCCTGAGTTCTAGCGACTAAATCACTGTTGCGACGTCGGCTGGTTATGAAGCTCGAACTATTCATGGTCAATGTCTATAGCCTTATAAGAATCGCACAAATGACTGCAGTCATTTTAGGCGAACTATCTACAAAATTCTATATAAGTAAAAAAAGTATTTATTAAAAATAATTTATACGAAAGTTGCTTTTATATATATTTTGTCGTATTGTACTGACCACGTGAGCAGCCTCTGTTTTATTGAGTCGTAAGAACTTTAAATGAGAGGGCGGGTAAGAGCCCTTATGGTTGCTCTCTAGGTGACGAGCCGCTTGGCGTGTTCGTCAAATCGAATTGCGCAATAGCGCGAACGTGGTCACCTAAATAAGAGGCAGATTTAGGAGATGGGTAAAAAGAGGAGGGACAAATGAAAAATACAAATCGACGTCCAGCGTGCACGTCATTTCGAATTAAGACTGTCGCGTTGATCGTTGCATCACTTGTTTATGGGGTCAATGCTATGGCTTTTGATATTGCCACGGATAACACTGATCTAAAGGTGCGGTGGGATAACACCATTAAGTACAGTGCCGCATATCGCCTAAATAATCCGAGTGAAAAAGTGGCTGGAGGAGATGCCATGGTGCCTTCTTTTTTAGCTCCCGGCCGCCAGTTGGATGATGGAGATAGAAATTTCAAAAAGGGGATAGTATCAAATCGTCTTGACGTATTTTCAGAGTTAGATCTGACATACAAGAATATGGGCTTTAGGGTAAGCGGAGCTGCTTGGTTTGATGAAGCTTATAACCGAAGTAATGATAACCATTCGGATAGTGTGAACTCTACATCAGTACCTGCAGGTCAGTTTAATCGTGATACCCGAAATATGATGGGGCGAAAAATCGAAGTTCTTGATGCGTTTATTTTTTTAAGAAGTGATTCATCTTCAGAAACGCCATACTCGATACGGGCTGGTAGGCATACGGTGCTTTATGGCGAGAGCTTGTTTTTTGGTGCAAACGGGATAGCAAACGCACAGGCGCCAATTGACCTAATTAAGTTGCTGTCTGTTCCAGGATCGCAATTTAAAGAAATCATTCGCCCAGTTGGACAGGTTTCAACTCAAGTTCAAATTTCGTCTAATTTTTCTGTTGGTGCTTACTACCAGTATCAATGGGAAAAAAATAGGCTGCCTGCGTCAGGCTCTTTCCTGAGTGATGTTGATTTCGTAGGGGCTGGTGTAGAAAGCCTACTTCCAGGAACTCCAGTGGGAATGGTGAAGGTAGGGGATCTTAAACCGGATGCTCCACAAGGTGGTTTGCAGATGCGTTTCAAGCCTGACTCTGGTGATGTTGAATATGGAGTGTATCTAGCGCAATACAACGATAAGAATCCTCAAATTATGATGAATTTGGGTAACAACTTTAGAAATGTTTACCCAGAAAAAATCAAAACATTTGGTGCAAGTTTTAGTACGGTCATCGGTGAGGCAAATGTCTCTGGGGAGGCATCATATCGATGGAACGCACCTTTGGTTTCAGCGCCGCAAGTTGATATTGGTTTATTGGGTAATAGCTCTGGAAATCCAATCTATGCAATCGGAAAAACTGCTCATGCCCAATTGTCTGCTATTTATCTAATGAGTAAAAACTCATTATGGGATGGTGCAGAGTTGTTAGGTGAGTTTGCCTGGAATCGTACTTTAAGCATTGATAAAAATCCCTTGGCGGTAGATCCGAATGTGACGAGAGATGCAACCGCCTTTCGTATGATTTTTTCCCCACAATATTTTCAAGTCTTCTCGGGACTTGATTTATCAGTTCCTATCGGATTTGGATATAACCCAAGTGGTCGATCGTCCGCCGTTTTTAAGTTTAATGGAGGTGTCGAGCATGGAGGTGATTTTAGTATCGGCTTGAAGGGGCTATACCAAAAGAAATGGAAGATAGCAGTGAATTATACGCGTTACCTTGGTAAGGAAAACGCGTTCTTAACTCCCAATACTACCTCTATTCCAGGTTTGTATATGCAGACTGGTGCACAGTCTTTGCATGACCGAGATTTTGTTTCTTTCACGGTACAAACTACGTTTTAAATAGGAGACAAAAATGATAAGACGCACATTTTTAGCAACAGTAATTGCTACGCTTTATGCTATTTCAATTCCAAGTTTTGCCGGGGTGACTGTGGAGGAGGCGGCAACTCTTAAAACTACGTTAACTCCATTAGGTGGTGAAAAATCAGCTAACAAAGATGGTTCGATTCCGGCTTGGGATGGTGGTCTTAATAAACCTCTTGCAGGTTATCAACTTGGAGCACCGCGTCCAGACACTTTTTCATCAGAGAAGCCAATCTTACAGATTTCTGCCAAAAACCTAGATCAATATAAAGACAAGCTATCTGAAGGGGTGCAAGCCCTGATGAAAAAATATTCAAGTTTTCGTATTGACGTTTACCCAACACATCGTACGGCTTCGGCACCACAATGGGTGTATGACAATACCTTCGCAAATGCAACACGAGCTAAGTCTACTCAAGAAGGTAATAACATTGAAAATGCATTTGGAGGCATACCTTTCCCAATACCAAAAACTGGCGCAGAAGTAATGTGGAACCACTTATTGCGGTGGAAGGGTGAGTCAATTGAAATTCCTTTTCGCGTTTGGGTTGGAGCAGCAGATGGAACAAGGACGATGGCTGTAGAAGCAACTGATGATCATCAATTTCCCTATTATCAAAAAGATGGTGCACTAGAAAAATTTGGCGGAGAGTTTATGTATTTGCGCCAGGTACAAACAGATCCTCCATTCAAAGCAGGTGAGTCAATTTTATTAAGGGATCCAATTGATCAGGTAGGAAGAGGACGGCAAGCATGGCAGTACCTTACGGGTCAACGTCGAGTGCGGCGCGCTCCAACGATTGCATTTGATACTCCTGATTTTGTGGCATCTGGTCAAAACTATTTTGACGAAGTATTTATGTTTTTAGGATCCTTAGAGCGTTATGACTGGAAGATTCTTGGAAAAAAAGAAGTCTATGTTCCATACAACGATAATGCATTTCAGCTTGCTAAAACCGATGATGTATTCGTTCCACATCATTTAAATCCAGACAAAATGCGTTGGGAACTACATAGGGTCTGGGTGATTGAAGCGAACCTAGCTCAAGGCAAACGCCACGTAGTGCCTAAGAAACAATTCTATGTCGATGAAGATAGTTGGTCTGTCCTCCTTGTGGATGGATACGATTCGCAAGGGAAATTGTGGCGAACTCAACATGCTGTGCCATTTGTGGCTCCAGATATTCCAGCTGTAGTTTCTACGACGTTTACAGTATTTAATCTACAGGCAGGAACGTGGATGGTTAACAATCTTTATAACGATATGAGATCTCCATACAAGGTGGTGGCGCGTCGTCCAGAAGCATATTTCTCAGCAGATGCATTAGCTGGCGCGGGAATCCGTTAAGAAACTACGTAACGGTCTTTACGACTTTTTCCTTGTGTGTTTGTCGGGTTGGAGGGGGTACTTTCAACCCGTTCGGAGGAGTTTCATCATGAGTTTCGACATGAAGCAAAACATGTCGCGGGTATTCTATACGCTAATAATGGGTTTTTCGATAACAATATCAGCATTAGCTGAGCCTGATGTCTTAGACCGCCCAGCAATAATGCGTTCTTCAGAGCGTACGACGACTTCAGTACTTTTAGCCCTTGAAAAGGCTGGTAAGCGTTTGGTAGCAGTCGGTGAAAGAGGATTAATCCTATGGTCAGATGATGATGGTAAGAGTTGGCAGCAGGCGAAGGTTCCTGTTAGTGTCACTTTGACTAGCATATCTTTTGTCAATGACAAAGAGGGCTGGGTAACTGGACATAGCGGCATAGTGCTCCAAACGAAAGATGGTGGTCTAAGTTGGAATAAATTGCTCGACGGGAAGCGTGCAGCAGAGTTAGTGTTAGAAGAGGCAAAAAAATCAAATGCATCAAAAGCATTTGTTGCTGATGCTCAACGGTTGCTCTCTGACGGGCCGGACAAGCCCTTTCTCGATGTTCATTTTTTTGATTCAAATAATGGCCTCATAGTCGGCGCTTACGGATTAATTTTCTCAACCACCAATGGTGGAATCACTTGGAAGCCTCTCCAAGAGAAAATTGACAATCCTAAAGGTTTACACATTTATTCAATTCATGATGCCGGTGATGCAATTTACCTAGCTGGTGAGCAAGGTTCGATATTTGTGTCGAAAAATAATGAAGATGCTTACAAAGTTATAAATACTCCTTATCAGGGAACTTATTTTGGAGTTCTGGCAGCGGGTGAAAACTTAATTGCCTTCGGTATGCGCGGAAATGCGTATTGGTCAAGCGATAAAGGTTTGTCATGGCAAAAGTGTGATAGTCCAGTGACAAATACGCTTACAGCAGGTGTGCGCATGAGTGATGGGCACGTCGTACTAGTAGATGATGGTGGCAACGTTCTAATCAGCAAGGATAGTGGAAAACATTTCACAAAGTCCGAGTTACCTAAAGTAACCCCTTTAAGTGCAGCGATAGAAACCACCAATGGACAATTACTTTTTGCCGGAGTGCGTGGTATTAATAAAGCATCACAAAATCAAACTGATTTGGATAATAAAAAATGAGTCACGATTCTTCATTGGGCGAACACCCTGTAATCCACAATATTAAAGACTTCGATTGTCGATCTGGAAGCTTAATGGAGCGAGCTTTCTTCAATAATCGTTTAATTGTAATGGCGATATGCATTTTGTTGACTTTGGTATTGGGATATCAAGCATTCGGTATTAGGCTTAATGCTAGTTTTGACAAAATGATTCCGGCCAAAAATCCTTACATTCTAAATTTCTTTGAGAATCGCCAAGATCTAGCGGGTCTTGGTAATAGTGTTCGTATTGCTGTTGAGGCTGCAGGTGATTCAATTTACGATGCCAAATATTTAGATACCTTACGTCGCCTCAATGATGAATTATTTTTAATGCCAGGCGTTGATCGTCCATATATGAAGTCATTATGGACACCTGCTACACGATGGGTCGGCGTTACTGAGGAAGGACTAGATGGTGGACCGGTCATTCCAGAAAACTATGATGGTAATTCAGCTAGTCTAGAGCAAGTTAGAGAAAATATTGAACGTTCTGGTGAGATTGGGCAATTAGTTGCGAGTAACTATAAGTCGACCATCATTCTTGTACCGCTAAATGAGGCTAGTAGTGATAGTACACGTCTTGATTACCATGAATTTTCAAACCAACTTGAGCAGTTGCGCGTTAAATACGAAGCCGAAGGAGTCCATATACATATAACAGGTTTCTCAAAGATAGTCGGCGATTTAATTGATGGATTGAAACAGGTTCTTATTTTTTTTGCACTTGCAATAGTCATTTGTACTGTGGTGCTCTATTGGTATACACGTTGTCTTCGTAGTACTGCCCTAGTAGTAACTTGTTCACTGATTGCTGTGATCTGGTTGCTTGGTATATTGCCCACATTAGGTTATGAACTTGATCCGTATTCAATTTTAGTACCATTTCTTGTTTTTGCTATTGGCATGAGCCATGGTGCTCAGAAGATGAATGGTGTGATGCAGGATATTGGACGAGGCACACACAAATTAGTCGCGGCGCGTTATACCTTCCGACGATTATTCTTGGCAGGAGTTACTGCACTTCTTGCAGATGCAGTTGGTTTTGCTGTACTTATGGTGATCGATATTCCTGTGATCAAAGATCTTGCCATTACCGCTAGCATGGGAGTAGCTGGATTAATATTTACGAATCTGATACTGCTCCCGATTGTTCTCTCCTATACAGGCGTTAGTTCAAGTGCTGCTAAACGCAGCCTAAAGGAAGGAGCGGTGGATGAACGAGATGTAGCTCACAAGAAGCACCCATTTTGGGAATTTCTAGATTTGTTTACTCACCGAAAATGGGCAACTGTTGCCGTCCTAGTCTCGGTGATTCTCGGTGTACTTGGATTTATAGTTAGTCTTCAATTAAAAGTTGGAGATCTTGATCCTGGGGCTCCGGAGTTACGATCTGATTCTCGTTACAACCGTGACAACGCATTTATGTCAGCTAATTATGCCGCTAGTAGTGATGTGTTTGTTGTTATGGTTAAAACACCTGAGTTTCAATGTGTCAAATATCAGACTTTAAGTCAGGTTGATGTTCTTGAATCTGAATTACAGCAGCTACAAGGAGTTGAGTCGACTAATTCATTCTCTGCTTTGAGCAAGAGAGCAGCAGCTGGTATGAATGAAGGTAGTATGAAATGGTACGAATTGCCACGAACTCAAGACATGCTTAACGCAATCGCAACACGAGCACCACGTGAGTTGTTCAATCAAAAGTGTAATTTGTTGACTATTTATGTATTTCTAAAGGATCACAAGGCAGATACCCTAGATCAAGTGGTCAAGGTAGTAGAAGATTTCGCTAAACGAAACAACACTGAAGAAGTGAAATTTCTCAATGCGGCAGGTAATTCAGGTATCGAGGCGGCCACAAATATTGTAGTGAAAAAAGCAAATGTTGAAATGCTAATTTTTGTCTATGCTGCCGTAATCGTACTTGCATTCATTACTTTTCGTTCTTGGCAGGCCGTTGTCTGTGCTGTTCTCCCTTTGTTACTTACCTCAATCCTGTGTGAAGCATTAATGGTTTTCTTGGGAATTGGCGTCAAAGTAGCAACTTTGCCAGTAATTGCGCTTGGAGTCGGAATCGGCGTCGATTATGCTTTATACATCCTTACCGTTACCTTAGCTAGATTGCGAGACGGTATGAGTTTGTCAGATGCCTATTACAAAGCATTGTTATTTACAGGTAAGGTTGTAGCACTTACTGGTATGACTCTTGGCATTGCTGTTGCGACCTGGGTATTTTCTCCAATCAAGTTTCAGGCTGACATGGGTATTTTGCTTGGTTTCATGTTTATTTGGAATATGTTGGGCGCAGGTATTTTACTACCTGCCTTAGGGCATTTTCTCCTCAAGTCTTCAAAGTAGTAGTTAAGTTTCAAATCATTATTAATTCACATATTCTAAGAGGGAAACATTATGAAACTGGTTACTTTTACGCATGCAGGCCGCACACGTATTGGTAGGGTTGATGGAAATATGATTGTCGATTTTTCAGTTGCTCAGAAGCTTATTCCGATGGATATGTTGAGTTTCTTGAAATTGGGAGGTGTTGCAATGACTATGGCTCGCGAAGCCAAGTCTTCCATAGAAGCTTTGATTCCTTTGTCAGAAGTCAAACTTGAAGCACCGATACCTAATCCATCTAAATATTTGGCGATTGGTATGAACTACCGTGATCATGTAGAAGAATCTGCGCGTAAGGGAATCAAGACACCTGAAACTCAAATATGGTTTAACAAGCAGGTTTCATGCATCACAGGGCCATTTGATTCTATAGAGATGCCGCGAATTTCTGAAATGCTTGACTACGAAGTTGAACTTTGTGTTGTGATTGGAAAAATCTGCAAGAACGTCGCATGGGAAGATGCACATTCAGTCATTGCTGGCTATATGGTGGCCAATGACGTAAGTGTTCGTGATGTGCAGTGGGCTAGTCCAACCTGGACATTAGGCAAATCCTTTGACACTCATGGTCCTGTAGGGCCTTGGTTGGTGACTACTGATGAAATTCCAGACCCTCACAATTTACATATTCTTTTGACCGTAAATGGTGAAGAACGTCAAAATAATACTACCAGCCTGATGGTCTACAACATTTATCAACAGATAGCACACTTGACACAGATCATGACTCTGCAACCTGGTGACTTAATCGCCACGGGTACTCCAATGGGTGTTGCTGCTGGGATGAGTACTCCAAAATATCTGAAGGTTGGAGATGTCATTCGTGCAGAGATTGAAGGTATCGGTGTGATCGAAAACAAGGTAATTGAGAAAAAACTCTAACTTTGAAGGCTATATGTAGCAATTTCACATTAACCCCGATTTGAGAGTCCTACTTAAATACTAGGAGATATGTTATGAAAAAAATTGAAAGCGATTGGGCAAAATCTGGTATCCATTCCATTAATCATTTTGTTCTGGCGTTACCAGACTTGGCTGAGGCAGAAAAATTTATGCTCGCCTTTGGTCTTCGAGTTGATAGAAAGGATGACGAGCTACATGTTCGAGCAAGCGCTAGTGAGCATGTTTGGCTTAAAGCTGTGGAAGGTTCGAAAAAATCATTTGAGTACCTTAGCGTAGGGTGCTTTGACGTAGATTTTGATCAAATATGTAAGCAGGTGATTGAAGCAGGAGGGATAGAAGCCGCTCCTCATATCGCAGGAAGTTCCAATGGATTTTGGTTTCGCGATCCAGATGGGACGTTACTTCAGTTGCAAATAGCGGCAAAAATGATGCCTGATAGTAAAGCAGAAATGGAGAATGGAAGCGTGGCTGCAGGAATTCAAGGTGCGGCTTTTCGCTCGTCTATGCAGAAGATAAGTCCGACTAGGCTTGCTCATATGCTTCTGTTCACACCTGATGTAAAGCGTGCGATAGTTTTTTACGAAAAAGGACTTGGTGTCAAAGTTGCAGATAGTTCCCAAGATATCGTGGCATTCACTTATGCGCGCCATGGTTGCGATCATCATTTGATTGCTTTTTTAAAGAGTAATGGGCGAGGTATCCATCATAGTTCTTGGGATATTCCAGGTTTAGAAAAGTTAGGCGTAGGCTCAGCTCAAATGCGAAAGGCTGGTTATACCCACCAGTGGGGGGTAGGTCGTCACGTACTTGGTTCTAACTATTTTGATTACATTCAAGATTCTTTCGGAAAGTGGTGGGAATACAGCTGTCATATTGACTATATCCCTTCGGGATTCCATTGGGAGGGTGGCGACCATGATCCAGAAAACTCACTTTATTTGTGGGGCCCAGATCTTCCATCTGATTTTGTTGATAACAATGAAGTCTAAGTATTGATGTTTTTACTGCTGTACTGATGTGGATATCTACCGATACCGATTCACCTAAGCTAGGTTCGAAGATTGTATTAGTAGAAAGCAATTCACAAAACAGTACATAGGAGACAATAAATGAAACAAACCATGCTCAAAGTCATTCTGTTTGGTTTGACACACATCATTCGCAAATCGATAAAGAATTATCCATTAGTAAGCAAGCATGTGAAGGGCCGTAGATGTATTGCCCAAATTAAATTGAAGGATGACAGCATTGGACGCTATTACGTTATCGAGAATTGCCAAATAAGCTCTCATGCTGGGATTCATTCAGCTCCCGATGTGACAATGCGTTTCAACGATCTACGTACGGCTCTGCTATTTCTCAAACTTGGAGTTAGCCAAGCAGAGGTTATTCATGCGGCGAAAAATTTTCGGGTGTTAGTGTTAGGTCCAGATGAGACCGTAGTTTGGTTCATGCAACTGCTTAACATGACTCAATCGGGTGGTTGGGAATTTGGTAAGAAAATGAATGATGGCATTATTCGCTACACCACAAACACCAATGGTGGCCCACTTTTCGTTTACGTTAAAAATGACAAGATCGTGCGTATGACTCCAATTGACCTCGATGATACGGATGCTCCAAGCTGGACTATCACTGCGCGTGGAAAGAAATTTACGCCAATTCGTCGTGGCATGATTAATCCACATGCCATGTGTCTTAAGTCACTGGTGTACTCAGAAAAACGCATACTGTATCCGATGAGGCGGGTTGATTTCGATCCTAATGGAGACCGTAATATACAGAATCGAGGAAAGTCAGAATATGTACGTATCAGCTGGGATGAAGCGCTGGATATTGTTGCCAAAGAAATTTCCCGCCAGAAGAAAGTTCATGGTCCAGGTGCAATGGCATTATTTAGTGGCTCACATCATCAGTGGGGAAACGTTGGTTATTACCTTTCCGCTATGTTGCGGTTCGGAAATTTAATTGGCTTTACTCGTGTTCATCCTAATCCAGATAGTTGGGAGGGATGGTATTGGGGGGCTCAGCATCATTTTGGAAATTCATTAAGGGTTGGACTTCCTGGTTTCTCAGGATTGGTTGAAGATTGTTTGAAAGAGGCCGAGCAAATTATATTTTGGTCAAGTGATCCTGAGACGACCAATGGATATGCCAGTGGTCTTGAAGGTACGCAGCGTCGTTTCTGGGCCAAGGAACTTGGCATTAACTTTATTCATATTGATCCACATTTAAATCCAACAGCTCAGTTATACGGTGGACGTTGGATTCCAATTAAACCAACCACGGATCCAGCTTTGGCACTTGCCATCATGTATGTTTGGATCAAGGAAGGGCTATATGATAAGGAGTATGTCTCAGTACGCACTACGGGTTTTGATGCATGGAAAGCCTATGTTATGGGAGAAGAAGATGGAATCCCGAAGACTCCTGAGTGGCAGGAACCTGAGACCGGAGTACCTGCCAAGGATGTTCGTGCATTGGCAAGAAGCTGGGGAAGGAAAAAGACTTACTTAGCAGCAGGCGGTCTTGGTACTGGGTTTGGTGGGGCTTGTCGATCAGCTACAGGATCACAATGGGCGCGCCATATGATTTTGTTAATGGCCATGCAAGGCTTAGGCAAACCTGGAATAAATTTTGGCAACCTACAAGCTGGAACACCACTTGATCATGCTTTCTGGTTTCCCGGTTATGCAGAAGGCGGTATTTCTGGAGAGCTCAACTTTACAGCTGGTGCGGTCAATACTTACTGTCGTATGCCTCACGTTTTGACTATGAATCCAGTCAAACAAATGATTCCTAGGCAGCGATTACCTGACGCTATTGTTAACGGTTACGCTAAAGGTTACCTATGGGATGGGTCTTCCCTTGAAGCCCAGTTTGCCCCCTATGAGTATCCAATGCCCGGTTATTCTAAGGTACATATGTTATATCGTTATGGTGCCTCCTCCTTTGGAACAGTTGCAAACTCCGACCGATTTGTTGAGATGTATCGCCATGAATCTTTGGAGTGCGTAGTTAACCAGTCTATTTGGTTTGAGGGAGAAGCCCAGTTTGCCGATGTTATCTTGCCTGCATGTACATCTTTCGAGCGAGTAGATATTAGCGACTGGGGTAATTCAGGGGGCTACATTCATCACAATACTGACCAGATTAATCACCGTATGGTTATCTTTCAGCATAAATGTATTGATCCGCTTGGTGAGTCTAAGTCCGATTATCAAATTTTCCTCAGTATTCTTAATCGTCTTGGACTGGGAGCAATGTTCTCTGAAGGATGCAGTGAAGTAGATTGGTGTAAGCGAATGTTTGAAGCTTCTGATCTAGTTAACTACACTAGTTGGAAGGAGTTTATCAAGAAGGGCTATTTTGTCATTCCTGCTGAGCCAGAGAAGACCCGTGATCCTGCTTATTTTCGTTGGTTTGCAGAAGGACGACACAAAGATGTGCCAGAACCCATTCCCTTGCCCTCACAATGGTCCGGAGAGTTCGGAAAAGGATTACAGACACAATCTGGAAAAATTGAATTTGTTTCTAACTCTATTCAACGGGGAGATCCAAATAATCCAGAACGTCCCGCTTTAAATCGATATATCCATTCATGGGAGGGGCCTCATACATCTGAACTAATCAGCAAATACCCGTTGCAGATGGTATCTACTCACTCGCGTTACAGTTTCCATACTTATGGTGATGGCAAGGACTCCACGATTAATGATATCGAAGATCATCGTATTTTGGTCGATGGCTATTATTACTGGGTAATGCGTATGAATCCAGAGGATGCACGCCTACGTAGTTTAAAGCAACACGAATTGATTCGTGTATTCAATGATAGAGGCAGCGTTATCTGTGCGGTAGACATTTCTCCTTTGACGGCTAAAGGGGTAGTAAAGAGTTTTGAGTCAAGCGCTGAGTATGACATTTTCCTTGATCCTCGTTTTGGTCGAGTCGATCGTGGAGGTTGTGTTAATACACTCACACCACGTAGACCACAAGTTAAGAATACTGACGGGATGGGTTCAAATTCTTGTCTTGTAAATATAGAGCGCTGGATTCCATACAGTGAAGAAATAGTAGCTGCGTGATCATAATAATTTAGGAGATATCACAATGAACAAATGGAATTTAATTATTGATGTAGCTCGTTGCGAAAATTGTCATAACTGTACACTTGCCTTAAAAGATGAATTTGAGAGTAACGAATTTCCTGGATATTCAATGCCGCAGCCAAGACACGGTCATCAGTGGATTCGTATAGAGCGCAAAGTACGTGGAGAAAAAATTATGGTTGATGCTGCATACCTACCAAGTATGTGCAATCACTGTGATAACGCTCCTTGTGTCGCCAAATCTAATAGTGCCATAAATAAAAGAGATGACGGTATTGTAATTATTGATCCAATTAAAGCTAAAGGGCGTAAAGATCTAATTGATACTTGTCCTTACGGCAATATTTGGTGGAATGAAGACCACCAAGTTCCACAATCATGGTTCTTTGATGCCCATCTACTTGACCAGGGCTGGAGCGAGCCACGCTGTTCGCAGTCCTGTCCAACTGGCGCATTAAAGGCATTAAAAATCAGTGATGATGAAATGAATGAGATTGTGAAAAATGACGGCTTAGAAGTACTGAGGCCAGAATTTGATACCAAACCGCGTATCTATTATAAAAATCTACATCGCTTTGATAAGTGTTTCATTGGAGGGTCCGTAGTTGCACAATTGTGTGGTGTGGAAGAATGTATTTCAGGAGCTATCGTGATCTTAAGTCATGAAGATAAGGAGGTCGAACGTCTAGTTACTGATGATTTCGGTGATTTTAAGTTCGACAACATAACTCCGGGCAGTGGGAACTATGTCATTGAAATTCAACACTCAGATTTTGGCAAAGCTAGGCTTATCGGAGAGGTGTATGAAGAAAGTCTTTATCTTGGCGATGTTTGCTTATCCTGATGGTTGGAGTGGAAAAGATCATGCGGATTTGGATGATATTGCAAGCCTTAGTTGCAGGAGCAATTTTGCCAGTTCAAGCAGCCATTAATGGGCAGCTTAGAACTTATTTAATAAGTCCAATTTTGACCAGCCTAGCGTCATTTTTAACTGGCACTTTTTTTCTCGCGGTCCTGCATTTCAGCATTTCTCCATGTTTACCTACTGTAGAGGTTTTAAGTGGCCCTAGATACTGGATGTGGTTTGGCGGCTCCTTGGGGGTTATTTTTGTACTTACCACTATTACGGTAACTCCCGAGCTTGGAGCTGGAACCACAATGGCTCTAATCATAACAGGGCAATTAGGTATGGCTCTGTTTTTAGATCAAAGTGGATTAATTGGAATGCAGATTAGAGAGCTAGTTCCATTACGTATTGCTGGGGCGGTGCTCTTAATGGCTGGTGCGTTGTTGATAAGCAATAATTAATTACGTAGAGCAGATCTCTAATAAATATTTTTTGAAAGAGCAAATGAAAAATTTTTACTTATTTTTCAAAGGAGGATTGGCAACATTTCTTGTTGTAAGTCTTTCTTTATTTGCATGCATTTCAGTGAAGCCAGAATTATTAATGGGATGGGTAACACTATTTCTCGTTTCCATGGTTCCAACACAAATGATCATTAGTCTTCTATGGCGTTGTGAGTACCCGCAATTTATTGCAGTTCTTCAACAGCCGGTACGTGGGCTTATGTTTATTTTATTCACATTAATTGCTGGTTGTATTATTGGATTTGGCGCATTAAAATTTATTGGTGGCAACATCTCGCCTCCTACGCCCTTCGTCAACATGTACTTGATTTTTACGGTACCAATAGCCTTGTGGCTGATCATTCCTTTTCAAGCATGGCCATTAAAACTGATTTTTAAAAATCAGGGAACTCTTGGGATTGCGCTTATGGTATCGACGTACGTACTAGCTTACCTACTCTTTCAGATTCTTTTTAGCTTCGGATTTTTGAGTGAGGCACCATTTTATCGAAAGATGCTTGATCCAGACGGTTTGTACATGGCTTGGAACCCTCTGGCCTTGAGTATTGCAACCGTGGCTATTGTTCTTATTTTTGTGCTTCTTGATTTCTGGCCAATCACGGCTTTATCAAAAGTTTTTCCGTCCATAACCAAACAACCTTTGTTTGGAATAGCAAATTTACTTTTAACAGCCTTGACAGTATTCCTAATGTGGTTTTGTTTTGTTGTGTGGGGGGGTATGGATGTAGTGACATTTCAGACCGAAGTCTGTGTCTCTTTAATTTTTGGATTGTTTATAGTATTGATTATGTTTGAAGGGTTGCCAGTTATGAATTTATTTCAACCCTTCCGCGGGTTAATAATGACAGCTATAGCTTGCGTTATCGCAAAAGGCATGCTTAATTTATACCAAGCTGTTTTGCTAAATAACTTTCTTTTGGCTAGTGGTCGGCCAACATACTCTATGGAGATTTGGTTGGCTTCAAGTATGTTGGCAGTTACCTTTCCAACCATGGTTATGTATGCAAATTATCTTCAATTTTGGCCTCTATCTACAAGTAACTTAAAAATAGAATAAGACTTACAGAATACAAAAAATGTAATTTAAATGGATTTTATTTAGCACTAATTTTCTGTACAGAATTTCCATAAAATTATTAGTTTATAAGACTTTTATGGCTAATTATTTATGTTGTTAATTTGAATTTAGAAATAATACATAGTCCGGTTTCTAACGGTCTCCATCGATTCACTATTACTCCTATTTCAGCCATCGAATGTCTTCTCCATATTCCGGCTGGAATTTAGTGAATCGGGCTTTATTGGCCCGCAGTGCGGGCCATTTTTTTATAGATAATTTTAAATTATTGAATTGAAATTCAATATTATTACTTTCATGAAATAGATAATTGATTTGCAAAGCAAATTGAGTATTTATTTATATGATTTCTTCTTATTCTAAGAACAGTGAAAGTGGTTTCAATAAATAATTACTATATGTGAAGGAGTTCTAGTGTTAACTATTAAAAGAAAAATACTTTTATTTGTTATGACCTCTCTAACGAGTTTGGTATTGTTGTCGGTATTCGGTATTCGGTATTCGGTATTCGGTTTGAGGTCAGAAATCAGTGCTTTGATGCAAGATAAAAAATAAAAACACAAGAACTTGTTGAGAGTGCTTGCGGAGTACCAGAACATTTTATCAATTAGAGAAAACAAGTATGATGACTGATACGCAAGCTAGAGAGGCGGTATTTAATGTAATACGTAGCCTGCGATATGGTGAGGCAGGTTATTTCTGGATGAATGACATACAACTTCGCATGCTCGTTTATCCGGCTTCACCAGATCTAGAAGGAAAATCACTTGATGAAATAAAGGACGCATCGGGTAAGTATCTATTCAAAGAGGTTGTACTAGTTGCAAAGAATCAAGGTGCAGGTTTCGTCAATTACTTTTGGTCTAAACCAGGGGAAAGTCAGCCAATTGCAAAAACTTCATATGTAAAGTTGTTTGAGCCATGGGGTATTGTGATTGGTTTAGGTACATACAATGATGAGGTGCAAAAAATATTTTCTGCGAAGGCGCTTAAATTAGGTGTTGTGATTGTGGTTTCTCTGTTGATACTAGGAGGGCTTGCAATATTTATGGCTAGGGGAATTTTGATTCCTTTGAGGAAATTTGAAAGTACGCTAAATGAGGTTCAAAGTGGAAATAATTTGACGCTTCGTGTTGATGAATTGAAACATGACGAAGTTGGAAGAACAGCGGAAGCTTTTAATCAAATGGTTGGTTCCTTTCAAAAAACTGTACAGGCTGTACTGGAGGGCGCCAATCAAATTTCTAGTGCAGCTGAGTCGCTTTCAACAATGTCAGAGAAGATGGATCAGCGAGCTAGATCCCAGACTAATGCTGTCTCTTTAATGTTGTCTGCCATCGTTAAACTAGGAAGCAGTATATCTGCAATTTCTGATAATGCTGAAGAGGCACATCGAGTAGCACTTTTAACGGAGAAAAGTGCGATAAGCGGTAGTCATATAGTCGCTGAAACACTTACTGAAATGAACAAGATTTCTGAGGCAGTTCATCAGTCAGAAAAAGTAGTTGCTCAATTAGGTGAAGACTCTGGAAGAATTTCCACAATATTGAATACGATCAAGGAAATTGCCGAGCAGACTAATTTATTGGCATTAAATGCAGCTATTGAAGCTGCGCGCGCAGGAGAGCATGGTCGAGGCTTTGCTGTAGTTGCTGATGATGTAAGACGTCTTGCTGAGCGGACAGCGATGTCAACGGACGAAATCGGTAACATGATCTACAGTATCCAGGACGGTGTTAGAAATGTTGTTTCAAGTATGGAGTTGGCAACACAATGTGCAGCTCAAGGGGTAGTTATGACCTCCTCATCAGGGAAGTCAATTCAGGAGATCAGGAATCTAGCTCAAGAGTCAGGTGCAGCGATTGGTTTAATTTCTGAGACTTTATTAGGGCAGCGTGCTACCAACGAGTTAGTTTCAGAGAATACATTCTCGAATGTCGATGATGAGTAAAGAAAATAGCGAAAGCGCACACTTGGTAGCCTCAACCGCCAAAAAATTAGCTGCAATGTCACAACAGCTTCAAGTTGCGGTAGCTCGATTTCGTACTTGAATTTTTATAAAAAGTACTCGATGGAAAAAACGAAATTTATTACTAAATGAGTGATATTAAAAAATTACAAACAGAAATTACTTTAATTCTAAAAAGAATAAATTCTTAGTCTTGGATATGAGTTGGAAACTTTCAGGAATCTTGTAATTATATTATCGAAAAATATATTGAAAGGTTGGGATCAACTAATGTCTATTGAGGATGAAGTTCATGGCGAAAATTTTCGTTACATTCAAGGTTTAAAGATTCTTGATACATTAGATCCAACAGCTAAGGCTGCTTTTGATGCACTGTTTGCAGATGTGGCGCCTGATATGTCGCGTTTAATCGTCGATATTCCATTTGGCAAAATATATTCTCGCCAGGGTTTAACATTGAGAGAAAGGCAACTTGTAAGTATTGCAGCACTAACTGTGCTTGGTACTGCACCTCATCAACTAGCTATTCATATACGTGGAGGACTCAATGTCGGTTGTCAAATTGAGGAGATTGTTGAGATTATGATCCAGATGACTATCTACGCTGGTTTTCCTGCTGCAATTAATGGGCTAAAAGTCGCTCGCGATATTTTTGAGGAAAGAAATTCAAAATGTGTCGCTTCTAAATCTAGTATCCCGGAATAATAATGAATGAGCTAATCGACAAATATGGACGAAAAATAAATTATGTTCGTCTATCTATAACTGATCGATGTGATTTTCGTTGTAGTTACTGCATGTCAGAAAATATAAAATTTCTTCCTAAGCAAGACGTTATGACTCTAGATGAGTGTTTTCGTATTGCTAGAATTTTCGTTGAATTGGGGATTAAGAAATTGCGCATTACCGGAGGAGAACCACTTGTACGTCAGAATGTTATGTGGCTAATTGAGCAACTTAGTCGGTTGAGTCGCCTTGATTCAATAGTTCTCACCACTAACGGTTCAAAACTAGAGCAATTTGCAAAGCCACTTCGTTATGCCGGTGTCGAACGAATTAACATTAGCCTTGACTCTTTAATATCGGATCGATTTAGAAAAATTACCCGGATAGGTGATTTAGGTAAAGTCATGAAAGGAATCGAAGCTGTTAAAGCAGCAGGTTTCAACTATACAAAAATAAATACAGTAATGTTGCGAGGTATTAATGACGACGAGTTCGTTAATCTTGTGAATTTTTCTTTGAAAAACGAACTAGATATTTCTTTCATTGAGCAAATGCCACTAGGAGAGTTAGCTAATCGTAAGGGGACTTTTATCTCGTCTGATGAGGCACGAACGATAATTTCAAAATCTTTCGATTTGCTTCCAACGTTAGAGTCATCAGGTGGACCTGCGAAATATTGGCGAATTCCAGGCATGAAGACGCGTATTGGTTTTATTTCGCCACATAGTAACAATTTCTGCAATTCATGTAACCGCATCCGGATTACTGCTAAGGGAGATTTGTATCCGTGCCTAGGTCACAACGACTCAATATCTTTGCTTTCAATTATGCGGAATGGAGGAAATGACGAAGATATACGCAAAGTTATTGTTGAATGTATGGGCATTAAACCACATAGTCATGATTTCTCCAGCCAAATGGAAGTCCCTCAAGTCCTACGTTACATGTCAATGACTGGTGGCTAATTAGATTTTTATACGCACTTTATTAATTTTTGGAATAAATGTATGACACAGACAGAACTTATTAAAAGATTAGCTAGGCGAACTGATTTAAACATGAAAGAGATTAATCTTTTCCTTAAAGAACTTGGATTGGAAGCACAAAAAGCATTGCTTGCAGGCGATGAAATTTGCCTACCAGGCATTGGTAAATTGAGTGCTAGATTGCGAAAAGAAAGAATAGGTCGAAATCCGGCAACGGGAGATAAGATGCTTATAACTGCTCGTCGAGTAGCTGTTTTTAACCCTATTAAGAATCTTAAAGATGCAATTAATCCTTAAACTATGTTAGCGTGTAAATAACACATTGTTGTGAAATCTGGATATCCCTGATAAATAATTTTTTTAATTAAATTATTTCTTGCGCAATTGATCCTGACTGAAAATGATCGGGCATTATTCAATCCAACGAGAGGATCGGCATGGCAAACAAGCTGTATGGCAGTGCCCAGGCGGCATTGGCAGATATTTTAAAAGATGGGCAAACCTTGGCTGTAGGCGGCTTTGGTTTGTGTGGCATACCTGAGGCATTGATCGACGCAGTTCGTGATCTGGGTGTCAAGGATTTAACTTGCATCAGCAACAATGCTGGCGTCGATGGCTTTGGCCTGGGTAAATTACTGACGACGCGTCAAATCAAAAAAATGATTTCCAGCTATGTCGGTGAAAACAAGGAATTTGAACGCCAATACCTGTCTGGAGAACTGGCGCTGGAATTTACACCCCAAGGCACACTGGCAGAAAAGCTGCGTGCCGGTGGTGCCGGCATTCCCGCCTTTTTTACCAAGACTGGCGTGGGCACCATCGTTGCCGAGGGCAAGGAATTGCGCGAGTTTGACGGCCAGACTTATGTGATGGAGCGAGCGTTGACAGCCGATGTGGCTTTGGTCAAGGCCTATAAGGCCGATCGTGCCGGTAATCTGGTGTACCGCAAGACCGCACGTAATTTCAACCCCAATGTCGCCACTGCTGGCAAGATGACTGTTGCCGAAGTTGAAATTCTGGTCGAGAACGGCGAGCTGGCACCTGATGAAATTCATACGCCGGGTATTTTTGTTCAGCGCATTGTGGTCAATGCCACCCCGGAAAAACGCATTGAACAACGCACCATCACGCCTTCCAAATAAAGCGGCTGGTGCGACTAAAAAGCGTTTCAAGAAAGTTTTTCTGAACCGAATTCAAGAAGGATGAAGCATGGCTTGGACAAGAGATGAAATGGCAGCAAGGGCTGCCAAAGAATTGCAGGATGGTTTTTACGTCAACCTGGGGATTGGTTTGCCAACCTTGGTTGCCAATCACGTACCCGATCATATGGAAGTCTGGCTGCAATCAGAAAATGGTCTGCTGGGAATTGGCCCGTTTCCAACTGAAGATGAGATTGATGCCGATCTGATCAACGCGGGCAAGCAGACGGTGACGACCTTAAAAGGCTCCAGTATTTTTAGCAGTGCCGACTCATTTGGCATGATTCGCGGTGGTCACATCAGTCTGGCGATTTTGGGGGCGATGCAGGTCAGTGAAAAAGGTGATCTGGCCAACTGGATGATTCCAGGCAAAATGATCAAGGGCATGGGCGGCGCGATGGATCTGGTGGCAGGCGTCAAACGTGTCGTCGTACTCATGGAGCATGTTGCCAAGGGTGATGTCCATAAAATTCTTAAAGAGTGTGATTTGCCTTTGACAGGGCTGGGCGTGGTCAATCTGATCATTACCGACTTGGCGGTGATTGAAGTCACACCAGATGGTTTGACGGTGCTGGAGTTGGCACCGGATGTGACTCAGGAAGAATTGACCCGGAAAACCGGAGCCGCATTGAAATTTTAATAATATAAATTAATTATTCGCATAATTCATTTTCATGAAAATTTCATCGACTACTTTGATTTCTTTTAGAAGATGCAATCAAAGTCCATAATTAAGTAGGGAATAGCTAAAATTAAGCAAATATAGGAATAAACAAGCTAATCGATGAAAAGCTATAAGAAATTAGTCTGAGTTGATTAGTTGGGTGTTGCAGCTAAATACGGTCAAAAATCCGGATTACCTGTTATTTATTCAAAAAACCAAAGAAAATCGTGGATTTGTAAGTGTTATGAGACAGTTGATTTGCCAGATTAAGAGAGCTAGTCATGCATTAAATATTGAACTACTAATTTAGATAGTTTTCTTGTCTATCATTGATAACTTATAAATATTTTTGTTGGATCATTTCTCTTTTTGGTTGAATGCCTGTGAATGCTTAAAGTGCTCGATAAAATTCTCTGTTTTCATGATATGACAGTGATGAGTCTTCTGTTTCTGCAACACCATTGTTATATTTACATCGCCAAACGCATCGGCCCATTCGGAATAATTTAAAATTGTAGTCAACTTTACACTAGTTCATTCATACAAATTGAAAGGCAAATCAAACAGCAATCCACTGTCTGATTCCGAGAACGGTAATTCCCCTTCATCCGAGATCGCCTTATCCACATTCCTCAATTGCTTAGCAAAGTATTCTGATTAACCTTGTAATTTTCAGCATTTAACGCGTAGACCACTGCTTTTTAAGGAATGAGTAAACACGTGCGCTTGGATTGAGTAATCGAATACAATGCAGGAAGCTGCCCTATGCTTAATATTTAATGGTCAGTTATGAAATCATAAGGATCTCATTGAGTTTTAGACTAGCACGCCAACTAAATGGTCCTAAAAACCAGAGCCCCCATCCGCAAGGTATGAAGTAAAGCAACATAAAAAATATAGACAAAATTATAGTGTGGACAGGCTCTGCCGAATGAGCCGCTACGACAAAATAGAAAAAATAGCCACTTGTTGTGATGAATGCGAGCATCGCCAATATGATTAACGACTTAGTAAACCAGTGATGTCCAATTTCGATATGGCCATTTTTCTGCGATGAGACTGTCGAAGCAGCGAGTAGTCGGCGTAACTGCTTTTTTGAAACGATGTCTTGGTCTAGTAGGCGCTTAAAAATCACATAAGCTGTCAAGTTGACTGGAATCCAAAACTCAATATTGGATAAATGATGGATGAGTTGATCTCGCCAATACGCTTCTTTGGCAGTCGTTAGATTTGATCGCCCTAATATGGCTTTGACTCGCATTAAGCCCAGGACACCAAGTGGGCAATTAAACACTTCAGTGATGGTGGGTAAAAAGCTAAGTGCTGCAAGTTTGGCGCGCCATTCGGCGGCAGGTTTGATGACAATATATATCTACTTCGAAGGCATCATCGCTGAAGGCGTGGATCAAACTGATTTCTCAAAGGTAGTTCATTTCTCGTGTGCCATTTTATGCAGCAATATTTTCGTCTGATTAGCAAGACCCTTCGCATTGTTGCCATCCTGGCACTTGCCCCCGTCGCCTTATGTGCGTTGCTGAGTGCGTTTACTTTCATCGGTGCTGCGCTAACGGGTTGGGGTAGTGATGTCTTAATCTGGTCGACGCTAGGCGCTCTATCCACTATGAGTGTATTTCTCTGCACCTATAGGGTTTTCAAAAGCAAATATCTTCAGCTTCGCTGGGTGTTATTAATCTTCGTAGCATCCGTCTTGTTGACGACTCCCGGAATAGCGCTGATGCTAACGTTTGTTAAGAATCCGCCCTGAATGTATTTCTTCCTTCGATCTAAATCCCATTAATTCGGCGCAAATTTTTACTATACTGACTGCTCTGCATAGTTGAAGGGGTTTGATCATGACCACCATGACTGATATGGAAGAATGGCTTTTCAAAGAAGCAGCACCCAAAACTCCTGATGAAGTTTATTCTCTCTATAAAGCGGTGCAGGACGGCGCACAAAAAGGCATTTTCGATTGCAAAGTGTTCGCCGGTAGGCATGAATGGTTGATCAAGTGTGGGCGCGCATCCTCTACCTTGCTGCTTGCCTCTGTCAAAGCAAAAGGGCTTTTTCTCTCCCTGATCCACTATTTTTATGCTGATCCTGAAATCGATATGGATGATTGGTATCGCTACAGCCAAGCCGTTACTATCTAAGAGTTAGCACTTATTTCGGGTAAATGGCGCATGCCTAGAGTCATTGCATCTGACTCCAAATCGAGATAGGGCTTCTATCTCTCCGACATTCTTCAACATCACAAACAAAATGACATTGACGAGAGTTTCGATCGCACAACTCGCCCTTTTCACGAGTATGTAGTGAGGCCCTGATATGAACTGGGCACGTTGGAAATTTTAACCACTTATAAAACGCCACGTCGATCCATTGCACGTTGAAGAGTTGCTCTCCAATTAAGTTACGCACAATCACTACGTCGTCTTGAACCTGATCCGAAAAGTCGGCAGGAATTTCTGGCATAGGCTCGACTTCTTGTCCTTGGCTTAGGCTTACCCAGCTATGAGAATCACGGACGTGATCTTTCTCACCGTTTTCTAGAATGGAAAATGTGTGCCATGTAGTTTCTTGCTCGAGGTTTGATTTTCCTCTCCAGGCAGTTACACGGATACTGGTAAATGAGTTCTTAAATTGAGTCAGTAAACTTATGAAATTAGTCAATATGGTTTCCCCATCAGGTAATAGGGAGAGCGTTTCCTGATTAATAGGCAAACAGGCTTTTATCTCAACATCTGGCTCAATCTCCTCTACTGTGGCGTAAGCCAATGACGAAAAAAGCAAGAAGCTTACAAACATCAACAAAAGCAGGACTTTATTTCTACGCATAGGCAATCTATTTATCTACTGTTACTGAGGTGAGCTTGGTGTGCAGCCTTCACCTTAATATGTCGATGGAAATTGAACAATAGTATGTTTGGACTAGCCTTATACAAACTCAACTTGGCAAAGGGCTTCACCATTTTGACACGCAGCTCCGCTATGCTTGCGGGTTTTCGACTATCCCTTGAAATCATGCCTTCCTCTCCGAGTAGCAAGCCGCCGAGCGACCTGGACTTGCAAAAAGCCCGCGATTGTCAATTTACCGGCCCACTGACAAGGGTTCTGTTGCTGGTGCGGTTTTGGTTAAAACTGGGGCCTGATCCCAGGCCGTGAAGGGGTTCACTTCAGCCTGGCACCGGCTTTATAGCGCAAAGTGCAGTGCCTTCCAGCTTTTCCAGATTATTGCAAACTGATAACCGGCAACGGGTTTTGCTGTCGTCACCTTACAGGTTGATTCGACCATCTGGGCCACCCTATTCGGACTATTTTAAGCCTGTATTGCGAGGGGCTTTTTGTCACACAGTTCCGCTAGAGTCAGCAGCAGCCGTCAAGGCTTGCGCTTGTTCACACCACTTTACTCAGGGAATTAATATGAAAATCAGCTTATTTAAAGCGAGCCAAGCGCTCGCCTTTTGTGCCGTGTTATTGACAGCCTGTGTTGGCACTAGCGTCGCCAATGCGAGTGTCATTTACAGCAATTACACCGCGTCCGATAGCCTCGGATCACAAGGGCGCACAGTTTACGGCACATCGAATTTTGCCGGGGGTAACGATCCGGCTTATTCATTTGTGGCGACATCGACTGGTAGCGTTTCAGAGATTGATCTAGGTCTATCCATCACCAGCGGTAATGTGGTCGCCAGCCTGTGGTCTGCGGCAACAGGTTGTGGCACAGGTAGCTATTCGAGTAGTTGCGGCAAGCTAACACCGACGGCGCAACTAGGTGCATGGAATGTCCCAACCAGCGCGGCCTTGTTTCACAGCATCAGCAATATCTCGGGCGTGATCTTGACTACAGGCAATACCTATTTCATGCGGTTATCGCCAGGAACACCCACTACCCAAGCCGGTTGGCGCGACAATGTGCAAGGTGCGAGTGGTCAGTTATGGCAGTGTGGTGGATCGAACGCCAGTTATACAGCTTGTCTTGGTTATACCAATGTGGGTACGGCCACTTCAGGGGGTTTTGCAGTACTGAGTAATGCCAGTCCGGTTCCCTTGCCAGCGGCTGCCTGGTTGATGCTGGGTGGATTGAGCGGTTTAGGCGTACTGGGTAGAAAGAAACGTACAGCCTAGGTAGGAAGTAAGGCGACCGCGATGCGCGTCGCTGTCGCTTTATTACTTTGCCAATATCTCACACTTTTGACTGTCGGGTCTTATTGATGAAACTATTACCCTATGGTCTATCCGTTCTCACCTGACCGTACAGCTAGATCTGAGAATTACCATGTCGATCCCTATATAGACTGGTTATCTTCAAATCAAGATTTACAGAAAGCAAGAGATTGAGCTGTTTACAGAATCAATTTCCAAGGTACTTTTGTTGAGACGACTCTGGCTGAATTTGGGAGCTGATCCACATCCACCATTACCTATCAGGCGCAAATAACGATCGATTAAATCTAATCCTTAGATTCCTTTTCGGCGTGATCGGTTGCGTTGAAACACAGTAGCAGCGCCAAGCAAAGAAATAGCGCTAGGGTAAACACAATGCCAGCCTGTTCAGACAGATGCGATACCGTATAGACCATCCCTACCCAAAACACGAATAACGCAGACATATAAGCCGCGATTACCAAATAGGCTGGAAACCCAGTTTTGACTTTCAGACCCGAGGCATGCGTGACAAACCACAGATTGGTGTGGCAAATAGTGCAATAACTGACAAGTGAGGCAAAGTACATAAGTAATTCAGGCGCACTGATGCGCCTGAATTACTTATGAGTGACTAGATACCAGTGCAAATGGTATAAATATTATTGATGGTATACGCGGCGGCAGCAGGTGTTGAGGCGGTTACTGCCGCACCAACAACCGCCTGTACACCGCCAGTATTGGAGAGGCCATCATCCATGGTGCTGTCCAGTTGTGCCGCAATTTTATTGTCCAGGGCACCGCTACAGACGAAAACCGTACTGGCTGTAATCGTGCTGATAACAGTATTGGAAGTAATGCCCAGCTTTCCACCCACCGAGTTACTGGCACTACCCACACCAGCATCCCCAGTCAGGAAACCACCTGCTCTGGCGTGGTTCCAGAAGACCGATGATTCGTTACCAGCGGTCGCAACACCCGCAGCGGTGCCAACCCAGGTGCCGGTATTGATTCGACCGTTGCCGGCGTTGGCTGCGGTTGGTGTCACAATTGTGGCACCGTTGACTGTTGCGCCGAGGTGAGCAGTCGTCGCAGCAAGTACATCATCGCCTGGAATGGAGCGGAACCGGTCTTGATATCCGTAGTAGGCGGCACTGACAGCACGGATTTCATTGGCCAGTGCTTTGACTTTAGCGCTGGAAATCATTTCCTGGCCTTTAAGAACACCGCCCAGCAATAGGCCAATAATCACCAATACAATCGCAATTTCAACTAATGTAAAACCGGCTTGTTGATGTTTTTTCATATTATTCCCTTATGGTAAAAAATTATTCTTATCTGGTTTGATCAAAAGGTATTACCTATCTGCTATTTTCAAAAATAATCAAATGGCTAGATCAAATATCGACTTTGGCTTGGCAAACTTGAGTTTTTTTAATTCGGCGATGAATCAAAACTGTGCATTTTTAGTCGGTTGTTCAAGAACCTTAGTTCTTCCGGATCGGTAATCTGACCAGTTTCCAGTAATGCACCAAGCAGTATTTGTGCACTTTGCTGTTCCTCCATATCTTCAAGAATAAAGATTTCCATCTGACTGGCCCAATGTGGTATCCCAGGATCATTGGCACTCAGACGAATTGCCTGCGCATATTTTCTGGCAAGTGGCAGATCATGTAGCCGGTGCTTGGCGATGATTGCGGCATGGGCAAGCCATGGCCAACGGTGATTCGGGTCCTCAAAGAAATGGGTATAGATAAATTCCAGCATACTGCGCTGTCTGTCTGGCTCAGCGACTTCAGCATAAATGCGGCTGGCCATGAGTAATGGATATTGTGAGGCTGGATCTAATGCCTGAATATGATCAAGCCAGCTTTCCAGTATCGGGTAATCAAGTCTTGCCAGTGGTATTTGAGCACCAGTCTGATTGTCAAAGGATTGGGTATATAGCATCAAGGCTTTGGCAAGGGCAATGGGTTCACCCAGACTTAGCAGCCTTAGCGTGGCTATATCAGGTGGTGCTGCCAGTTTGTCGAGCCTGGCTGATAAGGTAGTTGGCCTGACGTTGAACGCAATTTGCAGAACCAGACTCAAGACCAGAAACATCAGGACTGGTCGTGGGACATAACGTAAGGGACGGTCACGCATGATTATACGTTCCTGCGATGCAAATCAAATAATGACGCAGCGCTCAACAAAGTGAGGTAGATGCTGGCCTGCAGAAATAAAGGCAGAATCATATCCAGTGTACCGTTACGGTAGACCAGCCATTCTGTTCTGGCAAACTGATCCAGATGTGGCATAACAGTGCTGATGATATCAATGAAAAAAGCAATGAATCGTTGCAGCAGGCTTTGGCTACCGTTGGTTCCATGACCAATCAGATGTATGACGCTGATGGATCGTCCTAACAGATAAAATGCCATGGATGTGCTCAGGGCAGTCATTGTCTGGTTAAACGTGAACGCACAGAGCAGGCTGAAACCAGCCACCAGCCATAACTCGAATCCCAATGTAATAGACCACAAGGCACTTTGCTGCCAGGAGCTCAGTAACAGCGTCAGAACACCACAAGCGAGTGAGGGTAAAACAGCCAGAAAAGTAAAGCCGGCCAATTTACCTAGCAAGTAGACTGACCGAGAAATGGGCAATGCCAGCAACAGGTCGATACTTTTATCGTTAAACTCGCGCACCATGCTGGTCACCACAAAAGTGGCGACAAGAAACGCCAGGGAAAAACGCAGGAAAACAGCAAGCAACGCCACCTGCATTTCCCGTTGCTCGGTAATGGCGAGTTCCCCTAAAAAGACGGTGAGTCCAATACCGCAAAGCAGGATCAGACCGACCAGCCAGAGAATCCGGTTTCTCAAACCCTCCAGAATGGTGTAATAAGCGATGGTGCGAATTTGTAAAAACATGATGTGATCTTTGCTTCAGGGAAGTGAGCCAGCCATGATCATTCGGCTAAACAGGGTGTTGAGTGACAGCCAGGTGACAATGTCGTCAAACTCACCATTGGGTGCGTTGGCCGGTGTTGGATCATGAGCAACAAAGACCGCATCATTATTGGCACTTCCTGGATTGGGATTGGCGGCTTCATCTAATGTGGCACCACCATTTGCGGCATTTTTACCCAATGAATAAATGATGATTGGGACATTGTTGGCCAGCGTGTTGCCGAGGCCCCCACCACAGTTTGTCGCCGATATGCCGCTGGCGCTGGCGCAGACAGAAAGTAGTGGTAATGTGGCTGCGACATTGTTGATCCCGGCACTTCGGAGACCATTGGTCCGGGTAAACGGATTGGTGACAGCATTGATAGTGCCCGTGTAGACCGCATAATGGATTCGGTTCTGAGTCAGACCCCAGGCGTCAATGGCATAACCCTGACCATCACTGGGCATGATACCTAGTGTGGCAGCGGGTAGAAAACCATTATAAAAATTTGAACAAAGCCCATTGCTGGCATTTCCACCACCAGCAAAACTCTCTTGACCAGCCGATGTGGCCGATGCAGGACATGGTAAACGGCCATTGGCTGCCGCAAACCCCAGTAACGCTTCTTTGATCTGTTCCAGCGTTTTTCTGGTATCTGTCGCTTTTTGTTGCTGCACCTGTGTTGCAATGGGCATCAACATACCACCCAGCAACAAACCTACAATGACAAGCACAATGGCCATCTCGGCCAGAGTAAAGCCGGATAATCTGTTTTTTGAATAATGGATCATCATGGTTTGAACCTAAGGTGAAACAATGAATAGCTGATCGTTGTAGATGGTGCTGCGAACTGTCTCAACAGGATCGTAAGTATCATTGCCATTGGTATTTTCGATACTGTCCAGATAATCACTGACCAGCATGGAGGGATAACCGGTTTGTGCTCCACCTTTGGCAGCATACGGTGGTGTTGTCAGTGCTGGAATCTGAGCAGGTACATTGATAACGGGTCTTCCGGTTGTAATCAACAATGCTCGAGAATTGATTAGCGTACCAACTCGCAAATAAGTGTTATTCGGTGCGGGTCGATTACATTTGACTGTGCCGGGGATACAGGCTGGTGCCACGGTGTAGTAGAGATAGTTGTACCATTTTCCGAGATTGAACCAGCCTGGCATACCGGCCAGGAAATCACCTGCGCCACAATTACCAACAGCAGTAGGCAGCATTCCACGGGTGTTGCCTGAAACACAATCACCGGTAGAGCTGCCTATACTGGCTGCAAATGGAAAATAGTTTTTATTGGCATAGAAATTTCGCAAATTGATTTTCATTTCAAGAGCTGCCCGTTTTTCCGCTGCGGCAATCAATTCATCAATTGTGATGTAGACGATCTTGTCATTGAAGTAGTACGGTTGTGCATAGCCTGGGTCTGTGGCGGCAACAATCCGGCTGTCTTTGCCCATAATGAAATCGTTACCCGGATTCAGATTGGCATTGCTATAAGTACCAGCAACACAAGGGGCCTGACAGGCAGCTGTCACAGTCACCGTATCCAGATAGGCGGCAGTACCAGCCAGCGTTGTCGTGGTGCGGTTTTGTGTACCGAGAGGTGCACCTGGCAGGATAATGACTGCAGCGACCCGATTGGAGAGTATGTTACCCTTTTCATCATGTACGGTTAACCAAGGATAGGCGAGTTTACCCGTTGTACAGGTATAGCTCCCCTGATATTGCCAATTCAGAACCGCAGAATTGAGCATGGGCTCAAAGCAGGGATCAAGCAGATTGGCCGACACGGCATACCATGGCATCATGCCCGTCGGATCACTGGCACTGGGTGCCTCCAATACCAGACCAAGTGATTTCCAGGGTAATCGTCCCTGGCATCGAATGGCTGCCCCGGTACTGATCAGATTATTACCCGGTACCCAAGTAGTAAAGGGACAGCCGAGATTGCTTGATCCATCATAATTGAGTGCAGGGATCTCGTTGATCGCAAGATTATCGGGTGCCGGCAGTTTACCCAGCGCAGCACCACCAGGCAAGGTTGCCCAATTGATCAGAGCTTCTTTGGACTGAGCCAACAAGGTGGAGCTGGCCTTGTCATAGATCAGTTGTGCATTATTTTTATTGAGGGCATTGAGTAGAAGTGCAGCAGCAGAAATTGTGAATATGGCCAGAATAATCAACAAGGCCGCACCACTTTGTGTGGATCGGGCACGCGTTCGCTGAACGTCTCGGCGAGACCTCTGGTTTGGCTTAGGCGCAATTTTTGTGATGATGATCAAAGATGCCATGATTGTCATGATTATTTAATCTGGCGAGAGGAGGTCGTCTCGCTGATTTCATGGGTAACACCAGTCTCGGTATCAAACGTTTGTCCGACTTTCAAATGAATATTTTTTCCAGATCGCAATGTAAGCAGCACATTTGATGTGCTGACAGATGTGGCAAGAGCATGGCTCTGTGGCGATGTGATGCCGTCATTATGAGCAAGTTGATTGATCCAGACCGTGGTTTTGCCGCTACTGCGTTTCAGGAAACCATTCAGGGTAACGGGCGCATCATTCAGCGTTTGGCTGGTGATAGGGGTTGTTCCGTCTGCCTGACGTAGCTTGTCCAGCGCACGACGTTCTGCCACCGACATGAATAACCGTCCCATCGATTCATCTGCCATCACATCGGCATGAGTCAGCGTCATCAGGCATAAAAACAAAATGAATCGCATGATGCTGTCCTTCAATGCAGGTTACCGGCTGATGCCAGTGTATTATTGGTATTGGGGTCAGTCAGCGTAATCCAGTACATCGTGCAGTCGACATCAAGGCGTGGTGATAACGCATTGACGATCACTGTATCGGCGTGTCCCATCGTGCATTCCTGGAGTGCATAAGTCACAGTACGCTTGAGTCTATCGAGAAAACGGAACAGATCCATTTCATGAAGCAATCGCATGTGTAACTTTAATCGGCTGCCTTGAAGCTGATAATCCATGACTGGAATTGTGGGATCAAGAATAAAAGCCTGTTGGGGACCAACTTCAAAAGTGAGTGATGGCAGCTGGAGCGTTGTTTGGATATGCCTGATTTGCTCTATCCACTCCAAACGTTTTTCAGGGCCGATAAAACCGTGTTGCTGCAAATCTAAAAACTGCGGCAAGAATTTTGTGATGTCCTGATTTTCCTCTGCCAGGAGCCGATTCTGCTCGTTCAGATTTGAAAGCTGCTCGGTCATCTGCAGCTTGGCATCGTGCCGTTTGCTTAGTAAAAACTCACTATTCAAGATCAGCCCCATGCTGAATAACAGACAAACGATAAACACAATGAGTGAATTTCTTATAAATGGTAAATCCTTCTTCATGGCAGAATAAGTCCTGCTTCGGATTGTGAAAGATGTTTGAGCTGTCATGATATTGATTCCTTAAGGATGCCAGATCAGTTTTAAGGAAAAAGCACCCTTGATATCGCTTTCCTCATTGCTCATGAGACCTTCCAGCGTTGTTGATGATCGAGTGTCAAAAGGGTTGCGAATCACTTCGATCGCGATGTTTTTATTTCGGGTCAGCAAATCACCAAACTGCCGCAGACTTTCTACGGCAAATCGGTAATTTCTTTGATAGGGAACAATCTCCCCCTCAATCAATAATGTCTGAGTCACTTTCTGTGGTACGCCGATATGAATTGCCGCTGGCCTGGGTTCCAATCCGTCTGTAGTGGGCTCTTGTGTACTGACAGCGGTATCACCAGTATGGTCATCAATGGTGTTATTGGCTTTCCATTGCAAGCGATCCAGTCTGATTTGTGGCATTCTGTCCAATACTTGGCTGAGATGTCCTATCAGGTAGTCCAGATCCGGATGATTGCTGGCAAGCATGTCAGCAATCTCCACTGAGGCTTTCAGCGTTTGTGAATTCACGGGAGTAGGCGGCAGCGCTGATTTGGCAAGTTGCAGCTTCATTTCAGCAATATTGTTTTGCTGCATCAATTGCTCAAGCTGATTTTGCTCTTGATAGATATCAAGTGTATTTAACCCACTCCATAGCAGTGCTGCAAGCAGTATCAGCGTACTGGATGCATAAAGAGAAAAATTGACTCGCCACAACCGATATCGATGTGTCTGTTCAGCGGGCGCATAATTGGCCTGTAATGATTTTCTGGCTAATAGCGCCAGAAATATTTCTTCAACATGCTCGGCTCGGATTGGGTGATATTGCCTGTCAGACAGACGTGAAAAAATATGATTGATGTCAATGTACTCATGTTCAAGAGGCACCGTGTCTACACGGCTTGAGATGAGCAGTTTGATATCAGCAGCCGTACCTATCAGAACAGTATGGACAACACTGCTGCGTGGCAGTAACCGCGTGTTGGTCAGGAATTGCTGGGTTTTTGCCGTTTCATTCAAAACAGCTTCAGCAATGGTTTCTTGCCGTTGTTCTGTTGATGGTGTCAATCGACTGAACTTGAGTCTGCCATTCTGAAAATAGCTCTGACGGATCCCACTGGATTGACATGTGACGAGCAATAAATGCTCATGTTCAAAATGACATGCGCCGATCAATCGTTCGCTCAAATGTGCTGACGAGTATATGCCTACCAGCGGTATATCATTTTGAGCAATGGCATCAAGCCATGGTGTCAGAAGACTGGGATTGGTCAGGGCACTAAATAATACCTTGTCATCTTTGCGTCCATCGATGGCACGACCCTGCTGCAGGGCCAGATGATAGGGGGTATCTCTGTATAGTTGTGTCAGGCGCCGCTGTTTGAGCGTTTGCTTTACCTTGCCAAAAACATGCGGTAACAGATCGCATTGAAAATCTTCTTCAATCAGATCGGTCAGTATTGAAGTACGGATTGTTTTATGATTTTGAACGTATTCGGCAAAAGCCTGCCAGCCATGTGAGTCATTGGCAAATTGATCATCGATAGCCAATAGACCCTGCTGCTCCTGATATACGGTGAGTTGATTATTGGTTAAATAGAAAAACTGTTTATTCACAGAGAGCCTTTAGTGGTTCTTCAGGTTTTGATTTTGCTGATCGTGTCATAAATGGGGCCCAGGACTGATAACATGATCCAGCCTAATATCAGTCCAAGAATGACGGTCATGACGGGTTCAATCATGGCCTGCACTTTTTCAATGGCCTCCTTGACTTCGCGGTTATAAAAATAGCTGACATTACGCAATGCCGTATCAAGTGAACCGGTTGATTCACCGACCTTGAGCATTTTTGTGACGAGTGGTGGAAATATGCCAACGCCTTGAAAACTGGCTGTGATTCCCTGTCCTTCAGAAATCAACTGACCAGCGCGTGCCAGACCATCTGCAATGACCTGATTGCCGACAATCCCTTGTGATAATCGAATACAGTCAAGAACGCTAATACCAGAGGCATACATCAAGGCAAAAAAAGTGGCAAATCGTGCCAGAATGATTTTGTGCAGAATAGGGCCAATCAACCAGAGTTTCAGCTTGTAGCCATCAATCTGGTAGCGGGCCTGAGGGCTGTTTTTCAGCAGCGCAATCAGTGTTCCCCAGGCAATGAAAGGCAGGGCAATAATGACGTACCAGTATTGAATAAAAATATTTGAAACAATGATCAGCACCTTGGTGTGCAAGGGTAGTTCCTGCCCCATGTTTCTTATAAACGAGGTCAGTTGAGGAACCAGATAAATCATCAGAAAAAATGTGACACCCAGTACGACTACACCAACAAATGCCGGATACATCAGTACTTTTTTGGTCTGAGCTGCGAGTTCATCCTGCCATTTCAGGTTCTCACTCAGATTTTTGAACACATCGGCTATCTTGCCACTTTGTTCGCCTGCCATGATCAGACTGCAGAACGTATTATCAAAAATTTGCGGGTGCCGTGTCATGGCCGCAGAAAGTTGTAGACCACCTTCAATATCTTCGATCAACTCGGCGACCACTTCCCGAAAACGGGGATGATCCATACTGTCTCGCAGGTCGGCAAGACTTTCCAGCAAGGGGACGCCAGCACCGATGAGTTGTTCGAGATGAAAACAGAAGTTGATCAGATCCTGCCGTTTTATTCTGCTCTGACCCAATGCCTGCCTTTTTTGTTTTGCAGGATGCGAATCAATCAGATCAAGTGCCAGGCGTTTCAAGCGCAGTTCCAGATCAGAAATGTTGGCAGCCTCCATGCTGCCTCTGACAATTTTCCCGGTGACATCCATCGAGCTATAGGTATACATGCTCATAGACTTAGCCTTTCGGTGAGATCAAGCACGCGTGATATCTCATCCAATGAGGTCGATCCATCCAGGACCCGGCGAATACCATCTTCGATCAGGGGTGAAAAGCCACTCTCCATCGCCAGGCTTCTCAATTCCCTGGTGCTGGCTCTGCGACCGATCAGATCGTCCAAATCAAAGTTGGTCTTGAGCAACTCCATGATGGCCATCCGTCCCTTATAACCATAATGATCACAGTGTTCACATCCAGTCGCACGGTAAATGGTCAGATCGGGTGGTGCTACCGCAAGACCAAGCAAACGGCATTCGATGGCGTCGGGTTGATAAGGTGTTTTACAGTGTGGGCACAGTTTGCGGATCAGTCGCTGTGCCACCATACCAATGATGTTGCCCGCCATGATGTCGGGCAACACACCAATATCGAGCAGACGAGAGATGGCGCCAATAGCCGAATTGGTATGTAGTGTCGAGTACACCTGATGACCTGTCATTGCGGCACGAAAGGCCATTTCAGCGGTTTCTGCATCACGGATTTCACCAACCAGAATAATGTCCGGATCCTGTCGCATCATGGAACGGATACCATTGGCAAAGCCCATTTTTGCGGATTCATTGACTGAAGTCTGGCGGATCATCGTCATTGGATATTCGACTGGATCCTCTAGCGTCATGATGTTGACGGCATCCGTATTGACATGATTCAAAATGGAGTACAGGGTCGTCGATTTGCCGCTGCCTGTCGGACCAGTGACGAGGATGATCCCTTCAGGACGCGCCAGCATGATCTTTAACAGGGTCAGATTATTTTCCGTCAGTCCCAACCCCTCCAGGGGAACAATGCCTTTTTGTCGATCCAATATGCGCAGCACAATATTCTCACCGTGCGTGGTCGGTTGTGCAGCGACCCGAAAGTCGATTTGCCGCCCGGAAAAACTGATCGATGTCCGACCATCCTGCGGTGCACGATTTTCGGCGATATTCATGCCGCTCATGACCTTCAGGCGCACGGCCATGGCTGGCCAATAGGTTTTGTGTAGACTGCGGATCTGACGCAATACACCATCGATCCGATAACGGATTCTCAGGAAGAACTGCTCAGGTTCAAAATGGATATCCGAGGCACCCTGTTGTACTGCATCAGCCAGTAGCGAATCAATCAGCCTGACTAGTGGTTGGCTGTATTCGTTGGAGATGGTCTGCAGGCTTTGATAATCGACTTCACCGGTTTCAATCTCATGCAAAATACCATCAATGGAGAGATCAAATCCATAATACTGGTCAATTGCCCGCATGATATCGGACTCACTGGCCAGCATTGGGGTAATGATTATCTCGTTGCCAATCAGGGCCGATATCTGATCAAGTGCCACAATATTATTGGTATCAGACATACCCAGTGTGAGGGATTTCTGGAGTCTGTCGTAGACCAATGGAAAGACACGGTAACGCTTGGCAATATCTTTGGGAATGAGTCCCAACGCGTTGGCACTGACCACCAGATGCGAAAGATCGGCACTCTGCTGATTCAGGGTTTCACTCAATGCCTCGCGAATGGTGGCCTCTGTCGCAAAACCGAGCTTGATGAACAGCTTGCCCAATTGCTCACCGCTGCGTTTTTGTTCCAGCAGCGTGATACGCAATTGATCTTCGCTGATCACACCTTTCTGGATCAGGAGTTTGCCGAGCGGAAGCTTGGTTTTTTCCGGCATGAATCAAGCCTCCAGCAATCTGCTTATTGTTATGGATAAGTTATGTGCCATACGGTTTTTTAAATATCTGGTTTTAATTGCTGCCGACAGCCAGTAAATCCTTGATGCGATTGGTGGCAGCATTCAGATCAAAATTGGTTTGTTGATGCTGTGCCAGGCTGATGGCTTTCTGGTAATAATCGAGTGCAAGTCGGGGCTGATCAAGCTGATCCAGTGTGATCGCCAAATTGAAGGCATAGTCCGGATTATCCGGTGCTGCACTATATGCCTGAAAATAGGCTTGCTGCGCGTCTGCCCAGCGGAGCTTGCGTGCATAGATATTGCCAAGGGAAAAGTGCAGAGCAGAGGATTGCGGGTGTTGTGCCAGCAGCTCCTTAAGTCGTTCCTCGCTTTGCCCGGAATCATGCTCCCGCTTTAAATTGACCAGGCCAGCAAGGGCATCGGCATCCGTCGGATCGGCTTCCAGCAGTTTTGTAAAGTAGCTTATGGCCAGACCTGACTGGTTTTGTTTGATGGCAATGGCGGCCAGACCCAATAAGGCGTCGCGTTGAACCGGCTCCTGTCGTAACGTCAGCTGATAGTATTTTTGAGCTTGCTCAAGATCACCAGCAATTAAGGCGTTATAGGCCAGCATCACGGATGCATTGACCTGATTAAGTGGTGCTGATTGATGAATCTGAATCGACCTGCTTTCCTGTTGTGCCGATATGCCATTACTTTGTGTAGACAGTCGTGCGTCATTGACAGATAACACAGCCGCATGCGTGTCAGGCGTGACCGCAGTGCTGGTATAAGCTGATGCTACAGGCAGGTCAGCCCCCGATTGTGGACGATATGCGGATGTCTGAGATTCACCGGGAGATGAGTCCCGAAGAGGCGCTGCAACATGAGAGTCCTGTTCCGCTGGGATGATTGCGGGCTGATCTGATAAGCGCGGTGGCGTGAGTGCCATGCCAGTTGTGTTATCCGCTTTCCAGAAATAGTAACCAAAGCCGGAAAAGCCGATGATAACCAGCAACAGCAGCCCCATGATTAATCCGAGCTGTGGTGCAATCATGGTTTTGCTTGACTCATTGCCCGCATGCTGTCGGGCTGTTTTTACCGCTGATCGGGGTGATGATGTCGTGTGTTCTTCAGTCTGACGTGCCATTGCATTGACAGTAGCTTTGTTCGATACCGTGCTGGCGTTATTATCTGGTGTTACGGTTTCGACCCCCGGTGCCATTGTGGACGTCATTGTTGTTGGCATACTGGATGAGTTTGTCATAGGCACCATTGGTGGCTCATGACACATCGTGTCCAGAGTCGGAACGATGGGCTCTTCATCAAGTGCCATGACGCTTTTTAATTTTTCTAGTGGCTCAACCCTCAATGGCATAACCTGATCCGGTGTGAACAAAGGTTGATCACTTTCAACCAGGTTGATGACGGGTTCAGGACGACTGACCGGGGGCATTGGTTCAAGTACCAGCACGGCTGCCGTCGGCAGCAGTGATAGTGGTGACAAGTTGTTGGTGACTGTTGCAGCAGGATTGTCTTGTACCTGCATCAGAGGCCCATCCTGCTTATTTTGTGCTGCCTTTTTCAGCGCTTCCATCAGAAGACTCATGATCGATTGTCCCGATTCTTGAACGCTTCCGGTTCACCATAGGGTAATGTATTTAATCCATTTTGGTCTGGTAGAAGGTGACGATACGCTTTGTAGTCACCATTGATGCTGGCATCCTTGACCACGACCGGGCGAAGAAAAATGACCAGTTCGGTTTTGCTGGCCGCTTCATTGCGATAGTTAAACAATTCACCAACCACTGGCAGTCTGTTTGCGCCAGGAACGCTATCCTTATTGTTATTGACGGAGTCCTGCATCAGCCCACCCATGACCGCCACCTGACCGCTGTTGATTTTGAGAATTGATTCCATTTCCCGAGTCTGAATCACTGGCACACTGCTCACTACGGGTGTATTGGCATTGGCCAGTGCCGGATTGGGATCCTGAACAAACGAAATGATCCTTGAAATGGTTGGACGCACATTCAGTGTGACCTCATCTGACTCGGCGATCTGTGGTGTAACCGTCATGACAAACCCGACTGGTACAGTATGCAATTCCGATGTATAGGTTGAGATGGCCGCGCTTGTCGTGGTTGCCGGTGTGGTGGTAGCGGTAATCGTAAAATAAACGCGATTGTCGACCACTTTCAGGAGAGCAGTCTGATTATTCAGTACACTGATCTTTGGGCTGGACAAAACCTTGACCTTGCCAAATGACTCCAATAATTGGATCGTGGATGAAATATTGCCAATCTGGGAAGTCGGATTGGCATAACCCAATACCAGCAGACCCGCACTGCTGCCAGGATTGATGCCGGAAGGTAAGCCGGTTGTACCAACCTGTCCTTGTGTGACATTGAAGCCAGTTGTACCACTGCGTAAACTGGACCAATTAATACCTTGCTGATATTGATCACCAAGCTGTACTTCAATAATCGTGGCTTCTATGAGTACCTGGCGCTTGGCGCTGGATTGCACCAGATCAAGAAAAGTCTGTACTTTTTCGTGTTGACGGCTGGTTGCGCGGACCGCAATCAGGCCGGTTTCAGCATTGACGATGACAGATGCTGCTTCACGATAAACACTGCGTGTAGTGCTGCGTTCGTTATTGCTACTGACCGGGTTGGCGGAACTGCTGCTGGTATTTGCGGTGCTATTGGTGTTGACACTTCGGGCGTTGGCACTGGTCGGGCTGGTCGCCAAATTCGAATTATTGACTGGTTCATTATTGCTGGTACTGGTATCGGGAAGTATCTTGTCAGTTTCCCGCAGCGTATCTTTGATATTTTCTACCAGGGTTTCCCAAAAATGATTATTGGACGTATTGGCTACCAGGGTCGTTGAATTATTACTGCTGGCAGAACTGCCCGCAGCACTGGCGCCGGTAGTTGATATCTGTGTGGCAATATTGACGCTACTTGATGTATTGCGCGCAATATTGACGTAATCAACTTTGTAGTTTCGCAAATAAGGTGTGTCGGGCATCACCGTCAGGTTATTGCCATCCAGCTGGTAGCGGATATCCACCTGTTTGGCGATACGCGCAAGCAACTGTGGCAGGGTCTGATTCAGTGCATTGAGTGTCACATTGCCTTCAATATTGGTATGGACATCAATATTGATTTTTGCATCACGTGCAATGGCAAATAATAATGACTGTACGGTAACGTTGTAAACAGAAACGCTGTATGTTTCGATTTTAGGAGTGGGCTTGGGCGGTCGTGGCAGAGTGCTTTGCTGGATCGTTTCTGGGATATTGCCGACTGGCCGGGGCGTGTCAGTGATATGGTTTACAGAAGGTGGTATGGATGGCGCTGCACAAGCCGACAGTAGGGTCAGAAAGAATAAGATGTGAGCGTGTTTAACCATGATATTTTTCGAATGTGTGGATAATTGACTGATATTGATCAGTCATGCCCCTCGCACCAAGCTGCGATCAAACAGCACTACTGCCTAAATGAGCAACGGCAAGTAGACTGCGGTATTGATGAATCAGCGGAACTGACGCTATTTAACCTGCCATTGAATTTATAGCGTCCAGGGATTAGTACGATGTAAACGGGTTATTTCTTCGTTTAGATTTTTGATGGTTCTGAGGACTGGATGAACATGGTGTTGCCTGGAGAGTTTGTTTAACGCAGATTGGGCCTCGTCGGCAGAGGCATAAATACCATAGAGCACACCTAGCTGAGGGGTATTGACGTACTGGGTTGGATAGAGATGCAGCTGCTCAAATACGATTTCGCTGCGACTCTGATTTAAAAACTGTTCAAGCTGTGAACGATTTGCCATCGCAGTGACCATGATCTGAATGGTGAAATGTGTCGGCTCGGCAGTTGCTAACCAGCGTTGGCTGACACTCAATCGCTGTGTGATGAGTGAGCCCGATGGCTGTACCAAATTCAGTGTTGTGATACTGGCAGGCTGGCCGGATTCAGTATTTGATGCAGCATTGGCAAACGCCAAGTTATCCCGATTGACCATAGCCTCATCCATTTTTCCGGAATAAGACCAGAGTGGCCATACAGCCATGGTGATCAGGCATGACAGCATTGCCCCCAGACCAATACGCCGATTACGTTTTGCCTGCTGTATCGGGTTATATATAAATTCACTGTCCTGTCCGGCAGCACGAATATGATGGACCTGCACTTGAGATGCATTTTCTGCAAAGGCAGCCAGCAACGCTTTGTCAGCGAGCAAGTTGAGACGTCTGACGACACCCCTCGATAGCCGATATAACAATCGTATGGCATCAGGACTGAACAAGGTATCACCCGTATGACCAGCCACATGCAGACGAAATGCCAGATAGGCGGGAATAGCCTTTTTTTCCATGGGTGGCAGGGTGAAACTGTGGGCAATCCGCTCCTTGAGCTGACGCATGACCGGCAGATCAAGATGTGTATTCAATTCGGGTTGTGCAAACAGGACAATCTGCAGCAGTTTATGCTCAGCCGTTTCCAGATTGGACAGCAGGCGAATGGCTTCAAGGGTTGCCAATGGCATGGCCTGAGCTTCCTCAACCAGTAATACCACCTGCCTACCTGCACTATGTCGATTGATCAAGGCAGTATGCAGCAGGCGCATGACCTCATCAAAACGCAATGTCCGAGTATCCAGTGTCAGTTCGTGCGCGATCGCATAAATGACCTGTTCCGGATTCAGACTGGGATTGATCAGATAGATCACTTCAATATGACTGGCCAGCTGATCATGCAGCATACGACACAACATGGTTTTGCCAGTACCCACTTCACCAGTTACCTTGATGATGCCATCACCTTGGCTGACCGCATAAGCCAACGCCTCAAGCGTGGCACCACGATGGCTGCCCGAATAGAAAAAATCAGGGTTGGGGGTAATTTTGAAAGGTGCCTGATGCAAACCAAAATGCGTAAGGTACATGGTAGTCACCTGAGTCGGATATCTGGATGAAAAGGGTCGGCAAAGGATAGAGTACGTCGCTTCATTTTTAGGCACCTTACATGATGCACTGGAGATAAGCCTGTTCCAGCGTATCTGAAGCATATTGTTGACAACATTGTGCTGGTGAGCCAACGAATTTGACCTGACCCTCGTGAAGAATGGCCATGCGATCACAAATCTCCAGCACATCAGTGAGTGCATGTGTACTGAAAAATAGGGTTGCCCCAGCTGCGTGCAAGTCGCGTAGACATTGTTTGAGTAATACCCGTGCCTTGGGATCCAGTCCGCTCATTGGTTCATCCAGTACAAACAGCTGTTTGCCAGCTAGCAGACAGGCAATCAATCCCAGTTTCTGGGTCATTCCCTTTGAATAGACCCGGACCGGTTTGTTCAGGGCGGCAGGATCAAAATCGAGTGCCGCCAATTGATGGGTCGTAGCTTGCGGATCATATTCAATGGCCTGTAATTGCAAGGTATACTTAATGAAGTCTAGGCCAGTCAGATAGTGCGGTGGCATGAAGCGTTCTGGCAAATATGCCAAAGGTTTACGTGCTGGCGTCAGGCGATGGCTCAGATTGAGAATATCAATCGTGCCACTATCGGGTGCGGAAAAATCCAGCAGGCATTTAATCAGCGTAGTTTTTCCGGCGCCATTCATACCAATCAAACCAAAGCACTCGCCTGTCCGTACGCCGAGATTGATTCCTCGCAACACAGGTTTTTTTTCGTAGTGTTTAAAAATATCACGAAAATTTAAAGCATATTCAGTCATAGGATCAGCAGGCTGGCAATAGAGGAATGGAGTACAGCGCTGATTAATGTGTGATCAATCAGTGAACAGATCAGGCTATTACGACAGTTCAATTATTTCGGCGTATTTGAATCTGCGTTTGTCTGATCTGCCTATGCAGTCTAATGCCGTTTTGGCGGGAGCTGTCTTTGGAATTGACGGGATGTTTGGGGCTAGATTGGCGTTTAGATCAATGAGATCCGTGTTGTGTCAGATCTAGTCAACGAGGGAAGTCAACAAGCGGGGATGCTCAATCAATTGCTCACCAGTTTAGGCCCTGCAGTGCTATCAGGACTGGCTGGCGGCGTATTAGCAAAAGTTATCACACCTGACACGACTCAAATCACACCAGCCCAAGCATCCCAACTGTCCCCCCAACAAGTACAAGATGTCATCAATGAGGCACATCAACAAAATCCAGGAATTGCGGGCGAACTGGGTCAGTTTTATGCACAACATGCGGGATTGCTCAAAACACTTGGAGGAGCCGCATTAACCATTGCCATGGTCAAGATGAAAGATCATCTGTCGCAAAATAGTTAAACTATTTAAACCTACTCATGAAAACAAAAAACCCGCCAAAAAGCGGGTTTTTCAATCAGACATACCAAATCTGATTATTTGCACTCTTTACCATGTGAAGGGTGAAATCCCTTCTCTTTGGCAGCCGCAATACTCATATATTCACCTTCTTTAGTTTTGCCGTAATAGCGGTCATCTTGGCAATGGTAAACCTTGGTGGAACTATTTGCCCATACCTGACCAGCGCCACCACCGGGTGCTGCGGTTGTCGGCGCCTTTGCTACAGGTGTTGCCACTGCAGTTGATTTAACTGGCTGTGCAGGTGCCACTGCTGGGGTTGCAGGTGCGGCTACTGGCGCTGCAACTTTAGCCGGGGGCGTTGCTGGTGCTGTAGTTGTTTCTTTAGCAGCTGGCGCATCACCTTTTTGAATCCCGCCGTGGCCTTTACATGCACCACGTGTTGAGGCTGCTGAAAATGTACTCCCATCTTTACACGTACCAGTCACTGTTGCCGCAGGCGTTTGTGCCTGACTAAATGCCGACAATAATAAGCCGGTCGTCAACAGTACCGCGTTCAAAGTCTTATTCATGTACTTCCTCCTGTGAAATTCAATCACTCTGTTGTTTATTCAGGTTTGGAGATAACTCCCCACCGCTATTAACGCAAGTGTTCGCAAGAAGGTCTACAAAGATTGGTTAATTAAGAGAAATATAATAAATGAATTTTGCAGATGAGCTGTCAAGACTTGTTTTTTAAGGATTGGACGGTTGTCAGCGGCAGGAACAGGATACGCGGCAAATCTGGCAAAGCGGTAAAGCCATGATGCAGATAGAAAGTTGCTGCTGCTTTGTCCTTGGCATCCACCTTCAGCGCAAAAGCAGCAATTTCCGAACGGATGGCACGGTCGAGCGCATCGGCCAGCAACGCATCGCCTAGACCTTTTGTCCCTTGAATGCCTGATCGACCACCAAGCGACCCATGCGAACAGCAGGTACGGTTGGGTAGCGCGGCAGCTTCTTGCCGGTACTGACCAGAAGATCGGCCAGCAGCAGGCTTGCCAAAGCCAAGGTATAGTAGCCAGCGATGCGCTGCCCATCCGCCACGGTCACAAAACAGGGGGTCACGCGGTGGCATGTCTTGTGTGACTTGCTCGCGCAGATAGCGGTTCAGAGGCTCCGAATCGCTGTTGAATGTGGCGCGATCAAGGGCGGCATCAAGTGGTACAAGTTGGAACGTTGTTGCGTCGCTTATTTAGCGCGCAGGAGCTTGCGGTGGCGGGCGAAGGCCCGTTCTAGTGTCGGTGCCGATTGAGGTGGTGACATCAGCGCTTGTGCAAAGTACTCCTGATCGGCCAGTGAGAGCCGGATAACTTCGGCTTGTTCAATGGCACGCTACGCGGCGTTTGAGCCAGGCGCAACTTGCCTCGCTGGTCGGCGTGTCTCCCGCAACTGTCAGCAAATGGCGGTCGGGTAATCAGGCCCCTGAAGGTGAAACTCTAGAACGTCTTGCTGGCGTGGTCAATGTCACTCCTGAAGGGATCTTCAGGCCTGGCTGGGCCGCTCGACGAGATGTTGAACAGCATTCCTCAAGCTTCCGGCCCGTGCCCGAACCCCATGCTTTACACGAATGCACGACGTTGAACGAAAAGCGTTAGAAGCGATACAGCGCTTTTGAAAAGAAGAGCAATTGGGGAAACATCCTTAAACTCGGCCAGGTGCCAGCAAAAGGTGTGCGGCCTTGACGGTAAAAGCGACGGTAGTGCCCCCATGTTGATCAGGCCCAATCCCTTTAACTACGCAGGTTTAGGCAACCTGTTGATGTTTGAGTGGCAGGATTGATGAGAATATGTAATTCCCCAGATTGACAGATGTCACTTCCATTCAATATGGGATCATGTGAGGACACGTCAATGGCGATATTTCTCCACCATTATTCAAATAAAAGTTAGTGAAAAAATCTACACAGAGCTATGCATGTAGTTGAAGATTTTGGTGATTCTGGAGATGGTGTCTATATCTTTTACCGGAGTGAACGATAAAGCATATCCTACAATTTAAAACGGTGTTGGTTACTAATTTTTATGGTGTTTTTTTGGTCTAAATGGCCCCTGGTTTGGGCCATATATCATTTCTTTAATGGGAAGGGGCTTATCCAAATGGCCCAGAAAAGCTGCCTTCTTATAACGGCGGCTTTTCTAAATGGCGAAAGTACTTAAGGGTTAATGGAAAAACTTAATCAGTCTAAAAGAAAGGGCAGCCGTCAAGGACAGATAGGGGAGTTGAACTTGGTTGTGGTGGAGTAATCTTTAAAAAACTGAGTGTTTACGCGCCACATTGTTTTACTTCAGATGTGTTTGACTATGTTTATTATGGTAGTACAGCCTTAAAAAGGGGCTATCTGAGTTGAGGCAATGAATATAGGCAATGTATGTTTTCATATAAATCGAATGAGGTAACGATTTCATGAAATACCATAGAACTGAATAGTCTGTATTGAAAATGTGGCTTGTCTTTTTTGAAAAGGAGTGTTGTGTGGTTCTGGTAAGTTTTCTATTGAGTAATTAGCTTGAGTGGAGGTTATGATGCAATATCCAAATTGTCGAAGTCATACTGAGGCAGTTATCGAAGAATTTAAGGCTAATCCAGAAGAGGCAGTGGCTTTTCTTGATGCAGTCTTGGAGGACGGTGAGCCTGATGAAATTCAAGTAGCAATAGGCTATATTAAAGCGGCTTTTGGTGAAGTCAATTCTCTTCGGCAGCTTGTTGCGGCAAATGATAATAAGTGAATGATTTAAATTGAGTACCAAGCATAGAAAATTTAGGGTAATTCGATAAAGTAGTAGTTGTCACGTGACAAATTGCTTGTAAAGGTCCGTCATGATTCATGATTTTTTTAGAAGTAAGAGCAACTTGCTAGGATGATTTTTTTGAATTATGCTTCCTCCCGTAGCACAAAAACTTTTTGTTCTACCTTGACCAGTTTTAAAAGTAAGACAATAGAGTGTGGTTGGCCCAGGTAGCTACCTCAGCCTGTCGTGATACAGGAGCGGGCGCTGTGACTGTTTATTCGGTCAAACTTCTGAAGTACTAAGATAGAGATTGAACCATCAAGATTGATGGTAACTGAAAGGTTATCATATTGTGGTTGGTTTCAATATCGATCTGTTATACCTGTAAATACTAATCAGTATTTACAATAGAAGCGTGTAGATGCTTCACTCTTTAAGCATAGATTACTTAGACTAATCGTCTTAGTGCTTGCCCAGCTAAAGTTGGTGTGTTTTTTGTGTCGACATTTAGTGATGCACATCATTCATATAATTAATGCTTTGGCATTGGCTATATCCTTTCGTCTCCATATTCTCATCGTTGTGTGATTGCGTTTACAGAGCTAGTTGATTAGTTACTAGTTTCTTATTTTCGATAACACATCAATATCTTAGCAAAATGAGCATCACGAGACATAGTGACGTCTGTTCAAACTGATAGTAATCATCATCTAACCCAGATCTGACAGAGCTTTTCTGTTGGAGCAACACGCAAACAACGCGTGACAAGGGGAAGTGATGATGCTTGACCATCGTTTCCATTGGTAATCAAACGTGTACAAAGTATGCCCCGAGAATCTTGGGTTAATGGTTCCTCACGTCACTATGTTCCTTCCGGAACTAAGCGTGTGTTGCCATAAGCGAGTGTAGCGCTGGCACTTAGAAACTACTACACAACAGGAGTGGTGTGTCCTGCGCTTCAATGATGTCCATTTAGCTAAGGCTTTATGGATGAAGCAGAAACACTTAGCACTTTATTCACACCGTTGAGGTACTGGAATTTTTTAAATGAGATTTGGATATTTCTTGATGAATTTTTAAGGATGAATGATGAGTACAGATAATGATCTGAATAAGATAACTTCTGAGATATGGATCAATACGGTCAAAATGTTGCGGCCGAATACCTTTACAGAGAGTCATTGCGCCAATAAAGTCCGAAGCAAGCGCCCACATTTACGTCAATTAGCCAATGATCTTGAAGAACTTTGCCGACGAAATGCAGAAGGAGCTTATGCCACTCAGGTTGATCGTCGTCGCACTTTGCTTTTATGTGCACAGCAGTTACTTGAACTTGGAGTTTGTCGTAAGCGCGCGATTAATCTAAACGAACATAACGTCGCACTACTGGTCACATACTGGCATAGTCAATCGCTCACCGCCTCCACGATTCGTAATCGCCTGGCTCACTTACGTTGGCTGGCTAGAAAGATTAATAAACCTTTGATGCTATCCCCTATGAATCGTAAATATAGTGCTAATCGGGGGCAGTCATGAGAGACCTGAATTGGGCGCTAAAACAACTGTGTCTGCAACATCAGGATGGTTCCTTTGCCACTCGCAGAGATCGCGAGAGAAGTCTGTCGCTTGTCGCGAACCAACTCCATGAAATAGGATTTCGACGTTTATCAGTCAGTGGTTTTAAACCAAAACATATTGAGGCATTAATACAACGTTGGCAAAACGAGGCACTATCCAATGGGACGATTAAAAATCGCTTGTCGCATTTGCGCTGGCTGACAGGAAAAATCGATAAGCAAAACATCATGGCTCGTACGAATGACACATACGGAATCGCGCAGCGCAGTTTTGTGAGTCAGGTCTCTAAAGGGCATGAGCTAAGTTTAATCCAACTCATGAAAGTGAGTAATCCCTATTCTAATATGTCGCTCAGGCTGCAAGCTGCATTTGGCCTACGCAGGGAAGAAAGCTTGAAGATTCAGCCTGGTTGGGCAGATCGTGGTACGGCGTTGGTGTTAAAGGCTTCTTGGTGCAAAGGTGGCAGACCTCGAGAAATTCCAATGAGTTCGGATGAGCAATGTACTCTTATAAATATAGCCAAGGCGATTACCAAAGGTGGTAGTTTGATTCCTTGTGATCATTCTTACAAAGAACAACTCAATATATTTCGAAGAGATTGTGAGCAAGCGGGTATTCATAAAGTACATGGACTACGTCATCAATATGCACAAAATCGATATTTAGAAAAAACTGGTTGGCCGTGTCCTGTTCGGGGTGGGCCGACCGTGCATCAACTGTCGGTGGAACAAAAACAAGTCGACATGGCAGCCCGACTTCTTATTTCAGAAGAGCTTGGTCATGGTCGTGAGCAAATTACGACAGTCTATCTGGGACGCTGATCTAACATTTTGCTATCTGACTTAGGTGACTCATCATGCGCACTTTTAGCCTCACTGAAGCTGCGGCCTTTCTCAAGATGCATCCTGAGGAAGTCCGGCGGCGCGCCAAATTAGGCCAGCTGCCCGGCGCCAAGCCGGGTAAGTCCTGGGTCTTTATTGAAGACGATCTTGCCGAATTTGTCCGATCGCACTATGCTAGTCAGCGGCAAGCGTTGCAAGTGACTTCTGGAAAGGAGCAAGTAACATGTCACTTAACAAACGCGGTAATACGTGGTGGATTAGCTTCACCACGCCATCCGGCAAGCGCATTAGACGTTCTGCTGGAACAAGTAATAAAACCCAGGCGCAAGAACTCCATGACAAGCTAAAAATGGAATCCTGGCGGGTTCAAATGCTCGGTGAGAAGCCGCGCTATACCTGGGATGATGCGGGCTGTAAGTGGTTAAAGGAAACTGACCATAAAAGAACGCATGCCGAGGATGCCCGTAAGTTAGCCTGGCTCCAACAGTATTTAAGGGGGCGTGTGTTAGCAGAGATTACCCGGGATGAGATTGCCGCCATTGGTGAGATCAAGAAGCTGGAAGCGAGTGGCCCCACAGCCAACCGTTATTTGGCGCTGATTCGTGCCATTTTGCGGCGTGCTTGGCTGGATTGGGAGTGGGTTGAGCGAGTGCCGAAAGTGCGCTTGTATCAGGAGTCGAAACGGCGAATTCGCTGGATCACCCCGGAACAGGTCACTGCTTTACTCGCCCAATTGCCCGCGCATCAGCGTGATTTGGTGTTGTTTGCTTTAGCAACCGGGTTACGCCAAGCCAATGTCTTAAAGCTCACTTGGCAACAGGTGGATTTAGTCAGACAAACGGCTTGGATTCCTGCTGAGATGGCAAAGAACAATGAAGATATCCACGTCTCGTTGAGTCGCTTTGCGCTGGAGGTGTTGCAAAGGCAGTTGGGCAAGCATCCTGAGTTTGTGTTTACTTACTCAGGCAAGCCAATCAAGTGGGCTAATACGCGTGCTTGGAAGTTGGCTTTAGCACGTGCCAATATTGATAACTTCCGCTGGCATGACTTGCGGCATACCTGGGCAAGCTGGTTAGTCCAGAACGGCACACCATTGTATGACTTGCAGGAAATGGGCGGTTGGAAGTCACAAGAGATGGTACGTCGATATGCTCACTTGGCACCGGCACAGATGGTGAAGCATGCTGCGGTGATTGGTGACATGCTCCATGGCACAATTGCGGCACAAAGTGAGTCGTCGGGGCAATAAAAAAGGGGCTGCAAAACCTGCAACCCCTCGATTTTCTTGGTAGGACGTGCGGGGATCGAACCCACGACAAACGGATTAAAAGTCCGCTGCTCTACCAGCTGAGCTAACGTCCCGAAAGCAAGCTATTATGAGGCACTACCTGGGGTATGTCAAGCAAGATACTGAAATTGTCATATAAGTATGATGACTTGTTTTTGATATCTGCTAGTTGCTGATCAGGCCTGATATAAGGTTGGATCAATCAATCCGGCATCAGCAAACCCTTTTTTTCTCAGTCTGCAAGAATCACAGATTCCGCAAGCACGACCAGCTTGATCGGCTTGATAGCAAGAGATCGTCAGGCTGTAATCAACACCAAGCATCAAGCCTTTTGCAATGATTTCAGCTTTGCTTAGGGTAATGATAGGTGTCTGGATGCGAATCGGTTTTCCTTCTACGCCAACTTTGGTGGCAAGATTGGCCATGGCTTCAAATGCGGCAATATATTCTGGACGGCAATCAGGGTAGCCTGAATAGTCGACAGCATTGGCGCCTATAAAAATATCATGGGCACCAATGATTTCAGCCCAACCCAGGGCAATTGAGAGCATGATGGTGTTACGGGCAGGAACATATGTGACAGGGATGGTGTTGCCAGCATCGATATTGGTCGGGACATCAATGGATGCATCCGTGAGAGCGGAGCCACCAAAATGGCGTAGATCCAATTTGACGATTTCATGTCGTGTTACCTGCGCATTTTGCGCAATCCGGCTTGCCGCTTCAAGCTCAATGCGATGCCTTTGTCCATAATCAAAGGAGAGGGCGTAGCATTCATGGCCTTGGGCCTGGGCAATCGCCAGCACGGTGGTGGAATCAAGCCCACCTGAAAGAAGTACAACCGCTTTAGAAGTCAAAGATACACCTAAAAAATATAAGACTGGGCGTAACTAGGATAGCAAAAGACTTACTTGGTCAGCGGAATTTTTTCGCGGGCAGTTTGTGCTGCTGGGGATTGCGAGTAGCGCTCGATAATCAGATCAAGTACACGACGGGCATTCTTTTTGTCACCTTGTTCAATCTGAATGGTGGCCGCTGTCAACAAGCCATCTGGTGCTTTGGGATGGTCTGGATAGTTTTTGGCAAAATTGAGCTGGGTCGAAAGCGCTGACTTATAGTCTTTCAATGCATAGTAGGCGTTGCCGCTCCAGTATTGTGCTGCCGGGATATAAACGCTTTGCGGATAGCGGGCAGAAAAGGCGGTCAGTGCGGCGAGCGAACCTTTGAAGTCACTCGAGCGAAACAACGCAAGTGCGGAATCAAATGCTTTTTGCTCGCCTGGCTCAACCGTACCTTCCTGGCCGTCAACGGAAACCTTTTGTGGTTCAACCCGTTTGATCCGATCATTGAGTTCGGTATAGCTGTCTTTGACGCCCTTTTGCAGATTGGCCAGATCGTTGGCAAGCTGTTCATTCTGGCCGCGTAGTCGCTTGATTTCTTCGCGCAATAATTCAAGCTGCGCAGCGGTTTCAAGTTGTGCTCGTGAATTGCTCTGCTGGATGCTATCCATACGGGATGCATCCTCCTTGGCGCTGTTATCAATGCGATTACGCAAGTCCAAGATGGCTTTGCGTGCTTCATCATCATCAAACAGGCCTGCATGGGCAGGGGCAACGGCGACCAACAAGCCTGCGATAAGCAGAGCCTGGTAAACTGGTTTGTACAACTTGAATACGCTCATGCAGCTTTAAATCCTTAAATTAATAAGCGAAGTCGGAACGACGGTTTTCTGACCAAGCAGCCTCGTCATGACCCAAAGCGCGTGGTTTTTCTTTACCCAGGCTAACTGCTTCAACTTGGGTTTCAGAAACGCCCAACAATTGCAGACTCTTGCGAACGGCTTCAGCACGTTTTTGACCCAAGGCCAGATTGTATTCGCTACCACCGCGTTCGTCAGCGTTACCTTGGACAATCACTTTACGTGATTTGTTGGCGTTCAGGTATTTAGCGTGGGCTTCAACCAGGGCGCGGAATTCATCTTTAACGATATAGCTGTCGTAGTCAAAATAAACGCTTTTTTTGGCAAAAGCAGAAACATCAGGACCAGCACCCAAATCTTTGCTATCAGCTTGTACTTGGGCAACACCACGGCTGTTGCTGGTATCAGGCATGCTTGCGCCACGTTCTTCAACGGGTGTTTTGTCAGCGAGTTTAACGCTGGAGCCGCAAGCGCTCAGCAAAATGCCAGCAGCAAGGGCAACAAACAAAGTAGATGCTTTGCTAGAAATGGAACGGTTTACATTTTTCATAGTTTTTTCTCTAAAAGGAAAGTAGGAATCAAGGGAATATAGCCAACTTTATACTTTACTAGGTATATGTGTTAAATCCAGGAAATATTAGCCGAAAGATGTGTAAAAAAACACCCGACAACTATTTTGTAAATGGTCCCCAGGTTGGTTCACGCACATCACCGGTGTTGACGCTCAGCTTTTGACGGACGCGACCATCGGTGGTGACTGATGCCAGTACACCACGGCCCCCCAGGTCGGTTGCATATAGGATGATCTTGCCATTTGGTGCAAAAGTGGGGGACTCATCTTTAAAGCTGTCCGTTAGAAGTTGTTCGGTGCCACTCGCTAAATCCAGGGAGATAACCTGGAATCGACCACCTCGCAATGAAATATAGGCGAGGGTCTTGCCGTCAGGAGAAATGCGTGGGCTGATGCTATAGGGGCTTTTGAAAGTAATGCGTGTTGCTTCGCCACCACTGGTTGAAACTCGATAAATTTGTGGGGAACCACCACGATCGCTAGTGAAATAAATGGTACTGCCGTCGGCAGAAAACTCGGGTTCTGTGTCGATACCTGATGAGGAGGTCAGTTTGCGGGGTTCGCCACCTTCAGCACTCATCAGATAAATTTGTGATTGGCCATCGCGCGTCAATACCACCGCCAAACGACTACCATCGGGCGACCAGGCTGGCGCACTATTGCTACCTTTGAAGTTGGCAACCATGGAGCGGCGACCAGTAGCCAGCTGATGCACATAGACAACAGGTTTGCGGTTTTCAAAAGAAACATAAGCCAGCTTGCCGCCATCAGGTGACCAGGCAGGAGAGATGATGGGTTCTTTGCTGGTCAAGGCCGTAACAGCATTTTGACCATCGGAATCGGCGACTTGCAGGCGATAACTGCCGCCAGATTTCATCACAAAAGCGATTCGGGTGGCGAAAATGCCACGGTCGCCCGTCAGCTTTTCATAGATGAAGTCCGCAATCTTGTGTGCCGTCAGGCGTAAGTCATCATTGCTGGAAACAAACGAAAGGCCGCCAAGACTGCTTTGTTTGACGGCATCATACAGGCGAAAGCGCACGTCGTAGCGGCCATCCGCCAAGCGGGTAATACTGCCGCCGACCAGTGCATCAGAACCTTTGCTCTTCCATTCGCTAAAGTTGGGGGTGGTAATTTCATTGAGTACCGTTGTTGTGTCGATGAGCTTGAACTGGCCGCTGCGTGCCAGATCATCACGAATGATGCCGCTGATTTTTTGTGGTGCATTGGCTTCATCGGCAAAGTTGGCGATGGCGATCGGAAATTGGTTGGCACCCACACCGGTAATGTCGATGCGCATCTGTGCCTGAGCAGGGCCTGTCAGACTCGCTGCAACCAAGAGACAGACTGCGATGGTTTGGCTTAATGTTTGAAATAGGGTACGAGAAGAAAAAATAGTCATCATCAAGAGAGATCCTTGAGCCTGAAACGCAGTTCAAGCGGGGTATAGTACTTGCCGTTGTCAGAAGGAAGGCGTTCAGCCTTGTCGAGTGCCCGCAAAATGGCTTCGTCATATGCCTTGTTGCCGCTGGAGGTTTTGATCTTGCGAGACATGATAGTTCCATCTACTGGGCTCAAGGTCATCTCAACCACTGCGGATGGATTGTCGTCGGTTTCATCATTAAAGACGATAAAGCGTTTGATATAGGCAGAAACACGACCTGCATAGCCAGCAGATGGTGCCGCTTTACCGGTGCCTTGTCCAGACCCGCTGCCAGCAGTTTTATCAGCAGTACCACCCACTTGCCCCAACATGGACTGCACCATTTTCTGGTGTTCGGCTTCACGTTTGGCAGCATCTTTTGCTGCTTCTTTGGCGGCCAGTTTGGCGACTTCCTGGGCTTTGAGTTTGTCTTCAGCCTGTTGCTTTTTGAGGTCTTCTTCTTTTTTCTTTTTATCCTGCAGTTCAGCCAGCTTCTTAGCTTCCAGCTCTTTGCGTTTTTTTTCCTGCTCCAGCACGATATCGGGTTTTACTTCCGGTTTCGGTTCGATTCTGGGTTCAGGCCTGGGCTCTACTTTAGGTTCAACTTTGGGAACGGGCTTGGGTTCTACCGGCGTTGGTGGTGCTGCAATGGAAGGCAAATCACTGTAGAGCTCGGCGTCCATGCCTTCCGGCTCGGCGCTTTGCCATTGCACACTGTTGTACAGAAAGGCAAACAGCAAAGCGTGCATCGCCAGGGCCATGGCAAAAGACGTCCAGCCGCTACTTTTACGTTGCGGCAGAATCGGCAAATTGCTCAGAGGAATACTGTTCATGCCTGCGGTGCTTTATGTGATGACTTACTTGATGGGCTTGGTGTACAAACCAACGGGAATTTCATTGTTTTTCAGTTCATCCATGACTTGCATGACGATGTCGTATTTGACGTTTTTATCGGCGGCAATAATGACTTTGACATCAGGTTTATCCGCCTTGAGCATTTTGATAACGGCGATCAGCTCGGTTTTGCTGACAGGCTTGTCTTTTTCGCCTTTGTCAGGGATGGAAATGGTGACGCTTTCATCAGCCTTGATGGTCACGATCAAAGGTTTGACTTGTGGCCTGACATCTGATTTACCTACCGTGGGTAACTCCACCACACCCGGATTGACCATCGGTGCTGTCACCATAAAGATGATCAGCAGCACCAGCATCACATCAATATAAGGCACCACATTGATGTCAGCCATGGCGCGACGGCCTCGGCGGGAGGAGCGCATGACCTCGCTCATGACTTGCTGACCTGCGCTTGCCCCTGACGTTGCAGGATGTTGGAAAATTCTTCAATGAAGGTTTCAAAGCGAATCGCCAGACGGTCAATCTGTGCGGCGTAGCGGTTGTAGGCAATCACCGCCGGAATCGCCGCAAACAGACCAATGGCTGTGGCTACCAGTGCTTCGGCAATCCCGGGAGCGACGCTGGCCAGCGTGGCTTGTTGCACGTTGGCTAACCCGCTAAATGCGTGCATGATGCCCCACACCGTGCCAAACAAGCCCACATAAGGGCTGACGGAGCCGACCGATGCCAGGAAGGGCAGATTGGCTTCAATGGCGTCCATTTCACGCTGATAGGTAGCACGCATGGCGCGGCGGGCACCATCCAGCATCGCCTGACCATCATTTAACTTGCGTTCACGGGCTTTCATGAATTCACGCATGCCGGCTTCAAAAATGCGCTCCAGCGCGGCAGATTGCCCACGACGGGTGCGATTGGCACTGGCGGCTTGATACAGGCCTTGCAGATCACCACCCGACCAAAAGTCAGACTCGAATTCTTCGGTCTGTTTTTTATGGTGTGAAAGGGAAAAGAATTTGCGAAAGATTTGTGTCCAGCTCATCAATGAAACAATGAGAAGCAGGGCCATCACACATTGCACAAGCAGGCTGGCGTTCATGACCAGCGTGATGATTGACATATCCTGAGAAGCGCTCATGGGTTACTTTCTTTGATTCAATTATTCAAACAGATCAATATTTTACAGAACTTTTTTCAATCGGTACTAGAAGTACGAATTTTATTGCGCACGACTTCGGGTATGGCGGTGGGTTTGAGCTTATCCAAGTCAACACAACATACCGTGATGCTGCCATGGGACAATTTTTCCAATTCGGTGCCGTTGCTGGCAAGGCGGTAGCAGCCTTGGTTGAAGTTCATGGAGGCTCGGCCGACTTTTTCAATATCGACTGTCACATGCAGTAAATCATCCAGTCGGCCTGGCTTCAGATAATCCACCGAAGTATTGACCACCATGAAGATCGTGTTGGTTTGCTGCGACAAATCATGCTGGCCAAAGCCCAAAGAGCGCAGCCATTCGGTGCGCGCCCGTTCAAAAAACTTCAAATAATTAGCATAAAAAATCACGCCACCGGCATCGGTGTCTTCGTAATAAACCCGAAAGGTTGTACTGAAAGCAGCCGTAGGTGTCATGGTCATGGTTTAATTTTTTTGGCTGTAATGCTTGCTATCCGCTCAGTGAAGCTGGATTATTTTGATACTGCATAGGAGTAAATATCAAAATAACCTAGCTTAGGTGCGAATTCATTGATGCCAATCAAATAACTTTAAGGAGTATATTTTCTTACGATTTCTTGTGCACTGCAAGTGGACCGAAGGCCTGACAGGTTGGCATGAGCTGCACGCTATTGATATTCACATGAGCTGGCCGCGTGGCTACCCAAAAAACGGTCTCGGCCACATCGTCGGCGGTGAGTGGTTCAGTACCGTTATAAACAGACGCCGCTTTGCTGTCGTCACCATGAAAACGCACATTGGAAAACTCGGTGCCGCCGCACAAGCCCGGCTCAATATTGGTCACCCGAACTGGCGTGCCGAGCAGGTCAGCGCGTAAATTGAGCGAAAACTGATCAACAAACGCTTTCGTCGCGCCGTACACATTGCCGCCGGGGTAGGGGAACTGTCCGGCCACCGAACCCAGATTGACAATATGGCCGCGACCGCGTGTCACCATGCCGGGCAAAATCGCCCGTGTCATATAAGCCAGTCCTTTGATATTGGTGTCGATCATGGTTTCCCAGTCTTCCAGCAAAGCTTGATGGGCGGGCTCCAGGCCAAGTGCCAAGCCAGCATTATTGACCAGCAGATCAATGGACTGCCAGTCGGTGGGCAGGGCTGCGAGCGCTGCATCAATGGCGGTTTTGTCGCGTACGTCCAGCGCAATGCCTAAAAAACGGGCTTGCTGATCCGCGCTTAGTTCGGTTTTGAGCTGATCAAAGCGTTCGGTACGGCGCCCAGTGCCAATCACCTGATGTCCAGCTGCTAAAAATTGTTTGGCAATTGCCCAGCCAAAGCCGGCGGTTGCGCCTGTCACCAATACGATCATGATGCTTATCCCATCTGTGAGAAAAATCTGTGAGAAAAAACGATTGTCGCAAAAAGTCTGCGGCATTGCATGCTGGACTGACCAATCATGCCTTGGCTGATTGTATCTACAACTGTCATTAGCGCATTTCTATGACGCTCAAACTGGTGGATCAGTTGTCGTCGAATTTGCAATCTCAATTCCAATCTCAGTGGTGATTTAATTTGCAGGTTTTGCTGCTGTTTTTTTGGATTGCTCTTCATCGCGGCCTCAAGTAAACTTCGGCTTCCATTTATACCTTGTGTGACTGGCGAGACATGTTGCCAACGCGGGCAGCATCAGGGTGGGTATCCACCGGGAAGCACAAGGGTTTCAGCCGATCGCCTGGGCAGCCAAATGTGGGTTCTATTGGGCTGTCTGTCAATTTTCATTCAGCTAAATTCAATCCTCATCTGGCCTAAATATACGCAGGCAAGGGCCTGCATCGACTGGAGTAGAGCATGTTCAACAAACAAGTAGACCTCGCGGCTTACGATCCAGAAGTTGCCCACGCAATTTCGCTGGAAAATCGTCGTCAGGAAGATCACATCGAGCTGATCGCCTCGGAAAACTACACCAGCCCAGCCGTCATGCTGGCGCAGGGTTCGCAACTCACCAACAAATATGCCGAAGGTTATCCGGGCAAGCGTTATTACGGTGGTTGTGAAAACGTGGATATCGTCGAGCAGCTGGCGATTGACCGCCTCAAGCAGTTATTTGGCGCAGAAGCCGCCAATGTGCAACCCAATTCTGGCTCACAGGCCAATCAGGGCGTATTTTTGGGTTTGTTGAATCCTGGCGACACGATCATGGGCATGAGCCTGGCCGAAGGTGGCCATTTGACGCACGGCATGGCGCTCAATATGTCGGGCAAGTGGTTCAAGGTGGTCAGTTATGGCCTGGATGCCAAGGAAGAAATTGATTACGACGCGATGGAGCGGCTGGCCCATGAGCACAAGCCCAAGCTGATCATTGCCGGTGCTTCGGCCTATGCGCTGCGCATTGATTTTGAGCGTTTTGCCAAAGTGGCCAAGGCAGTGGGTGCATATTTCATGGTCGATATGGCCCATTATGCTGGCCTGATTGCCGCTGGTGAGTATCCCAACCCGGTGCCATTTGCCGATGTAGTGACGTCTACCACCCACAAGAGTCTGCGTGGTCCACGTGGTGGCGTGATTTTGATGAAAGCCGAACTGGAAAAAACCATCAATTCAGCGATTTTCCCTGGCCTGCAAGGTGGCCCGCTGATGCATGTGATTGCTGGTAAGGCGATTGCCTTTGGTGAAGCCCTCAAGCCTGAATTCAAGACCTATCAGCAGCAAGTGGTGAAAAACGCCGATGTGTTGGCCAAAACCTTGATTGCGCGTGGATTGCGCATCATTTCTGGTCGTACCGAAAGCCACGTCATGCTGGTGGATTTGCGCGCCAAAAAGATTACCGGCAAGGAAGCTGAAAAAGTGCTGGGTGATGCGCACATCACCTGCAATAAAAATTCGATTCCCAATGATCCGGAAAAGCCCTTTGTCACCAGCGGTATTCGTCTGGGTTCGCCAGCGATGACCACCCGTGGTTTCAAAGAAGCCGAAGCTGAAAAAGTGGCGCACCTGATTGCCGACGTGCTCGACAATCCGCACGATGAAGCCAATCTGGCGCGGGTCCGTGAGCAGGTTGCCGTACTGACCAAGGCTTTTCCGGTCTATGGCTAATCAGCCTTACCAGAATCAGTCTCTGGTTCATTAACCCGACAGGCGAATCATGTATTGTCCCTTTTGTCATCATGCCGATACCACGGTGCTGGAAACCCGTGTATCGGAGGAAGGGGACTCGATTCGTCGCCGGCGTCGCTGTGAAAAATGCGAAAAGCGCTTCACCACTTTTGAGCGGGTGGAGCTCTCTTTTCCTACCATCGTCAAGAAAAACGGCAGCCGTACCGACTATCAGCGCGACAAGCTGCGCGCCAGCCTGATGCTGGCCTTGCGCAAACGGCCTGTGCCGACCGAAGCGGTTGATCATGCCATTACCGGTATTGAGGAAAAACTGCTGGCCTCCGGTGAGCGTGAAATACTGACTTCGCAACTCGGTGAGCTGGTGATGCGTGAACTGCGCAAGCTCGACAAGGTGGCTTACGTGCGTTTTGCCTCGGTATATCGCAGCTTTGAGGATCTTGCCGAATTTCAGGAAGTGATTTCCGAAGTCAACAAGCCGGCCCGCACTAAAAAAACCTGAATTGCCAATATCGCGAGTTGGCTCAAGTTGTCTCAACGATCAATACTTGCCCAGGGTATTTAAAAATAACCAATATTTATTTACCTAGGCAGCTGGTTTTCTCATATACCCCTTTAAAATTACAGTCCCAGGCGCAATCTTGTGGTCGTTGAACTGGCTTGATTCACCAGCTTGACTCAGCACTTTGGTTTTGGTGCATCCCGATCGCCATCACTTTTTAAGCACAGTTGCCTAGTTTATTTGCGCAAGCTATTTTGCTGTCCTATGCCCCAGGTCAGGCAATCTGAAACGAAACCCCGCACAGTCGCTGATGTTTGCACTATGATGGTGCAATAAAGTGCTTTTTATGCGAAGGGAATCACAGCTTAAGCTGGCTCGTTCATTGCAATAGAGCATTCAGCTGCACCAATAAAAGACTCTCACTCACCCTCCAGAAGCAAGAAAGGGATAACAACTCTATGCCAAGCTCCTTTTTTAATGAAATGACGGATGGCAAATCAGCGCGAGAACATTACCGCCAGTTTGATGCCTGGTTAAAACAGCAACCACCCGAACTGATGGAAAAAAAACGCGCCGAAGCAGAAGTTATTTTTCGTCGTGTTGGTATTACTTTTGCCGTCTACGGCGATGAAGCCGGTACTGAGCGGACAATTCCATTTGACATCATTCCGCGGATTTTTCCGGCCAGCGAATGGGCGCAGCTTGAAGTGGGTCTGCGTCAGCGGGTCACCGCGCTCAATAAGTTCATCTACGATATTTATCATGATCAGAATATCATCAAGGCCGGGGTGATTCCGGCTGAGCAGATTTTCAAGAATGGCCAATATCGCCCGGAAATGCAGGGCGTGGATGTGGCGCGTGACATTTATGCGCATATCGCCGGGATTGATATTGTGCGTGCCGGGGAGGGCGAGTTTTACGTGCTCGAAGACAATCTGCGCGTGCCTTCCGGTGTGTCTTATATGCTGGAAGATCGCAAGATGATGATGCGACTTTTCCCCGATCTGTTTGCCCGCAATAAAATCGCACCGGTCGAACATTATCCCGATTTACTGCTTGATACCCTGCGTTCCTCTGCACCATCCGGAATTACTGATCCGACCGTGGTCGTGCTCACACCGGGCATGTACAACTCGGCTTATTTTGAACATGCTTTCCTGGCCCAGCAAATGGGTGTCGAGCTGGTCGAAGGGCAGGATTTGTTCGTCAAGGACGATTACCTTTACATGCGCACCACACAGGGGCCGCAGCGGGTTGATGTGATCTATCGTCGCGTCGATGACGACTTTCTGGATCCGCTGGTGTTTCGGCCTGATTCCACCCTCGGTGTGCCGGGCTTGTTGTCGGTGTATCGCGAGGGCAATGTCACTTTGTCCAATGCAATCGGCACGGGTGTCGCCGATGACAAATCGATCTACCCTTATGTGCCGGACATGATCGAGTTTTATCTCGGTGAAAAAGCCATTCTCAACAATGTGCCTACCTTCATGTGTCGCAAACCAGAAGATCTGCAATATACGCTGGATCATTTGAGTGAGCTGGTCGTCAAGGAAACACATGGTGCCGGTGGCTACGGCATGTTGGTGGGCCCTGCTGCAACCAAGGCCGAAATTGAAAAATTTCGGGAAGTGCTGATTGCGCATCCGGATAAATACATTTCGCAACCGACATTGGCGCTATCAACCTGTCCTACCTATGTTGAGTCGGGTATTGCTCCGCGCCATATTGATTTGCGGCCCTTTGTGCTGTCAGGCAAGAATGTGGTGATGGTGCCCGGTGGCCTGACGCGTGTGGCATTGCGTGAAGGTTCACTGGTGGTCAACAGTAGCCAGGGTGGCGGCACCAAGGACACCTGGGTACTGGAAAGCTGAGCGGGGTGGCGGTCTGCCAACCCTGATCAACACGAACAAATAGCCTATCTACATTGATGAACACCTGCTACCACTGCTATCTCAAGCGCCTGCATTTTGCTGGCGATGGTCTGGCTGTGGTGGTTTAAACAAGAAAACTCTATGTTAAGTCGAACCGCTGATCACCTGTACTGGATGGCACGTTATACCGAACGTGCTGAAAATACGATTCGTCTTCTGGACGTCAATTATCAAACTTCCCTCATGCCACAATCCACCGAAACTGCGGAGCGTGGCTGGCGCGGGATGTTGAGCATTACCGAGCTCAAGGGCGGTTATGACGAAAAGTACGGCATCATCAATCGTGCCGACGTGCTCAACTATATGGTCACCGACCCGAGCAATCCGTCTTCCATTTACAGCTGTCTGCAAGGGGCACGTGAAAATGCACGGGCGGTGCGCGGCAGCCTGACGACCGAGGTGTGGGAAACGCTCAATACCACCTGGCTGGATTTTTTACGCATGCTGGATGAAGATCAATTGACGCGTGATCCGGCCACGTTTTTTGAATGGGTCAAGCATCGCTCTCATTTATCACGGGGTGTGACGCTGGGTACCATGTTGAAGGACGATGCTTTTTACTTTTTGCGTCTGGGTACTTTTTTGGAGCGGGCCGATAACACGGCACGGATTCTGGATGTGAAATTTCATGGTATTGAAAATCAATATCTGGCTTTTTCGCATAGCGCTGCTTCCGAGTCCCAGCAGGATTATTACCACTGGGCTGCGGTGTTGCGTTCGCTGTCGGGCTTTGAGGTGTATCGCAAGGTCTATCGTGATGTCATCACGCCTTCGCGCGTTGCCGAGCTGATGATTCTGCGTGATGATATGCCCCGTTCACTGGCCAGTTGCATGGTTGAAGTCATTGATATTCTGGCTAACGTGCGCAATGAGCAAAGCCCGGAAACCGAGCGTCGTGCCGGCAAGCTGTGCGCTGATCTCAAATATGACCGGATTGAGGATGTGCTCAATATGGGCCTGCATGCCTATCTGACCAATTTTCTGGAGCGTATCAATGACCTGGGTAACTCGATCAGTCGAGATTTCCTGGTGCCGCTTGCGGTTGCGTGAGGCTGACACCTCATGCGACTGGCAATTCGGCACCTTACCACTTATCAATATGGCGCACCTGTGCGGTACGCCATTTCGGAAGTCCGGCTGTCACCGCGACGCAACGAGTATCAGGAAATCCATCGATGGAAGGTGAGTGCACCAGCAGGTTTGCGTGCTTTTGAGGATGGCTATTTCAATGCCTGTCATTCAATGACAGTGACGCATCCGATCAGCTATATCGATTTATTGGCGCAGGGTGAAGTTTCGACCAATATGGAAGCCGGGCAGGTGATTTTGCCGCACCCCAAAGAACTGTCACCGTATATTTATGTGAATGCGACCGAGTTGACGCAAGACGAGCCCAAGCATTTGCTGCGCGATTTTTCTACGATTCAACTGGCGCGTATCAAGGCAGGTGGCCCTTATGCTTTGGAAGCCCTGATCAATCTGGCCGATGATGTGGCCACTCGGGTGACGTATACCTCGGGTTCCACCAATGTGAATACCACGGCCATCCAGGCCTTTTTGGGCCGGGCGGGTGTCTGTCAGGATCAGGCGCATGTTTATCTGGCCTGCTGTCGTGCGCATGGTGTACCGGCGCGTTATGTGAGTGGCTATTTTTATGCGGCCAATGCGCCCGAACTGGCCAGCCACGCCTGGGTTGATGTCTGGGTGGAGGGCACGCACGGTCAGGCAACCGGCTGGTATAGCATTGATATTACCCATCGCTGTTTTAGCGACGAGCGGCATGTGCGCCTGGCCGTCGGTAAGGACTACGCGTCGGTCTCGCCGATTCGTGGCATGCGTACCGGTGGTGGGCGAGAGAATCTGAGTGTGAAAATTTCCATCATGCCTGTCTGAGCGACACCTTGATGCAAAGCGCGTCATTTCTGACGTGCTATTCAGTTTTGCAGTATGGCTTTTCAGTACTGCGATGAATCAGACGGGCTCACTAAAAGCAACTTTGAACTGAACTCAAAGTCGAATTTTCGTATCTTAAATCATATACTCCATCCTAGTAATATGAGTAAATTGGCTTGTCAAGTGCGATTTATATGATGTCAGAATATCTATATTGGGTAGTATATTGATGGGTGAGTGGACGTATCGCTTAATGTATCTGCAACCCAAAGTACGCGGCTGACAAGAGTGCCATCAATAAAGGTTGATGCAATAGATAAACCAGCAAGCTATGACGGCCTAGAAAACTTAAGAGTTGGGCGATTGGACTTGGCAGCTTTTGCTCCAGGGAGTTCAACCACGGCCAGACGGTGTTACCTCGGTTTTGCCAATAGCTTGCACCGCCCACACCAGTCAGCACCACACCCAGCCAGGGCAGGATAGGCACATAGTCTTCGGTGAGTGGCAGTTGACTGACCATACCAATCCAGTTCAAGGCTCTGGGATTCATCATATCCAGGTGCATCAGCTTGCCCAGTATGATCAAAATGATGCCAATGACCAGATTGATCGAACCCAGCTTTAACAGAGGGCGGGCAAGCAGGGTGGCAGCAGCAGCAAAATGCAAAATCCCGAAATAGATATAGCCTTCTGGAAACATCGCATAACTGCCGATGGAGACCAGTAAAGCGGCGAGCGTGATTTGCAGCCAGCGCCCCCAGAATCCGCGTCCAAAAAACAGCCGTTGCCACCAAGAAAGCGGCGGCGGTTCAAGGGCAATGCGATGGTTGGTGCGGGCTTGAGCAGCCAGTTGCAGGCTTACGCCCATCACCAGCAAAAAGCTGCTGACAATGACGGTACGCCAGGCAATCCAGCCAGGGGCGGCCAGCATATTGAAACTGGCAAAGCGGAAGTAATTCAGGTCAAAACAAAAGTGATAGGCAATCATCATCACGACCGCTATGCCACGCAGCTTATCGAGCAGGCTGATGCGGCCAGGTTGGGTGCTTGGGGAAATGGCTAAATTGGTCATCAGGGCAATTGGCTGGAATGTGAGGTGAAAGGATTGAGTGCTGGCAAGGGTTACAAAATTTATTTATTGTCGGGATCGGTGCAACGAACCACGGCTCAGGAACCGGTCAAGCCGTGCGACAGCAAGAACACATCATTGATGGCCGGAAAAAAACAGTTTGGCAGAGCCCGGTGTGCCATTAACTTTTATGCTTTGTTTAGTGTTGATGGCTTCTGCCGGGACGACTCCTAAGCTATAATTTCAATTTCCATTCGTGCCCGGATCAGCTCCGGCACCGACCGCAATGACCAAATACGTATTTGTCACTGGTGGCGTGGTTTCTTCGTTGGGTAAAGGAATCGCGGCCGCTTCTCTTGCTGCCATTTTAGAGTCACGAGGCCTCAAGGTCACGTTAATCAAAATGGACCCGTACATCAATCTTGATCCCGGTACCATGAGCCCGTTTCAGCACGGCGAGGTCTTTGTGACCGACGACGGCGCAGAAACTGACCTTGACCTTGGCCATTATGAGCGCTTTATCAGCGCCAAGATGCGTCGCGTCAATAATTTTACCGCTGGCCAGATTTATGATTCAGTGCTCAAAAAAGAGCGTCGTGGCGATTATCTGGGGCGCACCGTTCAGGTCATTCCGCATATCACCAATGAAATCCAGACTTTCATCGAACGTGGTGCACTCGAAGGCACTTCCGAAGCGGTGGATGTGGCTATTGTGGAAATTGGCGGCACGGTGGGTGATATTGAGTCTTTGCCATTCATGGAATCGATTCGTCAAATGGGCTTGCGTAAAGGCCGCCAGTCGGCCTGTTATGTCCATTTGACACTGGTTCCTTTTATTGCTTCGGCAGGTGAGCTCAAAACCAAACCAACCCAGCATTCTGTCCAGAAACTGCGCGAAATTGGTATTACACCAGATGTCTTGCTGTGTCGTGCCGATCGTGAAATCCCAGCCGAAGAACGCGCCAAGATTTCACTCTTTACCAATGTGCAGGAAGATGCGGTGATTTCCGTCTGGGATGTGGACTCCATCTACAAGATCCCCATGATGCTGCATAACCAAAAGCTCGATGACATCATCTGTGCCGAATTGGGGCTGTCGGCCAAACCAGCCGATCTGTCCATGTGGAAAAACCTGGTGGAAGTGCAGGAGCATCCGCAACATCACATCACCATTGGCATGGTGGGTAAATATGTTGATCTGACGGAATCCTATAAATCACTGACAGAAGCCTTGCGTCACGCCGGGATTCATACCAATAGCCAGGTTGATATCGAATATATCGATTCTGAGCAGATTGAAACCGAAGGCACCAGTGCCTTGCAGCACTTTGATGCGATTCTGGTACCGGGTGGTTTTGGTAAGCGTGGTGTGGAAGGAAAAATTGCCTCGGCCAAATTTGCTCGTGAAAACAAGGTACCGTATCTGGGTATCTGCCTGGGTATGCAAGTCGCCTTGATTGAATTTGCACGCAATAAAGCGGGTTTGGCGCAGGCCAACTCGACCGAATTTGACCCCCATACCGAAAACCCGATCGTGGCTTTGATTACCGAATGGAAAAATCGCGATGGTCAGATTGAACAACGTGATGCCAATTCTGATCTGGGTGGCACCATGCGTCTGGGTGCACAAACCTGTTCAGTCAAGTCGGGTACTTTGGCTGCCAAAATTTATGGTGCCGAAGTCAATGAGCGCCATCGTCATCGCTACGAAGCCAATAATGAATTACTGCCCAAGGTAGAAGCTGCCGGTATGGTGGTTGCCGCACGCACACCGACCGAAGACCTGTGCGAAATCATGGAACTGCCACAAGACGTGCATCCCTGGTTCATGGGCGTGCAATATCACCCCGAATTCAAATCCACCCCGCGTGATGGTCATCCTTTGTTCATTTCCTTTATCAAGGCAGCTTTGGCTCAACAAGCACATACCCAGGAAAAGAAGGTCGCCTGATCTTGTTGAATGCAATTTCATTCGCTTGAATTATCTTTTATTGCTGATACGGACATTGTGAGTAAATGGCTATCAAGTATTTATGTTGTAGTGTTTGTCAGGAATCAGCAAGGAGCGCAGCATGAAATTATGTGGCTTTGAAATTGGTTTGAACCAACCTATTTTTTGATAGCTGGGCGACAGCAGAGCGTAGAGCAGGGACCCCAAAGGGGATGCGACCGCGGTGCCGGATGCGGAACAGCAAGGAGACTAGTATGAAATTATGTGGCTTTGAAATTGGTTTAAATCATCCCATCTTTTTGATAGCTGGGCGACAGCAGAGCGTAGAGCAGGGGCCCCAAAGGGGATGCGACCGCGGTGCTGAATGCGGGACAGCAAGGAGCGCAGCATGAAATTATGTGGTTTCGAAATTGGTTTAAATCATCCCATCTTTTTGATTGCTGGGCGACAGCAGAGCGTAGAGCAGGGGCCCCAATGGGGATGCGACCGCGGCGCTGGATGCGGGACAGCAAGGAGCGCAGCATGAAATTATGTGGTTTTGAAATTGGTTTGAATCATCCCATCTTTTTGATTGCTGGCCCCTGCGTCATCGAGTCCCGTGAAATGGCGCTCGAAACAGCCGGTATGCTTAAGGAAATCACGGATGAAGTGGGCATTCCTTTCATCTATAAATCTTCCTTCGACAAGGCCAATCGCAGTTCTGGCAGTACCTTTCGTGGTCCGGGCATGGAAGCAGGATTGGCAATTTTGGCTGAAGTCAAAAAACAGATTGGTGTGCCGGTCTTGACGGATATTCATGACATTCCTGAAATCAAGCCGGTTTCTGACGTGGTGGATGTATTGCAAACGCCAGCTTTCTTGTGCCGTCAGACCGATTTCATTCGGGCCTGTGCGCAATCGGGCAAGCCGGTCAATATCAAAAAAGGCCAGTTTCTGGCACCCGGTGACATGAAAAATGTCATGCAAAAAGCGCGTGATGCTGCCCGTGAAGCCGGTTTGCCGGAAGACAACTTCATGGCTTGCGAGCGTGGTGTATCGTTTGGCTATAACAATCTGGTGTCCGATATGCGTTCACTGGCGATCATGCGCGAAACGGCTTGTCCAGTGGTATTTGATGCGACGCATTCAGTGCAGTTGCCGGGCGGTCAGGGCAGCAGTTCGGGTGGTCAGCGTGAGCATGTGCCGGTACTGGCGCGCGCTGCGGTAGCAGTTGGCGTGGCTGGTTTGTTTATGGAAACCCATCCCAATCCGGCAGTCGCCAAGTCCGATGGCCCCAATGCCTGGCCGTTGCCACGTATGAAAGAATTGCTGTATACGCTCAAGGAACTGGATACCCTGGTCAAGAAAACCGGTTTCATTGAAACAACTTTATAAGCCAAATGACAAAAAACTGCCTCGGCAGCGTCACCTTCAACAGGTAACATGCTTGGCTGAAATATTTCTCTATCCCTAACTTTGATCAACCAAGAAGGAAAATAAATGAGCGCAATCGTCGATATTATTGGTCGCGAAGTGATTGATTCACGCGGTAATCCAACTGTCGAGTGTGACGTTTTGCTGGAATCCGGTGTGATGGGCCGTGCGGCCGTGCCATCCGGTGCCTCTACCGGTTCGCGCGAAGCCATTGAGCTGCGCGATGGTGACAAGTCCCGCTACATGGGCAAAGGTGTTCTGAAAGCCTGCGAAAATATCAACACCGAAATCTCCGAAGCCATCATGGGCCTGGATGCGGCTGAACAAGCCTTTCTGGATCGTACCCTGATCGATCTGGATGGTACTGACAATAAAGCCCGTCTGGGTGCCAATGCCACGCTGGCTGTGTCCATGGCGGTGGCCAAAGCGGCTGCCGAAGAAAGCGGTTTGCCACTGTATCGTTATTTTGGCGGTTCGGGTGCCATGCAAATGCCGGTGCCAATGATGAACGTGATCAACGGCGGCGCTCATGCAGACAACAACCTCGATTTGCAGGAATTCATGATTCTGCCAGTTGGTGCACCTTCATTTCGTGAAGCACTGCGTTATGGCGCAGAAGTGTTTCACACACTGAAAAAACTCCTGCACGACAAACACCTCAGCACCGCGGTGGGTGATGAAGGTGGTTTTGCCCCTTCCTTGCAAAGCCATGAAGCTGCCTTGAAGCTGTTGATGGAAGCAATTGAAAAAGCCGGCTATGAACCGGGCAAGCAAGTGGCGATTGGTCTGGACTGCGCGGCCAGCGAGTTTTATAAAGATGGTGTTTATCACCTCGAAGGTGAAGGCCTGAAATTGTCCGCCACCGAGTGGACCAATATGCTGGCTTCCTGGTGTGACAAGTACCCCATTATCAGCATTGAAGATGGGATGCATGAAGGTGACTGGACCGGTTGGGAAATTCTGACCAAAGAGCTGGGCAAAAAAATCCAGCTGGTCGGTGACGATCTGTTTGTGACCAACACCAGAATCCTGAAAGAAGGTATTGAGCGCGGTATCGCCAACTCGATCCTGATCAAAATTAACCAGATTGGCACTTTGACCGAAACTTTTGCTGCCATCGAAATGGCCAAGCGTGCTGGTTATACCGCGGTGGTATCGCACCGTTCCGGCGAGACCGAGGATTCAACCATTGCCGATATTGCGGTAGGGATGAATGCGCTGCAGATCAAGACCGGTTCCATGAGCCGTTCTGACCGTATGGCCAAGTACAATCAATTGTTGCGTATTGAAGAAGATCTGGGTGATATCGCCACTTACCCTGGTCGTTCCGCTTTTTACAACCTGAAGTAAAATCAGTTGTAACAGTGTTAAAGGTGAGGTTGATCCTCACCTTTTTCTTTGGACATTCCTTACCGCTACAATCTGGCTCATAGTAAGGTTGTAACGGTTAATCCTGACATTCCCATTATTGCGATTTCATGCGTCTGATTACTCTGGTTCTGGCTGCTTTGCTTGTACTGATTCAGTACCCTCTCTGGTTTGGCAAGGGCGGCTGGTTTCGGGTGTGGGAGCTGGATAGCAAGCTGGCAACCCAAAACAAGATCAATGAAGGTTTGCGCGATCGTAATGCCCGCCTGGAAGGCGAAGTCCGTGATCTGCGCGAAGGTAAAGGGGCCATTGAAGAGCGGGCGCGCTATGAGTTGGGGATGGTCAAGGAAGGTGAAGTCTTTGTGCAAATTCTTGAGGCGGGTAAAGCGCGTCGGCCAGTCTCACCCATCGAGTCCAGTTCGGCAGGCAAGGCCTTTTTGAACAGCGGCAAACCGGATGATGCTGCCACCGCTACTGCGACTCAAGCCACTCATGGAGCCGCCAACACGGCGGATAATCCTACGGCCAATCGTTCCGCAAATGCGTCTGCCACACCTGGCAATACCACCCACTAATGCAAGTTAAGGGAATGCCTGGCATTCCATTACCCTTTCCCATTGATTTATGGGGGACCTATGATTGAATGGCTGACTACACCTCTTTGGGTACTGGGCAGTTATGCCATGACGCGCCTGGAAGCCATCACCACTGTGCTGGCCTTGATTGGTATCTGGCTCAATACTAGGCAGTCACTCTGGGCCTGGCCAGTCAATATTGCGGCAATTTTATTAAGTATGGCGCTGTTTGCGGTCAATCGCATTTATGGCGATATGGCATTGCAAATCTATTTTCTGGTTGCCAGCCTGTATGGCTGGTATGCCTGGTTACATGGTGCCAAGGTCGAAGATTCAATGTTGCAAGCCCGACCATTGACCGTTTCCTGTTTGAGCAAGTCACAATGGCTGATTTTGCTGATGATCTGGGGCATGCTTTGGGTGGTGCTCTATCAGTTATTGGCGCGCCATACCAATACCGATGTGCCAAGCTTGGATGGCATGACCACTGCCGGGTCGATCATTGCACAGGTGTTGCTCGCGCGTAAAAAAATTGAAAACTGGTTGCTCTGGTTTGTGGTGGACGTGGTGTATGTGGGCTTGTATCTGATCAAGTCCCTATGGCTTACCGCCGGTTTGTATGGCGTATTTTTATTATTGTGTGTGCTCGGCTGGCAGCGTTGGCGTGCCGATCAACAAGCGCGTGGCAATGTGGTGCTGGCATGAATGTGAAAAAAATTTTACTGCTGGGCGCGGAATCCACCGGCAAGACGACCTTGGCGCAAGCATTGGCCAGGCATTATCAAACCAGCTGGGTGGGTGAGTATCTACGTGAATTTGTGATTGAACAGCAGCGCTTGCCGCAACCCAGTGAGCAACTACCTATTGCACACACTCAAATTGCGCATGAGAGCGTAGCCCTGGCGACTGCGCAAAATTATCTGTTTTGCGATACCGGCCCCTGCATGACGGCGCTCTACAGTGCCTACTGTTTTGGTGAGTGTCCGGCTGAGCTCACGAACTTGGCGCAACAACATCGCTACGATCTGGTCTTGGTGACCCATACTGATATTGCCTGGCAGGCTGATGGCATTCAACGCGATAGTCCGGCCGCACAGTTGGCAATCCATCAACACTTGCTGGCCTTATTACAAGACTGGGGTTGGGATTACACGCTGGTGAGTGGCACTGAAACAGCCCGGCTGGAGCAAGTGACCAGCTTGCTCGATAGCCGTTTTGGCTTGAGTCCCGCATCGCCTTAAGGTTGGCGCAACCGTTGGCAATTGCTTGTAGTTGATTGATTTAGTAAGGCCAGCCGTAGTAACCAAACGGCACGCCAACACTGAAGCCACCTCGCCAGCCACGGCCACGATGGCCGCCACCATAATAGGCATAAGGTTGAATCACGGGTGCCCAACCGTAATAGCCACCACCATAGCCATAATAAGGGTAGCCGTAAGCTTGACGATCCAGTTGTTGTTGTCTTGCTATTCGCGCATTTTCGGCATCACGTTCCTGATCTTTCAACACCTGCGCATTGATCTGGGCAATCCGTTCTGCTTCTTGCTGGGTGATTTGCGGTGCGGGCGTGGCTGATGGTTCTGGTGCCAGACGGGTAATCCGTGGAGGGCCCGGCGGTACCGTTGTGCAGCCCACCAAAAGCAGCGTCAGTCCGATTGATGCCAGGCTCAAAGGCTGTGCTGCGGTTTTTGAAAAAATCGCCAAAGAATTGGATTTTTTAAGGAGTATCTTCATTATTTGCCTTATTCAGTGCGTTATATATAGGTCTTAAAATATACATATTGGGAGTATATTTAAGGTAAAACCTGTCGCACATGAGCGCACTTAATGATCAACTGTTACCCTTGGGGTTGCTGATCTGGCACCAGGAGGAAGCAACTGCAACCCTGGCACCATGGCCGGATGGCTAATGGCGCTGGGTTTGCGGGCTTGCCACACCCTCGGTGAGGGTAATCGTGCTGAACAATTGCGCACAGTCGACGGCATCGAACTCATATCTTTGATTACAGAAATCACAATTAATTTCCACTGATCCACGTTCTTCAAGCAAACCTTCAATTTCAGCCATGCCCAGCATCTTCAGCATACTGGCCACCCGTTGCCGTGAACAACTGCAAGCAAAGTGGGGCTTGCCAGGTTCTGAACTCTGTGCAGGTTCTTGCCAAAACAGTCGATGGGCAATGGCTTCGGCATTGAGCTGCAGCAATTCTTCCTGTTTGACAGTCTGGGCCAATTGATTAACGCGGTTCCAGGTGTCGGCGTCGACAACGGTATTCAATTGTCCGCCTTCGATAGGAATTTTTTGCAGCAATAAGCCAGCAGCACGCATGCTATTGCTGGTCAAAATCAGACGGGTTTCCAGTTGCTCGGATTGCGCCATATACAGCTCAAGAATCTGCGCGATGGATTGCAAGGGCTGCTGATGTTCGTCCACCAAGGGCACAATGCCCTGATAAGCCGTCTGGCCGGGCATTTTGTCCTTGGGGTCGAGCGTAATGGCAAAGCGACCTTTGCCATGCCGGTTGATCAAGTCAGACAAGGGCGTATCAGCGCCGATAGCAACGGACTCGTCATACTTGGCGGTGGCACGCATGGATAAATCGGAATTGCACTCCACCACCAGCAGGCTGACCGGGCCGTCACCATGCAATTGCATGATCATGGCACCATTGAACTTGAGATTGGCTGACAGCAAGGCCGCTGCCGCCATCATCTCACCCAGCATTTGCTGAATCGGTCGTGGGTAACTGCGCCGTCGCAACACTTCTTGCCAGGTGGCTTCCAGGGTGACGATTTCGGCACGTACCGGTGCCGCATCAAATAAAAATTTATGAAGAGTATCGCTCATTAGCCAATCTTGATCAGGCTGGTTTTATAGGCTTGGGCACGTTCCACGTAGTGCAGGGTGTTCTTGTGGATTTTGGCGACATCTTCATCGGATAAAATCCGCACGACCTTGGCCGGTGTGCCAACCACTAATGAGTTATCGGGAATCTGTTTGCCTTCAGCAACCAGGGCACCTGCACCAATCAGGCAATTTTTACCGATCACGGCACCATTGAGGATAATTGCCTGAATGCCAATCAGTGAGCCTTCGCCAATGGTGCAGCCATGCAGCATGGCCTGATGGCCGACACTGACGTTATCACCAATGGTCAGTTTGCAGCCAGGATCGGTGTGCAGGACGGCGCCATCCTGTACATTGCTGTTGCTACCGACGACAATGGGTTCATTGTCGCCACGCAGTGTAGCCGTTGGCCAAACGCTGCTATTGGCCTTGAGTGTGACATTGCCGATAATATTGGCGCTGTCAGCCACAAAGGCCGAGTCGTCGATTTGCGGAGCAATATTGCCTAATTGGTAGATTGACATACAGATAACCGAAATGAATGAACCCCTATTTTACGCCGATGCCAGGTAATTCACCTTTCAATACCTTACACGATCTCAACAAAGCGTTACCGCTGCGTCAAAAAGCCCTTGACTTGCTGATTGAATCCGATCCAGTACAAAAATGTTTAGGAGTACAGCAGCTCCACGAAGCGTTGATGGTCAATCCCTCTATGTCGGACGAATTGGTGACCTATGTTGAACCCATCGGTTTACCGGGCCGGCCTGACAAGCCCGAACTGGTTGAGCCCTTAAAGGTCAAGTCGCGCAGTATGGTGACGGTGGAAGGACGCGCCGCACTCATTCATGCCTTGGCGCATATTGAATTTAATGCCATCAATCTGGCGCTGGATATGGTTTGGCGTTTTACGGGTTTGCCGCTGACTTTTTACACCGACTGGCTCAAGGTGGCGGCAGAAGAGGCCTATCACTTCACACTTCTGCAAAATCATCTGATCAGTCTGGGGTTTGATTATGGTTATTTCCCTGCGCATCATGGTTTGTGGGAAATGGCCGAGAAAACCCGTGACAATCTGCTGGCGCGCATTGCCCTGGTGCCGCGTACCCTGGAGGCGCGCGGGCTGGACGTGACGCCTGCGATTCGTGCCAAGTTGCATCAGGCTGGGGATCATGCCGTGGCCGCAATTTTGGATATTATTTTGCGCGATGAGATTGGTCATGTCGCGGTCGGCAATCACTGGTTCAAAACACTGTGCAAGGAACAAGGGTTGAGCACCATCGCCGCTTACGCACAATTCGCTGCACAGTATGAGGCACCGCGGCTGCGTGGCCCGTTTAATCTGACAGCGCGGCGCGAGGCCGGCTTTGCCGAAGATGAGCTGCAGGCTCTACAGCAGACACTGCAGATTTAAAGCGAAGAGCACAATGCCCATTTATGGCAGACGGGTAGACAGACGGGCATTGCAGCGTAAAAATTCAGATTTTGATTAAATCAGGATTCAATCAAAACCATTTTCACCGTATCAGGTCTGGCCGGATCATGGACTTCGGTGTTAAACGCAATCTGGGTACTGGTTTTGGTGCCAATATTTTTAAAAGCATGCGCTACACCAGCAGGAAAGGTGAAACGCTTGATTTCATTGTCGGCAAGGACCACTTCATGGGTGGTTTCGCCTTCACGATAGCGTACTAACGTAGCGCCAAAAACCGTGATCAATTCGCGACCAGCAATATGATAATGATTGCCGCGCACCCGGCCTGGCTCGGTGAGGGTGACATGCACATTACCCTGGCTGGTAAGCTCATGGTCATTCAAGGGTTCAAACAAAACACCGTTGTCATTGATGACGGTGCGCAAATCTTCAATCAGTACGGTCATGGTCGCGCTTCAAGATAAAACCATAGTTTAAACGGAGTTGTCGATATCACGTAGCGAGCTTGAGAATCATATGATTTTCATACAAGGACTCAACAGCTAGACAAACCAGGCAGACAAACGCATTTGCCTATCTGCCTGAAACAGGCTCAGGCAGCTTGGCTGGTCTCTAATTCTTCAACCGCACTTTCAATAGCGCGACTCAAAATCGGTTGACCATTGAGTACGGTGGCCAGGCCGTTACGTAAATCACTGGCCAACTCAAGCGGGGTCTTGACCAGGGCATCATAGCCTTGTCGGTTGGTCATCAAAAAGCGTGAGCGCATCGGGCTGATCCAGGTCAGACGAAAGTTCAACGTGAGCATGCCTTGTGGTGTTTCACGCTGATATTCCAGCCAAACGCCGCGCGCCATGCTATCTACCAAGGCATCATAGGCATCACGTATGATGGGTGGCTGCTCATCTTTTTTGCTTTGCAGTCGATGCGTGACGGCACGCCGTGCCATCAGTTCGGCGTGCTTGAGTTGATGCGTTGCCGATAATTTAAAGGCATAGCGGACCACTGCGGCATGGCGTTCCACCAGTGCCGCCATGAATTTGGTCCGTGCAGGAAAATCAATGCTGATGGTATCCAACTGTTCGTTCAGGCGTTTGACCAGAACGGGCAGCAAGTCGAGCAGTTTATTGCGTTCGTCCACACTGGTCTTGGGTTGCACACTCCAGATCAGGTCATCCATGACTTTGAGTGAATCAGGCCAGCCCATGGGGTCATCGGCCTGATGCATATAGGCGTGCGCCAGTACCGGCAGCCACATATCGTCCAGGAAATCGTCGAGCATGCTTGATACTTCACCCGAGGCTTTGCGAGACTGAATTTCGCGGTGAGCGGCTTCGTAGGCCAGCTTCTGGTTTTCGGCCAGCAGTTGTTCGCTGACATTGGGCTCAATGATGATCTCGATCTCTTCCTCTTCTTCTTCGAGGAAGGTTTCGAGCTGGCCGATACATTGTTCAAACAGACCCAGATCATCGGTAAATTCGTTTTGAATTTTCTGGGTGATATCCGATATCAACACATAGAGTGGATCATCCATCCCATTGGCACGAATCCAGCCGACACCGGCTTTGCCTAACAGGTTGATCAAGCGGCGTGCCGGATGACTTTCCTGAAAGAAAAAATTGCGATCCAGCAGAGCGGCTTTGAGTACCGGAATTTGCAGCTGTCCAATCAAAAACTTGATTTCAGGTGGTAGCTGACGGTCGCGGAAAATAAAATCAAACACATGCGCCAGCAGATTGACCATCGGCGCATCCATTTCGCTGAATGTATGTTGATTGTTATTTTTGCGTAATTCGTGCAGCACATTGGGCTGGCTCAAGGTGGGCTGGAGCGGATGGCCCGCATCAGGAGAGCTGTTACCTGCCGATTGCCCGGTGGTTTGAGCGGCAGCACGAAAGCGTTGCTGCAAATTGGTTAAGAACTGGATCATGCCGCTATCAACCATGAGCGGTGCGGGTGGCGGATTGATCATGAAACTCATGGTGTTGAGCAACTGACTGGCCTGATTCAGCGATGGCATGATGGTCGGCATGGCCATGGGATGATTGGCAGCCTGACCCGTCAACAAACGTTGCAAACGACCCAGCAGTGATTGTTGGGCCGCCATATCGGTGGCCGGTGCATTGGCACCACCAGGGGGCAGGTTGTTGTTAAGCTGATCAACCCGAATCTGGGTGACTTCAAAGGCCTGGGTACGTTCACGACGATAAGTGTCGATATGCTGCGGCAAGATGCCTTCACCAATCAGGCAATCATTGAGCAACTGATAAATGGGATTGAGGTTGATATAAACATGGGGCGTGAGCAGGCGCAAAACAATCAGCGTGGACTCATCGGCATGTTCGTCAAAACTCTGCCAGGCATTGGCCATGGCGCGAAAGAAGACTTCAGGCCGAAACGGATTGTCGGCAATGCTGAAGTCTTTATTTTTAAATAAAACCGATAAGCGCAGATTAAGACTACTTAAAATATCGCCCAGATTGTTTTCTGCAGCACGTGCCAGATTACCCAAAATCACCGTCATTTCCATCTCGGACATGGACACCAGCTCGGTATCATCGAGCGAAAATTCCTGATTGACGGTGGGTGTAAATTTTTTGACGATCTCGCCATGAATGACATCAGTCAATTCGCGGCGCAACATATCAGCCAGCGCATCGGCATTTTTATGGATGGTGGTATAGCGATACATGCAGATACGTGATTCTTCCGGCCGAATCGTGCTGTCAGCATGCGCCAGCAAGGCACCTTGCAAGCGTTCCAGCATGGCGGGGATATCGCGGCTGAAGGCACCTGCTGCGCTATGCGCCAATCTTTGCAGTAACGCAAATTCCTCGTTAATTTCTCTAGATTTTTTTTGCATGATTTCCGCTTAATGTAAGAGGCGTCGTTGCATCAGTGGTCTTTTTTGCCACCATTTTTTATCTCCGCGGCTAATTTAACGCGCCCCCATTTTCGGCGTACGAAACATTTGTAAGTGAATTTAAGTGAACCAGTGGTTTACATGAAATACTTCACAGCTTTCAATGCAACGTATTGGTTTGTTTTTTGGTGAAGCGATGAAATTGGGCCGTTAAACTATTTGTATTCACTTCAATCCAATGGTCAAGATGAGGTAGTCGATGCCTGTTAAGCTGCTTTCAATATGACAAGTTTTTGCCTAAAAGTGGATTAAATCTTGAAAAATCAATACTTAAAACGATTTGCAGGCAGACCACGAGTCCAAGCCGATTTTCAATCTGTCTCCTTGCCAGTCATCGTGGCATCATTGGGGTGGCAAAACTGGTTGATCTCATTTTTGCTTTTACCAGCCTGGTCGGCTCAGGCACAAATCAACCAGACCGATTTATCCCGTTGCAAAGCGTTACGCGATGATGCACAAAGGCTGGCTTGCTATGATCAAGTTGTTGTTGAAAAGACTGATAGCACTCTGCTTCAAAGTAGTGAAATCCAGGCCAATCAATCAAAACCGGGCATTGATGCTTTACCCGATTTGGCACCGTTGCCACCAGCCAAGCCCAATGCCCTGTTCACACTTGATCCGCACAGCAAGACCGTCAGTACCGCCAGCTTTTTGACACGCATGTGGGAGCTGGCGCCGGAGGAAGAGGATCCTACTTTCACGTTCAAATCCCATCGGCCGATTTATCTGTTGCCGGTGTTTTATTCCACTTCAACCAACAACGTGCCATTCCGTTCAACTCTGGGTGAAGTGCAGGGACTGGATGGTGGCCTGCAGCGATCCGAGGTGAAGTTTCAGGTCAGCTTCAAGACCAAGGTCATCAAGAGTCTGTTCCCGGGAAATGGTGATTTGTGGCTGGGTTACACCCAGCAGTCATACTGGCAGTTTTATAACCGCAAAAATTCGGCGCCGTTTCGTGAAACCAATTACGAGCCCGAAGCGATGCTGGTTTTTAAAACGGACTATCGCTTGCTGGGCTGGGATGCGCGCATGCTCAATATCGGGTTGGCGCATCAGTCCAATGGTCGGGGCGGTGATCTGTCGCGCAGCTGGAATCGTGCTTATGTACAACTCGGTCTGGAAAAGGGCGCTTATTCGCTGTTCATCAAACCCTGGTGGCGTCTGCCCGAAAAGTCGGGCGATGATGACAATCCCAATATTGTCGATTATGTGGGGCGTGGGGAAGTGCTGGGCGTGTATCAACGCAATGGACAGCAATACACCGTGACCTGGCGCAATAATTTCAGACCGACCAATAATCGTGGCTCATTGCAGTTTTCCTGGGCCTTTCCGATTGAAAATCGGCTCAAGGGTTATGTGCAGGTGTTTCATGGCTATGGTCAGAATCTGATTGATTATGACTACAAACAGACTTCGGTTGGCTTTGGTATTGTGATCACTGAATAAGCCATTTATTGTTACAGTGATTGTTTTTAATATACTCCCTGATTACTTTGATAAAATTAGCTGCTTAAGTGCGTATTTGTTATGCTTAATTTTATACAGGTGGTTAGTATATTAAATGTGGCTTTATGCTAACGGTCTGCCCCATAGCTTGTGCTATCTTGCGTTTCCCCTTTTTCTTATTTCCCTCGATGTTCAAATTTCGTTTGGCGATGGTTCTGGCCAGTGGTTTACTGGCTTCCTGTTCTTTTTTGCATAGCAATGTGTCTGCTCCGGTAGTGACCAGCACGTCGGCTAGCAGCAAGACGGCAATGGAGTCTTCGGGGGTTAATCCTGCTGTGGCGACCGATAAACCTGTTTTGTCCGAAGCCAATTCGCCGGTACCCCTGCCAGACGTGCATATCGTGACGCCAATATTGGTTAAGCCAAGCAAGCCGACCGAGTCAACGACGACCAAGCCGATCAAGATTGCCTTGGCATTGGGTGGCGGTGCCGCGCGTGGTTTTGCACATATTGGTGTGATCAAGGCGCTGGAAGCACAAGGGATTGAGCCGGATATGATTGCTGGCACCAGCGCGGGCAGTGTGGTGGGCGCGTTTTACGCTTCCGGTCTGAATGGTTTTGAGTTGCAAAAGCTGGCCACCAAAATGGATGAGGCCACCATTGCCGATTGGGTACTGCCGTTTGGTAATCGTGGTGTGCTCAAGGGCGAGGCATTGCAGGATTATGTGAACAAGGTGCTCAAGAACAGGCCGATTCAAGCGCTGAAACGACCGCTGGGGATTGTCGCCACCGATTTGCAATCCGGGTTGCCGGTCCTGTTTCAGCGTGGTAATACCGGCATGGCGGTCAGGGCTTCGTCAAGCGTGCCGGGCGTGTTTCAGCCGGTGCGCATCAATGGTCGTGACTACGTGGATGGTGGTCTGGTTGCGCCCGTACCCGTGCGCGCCGCCCGTAAGATGGGCGCTGACTTCGTGATTGCGGTGGACATTTCATCGCGTCCCGATGCCGCCAATGTCAAAGGCACGATGGACACCATGCTGCAGACCTTTACCATCATGGGGCAATCGATCAGCCAGTATGAAATCAAGGAAGCCGATATCGTGATTCGGCCACTGCTCAATGGCGTGGCCGGAACCGACTTTACTTCGCGTAATGTGGCCGTTTTGGCCGGTGAACAGGCCACAGCGGTGCTGATGAAAGAAATCAAGGAAAAGCTGGCTGAGCGCCAAGCGGTAGCCAGTAAAGAATAAGCCAGCAAAGTAGGAACAATGCGGTATAAGCAACACGGCCTGATCAGTCAGGGGTGACCAGTAAAAACGCAATTGACACAATTATTGGTATCCTTGGTCAGCGCTGTGTTGGCCGACAATGAAAATGCCCGCATCACAGCGGGCATTTTCATTGTATTTTCTTGTATGTTGATGCGATTGACGATCGTGTTTATGGTTGCGCCTCTTTCACGCGGCGAGCGCCTTCGTAGCGGCTTTGCCAGTAAGGAATATCCATGCTTTCAACCCGAACTCGACCACCGGAGGAGGGGGCATGCACAAACTGGTTATTGCCCAGATAAATGCCCACATGTGAAAACGCATTGCGCAGCGTATTAAAAAATACCAGATCACCCGGTTTGAGTTCTTCCTTTTTGACCGATGAACCCAGATTGCTCATCTCAACCGCACGGCGCGGCAAAAGCAGGCCAAACGTATCATGAAACACTTTGCGTACATAACCGGAGCAGTCAAAACCGGTTTCCACCGACGTACCACCATAGGTATAAGGGACGCCGATATAGTGGAGTGCCTTGCCGACAATATTATTGGTTGTGCTGCCAACCGACGAAAAAAAGCCCGAGGATTTTGACTCGGGCTGGATCTCGGGATAGGGCGCGCTGGCTTTGGCCGCTTCCAGAATCGTGCCTTGGGAAGGGTTGCTCACCATCGGCGTTGCTGCTGCGACGGCATTATTGACCAGATTGCTGATAGCCCTGTCATTGCTGTGCTCACCCAGTTTGTCATTGGCCTGAATGTTGGCAATCAGCGAGTCCAGATTGGCGGCTGATTCCGTCGTGGCAGGAGCCGGTGACATGACATTGGGCAAGACTACATTGGGTAAAGCGCTTGGTGCCGTAACGGCTTTGGCAGGCAGCGGGGCGTGAGGCGAGTGACTGTCAGCGACTTTTTTGCCATGAGCCATACCTAACTTGGCTGGTGCTTTGGATTTGGCAATCACACTCGTCGTGGTTTTGGATTTGGCAGAGACTGTTTTGGTGATTTTGACAGGTTTGGCATGGACAGCAGGTGCACTCAACAAAGTGGCGAGGAACAGACTGCCCATTACCTGGCGCTTGCCAGAAAGTGCCAAGCGTTTAGCAGTCCAGGCGCTTGGCAAGCCACCAGATGGACTAGTCCGTGTCGAATTCTTTGTCATTTTTTTCTGCATGAACGCGAAGATAGGTGATTTATTTCATGCTGTCAAAGAGAAGTTTCCCCAAAGTACCTGAAGAGCTGTCATCGGTTTGTCATCTGGCAGTACCGTTCTGCCAAAGCGGTATTGGGAGTATAAAAAATGATGCAGTAAAAACGCACCTGAACTACTATAAATAAGCTTATACCCTTGATGAGTATCACTTATGCTGGCCATTTTTCAACGCACAATCCTGTTATCTTTTTTAACAATCTATTCATGCGTGAGTGGCGCGGTCGAGTCTTTTACAGCGTCTGCCTCTGCATCTTCCGGCTGGCAACCTGGTATTGGTCGCGTACTGGTACAGATTATCTTGTTACCTCCCACTGCCTGGCTATTCTGGTTGCTGATTGGTGCGTTATTGCGCTGGCTTGGACAGCGTCGCGCTGCTGTGCGGCTCAAGCGGCTTGGCACGATTGTGCTGGTGCTGACTTTGGTGCTGACTTATTTAGGCAGTACCAAGTTTTTTGCCTATCGCGCCATGGCTGCGCTGGAAGAAGGCCCCTGGCTTGATTTACAAACGCCATTGGCAGGCCAGACGGATACGCCACCACAGGCGATTGTGGTACTGGGCGCCGGGCGTTCGCGGACGCCCACCGAATATGGTGCTACCAATATCCGCTTTTTTACCCTGGAACGAGTCCGTTTTGCTGCGCGCCTTTATCACGCCACGCATTTGCCGGTGCTGGTTTCGGGCGGCAACCCCGAACTGCCGGGCGCCAGCGAAGCCGAGTTGATGAAACAGGTACTGGAACTCGAATTGGCCACACCCGTCAACTGGATGGAAGGGGCGTCCAATACCTCGGCGGATAATGCCGCTTTTTCGGCGGCTTTACTCAAGCAGGCTGGCATTGGCCGCGTATTTTTGGTGACGCACGGCTGGCATATGCGTCGTGCCAAACAAGAATTTGAGCAAGCCGGATTGACGGTGCTACCAGCGCCTTGTGGCCGTACCGGTTACGATGGTGTGTATCTGGCCGATTTCATTCCACATCCTGAAGCGATCCTTGCTAGTCAGATTGTGGTACGTGAAGCGATTGGGTTGTTCTGGTATTTTCTGGCACCAAATCTGGGCTTGAGCAAAACCTGAGCACAGTTAACAGTCAGCACATTCCCGATTGCGCGCCCGATTGCCTCACGCAGCGGGCTCGGTGCCAGGCCTGGCACCGGACTTTTATCTTTAACAGAAGAAAGGATGTCTGCCATGCTGAGTAAAAAATACCTGACCAGTGCCGATACCAAATTAGTGCTCGCTGCTGCTGAAGCTGAAGCCATCAACCATGGCTGGGCCGTGAGCATTGCGGTGGTGGATGATGGTGGGCATCTGCTGGGCTATATCAGACTCGACAATGCACCGCCAATGAGTGCCTTGATGGCACCTGAAAAGGCGCGCACTGCGGCACTGGGCAAACGCGAATCCAAAGTATATGAAGATATGATCAATGCCGGCCGTACTGCATTTCTTTCGGCACCACAGATGGCTGGTTTGCTCGAAGGCGGCGTGCCGATTGTGGCGGACGGACAGGTGATCGGTGCGGTGGGGGTGTCAGGTGTGAAGTCCACCGAAGATGCGCAAATTGCCAAGGCAGGTATTGCTGCGCTGGGACTTTAAAGCGGTTTGCGGGATAATCAGGGGTTACGCCTGCTGCTTGATCAGGCGCTTGGTCAATGTCGTGTTGACGAGAGCCTGCTCGATAGACGGCCCAAGACTCACATTACTTACATTAACCACTTACCAACCCATTTTCATCTTCAATTATTCATGCTTGCTGCCCTGCATAATGCGCTGTACCCGCTGACCCGCTCCCTATTGTTCAAGATGGATGCCGAAGAGGCTCATGCGCTGACGCTCAAATCGCTCAGCACTTTGGCCGCAACTGGCCTGGCCAATCTGGCGTTTGAGTCGGTACCAGCCAATCCCAAAACGGTGATGGGCATTACCTTTCCCAATCCGGTGGGTTTGGCGGCCGGTGCCGATAAAAATGGTGAATGCATTGCCGGCTTTGCGGCCCTGGGTTTTGGTTTTATTGAGTTGGGTGGCGTGACACCACGGCCACAACCTGGCAATCCCAAACCGCGCATGTTTCGCTTGCCTGAAGCGCAGGCGGTGATCAACCGCTTGGGTTTTAATAATCTGGGTGTGGATCATCTGGTCGCCAATATTGCTGCCTGGAATGTGGCTGACCGTACCCGGTGCATGCGCAGTCGGCCGGTGATCGGTGTCAACCTGGGTAAAAATCTGGATACGCCGCTGGACAAAGCCGTCGATGATTACCTGCATTGTTATGGCAAGGTCTATCCGCATGTGCAATTTGCCACCATCAATATTTCTTCACCCAACACCGCCAATTTGCGGCAACTACAAAATGAAAACGAGCTGGCGCCCATCATGCGTGCCATGAAGGAAGCGCAGGCGAGCCTGGCCGACCAGCATGGTCGTTATGTGCCGCTGGCGGTCAAGATTGCCCCGGATCTGGATGATGAGCAGGTCAAAGTGATTGCCGACTTGCTGGTTGCCCACAAAATGGATTCGGTGATCGCCACCAACACCACCATTGCCCGCGACAAGGTAGCAGGTCTGGTGCATGCCAATGAAATCGGTGGCTTGTCCGGTGCGCCGGTGCTGGCGGCTTCCAATGCCGTGATTAGCAAACTCGCACAGCATTTGCAAGGCGCGGTGCCCATCATTGGTGTGGGTGGAATCTTGAGCGGCGCAGATGCCCAATCCAAAATAGATGCTGGCGCGAGTCTGGTGCAGTTTTATACCGGACTGGTTTATCGTGGCCCGGCATTGGTGGCCGAAGTGGCAAGCGCCTTGCGATGAGAAGGCTATCGCCAAGTTATTAGGCTCTAGAACAAGAGCGTGTAAACGTTTAATTCTGAAATATTTTAAATTTCAATATGCAATGCCCGACAGATGCATTGTTATGCAATCTGGAAAAAATTGGCTCGATACGATCGTTGGTTTTAACGACGCATTTATTGTTTGATCCTGTCTTGTATTGTGTGACACGCATCTCCAGTTTGAGTGTCACAGCAGATACGTCAGCATGCCACCCAATGCACACAGGCTGATCAACAGCGACAGCAGCCTGATTTTATGCAGTTGGCTCCAGAGCAGCAGACCACTTATGGCGAGCAGGATCAGGCTACCGGCGATGGTATCGGACAGCAATACCCAGAAGGTGTTGACGCCGGTAGCCATGTGCAGCCGGATCAATGTACCGATCAGATTGGCATCCTGATATTCGACCTTGACAAACTGGTTACCTAAAAAGTATTCGGCATTGATCATATGCTGCGGGTTTTGCAGATTGACACTCCAGCGTTCTGGTTGACGAACCTCCTGTTCACCCCAGATGACGGTTTTGGCTGGATCAATCTTGTTCCGATTTTGCAGAACAGGATAACCAGTCTGACTGCTCAGCCAGTTTTGCAGCTGTTCAATGTTTTTAAAACCACCCTCAGGCAGGGCTAGTTGTGCATGCGACTGTTTGACCTTCTCAATCGGTATTTTCAGGATGGCGCGATGATTCATCAGAATACCTGTTGCACCAAAGATCAGACCCAGTGCCGCACCCCACAGACCCAACCATAAATGAATCTGGCGTAACCACCATAAAAAGCGTGAACGTGCACTACGCTTTTTTTTGTGAGGTGGTGTGATTGAGGGGGCAATAAGGGGAGAAGATGACGGTGCTGTGTGAGACATGGCTATGTACGATGTAAAAATAAATTTTGAAGAATGATTCGACAATCTTTGCCATCAGCAAACAACTTCAGTTTCTGTCTGACGGTTTGATGATTCAATCATCAATGTGCCTGAGCGGGTGGCATGGGCTTGGCCGGCAAGCCTTTGGCCATGACAAAGCTCAGGGTAGTGCGATGGCGTTTTGCCGCAAAAGGTTGGTCCTGCCATTCACCTGCTTCGTTTTCCATATGGGTGATTTCAAGGACATAAGTGCCGCGCCAAGGCGCATGAATATGAATCAGACCCTGTTCATCCGTATGATGTTCCTGGGTCCATAGATTGGGTGCGATCACCGTCACCTTGGCTTTGGCTAAAGGTGCCTGATTTAGATAGACCTTGAAGGTGGTGCCTGCCTGGTCGACTGGCAAAATGTCGAGTGCCATGACCGGTTCTTCGACAAGCGTTATTGGCCAGTTGACAAAGCGGGCATGAAACAGTGGACGCACCACACCCAGATGGTATTTGCTCAGATCCATCACGTCCTGTTCCAGTGCTTCGGCGGTGATCTGCTGATTATTGCCGAGCTGGCCGAGCAGATAGCCATCGGCGGTTTTTTCGGCATGTATCGCTTCTGACTGATCCTGCCTGAGCCAGCGCCATGCCAGTGGCGGCTTGATATTGTCCAGTTTGCCCGGACTGGTTTCGATCAGCGCATTTTCGGCCTCACCAAAACGTAATATCAGATTGCGTGCCGGGCCATTGCCGTTGCCGGAACGATCAATCCACAAGGCATGGGCATTGACTGCCATGGGCGAGTTCAGTATGCAGAGCAGCAGGGCCGAGAATTGCAGATGGTATTTCATGATGGTTCCTTGTATTGAAGGGTTAAACATTGCCAATAAAGCGAATTGGATTGAAATGAATCGGATTCAATGAAATATCCTCATACCGTTGTTTGTCGATAAGTCGCAGCATGGATGACCTTGGAATGGGCCCGATGCAGGATGACGATCAACACCCGCATCGAACCGATTCATCAGAACGACTGCCGCAGGCTCAGCATGATATTGCGTGGTGCACCGGGAATATTTAAGTTGGGATTGCTGCCATGGCCTGAAATGATGTAGCCGCGATCAAACAAGTTGTAGAGATTGAGTTGCAGAGTGGTCTTGTCAATACGGTATTGCAACATCGCATCCACTGTGGTGTAGGCTGGCAGAGTGACAGTATTGCCCGGGTTGGCAAAACGATCGTCTACATAATTCAGACCCGCGCCATAGGTAAAGCCATTCCCCAGTTTTTGCGTCATCCAGAAGTTGACACTATGCTTGGGGGTGATGGTGGCGCGTTTGCCTTTGACCGGTTGACCGGATTCAATCGTGTTGGATTCGATGACTGTCGCATCAAGATAGGCGTAGCCGGTAGTCAGGCTGATGCCATGCCCCACTTCACCGGTAAATGTCAGTTCCAGACCATCGGTACGTTGAGTGCCGATTGGAATCAGCTTGGCTGGATTACTGGGATCAGTGGTTTTGATATTGGTGCGCTCCAGACGAAACAGGGCGGCCGTCACACTGGCCTTGCCGTTGAACAGCTCATACCTGGCACCAATTTCCTGATTGGTGGTTTTTTCCGGTGCGGTGTCGGCGTTGTTGGCGGCCAGGGCAAAGCTTTCGGCCGAGGGTTGGAATGAACGGCTCACTGAGGCGTAATACGACTGTACGCTATCAGGTTGCCAGACCAGGCCAGCGCGTGGACTCCAGGCATTGTCGGTACGTGCCAGATCGGGCTGGTTGATGCGTTGTTCGTCAGTGTCCTGTTCAAAGCGGTCACGCCGCAGGCCAAACAGGGCTTTCCATTGCGTGTTGAGCGAGATTTGATCCTGCACATAGAGTGCGGTGGTTTTCAGGCGGGTCAGGCTGTCACCGGCCGGGTTGCCAGCAATGGCAAAGGGCAGGGTAGGCAATACCGGGTTGTACAGACTGACGGTGACCACCGTGCCAGCCGAATAGTTGAGCACATCCTTGTTTTGCTGACCGAGCTCAAGCCCATAAAGCAGCTCGTGCTGGGTGCTGCCCCAGGCAAATTTCTGGGTCAGTTCCGACTGGTTGAAGACACCGTGTTCCTGGCGATAGATATTGGAGCGGGTCAGTCCGACAGTTTTGGCTACGCTGTTGACGGTACCGCTGGGTAGCGTATTGTTGCGGTCGAGCACATAGTGATAGGCGCGCGTGGCATTGCGAAAAGATAAGGACGCATCAAAGCGATGATTCAATACCGCGCTCAGTGAGCGAACCCGTGACTGGTTGTAGTCCACCTGGGCGGCATTGGCGGCCCCGTAGTAGGTACCGGGGTCGACGTCAACCGGACGGCCATTGATGGCAGGAATGCCAAAGTCGGTCAGACGTCGATCTTCCAGATAATCGGCTTGCACCAGCAATTGCGTCTGCGGGCTGAACTTAAATAATACCGAGGGCGAGATGGCCTTGCGGTTGATGAATTGCTGCTGGCGATAACTGCCACCTTCTTCGAGTGCACCGGTCAATCGCCAGGAGACAATGCTGTCGTTCTTGGCGCTGCGGGCCAGATCAAACTCACCCCGCTTGTTGGACCAGCTGCCCAGACTCACTGCCACTTCGGTCAGATCAATCCCCGGCTTTTTATTGACCCGGTTAATCAGGCCACCCGATGATCCACGGCCATACAGCACGGCGGCCGGGCCCTTGATGACTTCGACCCGTTCCACATTGGACAGATCACGAAAATACAGTGCATCGTCACGAATGCCATCAACAAACTGATCGGCAATGGCGGTAAAGCCGCGAATAAACACCTGGTCGCGCTGACCATCACCGCTGCTCTGGCCAATACCAGGAATGTTTTTCATGACGTCTTGCATGGAGCGTGCGCCACGATCCTGCAATACCTGTTCGGGTACAACATTGATGGTTTGTGGAATGTCACGCAGCAAGGCCTCGCTTTTGGTGGCGGTGCGGGCGCTGGGCGTGTGATAACTCTCTTCTTTGGCTTTGCTGCTCTTGACCCTGACTTCAGGCAGACTGTTTTCTGTTGGTTTCTGACTGGTTTGTGCATGCACTGCCGTCATGCCCAGTCCGAGCAGCATGGCAATGGTCAGACTCAGCGTGCTTGGTGTGAAGCTGGCTGGTAAGGTGAGAGATACGTTGTTTTGATGTTTGATGGCCATGGTCAACCCCCTTGAAAATAAACATGCGGCTGGCTGTTCCAACAGGAGGGGCTGGCTGAATAATATTGGGAATACGTGGTACTCCCTATTAGTATGATTGGAAATAACGGTTCTTAGGTGCGATAAATAAGGTCTGTTTTTTTTACTCCTTGATAGTATGTTTATTGAAAATGATCAGATGGTTCAGTCCGGTTGACCAGTTGATCTGTCATGGCGGCGTAGTGCGTACCAGATAGTGGCCGCAACTACCCCGCCCAGGGACAACCAGGACAAGGCATCCCATAGACCATCGGCCAGCAGGGCTGAGATGAGACCAATACTTGAAAGCAGGGCCAGCAGTGCAGGCACGGCAAAGATTTCCTGCAATGTGCGGGTTCTGATTTGGTCGTGTTTCATGTATCCGCTCCTGAAGGCAGGCGTGTTGGGCGTCTGCTTGGTCTGGTTTCATTTGCTGATTGCCGACGCCACCACAAATACAGTCCGCTACCTAATACGACCAGGGTAATCAAATCAAGTAGCCCCCAGAGAATTTTCAAGGGCAGGCCACCATAATCGCCAAAATGCAGCGGTTGTGAAATCAGCAGTGTGGCCAGATACCAGGGCAGTGCCGGTGCAGCGGTGATGGCAGCGGTATGGGCATCCACCAGGACCGGCTGCAGCAACCGCGCGGTCAATGGTGTGTGGCCACGCATGAAGAAGGTGACATGATGCGGGCTGGAAAAGGTACTGCCGGGAAAGGCAATGAACGAGACCTGCTGGCCCGGTGTTTGTGCCCGGGTGGCCAGCAGGCCCTGCTGCAGCGGTGCACGTTCGGCTTCGGCCGTGACCGGTTGACCTTGATAGGGAGCCAGCAACGTGCTGAGCTGATCGTATTGCCAATATTTGATGGCCAGATCGGCCCAGGTATTGATCATGCCGGTGGCGCCCACTACCAGTGCCCAGATCAGCGTAGTCATGCCCAGCAGATTGTGCAGGTCCAGCCAGCGGGTGCGCGGGGCATGGTCATGACGTACTGTACCGAAGGCCAGCTTGCGCATGAAGGGTGCGTAGAGCACGACACCGGTGACGATGGCCACCAGCAGCAGCAGTCCCATGAGGCCGAGAAACAATTTGCCGGGCAGGCCGGCGAACAGGTCCACATGCAGCCGGAACATCACATACATGAAGCCCTCTCTGGTGTTCGGTTCGGCCAGCACCTGGGCGTTGCGCGCATCTACCACGACCGATTTGAAGTCGTCCTGGCTCTGCGGCGTCGGTGTCAGCGTGATGAACCAAAGACGTTCGTCGTCGTGATCCAGCGAGGCAAATTGCACTACCCGCTCCGGATAGCGCCGCCGTGCTGCGGCGATGATCTCGTCAAGGCTGGCTGGTGCCCCGGGCGCTACTTGGTCTGGCGCGCTGATGGCGCTGCCCGATAAATGCTCGATCTCCTCGTGAAAGATCAGCGGCAGGCCAGTCAGACACAACAGCAGCATGAAGATCGTGCAGATCAGGCTTGACCATTTGTGCAGCCAGCGCCAGCCGCGCAACTGGGCCGGTGTCATGATGGCCTCCTGACGCTGGGGTAAGGGAAGCGTGCAATCGATGCGTGCGGTGGGTGGAACATGATCGAGACTTGTTAGACAGGAAAACTCAGAACCGGTAAGTGCCGGTGAGCATGACATTACGCCGTGCGCCGTACCAGCAGTCGCCGCGTCCCAGGCAGGTACTGACAAATACCTTGTCGGTCAGATTGGTGACATTGAGGGCATAGCGCCAGCTGCCATTGTCCCAGCCGAGCATGGCATCCATGAGTGTCAGGGCGGGGGTGGTCGGTGCTGGATCATTGCGAAATGCGCTCATGTAGCGTACGCCCAGTCCGGCCGAGAAACCGGAGAGGCCCGCAATCTGAAAACGCCATTTGCCCCATGCCGAGGCGACATGCTTGGGCAGGGCTTCGAGCTGTTTGTCCAGATCGGTGTAGTTGTACTGCGCAATCAGATCAAATTGTCGACCCAGGCTGGTCTTGGCTTCCAGTTCCAGGCCACGGGTCTTGGTCTGGCCGCTTTGCAGCTGGTTGAGTGGATTGGTCGGGTCACTGACCTGGCGGTTTTTCTCTTTCAGATCATAGACGGCAGCATGCAGGGACAGTTTTTCATCGGCAGGCGTAAAGCGCACACCGATCTCGTTTTGCTCGCCGCGCTGGGGGGTGTAGCGTTGCCCGTAAAAGTTCAGGCCAGCCACTGGCTGAAAGGATTCGCTGTAGGCGATGTAGGGTGACCAACCATTGCCGACGTGGTACATCAGGGCAAGTCGTTTGGTGGTGGCGCTGTCGCGTTCGTCGGCAGCATTTTGCTGGGAGCTGACCACCCGGCCACGGCGCAGGCCAGCAGTGAGCTGCCAGTGTGGGCCGAATTTGATCTGGTCTTGCAGATAGATGCCGAGCTGACGCTGGTCGAGATCGGCATCGGCACTCAGTGCCGGGATGGTGAAGTTGCCATAGACTGGCGCGTATACATCAAACAGGGCAGCGCTGCCAAAGCCGCTTTGTGCGGTTTCCTTGTAGCGGCTATAGTCCAGACCGGCCAGCAGGCGATGTTCGAGCGCACCGCTGACCACTCGGCCCTCGATATTCTGATCAAGCGTCAGGGTCTGCAAGTCGCGTTTGTTGATGTAGATCGCGCGGATGATATTACGCTGGGCCGGGTCCGTAACCAGCTGGCCGCTGGCATCGGGCAGCACATAGGGGTTGGTCGGATCAAGAAAGTTGCTGAGTGGGTAGAGTGTCTGGTAGCTGCCTTTGCCGCGTGTGTAACGCGCGTTCTGACGGATTGTCCAGTCATCATCAACATGATGTTCGAGCAGCCAGCCCAGGCTCTTGCGGCGCATTGTGTATTCATCGAAACCTGGCTCGCTGATGAAACGGCTGGTCGGGATGGTGCCATTCGGGTTGGGTAGCCGCACGCCTGACCAGGGCAGGAAGGTGGCCGACGAGCCGGTGTCGTCCTGCTGAAAATGAGCCTGCAGGGTCAGGCTGGTACGGCTATTGGGTTTCCAGGTGAGCGATGGTGCGAGCATCAGCCGGTCATCCGGTACGTGGTCAACCTGGGTGTCACTCTTGCGCACCGTGGCGATCAGACGATACAGCCATTGACCGTCGTCGCTCAATGGTCCTGTGAAGTCGGCCTGCAGTTGCCTGCGATTAAAGCTGCCCAGCTGCAGACCGATTTCGCGTTGTGCTTCGGCCAGAGGACGCTTGCTGACCATGTTCAGCAAACCGCCGGTGCTGCCCTGACCGTACAGGACGGATGCCGGGCCGCGCAATAGTTCGACCCGTTCCATCGAATACGGGTCGGGGCGCGGTGTATTGTTGTAGCCAAACAGCAATTGCAGACCATCGAGATACTGGACCGGATCGGCACCGCGGACGCGGATCCAGTCACCCCGGCTGTCTACACCATAGGCGCTGGCACGTGCGCCAGCGGCATAGAGCAAAATGTCGTTGAGCGAGGTAGCACCCTGGTCTTCGATCTGATCGCGTGTGATCACGGTGACTGACTGCGGCGTTTCTGCCAGGGTCGTATCGGTCTTGCTGGCGGTGATGCTGCGCCGGGCACGGTAACCTTGAACGGGACTGCTGGCCGATTCCTGTTCGCTGCGGGCCTTGACCCGGACTTCGGGCAGACTGCTTTCTCCGGCTGACGGTGGGACTGTCTGGGCGTGTAGCATTGAGCTGGTCAGGCCCAGCAATATGATCATGGCCTGATACAGTCGACGTTGTTGCCATATGACCGGCGCGGTCGAGGTGTCATGGTGCTCTGCAGGAAAAACCGGTTGAGCGATAGTGAAGTGTGTGGATGTATTTGTAGAACTGGTCATGACCAATCTCCCTGAAACATGCGTGTAATGGCTGGCTGTTCCGGTTTGGAATGGCTGACTCGAAATCTGGAAGTGCGCCGATTTCTATCAAGAAATCAAGGTACTCCCTATTGGTATAGTTAAGAATAACCTTATTAGGTGCGATAAATAGGGTTCGTTTTTTTTACTCCTTGATAGTATTTTCCTGATCCAGACGGGATCGGGATTGTTGTTGTCTGCGCTCAAGAAAGCGTTGCATGGGTTCCCCGGGACGACGACGAGTGCCACCCGGAATGAATTGAACTGGCTCGATGAACCAGATCAGGTTGCGATGGCAATCCTCAATGATGAATTCCTTGGTACGCCAGGGTTTTTCGGCGAGTTGCCCATTGGGTGCAATGATTTGCAGTTGCTGGCATAGCTGGTACAAACTTTCAATGCTTTGCAGCATGATGCGACAGCTGCTGCGTGTTGGCTGAGCGGTATCCGGATCGAGCCAGAAGTGCAAACGTATCCGGTCACGGTTCAAACCAATCAGTCGGTCGCTACGAAACTGCAGCTTGAAATTAAGCGTTTCATAAAACCTGATGGTGGCATCCAGATTATCCGAATGGAGTACGGGTATGGCACTGGTCAATACCGAGGGTAAGTGGTGGCCGTTGACTGTCATGATGACTGTTCCAGATGAAGACTGATGAAGGAAATGGGTGAGTCAGTGAGATGTTGAATCAGCGATAGCGGGATGCAGCCAGTCATAATCGGGGCACTTGTTTAACATGCGATGGTTCGTCCTTGAGTCAGTGGTAGTATCACGGGATGCTGTGATATCGGATGTGGGGTAATGATGGACTGGAAGCCCAGACATTCTTCAATCACTGCTGGCGTCATCAATGCCTGCGTGGGGCCGCTATAGCGTACCTGGCCTTGTTTGAGCATGATCATGCGATCCGCATATTGGGCTGCCAGATTGAGATCGTGCACAATCAGCAGAACGCCCAGCTTGTGTTGGGTCAAGGCTTGGATCTGCTGTAATACCCGGTGCTGATGGGCAATGTCCAGGGCAGCAGTCGGTTCATCAAGCAGCAAAAAACGTGGTGTCATGAGCGCGGCATCCTGCCTTGAAGATGCGGGCGTGATCTGCGCATAGACCCGGGCCAGATGTACCCGGCAGGTTTCACCTCCTGAAAGGGTGGTGACATCGCGGCGGGCCAGATGCTCGACGTCAAACAGTGCCAGTGCCTGCTGCACGACTTCACGGTCGGCAGCACAATGGTTGCCGCCACCATGTGGAAAACGGCCAAGCATGACGACTTCAAAGACGCTGAATGAAAAATGCAGACTGCTGGATTGCGGCAATACGGCACGTTGCCGTGCCAGCTGCTGTGGAGACCATTGCGACAGTGGTAGTCCGTTGAGCAGCACTTGCCCTTGGCTGGGCAGCAGGCTGCCTGCCATGATCTTGAGCAGGGTGGATTTACCCGCTCCGTTGCAACCGCATAGGGCCACTACCTCGCCGGCATGCAGGCTCAGGTTCACCTCATCGAGCAAAGTGGTGAACAGTGTTTTGTAGCTGATACTGTGTAATGTCAACATGAGACGATTCCTTCAGAAGCGGTGCAGACGATGGCGTTCGCGATAGAGCAGTAGCAGGAATACGGGGGCACCCATCATGGCAGTCAGCATGCCGATCGGCAGTTCGGCCGGGCTGACCAGGGTGCGCGCCAGTGTGTCGGCTATCAGTACCAGCAGTGCACCGAGCAGCGCACAGGCTGGCAGAAGGATGCGATGATCCGGGCCCAGTAGCAGGCGAATCAGATGGGGAGCGACCAGGCCGACAAAACCGATCATGCCAGTCGCCGATACCAGGGTGCCGACCAGAATGGCAATCGCCACCAGGAGCCGTTTTTTGGTTTGATCGACGGCCATGCCCAAATGCTGTGCTTCGCTCTCGCCGAGTGCCAGTACATTGAGTGGTACGGCCATGCGCAGCATGAACCAGCCAGCCAGCAAGACTGGCATGCATAAGACGCCGACCAGATGCCAGTTGCCATTGCCCAGGCTGCCAAAGCGCCAGAAGGTCAGGGTGCGCAACTGTTCGTCATTGGCCATGAAAGTGAGAAAGCCAATGCCGGCTTCGACCAGTGCACTGATGGCAATACCGGCCAGCAGCAGCAAGCCCAGTCCAACCTGTCCCTGGTGCTGCGCAAAGCGATAGATCATGGCACTGACCAGCAGGGCACCAATAAAAGCGGCCAGTGACAACATATAAGGCCCGCCATGTTGCATCAGCCCGGGTAAAAGCCGGTTACCCAGCACAATCATCAGTGCGGCACCCAGGGCGGCGCCACTGGCCACGCCAATCAGGCTGGGATCGGCCAGCGGGTTGCGAAACAGACCTTGCAGCACCGCACCAGACAAAGCCAGCCCGGCTCCGGTCAGCAAGCCCAGCACAATGCGTGGCAAGCGTAAGTCCAGCACCACCAATTGTGTGGCAGAGCGGGCGGCGGCGGGGGTATCTTGCCAGAGCACATCGGCTAGCGTTGCGATTACCTCACCGGCGGGTATTGACATGGCGCCACTGCCACAGGCCAGCACCACCATCAATAATAAGGCTAGCCCCAATGTCAACATGACCAATCCGCTTAAAGGGTAATGCAATCTGTGGCGGCGCGGCGCCGGCGAGTCTGCCGGGTCGCCGCCTGAATGAGCGGCGGGCGGCGCGATGTCGCCAGTGCCGGTAGCAGGTGCCGCAGTGGCAGGGGTAGTCAAGGCACGGGTGTGAAAAGCAGACATGGGCGCAATCAGATATTTTGAGCAATGCGCCAGAGCACACCGGAGGGATCAATCAGTACAAAATCGCGCATCCCCCATGGCTGGTTTTGCGGGGCTACGGTCCGAGTGGCAAATTGTTCAATCAGCCCGCTATCCTGTACATGTTGCCACCAGTCGTCAACCTGCTCGACCAGCAGATGCATCATGAACTGATTGGCGTGCTCGGCCACATAAAAATTCTGCAATAAAAAACTGCAATTGCCATGGTGCAGATAGGCGATTTCGTCGGAACTGAATGCCACTGTAAACCCCAGTTTTTGATAAAACTGCTTGGATAGTTCAAAGTCATGGGCGGGCACAAAGGCTTTGATTTCAACACTGCTGAGCTTAAGCGACATGAGCGGGTTTTCCATAAATGTGTGCGTTCAGTTCATTGATGGCCTGTGGCAATCGCGGGCCAAAGCCCAGCAGATACAGGGAATCCATGGCGATGACACGGCGCTGTTTGCCAGCCGGTGTGAGCGCCAGACCGGGTTGTTCCAGCAGGCGATCAATGCCGCCCATCTGCTGCAGACCTTCCTGTGTGGTGAGAATCAGTTCGGGTGCTGCCGTGACGGCGGCTTCGGCGGTCAGGGGTTTATAGCCATTGAATTGTTTGCCCAGTGCGGGCTCGGCACCGGCATAACGCATCACGGCATCGGCGGCAGTCTGGGCACCAGCTACCATGGCCTGATTGCCTGTGTGGCTCAAAATGAACAGCATGGCGGGTCTGTGCGCGGGTTTATCCTGCCGGGTCATCTGCCATTGCGCGATTCGTTGTACCTGTTGCTGGGTCTGCTGCTGCCAGGCCAGGTCAAAGCGTTGTTGCAATTCGTTTCCGAGCGATGCCAAACCCAGTGACTGGCCGACCAGTTGGATCTTTTTGCGGACTTCTGCCATGCTGTACTCGGTGCCAGGAGGATGGCTGATCTGCTCTATGCGAATTCCCAGTTCACGCAGTTGTTTGATCACCGTCGGTGGCCCGGCTTCTGCGCCTGCCAGCACCAGATCAGGCTTTAATGCCGCAATGCCTTCAGCGGCCAGATTGCGCTGATAGCCAATGTGTGGCAATTGATTGGCGGCATCCGGATAGGTACTGGTGGTATCACGGGCAATCAGTCGGGACTGTGCGCCCAGTGCGTAAACGATCTCCGTCATGGCACCACCAATGCTGATGATGCGCATCGTGCGCTGTGCTGACGCCGGCCAGCTGATCACACTCAGACCCAATGCGGCAATCGTCAGGCGCCGCTTTTTGTCGATCGCTTGACTCATGATGCCAGGGGGATAAGTCGTGCTGTACTGCTGCGCCAACGGGTCAATTCAGCTTCGCCAGGTTGACGTACCCCAAAAAACATGACCAGGGTGTTACCGGCATCGTCAAACAGTTCGAGGGATGTCACCACACCATCGACGGTGGGTTTTTTTACCACCCAGCTTTGTGCAATCAGATCTTCACGCAGATGCAGATTGAATCCCGGGTCAAGGATGTTGAGCCAGTTATTCATGATCCGTACGGTCTTGATGGCGCCGCTATGTATTTGGATCATGCCCGGATTGCCCACAAATACCATGATGGGAATGTCATCCTGTGCAACCTGCTGCAACAGATCACGGGCAGATTGATTGCTGACCTGGTAGGCCAGTTCCGTACCTGCCAGAGACAATGCCTGGGTACGATGCAGATTGAAGTTTTTCAGCAGTGTGACAAACTCGTGGGTGTCCTGCATATTGCGCCATTGCTGGCGAAAGGATTCAATCAAGGCCTGATCCAGGGTGACGGGTGCGATGGTGCTGACCGGAGCTGGTTCAATGGCAATATGGGCGGGTTGTTCAGGTGCCCGGTATTGCGCAACCAGGGCTTGGTAGGCAGTCAGATTGCTTTGCTCCCGCAAATAGATTTTATGAAGTGCAGTACCCGATGCATCAAAAAACTGCAGACTATGCTGCCTGCCTTTGGCATTGCTTTCCGTGACGGCAAAACCATAACGCCAGCGGCTGTAGAAAATTCGCAGATCAATCGCCTGGCCCAGTGCCAGACCAACAGGCCCTTGATGACTCATGTTTTCATAGCAGCCATCGACTTCGTGCACTGCGGCCTCGTTGCGTGTGAGTGCCATGACGTGTCCCAGGGTAGGGATTTGTTCCAGCAGTTCAGTAAACCCCTGACCGTTGTGGGGACGTAACAGGGTGGCTTGTGTGGGCAGGCTGTCATCAGCGTTGACAAAAGCTGCGACAGCCTCGGCTTCCGAGATCTGCAAGACGATGGCAGCATCGCGCTGGCGCAGATTTTTTTCGTGACGTAACTGGAGCAGGCGGTCACGCAGTGTGACGTGGAAATCAGGCCTGGATTCAGACAGTGTGTCGGAAATGGGTGTATCAGAAGTCGCAGTGGATGAAGTGTTCATGAGTCGGCTCTCTTATTGCAGTGTGGTTGCAGCGGCATGACGGATTGTCATTGGACTGCTGGTTTGTGTGGTCGTCTTGGCATATTCGATCCAGCGCGTCATCAGGTGAAAGCAGATATGCTGAAATTCTGGTGAAAGCAGCGGATTTTGAGACAGCAGCTGCAGGTGCCGGATGATGTGGCTGCTGATTGGCGACGCAACCGGACCGGCATGGTTTTCAATCAACCAGCTCATCATGTGCAGGGTCTGTGACATCAGATATTCCGGATTGTCGACCTCACTGCCGTGATCGGTGATGGCACAGGGTTCTTGATAGTGACTCATGATGGGCTCCTAATATTGAAATTTTATGGCGATACTGACATTGCGGCCAGCAGCGGTATAGGCATCCTTGAATACGGAGTTGGCGGCTAGCCCACGTACATCTGACCAGTACCAGACTTTTTTGTTGAGCAGGTTGTAAAAGCCCAGATTGATGCTGATATGGCGATTGAATTCATACTGGCCAAAGACATCGATCAGTGTCGATGCCGGACTGGCAAAGTAACTGCCGCCGCTGGCATTGCGTTGATCGATATCGGCTGATTTTTTGGCCATATAGTGTGTCAACAGTGTTTCCAGCATCCAGGGATGATTGGATTCAGTGCGTGATTCATAGCGCAGTCCCAGTACGGCTTTGAGTGGTTCTATGCTGTTGAGTGGGTAGTTGCCGGTTTTTTCATGACTGCTGCCCTTGGCATAAGCCAGTCCGGCCTGGCCTTGCCACGTCTGGGTGATTTGTGTCGTGAGTCTGGCTTCCAGTCCATGAATGCGAACATCATTGAAATTGATATTCTGATAGATCAATGGGTTGCTGGTCTGACCGGTACCGCCAATCACCTGCTGTGCAATGAAATCCTTGTAGCGTGCCGAATAGATTGCCAGCGTGTAGCTGCTCTTGTCAGCCTGTCCTTTGAGACCGAGTTCCAGGCCTTGACTGGTTTCTGGCTTCAGATTGGGGTTGCCAATACTGGTATAGCCTGACGCAACATTGGTAAAACCATTATTGACCTGTTCTGGTGTGGGAGCATGAAAGCCTTGGGCGTACTGTCCATAGACTTTCAGCGCCGGGTTGATGTCAAACATGGCAGCCAGCTTGGGCGACAGTGCCTGATCGTTGCTGCTTGCCGAGGGCAGCACATAGAGTGGGTCGGTCTGTGGTTTCAGACTGTATTCATCGTAACGCAGGCCCGGAATGACTGACCAGGCACCCAGACGGATTTCGTCTTGCAGATACAGTCCCAGCAGGGTGTAATCGGTCTTGGGAAACGCCTTGGCAGGAAAGGTTTCGCCAAATGGCGCGACAGTGCCATTGCGCAGACTGTCGATGACGCTGCGACTGGTATCCAGACCATAGCTAAGACGATGCAGTGCCGATGTCTGATTACCCCATTCCTTCACAAACTGGCTGGACAGACCCAGCAGGTTCTGTTTGTACAGATTGTCACGAATCCGGTCGGCGCTGATATTGCGATCTTCATTGCTGATTTGCTGATTGCTGCTGTCCTGATAATAGACGGTGGTTTGCAGACGATCAAACAATGGGGTGGCCTGGCCGTCATACAGATAGTCCAGACTGAAGCGCTGTCGCCGGATGCGATCTCTGGCGTTCAGATCAAGTACGCTGGCAGCAGCCAGTGGTGGGACTGTCAAGGTGTTGGTTGGATTACTGCCGGTGGGATAGCGGATGGCCGATAATACGTGCGTGTCAATCTTGCGTTCCAGCTGCTCGGCCGTGAACTTGAAGATGTGATTCAGATTGGACTTGGCTACCCACTTCGCCAGGATATAACTGGATGAGGCGTCGGCCGGATTGGCCTGGTCACGGGTAAAGTCGGCATTGGCACGACTGCCCATATTGTCAGGTTCATGGCCTTTGCGCAGCGTGGTCAAGAGCATGGCCTCATAGGCCGTATTGCCAATCGCAGCGATGGTGGTCACACCAAAGGACCGGTCTATCGAGTTATAGCCTGGCTTGATGGCGATATAGGTGTCTTTTTTGAAAATGCGCAGATAGTCGGAAGGGTCCTTGGTGATAAAGTTGAGTGCCCCACCAAGGCCGTCACTGCCATACATGGGTGAAGCTGGGCCACGCAGCAGTTCTACCCGTTTAAAGGCTTCGACATCGACGTAATCGAGCCGTCCGGTCGCTTGTGCGCCAAATGAAAAGGCATTGGGCAGGCGAATACCATCCTGCAAAATCAGCACCTGATTACCTTCCAGCCCACGAATATTGATGCCTTCATTGCCAGCCCGACCGGTAGCAGCGCCAGCTGCCTGAAAACGATTGGGGGAACGGCGTACTGCGACGCCCGGTTCAAAGCGAAACAGCTCCTTGACATCCTGGGTCAGTGTTTCTTCGATCTGACGGCTGGTGATGACGCTTAATGATGCTGGCAGGGCATCGGCACGGTTTTCTGTGCGGGTGCTGCTTACCGAGATTTCGTGCAATGGCGTGCTTATCTGTGCCAGACTGGTGTCGGCCCATGCCACGGTGGCTGTGCCGCAGGCGGTCATAGTCAGAATGCTGCTCAGGAAATAATGGATCGGGCTGAGTCGAGCGTTTGGTGACGGTTCATCAGTGGTTGATGAATGCGACAAGATGCCGAGATCGGCAAGCAACATGGTTTTCTCCTGAGAATGCTGCTTGCTGGCCATCATATGGCTTGCTGGCAATGGACGGATACTCCCGTCAAAAAAATGAAAATTTCAATCTGTTTAGCGGCTAAGTGCTGATTGATGTCCACAGTAGATAAAAAAAAACTGTAGGGGGTATTAAAAAAGGGTTTGGCTGGCAGCTTTTTGTTTGGAGGAGACGCGACCTGATCGTCACAAAAATCTTGAGCTGGCTTGTTTGCCCCGAGTGGACAAACCCCAAAATGCTTCGCCTGTAATCATGGAACAGGCGAATGCCCCACACTGTGCTATCACTTACTTGGTCAGAATGAGTTTGCCAAGTCGGGTGGTACGTAATTGATACACCTCGCCATTGTGTGTGATGTGAACCAGCGGCTGTCCCTTCAATAACGATTCGCTGCTGACAGTTGGATGAACGGTGGTAACGAGGTTGTGGTTCATGAGTGCTGTTTTGACCAGTGGATCAATGGCGGTGAATGTAGTTTGTTTCATCATCATAACTCCGTAATGATAATTATTACTATTTAAGATCGAAAAAATAGGTTTGTGAGATGCTCAGGAACTGCTCCCGAATCATCTTTGGGATAGTCTGATTGGCTGTGCACGGTGTGTTTGTTGTGTGCTTGCTTTGTAGCCATAACACTTGATCGGTCACATCTTTCAATGACCGTATCGTGGTGGGGTGTGTCTGGTCGGCCACTGCTGATGCAGTTCTGCCACTTGAATTGGTTGTGCTTGCGCAGGGCTGCACGCAGCGTTCACAGGCTGGCAGTGCCAGTTGCAGGCGCAGCTTGACATTGGTTGCGGTGGCCCGGCAGCAAATGCAGCGTAAGCCAAATTGCTGCGCCAGCTTGCCGAGTTGTTCGATGATCGGGCCGGGCAGGGAGTCAGAAAACAGTATCAGCAAATCGATTTTCTCGGTCAGGCGATCAGGCAGCTGGCTTTGAATATGCGATAGGGCATCGACTGCATCACTGACATGCCGTTTGATGGTAATACCCATCTCGCCCAGTACCATAGGAATCGCGCCCAGTACTGATGCACCAAATAACAGGGCATTCAGGCCATTGTACGGGGTTTGCAAGCTGGTTTCCGGCATGATGACTCCTTTCAAGACAAGGACTGCTTCAACGCTTTTGTTGCGGGTCGGTCACAAAACCGATTTTGCTCAGGCCGGCATTATTGGCCGCTGACATGACTTGCGCCACGCTGTCATAACGGACATTGCGATCAGCTCGCAGATGCAGTTCAGGCTGCGGATTGAGCTGGGCCGCCTGCACCAGAGCCTGTTGCAGACCGGTGTCATCCAGCAGCGCTTCATTCCAGAAAACCCGGCCGTCAGCATCAATGGCGATATTGATATTCTGTGGTTTGGGTTCATCAGGCTGTGTGGCAGCCTGAGGCAGATCAATCTTGACGGCGTGGTTCATCACCGGGATGGTGATGATGAAAATGATCAGCAGTACCAGCATCACATCGACCAGCGGGGTCATGTTGATGTCGGACATGTCAGCATCATCACTGCTATTCGTATTAAAAGCCATGCTGATTCCCTCGCGTTTCAGGCGTGCTTGAGCGGTGTGACGCGGATTTCAGTTTGCGGGTTGGTGGCATTTTTACCAACTCGGCTACCGGTCACCAGATAGGCATGCAGATCACGCGCAAAGCCATTGAGCTTGTTGATGATGCCTTTATTGCTGCGATTGATGGCGTTGTAGCCGAGTACGGCAGGTATGGCGACGGCCAGCCCGAGTGCCGTCATGATCAGTGATTCACCGACTGGCCCGGCAACTTTGTCGATACTGGCCTGACCCGAGGCACCAATTGAGATCAGGGCATGATAAATGCCCCATACCGTACCGAACAGACCGACAAATGGTGCAGTGGAACCCACCGAAGCGAGTACGCCCAGGCCGCTGTTGATGGTACTGACGGTGTCATCAATGGCGCCCTGCAGACTGCCGGTAATCCAGTCGGATATGTCCAGCGTGTCATGCAGATGTGGCTTGCTGTCACGATGGTGCTGGGCGGCTTCAATTCCGCTGCTGGCAACAATGGCAAAAGGGTTGTCACGGGCATCGCCCAAGGTTGTCAAGCCTTCTTCCAGCGTGGCGGAATGCCAAAAGCGATGTTTGGCTGAGTTGGCTGCCTTTTTAAGCCGCAGCAGATCGAGTGTCTTGACGATCATCACAAACCAGGATAACACCGACATGATCAGCAAAATGATTGCAATGCTGCGGGTCACAAAATCACCCTGTGACCAGAGACTGCCTAAACCGTATTGATCCACAAAAAACTCCTAAAAAATATCATCAAAAAAGTTGAAAACTCATCAATCAGTCAGCCATCAAGACTAAATGAAATGGGTACCACCACTGATACCGGGATACCATGACCATCTTCAATATAAGGTTTGTACTGTGCTTTGAGCACAGCATCACGGGCGGCTTCATCCAGTCGGGCAGAACCACTTGAGGTGATGATGCTCGCCTTTTCGGCATGGCCATGTTCGTTGACAATGACCCGCAATACCACTTTACCCTCTTCATTCATGCGCCTGGACAGTGGAGGATAAATGGGAGCAGGGGCACGAATGTATTCCACGCCACTAATGATTTTAGGTGCCGGCGGCGTGGGTGGTGCTGGCGGTGCCGCTGCAACTACTGGCGCCGCCGCCGGGGAAGGGGCAGGGCTGGGCTCCTCTTTGCTCATTGGTACTGTGATTGCAGTTTCGCTTGGGGTGTTATTGACTACTTTGGGGCGATCTGGCACAAAAGTTTGTTTAGGTGTTGGTTTGATCAGGGGCTTTTCTTTGGGCTCCACTTTCTTTTCGGGGGTGGGAGGCGCTTCAATAATTTTGGGCGCTGGTGGCGCTACCAGCGTTGCCATGATTTCCTTGGGAACGATCTGCTCTGCAATACGCATCATCAGCCCTGACTGGAGTGCGTAAAGCAGGGCAATATGAAGCAATACAACAAGAAGCAGTGCCTGGATTCTGCGTGCGGAGAACATAGTGGAGTCAGTGTTTGCAGTCTCTTGCCGGAGACGTGTTGCAATGGTGAAAGGGTAAGCAAGAGTGCTCATTGTATTGCCTCTGCAAATATCAGATAAGTAAGTGATGAGTGATTGCAGCTGACGATCTATTTATGGGCTTCGACTGTCAAGGGCGCGGACGAAGCAACCGATTTGTCTTTGAGCCATGCGTACAGCAACCATACACCGGGAACCAGGATCAGGCCATAGGAAAGCCATTGGCCATACTGACCCTGCGGGCTCCAGTCTTCGGTCGCCTCATGCCAATATTCATTGTCCAGCAATGGCAGAACACCACCTTCTGAATATTCATGAAAGGCGTAGATCACCAGTTGGATCGAAAAGAGCACCATGAAAATGGCAGTGACCTGAAAGAAGCGCGACAGGTTGACCTTGTGACCATATTTACCCCAAGCCATCGCCATTAGACCGGCCAGTGCCACCCCCACCAGACCACCCCAAAGCAGATGCTGCAGGGTTTGATTGACTGCCAACGAAGCCAGCATGGTGGCTGTTTCAACTCCTTCACGACCGACCATCAGCAAGGTAAAACCAAACACAGCCAGATAAGCCTTACCGTGTGATTGATTTTGCGTACTGCCTAGACGGGTGTCGATTTCCTTTTTCATGTGCTTGCCCATCTTGAACATATGCACAGTACAGTAAATCACGAGGATGGCAGCCAGTAAAGCCAAGGTACCTTCCCAAACTGGCGTCAGCGCGCCAATGCGTGCCAGAATAATGCCCAATCCGATGGATAGCACAATGGCTGCGATCAAGCCACCCTTGACTGCGCCAACCAGTTCCCCGCGGCCGCTCTTGCGCAGATAGGCCATGGAAATGGCAACAATCAGAAAAGCTTCGAGGCCTTCGCGCAGGGTGATCATGAGTGTAGAAAACATGACTGCTCCTTAAATAAATCTAAATGATAATGATTCTCATTATATTGGAAATTTGCTAAATGAGAAGTGTTATTACAAAATAATCAAATAATGACTGGCTTTTTCCAATTTCGTCCCCGGCTTACGTGCAAAGTCAGTGCCACCGGTAACAATAAGCCGATTGACCAATGTAATACGGACCAAATCGGTCGACTGGTTTCACTGCTCAGGTAATACAAAACATAGCCAGTCAGGGTCAAAGCACTCAATATCACAATCAAACTCCAGCCGGAATCTTGATTGCGCTTGACGGATAAGGCGCGCCGGATATGGATATTCAACAGACTACCCACAAAAAACAGGGCGAGCATGGCCGCAGCACCATGCATTTTCATTGAGAGAGGTTCGACAGGATGAATGCTAGGGCCGAATTCGGTTTGTACCTGCAGAAAAAAATGGGCGAGCAACCAGCCCAAGCCAGTGGCGAACAATGTGATAAAGGTGACATAAAGCACACGTCGGTGCCAGGTTTCCAACTGTAAACCCGAGCCGCTGCGCTGGCTGGGTTGGGTAATGGGATGATGATGTAGACGATGCTTATGAGTACGCATGACAGAGTCAGTCGAGATAAATAGCGTGGGCAGAAAATTGTTGCAAAAGTGAATGATAAGCATTTTCTGTCGCAATGACGACTTTAGTCAGCGCATCAGCCACCATGCAGCTTTCTGCTACAACGCTGGCGCTGCTCAATTTGATGACGGCCTGCAGATTTATACCATTCACCAAGGCGCTGACTTTGTCATCGCGCAAGGTCTTGGCAGAAAAATAGGTGCCTGATGTAGCCATTGCACGATTTTGTAAGATTTGTGGGATCGGCGGTGTGTCGGCAAAACGAGGGTGACGAATCCATACGGGTATCGCCGATTCACCCATGCAGCGCAAATCGCCACCAGCATTGATGCAGGCATGATGGACACCTGCCTGTTGTAGCGCAAATAAAGCCTGATCAACTGCAAAGCCTTTGGCAATACCACCAAGATCAATCAGACAGGGTTGTCGTTTGATGACTGATTGATCAGAGGTTAGCCATAAAGCCTCATGCGCTTGGACAGGATTATCGGATGAAGATGATGAGGCAATGTCGGGCAAAAATTCCCACGCCACCATGCGTGGTGCACAGGCAATATTAAATAGTCCACTACTGGCGCGACCGATCAAGAGTGCGGTTTGTAAAACTGCATAGGTTTCGGCAGCCACCTGGATAGGTGTATTTAATGTTGCTTGATTGATTTTACTGACATCACTATCCGGTGCATGAAAGCTCATCAAGGCATGGTCGCGTGCAATACTGGCAAAAGCCATATCGAAAGCGATGTTATCAAACACCTCATCGAAAATGGTGATCTCGACCAGCGTACCAAGCCAGGGTTGGGCGCGCCGTTTCATTTTTGCTTGAGCATGATCTGCGCCAAGGCAGCAATACGACGCACCCCATCGGTAATATGGGTACATGACAATGTGGCGCCGCTGATATTGGCAATACCATTGCCAACCACCAAACCATCCTGCACATGTTTGCCGACAAACTGTTTGCGCCAGGCGGCATTACGGATTTCAAAACCATGACTTTCCCGGTAGGCCAAAATTTCAATCTGCCTAATGCTGGCATCCGGGGCAATGCCCACCGCATAACTGATTAATTCAAATTTGCCAATGACGTCGTCAATGACTATATAGCCCAGTAATGTCGTGTCTTTATAAGCGCTAAAAACCCGCCAGCTTTGGGAGCGGGCGGGCAGGGCAGCTAGCTGTTCGATCTGTTTCATCTGTTCGGCACTGAGTTGCAGATTATTGTCCTGAAACTGGGTTGCTTCGGGAAACAATACACGTTGCGCTTCTTCTGCCGTCAGATATTGGGTAGCCCAAGCCGATGTACTTGCCGTAGCAAGTACGGCCAACGCTGTCAGGTTGCTATACCGTTTTTTCATCAGAATGAGTAACCAATTCCCAGGTCAAGTCTGTCACGAGTCTTGTCCTGACGAAACTTTTGATAGTCGGCTTTTAGCACTACGCCTTCACTAAGCCACAGATTGGCACCAAGGGTGGTAACTTTTTCGTCGGGGCCACTGCTATTACCTAAACCAGCAGGGAGCGAGGCATAGCTCTTGGCCGTATTGTATTGCTCATAGCGAATAAAGGGGCTGAGTTTGTAATTACCCGATTGCCACAAGGCGTAGGCAGCCTGGGCATACCAGCCCTGGAAAGAGGCTGGTATCAGGGTCGGATTGCCTACCAATGTCAGATTGATTGCATCGGTATTACTGATGGTACCGCGGGCATAGAGAGCTGACAGATCCCAGGCACCGAGGTTGTAGCGCGCATGCAGATCCCACAAGGTGACACGGGCATCATTGGCAGCAAAACCGGCTGTCTTGTGACCAGCCTTGCCGGTAAATATACCGCCACCCAGCAGCAGGCCGGGTACACCGCGCCAGTTGAGCGCACCAAAGACACTCAGATCGCGTGATTTGGCCAGTTGGCCTTCCTGGTGAATACTACCCAATGGGGATTCGAGTCCATCGGTACCGGCAGCGTCCCATTTGGTCAGATTGAAACCGGTTGTCAGGCCGGCATCCCATGTCAGACCATTGTCCATGGTGCTGGATACCGAAGCCCCTGCTTCACGCCAGGTTGAAGGAATGATGGCAGTTTCAATAAAATTGCGCTCGACGCCGTAATAGGCGGTTGGCTCGTGATTGGTATTGAGCAGACCCAGTGGAATCAGGAACAGACCACCTTTGGCGCGCAGGCCGTTGTCAAATTCACGCTCGATGTAAATTTGTTCAACTTCTGATTCACCGCTATCGTCAGCTGAAACAATAGCGTGCTCCCATTCAAACTCGGTAACCAGTTTGGTTTTGTCGTCAAAGCGATGCTGAAGGCCAATGACGGCACGACGTACATCGGCTTGCGCCTGGCTGGCGTCTTTAGGCCGGTTGTAATTGATTTCACCATAACCGGTAATCACTGTTTGTGGTGTGCTGCTGACCGGGGCCGTAGCGGTGACGACTGGTGCGGGCGCTGTCTGAACGATGATTGGCGCAGGTGCGACCGGGACAGGTCTTGCAATCAGAACTTCCTGTTTCTGTTCAACCACATCGGTTTTCTGTTTGGTGGCTTGCAGCTCGGCCTTGACTTGCTCCAGTTCGGCTGCCAGTTTTTCAATACGCTTCAGCAAGGCTGCTTCGGAGGCTTGCGCTGCCAGTGGCAGGCCAAGCATGGACAGGCTGAGTACCAGGGTCTTGGGAATGAGGTGATTTTTCATGATGGCGATGGTTAAGTTGAAAAGGGGCTATCTGATGGTCAATCAGGGTTTGTAGCCGTCGGTCAGGGTATTGAGAAACTGGATCACGTCGTCGATTTCAGTGGCATTCAATGCGGCCACGCCACCACGTTGACGGTTATAGGGGACTTCGGTGATGTTGACGTTGCCCTGATATTGCGCTGGCAGATCATTGAATTTGAGGACAGTGCCATCTGCCGCTAGTGGATACCATTCTTCGGGATTGATATCGCGCCGCACATAAAAGCCCAGTGTGTCACGCAGATTGGTAAAGCGACCGTTGTGGAAGAACACCTTGCGGGTAGCAACATTGCGCAGGCTGGGTACTTTGAAGGCGCCGCAGAGGGCTGCGCTGCTACTCAGGTCGGTACGATCTGGTCCACATAAACCGAGGTCAAAGTAACTGTCGTCGGCCGTGGCAGCAATCGTCGTATTGCGTGGTACACCAAGATTGTCATAAGTAAAATCAGTAAATAATGGCGGGGAGCCGTTACTGCCCTTGGTACTGGGATGGCAGCCAATGCAGTTGCCTTTGGTAGGATTATTGAATAGTGCCAGACCACGTAATTCAGAGTCGGTCAATGAAGACTTGCCTGCCAGAAAGGCGTCGTATTTGGAATCAAAAGGATGGAAGTCGCTGTCTTCCAGTTGATAGGCTTGCAATGCTTGCTGCACCCGGTTTAAGGCTGTGTCGGCATCATCCAGAATACCGGCACCATAGACCTTGCGAAAAGTTTCCACATAACTGGCTTTCTTGAGCTTATCAATGACGTTGGCGGCAATCTCATTGGCCATCTCATGTGGGGCAAGAAAGGGGCGCTGGGCCTGTTCGGCCAGACTCTGAGCGCGACCATCGCGATTAAAGCCGCCGGTTGGTGTGCCTTCCTTGTCAAAGAAAAAGGCTGGTGTAGTATTTAAATAACGTAATGACGGTACAGCTCGAAATCCTGGTACGTCCAGATTGGGGCCACCGAGTTGCACCGATAAATCATTGCTTTGTGCATGGGCATGGGCTGGATCATGGCAGGTGGCGCATGACATTTTGCCTGAGGCCGACAATGAAACATCCTTGAAAATCTGTTCACCGAGCTGTGCTGCTGGACTCATGCTGACACTGACGGTTTCACTGCTATTGCTGCTGGTGCCACCACCGCCACCACCACAAGCGTTGAGCAGTGGAACTATTGCGAACAAGAGAATTAAACGACTAGCGCAACTTAAGCGGTCAATCCGCAGTCGTTGACTTGCACGAATGATGTTGTCTCGCAAGCGTGGTAAGGATAAGTATTTCATGATGGTCCAGAAAAAAGGCAAAAGGAAATCGCACAAGCCACAATGAGGCTAATTAACAGTTCCATAGTCAATTCCTGGTTGAGATTGCTGGCTGGCGCTGTTTAGTTCAGTGGCTCGCTATTACTGTCGTTGATTGGGGTTTACTAATTAATTTGTTGTTATGGTTCGAAGCAGTATCAAATATTTAGCCTGGCATGTTCAATGGATTGGCGTGTGTGATGGCCATGATTGGAATGATGCGACGTGGCACCTCTTCTTGCCTGGCGCGCTCAACCGTTTGATGAGTTTCAACCATGGCACGAGCAGCACTCTCGCATTTGCCGCAGCAGGTAGCCAGACCCAGATCAATTTGCAGATCATCAAAAGTTTCTGCCATGCCTTCTTTAAGGGCCTGGCGAATGTGGCGCTCTGATACGGCTTTGCAAACACAGACAATCATGTCATTACCTTTAAAGTGAAGCGGCGCGGCGTGAGTTACTCGAAAAGCTTGCCGGACTGCATAATCAATTATAAATAATATAGCCAATGAGAATCATTATTATTCAATATGATAAAAAAAACAAGTAAATAAGAATCATTCTTGATAATGTTGGCTTTGCTTCAAACTTGACACTCAATCAAGACAAACTTTACTTGCAGCTTCTATATAGAAATTTACGTGCCAAGGGCTCGATTGGAGATCTGTGTGGGCAGAAGTAGTGAGGGAGGGATTGAGGGGGTAGTGAAGGGGTAGTGCGGTAAAAGTACTATGATGATCGTGAAATTAGATCAATTTAAGGGGGTATGCACAAAATAATACTTCTCAAGTGCTGATTTATTGATCAAAATAATTTACTGGTGTAGAGTATATTGGCGCATCGAGGTGGCTGATGCGCCGTTGCCGAGTTGGTCCAATCAGCTTGGAATGTCAGCACCGCTCTGTTGATAGTTTTGAATACCCACTTTAGCGATCAGATCAATCTGGGTTTCAATCCAGTCGATGTGTTCTTCGGTATCGTCCAGAATTTCCTGAAAGACATCGCGCGACACATAATCACGGACGGTTTCGCAATAGGCGATGGCATCTTTTAGGGTGATTTGTGAACCCAGTTCAATTTGCAGATCACTGTTCAGAATTTCTTCGGTGGTTTCACCAATCAGCAGTTTGTGCAGATCTTGCAGGTTGGGCAAACCGTCGAGCGTAAAAATCCGTTCGATCAGTTTGTCGGCGTGCTTCATTTCTTCAATGGATTCATCGTATTCATGTTTGCCCAGTTTGGTCAGGCCCCAGTGTTTGTACATGCGTGCATGCAAAAAGTATTGATTGATGGCGGTCAGTTCATTTTTGAGCTGGGCATTGAGAAATTCGATAACTTTTTTATCGCCTTGCATGGTTTACTCCGATCAGAAAACAGATTCAACCACTATAAACGGAATAAATCTCAAAGCCAATAAGATTCCTTGTCGAGCATGTCTTTTGATGCTGAGATTCGTATTGCAAAGAAGAATGATTGGCATTAAACCATGGTGACCCTTATTGAATATGGTTGATCCGGTCAGTCCTGACGGGCATTGATTCAATACCATTGACGTAAGGTTGTAAATTATTCAAATCAGGTAATTGCCGAATCTGATGCGCAAACGAGTCGGTCGAGCCGCTGGTAGTTAAACGCAATAAATTGGTTGAGGGACTTGGTTGAGGGAGAACTAACTGATGCAGTTCAATCAGGTCTTGTACACGTCGGGCGATGGCTTGCGCGGGATTGACGATGCGAATATCTGTGCGGCCCATGCTCGCAGCCAGTTGTGTGATGGCATCGCGAATAAACGTATAGTGAGTACAGCCCAATACCAAGGTGTCAGCGCCAGCTTTCAGCGCGGGATGTAGATGAGTGGCTATCAAGGCCTGACCATGATGCTCATTTTGCATACCCTGTTCAATCATTGCGGCCCAACCGGCACAGGGTTGCATGATCAATTGTGCCTGGTCATGATATTGATTGGCCAGTTGCTGAAATTTCTCCGAAGCAATCGTATTTTCAGTGGCAAGCACCCCCACGATCTTATTACGTGATTGTTCAACCCCGGGTTTGATACCAGGCTCAACACCAACAATTGGCACTGAATATCGTGTGCGTAAATCTGCAATGGCGATTGCCGTGGCAGTATTGCAGGCCACCACGATCAGTTGTGCGCCTTGGGCAATTAAATGATCACAGATGACAATGCTGCGGGCTTTGACGTAGTCGGCGGATTGATTGCCATAAGGTGCAAAGCCCGAGTCAGCCACATAATGCAGCGCAGTCTGGGGCAGGGTATTGGCAATCTCGGACAGAATGGACAGACCGCCAATACCAGAATCAAAAAGGCCAATATTATTCAAGACGGGCTGCCTGGCTGGTCGCACAAAAAATGAACAGATGGTCATCAATGAAAGCGGATCAATTTGCAATCAGCTTTCATTGAGATGGATTGACTAATTGCCAATCCAATAGGGTGGTCAATCAAGGTGGTCAATCACAATCAGGCAGCGACGGGCAAGATGCCAATGATTTTTTGCCATTCAATCGGGCCAGTATTGTGGACTGATACGCCGCTAGAGTCGACCGCAACAGTCACGGGCATGTCTTGCACTTCAAACTCATAAATAGCTTCCATGCCGAGATCCTCAAAGCCCACTACCTTGGCCGATTTAATGGCTTTGGAGACCAGATAAGCAGCGCCACCCACGGCCATCAAATAAGCTGACTGGTGTTTTTTGATGGATTCAATGGCAGTGGGGCCGCGTTCCGATTTACCAATCATGGCAATCAGGCCAGTCTGACCGAGCATGGTCTCGGTGAATTTATCCATCCGAGTGGCGGTGGTTGGGCCAGCAGGACCAACTACTTCATCACGTACTGGGTCGACTGGACCGACGTAATAGATGACGCGATTGGTAAAGTCGACTGGCAGCTTTTCACCTTTGGCGAGCATGTCGGCAATACGCTTGTGAGCCGCATCACGACCCGTCAGCATCTTGCCATTGAGCAGTAAAGTCTGACCGGGCTTCCAGGCCGCGACTTGTTCTGGTGTCAGGGTATTGAGATCAACACGTTGTGATTTTTGTGTGTCGGCAGTCCAGGTCACTTGTGGCCATTCGCTCAGAGCGGGTGGTTCCAGGAATGCCGGGCCAGAGCCATCCAGTGTGAAGTGGGCATGACGAGTCGCTGCGCAATTGGGAATCATTGCTACAGGCAGGTTAGCAGCATGGGTTGGATAGTCCAGAATCTTCACATCCAGCACCGTCGTCAGGCCGCCCAAGCCTTGTGCGCCAATACCTAATGCATTGACCTTGGTGTACAACTCGATACGCAATTCTTCAAGTTTGTTTTGTGGACCACGTGCAAGCAATTCTGCCATGTCAACCGGTGCCATGAGGGACTCTTTGGCCAGCAACATGGCTTTTTCAGGCGTGCCACCAATCCCAATGCCCAGCATGCCCGGTGGACACCAGCCGGCACCCATGGTTGGCACCGTCTTGATGACCCAGTCAACAATGCTGTCGCTCGGGTTGAGCATCACCAGTTTGCTTTTGGCTTCAGAGCCACCACCTTTGGCGGCGCAAATCACTTCAACTTCATCACCTGGAACAATTTCGTAGTGGATCACGGCAGGTGTGTTGTCTTTGGTGTTTTTACGGCCAAATGCGGGATCGGACAATACCGAGGCGCGCAGCACATTGTCTTGATAATTGTAGGCACGGCGTACGCCTTCGTTGATCATGTCGGCCAGGCCCAATTTGGCATCCCACTGCACATTCATACCGACCTTGATAAACACCGTGGCAATCCCGGTGTCCTGGCAAATCGGGCGTTTGCCTTCCGCGCTCATGCGACTGTTGGTCAAGATTTGGGCAATCGCATCGCGGGCGGCCGGGCTTTGTTCTTTTTCATAAGCGGCACCCAGTGCCTTGATGTAATCGAGCGGGTGGTAGTAACTGATGAATTGAAAAGCAGCAGCAATCGAGTCAATCAGGTCGTCTTGTTTGATGATGGTCATGGCAGTCTCTTTTTGTATTGAGGGTGGGGCGTAAATAGGTACTAAACAGAAAATATTGGTATGGCAATCAATGAGGATTGTCACTGACCATGACCCGGTCAACCATGGCCAGTGCCAGCGCTGACAACAGGAAGGCACAATGAATCACGGTCTGCGCAATCAGGGTTTTACTGTCGTATTGTGCTGCGTTGATAAAGGTTTTTAACAAGTGAATGGAGGAAATACCAATAATTGCGGTACCCAGTTTGACCTTGAGCACTGATGCATTGACGTGATCAAGCCATTCGGGTTGATCTGGATGGCTTTCCAGGTTCATTCGCGATACAAATGTTTCGTAGCCACCCACTATGACCATGATCAAAAGATTGGAAATCATTACCACATCAATCAGGCCGAGTACTACCAACATGATGGTTGTTTCGGAAAGGTGTTCACCAGGGGCTATCACACAGTTTTCTAATATCGGTCTGACCGAACAGGAAACCTTGGCAATAGCTTCTGGTATACCCATTGCGGCTTCGACCAGATGAACCAACTCGACCCAGAAATGATAGGCATAGAGGGCCTGTGCTACGATCAAGCCCAGATACAGGGGCACTTGTAGCCAGCGGCTCATGAAAATGATGCGAGGCAATATTTTCATGGCAGGTGAGACGACGGTTTGAACAGGTTTTTCAGCAGACATGTGGATAGGCGTGCAAACAAGAAAGCCTGAATTTTACCGTCATGCGGCAGTGAGCGGCGACAGGTATTTTAATGCCGCGCAAGAGTAAGTAAAATCACGACACTTAGTCAGCCCGTCGTAAGCGGTTTTGCCTATGATGTTACGAGAAGTGTAAAACAAGAATTCTATTATTATTAAATTGGAGGGGCCATGGGCGCTATTGAATCCGTAGTACAGGAAAGTCGAGTATTTCCACCTTCTGCCGAGTTTAGCAGCACGGCAGCCATTCCCAGTATGGAAGCCTACAATGCCTTGTGCGCTGAGGCAGCCAGTGATTACGAAGGTTTCTGGGGGCGTCTGGCCAAAGAACATCTACTTTGGAAAAAGCCTTTTACCAAAGTGCTGGATGAGACCAATCCACCGTTTTACAAATGGTTTGAAGATGGTGACCTGAACGTATCCTACAACTGTCTGGATCGTCATCTGGAAACCCAGCCCAATAAAACGGCCATCATTTTTGAAGCTGATGATGGCAAGGTCACCAATGTCACCTACAAAGATTTGCACAGCCGGGTTTGCAAGCTGGCCAATGGTCTGAAATCACTTGGCATCAAAAAAGGTGATCGCGTAGTCATCTATCTGCCAATGTCGATTGAAGGTGTGGTCGCCATGCAGGCTTGTGCACGTCTGGGTGCCACTCATAGCGTGGTGTTTGGTGGTTTCTCGGCTAAATCCCTGCAAGAGCGGATTGTCGATGTTGGCGCGGTGGCTGTCATCACAGCCGACGAACAAGTCCGTGGCGGCAAAAATATTCCACTCAAGGCGATTGTTGATGAGGCTTTTGCGCTGGGCGGTTGCGAAGCAGTAAAAGATGTAATTGTTTACCAGCGTACTGGTGGCAATATCACGATGGTTGCAGGTCGTGATCGTTGGTTGCATGACGTCATGGAAGGTCAGGCGGAGGCTTGCGAACCTGAATGGGTGAGTGCCGAGCATCCATTGTTTGTGCTGTTTACTTCGGGTTCTACAGGCAAGCCAAAAGGTGTGCAACACAGTTCCGGCGGTTACCTGCTGTGGGCCATCCTGACCATGAAATGGACTTTCGATCTGAAGCCTAGCGATGTGTTCTGGTGTACCGCTGATATTGGCTGGGTCACGGGTCATAGCTATATCACTTATGGCCCATTGGCAGCCGGTGCAACACAGGTTGTGTTTGAAGGCGTGCCCACCTACCCGGACGCTGGTCGTTTCTGGAAAATGATTGAGCAACATAAAGTCAGCGTTTTCTACACAGCACCCACTGCAATCCGTTCGTTGATCAAGGCTTCCGAGTCCAATGAAAATGTTCATCCACGTAAATATGATCTGACTTCCCTGCGTCTGTTGGGCTCAGTCGGCGAACCAATCAATCCAGAAGCCTGGATGTGGTACCACAAAAATATTGGTGGCGAGAAATGCCCGATTGTGGACACTTTTTGGCAAACCGAAACCGGTGGGCACATGATTACGCCGCTGCCAGGCGCAACACCATTGGTACCTGGTTCCTGCACGCTGCCATTGCCAGGCATTATGGCTGCGATCGTGGATGAAACTGGTCATGACGTACCTAACGGTCAGGGTGGTATTTTGGTCATCAAACGTCCATGGCCTTCCATGATTCGTACTATCTGGGGTGATCCAGACCGTTTTGTGAAGAGCTACTATCCTGAAGAATTGGGTGGTCGTCTGTACTTGGCAGGTGACGGTTCAATCCGTGACAAAGATACTGGTTATTTCACCATCATGGGTCGTATTGATGATGTGCTCAACGTTTCCGGTCACCGTATGGGTACCATGGAAATTGAGTCTGCCTTGGTCGCTAATCCATTGGTTGCTGAAGCTGCTGTGGTTGGTAAACCTGATGACACGACGGGTGAAGCCATTTGCGCTTTTGTGGTACTGAAAGGTAATCGTCCAACGGGTGATGACGCCAAGAAAATCGCTACGGAACTGCGTAATTGGGTTGGTCGTGAGATTGGTCCAATTGCCAAGCCGAAGGACATCCGTTTTGGAGATAACCTGCCAAAAACCCGTTCCGGCAAAATCATGCGTCGTCTCTTGCGTGTGATTGCCAAGGGTGAGGAAATCACTCAGGATGTGTCCACATTGGAAAATCCAGCGATCTTGCAACAGCTCAAGGAAACACTCTGATCGGATAGCGTGATTTGAACAGGATGGATGTTTTGGCATCTTTCCTGAGTCTATTCAAACGGGTCAAATGCCAGTCATTTGGCCCGTTTTTATTGATACTCCCACCTTAAATATTAATTTATTGCTGCTTAAGTGCAATTTGTCTATATCAATTTATATACATATCCGGAGTATATATTGCTGATTAATAAAGGCGATTCGGTTGAAAAGAAGCTGACGGAAAAATCAGTGGACGCTTATTGGACGTATAACTTGATTGTGATCAGTGTGCTGATGGGCGTTGGCTTATTGGTCACATTCGTTGTGCCGTTTTTTGGCCGCAGTCTGTTTCTCGCTTCGCGTTGGCACAATGTGCCTTTTTTTCTTGGTGCGCAAGGTGCGGTGCTGATCTATGTCGTCTTGATCGTTGTGTATGCCATTCTCATGAATCGACTGGACCGCCGACAACGACAGGCACGTCGTGCAAATTGTCGAGCTAAACCAATGTCGGTGCGACATACTGAGAATTCAAACTGATATGTTGGGTGAATTTCTTCATAACTCCCGCGTCTGGCGGATTGCCCGTTTTTACTTTTTGTATTGGGCCAGCCTGATGTTGCTGGTGGCCTTCATTTGGCAGCTTGAGCAGGTCTATGGGCCGAGTCCGTGGCACGGTTACATTTTTTTATTTGTGACACTGGCCACCTTCGCCACTATCGGTCTGCTCTGTCACACCTCCGACTTGAATCAGTACTATGTGGCGGGTCGCAACGTTCCATCGGTATTTAACGGTATGGCTACCGCGGCTGACTGGATCAGCGCTGCATCGTTTATTGGCCTGGCAGGCACACTCTTTACGGTTGGTTATGATGGACTGGCCTATATCATGGGCTGGACTGGTGGTTATTGCCTGGTTGCTTTTTTCCTTGCACCGTATTTGCGCAAAGCCCAGAGCCTGACGGTGGCTGACTTTCTGGCACAACGTTTTGCCGATCATCCATTCGCCTCCAAAATCATTCGTTTACTGGCAGTGTTGGCTACTGTGCTGTGTTGCTTTATTTATCTGGTGGCGCAAATTCAAGGGGTTGGGTTGATTACCACCCGTTTTATTGGTGTGGAATTTGGTGTGGGTGTGTTCTTTGGTCTGGCTGGCATCTTGGTTTGTTCGTTTCTGGGTGGGATGCGTGCTGTTACCTGGACTCAAGTCGCGCAATACCTGATTTTGCTTTCTGCTTATCTCTTGCCCCTGGGTTTGTTATCAATGAAATACGATGGACAACCCGTTGCACAAATCAGCTACGCCAAAATTTTAGAGCGCGTGACTATGCGTGAAGCAGAAATCAATGCGCATCCGGCTGAGGCAGAGATCCGCCACTATTATCTTGTTCAGGCTGAAGAAAAACGTCGGTTGATTGATACTTTGCCCAAATCTTACTTGCAGCAAAAAGAGCAGATTCTTAATCAATTAAGCCAGTTGCGTACTCAAGGTGCTTCGCTACGACAAGTCAAGCAGGTTGAAAAGAGTCTGGATATTTTTCCAAGAGACGAGACACAGGCCTTTATTCTCTGGAGTGCCGAGTACGATGATCTCATCGCCAAAAGTCGTCCTTTGATGCCAATGGCCGAGGTCTTTCCGACTGGTGATGGCAAGGAGTATGAGAATAATCGACTCAATTTTATGGCGCTCCTGTTTTGTTTGTTGTTGGGTTCTGCAGGTTTGCCGCATATTCTGACCCGATTTCAGACCAGTAAATCCGTCTCATCGGCACGTCGTTCAGTAGCCTGGACCTTATTTTTTATTGCGCTTATTTATATCTCAGTACCAGCCATGGCTGTATTTATGAAATATGAGATCTATCAGAATCTGGTCGGTATCAGCTTTAGCGATTTACCTGCCTGGTTTGGTCAGTGGAGCAAACTGGATACGCGTTCAATCTCGGTTCGCGATATCAATGGCGATAATATTGTTCAGTATGCCGAGCTCAGTTTGCATCCCGATATGCTGGTTTTAGCATTACCCGAAATTGCCCATTTGCCTTATGTGGTGTCGGGCCTGATTGCAGCAGGGGGATTGGCTGCGGCACTTTCCACTGCGGATGGTTTATTGCTGACGGTCGCCAATACGCTATCTCACGATGTTTTCTACATTTTTGGTAATAAAAAAGCGTCCAACCCACGTCGGGTCACCACCGCAAAAATTCTTTTATTGGCCATTGCGATCCTGGCGGCCTACGTCACTTCTTTGCGTTTAGGTAATATTTTATTTTTAGTGGGTGCCGCATTCTCCATGGCAGCATCGAGTTTTGTGCCAGCTTTAATACTTTCGGTATTCTGGAAAAGAACCCAGGCTACTGCGGTGATTGTGGGTATGTTGGTGGGTCTGGGAGTTTGCCTTTTCTATATCGGCGCGACCTATCCATTTATTACGCAACTCACTGGTTGGCAAATGGCAAAATGGTGGGGCATTGAACCCATCTCTTCCGGATTTTTTGGTGTACCAGCTGGATTTACGACGATTGTTCTGTTGAGTTTGTTGATTGGCCGTACGGTCAGTTCAACCGACTTATCACATTGTTGGGTGGATCATATTCGGACCGGCGATTCCGAATAAATGTGAAGTCGATAGTATTCCAATGACTACCAATGATCTGAGCGAAAAAAAAGCCAAGGTGTTAAGACCTTGGCCCTTAATCCACCTTTAGGAGGGGTGGAGGAGACAGTTCATAGTCTATAGATTATGTTGCGACGCAGCAAGACTTTTTTGAATCAATCTCTCTCATATTCATAATAAAAATACGATATTTCGAAATACTTATAACGCTAAGGAAGGTCATTCTCACTTTAATGACATTTTCCAGTTCGGAAATCTTCAGCGATAAGACGCGAATTGCTATCAGTGCGGAAAATGATTGGTTTTTCTTCCAGGTTGGGAGCAGTGCGGTTGGCCGCGCGTAAAATCACCTCGTCAACCTTATGCCGTAATGGGGATTTTGAGCAGACTGGGTCAGTCGCCGCCGGATCTCCGGCAATAATGAAAGCCTGACAGCGACAGCCACCAAAATCCTTGGTTTTTTCTGGGCAGCTACGACAAGGCTCTTGCATCCAGTCATCGCCACGAAACAAGTTGAAAGCTTGACTGCGATTCCATATCTCGGCTACTGGCACATCACGCACATTGGGCAAAGATAAACCAGGTAAATCGCGTGCATTGTGGCAGGGTAATGCCATGCCATCTGGTGCAATACTCAGAAAAACCGAACCCCAGCCATTCATACAGGCTTTGGGCCGATCTTCGTAATAGTCGGGAATCACAAACAGCAATTTGCAACGTTTGCCAATTTTTTCACGATAGCTGTTTACAACTGCTTCAGCTTCGCGCAGCTGTTCTTTGGTTGGCATCAATTGATCACGATTGGCCAATGCCCAACCATAATATTGCGTGTTGGCCAGTTCCAGATATTCAGCATCAAGCTCCAAAGCCATCTCAATGATCTTGTCGACATGAGGGAGATTATGACAATGCAAGACACAATTCATGACCATGGGATAGTCATATTTTTTGATCAGTGCCGCGACTTTCTTTTTCAGGTCAAAGGTCTTGGTGCTGCTCAGGAAATCATTTAATTCCTTGGTTGAGTCTTGAAACGATAATTGGATATGATCCAAACCGGCTTCTTTCAGGGCGGCAATTCTGGTTTCATTCAAGCCCACGCCAGAGGTGATCAGGTTTGTGTAAAAACCGAGTCGATGCGCTTCGGCAACCAGTTCTTCCAGGTCATCACGCATGAGTGGTTCACCACCAGAAAACCCAAGCTGAACCGCGCCCATGGCACGAGATTGGCGCATGACGTCAATCCATTCACTGGTGGTAAGCTCATTGCGAACAGCATCGTAATTGACAGGGTTATAACAAAATGCGCAATGCAGTGGACAGCGATAGGTGAGTTCGGCAAGCAACCAATAAGGTGGGGCAATGGCCGGTTTAGCTGCAGTATTGCTGTCCATGATCAGACGATCCAGTTTTCTTGAAAGGCATGCGTTAGCATGGCTTCAATATCTTTGCGTAAGCCAGTGGTATTGAATTTGGTTTCCAGCGTTGTCACAATCTCATCAATCGTTTGTGTGCCATCGCAGCATTTAAGAATTTCGCCAGCGCTGCTATTGAGGCGAATCATGCCTTCGGGATAAAGCAACACATGATTTTGCTGTGTTTCTTCCCATTGCATGCGGAAGTGTCGATTCAGTTTTGGTTTGTCAGGCAATCCACTCATTCCGGGTAAGCCCTTTCAATGGCATCCAGCATGGACCAGAGAATGTCGAGCTTGAACTGCAAGATTTCCAATGCGTGTTCTTGCTGTTTGCGTGTCGTAAAGTAATCCAGTGTGACAGCCAGACCATGTTCCACATCACGCTGCGCCAAGGGCACACGGCTGCGGAAATAGGTCAGACCTTCAGACTTGATCCAGGGATAGTGTTCAGGCCAGGTCGCCAAACGGTCTTTATGGATTTGCGGTGCAAACATCTCGGTGAGTGATGAACAAACTGCTTCTTGCCAGGGAGCGCGGCGCGCAAAATTGACGTAGGCATCACAGGCAAACCGAACGCCAGGAACAACATTGCGCAAGGACCAGAGTTCTTCGCGCGCAATACCTGTTGCCTCACCCAGTAAGGTCCAGCTTTCAATACCACCAGATGCATGACCTTGATAATCATCATAACCGTCATGATCGAGTATACGAGAGATCCATTTACGGCGCGTGTCGCGATCATCGCAATTGGCCATGATGGCAGCATCTTTAATGGGAATGATGCTTTGGTAATAAAAGCGATTGGCCACCCACCCACGAATCTGATCGGGTGAGCATTTGCCCGTATTCAACTTGATATTGAAAGGATGATGAATATGGTAGCTCTTGCCCTTGTCACGCAATTGCGCTTCAAATTCGGTGCGGCTCCATGGTGTGTCGTTTGTTGTCACAATATGATTTCCATTCCATCGATTGCCACCTCAATACCATGTTTTGTCAACATGGCACGTTGCGCTGAGTCGTCGCGCAGGATCGGGTTGCTGTTGTTGATATGAATCAGTATCTTGCGGGTAGCTGGCATTTTGTCGAGTACTTCAATCATGCCACCTGGGCCCGATTGTGCCAAATGGCCCATTTCGGAAGAGGTCTTTTTTGACAGGCCCATCGTGATCATTTCATCTTCGGTCCACAAGGTACCATCCACCAGCAGTACATCGGAACTACTCATCACTTCGGCGACCTCGGGTGTCAAAACCCCAAGTCCTGGTGCATAAAAAATGCTTTTGCCATTGGTCTGGTTGATAATTTTCAGACCGATGTTGTCCCCGGCATGGGGATCATGGCGATGTGGCGAATAGGGTGGGGCTTTACTCAAAAGCGTTACTGGACAAAAACTCGTCTGTTCAAGGGGCGCAATAGTAAAGGGCTTGCCATCAGGCTGAATCGTATTGCGTGCCACGCTGCAATAATGTGATAGCACGTTGGTGATAGGCAGTCCGGTGGATAAATCGCCAAAGACTTGTTCGGTGGCGTAAAGTGGTAGCGGTGTTGAGCGCTCACGCAGCATTAACAAACCAGTAACGTGGTCAATTTGCGCATCCATCAGCAATACGGCGGTAATCCCACTATCGCGGATTGCACGCGCAGGTTGCAAGTCAGGGTTGGCGCGGAGCTGAGTCAGAATGTCTGGAGAGGCATTGATTAATACCCAGTCACTACCATTCTCACTGACGGCAATGGAGGATTGTGTGCGTGGTGTGGCCTGAATCGTGTTATTACGTACACCCTGGCAATTGAAACAATTACAGTTCCATTGCGGGAAACCACCGCCTGCGGCTGAGCCGAGGATTCTTATTTTCAAATTGTGTCTCCATCAAACAGCCGAAACCGAAGTCGCGGCTGTTAAATCGCAAATCAACGATTAGCGATGTACATTGTGATTTCGAAACCAAAACGCAGGTTTGTAGCTTGTGGAGTTTCCCAAGTCATGATGATTTTCCTTTAAAAAATGTCTCGTTGTTTTAAGTTGTATTTAGAACAGCCAACGATTTAACTGATCTGGGTGTATTGTGCTGATTGGCAGTGAATTTGGCTTGTGTAATTCCCACATCAAGCACTCATGATTTTCATGAAAGTTAAGACAATCATGGTTGCCAACATTAGAATGCGAATTCTTTATTCTGTCCCAGCAACTTCCCACTTGAGAAATTAAAATGACAAACCAGCTTATTTACCTATTGATTGGCTAAGTGGTGACAAACTTGTTGCAGGAAAACAATCTCGCCAAAACATCAGATCTTCAGCAAGATGATGTTGCGCCGCAACCATTGCCGGTAAAGGCAATGAGTCTGCGAAGCAAAATTAATCTGATTTTTGCCGTGGTCAGCGTTTTGGTATTGGGCTTGTTGGTCATGATGGAAATCATGGTGGCTCGTACCAGTGTGCGCGAAGAAATTGAGTCAACCAATCGGATTGCTGATCATTTGCTGGGCCGAATCAGCTGGCTTTATTCAATGGGTGGTTTGGAGCAATTAGCGGGCTTTTTACGCGAGACTGGCAGAATTCGCGCTAATGACATTGTATTGGTGGATTATGCGGGCAATATTCTTTATGCATCATCGCCATCCACCTACAAGGCCGGCAATAATGCACCCGAATGGTATGCTGCAATGCTGACCCCGGTACTCAAGCCTACCACCATCATGCTTAAGAATGGTCGCTTGATTATTACCCCCGATCCTTCGCGCGCCATACTGGATGCTTGGGATGACTTGCGTCAAATTTTTTTGGTGGAAGCTGCAACCTTACTATTGGCCGATTTATTGATCTTTTTTATTGTTGGTCGATGGCTTACGCCTTTTGTTCAAATTTTGAATGCCTTGCGTGATTTTGAGCGTGGTAACCATCAGGTTCGATTACCGGTTTTAGCAGGTAAAGAAGCAGATGAAATGGGGCGTACTTTTAACCAGATGGCACAAGCGGTAGAAGAAAATATTCAAGCTCGCCATGCCAGTGCCGAAGCACAGGCGCGACTTGATGCTCAACGGGAATTCAGTGCGCTTCTGACTCAACGAATTGAAGAGGAGCGCGCTTCATTAGCACGTGAACTGCATGATGAGCTTGGTCAGTCTCTTACAGGCATTTGTAGTATCGCTAAATCAATGAGTGATAGTCCAGCGCTTAAAGGCAGTGCTGTTGAGTATTCAAGCAAAATGCTGTTTGATGCTGCCACCGCCACCGTAGATGCACTGCATCGTATGATTCCACGGTTACGACCAATTCAGCTTGAGGAAATGGGGCTCAATGATGCGGTGCGAGATCTGGTCAGTGAAATCCAGTTGGCTGAACCAGCGCTCAGTATAGTTATGCAGATTGATCCACTCATGCCTGCCTTGCCAGAAGCATTGGAGTTATCTGTTTATCGAATTATTCAAGAATCGTTGACCAATGTCATTCGTCATGCCAAGGCTAATCGGGTTAGTTTATTTTTGCGCATGCAGGCAGATGATTTGCGTCTTACTATCACGGACAATGGTGTTGGCATCCCTGATACACTGATTCAGCCGGGCCATTTTGGGGTGCGCGGCATGCAGGAAAGAGCGGAACTATTGGGTGGTCATATTGTGTTTCGGCAAGGTGATGAGGATGGTATGGAAGTCGACGTGACGATCCCTGTCAGAAAGGTTGCTGTATGAGTGAGCAAATTTCAGTCATGCTGGTAGATGACCATATGGTGGTACGTTTTGGTTTCCGGATGTTACTCGAAGCCACGCCGGATATCAGGGTTGTCGCCGAGGCTGAATCAGCTGAGGCAGCTTATCAAGAAATTCCAAATTGCAAGCCCGACGTGGTTGTGATGGATGTGTCATTGGGTGGTACGACCGGAGTTGAGGCCACTCGCCGAATTATTGCGCGAGATAAAAATGTCCGTGTACTTGGTTTGTCTTCTCACGAGGATCCCAGTTATGTTCGCTTCATGCTGAAAGCTGGCGCACTGGGTTATTTGTCCAAGCGTAGTGCTCCTGATGATTTGATATTGGCAATTCGTAGTGTTGCCGCAGGGCGCATGTATCTGGATCCACGCTTGTCGCAACGAATGGCGCTGCAAGAGTTTGATGGTGGTACCAATCCGATGGAAATTCTGTCCGAACGAGAATTTGAAGTTTTCATTCAGCTTGCTAAGGGGCAATCAGTTAATCAGATTGCCACCGCTTTGAATATCTCGCCGCGTACTGCCGGTACGCATCTTTATAATGTGAAGCAAAAACTTTCCGTATCCAATCAGGCCGAGTTGTCATTGATTGCAATTAGGCATGGTCTGATTGATTTGTAACCGGAATTTATTTTGGTTGGTGGCAGACCGGGATACTTACCCTTATTGAGTCCCTGTTTGCTGATGCATTCAATAATCTTATCGATTAATAGCCCATAGTGCTATTTTGGCAAACCTTGCAAATAGTAGTATTTACCTGATACTGAATTGAAAAAAAGCCAGTTAAGATAGCCCTATAAAAGTAAAACTATATTGGGGAATACGGTGATGCTACATTCAATCAAGGGTAGGCTTTCTGAAATATTCTGGTGTTTCTTTCTGATCATTCCAGTCATTATCTTCAATTTCCTTCCTAGGCTGCTTGGCTGGTGTTGTGGTGCATCTCGGGATGGTTCGAAGGGTTCTATGCATTCTGTCATTGAATTTGATAATGCCAGTACTTTTGGAACAGTTCGCTCTATCGATCAGGCACCATCTGCGCTATTTGAAATCAGTGTGATCGCGAATGCGAATAGCGCAGAAGAAAGTCATGCCAGGACAGTCAATTGTGCTCAACTGTAAACAGTTTGGATGCGGCAGTTAAACTGTTTCATGTTTGCAATTGATGACTATGACGTGTTGCTCACACGTCAAACTGCCGCCCGAATTGGTGATTCATCATTATAAATAACCGGGGATTTTGCAAAGACATTTTTTCCTGAATTGACTGCATTTCTAATCAAATCGACAGTACTGACAATATGCGTTTCCAGGGCAAGGGCCGCGCGTGTTTCATTACCCTTGATGGCAGCCTCATAGATATCTGTATGTTCTTGGTGAATATTTCTTTCGATAGTTTGCAGGCTAATTGTATAGCGACGATATCGTTCACCATGACGAGACAGTTGACTGAGAATCTGCTGTGTTCGAGGCGAGGGATAACCTGACGTCAAGACTTCATGAAATGCTCTGTTTAGTTTTTCATAGTCCATGCGCTGATTGGGTGAAATGGGATGGGAGATGATATGCATTGCTTCAAAGGTCTGACGAAGCCGAGTTTTCCAGGCGGCATCACCATGTCGTATGGATAGTCTTACTGCTTCAATTTCGACATGAAGCCGAACCCGCGTAATATCTTCTAAGTCTGCCAGTGTCATGGGGGCAACTCTGAATCCACGCTGACCTTCGGCAATCACCAAAGAATCGCTTACCAGGCGCGTTAAGGCTTCACGCAATGTGCCAGCGCCAACTTGATACTTGTCTTTGAGATGTTCGACGCGCAATTTTTCATCGGGAGGTAATAGCCCTTCCACAATATGTTGTCGGAGCTCGGCATACGCCCGTTCAACCAATGTACGGCTGGCCATGCCATCTGTGGATGAATAAAGAAGTGGCATGTTCATGATGGAGAGCGACGCCCTAGTCGATAACTTAATTGTGGACGGCTCATTCCCAGCATGCGTGCTGCTGCGGAAATGTTGCCATCGGACTGTTCAACAGCTCTTTGGATCAAGGCCTCTTCCAGGCTATCCAGACTAAGATGATGTGCTGACATTAATTCGAGTAAATTATTGCAATCTAGCGACTGGGCCTTACCAATCGTACCGTCAGTATTGAGACCGCTCGTCATGTTGATCGGTGTGCTTGGGAATAGATCATGAATATCGACCGACATGTCTGGGCTGGCAAGGATAACACCTCGCTCAATTAAATTTTCGAGTTCTCTAACATTACCTGGCCAGTCATGGGAGTTCAGTGCATTTAAAGCACGATCGGTTAATCCTGCAAGTCGTTTTCCATGCACGGCTGAAAACCGTTTGAAAAGATGGGTGGCAAGCAAGGAAATGTCTTCATTGCGCTCACGTAAAGGTGGAATTCTTACTGGATAGACATTGAGGCGATAATAGAGATCTCGTCGGAAAGTGCCGTTTGCAACAGCTTGTTCCAAGTCGACATTAGTCGCGGTGACAACTCGTACATCAATTTTTTGTGTCTGAGTGCCGCCCAACCTTTCGATTTCACCTTCTTGTAAAACGCGGAGCAATTTTGCCTGGGCTGCCATTGGCAACTCACCAATCTCATCCAAAAACAGCGTGCCATTATTGGCTCGTTCAAATCGTCCAATACGCGTTGTGTTGGCACTGGTATATGCTCCTTTTTCTGCGCCAAAAAGTTCAGACTCGATTAGCTCGTGTGGTAAAGCGGCACAATTAATTGCTACGAATGGCTGCTCGCTACGGCGACTCATTGTATGGAGTGCCCTGGCAAATCGCTCTTTACCCACACCTGTTTCACCGGTGAGTAAAACGGTGACATTGGTCTGAGCAGCTTTTTTCAATAATTCGAAGGCGCTTCGAAAAGCTTTGGAGCGACCTATTAATCCTTCAGGTGGTGCGATCATTTGATTTGCCTCAATGGTTGCACGCAACTGCTCAACCTGGTCAACAAGAACTTCCATGGATTCGAACATTGATGTCGGGTTATAAATTTCTATCAATTCGCTGGCATCAGGCCAATCTGCCAATGGTCTACCCTCAATCAGGCAATGGCCATGGCCACATGCCGTGCATTGCTGTTCTTTAAAAAAGATGGGACAACCCATGAACTCACTGCTATAGCCCGATGCATAACCAATCAGCATCCAGCAGACAGGAGATTCTTGTTGACCAAATTCGGCGACATGAGCTTCGACTTCCCACGAGTGATCCCAGCGATGCTGGGCACTAAAGTGTCCGGTTGCCCGGTCTGCCTCAAATCGCAGGGGAGTTACCTGTACAGCACCTTCGAGCATATGCAATTGCGGTCCGGTCGCAAACATGTCCACGATATCTGCTTGCGGTCGGGTCAGTCTTGCCAGTTCGGCATCACGTTTGCCAGCAGTATGTCCCGCTCTTATAAAAATCCGTTTGGTTTGTTCAAAGCCGATGGTATGCATTAACTCTCGGCGCATGGCACCCAGGGCTGCCACATGCATGAGCACCATGCGATTACCCGCAAGCCATATTTTGCCGTCTTGTGGCGAGAAGTGAACCAGCTGTCGCAAATCATTATCAGTAGGTAATTGCTTCATAAGTTACCTTACTGCAAAAATATAAATTATCGAGATTATTGGATTTGATGAAAATTTAAGCACGAAGTCTCCAAGGCTGATCTGTTTTTATTTTATTGAACGATTTCGTCAATATTCTAATTGTTTTTAATCAATTGATGAAGTGATACCCGATTTTTAACAGAGATATTTCATCTGGTTTTACATGATCATACCGGTTTTGATGTGTGATATTCAATAATTTACTAGGGGAAACCCTTAAAAAATCGAGATTTTTGATAATGTGGCATGTCCTATGCAATGTCTTAAGAAAAAACAAGCTGGAGACACGCAATGCCAACCCCACAAAATCAGCGATCAATATCCGTAGAGGCAGAGTCAATGCCACTGGTGGATATCACGCGTCGATTTGTGCGCATCCTGTCCCGTAAAGACAATGGTTTGATTGAGTTCGAATTTTCTATTGATTCGACTGATCTGATGGTGGAGTTGATGTTGCCGTTGATGGCGTTCGATGAATTCTGTGAAGTAAATCAAGTGCAGTTGCTGCCCACAGTTAAACAGGCGTACGGAGACCAGGAATGACAGTAGAACTCAAAACGGTAGACATCAGACCATTGCGACACACCTTTGGCACGGTGGCAGAACAGATCGGTGGTGACAAGGCGGCATCGCGTTATCAGGAAGCGATGCTGGGTGCGCAGTCAAAAGATAATTTTCATTACCGATCTACTTGGGATTCGGAATACGAGATTTACGATTCTAGGCGTACAGCAATCAAGATGCGTAACTGGTATGACCTGAAGGATCCGCGTCAATTTTATTATGCCAGCTGGACGATGGCTCGCGCCAAGCAGCAAGATGCCATGGAGTCCAATTTTCAGTTTGTCGAATCACGTGGTCTGCTGGATGCCATTCCTGAAAATGTCCGGCAGCTTGCTCTGGATGTGCTTGTGCCATTACGTCATGTGGCATGGGGTGCCAATATGAATAACTGCACGATCTGTGACCTTGGCTACGGTACAGCATTCTCGGCATCCTCCATGTTTTATGCACTGGACTCATTAGGAGTGGCGCAATACCTCACGCGTATTGGCTGGTCAATAGCCGATCCTGGGGCGCTCGATATTGCCAAGCATTCCTGGTTGACGGCTTCGGTATGGCAAGACTTGCGTCGCTACGTAGAAGATACCTTGGTAGTGCAGGATCCGTTTGAATTGTTTATTGCGCAGAACCTGGTGTTGGATGGTTTGCTCTATCCGCTGATTTATGACGAATTTGTGGATGGCAAGATTGCCTTGCAGCAGGGCGGCCCAATTGCCATGCTGACTTCATTCATGGTGGATATCTCGGCAGAGACGTCCCGCTGGATTGATGCCACCGTCAAGGTTGCTGTGGCCGAATCGGCTGACAATAAAAAACAGATTCAGGAGTGGACGGATCAATGGTCTGCCAGAGCTATTGAGGCATTGACTCCCATTGCCAGCCTGGCTTTTGGTGATCAATCGGTCCTGGCTTTGGAAGAGGTGCAGGAGTCCTGGGTGGCCCGTTGCAGCAAGCTTGGCCTGTTTCAATAATTCAAGAGAGCGCTATCTATGTCAAACGTATTTATTGCATTTCAGGCCAACGAAGATGCTCGTCCGATTGTTGAGGCCATTATTGCGGATAACCCCCATGCGGTGCTGGTTGAGTCTCCGGGACTGATCAAGATTGATGCGCCAAATGAGCTGACGATCCGACGTGAAACGGTAGAGGAAAAGTTGGGAAGAGCTTTTAGTCTTCAAGAAGTGCAGATTAATCTGGTGACGCTATCCGGTTATCTTGATGAGGATGATGATCAGATGACCTTGAGTTGGAATCACTAATCAAACAGTCGAGGAGCAGACAATGGATGCCAAAGTACAAAAGAAGAAATTAGGACTTAAAGAGCGTTACGCGGCCATGACAAGAGGGCTGGGTTGGGAAACAACCTATCAGCCAATGGACAAGGTTTTTCCATTTGATCAATATGAGGGTATCAAGATTCATGATTGGGATAAATGGGAGGATCCATTTCGTCTGACCATGGATGCCTATTGGAAATATCAGGGTGAAAAAGAAAAGAAATTGTATGCAGTCATTGATGCCTTTGCCCAGAATAACGGACACCTTGGCGTCACTGATGCGCGTTATATCAATTCGCTCAAGCTGTTTTTGCAGGGTGTCACACCACTGGAATACAGTGCTCATCGAGGCTTTGCACACGTAGGGCGTCACTTCACGGGTGAAGGTGCCAGGGTTGCCTGTCAGATGCAGTCGATCGATGAATTGCGCCATTATCAGACCGAAACCCATGCTATCGGTAACTACAACAAGTATTACAACGGTCTGCATGATGCCAATTACTGGTTTGATCGGATCTGGTATTTATCGGTGCCCAAATCCTTTTTTGAAGACGCACTTACATCAGGGCCATTTGAATATTTAACGGCAGTCAGTTTCTCATTTGAGTATGTGCTGACCAATCTGTTGTTTGTGCCTTTCATGTCGGGCTCAGCCTATAACGGCGATATGTCTACGGTGACTTTTGGTTTCTCTGCGCAGTCTGATGAATCACGCCATATGACACTTGGCATTGAGTGCATCAAATTCATGCTGGAGCAGGATCCGGGTAATGTTGCCATCGTGCAGAAGTGGATTGACAAGTGGTTCTGGCGCGGTTATCGGTTGCTGACACTGGTTGGCATGATGATGGACTATATGCTGCCCAAACGTGTCATGAGTTGGCGTGAGGCATGGGAAATGTACGCAGAACAGAATGGTGGTGCGCTCTTCAAGGATCTGGCTCGCTACGGTATTCGTGAACCCAAGGGCTGGAAGGATGCTTGCGAAGGCAAGGATCATATTTCGCATCAGGCCTGGGCAACTTTTTATCAGTATGGTGCCGCTACCGCTTTTCACACCTGGATTCCCGAGCAGGAAGAACTGGATTGGCTGTCATCGAAGTATCCCGAAACCTTTGATCAGAATTATCGTCCTCGTCTTGAATATTGGGCCAAGCAGGCCGAAGAAGGCAAGCGTTTCTATAACACGACATTGCCAATGCTCTGCAACACCTGTCAGATTCCTCTCTTGTTTACCGAGCCGGGGAAACATAACACCTTAGGCCATCGCCAGTGTGAACATGAGGGTGAAACCTATCATTTCTGCAGCTCGCACTGTCAGGAAATTTTTGAAGATGAGCCGGAGAAATACGTGCAGTCCTGGTTGCCAGTGCATCAAATCTATCAAGGCAATTGTTTTGATCCGGGAACAGATCCAAGTCAGCCAGGTTTTGATCCTCTCAAAGCAGTACTTGAACATTATCGAATTGCAGTAGGACGGGATAACCTGGATTTTGCCGGTTCAGAAGATCACAAGAATTTTGAGGCGTGGCGTGGTCAGGCCAAGCGCAATTGAGGAAAGAGACATGTCAGTTAAATCTATCAAGCCCTATCAGTTTCCTCCGCGAGATCTGAGAGAAAACTTTCCAGCACCACTTTTGTATATCAGTTGGGATGAGCATTTGATGTTTGCCGCGCCATTTTGCATTCCGCTTCCCGAGGCAACACCTTTTGCAGCGTTATCTGCTTCGATATTACCTGGGATGTTTGGTGTGCATCCTGATTTTGAAAAAATAGATTGGGGTTTGGTTGAGTGGTTCAAGGCTGATCAGCCATGGCAGCCAGATGTCAATCAGACCCTGGTGGGCAATGGTCTGAAACATAAGGATTATTTGCGATTTCGGACACCAGGGCTGCATGGTCTTTCTAACTGCACATTCTGATTAACCATGTCATATCAACTCACTATTGAACCGCTGGGTGCCACCATTGAGGTGGAGGATGGGCAGAACATGCTGGATGCAGCATTGCGCCATGGTATTTATTTGCCGCATGCCTGTTGTCATGGTCTGTGTGGTACCTGTAAGGTGCATATCATTGATGGCGATGTCGACCATGGCGAGGCTAATCCGTTTGCATTGATGGACTTTGAACGTGAAGAAGGCCGTACGCTGGCATGCTGTGCACTATTGAACAGCGATGTTGTCATTGAGGCCGATATTGATGAAGAGCCTGATGCGCGGATCATTCCGGTACGCGATTTTGTTGGTCGTGTATCCAGTATCAATGTGCTGACACCAACAATCAAAGCCATCTTCATAAAATTGAATGAGTCAATTGAGTTTCAGGCTGGTCAATATATCAATCTGACGATTCCAGGATTGAATGAAAGCAGGGCTTTTTCAATCGCAAACAGTCCGACTTGTCACGGTGAAATAGAACTCAATATTCGTCGAGTTCCGGGTGGTGTTGGTACTGCCTATTTTCATGAAAAATTGAAGGTGGCAGACGAAGTCAAACTATCAGGACCATATGGCCGTTTTTTTGTCCGTAAATCGGCACAATTACCCATGATTTTTATGGCGGGTGGTTCTGGATTATCAAGTCCGAGATCGATGATTATTGAGTTGTTGGAAGAGGGCTGTGATTTACCCATCACACTTTTCTATGGTCAACGCTCATTGGATGAGCTGTATTACGACACTGAATTTTGTGAGCTTGCCAGCCAATATAAAAACTTTACTTATGTCCCAACACTGTCGCATGAACCGATTGATAGTAAATGGACTGGCGCTCGAGGCTTTGTTCATGAAGTTGCCAAAGAACATTTTTCAGGATCATTCAAGGGACATAAAGCCTATTTGTGTGGCCCTCCGGCAATGATTGATGCGTGCATTACCACTTTGATGCGTGGCCAGCTATTTGAAGAGGATATTTACACCGAGAAATTTGTTTCAGCTGCCGATGTTCAGCAGGCCAGAAGTCCCTTGTTCAAAAAAGTTTAGGTGCTGAGTATGATCACCAATCTTTATCCTAAAGTCAGCGTAACGGTTTTGCAGACAGCAGAGAGCTATCCCTGTGCGACCAATGAAACGCTACTGAAAGGTATGGCCAAGATTGGTCGACGTGGGATTCCTGTTGGTTGTCTGAATGGTGGTTGCGGAATTTGCAAGATTCGAATTGTTAATGGCATGACTGATATGGCCAATCAGATAAGTCGTGCACATGTGTCAGCAGAGGAGTCCGAGCAGGGTATCACTCTGGCTTGTTGTGTTGTGCCTAAAACCGATGTGCAGATTGAAGTTGTAGGAAAAATGACAAAGCCGTTTTTGAGCAAGTTTGTTGTGAACAAGTAATGCATCAACCCGCAATAAGTCAATAAAAGGAGACAGCTATGGGTGTTATGAGAATCGGTCATGTCAGTCTGAGAGTCATGAATATAGAGGCTGCCGTGAAGCATTATGAGAATGTGCTCGGTATGAAAACGACTCATCAGGATCAACACGGCAATGTGTATTTGAAATGCTGGGATGAGTGGGATAAGTACTCACTGATTCTTACGTCAGCAGATCGTTCAGGTATGAATCACATAGCCTTCAAGGTCGAAAATGATACCGATCTGGATCAGTTATCGAGTCGCATCAGAGAATATGGTGTCGCCACTGAATTCATGCCAGCTGAAACACTGCCGGCAGTTGGACGCATACTTAAATTCAATCTGCCAAGTGGTCATGAAATGTTGCTCTACGCATCGAAAGAGTACGTTGGAACGGGTGTTGGCGTCACTAATCCGGATCCTTGGCCTAACGATATCAAGGGTGCGGGTGCGCATTGGCTTGATCATGCCTTGCTGATGTGTGAGCTGAATCCTGAAACCGGTGTCAATAAAGTGGCAGAGAACACCGACTTCATGAAGGCATGTCTGGATTTTTATCTGAGCGAACAGGTCACTGTTGGTCCAGGTGGGGCAATTCAGGCGGCTACCTGGTTGTTCCGTACCACTACACCGCATGATATTGCTTTTGTGGGTGGGCCGCATGCCGGTTTGCATCATCTGGCCTTCTTTCTGGATTCATGGCATGACGTGCTGAAGTCTGCAGATGTGATGGCCAAAAACAAGGTGAAGATTGATGTTGCGCCAACCAGGCATGGCATTACACGCGGCGAAACCATTTATTTTTTTGATCCCAGTGGGAATAGAAACGAGACATTTGCAGGATTGGGCTATCTCGCACAACCTGATCGGCCAGTCACTACCTGGACTGAAGAAAACATTGGCCGTGGGATTTTCTACCACACCGGAGATCTTGTTGAGTCATTCACGACTGTTTATACCTGATTAACAGAGCGATCAAGAATGATCACAACCACTTTATCCAATTGATCAAATGACAGGAATGCAATGACCGATCAATCCGTACGAACCAGAACCATTGATTGGCCCGGTGCGGCCAAAGCAGTGCAGGCTGCTGTTGCCATGGCAAAAAAATTGAACGTATTGGTCAATGTTGCTGTGGTTGATCGAAGTGGGGTATTGGCCGCATTTTTAAGAATGCCCGGAGCGCCATTGCATTCTGTTGAAATTTCAATTGACAAGGCCTATACGTCGGCAAGTTTTGGATTGCCTACTAGTCAATGGGATGCCATTCTGTCAGAGCACTCTGCCATGGTCAAAGAAGGTCTGTTGTTACGTCCACGCTTTGTTGCTTTTGGTGGTGGAGTACCGATTTACGAGGAGGGATTCATTTTAGGAGGAATCGGTGTTTCGGGCGCATCTGAGCAGCAGGATGAACAGTGCGCTCGCGCCGGATTGATTGCAATCGGCTTGGATAGCCATCATTGATACAGAGCGTACAGGTATGAAGCAAATAGCAAATTTTATAAATGGTGAATTCATCACCACAGGAAAAACCTTTGAAAAAAGGTCGCCACTGAATCAACAAGTCATTGGCCATGTGCATGAGGCAGGTAGTGCTGAAGTCAATGCGGCCGTGCTCGCTGCCCATGCGGCGTTGCAGGGACCATGGTCAAGAATCACAGTTGCCGAGCGTGTTGATTTGCTATACGGCGTGGCCGATGGCATCAATCAACGTTTTGATGATTTCCTTCAGGCCGAGTGCGCAGATACCGGTAAGCCATTCAGTTTGGCGCGTCATATTGATATTCCAAGGGGAGCGGCAAATTTCAAGATATTTGCTGATGTTGTCAAGAATGTACCGACCGAGTTTTTTGAAATGGCCACGCCGGATGGTCGAAGCGCAATCAATTATGGATACCGTTCACCGGTTGGTGTGGTTGGCGTGATCTGTCCCTGGAATCTGCCCCTTCTGCTGATGACATGGAAGGTCGGCCCTGCGCTGGCCTGTGGTAACTCGGTTGTCGTCAAGCCTTCCGAAGAAACTCCCCAGACAGCAGCCTTGTTGGGTGAAGTGATGAATGCGGTTGGTATTCCCAAGGGTGTTTATAACGTGGTGCAAGGATTTGGGCCGCAATCTGCTGGTGAATTTCTGACCACCCATCCTCAGGTAGATGCGCTAACGTTTACCGGTGAGACCAGGACAGGGGAAGTCATCATGAAAGCCGCGGCCAAAGGCGCGCGTCCGGTCAGTCTGGAAATGGGTGGGAAAAATGCTGCCATTGTTTTTGCTGATTGTGATTTCGATGCTGCTATCGAAGGCACCATGCGTTCCGTCTTTGTCAATGCTGGTCAGGTCTGTTTAGGTACTGAGCGGGTCTATGTTGAACGGCCAATTTTTGAGCGTTTTGTCGCCGCCTTGAAACAAGGTGCCGAAGCACTGAAGTTTGGCTTGCCAGAGTCATCAACTACCACTATGGGACCATTGATTAGCAAGGAGCATCAAAACAAGGTGCTTTCTTACTATCGGATTGCTGCAGAAGAGGGGGCAACCATCGTAACGGGGGGGGGAGTGCCTGCTATGCCTGCAGAGCTGAGCGAGGGTAGCTGGATTGAACCAACTATCTGGACTGGACTGCCGGAAACCGCACGAGTCATGAAGGAAGAAATATTTGGACCATGCTGTCATATCAGTCCATTCGATAGCGAAGAAGAGGTTCTCAGTAAAGCCAATGACAACGAGTATGGTTTGGCAACAGCTATCTGGACTCGTGATTTGGCCAGAGGACACCGGATGGCACAGCGAATGCAGGTGGGGCTTTCCTGGGTCAACTCCTGGTTCCTGCGTGACTTGCGGACACCATTTGGTGGGGCCAAGCAGTCTGGCATCGGTCGCGAAGGTGGTGTGCACTCTCTGGAGTTTTATACCGAGCTGAAAAACGTTTGTATCAAATTATGAGTCATGTCATGAATCCATCCATTATTCAAGAATTAGGTAATCGGCTTTATGAAGCTCTGGCTACGCGCACAGTCATTGCACCGCTCACGGATCAATATCCTGACATGACAATCGAAGATGCTTATCAGGTACAGCAACTGATGTTGTCAAAGAGGTTGGCAGCCGGAGAGCAGATTGTTGGCAAGAAAGTTGGCGTGACTTCATCTGCAGTCATGAATATGCTGGGTGTCTTTCAGCCTGATTTTGGCTATCTGCTTAACGGCATGATTTACAACGATGGTGAAATCATCCCTGCCAATACCTTGATACAGCCCAAGGCTGAAGGTGAAATCGCTTTCCTATTAAAACGTGATCTTAAAGGTCCTGGTATTACTGTTGCCGATGTATTAGCTGCGACTGAAGGTGTGATGACTTGCTTTGAGATTGTGGATTCACGCATTCGTGATTGGAAGATCAAGATTCAGGATACGGTGGCTGATAACGCTTCATGCGGTGTGTTTGTATTAGGAGAGTCTCTAGTTAATCCTACTAAAGTCGATCTCAATACTTGCGGCATGGTACTTGAAAAAAATGGCGAAATTGTTGCCACCGGTTCTGGCGCGGCGGCTTTGGGTGCGCCAGCCAACGCAGTTGCTTGGTTGGCCAACACATTGGGTCGCCTTGATATTCCTTTGAAAGCCGGCGAAGTTATTTTGTCTGGATCATTAGCGTCTCTGATTCCTGTCACTTCAGGTGATAGCCTTAAGGTCACAATTGGTGGCATTGGCAGTTGTTCAGTGCGTTTCAGCTAGGAGAGTCACTTGGATCTGCAGCTACAAGGAAAAAAAGCATTGATCACCGGTTCGACCGTAGGAATCGGTTTTGCAATTGCCATGGCTTTGGCCAAAGAAGGTGTCAGTGTGGTCATCAATGGACGTACTGAGCAAGCAGTCAATCAAGCCAAGGATAAATTATTACAGGCAATACCCGATGCCAAAGTACAAGTGGTTGCCGCTGATCTTGCGTCTAAAAATGGTATCGATGCTTTGCTCAGACAAGTGGCGGAGGTTGATTTATTGATCAATAACCTGGGTATCTTTGATCCCAAACCCTTTGATCAGATTGAGGATGAGGAGTGGCTACATTTCTTTGAAGTCAATGTGATGAGTGGTGTTCGATTGGCCCGTCATTATTTGCCAAAAATGAAACAGCGTCATTGGGGTCGAATCATATTCATCTCCAGTGAGTCTGGTATTTGCCCTCCGGCAGAAATGGTTCATTACGGTATGACCAAGTCTGCTCAATTATCTGTTTCGCGCGGGCTGGCTGAAACCTGTACGGGCACTGGCGTCACGGTTAACGCGGTATTGCCGGGGCCGACTCGTACCGAGGGTGTCACGACCTTTTTTAACAAGCTGGCGGCCGAATCGGGAAAAAGTCTCGCTGATACCGAGCAGGATTTTTTTATACAGGCGCGGCCAACCTCCATTTTGAAACGCTTTATTGAACCTGCCGAGGTAGCTTCAATGGTTGCCTATATCTGCAGTCCATTGTCCGCTGCAACGCAGGGTGCTGCCTTGCGGGTTGATGGTGGTGTGGTTCGTTCCTTGATCTAGGATTTTTGTTGGGAGATGTGATGAAGAAAATCAAATGTGCGCTGATTGGGCCGGGCAATATCGGTACCGATTTACTGGCAAAACTGCAACGCAGTGCTTATCTGGAGCCAGTATGGATGGTAGGGATTGATCCGGAGTCAGATGGGTTGCGACGCGCCCGCGAGATGGGTATCAAAACCACGGCAGAGGGAGTTGATGGACTGCTGCCTCATGTTAAGGCCGATGGCGTTCAGATTGCGTTTGATGCAACCAGCGCCTATGTACATGCGGAAAACAGTCGCAAGCTTAATGCGCTGGGTGTGTTGATGATTGATCTCACGCCAGCCGCAATCGGACCATTCTGTGTGCCGCCAGTAAACCTCATGGAACACATTGGCAAGGGTGAAATGAACGTCAATATGGTGACTTGTGGTGGGCAGGCCACCATTCCGATGGTAGCTGCCGTCTCCCGGGTGCAGAGCGTTAAATATGGCGAAATCGTCGCTACTGTATCCAGTCGGTCAGTGGGTCCTGGCACCAGAAAAAATATTGATGAATTTACCAGAACAACAGCCGGTGCCGTAGCCAAGGTTGGTGGTGCACGGCAAGGTAAGGCAATCATCATTATCAATCCTGCCGAACCACCACTCATGATGCGTGACACGGTGCATTGTCTGACTGATGAAGCACCTAAAGTAGCCGAAATTGAAGCTTCAGTACATGCCATGCTTAAAGAGGTTCAAAAATATGTACCAGGCTATCGACTGGTGAATGGTCCGGTTGTGGATGGTAATCGAGTGTCAATTTATCTGGAAGTAGAGGGCTTGGGTGACTACTTGCCTAAATATGCCGGCAACTTAGACATCATGACTGCGGCGGCGGCTCGAACAGCTGAAATGTTTGCAGAAGAAATTCTGGCTGGCCGTCTGGCCCTTGAGCCCGCTTTGGCCGCTTGATTGGAGATAGAAATGAATTTACAAGGTAGAAAAATCACGCTGCATGACATGACCTTGCGCGATGGTATGCATCCCAAGCGCCATCTGATGAGTCTGGAACAAATGCGATCGATTGCCAGTGGTCTGGATCAAGCTGGTGTGCCGTTGATTGAAGTAACGCACGGTGACGGCTTGGGTGGGTCTTCAGTCAACTATGGATTCCCCTCGCATACCGATGAAGAATATTTGGGTGCAGTGATTCCGCTGATGAAACATGCCAAGGTATCTGCTTTGTTATTACCAGGTATTGGCACGGTAGAACATCTCAAGATGGCCAAGGATCTGGGTGTCAATACGATTCGTGTGGCGACTCACTGCACCGAGGCGGATGTTTCCGAGCAGCATATCAGCAAGGCACGCAGCATGGAAATGGACACGGTCGGATTTCTGATGATGGCGCATATGAATACACCAGAAGGCTTGATTACCCAAGCCAAGCTAATGGAAAGTTACGGTGCTAATTGTATTTACATCACTGACTCGGCTGGTTATATGCTGCCCGATGATGTCAGTGTGCGTCTGAGTGCCGTGCGCCAGGCCTTAAAGCCCGAAACCGAGCTGGGATTTCATGGTCATCACAATATGGCGATGGGTATTGCCAATTCATTGGCTGCCATTGAGGCTGGTGCCAATCGGATTGATGCAGCAGCAGCAGGACTGGGTGCCGGTGCAGGCAATACACCAATGGAAGTGCTGGTGGCGGTATGTGACCGGATGGGCATTGATACTGGTGTGGATGTCTTCAAGATTCAGGATGTGGCTGAAGATCTGGTCGTGCCAATCATGGATCACATCATCAGGATTGATCGTGATTCTTTGACTCTAGGTTATGCCGGGGTCTATTCCTCCTTCCTCTTGTTTGCCAAGCGTGCAGAAAAGAAATACGGTATCCCTGCCCGAGAAATTCTGGTTGAACTGGGCCGTCGTGGCATGGTCGGTGGACAGGAAGACATGATTGAAGATACGGCGTTGACACTGTCCAAAAACAGAAACCAACTTGCACCCAAGGCAGCGTGAGGCATAGCATGAAACTAGATAAAACAGTCATTGATCGGTTGGCAGAAATGCTCGAAACCTGTCAGTTGGAAGCAAGAGATACCACCAAGATTACCCATGACTATCCTGATATGGACTGGGATGATGCCTATGCCATTCAGAATCAGATTCGTCATCGCAAACTGGCTCGCGGGGAACGCATTGTTGGTTATAAGGCCGGATTGACTTCTTACGCCAAGATGAAGCAAATGGGTGTGGACTCGCCCTGTTTTGGATTTCTGGTGGATAGTTTTACTGTCCCGGAAGGTGGTCTGATCAAAACCAGTGAACTCATTCATCCCAAGGTCGAGCCTGAGATTGCCTTTGTGACTAATCGTGACCTGCAGGGGCCTGGTTGTCACATTGGTGCCGTGCTGGCAGCAACGGCTTTTGTCCTGCCAGCCATTGAAGTCATTGATAGCCGTTATAGAGATTTCAAATTTGATCTTAAAAGTGTGATCGCCGATAACACCTCCGCTTCCCGTTTTGTCGTCGGTGGCAGCATCCAGGTTGTTGACGGATTGGATTTGCGAACCACCGGAATTGTGCTTGAGAAAAATGGTGAGCCTGTTGCCTTTGGTGCAGGTGCTGCCGTATTGGGTCATCCTGCCGCCTCGATTGCCATGTTGGTCAACCATTTGGCCAAGCAGGGCGAAATACTGCCAGCGGGTTCATTAATTCTCTCTGGTGGTATTACCGAGGCAGTTAGTGTTCAGGCAAATGATCATGTCACTTTGCGAGTACAGCATATGGGTTCGGTTTCATTGAGATTTGTCTGAGACCTCATGCATTCTGCGTTGAATCAATGGCTGTCATTCGCCACTCAGGCTAGATGACAGGTGAGTCGAGATCAGCATGTTTATCAGCATGATAAACAAAACTAAAAAATAGATAAAGGAGATAAAAATGCCATTTGCGCAAATTTATATGCTTGAAGGACGTACCGAAGAGCAAAAACGGGCAGTCATCGAAAAAGTGACTGCGGCGCTGGTCGAAGCAGTTGGTGCCCCGGTTGAAACGGTTCGGGTATGGATCCATGAAATGCCCAAGACAAACTGGGGTATCGCTGGCCAGACGGCCAAAGATAGAGGTCGTTGACATCGTAAGACCCGGCAACTGAACTAATTACCATCCTCTTTAAAAAAGAATCCGTTTATCGCGGAGGGGACTGTTTTTTCTAAAAAAAGTAATTAGCAAGAATGTTTGTTCAGAATTTCATGAATGGTCGGTTTGTAAGGAGACGAATACACATCAGGATTGATGCTCGTCTGGTGACGGACAGATATCTGTGAGTAATGGATTTTTCTCTTTGGCCCAGGATAAACAAAGGTTAGTCATGCAGAGTAAAAAATATTTAAATAACGCATTGCTGATGATCAGTTTGCCATTTTTATCAGGTCTGGTGGCTTGTTCATCTGCCACTGATACTGATCTGATCAAGGCTGAAAATAACAAAGCCGTAAGACGATATGACATTAGTCAGGCAATGGCGAGTAATGGCAAAGTAATAGCTGTAGGAACGCAATCGGGGGCAGTGATTGTGTCTGCCGATCAGGGGCGACAGTGGCAACGTATCGAGCTTGGCAATACGTCATTGATTGATATGGCCGTCTGTCCAGATGGCAGTTTTGTGGCCATTGATCATTATCACAAGGTATGGTCCAGTCAGGCAAATGCACAGGTCTGGAAAGCTTCCGCATTGGCTGAACCGCAGGCACCCATTGCCATCACCTGTGATTTTCAGGGTAACTGGTCGGTTGTAGGTAGTCGCAGCACTATTGCCAAATCAGTGGATAAAGGTAATAGCTGGAAGGTGTTCAGTTTTGACAAGGATACCCAGTTCACGACGATTCAATATCTCAATCAGAAAGAAGCGCTCGTGACGGGCGAATTTGGCATGGTGGTAGTGACCAGCGACGCAGGTGAAACCTGGAAGCAGATCGCCAAAATGCCTAATGACTTTTATCCCTATGCAGCGCTTTTTCTCACGCGCAATGAAGGATGGGTCAGTGGTATCGCTGGACAGATACTTCATACAACAGATGGCGGTAATTCATGGGTCAGACAAAACAATCGGACTCAGGTGCCCATTTATCGTCTTTTTCTTGCCGAAGGCGTTCCTTTTGGCGTTGGTGCTGAGGGCGTGATTACTCAATACGTCAGTGGTGAATGGCGAAACTTCCGATATCCGGATGCCATACCGGTCTTTCTGGGTGGCGGTGCCTCAATCCCCGGTCAAAAAAGCCTGATAGCTGGCGGCCCTGCTGGGTTGCTAAGAGTTATCGGCACCAATAATCAATAAGGGAGAAACAAGGTGGTATCTCATATCAGACATAGTATTACGCATCGACTGCATAAAGCCGAGGAATGGATTTTTGATAATCCAAAAATGGTGCTTTCAGCCATTTTATTAGTGACCCTGTTATTCGGATTTGCTTTGCCGAAATTGAAATTCTATTCGGACTTTGCGGATTTACTGCCGCAAAATCATCCTTACATCAAGGTATATAACCAGCTTAAGGAAAATTTTGGTGGTGCCAACATGATCGTGATGGCGATCGAAGTTGAGCAAGGTACGATTTTCAATAATGAAACATTAAAGTTGGTCAGTGATGCAACCCAAGGGCTCGATAGTCTTCCCGGCGTCAACCACAATCTGGTCAGCAGTCTGGCACACCGGACCATCAGAAAAACCTTTCTGGATGACATGGGTGGTTTTGCTTCGGCACCCTTTTATGACCCCAATCATCCCAAGCTGACAGTTGAAGAACTGGATCAACTCAAGAAGGATGTGATCGCCAATCCGACCGTGTATGGTTTGCTTGTTTCACCTGACATGACGTCGGCGCTGATCAAGGCACAATTAAATGAAAGTGGTCTTGATTATAGTAAGACTTTTGAGAGTTTGATGCGTGTCAGACAGAGTCTGTCGATACCGGGACACAAAATCCATGTGACGGGCAATCCGGTTCTGACGGGATGGGTCTATACCTATCTGAATCAGATTCTACTGATCATGTTTTGTACGCTTGTCTTGCTGACAGTATTGCTGATCGTCTATTTCAGACGGTTATATGGCGTGGCATTGCCATTGCTGGGAATCGCCCTGTCTTCAATCTGGGGTTTGGGATTCATGTCCTTGATGGGTATTAATCTTGAGCCGCTTTCCCTGCCAATCCCTTTTTTGATTGCCGCACGTGCAACGTCACATGGTGTTCAGCTGGTTGTTCGTTATTACGAAGAACTGGCGATTGTCCACAATGGTAAAAAAGCGGCCAGAAATGCACTCGATGCCTTGTTTCGCCCAGGATCGCTAGCCATTATTGTGGATGCAATTGGTATTGCGGTACTGGTATTGGGTGCAGCGCCATTCAATAAAAAATTAGGTATTTCCGCTGGTTTCTGGGGGTTCTCGGTCATTTTTACAGTGCATTTTATGGTGCCATTGGCACTGACAGTGCTGCCTCAACCTAAAAAAATGACTAACTCCAATCAGAGTATCCGCCAGTTTTTAGGCAATGTCATGGCCAAGACCGGTGGTACCGAAGGAGGTGCCAGAAGTATTCTGCTTTTAACGCTGATTGGTGCCATTGGTGCCATGTATTTCACCAGCAAGGTTCAGCTCGGTGAGTCAGAGCCTGGTTCGCCGTTGCTGCATCGTACTCATGATTACAACGTTTCCACCACAGCTATCAATCATCTTTATCCTGGCTCCGAAGAATTGCATGTGGCTGTCAAGACGCGTGACAAGGGGGGCATCAAACGCCCCGAAGTAATGGCCGCTATTGAACATTTTCAGGCACACATGCTTGCCGATCCGGCACTAGGTGGTACCAAAGCTTTGCCAGGGGTTGTCAGAGTCGTCAACCGTTTGATCCATAACGATGATCCACGTTGGATGCAGTTGCCTGATTCAATCGACGAAATTGGCGGTTTGATGTTTGCGTATATGGCTTCCAGCCCGATTCCTGGTGCCTTGAAAGAATATGTGAATCCCGATGAAGACCTGGCTGACATCGTTTTTTACTACAAGGATCATCAGGCAGATACAACGGCAAGAATTGTCAAACTGGCTGAAGAGGGTATCAAGAAGGCATCACAGGAAGTCCCGGACATGAGCATTGAGCTCGGCGGCGGCATTGTGGGGGTGACGGCTGCGGTGAATCAGTCCTTGCATCATGATCATATGATCATTATTCCAGCGGTGATGATGACTGCGTTTCTGTTGGTCATGATCTATTACAGCTCGATTCATGCTGGCTGGTTGATGGTTCTGCCGATGTTGTTTTCAACCTTGATGACTTATGCCTATATGGGGGCAATGAATATTGGTATCAGTGTCAATACGGTGCCTGTCATTGCTGTGGGCGTGGGTGTGGGAATTGATTATGCCGTTTACTTCATGGATCGCATCCGCGAAGAAATGGTTATCCGGAAAAGTATTCACCAGTCGGTGATTCATGCTGTTGCCACGACAGGATATGCGGTGAGTTTTACGGCCATCACACTGATCGCCGGTGTCATCTTATGGATATTCATGTCTGATCTCAGATTTCAGTCTGATGCTGCGGTGCTGCTCTCATTCATGTTGATCGTCAATGCGATAGCGGCGGTATTAATTGTACCGGCCTGGTGTGTGGTATTCAGGCCGGCCTTTGTGATGAACACGCATTTTGATGAAGACGGTGTGCTTGAGAATAATTCGATTCCATTATCCAGTCGCAGTGAGGTGAAGTGTAGCAACCATTAGTACTTAACAGGAGGAGGCAAAAATGAAGAAAAAACAGCAATGGACGGGACCCGTTTTTCGTCTGAGTATTTTAAGTGCATCCCTGGCCGTCATCAGTCTGGGTGTTTCAGCCGATGAGTTGCCCGATCTGGGTGGCAGTGAACATCCCTGGGATGTGGATGTGAACTATGAAAACCATACCGCCCAGCGTGAGCATGTCGGTCTGGCCAAATTTAGAAATACCCTGCAGGTTGAAGCGGATAAAAAAGTGGGCGATGGCTGGACCGTACACAGCATTCTGAGAGGCAGCTGGGACGGCGTATATCGCATGAACAGTTCGCAATATGGTAAAGATGCCGGTGGTCCGATCACGATCCAAAATACCGCCGGCCCCAACTTGCCACCGGCGCCCACCAATGCCGGAACCCCCCTCAACCTGTCACAGGTACCCTGGGGCGGCGGTGTGAATAACCCGATTGCAACCGCCTTGGGGTTACCAGCGAGCAACGCTTTTGGTTTCAATCTGGCCAACAACCCCAATACCGGCATGCGCGTGCTGGGTGATCGCTGGCATCAGACAGAAGGGGGCGTCGCCTTTGGTGTCCCGGTTCGTCCTTGCGATGTGGACAGTCGTGGTTGCCGTAATTTTGGCAGCTATGGCAACCTGTCTGAAAGCCAGCTGGAAGCCCCCGAATTCAATAGTCGGCTGGACTTCCTGCGGGAAGTGTATGCCAAAAAAACCTATACCGTGGCCGATGGCAAAGAAATGTTTGTCAAAATTGGCCGACAGCAGGTCGTCTGGGGACGCACGGATCTGTTCAGAGTACTGGATGTGATCAACCCGGTTGATTATTCACGCAACAACATCTACGACGAACTCGCCGATATCCGTATTCCCATGTGGATTGCTCAGGCCGAATATCGCATGGGTGCCAGTGATGCCATGCAGGATCGCAATGTCCAGTTAATCTGGAACTTCGACAAGTTTCGCCCCAATAATCTGGGCCAATGCGGTTCACCCAACGTGATTCTGGATGCCGGCTGCTTCTTCAGAGGGATGGCCAACCTGTGGGATAACGGCGGCACAGTGGCCAACTTTGCCGGCAATGGTACGGTGGCGACCGACTTTGGCCCTCACCAGATTGGTATTCGCAATGTCAATCTCCCCGATTGGTCATTGAAAAATACCCAGCTGGGTGTCAAGTATGAAGGGGTAACCAAAGACGCCTTGTCCTTCTCCCTCAACTTGCTGACATATCGCTCACAATTGCCGTCACTGCATGCGATCAACGGCAATGGCACGGTCAATCCGTTTACCGGTGGTAATGGCAATATAGCAGGCGTGGCACCGGTGAGTAATTTGATTGCCTTCGATATGTATTTCCCACGTGTCAACCTGGTGGGTGGATCCATGGACTTCCAGTTGCCCAGTGTTGGTGCGGCAGTGCGTATGGAGGGTGCCTATACGAGTGGTGAAGAATTTGCCAACACGGCGCGCAGTCAACTGTATTCCAAAAACAATGTGTTCAGATCGGTGATTGGGATCGATCGTCCCACCTTCATTCCCTTCATCAGCCATACTTCAGCCACCCTGATTTCTGCCCAGTTGTTCTGGCAGCATATCTTCTCGCACGAGCTGTACAAGCGTCCACTGGGTGAGGCGGGCATGCCGGATTGGGAAGACAGCTTCATTGGTACTTTGCTCATGAAAGCCTTCCTGAAAAATGGCACGGTCAGTCCCCAGGTTATTTTTGCCCATGATTTCCAGGCTCGGGCTACGGCGGTCTCCCCCCAGGTTGAGTGGAATGTCAGCAATGACCTGAAACTGACCTTTGGTGCGAACTACAAATTTGCCAATGGCAACAGCCATTACAAGTTTGATGATTGCCGTTCTTGCAATCCTTACGATCCATTTACGTCCTATGGTGCTGGGCAGGCGGTGGGTCAGTCTTATGGCCTGGGGGGATTAGAGCCGTTGGGACGTTTCCGTGCGGGTCCGATTGGGGCGGCATTCAAGGAAAACGATATTTATGTGCGTGTTAACTATAAATTCTGATTCAAGAGGAATATCATGAAAAAAACCGTTCGCTCCCTTCTGGCGCTGGCCTTGATACAGGCCGGTGTGCTGGCCTATGCCGCCACTGACGCCGATGTCGATGCTTCCTTCAACCCTTATAAAAATGGCTTCCCTTCTTTCCCGGGCCTGAGTGCCGGTATGGTGATCAAGAAATCCAATGTGGCTCAGTTCAAGGATGTTCTGGGTGCGGGTGTTTATAAATTGATTGATGAAGGCCTATTTGAGATGAAGATTGGTGCATCATCACAGTTCACCATTGACAAGGGATATATTGATGCAACTAAAACCAATATTAATAAGGCCAAGCTAGGTGATAAGCCGGGTGAAATTACCGGCTATGTAGCCGGGCGACCATTTCCCGAAGAACCTCAGTTGTCTGATCCGCGTGCCGGCGAAAAATTGGCCTGGAATTACAAATATGGCGTGAACTGGGGCGATGGAGCGATTATCTCGCCGTTCTATTGGAAATATCGCAATATGACATCCGGCCAAGTTGAAAAAACCATTAAGTGGGATTTTCATTTTCTCAATTTTATGCACCGTACCAAGGATGCACCCCTTCCTGAAATTATACCTAATCCATCGGGAATTTTCAGGGCCATCTATACCAAGGCTAATGAACCACAGGATCTTAAAAATACACAGCTTCTGATTCAACGTTTTGAAGATGATTTGAAACTGGATGATGCGTATCTTTATTTGGGTTTTCAACGTCGTGTTCGCAGGCTGGCACAAGGCCAGGTCACGGATTCATTTCTTGGGTCTGATTTGATGATTGAAGACTTTGAGGGCTATAACGGACGAATTTCCGATATGAAATGGACCTACAAAGGAACGAAGAATGTTCTTCTACCCATGTGGAACCACAATGAGTTAAATCTGGCCACAGATATGCCTGCTGAATCGGATGGTTATAAGTATGTCAATTTTTCTGGCCAGGGTGCATGTTTTCATGAAGGTTCATGGCAATTGCGCAAGGTTTATGTACTAGAAGCCGCGCCAGTTGGCAATACTCATCCGGTGAGCAAGCGTATTTTCTACATGGATACCCAACTTGGAAACTTGAATGGTGCCAATGAAATCTACGATCGTAAAGGGGAACTTTGGAAGGTATTCATGGTTGGCAAATCACATGCAGATCATCATCTGCCCGTCAACAAGGGGGCTGGGATTGGTATTGATGATGCCTTCTCAATGATTGATTTGCAGTCCAAGCATTGTACGACGGGCCAATTCAAGGGACAGGTTGATCCCAAGAAAAATCCGGCTGGTCTATTCCAAGTACAAAACCTGCGTGGTGGTGACTAAGCAGCATTGAAATATTAATGATGGACCTGTATGACAGTTTCAATTGATACAGGTCCAGATTCAAATAATCTGAATACTTGTTTGCAAGAAGATTTTTTCAATCTGATTCAAAACAGTAGGAAAGGAATTAGCAGTGGATAATCCTGAAATCGGAAAACGCATTATTGCAGCCAATATTGATACGAATTATCATGATATTGGCCATGGTTATCCGTTGATCATGATTCACGGGTCTGGCCCGGGCGTCAGTGCTTATGCTAACTGGCGACTTAGTCTGCCTAAGTTAAGTCAGTATTATCGTGTGATTGCTCCTGATATGGTCGGTTTTGGTTTTACTGAAAGACCTGTCGGTCATGTCTACAGCATGGATAGTTGGGTAAGCCATATTCTGGGTCTGATGGATGCCTTGAAGATTGAAAAGGCACATTTGGTTGGTAATTCATTTGGTGGTGCATTAGCGATTGCACTGGCAACCCGCAATCCTGATCGTGTTAACCGGTTGGTCCTGATGGGGGCGGCTGGTGTCAAATTTGAATTGACCCCGGGACTTGATGCTGTATGGGGTTATCAACCTTCTATTGAAACCATGCGCAAGCTATTGGATATCTTTGCTTATGACCGTAATCTGGTGAACGATGAGTTGGCCAAATTGCGTTACGAAGCAAGTATTCGTCCTGGATTTCAAGAGTCTTTTTCCGCAATGTTTCCTGCACCTCGTCAACGTTGGGTGGATGCGCTAGCCACGGATGAAGCATTGATTCGGCAGTTGCAGAATGAAGTGCTGGTGATTCATGGGCGTGATGATCAAGTGATTCCGCTTGAAAATAGTCTTCGTTTTATGAAACTGATTGATCACTCACAGCTTCATGTATTTGGACGATGCGGGCATTGGACGCAGATTGAACATGCTAATCGCTTTAATCGATTATTGATTGATTTCTTGAGTGAATAATTGGCACGGATCTGTGTGATTAGCGAGTGGTTCGATGTGTTAATTCAATGTTCTCAATTTGTAGTTTCAATTCAACCGGTACTTGCTTATCTCCAAAACATCGGTTGATCTCCTTCCCTTTGTGATGTTGCGTGTCACATCACAAAGGGTCTTTTTTATTCATGATGTTAGATATTATTGTAGTTTTAATCTTTTAATTTAAGGAATGGGAAAGCCTAACATGCAGCTTCCGTCAAATCATTTTAAGAGGCGATTATTGTCAGGTGAAATACTCTACGGTCTATGGTTGGGTTTATCAGAAACCTTTAGCGCAGAGATCTGTGCAGGAGCTGGTTTTGACTGGTTGCTCATAGATGCCGAACATGGCCCCAATGACCTCCAGACAATACTGGCACAACTTCAAGCCATCGCCCCTTATCCCTCCCATCCGATTGTCCGTCCACCAAACGGAGACCATGTCCTGATCAAGCAGCTACTTGAAACCGGTGTACAGACATTACTGATTCCTATGGTTGAATCAGCCAAACAGGCGCAGCTTCTTGTTGAAGCGATGCGATACCCCCCACATGGTATTCGAGGTGTTGGCAGCTCATTGGCAAGGGCATCAAGATGGGGCCGTATCCACGACTATGCCCATCTTGCCAATGCACAGATGTGTCTGCTGGTTCAAGTTGAAACCAAAAAAGGATATGAAAATCTGGATGCCATATTGCAAGTGGATGGTGTTGACGGTATTTTTTTTGGTGCGGCGGATCTTGCGGCTGCTTATGGTCATCTTGGTGAGGCCAATCATCCAGAGATCGTTGCCAAGATCGAAACGGGCTTGCAGAGGGTGATAAGCAAAGGGAAAACGGGTGGGGTTTTATGTGGAGATAAGCATCTGGTCATTCGTTATCGAGAGGCGGGTGCCAGTTTTATTGCTGTTGGTGTTGATGCCATGCTGCTTGCTGCGACGACTTCGGCACTTTGTGCTGAATATCGAAGTGAGCTTAAGCATCAATCTGTGTCAGGAAGTTATTAACAAGAAATTCTTACGCTATTTACCTGGAAAATAATGACAAAAGTGGAAATTGAAAGTATCGCCATGCCTGGCTGGTTAGTGTTGTTGGGTATTTTGACCGCCGTTGCCCCCTTATCAATCGACATGTATCTGCCCAGCTTTCCACAAGTGCAACAGACTCTGGGAGGATCATCAGGCCATGTCGAATTCACCCTGGCCAGCTTCTTCATCGGCCTGACCCTGGGTCAATTATTTTATGGCCCATTGAGTGATCGCTTCGGCCGCAAGCCACTGCTGTATGTCGGATTTCTCCTCTACACCTTGGCATCAATCGGCTGTGCCATGGCTGACAATATCGCCATGCTGACAACCTGGCGCTTTATTCAAGGCATGGGCGGCTGTGCCGGTATCATTATTCCCAGCGCCATTGTGCGTGATCGCACCTCGGCACGAGAATCAGCCAAGGCATTTTCATTGCTCATGCTGGTCATGGGACTCGCCCCCATTCTCGCGCCACTGCTCGGTGGCGGACTGCTGACATGGTGGGGCTGGCGCTCCATTTTTCTGGTACTGGCCGCTTTTGGCAGCTTGTGTCTGATCGGTATTACCCTGGGTCTCAGCGAAACGCATGACACCACACAGGAACCACCACTCCGATTGATGACCGTATTAGGCAACTACGCCCATCTATGCAGCAACCGCACCTTTCTTGGTTATGCCCTAGGAGGTGGCTTGGCCATGTCAGGGATGTTTGCTTACATTGCCGGATCCCCATTGGTACTGATCAACTTATATGGCATCGCACCGCATCACTACGGTTGGTTTTTTGGCATCAATGCGATTGGTCTGATTGCCTCAAGCCAGTTCAATGCCCGCATGTTGCGCAAATACCCCGCGACCACGCTATTGCGTTGGGCACTGTGGGTGCCGCTGATCGTGGGCATCGGTTTGGCCGTACTGGCATTTTCTGGCTGGATATCGTTACCCTGGTTTGTTCTAGGATTTTTCTGTTTTGTGTCCAGCCTGGGATGGATCATTCCCAATGCCACGGCCTCGGCATTGGCAACGCACGGTCAGATGGCGGGGACAGCGGCGGCTTTGGCGAGTGCACTGCAATTCTTTTTTGCCACTTTGGCGGGGGCACTGGTGGGCTTGCTCCATGATGGTACAGGGCGTCCACTGGCTGGCATGATGGCCCTGTGCGGCATCGGTGCATGGTCGTGTCATCGATGGTTGATCAACCATTCGCGCCATCCACATTGAAGAGTTGATCCGGATTAAGCAGGGCTGACAATTAACCGTTTTAAATTTTATTTTTCCCAAAAGTAACGTTGCCTTTCCCTACGATGAAGAGACTGAAACATGACGCAGACTGAACTCATTATCAAACTGATCCAAAGTACCGATTTAAGTAAAAAGCAAATTGATCATTTACTCAAGGTGTTAGGCGTCACGATCCAGCATGCACTTTTAAATGATGATGAGGTGACGTTGCCGGGTGTGGGTAAACTCGGCGCTAAGCGACGAGGTGCGCGAGTTGGGAGAAATCCGGCAACGGGACAGCAAATGACCATTGCTGCTCGTAAAGCGGCTGTCTTTACGCCCATCAAAGCGCTGAAGGCGGCAATTAATCCCTGAATAGATTCAGTATGAACTGGGGGGCATGTTGGACAGTGGTGTCACCTTGTGTCATCTATGGCAGTGTTTCACTGCGCTGGAAAACAAGCTTGACTGACAAGTTATTTAAGAAATGTTTGAAACCTGATTTGGCATGATGATATTTTTATGCGGCGTACTGCCTTCTAAATAAACGAACTTCGTTTAGAAATGCTGCCAGAATAGGGGATTGATCATCCAGGCGATAAATGCAACTTAAGTCGACAATAGCCTGTGCTGGTGCATCGCTTAGAGGGCGATAGACAACTCCGGGGAAACGTAATGTTGTGGCAGATTCCGGTACCAGGCATACGCCATATCCACTGGCAACCAATGCAACGCCAGTGACAGCATCGCCTACTTCTTGTGAAATGTTGAGTGTGAAACCTGACTCATTGCAAAGGGCAACAACTTTGTCGATAAAGTTTGGTCGAGCACCTGTTGGAAACAAAATCATAGGGTGATGGGCCAATTCCTTAAAAGGAATTTCCTTGCAGGCGCTAAGAGGATCACTTTCATTGACAGCCAATAGTAGTCGTTCTGTGGTGACCAATTCTGTACCAATATCGGCAAGTGGTGGCAGCATCCGGTTAAATCCGACAGTGATCCGTCGTTGTTGCAGTGCTTCAAGTTGTTCTGCCTTGGTCATGGTGTGCAATACGACTTTGACACCAGGGTAATTATTACGAAATGCCAGCAGCAGTTTGGGGATTGCGTCCAGGATTCCTGAGCCAAAAATGGCGACATCCAGACGACCAAGCTTGCCTTGCCCTGCTTGTTGGGTACGCTCGGTTGCCTGTTCAACCAGCGATCGAATATTGCGGGCATCATCAAGCAACATTGCTCCCGCTTGGGTGATTTCCATGCCTTTGGGTGTTCGCACAAAAAGTTGCACATCCAGTTCGTCTTCCAGTTGCTGAATCTGTCGTGTCAAGGGTGGCTGTGAGATATGCAGTCGTGCCGCAGCTCGGCCAATGTTTTGTTCTTCGGCTACAGCAATGAAGTACTTCAAATGTCGTAATTCCATATTTTATTTCTCCCCGATCTATTGAAACCGTTCGACCAGATCATACCAGTAAGGTATCGCCCAGCTTGAATAATGGTATTGGACGGTAATTATTCCAACCGTTATTGTTTGCGTCAATCTCGCCTGAGTTCAATTTTTAATCAAGGCAGGGGATTGGGCCACAAGAGCCATCGCATACTGAAAAAGGAGGAAGACATGAGACAGCATCCGTTCGGCAACGGATTTCAGCGGCGTATTTTTCCGCGCAAGGCAATCCGAAAAACATTATTGACTGTACTAGGCAGTCTGTTTGCATCGGGAGGCGTGTATGCAGTCCAGATTGATTCGGGCAATTCCGATTCCAAGATTTCATGGGACAACACAATTAAATATAGTGCTGCCTGGCGGGTACGTAGTCCAGACGCATCGGTAGCCGATAGTTCAATTGGTCCTCAGGCCAATACCAATGATGGTGATCTTAACTTTGGCAAGGGATTGATCTCGAATCGGCTGGATCTTTTATCCGAATTTGAATTTCGCTACAAACGCGATTTTGGCTTCAGGATGAGTGGTGCAGCATGGTACGACGATGTATACAACCATTCAAATGACAATCCAGGCGCACTGGGTGGTGCACTCGTGAATTCACGCTCTGCGGGCTATAACGAATTTACTCAAGCCACAGAGCGGTTACATGGCAAACAGGCAGAACTGCTTGATATTTTTGGCTACGCTAATTTTGCACCTGGTAATGTGAATGTCAATGTCAAGGGTGGTCGTTTTACGCAGCTCTATGGTGAAAGTCTGTTTTTCGGCAGCAATGGGATTGCTGGTGCGCAAACACCGCTGGATCTGATCAAGGCGCTGTCTGTTCCAAATTCTCAGTTTAAGGAAATTGCTCGTCCGGTTGGTCAACTATCTACCCAAGTTCAGCTCAGCCCCACGATGTCGGTGGGTGCTTATTATCAGCTCGAATGGCGTAAGACGCGATTACCGGCGGCGGGTAGTTATTTTAGTTTTGCCGACTTTGTTGATGTGGGCGGTGAATCATTGATTTTAGGGCCAGGTTTGGCAGTGCTGCGTGGTCGTGATATCGAGCCGAGTAATTCAGGACAGGGCGGGGCACAGGTCAAGTTCAAGCATGGTGATACAGAATACGGCATTTATGTTGCCCAGTTTCACGACAAATTACCCCAGTTTTATGTGCGTCCTGGCGTGAACGTCAAACCCGGTAGTGTCGGTGATTATGTGCAGGTTTTCGGCGAGAAAATTCGTACTGTCGGTGCCAGTTTCAGTACCTTATTGGGTGAAGCCAACGTTGCTGGCGAGTTGTCCTTTCGTGACAACATGCCCTTGGTTGCAACGGGCAACACGGTGATTCTGCCTGGTAATACGACAGCCAATGGTCGTGGAAATGCTGCCTACCCGGTTGGTCAGACTATGCATCTGAATCTCTCGGCAATCAGTGTATTTGCTGCCAATAGACTATGGCAGGGGGCATCTTTCATTGGTGAGCTGGCATTCAATCGCCGCCTTAAAGTCACGGACAATCCGGGGCAACTCGATCCGCTGGCAACCCGTGATGCCAGTGCGCTTCAGTTTATTTTTCAGCCTGAATACTTTCAGGTGGTTTCCGGTGTCGATTTACAAGTGCCTATTGGTGTGAGTTACGGTATCAGCGGTCGCTCATCGGTGAATGGTGCACTATTTCCTGCTGAACACGGTGGCAATTTCAGCATTGGTGTGAAGGCCGACTATCAAAAAATCTGGCAGGCCAGCCTCAATTTCAGTCACTACTATGGTCCTGCAGGATCGGTAATCCGATACAACACAGCGGTACCTGAACTGTCATATAAAAATTTCCATGGTGATCGTGATTTTGTGTCGTTGTCGATCCAGCGGACGTTTTGATTAGGATAAGAAATAAGGAGATATGTATGAGCAAAAAAACAATTTTTGTTGCAGTTTTGATGGCACTGATGGCCGGTGATCAGGTTGTCTTTGCCGCGGTTACAGCAGAAGAAGCAACAAAGCTGCAGAGTACGCTGACCCCACTGGGTGGAGAAAAAGCAGCCAACAAGGACGGTAGCATACCGGCTTGGCAAGGTGGGATCATGAAACCATTACCTGGCAAAAGACTTGGCGTTATCCCGACACAGATCTTTCCGGACGAAAAACCGCTTTTCCAGGTTAATGTAAAGAACATGGCTCAATATGTTGATCTATTGTCCGATGGAACCAAAGCGCTCTTGCAAAAATATCCTGATAGTTTCCGGCTCGATGTCTACCCGTCTCATCGGACAGCTGCAGCACCTCAGGAGGTTTACGACAATACCTTCAAAAATGCGACTCGTTGTAAAACCAAAGATAGTGGTTATTCACTTGAGGGATGTATTGGTGGCACGCCTTTCCCAATCCCGAAAGAGGGTGTTGAGGTGATGTGGAACTATCTGATGCGTCTTGAGGCTGAATCAATCGAATATACCTTCAAGAATATTGTAGTCAGTGCTGATGGTACCAAGACCTTGGCCACTCGTAACGAGATCGCTTTCCAGTATCCCCAATATTATAAGGATGCAACTCCAGAAAACTGGTCAGGGGAGTATGCAATGTTCCGCTTCAATACTTTGGAGCCACCCTTTAAGGCAGGTGAATCGTTGGTCATTCGGGATAGCATTGATATGAAACAGTCTCGTCAGGCTTGGCAGTACTTGGTTGGTCAACGAAGAGTACGGCGTGCGCCGACGGTTTCTTACGATACCCCCGATTTTGTCGCTTCCGGTGCCAATTATTTTGACGAGGTGCAAGGTTTCTTTGGAGCTCTTGATCGCTTTCAATGGAAGTTGGTGGGCAAGACAGAGATGTTAATTCCCTATAACACAAACGGTTTCATTGGAGCCAAGTTGGATGATGCAATTGGTAAACATCATCTCAATCCAGATCATATACGCTGGGAACGTCATCGCGTCTGGATTGTCGAGGCCAATGTAGTACAAGGCAAGCGACACGCTGTTCCTAAACGTCGTTATTATCTTGATGAAGATACGTGGTTGATCAATTTGGTGGATGGATTCGACGCGGAAGGAAAGTTGTGGCGAACTACTCAGATGACCCCTTTTGTTGTACCTGCATTGCCTGGAACCATGATCAAGACTGCAACAGTGTTTAACTTGCAAGCTAATACCATGAGTGTCATCCAAGCTCTCAATGAAGAGGATTTCAAGATCGTACAACGCAAGAAGGAAGCTTATTTCACGGGCGATGCTGTTGCAGCCGAAGCTGCCCGTTAGTTGTTATTTCAGACATTTCGGCACGATGTGGTCATCGTATTGTGCCGAATTGCGAACCCTCCTTCGGCTATTCTCCGTCTGCGCATATATTTGATGAGCTGTACGAATGTTGTCCGGTAACAGATTTATAAGATCAAAATGCGATCCTTCATTATTTCTTTTCGTCGATCAGTCGGTCTGACTATGACGATCTTTTGTGTTCTAGCGTTACAGGCCTTGAATGGTCGAGCCGATGATAGTCATCTGTTGGCAGATCTACTGGAGCAGCCTGCTCAAGCGAATACCCGTGCCACTTTTTCCTTGCAGCTATCGGTTTGTCGAGCTGGTGATCGATTGGTATCTGTTGGAGAGCGAGGGCTGATTTTATTATCTGATGATAGTGGGCGCTCTTGGCGGCAGGCCAAATCAGTGCCTGTCAGTGTGGCATTGACACAGGTTTATTTTGTTTCAGCAAAAACGGGTTGGGCCATTGGTCATAGCGGCGTGGTTTTACACAGTGAGGATGGTGGCGATACTTGGCAACGTCAGCTTGATGGCCGTCAGGTTGCACAAATTGTTCTGTATAAAGCACATAGTCTCGCTACTACTAACGGAGATGCGAGAATTGCCAGGCTGCGTGCTGCCGAACAGTTGGTACAAGATGGCCCTGACAAACCTTTTCTGAGTCTCTATTTTACCGATGCCCAGAATGGTTGGATTGTCGGTGCTTACGGACTGGCTCTGGCAACCAAGGATGGTGGAAAAAGCTGGCAATCACTGATGGCAGGTATTCCCAATGTCGGCAGCAAACATTTTTATGCTGTGAGTCAGAGCGAAGATAATCTACTGATTGCTGGTGAACAAGGTGCCTTATTTCGTTCCACCAATCAAGGTGAAAGTTTTACCCGGCTTCAAACCCCATATTCAGGAACCTACTTTGGTGTACTTCAGTCCGGACCGGATGTCATACTGGCTTTTGGTCTGCGTGGCAATGTATGGCGTAGCCATGATGCAGGTACTAGCTGGTCGCGTGTTGAGCTCGGTCAATCGGTGACGATAACGGCTGGTCTACAGCTGCCAGATGGTACTGCGTTACTTGCAGATGAAAGTGGGCAATTATTTCATGGCGATGCCATGTTTTCTCATTTCACACCATTAAAAGTTCCTGCACTATCTGGATTAACCAGTATGGTCCAAACCATTGACGGAGGGTTAGCTGTTAACAGCATGCGGGGTGTGAGCCGCATTGAACCTGCAATGCTTGCTACGGAAAGATCACAATGAATCATACCGACAGCCATCTTGATAATGCAGTCATCAAGCGTTACGAAGAGTTTGATCGTTTTTCCGGATCTTTACCCGAGCGACTTTTATTCAATCATCGTTTAGTGATTGTCATCCTGTGTGGATTGATGACTTTGATACTCGGTTATCAGTCTTTGGGATTATCACTCAACGCCGCGTTTGAAAAGATGATCCCGACGAAGCATCCTTATATTGTCAATTACCTCGACAATCGGAATCAGCTGGCTGGTATGGGAAATAGCTTGCGAATTGCGGTGGAAAGCAAGCGTGGTAGCATTTTCGATCCAGCGTATCTGGAAACAGTGAAGAAAATCTCTGATGAGGTATTTCTGTATCCGGGTGTTGATCGCCCCTATATGAAATCATTATGGACGCCTTCCGTGCGCTGGACCGGCGTGACTGAAGAGGGTTTGGATGGCGGGCCGGTGGTGCCAGATGATTATGATGGTTCTTCCGAAAGCATCAATCAGGTACGTCTTAATGTGGCGCATTCTGGTGAAATTGGTCAACTGGTTGCAGCCAATTATCGCTCGAGTATTGTGCTGGTGCCATTGCAGGAGCGGGTGGCCGAAACAGGCAAACGAATTGATTATCATGATTTATCCATGCGAATTGAAGCACTGCGGGTCAAGTATGAATCTGATCAGATTGCCATTCATGTGACTGGCTTTGCCAAGGTAGTGGGTGATCTGATTGAGGGGCTACAGCAGGTTCTATTGTTTTTTGCTGCTGCCATCGGTATATGTACTGTTGTGCTGTTCTGGTACACACGTTGCCTGCGTAGCACCTTACTCGTCGTATTGTGTTCAATGATCGCTGTTATATGGTTATTGGGTTTGCTGCCTACGCTGGGTTACGAACTTGATCCGTATTCGGTCCTGGTGCCTTTCCTGGTCTTTGCCATCGGCATGAGTCATGGTGCACAAAAGATGAACGGTATCATGCAAGACGTGGGTCGTGGTACGCATAAGCTGGTAGCTGCTCGCTATACCTTTCGTCGTCTGTTTCTTGCTGGAATGACTGCACTGTTAGCCGATGCAGTTGGTTTTGCCGTTTTGATGGTGATTAATATTCAGGTAATTCAGGATTTGGCGATTACCGCAAGTATTGGTGTCGCGGTGTTGATTTTTACCAATCTGGTTTTATTGCCAATCTTGCTTTCCTACACCGGTGTCAGTCGGAAAGCGGCACAACGAAGTTTAAAAGCTGAATTGTCAGAGGTAGCCGATACGGCTCATCGCAAACATTTGTTTTGGGCATTTCTTGATCTGTTCACCCAGCGCAAGTGGGCAACGATTGCCGTGCTGGCGGCTATGGTGATGGGCGCAATGGGTGTGCTAGTGAGTTCGCAACTCAAAATTGGTGACACTGATCCTGGTGCGCCTGAGTTGCGTGCTGACTCTCGGTATAACCGGGATAACGCATATATTGTGTCCAATTATGCCGCCAGTAGTGATGTCTATATTGTGATGGTTCGGACGCCACAATATGCTTGTGCTCACTATCGTACTTTGATGACAGTTGATGTGCTCGAGCGTGAACTACAGCAATTGCCTGGCGTTGAAACAACCAGTTCGCTGGCTGGTCTGGCAAAAGTGGCCAGTGTCGGCATGAATGAAGGTAGTCTGAAGTGGTTCGAGATTCCTCGCTCTCAAGATAATCTGAATGCCATCATTACACGAGCACCACGTGAAATGTTCAATCAGAATTGCGATCTCTTGACTGTCTATGCTTATCTGAAGGATCACAAGGCCGATACACTGACCAGTGTGGTTAATGTCGTGGAACGATTTGCCGAACGTTACGCAACCGATGATCTTCGTATTCTTAATGCGGCTGGTAATGCCGGCATTGAGGCGGCTACCAATATTGTTGTCAAGAAAGCCAATCTTGAAATGCTGATCCTGGTCTACGCTGCGGTAGTGATACTTGCTTTCATTACTTTTCGTTCATGGCGTGCAGTGGTCTGTGCGGTATTACCGTTGATGTTGACTTCGGTATTGTGTGAAGCACTTATGGTCTGGTTGAATATTGGTGTCAAAGTGGCAACGCTGCCTGTGATTGCATTGGGGGTGGGTATTGGTGTTGATTATGCGCTCTATATCATGACGGTGACGCTGGCTCGTTTGAAGGAAGGTATGAGTCTATCTGAGGCCTATTACAAGGCACTCCTGTTCACGGGGAAGGTGGTCGTTTTGACAGGCATCACGTTAGGTATTGCTGTTGCTACCTGGGCTTGGTCACCAATCAAGTTTCAGGCTGATATGGGTATCCTGCTCGCTTTCATGTTCGTCTGGAATATGCTGGGTGCTTTGATCTTGTTACCCGCATTGGGACATTTTTTATTACGGTCGCAAAAAAAAGTCTCAGTTTGAGTTGAGCAACAGTAAATGGGGGAAAAGGGATGAATCTGGTTTTTCAGGGGAGTTTTTGATCAAACAAGTATTGTATTAAGGGAAGACACCGGCAGTAACGTTGCGTGGCTGGCTGTAAAATTGAGCACTGCACAACTATGGCACTAGGAGGCCAGGAGACAGCCATGACAAGGCAAAAGCTTATCGAGCAGTTCAATTTACGGTCTCGATTGCGATTTAATGTTGAGCGAGGTGAAATCTGGCTCGACGAAAATCGCATGTTGCTGCTTCATGCTCGTTCAATGGGAGCGCTGCGTCGAGAATTGTTTGACTCGCTGGGCGAAGAGCGCGCTCGTGGTTTGCTGGTGCGTATGGGTTTCACTTCTGGGCAACAGGATGCCGAGCTTGCCAAGACGTTGCTCGGTTCTGCTGATCCATATGATGTACTTTGTATTGGCCCAGAGTTACATGCTTTTGCGGGCTTGGTCAGAGCAAAGATAGTCAAGTCCGAACTTGACTGGGAGCGCGGCAGTTTTACTGGTGAAGTCGTATGGGAGAACTCCTGGGAGGCTGATTCGCATTTGCAGCAATTTGGAATTGGTGACGATGCTGTGTGCTGGAGCCTGGTTGGTTACGCGTCTGGTTTTGTTACTCAGTTTTTCAACCGATTTATCGTTTTTCGAGAAACCTCCTGTGTTGCCAAGGGTGATAGCCATTGTTATGTCGTCGCCAAGCCCGCTGAAGAGTGGGGTGATGATGCCTATCTCAACTATTTCAAGCCAGAAAATATTCAAAGTCAGTTTGATGAAATGCGGGAAGAGTTATCGCATTTGCGTAAAACGCTCTATGCGGCACAGTCAACTGGTAATTTGATCGGTGCCTCCAGTGGCTTTCGTAATGCCTTTGACTTATTAAGCAAGGCCGCCAGTAGTTCAATCACAGTATTGCTGCTTGGTGAAACGGGTGTCGGCAAGGAGGTGTTTGAACGCTGGCTGCACGAGCATGGTAACCGATCAAATCAGCCCTTTGTGGCAGTCAATTGTGCAGCCATTCCACACGACTTGATAGAGGCCGAATTATTTGGTGTTCAGAAGGGTGCCTATACAGGTGCTCAGACTTCCCGGCTGGGCCGTTTTGAACGGGCGCATGGCGGTACATTATTTTTGGATGAAGTGGGTGATTTATCACCTGCTGCTCAAGTCAAACTATTACGGGTTTTGCAGACTGGTGAAGTGGAGCGACTCGGTGATGAGCAGACTCGCAAGATCGATGTACGACTGATTGCGGCAACCAATGTCGATCTGCAAAAAGCGATTGCTCTTGGACGTTTTCGGGCAGATCTCTATTATCGACTGGCTACTTATCCTGTGGTGATTCCACCATTGCGTGAGCGTCGCAGCGATATTCCACTTCTGGCGACATCGTTAATTGAAAAATACGAAAACTCGTATCACAAAAAAATTAAGGGAATTAGTGATCGTGCTATGCAAGCCTTAATGGCCTATCAATGGCCGGGTAATGTACGTGAACTACAAAATCTCATTGAGCGTGGCGTGCTATTGGCACAGAATGGTGGGCTGATCGAGATCAATCACTTGTTTGCCGGTGGTGTATCGCTCTTAACTTCTGGTGCAGAAGTTGATCATTCTGGCGTAGTCGGAAATGAAGATGAAGCTAGTTACACTCGTATTTGTGAAACGCTTCTACAAGAGGGCTTTGATCTTGAGAGCCATGAAACCCGTTTGTTGGAACTGGCTGTTCGTCGGGCCAACGGCAATCTTACTCATGCAGCACGCTTGCTAGGCATCACTCGTCGTCAGCTTGCATATCGACTGCGTCAAGGCATCGTTCCAGCAGCCTGATAGTTCCTGAACCACTGTTGTGACGACAACAGTTTCCCATGTCTGATCCAAAGACTTTTACCAACTTTATGCAGTTAGTACAGTCTTTTATCCTTTTCAATTTTCAATTTTTACTCGACAAACTTGCTGCGTTGCAGCTTGACGCTTTTGTACGGCACTATTCCCGAGTGCACAAAAACGTCATGCTTCAGGTAGATCTGATGCATGAGTATTTAGATATTTCATATATAAATCAATGATTTGACTTCTTGGCATAAGCTGTGCGTTATACATGTTGAAGAAAGCCTGCAAGCGGTAATTTAAAACCGTCGATTGACGTAAACGTCAGTTCGAAAATGGAGGAGACATGAAACACGAAGTCCGCATCGTTGAGACAGGATTTACTTACTTCTGTACTTCGCAGGAGTCTTTGCTGGAGGCTATGTGCCGAACCGGTTTGCGGGGTATTCCATCTGGTTGCCGGGGTGGTGGCTGTGGCGTTTGCAAAATTGAAATCCTTGCCGGAGATTTTAAATCCAAGATCATGAGCAAGGATCACGTCAATGAAGATGATCTAGCTAATCAGCGCTTGCTCGCATGTCGTGTTTATCCCTCTAGTAATCTTTCTTTAAAAGTGATTGGAAAGTTGCAGAAATCCGTCTGTAAATCTACAACCTATCGCTGAAATTCTGTTTGATAAATCAATAAAAGGAGACAAAACCATGGCAATGACAGGCGTGTTACGTCCGGGGCATGCACAGATACGCGTGCTGGATATCGAAGAAGGAGTAAGACATTATCGAGACATCATGGGCCTTGAAGAGACAGGCCGAGATGCTCAGGGGCGTGTCTATCTTAAATGCTGGGATGAACTTGATCACAACAGTATTGTCTTGCGTCAGACTGATCGGGCTGGACTGGATTTTGTGGGTTACAAAGTACTTAATCATGCAACGCTCAATAAGTTTGAGGCCGATCTGCGTGACTATGGAATAAAAACTGAACGTATCCCTGCTGGCGATATGCTGGAAACAGGGGAGCGTGTCCGATTCGAAGTTCCAAGTGGTCATTTGATTGAGTTGTATGCAGAGAAGAAGGTGGTGGGCAATGGGTGTGGTCTCATTGATCCAACCCCGTGGAGCCCGAGTACGATGAAAGGCATGGCCCCTAGACGTTTTGATCATCTGCTTTTGTATGGTCCCAATATTGCGGCTGTACAAAAAATATTCACGGAAGTTCTTGGGTTTAATTTGGTGGAGCGGATTCTCAATCCAGAAGGTACCGGCAATATGGTGATCTTCATGAGTTGTTCAATGAAGTCACATGACATCGCTTTTGGTGAGTTCCCCGAGCCGGGCAAATTACATCACTGTTCATTTTTGATGGATTCATGGCAGGATGTGCTGAGAGCAGGTGACATTATGTCAATGCACAAAGTCCCTGTCGATATCGGACCTACACGTCACGGTGTCACTCGTGGGTGCACGATCTACGCATGGGATCCATCAGGTAATCGTTTTGAAACCTTCAAGGAAGATCGTCATCCCTATCCTGACCACGAACCATTGACCTGGACCTTCGAGGGGGTTGGCGGTGGCGGTGGGCTTGACTATGTTCAGCGTAAGTTACATGAAACATTTCTGACCGTTGTTAGTTGAGGGCCATTATGCATATCGGAAAGCCGTCAATCGACATTAGACGCCGCTTCGTTCGAGTGTATGGAGAGCGTAGTAATGGTTTTGTCGAATTCGAATTCGCGATTGGAGAACCGGAAATTTTCGTTGAGATGATCCTTGGTCGTGAAGAGTTTGCAGAATTCTGTACAACTAACGCGGTGGAATTATTGTCGGCAAGAGACGCGGACTTAATGACCAATGATTGGGATTGGAAACTTTCCGATGCCACACAAACTCGATTCAAATAATTAAATGCCGATCTGCCTTGAATGGTATTTTCTAAAGGAGAAACACTATGCAAATTGACCTTCGCACGGTCAGCATTGAGCCGCAACGCCAAGCTTTCGATCATCTGATAAGACGTTTCGGTAATAAGCCAGCATCACGATATCAGGAGGGTAGTTACGATATCCAGGCCGAAGAGAATCTTCATTACAAGCCTACTTGGGATCCCGAGCAGGATTTGTACGATGCAAAAATCACGCGAATCGTGATGCAAGACTGGTATGCACTGAAAGATCCGCGCCAGTTCTACTACAACACCTATACCCTGGCACGGGCGCGACAGCAAGAAACCACAGAGGCCAACTTCAGCTTTGTCGAATTACGAGGGTTGGCTGAAATGTTGCCTGAGGAACTGCGTGGGATAGCCCTTAATGTATTGGTGCCATTACGTCATGTGGCATGGGGTGCAAATCAGAATAATACGTTCATTTGTGGTTATGGCTATGGCACAACCTTTACCCAACCGTGTATGTATCACGCGATGGATAATCTCGGCATTGCTCAATACTTGTCACGGCTCGGCTTACTCCTCGGTGGAGTGGAAGCGCTTGATGCCGGCAAGCAAGCTTGGCTTGAGAATGTCACTTGGCAGCCCTTGCGTCGTTATGTTGAGGATTGTCTAGTACTAAGAGATCCTTTTGAGCTCTTTGTTGCGCAGAATGTTGCACTGGATGGTCTACTTTATCCGCTGGTGTATGAACGTATTGTCGGTGACCAACTATCTATACGTGGTGGTGCTGCAGTTGCTATGCTGACTCAATTCATGAATGATTGGTTTGACGAAACCCGTAAGTGGGTCGATGCAGTGCTGAAAGTAGCCGCTGCCGAGTCAGGAGATAACCGCGAAGTATTGCAAGAGTGGATACGTACGTGGAGTAGTCGAGCTGCTTCTGCGATCGTGCCAGTGATAGAGCTGGGTCTGGGGTCTCAAGTCGATGAGGCCGTGGGTGAAGAGCTCGCCGCCTTTACGGTGCGAATGGAAAGAATCGGCATCACTATCTGAGAGGCATCAATGTCTACTGTATTTATTGCTTTGCAAGCCAATGATGAAACTCGTCCAATCATTGAGTCGATTGAGATCGACAACCCGACGGCAGTGGTCAATCGTCAGCCTGCGATGGTCAAGATTGATGCGCCTAACAAGCTGATAATTCGTAAATCGACTATAGAAAAACAGATTGGTCGCGAATTTGATTTACAGGAACTGCATGTCAATTTGATCACGCTTACTGGTAACGTGATTGAAGATGATGAGACACTAACCCTGAGCTGGAATAGTTGATTGAGGAGATCGAAATGGATATGAAAGTGTCAAAAAAGAAGCTAGGACTAAAAGAGAAATACAAGTTGCTGACCCGTGATCTAGGCTGGGATACGACTTACCATAGCATGAATGAAGTTTTTCCCTATGTACATTATGAAGGGATCAAGATCCACGATTGGAACAAGTGGGAAGACCCCTTTCGTCTGACTATGGATTCATATTGGAAATATCAGGCCGAGAAAGAACGTAAGTTCTACGCAATCATTGATGCACACGCACAAAACAATGGCCATCTTAATATCACTGATGCGCGTTATCTTAGTGCTCTGAAAATCTTCCTGCAGGCGATTAGTCCCGGTGAATATGCAGCTCATAAAGGCTTTGCGCGGGTCGGAAGGGAGTTCCCTGGTGTCGGTACTCAGGTGGCCTGCCAGATGCAAGCCATTGATGAGATTAGGCATGCACAGACGCAAATTCATGCGATGTCGAATTATAACAAGTACTACAACGGCTTTCATGCCTTTGCAGATCAGCGTGATCGCATCTGGTATACCTCGGTAGCCCGTTCGTTTTTTGATGATGCAATGTCAGCTGGGCCGTTTGAGTTCATGATTGCCATTGGTTTCTCGTTTGAGTATGTGTTGACCAATCTGCTCTTCGTTCCCTTCATGTCTGGTGCGGCTTACAACGGTGATATGGCTACCGTAACCTTTGGTTTTTCAGCTCAGTCAGATGAGGCTCGGCATATGACGCTTGGTCTGGAGTGCATCAAGTTTATGCTTGAACAGGATCCAGCTAATCTGCCAATTGTGCAGAGCTGGATTGACAAGTGGTTCTGGCGCGGTTTTCGTGTACTGGGTTTGGTCAGTACGATGATGGATTACATGTTGCCCAAGCGTGTGATGTCATGGCGAGAAGCTTGGGAAATCTATGGTGAGGAAAATGGGGGGGCTTTGTTTAAGGACTTGGCACGCTATGGTATTCGTGCACCTAAAGGATGGCGTGATGCTGGTGAGGCCATTGATCATATGTCGCACCAATTCATGTTGGGGCTGTACCAATGGAGTTTCGGCACGGCCTTTCACAGCTGGATTCCGACTGATGCTGACATGGACTGGTTATCCAGCAAGTATCCAACTACTTTTGACAAATACTATCGTCCACGTTGGAATCATATCAAAGAGCTTGCTGCTGCTGGCACGCCGTTTAAGAATTACGGTTTGGCTAAGTTGTGCCAGACCTGCCAGTTGCCCGTTGTATTTACTGAGCCTGGTGATCCGACTATGAGCTGCCACCGCGAGACTGAGTACAAGGGGGATAAATATCACTTCTGTTCAGATCACTGTCAGGACATTTTCATGAACGAACCTGAGAAGTACGTTCAGGCATGGTTACCCATGCCCCAGTTATTTCAAAAACCGATTAATGGTGATCTAGCAGCATGGATGGAATGGGTGAGCTTGAAAGATGGCTTGGACAATGGTGATTTTAATGGTTCTCAAGATCAACAAAATTTCCAGGATTGGCGCGGCATAGCGACTACCAATCAATAGTTTGCATCGTCAGATGGGGTGTAATAACGCCATTGTGACCCTTTATCCCAATAATAGAAGGCAAGAAAAGTATGTCTACAGTTGCATTGAAAGAATATGTTGGTGTGCCGCGTGATCATGTGACCAACTTCCATGGTAAACAGCTTGTTTATGTAAGCTGGGATCATCATTTATTATTTGCAGCACCTTTCCTGCTGTGTGTTTCGCCACAGATGACGTTTAGAGAAGTAATTGAAGGCCCTTTGACCGCATTGTTGCAAGCGGACTCCGATATTGCAGTTCTCGATTGGGGTAAGGTCGAGTGGCTCAAATCAAATCAACCTTGGGTACCAAATTTTGATTCTAGCTTGCTTCATAATGAGGTGAGACACAAGGATCAAATCCGTCTGCGTACACCTAATCTCAATACGCTTTGTGCTGCGGTATAGGGGAGTACGATGAGCTATCAGCTGACTATTGAACCGCTTGGTCAGACCATTGATATTGAGGAAGGGCAAACCATCCTGGATGCCGCATTGAGAGCCGGCATTTATTTGCCTCATGCCTGTTGTCATGGTTTATGTGCTACTTGCAAGGTACAGGTGGCTGATGGTGAGGTGGAACATGGCGAGGCATCCAGTTTTGCATTGATGGACTTTGAACGTGATGAACAGAAATGTCTGGCCTGTTGTGCAACCGCTCAGAGTGACTTGGTTATCGAGGCAGAAATTGATGTGGATGCCGATGCCGAGAATTTGCCGGTACGCGATTTCAATGGGGTTGTTCATCATATTGAAAATTTAACACCGACCATTAAAGGGCTGTGGATCAAACTTGATGCACCTGATGGTATGGATTTTCAGGCAGGACAATACATTAATCTTGATTTACCGAATGGCATCGGTAATCGGGCATTTTCGATTGCCAGTCCTCCTTCAGAAGCGGGTTTGATTGAGCTCAATATACGTATTGTTTCAGGAGGCCAGGGAACGGCTTATATTCATGAAAAATTGCAAATTGATGATCGTCTGAGCTTGTCCGGACCATATGGTCGCTTCTTTGTGAAGAAGTCTGCTCAAGTACCTGTGATGTTCATGGCAGGTGGCTCTGGTTTGTCGAGTCCGCGTTCAATGATTCTTGATTTGTTGACAGAGGGCTTTGATTTACCAATCACCTTGATATATGGACAGCGTAGCCGTGAAGAGCTGTACTACCACGAAGAATTTCTAGAACTTGCAAAAAAATATACAAATTTCCGTTACTTTCCGACCTTATCAAATGAGCCGAAAGATTCGGACTGGTACGGTTTTCGAGGCTTTGTGCATGAGGCTGCAAAAGAGTGCTTCAACAATGATTTTCGCGGTTATAAGGCCTACCTATGTGGCCCTCCTCTGATGATTGATGCTTGTATTACCACGCTGATGCAAGGGCGACTATTTGAGCGTGATATCTACACAGAAAAATTTATTTCTGCTGCTGATGCACAGCAAGTACGTAGTCCGTTATTCAAGGCTATCTAAGATTCTATCGTGCTTACCTATTAGGTATTAAGTGTGCCATTAAAAGGTATTGGACGGTATTTTGTTGGCTGCATAGACTACAACTATTCAAATTCTAAGCGATAGTGTTTGTCTGGGTTCCGTAATGAAGTGGAGACGTCAAGCAGTGCAGCAGATCAGAATAACGACCAACGTGGGGCATCATGAATTTAATTAAAAATTTTATAAATGGAGAGTTTGTTGCTGCTGATAGTGGCAAGACTTTTGAGAAGCGATCACCACTAGATAACAAGGTGATTGCTCGCATAACTGAGGCCGGAAAAGAAGAAGTCAATGCAGCAGTCACGGCTGCTCGTAACGCTTTGCAGGGAGAGTGGGGTGGCCTGACTACAGATCAACGCGTCGATCTTTTATATGGCGTTGCCAATGAAATCACTCGTCGTTTTGATGATTTTGTTGAGGCTGAAATGGCAGATACGGGGCAACCACACCATGTTATGACTCATGCATTTATTCCACGTGGTGCGGCAAACTTCAAGGTCTTTGCTGATGTAGTCAAAAATGTGCCTAATGAGTCTTTTCAAATGCCGACACCGGATGGCCGTGGTGCATTGAATTATGCCATTCGTGTTCCCAAGGGTGTGGTGGCTGTGATTAGTCCCTGGAATGCACCATTTCTATTGATGACATGGAAAGTTGGTCCGGCTCTGGCATGTGGCAATACGGTTGTTGTCAAGCCATCTGAAGAAACGCCACAGACGGCAGCATTGCTGGGTGAAGTAATGAATCAGGTTGGTATTCCCAAGGGAGTTTATAACGTGATTCATGGTTTTGGGCCTGATTCTGCCGGTGAGTTTTTGACTCATCATCAGGGTGTTGATGCTATTACCTTTACAGGTGAAACTCGTACGGGCGCGGCAATCATGAAAGCAGCTTCAGATGGTATGCGAGATGTTTCCTTTGAGCTTGGTGGCAAGAATGCCGGTATTGTTTTCGCTGACTGTGATTTTGATGCTGCCATTGAAGGGATCTTCCGCTCATCTTTTTTAAATTCTGGCCAGGTTTGTCTGGGTACAGAGCGTGTCTATGTTGAGCGACCGATATTTGAGCGCTTTGTGCAGGCGCTGAAGATCAAGGCTGAGGCTGTAAGGTTTGGTCGTCCAGAAAATCATGATACCGACTATGGTCCTCTGATCAGCCAGGAGCATCGCCAGAAAGTACTTTCTTATTATCGCAAGGCCGTGGAAGCTGGTGCAACAGTTGTTACCGGTGGCGGCGTACCCAATCTCTCTGGAGAGCTGACGGAGGGTGCCTGGATTCAGCCAACTATCTGGACTGGTTTGCCAGAAACGGCGGCGGTTGTGCAAGAGGAGATCTTTGGTCCTTGCTGTCATATTTGTCCATTTGACAGTGAGAGCGAAGTGGTGGCATTGGCAAATGCTAATGATTATGGATTATCAACAACCATCTGGACGACTAATCTGGCACGAGCTCATCGAGTTGCAGGCCGGGTTGAGGTTGGCATTACCTGGATCAACAGTTGGTTCCTGAGAGATTTGCGTACCCCTTTTGGTGGTTCCAAGCAATCTGGTATTGGCCGTGAGGGTGGCGTTCATTCGCTGGAATTTTATACCGAGACCCGCAATATTTGTGTGAAGCTCTAAGGAATAATCATGGATGACAGCAAGATTGAGCAGTATGGTGACGAGCTCTACGAAGCGTGGCGTACTCGTCGCACGGTACTACCGCTACTTGAACGGGAACCGGCAATGACACTGGATGAGGCCTATCGCATACAGTTGCGATTTATTGAACGACGGGTTGTGGCTGGTGAAGCAATCGTTGGCAAGAAAATTGGTGTGACCAGTAAGCCGGTGCAGGATTTTCTTGGTGTATTTCAACCTGACTTTGGTCAGCTGACTTCGGACATGGTCTATCAAGAGGGCGATGTCATCAACCTCAATACTTTGATTCAACCCAAGGCTGAAGCAGAGCTAGCTTTTGTCTTGAAAGACGATCTGCAAGGACCGGGCATCACTGCAATGGATGTGATTCGTGCAACTGATTATGTAGTGCCCTGTTTCGAAATTGTCGATTCACGCATTACCGATTGGAAAATAAAGATTCAGGATACGGTGGCAGACAATGCTTCTTGTGGTGTGTATGTTCTGGGTAAGACAAAAGGTGATCCGCGCAAGCTGGATATTACCTTGGCCGGTATGGTATTGGAAAAAAATGGTGAGATATTTTCAACAGGGGTCGGTGCCGCGGTGCAGGGCTCACCTGCCAATGCGGTTGCCTGGTTAGCCAATACATTGGGTCAGTTAGGTATTCCATTCAAGGCTGGTGAGGTCATTCTGTCTGGCTCGCAGTCAGCGCTGGTACCGGTAGTTGATGGTGATGAACTGGTGTGTACCGTGGGTGGCCTTGGTAGTTGCCGGGTCAAGTTTACGGGAAGGAGTGCGGCATGAGTATGAATATCACATTGACGCGTGAAGATATTGTGCGCCTCACTGAACGCATTGAAGGGGCTCAGACTCGAGCGTATGCCATTCCCAAACTGACTGATGAATATCCCGAGATGACCATCGGTGATGGTTATGCTGTGCAGAGCGAGCTGAGACGACGTTTCGTTGCAAAAGGACATCGGCTGATAGGTTGGAAAGCGGGTCTTACTTCAAAAGCCAAGATGCTACAGATGGGCGTGAGTGTACCATCAATCGGCTTTCTGACGGATCGTATGGCTCGTCCTGAGAGTTCTGCAATTTCTACAGCAGACCTGGTGCATCCTCGCGTCGAGTGTGAAGTGGCTTTTGTCATGAAGACGAGCCTGGCGGGCCCTGGTTGTACTGCGCAACATGTTCTGGAAGCAACGGATTATGTCTTGCCTGCGGTGGAGATTATTGACTCACGCTTTTCTGGTTTCAAGTTTGATTTACCCAGTGTTGTGGCGGATAACGGTTCATCGGCTCGTTTTGTGGGAGGTGGTCGTGCTCGTTATATCCATGACCTGGATCTGCGTAGTCTTGGGGTGGTGATGGAAAAAAATGGTGAGATTGTCACCACGGGAGCGGCAGCTGCCGTACTCGGTCATCCGGCTGAAGCCATTGCCATGTTGGTCAATATACTCACTGAACTTGATGAGAGTTTGCCTGCCGGTAGTTTTGTCATGAGCGGTGGTATTACCGAAGCGATTGCAGTCAAGCCCGGTGATAGCATCATTGCCCGTTTCCAAGAACTGGGTGTTGTCTCCATGCGCTTTGTCGAATAAAAAACATGAGGAGACGGTTTTGAAGCCTGATTTTTCAGGAGCTCAAACGGGGCAACCGTCCCGTCTTCAGCCTGCACTCTATCAAGATCTGATAACGCCCATTGAAGTACTGGAAATTCGTGAAAAAGTGCGCCGCTTTTGTGATACCGAACTTGCTCCGATTGCCTGGGAAATGGGTCATAGGGAAGAGTCTGTCGCCAATTTTCCGTATGAACTGTTTAAGAAGATGGCGCAGGCTGGGCTTTTTCGTATTCCATTTGGTAAGCAGGTGGGGGGCGATGGACTCTACTATCCGGCCATGGCAACAGCGGTATTGATTGAGGAGTTGGCGTATTACTCTAATAGCGTGGCTGCCATTGTGGATGTGCACTGCATTCTGGCCGGTCATGCTCTGATGCATGCAACACCAGAATTGCAGGCTCGTTATCTGGCACCGTTGCTCGCAGGAGAAAAGATCGGTGCTTTTGCCACCACCGAACCGGATGCCAGTACCGATTTGTCTGTCAGCGTGATGCGCACAATTGCTCAACGTGATGGCGATAAGTACATTGTTAACGGACAAAAGCGCTACATCACCAATGCGCCTGTGGCTGATTTTGTTGTGTTGCTCTGTGTCGATGGTGAGCGGATGACGGAACTGGTGATTGATTTAAACCAGACTGGTGTGAGCGTTGGTGAGCCCGACAAGAAGATCGGCAATCATGGTCAGCTGACAGCTGATATTTATTTCAACAATGTAGAAGTGCCGCTGACAAATGTGGTGGGTGACGTAGGTAACGGATTGAAGATTGCATTGCAAACACTCACATATGGTCGTATTGGCATTGCTGCCAGCGGAGTTGGCATGGCACAGACCGTGTTCGATCATTCGGTCGATCGGCTTAAAGCACGTAAGGCTTTTGGCAAGATGATCGGACAGTTTCAGTATTGGCAGTTCAAGTTGGCAGAACGAGCAACAGAAATTGAGAATGCTCGTAACCTTTATTTGAAAGCGGCACTCAGAATGGACCAAGGAAAGGTTTTTCCGGAACCGGAGGCTGCCATGGCGAAATGGTACGCCACCAATTTAGCTAGCGAGCTTGCCCGAGATGGCGTGCAAATATTTGGCGGCTATGGTTTTACTCGAGAACTTGGACATGACAAATCGCACTATCACGTTGAGGAGGTTTACCGTGATTGTAAGATCGCCGAAATCTACGAAGGTACGAATGAGATCCAGAAGTGGGTTATTGCCCGTCATATTTTCGGCAAAGAAATTACTGGTTAATTTTGGAGAATGGTATGCCAATTATTGAGATGCATTTACTTGAAGGACGAACAGTTGAACAGCGGCGTGCGGCTGTGGCTGCGATTACAGAAGCAGTAACCCGTAGTTTAGGTGTGAAAGCGGAGTCAGTGAGAATATTGATTACACAGCATGATAAAGATGAGTTTTCGGTTGCTGGTGTGACAGTTGGATCAAAACTGGAAGATGGCAATGCTACTAATTGAGAAGGAATAGGTTTCATGAAAAAGATTCGTTGTGCTTTGATCGGTTCAGGAAATATCGGTACAGATTTGATCTACAAACTCAAGCGCAGTTCAATACTTGAACCCGTCTGGATGGTTGGCATTGATCCTCAGTCGGAAGGTTTGGCACGCGCTCGCGAAATGGGGCTGAAAACTACGGCAGAAGGTGTTGATGGTCTACTGCCTCATGTGTTGAATGACAATATTCAGATTGCTTTTGATGCGACTAGTGCTTATGTACATGCTGAGAATAGTCGCAAGCTCAATGAGCTCGGTGTGATGATGATTGATCTGACGCCTGCTGCTATAGGACCCCTGTGCGTACCGCCTGTCAATTTGCGTCAGCATACAAGAAAACTGGAAATGAATGTCAATATGATTTCTTGCGCTGGTCAGGCAACAATCCCAATTGTCTATTCGGTATCGCGGATTCAAAGCCTCAGTTATGCCGAAATCATTGCCAGCCTATCGTCCAAGTCGGTTGGTCCTGGTACTCGAGCCAATCTGGATGAGTTTACCTACACTACTTCCGGTGCAATAGAACAAGTGGGTGGTGCTCGGAAAGGCAAGGCATTGGCAATTATTAATCCAGCGGAGCCACCCTTGATTATGCGTAACACTATTTACTGCATAACGGATCAGGTTCCTGATATCGAAAAAATAACCGATTCTGTGCTTGAGATGATTGGCGAAGTACAAAAATACGTACCAGGTTATCGCTTGGTGAATGGACCAATCTTTGATGAAACACCTCGTGGACACCGGGTGTCGGTGTTCATGGAAGTGGCTGGTCTTGGTGACTACTTGCCAAAATATGCCGGTAATCTGGACATCATGACTGCAGCAGCGACTCGTACAGCCGAAATGTTTGCCGAAGAAATCCTTGCAGGAACTATTCAACTCAAAGCTGTGGAGGCAGCATGATAAACAGAATTAACAGCACCGAAAGCAATCTGAAGGATCGCAAGATTATTCTTCATGATATGTGCCTGCGCGATGGCATGCATGCCAAGCGTGAACAAATCAGTGTAGAGCAAATGGTCAGGGTAGCCACCGCTTTAGATGAGGCAGGTGTTCCCTATATACAGGTGACTCACGGTGGTGGTTTGGGTGGTAATTCTCTACAGCATGGATTTGCCTTGGCCAGCAACGAAGAGTATATCAGTGCCGTTGCCGAAAAGATGAAACAGGCAAAGATATCTGTGCTTTTAATTCCTGGTCTGGGAACGATGAAAGAACTTCAGTCTGCTTATGATTGTGGTGCGCGCAGCGTTCATGTCGCTACTCACTGTACCGAAGCAGATACCTCGCCGCAGCACATTGCATTTGCGCGCAAGCTTGGCATGGATACCACGGGTTTTCTCATGATGGCACACCTTAATGATCCTGATGGTATTGCAAAGCAGGGTAAGTTGATGGAAAGCTATGGTGCTCAGACCATTTATGTGACAGATTCGGCTGGCTATATGTTGCCTGAAGATGTCAGAGCACGCATTCACGCTCTGCGTGAGGTTCTTAATCCAGAAACAGAAATTGGTTTCCATGGCCACCATAACTTGGGTATGGGCATCGCCAATTCTATCGTTGCGGTAGAGGCGGGTGCCAGTCGGATTGATGGATCTGCTGCAGGCCTGGGGGCGGGTGCCGGTAATACGCCGCTGGAGGTATTTGCTGCAGTCTGTGAGCGAATGGGTATCAAAACTGGAATTGATCTTTTCAAGCTTATGGATGTGGCAGAAGAAATTATTATTCCCATGATGGAACACGTTGTCCGTGTTGATAGGGAATCCTTAACACTTGGATTTGCCGGTGTTTATTCTACTTTCTTGCTGCATGCTAAGCGTGCAGCAGAGCAGGTTGGAATACCGGCTCGGGACATACTTGTTGAATTGGGACGCAAGAAAATGATTGGTGGCCAAGAAGATATGATTATTGATACGGCAATGACGATGGCTAAAGAGCGGGGATTAATTAAAGAAAACGTCGTATAGATAATGATTGTCAACGACTGATGATTTTGACGTTAGTCAGCAAGATCATGGTCTTAATCATAGTGAATGGATGGATTGGTTACATGCTCAAAGATAATCAGAATAGAGATGAAATTGCAGTTGTAGTTGGTGCAACAGGCGCATTTGGTAGCTCCTTGGTTGATCGTCTTAGTCAAGCCGGCCTTGCTGTTATTGCAGTAGCTCGTTCTCAGAATGCACTGCTTGCATTGAAAGAGAAAGTGCCAGGTTTAATTGCCTGTGCAGCAGACATTGCTTCAGATTCGGCGATTGATACTATTGCGGCGGCTATCAATCGGCCAGTACGTATGGTCGTTCATGGTCCTGGTGTAGGTATTGCTGGGGGTATTTTGACAGCATCTACGGCAACAATGGTTGATGCAGTCAATATCAAGGTAGGCGGTCTGTTGAGACTGGTTCGGGCAGTGGATAGTCGAATGATGATTGGTTCTCGAATCGTAGCAATAGGTGGACATTATGGTTTTGAGCCGACAGCGTATGCTGCCTCTGCCGGTGTTGCAAACGCGGCTTTAATGAACGTAGTACGGCAACTCAGTCTGGCGTTGGGACCTAGAGGGGTGACTGCGCATCTAATTGCACCTGGCCCGGCTGATACGGAGCGATTAAGGCGAGTTGCAGCAGACCGTGCTGCAATTCGTAATGTGTCTCTCGAAGTCGTTCTTAATGAAATGTTGAGTGAATCATCAATTGGTCGATTCACCACACCTGAACAGGTTGCTTGGGCTGTATCAATCCTGTTAGCTCCTGAAGCCGATGCACTGACAGGTTCAAGCCTAATGCTGGATTCTGGTCGTAGGCGCGGCTTGCCGTAACTAGCTTTGGAGAATAAATTATGCCAGTGGTCAATTTTCATTTAATTGAAGGAATGACATCGTTCGATCAGGATGAAAAGCTGCTTGTTGGGGCATGTCGTCTTTATGCCGAAGTCTTGCGTTCTCCGATGGAAAGAGTTCGGGCTTTTATTACTTCACATCGTTCTGAACAATTTGCAGTTTCAGGAGGCCTGGTCGTTAATAACAATTTACACGCACCTTATTTTGAATTCATTGTGCTTGATGGCAGGCCAGTTGAAGAGCGACATAGACTACTTGCTGGTTTTACAGACTTGCTTGTAGAAATACTGGGTGTTCGACGAGAACTTGTTCGTGGAAGTTGTCGACGTATTGAACCTCAGGATTGGGCAATCGGTGGTGAGCCAGCCAGTATTCTGCGTAAAGATGAGGTCGAAGAAAGAGCTAAAGCTGCTTTGATGAAGAAATCGTTTTAAAGATACTTGATTTGTATATTCAATATTTTTTATAAAAATTTAATATATCAAATTTTCAATTCGACCAATTTTTTTCTCCAAAACATTGGTTGACCTCCATCCCCTTGTGATATAGCCCATTGCAAGGGGAATTTTTTAAAATTTATTAAATTGTTTCGATGAAAAGATATTTATGAATGTGTTGATTGTCTTTGCTCACAATGAACCACATTCATTTAATGCAGCCATGAAAAATCTGGCTGTAGATGTAATGCGGTCGCAAGGTCATGAGGTTGTTGTTTCAGATTTGTATGCAATGAATTTCAATCCAGTAGCAAGCGCATCCGATTTTTGTCAGCGCGCCAATTCTGAATATTTAATCTACGCTCTGGAACAGAGAAATGCCTTTGCTAATCAGAGTTTTTCAGAAGATATTGCTGAAGAGATAAAAAAATTGCAATGGGCTGATATGATAATTTTTAATTTTCCAATATATTGGTTTGGTATGCCAGCCATAATGAAAGGTTGGATAGATCGTGTTTTTATTTCTGGTCTCTGTTATGGTGGGCGTCGTATCTACGATAAAGGTGGATTGATTGGGAAATCAGCTATGCTTGCCTTTAGCCTGGGTGGGCAGCCTCATATGTTTGGGGAAGGGGCTATCCACGGCGATCTGGATTTAATGTTGCAACCTATCTTGCGAGGTATGCTCGCTTATGTAGGATTAACAGTATTGCCTTCTTATGCTGCTTATCATGTTCCGTATATTAGTAACGAGGCTAGATTGAAAATACTGGATGACTACCGAAATCATTTATTGACACTAAATGATCGTTCTCCACTTATATTTTCTTCACTGAATGATTTTGATGATCAGTTTTATAGAAAATAAAGTACTTTCTTATTAAAGACTAATTTGTGTAACAGATTTGCAGAGGGTGATAAGTAAAGGGGAAACGGGTAGGGGTTTCTGCAGAGATAAGTACTGGCCATTCGTTATCGAAAGGTGGATGTCAGTTTTATTGCGGTTGGTGTTGATGCCATGTTCCTTGCTGCTACTACCTTGGCACTCTGCGCTGAATATCGAAGCGAACTTAAGTATCAAACTGTGGCGGGAAGTTATTGATGTGTACTTATCAATCTGAAAGTTTGAAATAGATAGGTGCTGCGCATAGTGCCGATGCAATTAAGGTTGGTTGCTAATCTTATGTGGGCTTCAAACGGCTGTTACAGATATGAATGACCATACATGTAGCAAGTGTTAATTAGAAAATTAATGTCATTTCTTAGCTAGATGCGGACATCGACTTTCATCAAGATGTTCAAGATTGACATATAAATTACAAATTAGATATTTTGTAATATCGAAAATGAGTGAATTTGTGGCTCTCTCAATCATTTGAGTTCAAGTTCAAGCAGTTATCTTAGAAGTAAATCTAAAATCACAATTGGTTTTGAGCATTGCCACAGAGTTTTTATTATTGTGATATTTGATCTAGGCTTCAGAAAACATTGCTTTGATTTAATCCAATATGCTCAAGCATATAGACAAAGAATGACATCGGATGCTTTGAAAACAGCACAAGCTTGTTGACCAGCGGTAAGGCCTAATCTAACGACACTATCGTGAGTGACAACGGAACATACCGTTTTTCCACTGGGCATCACAAGCGTTATTTCAGAATTGACTGGTCCCTCAAAAATACGGGTAATTTCGCCCCATAAGTGATTGCGAGCAGTGGTTTTCAGATTTGGGTCAGTAAGAAGCATCACCGAGGAAGATTTGATAATTGCATTGACCTCTGAACCCATTTGCAAATTAAAAGTCTCGGCTGATTCTTTGGTGATTATCGCTACCAGTTCATCTTTCTTACCAATTCGTAAGCGAACCTCGAAATCCACATCACCTTCGCGTAGTCCAATCACTGTTCCTGCAAATTGATTGCGTGCACTGGTTTTCATGGACATCCGTTTCAATAACTGACGGAAGTGCTTGAAGTCTCCGGTTTGATCGTCATTCATACTTGCAGTCATACGATCAAGTGCAGCCTGGTATTCGGCTTCTAATGCACGATAAAGCGCAATTACTTTTCGTCCGTAATCAGTTAGCTGAGTGCCACCACCTTTTTTGCCACCTGTTGAACGTATGACTAGTGGATGCTCTGCAAGATTATTCATATCATCAATGGCATCCCATGCGGCACGATATGAGAGTGGTACTGCTTTAGCGGCTTGAGAGATTGACCCGTAACTCTCTACCGCTTCCAGTAGTTTTATTCGGGTGTTACCCAAAAATGCGCCAAATTCGGTGTCTACTTCTAACTTTCCAAGTAGGCGTAAGGATGTCGGTTCCATTTTGTATGCGTCTAGTCTATATGCAGCTGACTATAACGTATTTGACGTGCTCCTGGTAAGCGTTATGGTTGTTTTTGCATCTCAAGTTTGCATAGCATGATTATGCGAACCATTAGCTAAGTGTTTTACCAAGCCTTAGATCGCATATTTACGCATTCACCAATTTTTCTTGCGACAGATCATCGCAGTTATTAACCGTTTGATCTAGCATTTGCCTTTGGATACCTGCGTGACACAGCCCAAGTTGTTGTGGCTTTCATTGGCTATGAGTCTACTTTTTAATAAAACGGTGTAGCATTTAAGCCGGTAATGTAATTTCTATTAACTTGCCCAAAAGATTGGCTTATTACGGGTCTTTGCGGGTATTGTCCACCAAATTGGCACAGCTAAACCATAATGAGTTTAGCTTTCATTGACTTTCAGGGAGTGCAAAATGAGTATCAGTGCCCGTAATGCCATAAAAGGAAAAATCACTGCAATTGTGAATGGCGTCGTGAATGCCGAAGTAGAAATTACCACTCCTGGTGGTGACAAAATTGTTAGTATAGTTACTGAGGGGGGTATTCAATCTTTAGGTTTGACAGTTGGAATGGAAGCCATTGCCTACGTGAAGGCGCCTTGGGTCATTGTTTTAGCTGGTGAAACCAACGTGCGTTTTTCCGCCCGTAATCAACTAGAAGGTAAGATTTCCAGTCTAACGAAGGGGGCTGTCAATAGTGAGGTTGGTATAACGCTAGCCGGTGGTACGGTCATTTATGCAATTATTACTAATGAGGCCGTGTTAGAGTTAGGATTAAAGCATGGGTCGCCTGCAACCGCGTTGATTAAAGCAAGCCATGCTATTTTAGGCGTTCTCTCCTGAGCTATTGCAGCATTACTTGTCATTGAGTAGTGCGCTCTTTTTTGTTAGATGACTAAAAAAGAGTCTTTATATTGAAAGGCATTTTAGGTTTCTGTGCCTGTAAGCACAGACACCGTTCCGCTTTTGATTTTTTATGGATCTGCTGTAGAAGCTACTCTTGCCAGCGTTGTAATAAGTTACAGTCCATATTTACCGAAGTAGGTGTTGACTGTTTTCAAACCATCAGAATTATTCAAGTCTTTGTTTTGACTGTTTTATTTCATTGTCTCAATATACGAATACAAGTTTGCATTTGTATTCAGTGTCATTTACTTGGCTAATTCAATTTTTGTGCTTAACGCACATTATTCAAGTATTCATATCTTTTGAATTTAGTATCGTCGGAAGTTTTGTTTCTGGGATTTCTCGGAATGTTGTGCTTCATTCTCGAATAGAGAGCTGAGACCCAGATATCAAACATCAGCATATTCTCTGAAGTGCATCAGTAAATTGCATGGGAAATTTGCCACCCATGGCATGTCTTCGTTATGTATAAAACTATACAACAATTTGTAAATTTCTTTACAACCTCTACAAAAATTCAGTCATATCGCTATCAAATTAGATTATTACTTGATGGCCTAGTATTTGCGTTATGCAAATAATGATATAGCGAAATTGGATTGTGCGAGCAAATCTGGCTATCTCCTTCCTCGGGAAAGAATCGTGTGTTTTTGTAGTTGCATATTGTGAAGAGATTTTAATTCCTGGATTTTCTTTTCGCATAAAAGTGATTCAAAGCGGCGATTCACCTGATTTTATTAAATTTATTTAGGCAAAAAAGCCGTCTTTAATAAGAGGTGAATCATGTTGGCAAGAGTGCTCATCATTGAAGAAAACTTTGAAACTCGTGAGGTCTTACGTTACTCGTTAGAGCGCGCCGGCTTTTATGTCCAGGCAGTTAAATCGCAGTGGATGGGTGAGGAGCGGATGTCAGGACGAGGAACGCTGCCAGATGTGCTGATTGTGGGGTTGGCGAGTCTGGAAAAGTCACCTGCCAATTTTGTCCAGGCATTGCGAGATGATCCGCTTACGGAAAATATCTCGGTCATTATGACTGGATCAGAAAGTGATGAAAAAACTCGAATTTCTGTATTAAATAAAGGAGCCGATGAGTTTTTAAGATTGCCAATGAGTCCTAGGGAGATTATTGCTCGCATCAGGGCATTATTGAAACGAAGAGTTCCTGAATACTGCGGGATTCCTATTGAGTTTGATGGGTTAAGACTTGACCCTGCTAACAAGTCAGCAACTTTCAACGGGCAGCCATTCAGAATCACTCGACTCGAATTTAACGTGCTTTTTTATTTGGCATCCTATCCTTGGATTGCATTGAGAAGAGAGCAAATTCTCGATCGAGTCTGGCGTGACAAGCGGTTTTATGAGCCACGGTTAGTCGATGTCCACGTTATGCGACTGCGACTAAGGCTAGGCGCGGAAGCTGAATATTTATTGGAAACAATTAATGGAATTGGATATCGATTTTCTCCGCGCAACTTGAGTTTTGTATCAGGGGTGAAACATACTGGATCCAGTAATTTTTCAAATCAAAAAAATGGAGCTATGTATATTGAATCTGCTACCCAGAAGATTTTAGTCATAGAAAAGGTCTCTAAGATTGGGCAGAAAATTCAATTAATGTTGGGCCAAACTGGATTTCGGGTTGGTTTATGTTCCAGCGCAAAAGATGTGGGGGAGATGGCGCTTCAGGAAAAGCCTGACTTGCTCCTTGTTGATTTGTCTTTGCAGAGATTATCTGGGCCAGCATTTTTAAGCAAAGTAAGGAGTGATATTAATCTTTGCAAAGTGCCGATCATGTTTATCAGTCCTGATGCCAGGGAGTCTAACCGCATTATCAATATTGAAGGCGGTGCCGACGACCACATTTCTGACTCTATTGGCGAACTTGAACTTGTGGCACGTATTAAGGCTGTATTGCGGCGTGCCGCATCACAAAAGACTCGTGAGCTTTTGGAATTTAATGGATTATCACTTGATCCTATATCGCATACGGTTGCTCTTGAGGGAGGGGTGTTACATACAAGCCCCAAGGAATTTCAATTACTGCAATATTTAATTACTACACCAGGTCGGGTATTTAGTCGTCAACAAATATTGAATGGTATTTGGGGGGCTGATGGGCAAGTTTCAGAGCGCATAGTGGACGCGCAAATCCGAAGATTGCGTATGGTATTGGGCCGCAGGGCGAGCATTATCAGAACTGTGCGGGGGGTGGGTTACGGTGCGGTAGCTTAGCTTGATCAGTATTTAATGTTTGGTGCATTAGCAAATGATTCTGCTGAACATTGCTTTTACACATGAGATTTTAAATCTCGATTACGTCTGAATTTTATTTCCTTTAATAACCATAGTTAATGGCATCTGTATTGAATGTCGATTTCGTTACGAAAATTATTATATATAAAACTATATAGCGTAAAAATTTTTCTTCATTTCTGCTTTGAGTTGGTAAATGGCTGGGTACGCTTGGTAATCGGTATGGAAATTTCATATTTTTGCTAAATATATGCAATATAAATCAAATATTAAATGGTATGAATGGTGCTCATAATCGTTTTGAGGCCATTCATTTTCAGAAATGTTAGTGATGATTTTGTGAGTAATTGAAAGTAACTCGCAATATCATAATTAATATAACGCATGTCAATGACTGGGTAAGCAGAGCATCTGGAAAGGCATGTAATCAATTCAACCTAGTATTAACTTCAAACAGGAAGGAACACAATCATGAAATGGGTCAAGAATCGAGTAGTACAGGGGGTGGCCTTGGCGATGGGAATTGGTTTGATCTCGACAGAGGCTTCTGCGCTCATTCTTTCAAATAATGGTACTGATACTGAAGTCACTTTATTTGTTTGGGATTACAACAAGAATATTGGTTATATTCGTGATTTGGGTCTGGATTGGGGCATAACTGGAACAGGTGCCAGCAAACCAACCGCTCGAACAGTATTTAGTCAAAATTTCAGTAGCGCTGGGGATGCCAATTACACCAACTTTCTGAGTCAAATAGGTGGCGCAAGCAGTAGTACATTATGGGGTGTCTATTCAGGTCAATCTGCAGCTGGTCAATCTCAGTTGCTTTCAACCTTTCACACTGGTTTAACGCCTACATACACCAATCTGAGTTCTTATCAGAACGGTAATTCTGCAGGCAGTGCATGGCAAGATGTGATTCATCAAGCCAATAATGGGGTTGTCAGTGGTAATGCGACGACAACGATGGGGTTTACTGGTGATATCAATGGCTCAATTATTACAACTCAGGCAGATGGATCTGGCAATCCAACGACTGAGGGGTGGTCGTTAGGATATAACCTGGCGGTTAATACGACGAACGCATTTGCCGGATCGAAATATGGAATGAGTTCCGCATTTTATATTTTTGAAAATAATGTCACATCTTCCACCAGGGTAAATCCCAGTCAGTTGGCCGGAACCTGGACGCTGAATGCGGCGACTGGTCAACTGGATTACACCGTGGCGGCAGTGCCGACACCCACTACGTCGCTATTGATGCTCTCTGGATTGGTAGTGCTCGGCTCCATAAAGAAGCGTCGTCAAGGCAAACTGTCGGATACTTTTAGATCAGGGTCATTCGCGATTTAACGCTTAATTAATTCAATTACTCCGTTATGCCCCACCTAGCTGCGTGTTAGGTGGGTGGGGCTCTTTTTATCCAAAATTTAATGAAACCTTTATTTCACAGGTGATGTATGAAAAAAGTTAGTCATACCAAACGCAAGAAGTCAAGTAAATCCTCAACCGGGATACGTTCTTTTGTAATCATTGGTTTTTCTTGTGCTGCCACGATGTTCTCGCATACAACGTGGGCGCTGGTACCAACAGCAACGGTAGATGTTGAATTGTTCCTGGCAGGGGCTACGGCTGAAAAGAATCTTATTCCCAATTTACTGGGAGGTTTTGCTGCACAAACTAAATATGGATTTTCCTATGCCGCTGGTACAGGGCTCTGTCAGGCGGGCACTCTGGATTTCTTTTATGATAGTAAATCGGGCAGTAGAGCGGGGTATGACTACCGCGCCTATAGTTGTACCTTAACAAACAATACTGCGTTACTAAAAAATGCTACTCAGGGTTGGGACTATTCAACGCTTGCTGGGAAGAAGATTCTAATCCATTACCGGATGAAAAATGGTTCCTGGTATGGAACTGGCCCTCTCGCTAGAAGCCAGTCAGTAACGCGTATGAAAATCGATGGAAACTGTATTCAAAGTCGTCCTGCAAATACTGGGACGACACCTGCTCCAGTAGCAGTCGGTGCGTTTCCCTTGGCAAACGTCTATAACACGCCATCTTATATTTGCCCAACTGAAAGTACAGTCAGTGGAGTTACCACAATCAATAATGGGCAGCTGGTAACTACTAACATACCAGATGTTGGTATTGCAGATAATGAGCCAGGAATTTTTGTAAATAAGAATGCACCCAACGACGGTAATGCTGCAGCCAATGGTAATGCAATCTATGATTCAGCCATCACCGCTGATGATTTGCAGAATGTCAGTACGACCCCCTTATTTGCTTTTCCATTGGCGATTGCGGCAACTAAAAAATTAGTCAATGCTTTACAGACCGCACAAGGGAAAGCTGTAACAGCAGCAGGGACAACAGTGGCCGATACTGATCGTCCCAGTATCAATTTTTTGCAGATTAGTTCGTTGCTGACGCCAAATGGTGGACCTTTGAATCAAAGTTGGGTGAGCATGGGGGTTGGTACGAGTTCTACACCAGTCAATATCTGCCGCCGTATCAGCGCTGTGGCTACCCAGATTACTTCTAACGCCGCATTTGGCAATTATCCCTGCTCGTCGACAGGTAAAGCGCCTTCAACCCCGGATGACAGTTTGACGGGTAAATATCGTGTGATCGAGAATGATTTGATTCCCGATGAGCGTGCTTGTCTACAAGGCTTCAATAATGGTACCAATTTTTCCCGTGGGATAACCAGTACAGGGGCAGCTATCACTGAGACGGTGACTTCTGCTGATGGAAACTTTGCTGTTGGCCCATTGTTTATTGATAATAATCCAACTTCTGAAAGTGCCAGCTGGGACTTCTTAGCAATAGACGGTATTAATCCTACAGTGCCCAATGTCGTAAACGGAACCTATCGTTATATCAATACAGCCGTAATTAACTTGAATACGTATTCGGACGCAGCTGATCCTGGTACTGTTAAGGGTCAATTAACTGGTTTATTGATTGCTAAATTTCAGGAGCCAAGTCTGCTTGCAGTTCAAAACGGCTTCTTGGCGATCCCAGAATCAGGCTATACATCAGCGAGTGGTGGTAACGTAGCTAGGGGAACTAATGGTGGTCAGACCTGTAAACCAGTCATAATTACTCAGTAATCTTTACTTAGTATGCTATACGAGAGTGAAGTGGCAAGGCTAAGGCGTAAGCTGATCTATCGGTTAGATTACCGTTGCTACCTTGGTATTTTATTCAAATTAGCCCGGCAATATCCGTTTCTAATGATACTGATATTGCTGGCTTTTTATACTTCTCGACTTCCAGCGGCTGGTATTACTCCGGCTTTACCCAATGGAACGCTACCCATAGCAGCCAGTAACTGGATTGGGCGAGGTCAGGCCAGTGCAACGCAAAATGGCAATACGCTGATCGTGAATCAAGCGAGTAATCAAGCTATTCTGAATTGGCAAAGTTTCAATATTTCAAATGACAGTCATGTTAATTTTGTCCAACCTGGCAGTAGTGCTCAGGTACTGAATCGTATCGCAGATCAGAATCCCACAATCATTCAAGGCACATTACAAGCAAACGGACGTGTTTATCTTATTAATCAAAATGGTATTGTGTTTGGTCAGGGTGCTCAGGTCAATGTGGGATCATTGGTTGCATCCTCTCTTGATGTTTCTGATGATATTTTTTTGAATGGCATTCTTACTGCCAAAGATCAGAGTTTGTCAGCTTTCAGTGGTCTTAATGGATTTATTCGTATTGAGCCAGGCGTAAATCTTTCTACGCTTGGTGGCGGTCAGATCTGGATGTTTGCACCTTCCATTGAAAACAATGGGTTGATTCACACACCTGATGGCCAAACATTGCTCGCGGCAGGTAAAAAGATTTATTTGAGCAGCAGCGCTGACCCTGCCATGCGTGGGGTAGCCGTCGAGGTTAGCGCTGGTGGGAGTGTTACCAATCTTGGGCAGGTCTTGGCCGAGCGGGGCAATATTACTTTGGCTGGCCTCGCAGTCAACCAATTAGGTCGACTAAATGCCACTACCACCGTTGCTCGAAATGGTTCAATTTGGCTGCAAGCTCTGGAAAAGCCTAGTGCTGAGACAGGTACATCAAATGCAGGAACAGTTACTTTAGGTGCTGGCAGCATTACAGAGATTCTTCCCGAAATAGCAAGTAAAGATACCAGCACAGCTGCACAAATCTATCTAAAGTCTTTGCTGCAAAGTAGTGGTCACGTGATTAATATGCAAACTGATGCACTGATACACGTACCTAGCGGTGACGTTATTTTTGATAGTACAGGAGCAACCAATAGTAATCGTGCAGCTCGTATTTACATAGACCAAGGGGCGCGTATCGATGTAGCAGGGCTTAACGTTGCAGATCGTCCCATGTCAGAAAACTTTTTGCAGTTACGGTTAACAACCAATGAATTGGCTGACTCGGCATTACAAAAAAGTGGTGTATTACTTGGTAAGACTGTGACAGTTGATGTACGTGAAGGAACCCCCTTAGCGGATATTTCTAGTGCAGTTGCACAGATAGGCCATACGGTAGCGGAAAGAAGTACTGTAGGCGGCACCATCAATATGAAATCGAGCGGTGATGTCATATTGCGTGATGGATCAATTCTCGATGTATCAGGCGGTTCTTTATCATATAAGTCCGGCTGGGGTAATGTTTCACAGTTGCTAACAGCTAATGGTGGAATAGTCGGAATTGGCCAGGCAAGTGCTGACCAGTTATATCTTGGTGTTGCTGGGCAGATGACGGTTACTCATAGCAAATGGGGCGTTACAGAAAGCTTTGTTTCGAATAATTTACGCTTTAATCCTGCTTATACCGAAGGTCGTGATGCAGGAACAATTAGCATTAGTTCAGCAGCGAGTGTCTTGGATGGTTCTCAAGTGGCACATAGAACCATTGGTACTTTTCAACGCAGCATTGGTACAGTGCCGATGGGAGGTAAGCTAGTTCTAAGTCAAACCAGTGATGACATTGATTATAAATCGGCTTTGGAACTGACAGCCAATGCTTCTTTATTAGATAAGGATTTTACTATTGATAGTGCTTTGCCTGATAAGCGCAAAAAATTTTTAACAGTAAACGCTACTCAATTTCAAAAGGAAGGTTTTACTCGGCTTGAGGCTGCCAGTGCGGGCGATATCACTATTAATGCAGACGTTAAACTTGACCTCGGTTTAGGCGGTAGTTTAAACCTTAAGCAGGGAAGCGGATATGTTGGCAATGTACTGCTCGCAGGTCAGATCAGTGCGCCTGGAGGAAGTGTCAATGTAATTAGTTCAGGTAATACGGAACTGGGTGACATAATATTTTCGGGGAAAATTGACGTTGCTGGGTTTTGGACAAATGATAATTCATCCCTTCATCAAAGAACGCTGGCTGAAGTCATAACCGTTGGAGGCAATGTCAATTTGCAGGCTGCCAGAGGCTTGGATATGAAAATGGGTAGTGTGATTGATGTATCTGGTGGTGCATGGAATAACGTAAATAATAAGTTATCAGCAGGCAAAGCGGGAGTAATTACATTAGTTAGTAGCCGAGGAAAAGAGGGTAGTACCAATAATCAAAGTGATGGCGCCATGAACTTGAATGGTAGCCTCTTTGGGTTTGGATTAAGTCAGGGTGCAACGTTATCGCTGAGGTCGGATGGTTTTAACTTTGGTTCAACTTCATCAGTTTTAGTAAAAGATTCATTGTCATCGAGTGACACAAATCTACCAATCAGCTTTTTTAGTCAGGGTGGTTTCAGTACATACAACTTGGTAGCGTGGGATCGACAATCGATATTGCAAGACATTCTTTCACCAGTGTTAAGAAATTGGATATTGCCTGATAACTTTAAATTTATAGCGTCATCTAAGCATTTTTCTGAAATAGCAAATACGCAAGTTTTGCCAGACTACCAACGTCAGGCGGTCAATTTAACACTACCTATATCTACCATTCGTAAAGATGCCGCAATTATTAGTGATAACGGTGGCACGATTACAGTCAATGGTTTCTCTCATCTTTTAGTGGATGGCCTGATTCAGACTCATGGTGGAGTCATCAATTTAAATTTGGCTGGAAAACTACCCGATAGCCAAGACGTGACAGATTTTGATAGTAGCCAAGCATTATGGCTGGGCTCAAATGCTCGTCTTGATACAAGTGGCAAAGCAGTTGTGGCGCTAGATAAACTTGGTCACAGGAACGGGATAGTAAAGGTTGGCGGTAACATTAATCTATCAGCGACGAATAGTTATATTGTGAGTGAGCCTGGTTCAGTCATGGATGTCTCAGGTAGTGGTGCTGCATATCTGGACTTACCTAGACAGACCAATGATGGCACACTGTATACGTCAGCCAAAGTAACGAGTAACGCAGGTAACATCACTTTAAATTCCAATACAGGTATGTTACTGGCAGGTAAGCTGGTAGGCAATGTATCGTCTGTTAATAATCAAGGTGGTACGCTTAATGTTAACTTGCTTCCAGCTTCAGATAACACGCTGACTGCTACTCGCAGTTTGCAATTACAGGATTCATTGGCTGAACTACCGACTGATTTAACCTATGGCATTCCTATAGACAATAATTCTTGGTTAGGTCGCACGACGATTTCAAATAAAAGTATCGAAGCGGGTGGTTTTGATGTGGTTAACCTCAAGAGTTGGGATCAGATACGTTGGAATAATACTAATTCGTTAACTACAAGACGCGCTATTAGCCTAGATACACCGAATTTGATGGCCGAGTCGTCTGCAAATTTGCAGTTGTTTTCTACTTACATCAATCTTGGCAATAGTGATGGGCAACGTCAGACGGCAGTCAATTTGACGAACATTGGTACTGCCAAACTAAATGTGCAAGCTCAGACGATAGATTTGGTTGGAAACGTTAGCACACAGGGAGTTGGTGTGACTGAACTACTTGCATCCGGTGATATTAGATTACAGGGTGTACTTGATTCGACTGTAGAACACAACGCTATTAATACAACTACTAAGAATGCATTAATTGGCTCCTATACCACCGCAGGTAGTCTTTATTTAAAAACGAATCAGGTCACTCCTACCACGCTAAGCCAATTCACATTTAATACGAGTAATGAATCCGGTTTGATATTAAAGGGGAATGGTAATAAAACCACAAGCCCAATGTCAGCGGGTGGATCGTTGATTATCAATGCTCCAAATATCGGTATCGACAGCGTATTAAGTGCGCCATTTGGTAAGATAAATCTAAATGCCACTCATAATTTAACTGTAGAGTCTGGTGGATTGGTTTCTGTTTCTGGCAAAGGGTTACAAGTGCCTTATGGTTATACAGAAACTGAACTCTCATGGTACTACGGACTTGATTCTACTCTGGGAGATACAACGCGTATTGCAATGACGACTCCTGCCTTTAAGGCTATTTCACTGAGTGCCGAAAACGTAAATTTAAAATCAGGTTCAACCATTGATGTTTCTGGCGGTGGTGATTTGATGGCATGGGAATGGCAAAAGGGAGCTGGCGGTTCAACAGATATTCTGGCTAAGCCTGGCACATTTGCAATCGTCCCTTCACTGGGTTCAACATCAGTGCCACGGGATTGGCAAAGCACACAAAATACGACATTAATGACTGGTGACGCGGTCTATCTTAGCGGTGTTGCAGATTTACCTGCCGGTATTTACACCCTTTTACCGGCTCACTATGCATTGTTACCTGGTGCTTATGCCATTAGTCAGGTAAGTAATGGTATGACTGATATCTTGCCTACCCAGAATGTTGTTCGGCCTGATGGCAGTTTATTGATTGCAGGCAAGCGGGTAGTGAGTGGTACATCAATCACAGATGAGCGTTCTTCAGGTTTTATCTTGCAGTCTGGGGCATTGGTACGTCGATTTAGCCAATTCGTAGAGACAAGTGCCAACAACTTTTTTAGTAACGGGCAGCCAATCAATGCTGGGCATGTAAGTCTAGCAGCAACTCAGAGTTTGGTACTTGATGGCAAGTTGGACCTTGATACAGCCGGTGGCATGCGTGGGGATGTGGATATTTCTGCTCCTCAGATAGCAGTCATTTCAACCCAACCTACAAGTACAAAGAGTAATGTATTGCAGCTTAATTCGGATACCTTGAGTAGCTGGAAAGCGCGTAGTCTGCTGCTTGGTGGAACTCGTTCAGAGCTGAATAATGATGGTGAGCAAACTATTAATGTGGGGGCTGACTCAATTACCATTGCAAATGATGTTGCTCATCCACTTCTTGCTCAGGATGTAATCCTGGTAGCAACCGATAATATTTCACTGGCTACAAAATCGGTCATAAAAATTCAAGATTTTGGTAATTCTAATGTTGCTGCTAGCTCACTTGGCATAAATGGATCAGGTACATTTTTGCGCGCCAGTAGTGAAAGCGTGGCAGAAATTAAACGTACTGGAGTCGTTTTACCAACGACTAATGGAACATTGCGCTTGGAACCTGAATCGACAGTGCTTGGCGCTAGTGTTTTGAATATGGATGCAACCTACAATATCACTTTGTCAGAGTCTTCGCAGATAAAATCACCGATATTAAAATTTTCATCTTCTCAAATAAACCTGGGCGCTATATCAAGCGAAATGTCTGGTCTGAATCTGGGAGGGAGCGTATTGGCGGATCTGGGTCATGGTAGCGATTCATTATCACTTAAGGCGTATAAAAGCCTGAATCTATTCGGTGATTTTGATCTTGGCCTGATAAAGATCAATGATAAGCCACTGCTATCCAAGCTCATATTGGATACACCTATCATAGAAAGTCATGGTGGTACCGCGAACTTTAGAGCGCAATCCGTCATGTTTACGAATACTGGTAACGTAGCCAGTAGTGATATTAAATCGGGAGCTGGGGTTTTAAATGTGGAGTCTGGTGGTGATATACAAATTGGTTCTGGACATATTTTATTTCAGGGGCTTGCTAGTACGAATTTAAGTGCAGTTAATGATGTTATTTTTAGTGAGGCTGGTAGTCAGAAAGTATCTGGCGATCTACAGCTAAAAGCAGCAAGAGTGACAGCGAAAAATGGCGCAGATCAATCGCTGCAATCATTGGGTAATGTTGAGATAGATCCTAACAATAATACGGCTGGGGCATTGCAATCGAATCAAAATGGCTTGGGTTCACATCTAAGTATTAGTGGTAGCCATCTTAATAATAATGGACTAATTGATTTAACTGCAGGCAGCTTGGATCTCATCGCAGATAAAGATTTGAACTTTTCTGCAGGATCTGTTACCAGATCTGTGGGTTTTGATAAAGCATTTTTCGATGTTATTGAAAGCGCTCCGGCTGGCACCATTAATTTGATATCGAAGCAGGGTAATGTCAATCTGGCAGCCAATAGCCTGATTGATGTATCAGGTTCAGTAAACGGCGGAGCTGCGGGTACTTTAAATCTGAATACTCCAATGGGTAGTTTATATCTGAATGATCAGGCTAGATTAAAGGGATCAAGTAACGGAACCGGTATTAGCGGAATATTTTCAATTGATTCTGATCAGATAGGTAGCTTGATTACTTTAAATAATGTTTTAAATTCAGGTGGATTTTTGGCGGAACGTAATGTGCGTGCCCGCTCTGGTAATTTAATAATTGGAGCCGATCAAACTTGGCGCGCTAACCGATTAAGTTTCACAGCAGATAAAGGTCAACTTATCGTGGCCGGTCGTATATTGGCTAGTGGGATAGAAGGTGGCCATATTAATTTATGGGCTGGAGATGGATTTCAATTGACGGATGGCGCTAGTCTTCAGGCAATCGGTCAGAATAGCGATAAGGCCACGATCAACATAGGCAATACTAGTAGCACTCATATGATGTCACTAGCTGAAGGTTCAATTATTGATGTTGCTTCGAATGATGAAAAAGGTACTGATGGTACTGTAAATTTGCGGGTTGTTCGTACAGGTTTTGGTATCGAACAAACTGGTGGCACTGAAATAGCCATGGACATGATTGGTAGTCATATTCATGGTGCAAGTACTGTTTCAATTGAGGCCGTGCAAACTTATACCGATATCAAGAGTATAGGTAATACAAATAATACGACGAATCTGACGCAGTCCAAAGTACAGAACGATATCTCTAAGTTCATGTCTGGTGCCGATACAATACTGGAACGGTTAGGTGTAAATGGGCAAAGTGTATTTCATCTTACACCAGGAGTAGAAGTACAAAGTACAGATTCTCTGCTATTGTCATCAGACTGGAACCTCTTTTCGAGTAACCGTATTGGTGGTGAGGCAGGTACACTCACCTTGCGTTCAGCAAGTGATCTTATACTTAATTCAAATCTTAGTGATGGTTTCAGTAACATATCAAATATTGCCACTTTGCAAGGTGGTCCATCCTGGTCATATCGATTAGTCGGTGGTGCCGATCTAAATTCAGCGAACCCATTGAGTGTTGTTACTGGAAACGGTAAGGTACAAATTGCGGCCGGTAAAGTAGTTCGAACGGGTACAGGTTCAATCAAGGTGTCTGCTGGAAGCGATGTGATATTTTCCAGTAACACATCAGCACTCTACACAGCCGGAACTCCCGCAGCATCGCTTGTCAATTTTAAAACACCGAATAACGCTGAATATAGCGAGCATGGCGGTGATCTTGACATTTTTTCACAAGGTAACATCATCGGACTGACTGCCAGTACACAAGATACTAGCAATTGGTTATATCGTTTTGGTACCGGTGCAGGCAGTAGCAGCTGGTGGGTATCGTATAAGGACTTTGCACAAAATATTGGTGTGCTGGGTGGTGGCAATCTGACGCTTAATGCCGGTGGAAATATCCAGGATATTAGCGCTAGTATTGCAACCAATGGTCGTTTGGCTGGTGATGCCGTTGATCCTATCGTACTTGGTGGTGGTAATCTGAAAATCTCAGCAGAAGGAAATATTTCTGGTGGCGTTTTTACTGAAATGAAAGGAAATGCCCAAATCCTATCTAAAAGTACTATATCGACAGGAAGTTTGGGATTGGCTCCAATCCTGGGGCTTGGAAATGGAAGTGTCAGTGTAATAGCAAGCAGAGGCCTGACCTTGGATGGTACCTTTAATCCAACCTTGATGACGCCTGGTAACAATGGTGTTCAGGGGCGTAATAATAGCTATTTTTCTACTTATGCTGATAACAGTGATATTAGTGTAATTTCACTATCAGGTGATGCTACGCTTAATAATAACGCCCTATTGGCATATACGAAATTTAAACATTCTAGTATTGGTCAATCATCTAGTTGGTCGCAGTTTCAAAAACAAGTTTATACATGGTATCCAGGTAAAGTCAGTGCGGTTGCCTTGCAAGGAAATGTTAGTGTTAATAGCCTGACACTTCTGCCTGCCGCTCAGGGTGGTTTGAACTTGCTGGCAGATGGTTCAGTTACTGTGCAAAATACTATAACCGAGTCAGGTATCAATCCGCTTACTGAACTTGCTAGTACACAACATCCGGCTGGTTTGTTTAATTTATTGGCGGACGGTATTACTCCATCAACGCAAAATCTATTACACATAGATGATACAGATCCGATAAGGTTATATGCTGTAAAAGGAAGTGTCGTTGGGCCATCTACTAATCAACTGGGTAATTTTGTGGAGCCAGTTGTTATTCGTGCTGGGCAGGATATTGTCAATGCGGGTGTGACCGCTCAAAACATGAAAAACTCTGACATTAGTGTGTTTGAGGCCGGTCGTGATGTTCTGTTTACCAGTCCGCTAGATCCTTCTGGTGGGTTGGCAACCAATAATTTAGGTGTCACGATTGCTGGCGCGGGCACATTTGAAATCAATGCTGGGCGAAATCTTGATCTTGGTTCATCCACTGGTATTGTCAGTAATGGCAATCTTCAGAATGCAAGTTTACCCGATCAAGGTGCTCGTGTAGTCTTAAGTGTTGGGTTGGGACGAGATGCGACTGGTGCAGTTCGTTTACCAGCGATTCATAATTTTATTGCTACTTATGTGGCCGCAGAGGGTATCCAGGCGAGTAAATATCGGCAAGATTTACAAATGTATATGGCCGATATGGGGCAACCTGGGCTTACCGTTACCGAGGCATTACAGGCTTTTTTTCAATTGACATTGCAGCAGCAATTGCCTTTCTCCGCGAAGGTTTTATATGCCGAATTACAGGCCAGTGGGCGTGCAGAAGCTGTGTCGCACAATACCTCAGACTATCAACGTGGTAACAAAGCAATTTCTGTCCTGTTTCCATCGAGTGATTATAGAGGCGACTTGAGGCTTTATCTGAGTCAAGTGAAGACTCAGCGTGGCGGCGATGTTAACTTATTAGTCCCGGGTGGAGCCGTCAATGAAGGTCTTGCAAATCCGCCATCTGGATTGAGTAAAGTTGCTTCGGAATTGGGTATCGTGACAGTCAAAGGTGGCAATGTGCAGTCACTGGTAGACAAAGATTTTTTGGTTAATCAATCACGTGTATTCACGTTGGCTGGTGGGGATATTCTGATTTGGTCAGAAAATGGCAGTATTGATGCGGGACGTGGAGCGAAAACGACTGCTTATGCACCACTCCCAACGCTTGTAACGAAATCAGATGGTACGGTGGAATATGATAATAGTGCTTCAGCTTCTGGCAGTGGTATTGGCGTATTAGTTACTGATCCGACTATTTCCGCAGGTAATGTGGATCTGATTGCCCCTCGTGGTACTGTCAATGCCGGTGAAGCGGGTATCCGTTCACAAGGTAATCTTTTTATTGCAGCCTTGAATATACGGGGAGCTGACAATATCGCTACACAGGGTCAAGTGGTTGGTGTTCCAGTCACTACGGCACCCGCAGCTGGGTTGACATCACTTCGCAGTAATACTGATGTGGCGAATGCGATGCAATCGACTTTAGATGCTTGGCAAGCAGATGCTGAAAAGCGTAATGGCGCACTTTCAACCTTTACTGTCGAGGTCATTGGCTATGGCCCTTGATCAAAGTGGCAAATTTGCTCTTTTAATATTAGTTTTTCTTTCATACTTATCAACAGCTTTCGCTGATGATAAGGAGAAGTCAAGCAACAACAAAATACAGAAAATATCGGCCAGACAGGTATTTGATTTGCTTGATTTTCAAATCGACGGCAATACACAACTTTCGCAACGTGATCTTGAAAATGCGCTTTATCCATTTTTAGGATCAGAGCGGAGTATGTCGGATATTGATGCAGCAAGAAAATCGCTGGAAAACTTTTATCATGCTGCCGGTTATCTCACAGTCTATGTGGATGTACCACCACAAGAATTAAAGGATGGACGTGTTCGGCTTCAAGTGACAGAAGGGTACATAGAACGCCTAAGAGTTTCAGGCTCACAGTACCATTCTCAGCAAAAAATTATTGAACAAGTGACCGAAGTTCAACCAGGCAAAGTGCCTGATTTCAACTTGATGCAAAAAGAATTGGGGCAGATCAATCTTAATAATGATTTACAGGTCGTGCCAGTATTACGAGAAGGCAAGATTTTAGGTAGCGTCGATGCTGAGTTAAAGGTGCAGGATCAATTACCTTTGCATGGGAGTGTGGAGCTCAGTGACCGATACAGCCAAAATACCCCTCATGCTCGTATTAACAGCGGCATTCACTATGACAATCTTTGGCAGCAAGGACACAGTATAGGGTTGAATTTCACTACCGCACCTGGTCACAGTGACCAAACTACAGTATGGCATGCCAGTTATGTTATGCCCTGGAACGATGCGAGTATTGCTTTATATGCACTTCAATCAGATAGTGCAGCTAGTACTGTAGGTGATATTAGTGTTCTCGGTGTTGGAACAGTTTTTGGCGTACGCTGGAATAGTCATGGTATTAGTCAAGGTAACTGGACCCACACTTTATCCGCTGGACTTGATTACAAATCCTTTGAGCAAACAGTTAACTTAAGTGCCGGTTCATCCACGTCAGGTTATAAAACGCCGATTCATTATCTACCTTGGCAATTACAGTGGCACGCCAGAGGATTAACAGAGGATGGCGTACAGAATAACGTTGGGTTAGCCGCAAATTTTTCATTGCGTGGCTTGGGTAATGATGATTTTCAATTTGAAAACAATCGCTATAAGGCACTGGCGAGCTACCTTTACATTCGAGGAGATCTGGAAACGATTTTCCCAATTGGACATTCCCGTTTGATCTTTCGTGGTGGTAGCCAATGGAGTAGTCAGCCTTTGATTAGTAATGATCAATATGCAATTGGAGGAGCTGAAAGTGTTCGTGGTTATACAGAAGCTGCAAGGATAGGAGATAGAGGTTTGAATGGCTCGTTAGAGTGGCAATCGGCTTCCATTAAGTTGCCTTTATGGTTGATCGGCTCAGGTGGGAGTGATTTACGCTGGCTAGCTTTTTACGACTGGGCCACAGCATCGATTCTTGAGCCTTTACCTTCACAGACTACTCACTTTAGGTTGGCTAGCTTGGGTTTGGGATTCCGTTTGCAGGTTAAACGACATCTGAGTACATTTTTTGATATTGCCAGACCATTATTGCCTGATTCTGATGGACATCAGCAAATCAGATTGCATAGCCGTTTAGTCATGGAGTTTTGAAATGTTATTAAAGTATTGTTTATTTTCGGCCACGTCTTATGCTGAGAAATTGATTAGACAAGGTTTGCTGATTTTGTTTTTTACTTTTATCGTGATGCCAACGGCATTCGCAGATAAGGAAACCCTGGTCGAGCATAAGATAAAAATTGATTTCGAATCAAGTGGATTGAAGTTAAGCGAACCACTAACTGGATTAGTTATACCACTCAGATTACATAGTGGGAATTTTGATTTTTTTGATGTGCGCGATGATGGTAAAGATTTAAGTGTTTTTTCTCAAAATGGGCATGATGAAATCCCAATTCATATCGAAAGATGGGACCCATTAAATGAGTTGGGATTGTTATGGATAAAAATTCCAACATTATCCTCAAAAGATCCACAACTGACACTTGATTTACAGGCAGACCGTCTGAAAACAGATATCCAAGGAGAGGCAGAAAAAATAAACGCTAAAAGTGCAATTTATGATGAACATCATGTGGCAGTGCTTTCATTCGATGGATCTGGGCAACACGACACCAGCATATATCACAATGATATATCCGATATACCCAAGCTTGATCAAGCCGGTATATTGGGAAATGCGGCCGCCTTACAAGAAGCACCAATTGTGTTACCTCATGCTGATGTACTGCAATTGAAAAATGACGGCGCTTTAACTTTGTTTGTTTGGATTAAGCTTTCTGATATAAGTCGACCAGCCATTATTTATGAGCAACGAGCCAAGGATCAGGGATTGCGAGTGGAAATTAAAGATGGTCAATTGCATGTCCATATAGAGGCACATGGGTTACCAATTGATATAGTTGGCGGACAAATACAAGCACAGACTTGGCATCATTTGGGTGTTTCTATCGGTTCAGGACGAGCCGTACTCTATGTTGATGGACAAAGTGTAGCGCAAGCTAAAGCATCATTGCCAGATGTAAATTCCGAAGTTCGATTGGGTACCGGGCTGGTTGGATTAATAGATCAAGTCGAATTATCGGATGAAGTTCGCTCTTCAGACTGGGTTCATGCAACGGTATTGGCTCAGAAACCAGATTCGCGATTGATCACTGTTTTAACAGATGAGGATGCTTCATCAGAGGGACATAACTATTTCAGCATCTTGATTTCAAACCTGACAACTGATGCATGGATCGTCATTGCGTTACTGATGCTAATGCTGATTATTGCCATATTTGTTATGCTGAATAGAGTCTATTTAGTCAAGCGAGTGACACGCGCTAATGCTGATTTTCTTGATTGGTTTCAAAGTGCACTTGATGGACAGAAATTGGCTGAATTAAAACCAAAAGATGTTCGGGAACTAGCTGACAGTACTTTAATGAAGCTATATCAGGTTGGCTTTCGTGAGCTGAGTCGACGTAATTCAGGTAAAACTACCAAATCTGGATTACGTATGGTTTTATCTCCGCAGTCTATTGTGGCAATCAGGGCTTTTGTCGATTCTGAGAAAACGAGACAAACTCATCGATTGAATGCTCGTATGGTATTACTCTCCATTGCTATTTCAGGTGGACCATTTATTGGATTACTGGGTACCGTAATGGGTGTGATGATTACATTTGCTGCTATTGCTGCAGCCGGTGATGTAAATATTAACGCCATTGCACCAGGTATAGCGGCTGCTTTGTTGGCTACAGTGGCTGGCCTGTCAGTGGCCATTCCATCTTTGTTTGCTTATAACTGGCTATCATCAAGAATACAAAATTTAGTTGACGAGATGGATATGTTTGTCGATGAATTTATTCCATGCATCGCTGAAATTTATACCATTTAATAAATGATGATGAAGTCTCGTAGTAAACATATTGCCTATAGTGATATCAATATCACACCAATGCTCGATCTTGCTTATGTATTGTTAGTCATTTTTATCATTCTTACGACTGTTTCAATTCAGGGTGTTCGGATAAATATGCCAGCCAGCACAGCCGCTAACAATCTGGACAGTCATAAGACTCAAGCGATTACTGTTACTCGCGATGGGCAAATATATCTCAATGCAAATCCAGTCACTCTAGAACAATTGGCCAATCAACTGCAGATTCGTAAATCGTTGAATCCTAACTTTCCAGTAGTCTTCAGAGGTGATTCACAGGCATCTTACGCAATAGTGATGGACATTATGGAGGTGCTTAAACATTTAAGCATCACACAAATTGGTTTAGCTACACGCCGACAGAGTTAAAAGTCTATTATTAAAATGCAGATTAAAAATAATTCATCACTTTATGACACGATCAATGTTACGCCAATGCTCGATCTGGCATATGTCTTATTGGTTGTATTCATAATTATGACTACAGCATCCATTCAGGGATTAAATATTAATCTTCCAAAACCTAGTAAAACCACCCAGGTTGAAAAATCCCCTCCTCACGTCATTCAAATGAATGAGAAAGGCCAATTGTTCCTGGATGGAGCAGGAAAGACACGGTTTGAACTTGAGACAGCACTGGTTAATTTACGTGAGCGTGACAGTCAGATTCATGTTTTGATCAAGGGGAATCGTAGTAATCAATATGAGCAAGTAATGATCTTAATAGATCTATGCGATAGGTTGCACGTCAACATGGGCTTGGTTACTGCTCGTATCGGTACTTGAGGTGAATTGTGGAAACTGGTGCGTTGCTGACGGAAGGAGAAAAGAGTGGATTTATCCGTTGGACTTTGCGTATATTGAATATCAGCTGGATTGTCTTGCTTATTGTTGCAGTTTTCCTGGTTATGCGATTTTTTAAAGGTAGTGAACACGCATCCAATACTAGACCTCGGCAATACACAAAAATGACGTTGGAACCTGATCTACCTCATCCTTTACCCAAACTTATTGAGCAACCAAAAAAGGAAACTACGTCTGCTTTGTCTCCTAGTCCAGTCTCTGCGTTGGAAGTACCACAGCTGAAGAGTTCTAATCCAACACCGAATGATGCCCGCCAATTACGCATGGAAGGCGAAGCAGGAACAGATGTTGGTGATATTGCTACAGGGACGATTAGCCAGGAGTATGGAACGCAAATTCTAGGTCTTAACAATGCTGGATCTGGAGGGCGGATGCAATGGGATCTATATGTAAACCGATTGCAGAGACAGCTTCAGGAGCGATTAGGAAAACAGACTGAATTGCGTAGCAGTAATTATGGTTGCATGGTTCGTGTTTGGTTGAGTACAGATGGAAGTATGGAGCGTATAGAGGTTTCAACAACTGATGTGAATAGCCGAAACGAAGGTGTCGTAACAAAATCTACTGATCACTGCAATGACCTAGAGCTAACTCTGCGTAAATTAATGCGAGTAGCGGAGACTCCGCCACTTGGATTACCCCAGCCGGTGGTTATGCGTATTACTAATCTGACATCATCAACCCCTTAGCGATCCTTATGATTATGATGAACAACATTACTATGAATAAAATCCAATTTATCAATATGAAGAGCGTCATCAAAGGGTGCTTCTTTCGATGGATCGGTATGTCAGGATTTTTTATGACGGTGTTCACTATATGTATTCCCGCATTTGCTGACCAACAGAGTGGTGATCAAGGACGAGAACTCGCTATGGCGTTGGTAAATGCTTTAGTAGAGCAGGGATTGCTTTCGAGAGAAAAGGCTGGAGAACTTATGCAGCAAGCCCAAGCTCGTGCATTGTTGCAAAATAAAAAGTCAGAACAACTCATTGATCCTTTATCGCTGAAAATAGCCCCTGCAACATCAATTCCTTCTGTTCCATCTGCACATGTTCAATATGTTCCCGAGATTGTTAAGCAACAGTTGAGAGAAGATATCCGTAATGAAGTAATAGCACAGGCACATAGAGAAGGTTGGGCTACACCGGGTGCCGTACCCGAGTGGGTAGACCATTTTTCGTGGGAGGGAGATATGAGGTTACGCTTTCAGGGTGAGCAGTTCGGTAAAAATAACAGTACCAATATCAAAAATTATCAGGCAATAAATCTGGCCGGAACTGAGGCGATCAATAATCCTTTCCTCTATACCGATGGAGCAGAAAATGTTTCCCCTGAGCGCGACCGACTGATGTTGAGAGCCAGATTAGGAACCAGCATCAATGTCACCAAAGACGTTGATATCAAATTACGTTTGAGTACGAGCATTAATACAGATCCTATTTCTTCAAATCAGACTTTGGGTAGCTACGGTGGGCGGTATCAAATGCAACTGGATCGCGCCTGGATGCATTGGCGGGTAAATGATCATGTTGATTTTTGGGGTGGTCGAATCGCAAATCCATTTCTATCCACAGAGTTGATCTGGGCTCCTGATCTTGGTTTTGATGGAGTGGCTATGCGGTATCAAAAATCATTATCCAATACTGTAGCGCCATATGCTTTGGTAGGGCTGTTTCCATTACAGGAACTAGCAAACTCTAATCATGATAAATGGTTATTTGGAGCACAAGTAGGCAGTGAGTGGACACATGGTGATTCTCATCTACGCTGGGGGCTAGCTTGGTATGGATACCAGAACGTTACTGGTATGCGAAATGATACAGATTTGCATATCAATGATAATAGTGCGCCGACATATTTACAGAAAGGCAATACGCTTTATAACATCAGAGTTTCTAGTACTGATCCAGCGTCGGCTCTTTACGCACTTGCTGGAAATTATCGACTACTTGATATGACGGCAACGGCTGATGTCCCTGTTCAAGGTGGAAAATATGTGTTTCTAAGCGCTGACTGGGTAAGAAATATTGGTTGGAATACAGATGCCGTCAAGGCCCGCAGTGGGTTTAATGTAGATAGCCAAACCACAGGTTATTTTCTTAAATTAGGTTTGGGAGATTTACAGCCATCGAAGCAAGGAGACTGGCAACTCTTTGGTAGCTATCGTTATTTAGGTGCAGATGCGGTGCTTGATGCATTTACAGATACAGAGTTTCATCTGGGCGGAACCAATGCAAAAGGATATATCCTTGGAGGCACTTACGCTGTTAAGGATAATTCATTATTAACATTGCGTTGGTTAAGTAGCGATGAAATTACAGGACCACCGTTGGCAATAGATATATTGCAAGTAGATATGAATTTGAAATTTTGAGGAATTTTCAAAAATTTTTATCTATTTAAACTGACTAGTGATGATTGGATTTTCCGAATCGGAGACGCCCTCCAGTGCTAGCAAGGCCGCAAGAATATATTTGTCTATGTAACGATTACACCAAATAAACGTTTATTTGGTGTATTGAAATTAGCGCTTCTACAATCGTAATTCTCCATTTTTACGGGAAAGAACGTTCATTAATGTGGGCTCAATGTCGGATAGTGTTGTTTTGAATATGGTGGATTGCGTCGATGTCGAAGATGCTTCGTGAATTGTATATGCAGGCAAACTGGCAATGGATGCAACAAGGCTTGAACACCTGGTTAACAATGGATTCATTCCCAATGTGTCCTTGTCAATAAAAGCTAAGGTGGCTTCTTCAGTCATTGACTGTACTTCATGGCCAGACTTGGCTTGTGAATTTTGAATGGTCGAAAGAGTTTCGCCAGAAATAAGATTTTTGGATTTTGGTGATAATGCATGACTAGTTGAACTCAATCCATTCAATAATGCAAGAACGGAAATGGTGATTGCTTTCTTCTTCATATTACCCTCATCTGATTGAATGTTGTCGTCAATAAACTGACAGTGATTCCTGCTGTGCATGTCAGTAATTAGAATGTATTTCACTAATGTGAAATTTATTTGAAGTCGCTGGCTAAAAATATCTTGAGAGAATCTAAATATTTATCAGAAACCTTCTTAAGATAAGGTCTCTGCTTTTTCGCCGCTAAAAAGGATGATGAGATTGAATGAAACCAATCCATTTCTATGAACCCACTACTATTTCAATTTAATGAGAAATTGAGTCGGTATCTTGCTTCTGGTTCAGAGTCTTCTGGAGTCTATTATCGGATGACCTATGCTAGGCAAAGCAGGGATATTCCAACTTCCATGATTGGCGCACTTAATATGTGGCCGTTAAGGTAATGAGCATTGGGCTGAGCAGTCGCCTTGTTAGCTTCAGGGGTTCAGTGCCAAAGTAGCGCGTTAGGCGGGCTTGTGCTGGTAGTCGTGCTGAAGGTATTACTGGGAGGGCGCTTCTGATATGTCCAATAGTTACTTTTAGTTAACGATAACCCTTTTTCCTTCACCATTCGTAGGGGACCCTTTCATGGCAGCATTTTAGGGAAATGCATCCCAAAAGGTATGCCAACTTTGTTACCACAGGGCTAGGATTGGTGTGAGCTTGCTGATAAGAAATGATGTACGGGGGATTTGGGGTGGCTGATGGGACTCGAACCCACGACTACCGGAATCACAATCAAAGATCAATATAATTTAAGATCAGTAATCCTTGCAAGAGTGTCAGACGTAATAAAGAAACGCCTAGAACGCGTCTAGTTATGGATTGGGAAGTCGAAGATTTGATGGCATTAGCTAAGTCGATGGGAGGTAGTTATTATTTAGTCGCTTTGATTGCCGAGTTTGCTTGGCTGACTGGTCAGCGTCGTCAGGACATTTTAAAGCTTCATGCCTCTCAAATTACAGACTCAGGCATTCAGTTCAAGCCCCAAAAAATTAAGCGCGGTGAAATACCAATTACGATTCAAATGGATTGGTCAACCAAACTGCGAGCCTGTGTTGATCAAGTGAAAGCAATTTTGCGCAAAACATCTAGCATGATGGTGTTCTCGAATCAAAGTGGTCACGCCTATACAGACTCTGGATTTAAGGCCATATGGAATCGCTTGCAAGTCGCCTATGCAAAGCAAGGCGGGGAGCGGTTTCACTTCCATGATCTACGCGCGAAGTATGTGACCGATAAAGAAGCGCGAGGTGAAGATTCCACTCTGGGTACAGGGCATAAAAACCGTGCCACAGTTGAAAGAACCTATGATCGAAGGCGAGTTAGGAAAGCTACGCCTGCCGGTTAAATATATTAATTATTCGCGTTTCAACTTCATTAAAGATATAAAGCCTTATATTGTCATGAGGCTGTAACTTTAATTTGATTGAATTAACTGGTGGGCCACTCAAGGAATACTGGCTGCTTAACTTAATTAAAATATTCAATCATGAAACTATCTAAACTGTGCTTTTCGCTACTGCTAGTTTTTCTAAGCTTAATACCTCATTCTGCATTTGCTACTTTGGTGACTCGACTGAATGGGCAAGCTGTCTATGATACGGATATCAATCTTACTTGGTTAGCAAATGCCAATCTTTCAGCAACGAATACTTTTGGGGTATCAGGAATTGATCCACATGGATATATGCACTGGAATACTGCTCAGCAATGGATCGCTGCCATGAACAAAGCAAATTATTTGGGGTTTAATGATTGGAGATTACCGAATTCAAGTGATGCTTGTTTTGAGGTTTATTCTGGATGTGAAAAAAATGAAATGGCTCACTTGAGAAATTCAGAACTATCTACGCCATACTTTCCATTTGATGTGACAAATATAGGTCCATTTATTAATGTACAAGCTACATATATTCCGGGCTCACCCTTCGTGCCTACCTATTGGACGAATATCAGCGTAAGTAATAATCAAGAAGATGCATATTTTTATTATATGTCCTGGGATAATCAATCTCAAAGCGGAAAAAACTACTACTGGAGTTCTGCTTGGGCGGTTCGTGCTGGTGACGTCGCTGCCGTGCCTATTCCTGCACCTGTTGGCCTCATGGTGAGTGGTATTGTTATGCTCGGATTGGCTTCTAAGAAGCGAGTTAGCGAAAACTGACAGTAAGGACTTTTTACATACCTAATCTACGAGTTATTATCGGCAAATTTCAGACTCGTAGAATTTACTCAGCAGAGCATTTTTGAGTTACTCAAGTGAGTAATCGTGGTTAAATTAAGCGATGTAGTTGCTCAAGGCATCTTAAGTTAATGTGGTATTTCCCAAAAAATGGTGAATATCCCAAGATGCTTTTATTGAATCTGGCGTAGAGCCAATATTGATGGGGTGGCTGATGGGACTCGAACCCACGACTACCGGAATCACAATCCGGGACTCTACCAGCTGAGCTACAGCCACCATGAAGAGACGCAATTATACAGAAACTTTGTTCATTTTAAAGAAAAAAGCGATAAAACTCTGCAAATGCATTACTGGCGGGAGAGGGTCTTTCATAAAATTAGACTAACTAATTGATTATGAACAAAATAGTTTTGTTGTTTTTATAAAGTACCCCCAATAATACCCCCTGAAAAACTTTGGTAGGGGTATCTATAGTTTATCTGGGCGTGGTTACTGCTCGGTACAAATGGCTTCTAAAAATGTTACCCCTGTTTGACTTAAGTTGATGAGCCGCGACTAAAGCCATTGTATTGATTTATTATGTGGCTTACTTAATCAATTTTTATTCCACAAGTCAAAAATATGGCACTCATCAAATGCAAAGAATGTGGCTCAGCAATTAGCAACAAGGCAGTTTCATGCCCTCAATGTGGCGCAAAAAGACCTAAAAAGACCTAAAAAGACCAGCCTAATTACCTGGTTTTTTACCGTTATTTTTGGGATCGCCATAATCAATGGATTTATTGGAATGAATAGAAGCGAAGTGGCCACCCCACCCAGCGTAGCTGTTGATAATCGTCCAACTGCGCCAACGCTATCAAGTGCGCCTAAAGCTGGCTCGAGTAATTCGTCAGACGCACAGATACCACTCCTTGCTTTCACTAAGGACATATCCTTTAAGGAAGCGGAGAACACCCCAGAAGTTAAAAAACTAAGAAAAGAAGTCGACGATATAGGGCAATCCGTTTTCTATTTCGACAAAAGTACACCAAAAAATCTCGGGCAAAACAATTTCTCAATCTATCTTTCACGTTCTGCAGATGGCAAGCCTCATATAAGGCTAAAAATGATTTACCACGCTGAGAGTTGGTTATTTATTGAAAAGGTGACAATAACAGTGAGATTTGGGAGTGGTCAGATGATGCGATTACTTTTATAGAACTTGACGCAATTGAAGAAATTGCCAAATCAAAAGTTGCAAAAATTCGCTACGAAGGCAGCAAATATCAAGATGACAGAGTAATCACTCCGCAAGAAAAGGTAGCCATTAAAAATGTACTCGCGGCCTTTCAAGCGTGGGGAGGAAAAATATAATTAGGTGGATGCCATAGGGTTGATTGTCGTTGCGACTTTCGCGTTGAGTTGGACGACTAGACTTGTAGTAATCTTGTAGTTGTTAGATCAATATATTGAAGTGATCTCGATGTTCTTCATGCCTAAGTCTTGGGGTAATCTTGGGGTGCTTTGAGTAAAAGAGACTTGCCCCAATCTTGCCCCAATCTTGCCGTAATCTTGCCGTAATCTTGCCGTGATCAAGCAGCTCTTTTGCCATTCTATTGATGCTTGTCGGCTTCATTTCCGTGGATACCAAGTGGATACCATATCTTTGGATACCGCCTTTTCCGTGGTAACCGAGTTGGTAACCGAGCTCTTGGTAACCAGTTCGTTAGTGTGCGTTTTGCGCTAACTTCCTTGCTAACCAGCGTCGTGCTAACCAAGATAGCTTATATTAGACACCTTCAAATTACCTATCCCCCAGGTTATACAGCCTGATCTGTAACACAAGTATTTCCTGAAACAATCCCATAAACATATCAAAAATATACCTCCTGATTGAATAAATCACCTCAGGGGGCGTGGTACCTGGTAAAGCTAAGTTCTTGTTGTGCTCCATAAAAATTAGCTTCATCTCATGGCAAACCCTTTCTATAAGCTCATCTGATGCGTTATAGCTACGAAAGAGAACACGCAATTCAGCTTCCAACTTACTCCATTCCCTGACTTCACTGGATGGGAACTGCAAAATTTTGTTGTCCATATATCACCGCAATTCAAAGTTACGATTCAATGACTTGATCACATTTTTAATTTCATTTTTGTGCATCATAAAAAAGTCCTGTCCTACGTGCTGGCCTTTAAAAACCACCTCTCTCGGGGCGGAATTAGCACCACCACCTCCCGCCAGATTACGAATGGTGTCGGCGTGCTCGGCGGGCAGGACCATCTCTTTTTGGTGAAGCTGGGTGATTGGGTTCATGCCTGCTGGGATGTCGTAACCGCCCTCTGCGGAGAAGCTGGCAAATGCCATCGTGCCCGCATACGCAACTGCCGCCGCTGGTGGCGCCAAGGCAGGGCCAATCACTGGAATACCGACCACCGCCTGATAAGCCGCTGCGCCGGCTGCCATTGCATTGGTGTGAATCTGCTGCAGGGCAACCGATTTGCCGGTAAGAATCATTTCAGCGCCGGCCCGAGTAAATCCGCTCACCGTTTTGGCGATCATGTTGTCTACTGAGCTAAGTACCGATGCGCCCATGCCACGGAAAAAACCGCCAATCGTGAGCGTGCCTTGTAATGCACTGCGGGTAATGCCCTGCATGCCACTTTGAAAGTCTTGAAAGAACTCTGCAAATGGGTTGACCTTTTGTATCTGGGTGGCCAGATTGAGCCGCTTGATCTGATAATCCTGCTCGACCTTCAACAATTCTTCTTTGAGCTTCTTCAACTCAAGCGCGTTATATTCCGGGTCTTTCTCCAGCACTGCCTGGCGCTGTTGCAACCCTTGCAGTTTGATGTTGTAAAGGTCTTGTTCGTAGGTCTGCTGCTGGGCAAGCAACTCCTGTTTGCTGATCTTGCCCAGATCATATTCAGATTGCGCCTGAGCCTGGGCATAGGCAATTTTGCCGACCGCTGTCATCTGCTCAATTTTCAAATCTTCAGCCGCCAGATCACGAGTGCGAATAGCTGCTTCTTTGCGGATCTGAATCTGCAAATTGGCAACCGTTTTTTCAATCTTCACACGGTCATTGCCGACCAGTTGCGCGTTGCTGAGAATGCCTTCCCAATATGCGACCTCTTCCTGTTTACTCATGCCGTGAATGGCATCGCGCTCACTGGCTAACAGCTTTTCCTGTTCGAGCACGGCATCGTAGTAGGCCATGAAGGTTTTTGGACCTTCTTTTTCGTGCGCGGCTTTCTCTTTTTTGGTTTTGCCGCCGACTGTGGGGGCTGTGCCAGTGCCGCCAGATGACCCGCCACCAGACGAAGAGGCGGAGACGTATTTTTCTGGGTGCATGATTTTGTCAATCAGCATCACCGCATCACTTGCAGCAGTCTGCATGCTGGACTTCCAATCATTGCCGATGGTTGCAGCCATTGAAAAATCACCATGAGCTAACGCATACATCTGAGCAGCAGCTGCACCAATCGTTTCGCCTACTACCTTAAATACGGTCGCCAGACCAACACCGCCGACAGCCAACCCCTTAACAACGGTGGTTGCAGCATCTGCAGCAGTCTGAAATAACGTTGTTTTTTCTTTTGCAGCCAGCATCGCATCAGCAACACCCTGCAGCGTTGGCAGCATCTTGTCAGCCAAAATGGCACCGAACGACTTAGAAATCAGGTTCATATGCTCAAGCGTGTCATTGAACTGATCTGACTTATTGGTAAGGTCTGTTGTGACGCCTGAATATTGTTTGTAATAATCAATGTTTTGGCGCATCTTCTCGCCGCCATCATCCAGCACTGGAATCAGGTTAGCACCAGCCCGCCCAAAGATGACCATCGCCAACGCGGCTTTTTCAGGGCCATCCTTGTATGACGCAAACTTGTCCGCAAGATCGGCCATGACTTCATCAGCGCCGCGTGCATGACCGCTGGCATCTTTGATGGACACACCCATTTTGTCAAAGGCTTCCTTGGCTTCGCCGGTGCCATTCATGGCGGCAACAATGTTTTTGCTGAGTTTGTTAGCAGCAAACGACATGGTTTCCAGATCACCGCCAGCCTGCTCCGCTGCAAAGCCCATACCGCCCAATGTCTCGGCGCTAATGCCGGTCTTTTGGGATAAGTCATGCAGGTTGTCGGCTGCGTCGATGGCATCTCCCACCAAACGAACAAAGGCATGAATGCTCAATGCCGCCGCTATATCTTTCATCACGCCACGGACAGAGCTGCTCATGGCCTCCATGGATCTTTGAATACCCTCCGTGCTGCTGGCAAAAGAATCGCGCATATCGTTTGACGATTCAGCGACCTGTCTTGTCATGGTCGTGATGGCTTGAGTATTAGCCCTCATTTCACTGGCCAACCTTGCAAAATCATCACGCATGCTTTGCGCCGCTTGCCGAACGTCAGCAGCGCCCTTGTCCATGCCCGGCTTAAGCGCGCCCGTGTCAGCAATAATACTGACCTTCAATTCGTTGTCATTGCTCATTTAAATTCCTTTCAAAGTTGGTAGGTATTGCTCACACCGATGCAACACATCAGCCGGTGGCCTGGTCCGGTAAACCTGGCAGCCTTGCCCACGCCAGTGAGAACATTCTGCGCAGGCGGCGCGGTCGTCTCCAGTTCTGTCACGAGTTACCAGTTGCTCGCACAGTTCATCAAGCCTGGCTGACACCACGCCCCGCTTAGTGAACAGATAAAACCTCGAGATGAAGAGACTACATTCAGTCTCGGTCCATGCCTCGCTATAGGGCGTGGGGTTGATCGTTGATTCGTTGGCGGGTTGCTGACTTAAATAAATCAAAATTTCAGCTTTATGCCGTTGTAGTTCGGGCTTTAATTGCGCCAGGATGTCAGGGTTGCCATTGGCCTTGAGCTTGTCTCCCTCAGCGCGAAGTTCTATCCCCGCGCTTTGGCATTGTTGAATGATTGATGCGACTGTCATACCTCAATCTCCTTTCTTTCTGGCTCGTTTCCGGTTTTTGCCGTAACACTGTCACAATCCAGTATTGGTGCGGGTTGGCGTGTTACTTCAGCTATTTCTGTTACCGTAACGTTTTTTTCATCTGTAACAGGAAAAAGCCCGTCGTTATTGGCTTCCAGGCTATTGTTACCTTGTGACGGCAAATCTCGGGGTACGCTAAGAAGATAACGAGCAAAGGCATCATCAAACTGTTCTCGCTCAAACCCTTTGGCCGTTTCATAACTATTGATGCGAATGGTTTTTGAGGTAATCCCGTAGTCCTGTAATTTCTTTGATAACTGACGGGGGGTTAATGGCTTACCTCGATTCCAGGTCCCCCACGAACGTTCATCATCCGCACACAACAGGCTAATCAGCTCGGCGGTACTCATCTTGTTACCCAACTTGCCTGACCATATTTCATAAATATCTTGGAGTAATTCATTGGCACTACTTACCGGCGTTTGGATTGATCCTGAGAGCTTGAGCGCGCTCTGTATGGCGGTATCTGGCCAATGATCACCTGCCACATAGGCAACCTGTAATAACGGCTCTAGATTGTCCTGCTCACGATCACCCAACTGATCGGGCAAATCAGGTCGCACTGATCCCACTTGCTGCAGATAGTCTTGAGCAAAGCGCGCCAGCTTGGCGGCCAAGGTTTCAAATAGACCGGCCTCAGCCCTGCGTAAACGATCTACGCGTTCATCCTGCTTTTTGCGTCGAAGCTCAAACACAATAGCGCGACTGGTCACTGTTTCAGCCAAATTGATCGCATTGATCCCTGCGAGTGCTTTCATGCCCCAGACGGTGAAACGCTTAGGGACAAAATCATCACCTTGCGGAACACTACGCCAAACATATGCGCTATCACGGGTATGGCCTGCATTAATGAGTCCCATCAGCTCTAAGTTGTCCTGCAGGACGGTTTCGATCTCGTCCACAAACAGGGTAGGCTGATACGCTTCAATCATTCTGAATAACACGCTCGGGCTGATCCCACTGGCTTGCGCAGTACGGGGTGCCAGCTTGGCTAGCACGGTTAATAACTGCGTCTTACCGCAAGCTCGGGTCGGCGCGTTAATCAAGGCAATTGGCGCGCATTGAATCACATCCAGAAACCAGCAAGCACTGACCCAAAGGGCGGCCATCTGGGCTTGATGTTTCTCCAGCACAATGAACCGCTGAATCGTCCGTGTGATTTCATCGAGCAAGGCAGCAGGCTGGATTGGATCAGGCCAAGGGGCGATCGTTGGGAATGGTGAATCGTCCTGCTTACTGGATGATTGAGAGCGTCGGGCTATTACATCTGCATCCAATGTTGAGACTCTAATACCCAATCGTTTAGCCTCGGCATCCCGAACCTTGTCATATTCAATATGGGATAACAAAGCCAGGCGACATAGGGTTTCATCATCACTTGCGGGCGTGGCTACAGATAAGGTATCGAGTACCTTTTCAGCCTGGGCATCTAAAAATGATTGTGTGTCGGATAGGCTCATTTCGACACCCCCGCATAATCAAGGGCAGCTTGAATCCGCGACACAGCCAGCGTTAGCCGATTCCGATCTATCTGGCTGAATGGCTGGCCTGCGAGTAGTGCCGTGCCTGCCATCATGACGACCAATGCTTCAAATCCTACTGCCTTGAGGATGTCGGCTGCAGGAAATGGCCGTCGCTCCGGTTTGAGATGGTCTTGAGCGTTTTCAGGGTAAAGGTCGGTGAACTCTAGCCCAATCGCAGATAACACCTCGGTAGCTCCGCAACCCGCAAAGCAGTGGACGAGGACGCGGCCATCGTCCAGTTCTTTGACTGATAGGCTGGGATGCTTATCCCCGTGACTGGGGCAACGTGCAAGCCATCGGTGCTTTCCTGAAGGCTTAACGCCCTCTAGCAAATTCAGTATTTTCTCAATTGCCATGATATGACCTCCGTTCGGCGATACCAGCACGCAGGGCATCAAGAATGGCGTGAATGATCGAGCGTCGTAAATCGGGTTGCTGTGTCTGGCGCAATACCTTGGATAAATCGTGGGCTTGTTTGAAGTGATCGTTCATTGCTGACCCCCATCGTTCAAAAATTCGCCAGGGATTGCAAATTGGATATTGGCAGCAGCTTCATGGCTATTGCCACTTTTTTGATTGATGTCATTGGCTGCTCCTTAAGCGAAACTCTTACGAGCAGCCTCAAGCTTGGTGACAAGCTCTTTAATTTCTTCTTCAGACTTACCGGCGATTAATGCCGAAATCATCGCTTCTATTTCGGGGAGTGGAAAACCTACCGCTCGCAGCCCGAGACTAATTGGTCGTGGCCAAGTACCATTGGAAATTTTGTCGTAGAGTGTTGATCTTGAAAGTCCTGTTATTTTCTCGACTTGTTTCCGACGTAGTATGGTTAATGCTGTTCTTTGTTGCTCGATCATGCTGGCTCCTAAATGAAACTATCGGTAATCTCCGGGCTTCTCTGGAAATTGGTTTCATTTTGGCCTTGTGCAGCGTTACAAAAAACGAATTTCGAATAAACTAAGTTATTGATTATTAAAAATAATAATAATCTACGCAAAGAAAATTAAGTAACGATCATTTTTTATATGAGTGGGATCTATGCAAACCGCTTGGATTGAAAATCGGATGCTATCCGCTGGTGCTGCTGAGGCTGGTGCGGGCGTGTTTTTTAATTATGGTTTTACTTTGGCAAGTTGCTTTTTTTAAGGTTTTGCTTGTATCGAGTAATGGCTGTGGCGTACTTCTGGACAAGGCGATCTATTTCCCGACTTCTGGCTACTAAACTTATACCGTCGACAAATTTAACAAAGTCCTTTTCAATTTCACTTCGCAGCCAAGTTTTTAGAGTTAATTTTTTGTCGTCTAGCAATTCATAGAGTCGATGAAGTTCAGCAACAGCGAGAGCTTGATCATAATTTTTCTTCCTACCTCTTTTTTGTTTTTGCTTTCCAATTTTAGTTAGCGACTCTTCAATAACTTTATTTCTAATCTTGGTGATAGTACTTTTGTCAAAACCATTCTCAGTTGTTAAGGTTCTGATCTGATCGAGTTCAATTTTTAATAGTCGGTTTTCGAGTTTTATTTTTGAGTTTTCTAGAGCTACAGCCTTAATAAATTGCAAAAGTGCTTCACGAGAAAGTGATTCAAGGTCGGGGGCTTCTGAATCAAACCCGCGTTCATCTACTGGCATATCGCTCCTTCAAGCGAATCCTTCAAAAAATAAGGTCCCTCAGACAGGCCGGTGAAGGTTCCGGCTTTTCGCCCGCTAAAGCTAGTCTGAGGGGGTGCAACAGTAGGCGATTATTACTAAAGAACGAGTTCAGGAATAAACAGGTTGCGATTTAAATTTTTGGTTGGAACAAGCTCTTCATCTTCATGTAAGCCGCTTATCAATATAGACGCAAGTTGATCTATACGCGCAGCGATACCTCTAACGGCGAAATGATGGTCATTATCATCTTGAGGAGGAACGATGATAGGAAGCTGACGAGCCAATGAGGCAAGCTCCCATGCTGCTTGAAGACAAGCTGTTAGTCGTGCATCCGATAACACCACGCCCGAAGATTGATTTTCACTCATGGTGAACACCTTTCTTATCGTTGACTCGACGAAGTAGAAAACTCGCCTCGCTCGATATTCGAATTAGTCCTGCCAGTGTCTCTGCTGTGTTGGCAATGGCGAACATCAACTGAGGTAAGTTATGGTCTTCGTTAAAATAGCCGCTGGCATTACCGCCGATACTGCAGCCGATTCCTTCGGTTAGGCCATTCAATGCCTTGGCCATGTTAAACGCGTGATCCGATGCGCCTGCAAACCATTCCAGCTCTTTTTCGTTGAGAGAATCTTGAGTTCGGTACCATAGTTCAAGCATCACGCTTTCAGAACATGCGGGGCCTTCAATGCTTTTTTCGGGTTGTGTAAAATCGGCATCAGCCATGATTCAAACTCCTCTAAAGTTTGGTTTGTGGTTAGGCTGCATTGGTGCGTCAACACCTTTACAGCCGCTCAATGGGTCAGGAAACCGTCCTGACAGCGGTATTACCCTTTATTGCGGCTCAATATACTTGGCATGCAGCCGCTTGATTTCCAGCATAGCCCCAAGGAATGCAGGCACCCAGGCCGGTATTGGGGTGTGATCATTGGACCATCGGCTTGGGGTATTGCGTTCCACGCCTGCCTTCTCACAAAAATCGGATTGCTTCCATCCCAGCTCTGCAAGTGCGGCCTTAAATTCGTCTGCGGTCATTCATTCCCTTTTGTGGCTTAGGTTGGTGTAGTCATCATATCAATAATCTCTTAATACTGCAAATTATTATAAATAATGCAGCAATTTAACATAATGGACGTTATAGACAATTGCCTATATTTGTATAAATTGCCATTGCCCTAAGCGCCTTTATTCAAGCCGCTCTGAAAGACACCACCTTAGCCCCACCTTTTACCCCATCCAAATAGTTAGCCCAATGCTGCATCATCTGGGCTCTGGGCTGTAAGTAAGTGGCATGGTTATAAGCTGCACTGACTGCATTGCGCTCTTGGTGTGCCAATTGCAATTCGATATGGGCATGGTCAAAACCTTGTTCATGTAACAAGGTCGATGCCACGCCCCTAAAACCATGCCCAGTCATCCTGCCTTTGTAGCCCATACGCTCTAATGCCTTGAGGATGGTGTTATTGCTCATGGGTTTGGCAAAGCTGCGTTCACCAGGGAAAAGCAAACAGCCATGACCAGTGATTAAGTGCAGGGTACGCAGTATTTCAACCGCCTGGTCAGACAAGGGGACGATATGCGGAGTTTTCATCTTCATCCGTTCGGCTGGAATGTCCCAACGAGCCGCATCAAGATCAAACTCAGACCATTCAGCCGCAATGAGCTCGGTCGTTCTTACAAAGGTCAGTGCCATCAGCTTGATGGCCAGTCGGGTAATGGCTGCACCTGAATAGCCCTCGATCTTGCGGAGCAGGTCGGGCAGGTCTTTGCTGTCAATGCGGGCGTAATTGGTTTTCTTGCGAGAGGCCAGAATATCACTGGGTTTAATGTCAGTGGCTGGGTTGCGGCTGGCATAACCATGAGCAATGGCATACCTGTATATCTGTCCGACTGTCTGGTGAGCTCGTTTGGCAATATCCAGCGCCCCTCTGTCGGCAATTGCCTTGACCATGATGACCAGCTCGGGGGACAGTATGTCTGCAATGGGACGATACCCAATGGCAGGAAAAATATCTGTCTCAAGCCGTCGCCAAACATAGTCAGCATGGCGGGGGCTTTTGGCTATATGCCAGCCCTCAAACCAAAGTTTGGCTATGGTGGCAAAAGAGTTATCCGCCGCCGTCTTTTTGGCTTGCTTCTCATTCTTGCGCTCTGCCATAGGGTCGGTACCGGCATTGAGCTGTTTGCGGGCTTCATCCCGAAGGGTTCGGGCATCCACCAGACTGACCAAGGGGTACGCACCAAAGGACATCAGCTTTTCTTTACCCTCATACCGATACGACCAGCGCCACAGTTTGGAACCCGTCACCGTGACCCACAGGTAAAGACTACCCCCATCCCTCAAGGCATAGGCCTTGTCGGTTGGTTTGGCATTGCGTAGTGCTGCGTCGGTAAGTGCCACAAGTACCCCCTAAATAGGCTGATTTTCGAAGTACCCCCTACCGAAAATCAGAATACCCCTAAGAATACCCCTTGAAAAACGTGGATGTCAATGGACGCTATCGGACTAATCTGGATGAAAGAAATAAAAAAACCCGCATAAACACTGGGTTTGATGCGGGTTTTAGGACTTACTTGGACTACTTAGAACTGATCTGTGGCGGAGAGAGGGGGATTCGAACCCCCGATAGGCTATGAACCTATACACGCTTTCCAGGCGTGCGACTTCAACCACTCATCCATCTCTCCAGCAAGCCAACTAGTATAGCAATCCTGAGTGGATTTTTAAAGATGAATTTAAAAATGTCGTGCTGGGGCTGCTGAAAAAAGATTCCTTCATTCAAGCATGCCTGTCTAAAAGGGCTCAGTTAAAATGCAGTCATGAAAATATTGATCAGTAACGACGATGGTTATCAGGCACCTGGCATTATTGCCCTTTACGAGGCTTTAAAGCCAATTGCCGACCTGATGGTGATTGCGCCCGATGCCAATCGCAGTGGGGCCTCCAACTCATTGACACTCGACCGGCCGCTGACTGTGCATCAGGCTGCCAATGGTTTTCGTTACGTCAATGGTACGCCGACAGACAGTGTTCATATTGCCTTGACGGGTTTGTTGGATAGTCCCCCTGATTTGGTGGTGGCGGGTATCAATAATGGTCAGAATATGGGTGAAGACACGCTTTATTCTGGTACGGTGGCGGCTGCAACCGAAGGTTTCTTGTTTGGCATACCGGCTATGGCTTTTTCACAAGTTGACAAGGGCTGGGGACATTTAGAGGCCGCGGCACGAGTGGCCCGGGAAATGGTCGAGCGTTTTATGGCCAATCCATTATCTGGCCCAATTTTGCTGAATGTGAATATTCCCAATTTATCTTATGAGCAACTCCAGCCGACTTTGACGACGCGCCTGGGAAAGCGCCATTTGGCTGAACCTGTGATTAGGCAGACCAATCCGCGTGGTGAAGAAATTTACTGGATTGGTGCAGCAGGTGAGGTGAAAGATGCCGGCGAGGGCACCGATTTTCATGCAGTGGCGCAAGGTCATGTTTCGGTAACGCCGCTGCAGCTGGATTTAACCCATACAGCGCTACTAGGTTCGGTGCGCGACTGGCTTAACCCGGTTGCGGGTAAATAAGTATCATGACCAAGCGTTTTCCTCTGGATTTGTCGCAGCTTAACAAAAGCAAGAGTACGGCAGTGTCACAGACCGAAACCTCGGCTCAAACCACGACGCTCAAACCGCGTGGAAAAACAACATCCAATATGCAAGAGCTGCTGAGGCAGCAAGGTAAGTCTGGCTCTGCAGTTGGTCAATCATTTAATCGTCGTATTGTTGAACCACGAGTTGCGATGAATGCTGCAGTGCCGGCCAAGATTCAGTCACCAACAGGATTAGGGCTGACTTCGGATGCAATCCGCCTACGCATGGTTGATAAACTTAAAGTGCAGGGTTTGAAAGATCTCTTGGTCATCAATGCCTTGCAAACCGTGGTTCGTCATGCGTTCATGGATGCCGGTCTGGCCAATCAGGCTTATGAGGATGCGGCGTTGCCGATTGGTTTTGGTCAGACGATTTCCAAACCGTCGATTGTTGGGCGGATGATTGAACTCATGCGCAACGGCCGTTCTATGCAAAAGGTGCTTGAAGTTGGCACTGGCTGTGGTTATCAGGCCGCCGTTCTGAGTTTTGTGGCGGCCGAAGTTTATTCAATCGAGCGAATCGAAGGTCTGCATGAAAAGGCGCGGCAAAATTTGCGGCCGTTTCGTTTACATAATTTACGGCTGGCCTATGGCGATGGTTGCCTGGGTTTACCAGAGGTCGCGCCATTTGATGGCATCATCATCGCTGCAGCCGGGCTTGGTGTGCCGCCAGCGTTGCTGGATCAACTGGCGATTGGTGGGCGACTGATTGCACCCGTAGTGGAGGGGGATAGTCAACGGTTGATTCTGATAGAGCGTCAGGCCAATCGTGTCTGGCAAGAAACAATGCTTGATTCGGTGCGATTTGTTCCATTACTCTCTGGTGTGCATACTCAAAAGTAATTGCTCGGGCTGATTGAAGCCTGCCTGAATCACTGATCGCTTGCTGAGATGGCAATATGCCCGAATGCCTATCAAAATAAAGGACAACAGTTTGAATTTGATGAAACATAAAGCCTGCCCAGCCTGGTTATCAACTGCTGCCATGGTGGCTGTACTGGTCGTCTTGTCGGCCTGCTCTACGCCAATGACCTCAGCGCCAATTATTGATCGCAGTATTGATCGTAATACGCCTTTGCCCGCTTCGGTATTGCGCCCGGGCGCGGCTACGTCAGCTACACCTGGAGCTGGCAAAGGCGGTTTTCATACCGTTAAAAAAGGTGACACAATTTACCGGATTGCTCTGGACTATGGTGTCAACTATACCGACCTGCTTAACTGGAACAATCTGCAAGGCCCATCTGACCTCAAGGTCGATCAGGTATTGCGGGTAACACCGCCGGAAGGTGGCGCCGTTGTCTCTTCTGCGCCGATTCGCTCATCGGCACTGGAGGCACGTCCTTTGGGCAGTAATGGCCAACCTTTGAAGGGTGGGTCATTACCAGCTGCGCAAACCGTTGCGCCAACGGTTTCTACGCCAACCAGCAATACGACAACCCCGATTGTGGTTGCTCCTGTCGTACCGCCCGTTGCGGCACCGACTGTGCCTGCTACACCAAGTACAACGACCACGATTGAACCCATAGACTGGCAATGGCCGGCCAATGGCAAGGTGATTACCGAATTTGAAGAGGCCAAGACCAAAGGGATTGATATTGCCGATAAGGAGGGTTCCCCCATTTTTGCCGCAGCCGATGGCAAGGTGATGTTTGCCGGTAATGGGCCACGTGGCTATGGCAATCTGATCATCATCAAGCACAGCAATGGCTATCTGTCGGCGTATGGACATAACAAAGCCCTGTTGGTGAAGGAAGGTGAGACTGTCAAGAAATCGCAAAAAATAGCCGAGATGGGATCAACCGAAACCGATCGCAGCAAGCTGCATTTTGAGATTCGCAATCAGGGTAAGCCAATCGATCCGGCCAAGTTGTTGCCTGTCCGTTAATTGCCATAGCAAAAACTTTTCATTCAATCAAGCGAGCTGCCGTGATTCCTGTTCTGGTCTTTGACATTGAAACGATTCCGGATGTGACCGGCTTGCGCACCTTGCTTGATTTGCCTGCCGATATGCCCGATACCCAGGTGGCCGAGCAGGCTTTTGCAGCGCGTCAGGAAAAGACGGGCTCCAATTTTTTGCAGCATCATGTGCAACGAGTCTGTGCGATTTCCTGTGTATTGCGGGGTGATCGTGGTTTGCGTGTCAAGTCGCTGGGTAATTTGCAAAGTAGCGAAGGCGAATTGATCAGCGAGTTTTTTGATCTGATTGAAAAACACGCGCCGCAACTGGTGTCATGGAATGGTGGTGGTTTTGATTTGCCGGTCTTGCATTATCGGGGCTTGGTCAATGGTGTGGTGGCGAGCAAGTATTGGGACATGGGGGAGGACGACCGTGATTACAAGTGGAACAACTACATCAGCCGCTATCACATGCGTCATCTTGATTTGATGGACCTGTTGGCCATGTATAGTCCGCGTGCCAATGCCCCGCTGGATGATCTGGCCAAGCTCTGCGGCTTTCCTGGCAAGCTCGGCATGGATGGTTCCAAAGTCTGGGATGCTTATCAGGCTGGTGAACTGGCCACGATTCGCAATTATTGCGAGACTGATGTGCTCAACACCTATTTGGTTTATTGTCGTTTTCAACTCATGCGCGGCGGTTTTTCGCGAATTGAATATGATCAGGAAATTGCGCTGGTACGTGCAACCCTGGAGCAGGATTGTGCGACGGGCACCGCGCCGCATTTACAGGAATATCTCTCTGCATGGCAAGTCAGCAATCCGAATTGAATTCCTCGTCCCCATCGGCGGAAGAGGTGCCCATGACAACGGTCACGACTGTTAGTAATCCATCCGATCACTGGCAGATTGCAGCCGCATCCAGTGCCAAACTTGACGATTCAAATCAAGATGATGAGCGTCCCGGTACCTTAAAAATTGAATCATTGGATATGGAGGCACGGGGTGTCGCGCATGCCAATGGCAAGGTGATTTTTGTCGAGGGTGCCTTGCTCGGTGAGATAGTCACCTACAACACGCTGCGCAGCAAAAAAAATTACGAGATCGCCGAGGCTCTGCAAATCTCCAAGCCCAGCGTAATGCGTGTCAAACCACGCTGCGAGCATTTTGATTTATGTGGTGGTTGCAGTATGCAACACCTGGAAGCCACTGCGCAGGTTGCCATCAAGCAGCGCGTTCTGGAAGATAGTCTGGCGCATATTGGCAAGACCAAGCCAGAAACCATGCTGAGGCCAATTCATGGGCCCTTCTGGGGTTATCGTTTTCGTGGTCGACTGGCGGTGCGTTATGTGGCCAAAAAAGCCACGGTGCTGATTGGGTTTCATGAAAGAAAAAGCAGCTTTGTGGCCGATATTCATAGCTGCGCGGTCTTGCCACCAGCCTTGTCTGCTTTACTCATGCCGCTACGTGACCTGATCAATTCACTTACCATCAGGGAGCGGATTCCACAAATTGAATTTGGTGTGGGTATCAGTGACGGCAAGCTCACCATCGCCTTGGTGTTTCGCAATTTACAAGCTTGGCGCAAGGACGATGAGGCTCGTCTGAAGGTTTTTGCAGACCGTTTTGCAGTGCAAATCTGGCAGCAACCCAAAGGGCCGGAAAGCGCCTTTCTGTTTTACCCACAAGGTGTACAGCTCACTTATACCTTGCCGGAGTTTGGTGTCACCATGCCATTCAAGCCGATTGATTTTACTCAGGTCAATCATGCCATCAATCGCACCATGATCAGTCGTGCTTTGCGCCTGCTTGATGTGCAAGCCAATGAACGGGTGCTGGATCTGTTTTGTGGTCTGGGTAACTTTACTTTACCTTTGGCCACCTTGGCTAAATCGGTGGTCGGACTGGAAGGCCTGGAGAGCTTGACCCAACGTGCCAGGGACAATGCCGTGCATAACGGCCTCGCCAATAAGGTGGAATTTGCCGTACGTAATTTGTTTGAAATCACTGCCGAAGAGCTTGCTCGTCTTGGCTCCTTTGAGAAGATGTTGATTGACCCGCCACGGGAAGGTGCCCAGGCCGTGGCCAAGGCTCTTTCAGATTTGACGCGCGGTGGTTTTGCCGGTCTGCCCAAACGGCTGGTTTATGTTTCCTGCAGTCCTTCAACCCTGGCGCGTGATGCTGCCATTCTGGTCAATGAAGCAGGTTGGCGCTTGCGCAGCACTGGTATCATCAATATGTTTCCGCATACCTCGCATGTGGAATCAATTGCGGTGTTTGAGCCGCCGCAGAGACAGATGTGATCTGGTTGATTTGCAAATTTTCAATTAAGTAAGTTGTTATGAAATTAAATTTCAAATAATTGGCATGCAACTTTCCATTCGTTTACTAGGTTTTCTTTTTCTGGAATTGTGTTTGCAAGCCTGCTCTACCCGTACGGAAATTTTTAAAGAGACATCCGGTGTCATTGCAACGGAGAGCATTGCTCAGTTGGCGCCGATCACTTTGGGTGGTAGTGAGCAGTGGTTGTTGGTGCGTGGTGTCAATAAGAATAATCCTGTCCTGTTATTTTTGCATGGTGGTCCGGGAAGCCCATATATTGGTCTGGCGAATGCTTTTCAAAGCGAGTTGGAAAAACACTTTGTGGTCGTGCAATGGGACCAGCGCGGTAGTGGCAAATCGTTTCCCAATACGTCAGCTTCATCAATGACGGTGGCGCAGTTTGAAGCCGATACACATGAGCTGGTACTCTGGTTGCGGCAGCGTTTCCAGCGGGACAAGATTTATCTGTTGGGGCATTCTTGGGGCACGTATCTGGGTTTGGCCGAAGCGCAGCAGCATCCGGAAAATCTGTATGCTTATATTGGCACCGGACAGATGATTGATCTGGTTCAACAAGAGCAGTTATCGCACAATTTTGTGACTGAGCGTGCCAAGGTCGAGCACAATGAAAAGGCACTCAAACAACTTAGCGAGATAGGTGATCCCCCTTACAAAAACACGGTACAAGGTATGAATACCAAGTACTCATTGTTATGGGAATATGGCGGCATGTTAGAGGGTGAAACGGGCCCTTATCCCTTTGTGATGGCCATGCTCAAGGCAAAAGAATATAGTTTGCTGGACATTAGCCGGTTTGTTCGGGGCATGTCATTTTCATTGGAGCAATTGGCGAATAACGAAGGTGAAAATTTCTGGCGGTTGAAAGCGCCTGATCCGACCATTGGTTTTCAGGTGCCGGTTTATTTCATCACCGGTGAACATGATCATGTCACGCCACTGGTCTTGATTGATGCTTATGTCAGTGCGTTGAAAGCACCACAGAAAGGGTCTTTTGTTTTACCCAACGCCGGTCACTTTGTATTTTTTACGGATCCAAAACCGTTTGCCAGAATCATGACCCGGATTGTTGAAAACACATATCAAAAGACGCTTCCTGAGCCAATGTTGCCTTTACAGTCAGCTAAACAATAAGTTCATATTTCAATCATATAGTCGCCACTTAATATGCGGGTGAACGACTCGATAGCTATTTGGTACGACGGCTATCATTACTCGTCGCCAAGACAAGCCTTGCCACTGGTATTCAAATTTAAGAAGCAATTTCATTCTGCTCTTGATGTCATTCTCAAGGGTTACCGCTCAGCAATCGTATGAATCATCCACTCATGACAATAATGAGATAAATGCGGGCAAATTCCCTTGTGTATGGATGGTTAATCCCCTGTTCACTGCTAGCAAGGTTCACGTCTAATGGTGTTGGCAGTAAGCCAATAACAATTCAATAGGAGATACTGAAATGACTTTGCATCAGTTTGACGACAGCACCATTCAATGGAAACGATTTGGTGAGTTTGTACCGAGTTTTCACTTCAGTATTTTAAATATTGATGAGAAGCGAAGGGTGGTTGATGTCTTGTTTAAATTGCCCGCTAATGAACAGATCGTGTTGCATCGTCACCTGGTGCTTAATCACACCTTTGTGGTACAGGGTGAGCATCTGATTTATGAAACAGACGGCAAACTCCGCGAAAGAAGATCGACTGCCAGTCTGACAGTCTCGCCAGCCAGTGAGAAACCTCATCGTGAAGGTGGTGGAGAGCATGACACGATTGTTTATTTCAGCATTCGTCCGGACGATAAGGAGGATCTTTATGAGCTGCTTGATGACAACCTTCAGCCGATTGGCACGGTCACCTACCAGATGTTAGTGGATCTTTATAAAGGGCAATAAACTCAGACTGGGTATAGGTGTAAAGGTGGGGATGACGGCTGTGTTAATTGAGACATGGGATTCGGTTTATGTGGTTATCGTCTCACCATCTGACCTGATTGCAAATGGGAGAGGAAAGCTCAAGGATGCAGAATAGCTGTAATTCGCCCCTCATAAAACCTGCTGATTTTTAATAAATTAAAGGAGTATATTTAATAATTGGCTTGTTAAGTGCTAATATATTGCTTGTAAATAAATACACTTAGGGTGTATATTTTTAGGCGATGATGCTGGTCAACAGCGTATCAGAACAAAGAAGCTCGACAATGTTTTTGATGTAGCTGATTTGAATTTTCAATATTTGTTGTTTCAAACAGTTGGCTTAAAGCAAATCTTTTGAACTTGCCGCAGTCGTCTGGGTTGGGTTGCCATGATGACTGCGTAGTTTTTTGACCAGCCAGCCGAGGCCATGCTCCAGATCATCGACATAAGTAAAGACGGCGGGCACGACCAGCAGGCTTAGCATGGTGGAGGTGATCAGCCCACCAATCACGGCAATCGCCATCGGTGAGTTAAAGCTTGGGTCGGCCTTGCCCCAGCCCATGGCAACCGGCATCATGCCAGCGCCCATTGCCAAGGTAGTCATAATGATGGGGCGCGCGCGCTTGTGGCAGGCATCGACCAGGGCATCAAAGCGGTTCATCGGTGTGCCACCATGCAAACCTTCTCGTGCGACGATGGCGTATTCCACCAGCAAGATGGAGTTTTTGGTGACAATTCCCATCAGCATCAACAAGCCAATCAGCGATGGCATGGAAAAGCTGTTGCCAGTCAGCAGCAACAATACAAAGGCACCACCAATTGACAGCGGCAGGGCGGCCAGAATGGTGAGCGGTTGAAGAAAGTCATGAAACAGCAGTACCAGCACCATGTAGATACAGAGCACACCAATTGCCATGGCAGTACCAAAACTGGAGAAGAGTTCCTGCATCACTTCGGTATCGCCCGACTCAGCCAGTTGCACACCAGCAGGCAAGTTTTTCAGCGAGGGCAGTTGCAGCGCTTCGGCATAGACATCGCCAAGCTGGCGCTCACCAAGCTCCACATCGAGCGTGACATTGCGTAAGCGATTGAGTCGATCAATCTGTGCCGGACCACTTTCAATAGTCAGGCTAGCCACATTGGTTAGCAGCACGGCACCATTTTTACCTGGTACATACAGATGCGCCAGGGTGTCCAGATCAGTCCGTTGCGAGAGCGGTAGCTGTACGCGGATAGGCACCTGACGTTGCGCCAGATTGAGCTTGGCCAGCTCCATATCATAGTCACCCGAGGTGGCAATGCGCAGCGTATCGCTGATGCTGGCGGCAGTCACACCCATATCAGCGGCACGTGCAAAGTCGGGACGTACGATAATTTCGGGTCGTACCAGGCTGGCGCTGGAGCTGATGTTGCCGACATTATTTAATTTCCGAAGATCCTGTTCTACTGAGTGTGCGGCTTCGGCCAGGCGGGCAGGGTCATCACTTTTCAATATCAATTGCATCTTGGTGCCAATTTCGGCCGTACCGACAGTCACCTTGACGCCGGGTTGATCAGCCATGCGGGTGCGAATTGCTTTTTCAATGGCGCTGAGTCGATAAGGCCGCTCACTGTGATGAGAGGTGCGTACCGTCAGGACGGCGCGGCGTGCTTCCGCCGCTGCACCAGGAGAAAAGCCGTCACCGCTGGAGCCACCACCAATCGAGCTGAAGACATGTTTGATGTCGCTGATGTTGGCCAAAGCCAGTCGAGCATTTTCGGCCGCAATACGCGTCTGCTCCAAAGATGAACCGGGGGGCAGTTCAATATTGATATAGGTCTGCATGCGATCTGATGCTGGCACAAAGCCCTTCGGCAGCAATGGGATCAAGGCCATCGACCCGACAAAGAACAGGCCGGCAGCCAGACAGGTGATCAGCCGATGTGACAAACACCAGCGCACGCTGTGCAAGTACCAGCGCATCACACGACCATCCTGTTCTTCATGATGCTGACTGTCTTTCATCATGTAGGCGGCCATCATGGGTGTAATCAAGCGGGCGACCAGTAGCGATGCCAGAATCGCCAATACCGCCGTCCAGCCAAACTGTTTGAAAAATCGTCCGGTCACGCCCGACATGAAAGCAGTGGGCATGAACACTGCCACCAGAGTAAAAGTGGTGGCAATCACTGCCATGCCAATTTCATCAGCGGCTTCCATGGCGGCCTGATAGGCACTCTTGCCCATGCGCAGATGACGTGAAATATTTTCAATTTCGACAATCGCATCATCGACCAGAATTCCGACCACTAATGACAAAGCCAGCAAGGTAATGCCATTGAGTGTAAAACCGAGCATGGCCATGCCTAAAAAGCAGGGAATCACACTGAGTGGCAGCGCCATGGCCGACACAAAGGTGGCGCGGTTATCGCGCAAAAAGCACCAGACCACAATCACGGCGAGCAAGGCACCTTCATACAGCAAGGTCATTGAGCCATCAAAACCTTCTTTGATGGCGCTGTCGTTTTCAATGGCTTCGTCAATTTTTACATCAGGGTATTGATTGCGTAATTCAACAAAAGCCTGACGCACACCACTGGCAACAAGCACTTCACTGGCGCCGCGTGAACGGGTTACTTCAAAGGCCACAACCGGCTTGCCATCGTAGAGTGCCAACGAACGTCGCTCGCCGGTGGTGTCATGCACATTGGCAATCTGGCTTAAGCGAATCTGTCTGCCATCGGGCAATGCCATGTCCAGATTGGCCAGTTCTTCGGCGGAAGCCGTGGTGGCCACGGTCCGTACGGTTTGTACCACGCCACCCACATCACCTCGACCCGCGGGTGCTTCGAGTTGAGCTTGCCGTAACTGGCGCGATATATCCAGTGCGCTGACTTTGAGTGCTGCCATACGGATCGGGTCAAGTTCGATCCAGACTTCGCGTGTCAGGCCGCCTACGCGTTTGACTTTGCCGACACCTTTGATGGCCAGCAGACGGCGGGCAATCGCATCATCCACCAGCCAGCTCAGGGCTTCTTCATCAAGTTGGTCTGACGCCACCGTACCGGTGATGACGGGCAAGCCCGACGTGGTGATCCGGCTGACGATGGGTTCACGCAGGTCTGCCGGCAAATCGGCGCGAATCTGGCTGACAGCACTGCGCACATCACTTTCGGCTTCAGTCAGATTTTTTTCGAGTTCAAATTCAATCGCAATGGTGACTTCACCATCGAGTATGGTGGTGGTGATTTTTTTAATGCGTGACAGGGTGGCAATACTATTTTCAAGCTTGCGCGCCACTTCGGTTTCGAGTGTGGCTGGTGCGGCACCGGGCAATTGCGCGCTGACTGTGACTACCGGCATTTCCACATCGGGAAAGTCCTGAATACCCATGCTTTTAAAGCCGAGCAGACCGGCCAGTGTCAGCAGCAAAAACAGCAGAATCGCTGGAACGGGATGTTTGATGGAGAGCGAGGAGAAATTCATGCCTTGCCTAGTTTTCCTGGTTTGCCTGATGTTTTGTCTTGCTGCCGCACGTGGCTTGGCAAGGTAGCAGGGGTGATTAATATGACAACGTAATAGAGAACGCTTTGTGACGATGCCTTGTTAGGTACTTAAGGGCAAGTCAAGACTTGATGATTGGTGCATCAACGCTTGACTGGTTCGCTGACCGTTGCGGCATTATTGATCTTGACCAGGTCACCATCATTGAGAAAGCCTGCACCGTTGAGTGCCACGATCGTACCCTCGGGCAGACCGGCAATGATTTCAACCTGCTGATTGCTTCGTCGGCCAATCTGTACCTTGAGGCTGCTCACATGATTATCCGGCTTAACCTGATACACATAATGAAAACCATTGCGCATCACCAGGGCTTGCTCGGGCACCGTCTGCGCATTGCTCAGGCCAAGCTCAAATTCACCGCGGGCAAAACTGCCTGCTTTATAACCTTGCACACTGGCGGTGGGTGGCAAGTCCACGTACACCAAACCAATCCGGCTTTGTGCATCAACAGTCGGCGCGACCATGCGCACCTTGCCAACGATCTTATTGGCATTGCTGGTGTCGCTGCTATCGAGTGACAGTCTGACCAGCTGACCAGGACGAATCCGTGTGAGCTCACTGGCCGTGACTTCGCCATGCCATTCGAGCCGATTTTGGCGAATCATGCGAAACAGCTCCTGGCCAACCCCAGGCACGCTGCCCAGCGCGGCACTTCGTGCGCTGATCACACCGTCATCGGGCGCATTGATTTGGCTATGACGCAAGCGTAACTCCTGGATTTTGAGTTGCGCCTGGGTGGCCGCCAACCGTGCCTTGGCGCTGGTCTCAGCGGTCAAATATTGACTGATCTGTTGTGCACTCAAGGCACCACTGGCTTGCAGGATGCGCGTCCGCTCGGCATTGGTACGAGCTTCTGCAAGCGCTGCATCGGCTTCGGCCACCGCTGCTTTTTGCTGAGCCACGTCGGCCTGCACCGAGGCCGCATCAAAGCGCGCCAAAACCTGACCACGTTTTACATGGTCACCAATATTGACGTTGAGTTCAGTGAGCCGTAAGCCATCGACTTCGGCACCAATGATGGCTTCCTGCCAGGCGTTGATATTGCCATTGGCGGTCAGGCGAATGGGTAGTGAGCTACGTTGTGGCGTGACGGTGGAAACCACCATGGCGGGCTTGGCTGGCGCAGCAGCTGGGTTTGCCTTGTCATCAGCATGGGCGCTCATCGTCAAGCTGGCCAGCAAGATGGCCAGCGACAGTGTTGTATGGCGCATAGTGAGACGCGAAGTGAAGTGAGGAGGCATGAAATATCAGTCAGATCAATCTAGGGTGAGCGTGGGATGATGCCGGGTAAGTTTAATCGGCCAATGCGGCTTGATCACCATTGGGTAATTCATTGGCCGCATTGGCCTGCCAACCGCCACCCATGGCGCGATACAGGGCAATCCAGCTCAAGACCTGATCTTGTTGGACAGTCAATGCGCTCATTTGGGCGTTAAGGCTCAAACGACGTGCTTCCTCCAGATCCAGCAGACTGGCCATACCGGCTTGCTGGCTGGCCTGGGTGGCTTGCAAAGAGCGGCCATAATCACGTGCAGTGTCTTTGCTCAATTGCTCGCGTGCAGCTAATGATTGCAGACGCACCAATGCTTCTTCCACTTCACGCACGGCATCGCGAACTTTTTGCCGATAGGTTTTTTCAGCAGTCAGATATTGGGCTTTGGCCACTTCAACATTGGCTTCACGTTGCCCACCATCAAAAATTGGCAGGGTCAGGTTGGGGCCAATCGACCAGGTACGGGCGCCAAAAGTCTGGCCACCGGTAGTCAAGCGGATTGGTGCGATATAGCCTGACAGCGTCAGGATGGGCAGGCGCTGTGCTTCGTTGTAGCCAATATTGGCACTGGCGCTGGCCAGCTCACGCTCGGCAGCCAGCAAGTCGGGGCGCTGAGCCAGGGTATCGGCGGGGACTTTGCTGACAGTCAGCTGGCGCGGCGCTGGCAAATTGGCTTTGGCTGGGCCGAGCAGGGTGCGCAAGTCGTTTTCGTCAATGGCGGTCAATGCGGCAATGGCTTTGACTTGCACTGTGCACTGCAACTCCTGATGGAGCAGGTTGCTGGCAGCTTCGTTGGCTCCGGCTTGTGCCAGCGCGACATTGGCCGGTGACTGAAAACCTGCCTCACCAGCCAGTGCGGTGAGTCGTGCAGTTTCGGCACGGGAACGCGCTTCTTCGGCAATCAGTTGTACCAATCGCTCGCAATGCCGATATTGCACATAGGTCTGGGCGGTTTCTGCTGCCAAGGACACGCGTGCGTCATGCCAGTGGGCGGTCGTGGCAGTCAACGAGGCATCCGCAGCTTCACGCTGACGTGCCAGACTGCCAAATAGATCAATTTCCCAACTGGATTGCAAAGCAGCACGATTATTGGTGCTCAAGAACATCGGTCCTAAAAAGCTGACTGCCGAGCGGGTGGAGGACAGGTTGACATCCAGTGAGGGCAAATTGGCCATCCCTGCGACCGTGGCTTCACCGCGCGCCTGCACAATTTTGGCGGTTGCGTCGGCCAGCGTCGGGCTTTGCTCCTGGCTGGCCTTGAGTAGTTGCAACAATGCTGGGTCGTTGAATTGCTGCCACCAGTCATTGAGTTGCGCAGAATCGGCCTGATGTGCAAGGCGACTGCTGTCTGCATGCCATTGACTGGCCAGAGTTTTGGTTGCTGGCGCTTGATAGTCAGGCCCCAGTCTAATCAGCCCACAACCTGTTAGCGGTAGCGCTATCAGGCAGAGTGCTGCCAAGTGCCAGCTTACATGTGATGGTCGGGAGGTACCAGCAAAATATGGGCGAATTGTGTTGTGCAGTAGTGGATAGAACATGTCTGTAATAACCCTTGGCAGTCAAACCTATCAAATATCTATTTTTTGCCGATTTTAAGGGAGTATCACAATAAATGGTATGTCTTAGGTACACAAATACAATCTGTTTTACAGATACAGGCAGGGGGTAATAAAAAAGCCGGGATCAACCCGGCTTATAAGCGACCAGATGGGCTGGTCGGGGATGCAAAAACTTAATCGCGGTCACCACCCACAATGCCAAAGATGGCAAGCAGATTGGCAAAGATGTTGTAAATGTCCAGATAAATTCGCAGGGTGGCGCTCACATAGTTGGTTTCACCGCCATTGACGATACTCTGCACGTCATAGAGGATGTAAGCCGAGAAGATGGCGGTGGAGATGACTGAAATCGTCAGCATCAGGGCTGGCAGTTGCAGCCAGATATTGGCTACTGAAGCTACAATTGCCAGGATCAGGCCAACAAACAGCCATTTGCCCAAGCCGGAAAAATCACGTTTGGACACGGTGGCAATGGTGGCCATCACGCCAAAAATGGCAGCTGTGCTACCTGCAGCCATCATGATGATGGTGCTGCCATTGCGATAGCTGCCCAAGGTCATGCCGATCATCGGCGCCAGCATCAAACCCAGGAAAAAGGTAAAACCGAGCAGTAAAGCGACACCAATGCCACTGTTTTTGAATTTTTCAATGGCAAAAATAAAGCCCATCGCAATCGCCATAAACAGAATAAAGCTCATGAACGGGCTGCCACCCATCAGATTGATATTCATGCTCACACCCAGCCAGGCACCCAACATGGTGGGAAGCATGGACAAGGCCAGGAGCCAGTAAGTGTTGCGCAAAACACTATTGCGTACCGCCACGCCCGTGGCACCGCCATAGGAGTAGGGCTGGTTGCTTGGTAAAGGATTATTCATAGATTCCTCGAATTGGCTAAAAATAAAAAACTGAGACAGAACTTTGCGGTGCATTGATGAATCCCAGACTTATCTTACATGGGCAATCTCTCAGAATTTGATTGGAATGCCATTATGACTTGCTTTGCTGGTTTTTGGTTCCCAAAGCATTGGTATCAAATTTCAACCGAATTGGGATTGTCAGTCAGACTGTCATCGTGAGCTGCTAATGTCGTACTGCATGGCAACAACGGCATGCTAGAATTGAGGGTTACATTTGGAAGTAATCTCTAATTGTATTTTTTAGCACAATTATTCTTTGCAATTATCTTACAACTCACATTTTCATCATTATTTTTCGGAGTATTTATGGCCATCGAACAAACCCTGTCCATTATCAAACCAGATGCAGTTGCCAAGAACGTTATTGGTCAAATCTACGCCCGCTTTGAAGGCGCTGGCCTGAAAGTGGTTGCTGCACGGATGGCGCAACTGTCACGTGCCGAGGCAGAGGGCTTTTACGCTGTGCACCGTGAGCGTCCTTTCTTCAAGGATCTGGTTGATTTCATGATCTCCGGTCCAGTGATGATTCAGGTTTTGCAAGGCGAAGGCGCGATTCTGAAAAACCGTGATCTGATGGGTGCCACTGATCCTAAAAAAGCGGCACCCGGTACCATCCGTGCTGACTTTGCTGATAGCATTGATGCCAACGCTGTGCATGGTTCCGATGCTGAAGAAACTGCGAAAAACGAAATCGCTTATTTCTTTCCAGCATTGAATGTCTACGCACGTTAAGCACATTACAAAGCACGTTAATTCGGGACTGAAAGCGCATTCCATCACCCATGTTGCCAGCTGCTAAAACCAATCTACTTGGTTTCGACCTTTCCGGGCTCGAAGGCTATTGTGCAGCCATGGGTGAAAAAGCTTTTCGTGCACGCCAGCTGTCGCACTGGCTGCACCAGTCTGGTCAGGCGGACTTCGCCGAAATGTCCGATCTGGCCAAATCCTTTCGCGACAAGCTGCAAATTTCTTCAATGGTGACTGCGCCTGATGTGATTTCTGATCACATTTCCCAGGATGGCACGCGCAAGTGGTTGCTTGATGTGGGGCAGGGCAATGCCGTTGAAATGGTTTTTATTCCTGAAACCAGTCGTGGCACCTTGTGTGTTTCGTCGCAGGCTGGTTGTGCTGTCAATTGTCGTTTTTGCTCGACTGGTAAGCAGGGCTTTAGCCGCAATCTGACAACCGCCGAGATTGTCGGGCAGCTATGGTGGGCGAACCAATGCCTTGATGGTTTTGGCAAGGATGAAAAAGGTGATCGGCAACGTGCGGTCACCAATGTCGTGATGATGGGAATGGGCGAACCTTTGCTCAATTTTGATGCGCTGGTGCCTGCGCTCAAATTGATGCTGGATGATCATGCCTATGGTTTGTCGCGGCGACGTGTTACTGTGTCGACATCGGGCGTGGTGCCGATGATGGATCGGCTGGCGCGGGAATGTCCGGTGGCGTTGGCAGTATCGCTCCATGCGCCCAATGACAGACTACGTGATGAATTGGTGCCACTCAACAAAAAGCACCCGCTGGCCGAATTGCTTGCTGCCTGCAATCGCTATCTGGAATTTGCACCACGCGACTTCATCACTTTTGAATACTGCATGCTGGATGGCGTCAATGATACCGAACAGCATGCGCGTGAACTGGTGGCGATTACCCGCCAGGTATCTTGCAAATTGAATCTGATTCCTTTCAATCCTTTTCCGGAGTCAGGACTGAAACGTTCTAGCAATGAAAGCATTCACCGCTTCTCATCCATTCTTCTTGAGGCTGGTGTGGTGACGACCGTACGCAAGACGCGTGGTGATGATATTGATGCGGCTTGCGGCCAGCTGGCAGGTGAAGTGCAGGACCGTACCCGACTTAAAGAACGGGTTGCCAGACAGGGTGTGCCTGGTTTGGCAAATGGCATTATTCCGATTCATTCAACCGATTTACTCAACCGGTAAAAGTCTATGCGTCGTACTCTATTGTCTTTGGTCAGTAGCGTGGTGGTTTTGTTGGTGGGCTGCGCGGGTCAGCAAGCCCAACAGGGCGGTGCCAATGGGCAGCCGACTCAGAGCGTGACGCCAACCGGTACTTTGTCGACGCAGGATGATGCCAAGCGACGAGCGCGGATTCGGGTTGAACTGGCTGCCAATTACTATGCACAGGGCCAGTATGATGTGGCACTGGGTGAGATCAAGGAAGCATTGCGATCCGATCAAAACCTGCCCGAGGCCTATAGCATGCTGGGTCTGATTTACATGTCGCAGCAAGATAACCGGCAGGCTGAAGAAAGCTTTCAATACGCGCTCAAATTGAGTCCGGGTAATGCGGATATCAGCAATAACTATGGCTGGTTCTTGTGCCAGACGGCTCGTATCAAGGAATCGATTCCCTTATTTTTGGCGGCGACTCAGACGCCTGTGCTCAATACCGCAGCCAAGGCCTATGTCAATGCAGGGATCTGCAGCATGAAGATGGGTGACTTGCCCAGTGCCGAGCGTTACTTTGCTAAAGGCTTTGAGCTGGAACCATCCAATCCGCTGGCCAACTTTAATCTGGGTACCCTGTATTTGCGCCGTGGTGATCTGGAGCGGGCCCGCTTTTATGGGCGACGTGCCTATCAAGGTAGCAATGTGACACCCACACCGGAGTCATTGTTGTTGGGTATCAAGATTGAACGTGCAGCCGGTGATCGGGCTTCCGAAACTGTGCTGATAACTCAGCTCAAAAAACTGTATCCTAATTCACGCCAGGCGCTGGCCTTGGATCGCGGCGAGCTGGTGGATTAACTTGGTAATTGGTAATCAAAGAGGTTTGCTATGAGCGGCGTATTGAAAAGATCAACCCGGCCTTTGGAACAGACGACCGTATTTCAGCATATGAATTTTGCACCACCCACGCAGATGGATCCGGACAGCGTAATGCCAGTTTCTTCTGGACAGTTGCTGGCCAGTAAACGTCGGGAACTGGGTATTTCTGCGGCTGAAATGGCATTTCGACTCAAACTCTCGGAAAAACAGATCCGTGCGCTGGAAGCCGGTGACTTTGCCGTTTTGCCGGAAGCTGCCTATATTCGTGCTTTTGCGCGGGCCTATGCCAAAGCGCTGTATCTTGATGAAAGTCTGGTGACGAGCAAGTTACATGAAGAGCTGGATGAGTATCAGGCGCAGATCAAAGGTAATCAAAAGCAAACCAGAACGCGCAGGAGCCAGGGTCTGGGTGAATTCAAGTCGGATAGCAAGGGCGCCAGTACGATCATGTCAGTGCTGACGCCACGGCTCAATACGGATCCATTTGGTAAAGGCCGTAATGCAACGTCAGCCATGTCTGTGACACGTTTATTGGGTGTCTTGATGCTCATCTTGGCGGTGGGTGGTGTGATTGCGCTCAACAGTGGCTGGTTAACGCGTTATGGCATTACCGCACCACAACTCTCTCGCACCGCTTCCGAGGTTGCCATTGCACCTCCGGCTCCGGCAAATTCAGCCACAACGGTTTCTGAGGTGGCGCCGACAGTGTCGACACTAGCTACTGAAGTGACCCCGTCCACTGATTCAGTATCGACTAATCCTGCTGCCACTGCGGCGCTACCGGCAGCCGGTACTGATGGCGCGACAGTTGCACCGGGTATGGCAATCAGTACGACCTTGTCAAGCCAGCCAGTGACGACCGCCACGGTGACAACACCAGTGCCACCAAGCGATATTCCGGCCGTTATGCCGACGAATATCAGCACTGCGACCAGCACTGTGCCGGTGAGCAACACGCCAGATAGTGGTGCTACCGTGATGGTCTTGAAGTTTTCCGGAGATTCCTGGATTTCCATCAAAAATGCAGAAGGCAAGGACTTGGCTTATGGCCTATTTCAGGCCGGTAGTGAAAAAGTCATCAGTGAACCCGGCCCTTACAAGCTCGTACTTGGCAATGCCAGCAATATCAGCATGACCTATAAGGGACAGGCGTATGATCTGAACCCTTTTGTCAAGGGTGCGGTTGCCAAACTCAAGCTCGATTAATCACGCCATGAATGCAGTCGATCCCAGCATGAATTCAGTTTTGTCATCGCCTTATTCTTCAGGCCAATTACGCCGCTCAACGCGCAAGGTTACGATTGCTTATGGCGATCATCAGATCGAAGTAGGTGGCGGCGCACCGATTGTGGTGCAGTCGATGACCAATACCGATACGGCTGATGCCATCGGGACCGCCATTCAGGTTAAAGAGCTGGCGCAGGCAGGTTCAGAGCTGGTTCGCATTACCGTCAATACGCCAGAAGCCGCAGCCGAAGTCGTACGGATTCGTGAGCAGCTGGATCGCATGGGCATCAATGTGCCGCTGGTGGGTGATTTTCATTTCAATGGCCATAAGCTGTTGACGGATTATCCTGAGTGCGCACAGGCGTTGTCCAAGTACCGCATCAATCCAGGCAATGTGGGGCGGGGTGCCAAGCGCGACGATAATTTTTCTCAGATGATCGAGATTGCCTGTCGCTACAACAAGCCGGTGCGGATTGGTGTAAATTGGGGCAGTCTGGATCAGCAGTTACTCGCACGGATCATGGATGAAAATGCGCGACGCACCATTCCCTGGGATGCGCAGCATGTGATGTATGAAGCGCTGATTACTTCGGCGCTTGAATCCGCTGCCCAGGCCGAAGCCGTGGGTCTGGCAGGTGACAAAATCATTTTGTCGTGCAAAGTGTCGGGCGTACAGGATCTGATCGCCGTGTATCGGGAACTGGCCAGTCGGAGTGATTACCCATTGCATTTGGGGCTGACCGAAGCGGGTATGGGTTCCAAGGGTATCGTGGCTTCCACTGCGGCCTTGTCAGTGCTGATGCAAGAAGGCATTGGTGACACGATCCGTATTTCGCTGACGCCCGAGCCGGGTGGGGCGCGTACCAAAGAAGTGATTGTCGCGCAAGAAATCTTGCAGACCATGGGGCTGCGTTCTTTTACACCGATGGTGATTTCCTGTCCTGGCTGTGGCCGCACCACTTCCACGTTTTTTCAGGAGCTGGCTGAAAAAATTCAGACTTATCTGCGTGATCAGATGCCCATCTGGAAAAATCAGTTTCCTGGTGTTGAAAACATGCATGTGGCCGTCATGGGTTGTGTCGTGAATGGTCCTGGGGAGTCCAAACAAGCCAATATCGGTATTTCCTTGCCAGGTTCTGGCGAAACACCGGTTGCACCGGTTTTTGTGGATGGTGAAAAAACCGTGACCCTCAAGGGTGAACGCATCGCCGAAGAGTTTCAGACCATCGTCGAGCAATACGTGCATCGTACCTACGCGCGTGCTGTTGTCTGATCAGCTGGCTAGTGGGGGTATATGTGATTTTGCTATGCCTTAGGTATGTATAATAGACCTTGAAAAAAATACCTCCTGGGGTATAAATTGAATAACAAATAAAGTCCTGCTGATGTCTGTCGAAAACAAACCCATTCCCCAGCCTGAATCCAACTCTGGCAAATCTGCGAGCAAAGCTGCTGCCAAGCCACAAAAAATTCCTGGTTTGCGTGGCATGAATGATCTGTTGCCTGATGATTCTGCGCGCTGGGAGCAACTTGAAGAAACCCTGCGTGCCTGGTTAAAGAGTTATGGCTATCGCCTGATCCGCACCCCCGTGCTGGAAGAAACCCGTTTGTACACACGTGGCATTGGTGAAGTGACTGACATCGTTGAAAAGGAAATGTACTCTTTTGAAGATGCGCTCAATGGTGAAAAGCTGACTTTACGGCCTGAATTTACCGCCGGTGTGGTGCGCTCGGTCATTGAACATAATCTGACCTATAACGCGCCGCAGCGGCTGTATTCAATGGGGCCCGTATTTCGTCATGAGCGCCCACAGCGTGGCCGTTATCGGCAGTTCCATCAGCTCGATGTGGAAGCTGTCGGCTTTGCCGGACCTGACATTGATGCTGAAATGATCATCATGCTGCAACGCCTGTGGGATGAGCTGGATCTCGGCCCGCATGTGCGTCTTGAAATCAATTCACTGGGTTCAACGGAAGAGCGCTTGGCACACCGACAGGCTTTGATCGCTTATTTTGAGCAGCATGTGGATGTGCTGGATGAAGAGGCCAAGCGGCGTTTGCATAGCAACCCTTTGCGCATTCTGGATACCAAAAATCCAGCGATGCAGGCCATGGTTGAGGCGGCGCCAAAATTGTCTGACTACCTGGGTGAAGCGAGTATGGCGCACTTTATGGGTGTACAAGCCTTGCTCAAGAATGCCAATATTCATTTCCGTATCAATCCGCGCCTGGTACGCGGTTTGGATTACTACAACCTCACCGTGTTTGAATGGATTACCGATTCACTGGGGGCTCAGGGTACTATCTGCGGCGGTGGGCGATATGATGGTCTGATTGAAATCTTGGGTGGGCAGCCGACACCTGCTGTTGGTTTTGCCATCGGTATGGAGCGCTTGTCTGAGTTACTCAAAGAACTCAACTGGCAAACCGATGCGGCCAGCTGTGATGTCTACATCATTCATCAGGGTGAAGCTGCGCAGAAAGTGGCTTTTGTTCTGGCCGAGCAGTTACGTGATGTGATGCTGGATGTGGTGCTGCATTGCAATCCCGATGGCAAGCAGGGCAGTTTCAAATCGCAAATGAAAAAGGCCGATGCCAGTGGCGCCGACTGCGCCGTTATCATTGGTGATGATGAAGTGGTCAATGGTGAAGTCACTTTAAAGTGGCTTCGCGAGCAATACCAGCAGGAAGGTCAAGCACAATGGCGAGTCGCTCAGACGAGTGTGGCTGAGGCGATCTTTGATGTGCTGCTGGCTGACGACGATGAGGCAGAGTAAGACTGTCCACTAATGCATTCAATCCGCTTCGGTGGATTATTCCCATAATCTCGGATATCAAAACAATATGAGTTACGATCATCAGGAACAAGAACAAATCGACGCCATCAAGATCTGGTGGAACAAGCATGGCAATCTGGTCATGTCGGCAGTCACTGCCGTCTTGCTGGCTTTTGCTGCCTACAATGGCTGGCTCTGGTATCAGCGTTCGCAAACCCAGCAAGCTTCTTTGCTGTACGAAGAGTTGGAGCGCGGCGTCAGTGCCAAGGACAATGCGCGTGTGGTCCGAGTAGCCACGGATCTGGCCGAAAAATATGGCAGCACACCCTATGCCGATATGGGTGGTGTGCTGGCCGCGAAAGCACTCAGCGAAGCCGGTGATACCGCCAATGCCAAAAGCCGGTTGCAATGGGTTGCCGAGCATGGCAAGGATGAAGCCTATCAATACATCGCCAAATTGCGTTTGGCCGGTATGTTGGCCGATGAAAAAGCTTATGATGAAGCGCTCAAGCAAGTGAGTGGTAAAGCGCCCGCCGCCTATGAGGCTTTGTTTGCTGATCGCATGGGTGACATCTTGCTCTTACAAGGTAAAAAGAGCGAAGCCAAGGCAGCTTATGATCAGGCTTTGTTAAAAGTGCTTGATCGTGAAGAGGCTGCAGGCTTTATCAGCCTGGTTGAGCAAAAACTCCAGATACTTGCAGTGCCTTTGGATTTGACCGGTGACCTGACTGCGGAACCCGTTGCTGCTCCAGTCACCGATAAACCTGCTGTCGATCAAGCCGCAGCACCTGCTGCAAAATAAGAACAAAAGGATAACTATGCGTCCTATCTCCCGTCTGCTGGTGCTCGGTACCGTGTCAACAGCGTTGGTATTGTCAGGCTGTTCCATTTTTTCATCCAAGAAACAAGCCAATCCACCGGCAGCACTGGTCAATCTGACTCCTACTCTGAGTACCAAAGTGCTCTGGTCAGTGTCGGTTGGACAGAGTGGTGCTTATGCATTTAGCCCGGTATCCATGGATGGTGCAGTTTATGCTGCCAGTGCAGATGGCTATGTCACTCGCATTGACTTGGCGACGGGTAAACAGGCCTGGCATAGTCAGGCCAATAAATCCGGTTTGTCGGCGGGTGTTGGTGCGGCGGATGGACTGGTGGTGGTGGGCTCTGCCAAAGGTGAAGTGATTGCGCTGGATAGTGGTACCGGTAAAGAAAAATGGCGTAGCCAGGCTGCCACCGAAATGTTGGCAGCACCTGCCGTCGGACAGGGCCTGGTGATTGTTAAAACACTCGATAACCAGTTGACTGCTTTGGATGCCGATACAGGCAAGAAAAAATGGTCTTATCAGCGGCCTGCTGCCTCTTTGACCTTGCGTACCGCTGCGGGCCTGAGCATGGTTCAAAATGGTGTATTCACGGGCTTTCCGGGCGGCAAGATGGTGGCCGTATTGCTAAACAGCGGCACGGTGCGCTGGGAATCAACGGTTGCCAATCCTAAAGGTACGACTGAGTTGGAGCGCGTCGCTGATGTGGCCGGTGCACCTGCCATTGTGGGGCGTGATGTTTGTGCCGCCACTTATCATGGTCGGGTTGCCTGTTTTGATGGCGTGAATGGCACGCTCAACTGGGCCAAGGATATGTCCTCCCAACATGGTGTGGCAGTAGATACCCGTTTTTTGTTTGTGGCTGATGAACGTTCGGTGATTTATGCTTTTGCCCGCGAGGGTGGGGCGTCGGTATGGAAAAACACCCAATTGCTCAATCGCAGTCTGTCAGCACCACTCTCAGTAGGTCGTGCCGTGGTCATCGCCGATGCGCAGGGTTATGTGCACTGGTTTGATCGTGAAAATGGCACGTATTTGTCACGCATGCCGACTGACGGCAAGCCTGTATTGGCACAGCCTGTGCTGGCCGACAAGGCAGTAATCATCCAATCTACCGGTGGCGCGTTGGTCGCCTTTAATAATGAGTGATAGTAGTCCCAATATTCGTGGTGCCAGCGGCTTCAAACCCGTGATTGCACTGGTGGGCCGCCCCAATGTGGGCAAGTCCACCCTGTTTAACCGGCTGACTCGCTCACGCGATGCCTTGGTGGCGGATTTGCCAGGGTTGACCCGTGATCGTCACTATGGTGAAGGCCGGATCGGTGAGCATCCCTTCATCGTGATTGACACTGGTGGGCTGGAGCCAGTAGCCAAGGAAGGCATCATGGCGCAGATGGCCAAACAGTCGCGCCAGGCAATTGATGAATCTGACTTTGTGCTGTTTTTGGTGGATGGACGCAATGGTCTGTCACCGCAAGACAAAACGATTGCTCAAGAGTTACGTAAATCTGGACGGCCTGCATTTTTGGTTGTCAATAAAGCCGAGGGCATGAAATACAGTGCCGTGGCTGCTGATTTTTATGAGCTTGGTCTGGGTGAGCCACGAGCAATTTCTGCCGCACATGGCGATGGTGTCAAAGACCTGATTGACGAAGCGATGGCCGAAATTCATCAACGCTTTGCCAATCACGAGCCAGGTGCTGATGCACCAGTCACCGTCGGTGAAAAAGGCCGGATACGGTTGGCGATTGTGGGCCGTCCTAATGTGGGCAAGTCGACCTTGGTCAATACCTTGTTGGGTGAAGAACGGGTGATTGCATTTGATATGCCAGGCACCACGCGCGATTCGATCTATATCGATTTTGAAAAAAACGGTAAACCCTACACGCTGATTGACACGGCTGGTCTGCGCAAACGCGGCAAGGTGTTTGAGGCGGTGGAAAAGTTTTCCGTCGTCAAGACCCTGCAATCAATTTCGGATGCCAATGTCGTGCTGTTGTTGCTGGATGCGCAACAGGATATTTCCGAGCAGGATGCCCATATCGCGGGGTTCATTCTGGAGAGTGGCCGAGCCTTGGTGGTGGGTATCAATAAATGGGATGGTCTGGATAGTCACGTGCGTGAACGCACCAAAATGGATCTCGAACGTAAACTCAATTTTCTCAAGTTCGCCCGTTTTCATTTTGTCTCGGCCAAGGAAAATACAGGTATTGGCGCTTTATTGACTTCGGTCAATGAGGCCTATGCAGCGGCGTTTGCAAAAATTTCTACACCAAAATTGACTCGTGCCCTGATTGCTGCAGTGGAGTATCAAGCCCCCAAGCGCAAAGGATTGAGCCGTCCCAAGTTGCGCTATGCGCATCAGGGAGGCTCCAATCCACCGATTGTGGTGGTGCATGGTTCTGGTTTGGATGGTGTGACGGATAGCTATAAACGATATCTTGAAGGTCGATTCCGTGAAACTTTTTCGTTGGTGGGGACTCCGATGAGGATCGAGTTCAAAACTTCTCGTAATCCTTTTGTAGATCAGGACTAAGCTGCAAAATTGTGGTACAAAATGGCTGTAAAGGGAACAGGCCTTGCTTGGAAAAGGCTGTTGATTGAAATGTTTCTCATCAAGAGTTTCAATCGAAAAAATTTTAAATTCAAGCTCAGTTGTAACAAGAGCTGTGTTAGTCTTGTGACTCTGATTTATTCAAAAATAACAAACTGGAGTTTTCCATGAGCAATAAAGGGCAGTTATTACAAGACCCGTTTCTGAATGCGCTGCGTAAAGAGCACATCCCTGTATCTATTTATCTCGTTAACGGCATCAAGCTGCAAGGTCATGTTGAGTCGTTTGATCAATATGTGGTCCTGTTGCGTAATACTGTCACTCAGATGGTTTACAAGCATGCCATTTCTACTGTTGTGCCGGCACGTGCAGTCAATCTGGCACCTGCTAGCGAGACTGATGCCTAACATCTCTGCAGCTGGAGCAAGCGTGTCTGTACGCTTGTGCCTGCGCCTATTTCATTGAATCGCATCGCCTTAGTCGCTGTCGATTTCGGCAAGCTCGATTTTGAAGCCAGTCTATCTGAACTTGGTTTACTGGCGAGCAGTGCCGGGGCCACTTACACGACTATTTTGACAGGGCGGCGCCAGTCACCTGATGCGGCACTGTTTATCGGTTCAGGCAAGGCCGATGAACTCGCACAGCTGGTCAAGGATGAAGAGATCGATCTGGTGATTTTCAATCATGCCTTGTCACCCGCTCAGCAGCGCAATCTGGAGCGAGTCGTCAAGGTGCGGGTGATTGATCGCAACAGTCTGATTCTGGATATTTTTGCCTTGCGGGCGCAAAGCCATATCGGCAAGTTGCAGGTTGAGCTGGCGCAGTTACAGCATTTGGCCACACGACTGGTGCGTGGTTGGACTCACCTGGAACGTCAAAAAGGTGGGATTGGCTTACGTGGTCCGGGCGAAACTCAGCTCGAAACCGACCGCCGTTTGCTGGGTGAACGGGTTAAGATGCTTAAGTCCAAGCTGGCTAAATTACTCAAGCAGCAAGCTACTCAACGGCGGGCTCGGGAACGTCGCGATACCTTTACCGTATCTTTGGTGGGCTATACCAACGCAGGTAAATCGACGCTCTTCAACAGTCTGACCAAAGCCAAGGCCTATGCTGCTGATCAGCTGTTTGCCACGCTCGATACCACATCACGGCGGCTTTATTTGCCGGAGTCAAATAGTCAGATTGTGTTGTCCGATACAGTTGGATTTATCCGTGATTTGCCGCACACTTTGGTGGCGGCTTTTCGCGCAACGCTGGAAGAAACCGTGAATGCTGATCTGCTGTTGCATGTTGTGGATGCGTCCAGTGATAACCGTGATGAGCAGATCGCCGAAGTGAATGCAGTATTGGCTGAAATTGGTGCGGATACGATCCCGCAATTACTGGTCTATAACAAGATTGATGCAATTACTCCCATGCCTTCAGTACGAGTCGATCGCGCTGATGAATATGGTAAAGTCAATCGGGTATTGATGAGTGCCAAAGAGGGTTTGGGTCTGTCTGAATTACGTACGGTGATGGGTGATTATGCCCAACAGCATGCTGATCAGATTGCCAGCCCGCAGGTAGAAGAAATAGAAGATATCCGTTTGTCGTGGCAAGCGGACACACAAAGTTTTGCAGCAGCGCAGGCTGCCGACAATGCGGTGAATCCTGGCCATAAGCAGTTGCGCTGAGAACACCGATTTATCAACCAGAATGAATGATTCAAGCATAATGAATTCAGTCCGATTGAGCCGTATATTGAACCCGCTATTGCGCGTTTTGCCGTCTTCCAAAAAAATGCCAGTCACTGGTATTTTCAATCTTGAAGATCCTAAATGGGGTCGTGGTGACAACCAGAACGGGGCGGGCGGTAAACGCAAACCCGATGATGGTCCGCCCGATCTGGATGAACTGTGGCGCGATTTCAATCGCAAGCTGAGCCGCCTGTTCAGCAATAAAGGTGGTGGTAACGGTGGCAATGGGGGTAATGGCCTGCCGAATTTACCTGACATGAAAGGTGCTGGTATTGGCGTGGGCGTGATTGCAGCGGTCGTGGCGCTGATCTGGTTGTCCAGTGGCTTTTTCATTGTTCAGGAAGGCCAGGTTGGTGTGGTGCTTGAGTTTGGCAAGTACAAATACACCACCCGTTCTGGCTTTCAATGGCGTTTGCCCTATCCGATTCAAAGTCATGAAATTGTTGACCAGTCGCGCGTGCGCTCGGTCGAGATTGGCCGCGGCAGCATGATCAAGGCAACCGGCCTGAAAGAGTCTTCCATGCTGACCGATGATGAAAATATCATTGACGTCAAATTTGCTGTGCAATACCGTCTCAAAGATCCAGGTGAGTTCATCTTCAATAACAAGGATGCTGAAGCCACGGTTGCGCAGGCGGCTGAAACCGCGGTGCGCGAGATCGTTGGCAAAAACAAGATGGACTTTGTTCTATATGAAGGCCGAGAAAAAATTGCGATTGATTTAAGTGCGGCCATTCAACAAATTCTGGATCGATACAAAGTGGGCATTCTGGTGTCCAGCGTGACCATGCAAAACGTTCAGCCACCTGAGCAGGTACAGGCTGCTTTTGATGATGCGGTCAAAGCAGGACAGGATCGTGAGCGCCAAAAAAATGAAGGCCAGGCTTACGCCAATGATGTGATTCCACGGGCGCGTGGTCTGGCATCACGCTTGATTCTGGAAGCCGAAGGTTATCGTGCGCGTCGTGTGGCGGCTGCTGAGGGTGATGTGAACTACTTCAAGCAGGTCTTGACCGAATATCAAAAAGCCCCAGCGGTAACCCGTGAGCGCATGTATATCGAGACCATGCAGCAGATCTACAGCAATACCAGCAAGATCATGATCGACACCAAAAATGGTAACAATCTGCTCAACCTGCCACTCGATAAGTTGATGGCTCAGGCCGTCACTTCTATGGCACCGACTGCCGGTGTCTCGGGTAGTCCAACCGTGATTCAGGGCGAGTCGATTCCATCACGCAATAGCAGTGGTTCCAGTGCACCCTTTAATTCATCCAGCAATACCAGTGACTACGATCACTCCCGCGAAGCCTTGCGCAATCGTGATCGTGACTCTCGTTAATGGTGAATGGAGAACATTATGAATAAGACTTTTTCATTTATTCTGGCTGCGGTCGTTGCCATTATTGTGTTTGCTTCCACCGTGTTTGTGGTGGATCAGCGTGAATATGCGATCGTATTTGCGCTTGGTGAAATCAAGCATGTGATTGCCGAACCGGGTCTGCATTTCAAATTGCCGCCCCCATTTCAAAATGTGGTCAAACTTGAAAAACGTATTTTGACGATTGACACGCCCGATGCCGATCGTTTCATCACGTCCGAGAAAAAGAATGTGCTGATCGACTCCTTCGTCAAATGGCGCATTGTCGATCCGCGTCAGTATTACATCAGTTTTAATACCGATGAACGGCGTGCCCAGGACCGTTTGCATCAACTGGTCAAGTCGGCACTCAATGAAGAAATCACCAAGCGCACGGTGCGTGAGGTGGTATCCGGTGAGCGCGACAAAGTCATGACAGCGATCCGTGAAAAGGTCAGCGACGATGCCAAATCCATTGGTGTGGAAATTGTGGATGTACGCTTGAAGCGGGTGGATCTGCTGGCCGAAATCAGCGAGTCGGTATATCGCCGCATGGAAGCCGAGCGTAAGCGTGTCGCCAATGAGCTGCGTTCCACGGGTGCGGCTGATTCAGAAAAGATTCGCGCTGATGCCGACAAGCAACGTGAAGTGATTCTGGCCGAAGCCTATCGTGATGCGCAAAACATCAAGGGTGAGGGCGATGCCAAAGCCTCGGCCATTTATGCGCAGTCATTTAGCCAGGACCCGTCGTTTTATGCTTTTTATCGCAGTCTGGAAGCTTATCGTGCCAGCTTTAAAAGCAAGACCGATATGCTGGTCATTGATTCCAACACTGACTTCTTCCGCTTCCTCAAAGGAACCGGTGGTGTGGGTGCGGCTGCCAAAGCCGGTAAATAATCTCTATTTAATCTCTATTGCGACGCATGGTGCCCTGCCTTGGTGATGTGCCTAAAATACGATACTTGATAGGGGTATATGGTAAAATGGCTTACTCAGGTGCGTAGTTGTTAGCTTGTTTCATATACCCCTTATTACTTACCAAACCATCTCATGCTCGAAAATCTGCTTTCCGCACTGGCATTGATGCTGATCATTGAAGGTATATTGCCCTTTCTGTTTCCAGATAAATGGCGTCAGACCTTTGTCAAACTGGTGCAGATGGAAGATGGGCAGATTCGTTTTTTTGGACTGACCGCCATGATCATCGGTCTGGTCCTGCTACTGATTATTACGGGTAATTGACATCATGCCTGCCTGGCTACTCCCTGAAAATATTGCCGACATCCTGCCGTCCGAAGCGCGCAAGATTGAAGAGCTGCGTCGTCTGATGCTGGATCGCTTTCGTACCTATGGCTACGAACTGGTCGCGCCACCGATGCTCGAATATGTTGAATCCCTGTTGACTGGTACGGGCCACGATCTCGATCTGCGTACCTTCAAGCTGGTTGACCAGTTGTCGGGCCGCATGATGGGGCTGCGCGCCGACATCACACCGCAAGTTGCGCGTATCGACGCGCATCTGCTCAATCGCCAGGGTGTGACCCGTCTTTGCTACGCCGGTTCGGTATTGCATGCCCGTGCCCAGGGGTTTCATACCACCCGCGAGCCCCTGCAAATCGGCTGTGAAATTTATGGCCATGCAGGGCTGGAAGCGGATCTCGAAATTCAACAGATTGCACTGGACTGTCTGCAGCTGGTCGGTATCAAGCAGTTGCGGCTGGACTTGTGTCACGCCGGTATTTTGCAGGCAATCTTGGCGGCTGAAACTGGCTTGAATGCCCAGACTGAACAAGCTTTCCTCTCTGCCTTGCAAGACAAGGATTCCGAATCTTTAGCCGTTGCGGCTCAACACCTGAGCAAGAACACGCAACAAGCCTTGCTGGCCTTGCCATCACTGTATGGCAGTGTGGCGATGCTTGCCAAGGCACGTGCCGTGTTGCCCCAATTGGTCGGCATTACCAAGGCATTGGATGAGCTGGCCACCTTGGCGACCAGTTCGCCCGCCGATGTCACTATTGATCTGGCCGATTTGCGTGGTTATCGTTATCACAGCGGTGCCATGTTTTCAATTTACGTACCGGGCTGGTCCAATGCCGTGGTGCGTGGTGGTCGCTATGATCAGGTTGGTACCGCTTTTGGTCGTTCCCGTCCTGCCACCGGCTTTTCGCTCGACTTGCGTGAACTCAGCGGCTTGTCCTCCACCTCGGCGGTGCGCCCGGCCATTCGCGCTCCCTGGTTGCAGAATGTCAGTCTGAAAGCGGCCATTGCCAGGTTGCGTGATGCGGGTGAAATCGTGATCCAGATTCTGCCCGGCCATGAGCAGGATCTGGAAGAGTTTGATTGCGACCGTGTCCTGGTGGAAACCAATGGGCAATGGCAGGTACAAGCTCGCCAGGCCTGAGTAACGTGCTTGCCAGTCAGGCCGACAAAGGCGCATCATCGTGATCACAGTGCGAGCCGCAGTGTCAAACCGCAGTGCAGAACAACAATCACTGTGCAAACGCAAAAATGACGCCGTTACTTGGTATAATCGAGGGTTTGCGTTTTCTAATGGGTACGCACTGGGCGTACTTTTCACCAGCTTAATCAATTTGAGTTACACACCATGACAGCATCCAGTAAACATAACGTCGTCGTCATTGGCACCCAATGGGGTGATGAAGGCAAGGGCAAGGTCGTCGACTGGCTGACCGATAACGCCGACGGGGTCGTGCGTTTTCAGGGCGGCCACAATGCCGGTCACACTCTCATCATTGGCGGCAAAAAGACCATCCTGCGCCTGATCCCATCGGGCATCATGCGTGAAGGTGTGGCCTGCTATATTGGCAATGGTGTGGTGCTGTCACCGGAAGCCCTGCTCAAGGAAATTGATGAACTCGAAAGCGCCGGTATTCAGGTTGCCAGCCGCTTGTCCATTTCCGCAGCCTGTCCATTGATCTTGCCGCATCATGTGGCGATTGATCAGGCGCGTGAAGCGGCCAAGGGCGATGCCAAGATTGGCACCACCGGCCGCGGTATCGGCCCAGCCTATGAAGACAAAGTAGCGCGTCGCGCGATTCGTCTGCAGGATTTGTTTGATGAACAGCGTTTTGCCGAGCGCCTGCACGAAGTGCTTGATTATCACAACTTTGTGCTGACCCAATATTTCAAGGTTGCCGCCGTGGATTTCCAGCAAAGCTATGATGCCACACTGGCTTTGGCGGCGCGCATCAAGCCCATGGTGACCGATGTATCCCGCAAGCTCAACGATGCCATGGCGCAAGGCCAGCACTTTTTGTTTGAAGGTGCGCAAGGTGCCCTGCTTGATATTGACCACGGTACTTACCCCTTTGTGACGTCCAGTAACTGTGTGGCCGGTGCGGCTGCAGCGGGTGCTGGCGTTGGTCCAGGCAAGCTGCATTATGTGCTGGGCATTACCAAGGCCTATACCACGCGCGTTGGTTCGGGCCCGTTCCCAACCGAATTGTTTGATGATATTGGCGCACATCTGGCCAAGGTGGGGCGTGAATTTGGTTCGGTGACCGGTCGGCCACGTCGTTGCGGCTGGTTTGATGCGGCGGCCCTCAAGCGTTCGATTCAAATCAACGGCATCAGCGGCCTGTGTATTACCAAGCTCGATGTACTGGATGGCGTTGAAACGATTCGCCTTGGTGTCGGCTATAAAACACCGCATGGCGCCAGCGATATCCTGCCCTATGGCGCGGTTGAAGTGGCCGATGTGGAAGCCATATACGAAGATCTGCCCGGCTGGACCGAGAGCACCGTGGGTATCAGCGACTACAATAAACTGCCGGTCAATGCACAACGCTATTTGCAACGTCTGCAAGAAGTGTGCGGTGCGCGTATTGATATGATTTCGACTGGTCCGGATCGTGATGAAACGATTTTGCTGAATCATCCTTTCCAGTAAGCCCATGGGGAAATTGATCATCCTCTTTGCCTAGTTAAATCGTCACTACAACACCGCGAGGTTCACATGGAACGCACCAGTACCGAAAAAGACTTGTGGGTTTCATGGGAAGACTATCACCGACTGCTTGAGCAACTGGCACTGACCATTTATCAGTCGGGTTGGCAGTTTGATCAGATTTTATGCCTTGCGCGCGGCGGTGTGCGGGTAGGTGATGTGCTTTCGCGCATCTTTGACGTGCCGCTCGGCATTCTGGCCACCAGTTCCTATCGTGAAGCCGCAGGCACCCAGCAAGGCCAGCTCGATATCGCTCAGTTCATCACCATCACCCGTGGCTCGCTCGCAGGGCGCGTATTGCTGGTCGATGATATGGTCGATACTGGCAATACCTTTGATCAGGTGCGTCAGCATCTGATCAGTCAATATCCTGATATTACCGAGCTGCGCACCGGCGTGGTCTGGTACAAGGCACACTCCAACGTCAAGCCCGATTATTACGTTGAGCATCTGACTCACAATCCCTGGATTCATCAGCCATTTGAAGATTACGACTCCTTGCGGCCGCATCAACTGGCCTCGTGGATGACGCGTGGTAGCAAGGCCTGAGTGCCTTTGGCCTCAGGATTGTTCGTTGATGCAAGTGCCAATCTGGCAATTATGATGAACCAGCTCTGATGCAATGGCTCCTGGGTCATCAGAAAAATATTGAAAATTTAAAGAGAGCAACGCATGTCCGCTTCTGAGCAAGCCATCATTGACCAGACCATTCATTGGCTCGAAAAGGCGGTGATTGGTTTAAACCTCTGTCCTTTTGCCAAGTCGGTTCATATTAAAAAGCAAATCCGCTATGTCGTCAGCCCAGCTACCGAACCCGAAGCACTGCTGGAGCAATTGATTGACGAACTCTGTTTGCTGGATCAGGCCGAGCCCAAAATGCTTGACACCACACTGCTGATTCATCCCCAGGTCCTGACAGATTTTCTGGATTACAACGATTTTCTTGATGTGGCCGACCATGCCTTGGTCAAGCTCGAACTGGATGGTATTTTGCAGATTGCCAGTTTTCATCCCGACTATCAGTTTGCCGATGCGGGCCCCAATGACATCAGCAACTACACCAATCGTGCCCCTTATCCTATCTTGCATTTGCTGCGGGAAGACAGTATCGAGCGAGCTGTGCAAGCTTTTCCCGATGCGACCGACATCTACGAAAACAATATCAAGACGCTTAATCATTTAGGTTTGGCTGGCTGGGAGAAGCTGATGAGCAGTAAGGATTAGGCTGCTTCAGATTGTTTGAATCCTGATTGGTGCTGCAAAGTGATTCAGCGTGTAGATAACACGCTGCGACAAGGTGCTGACTATTTCACTCAGGATATACTCCTTATATGTATAAAATCAGAGCCAATAAATAAGCACTTGAAGTGCCATGTATTTACATATACTCCTTATTCTTTGATTGTTTTTGCGTTTTTCGCTGTGATGAATCAACCAGCAAACTCATATCATGATGTCTGAATAGTGGCGTTTGCTGTTAGCGAAATAGCGGTGATTTGCTTCACCAGGCAAAGTCCCAGCTGGATGAACTGGCGCCAGTGATCGCAACCAGCCAATATCTGGTCGTTGATCGTGATTTCCAATCGATTATTCATGGCCGTCACGGTGATTTGTCTGGGATCCATGCCGGGCCAGTCGAGCCAGAGTAGCTCCAGTGCGGGAGTCACGAGTTGTGTCCAGCGCGGATCGTTTGTCATCATGCATAGCTGTTCTTTAAAGCGGGTTGAGCCAATCAACACTGGCTGGGAGGTGATGCCCGCTTTGTCATGGACTGTGGCGGACTGACTCAACATTTCTTTATCTGCCAGCTGTTGCCAGGTTTGTTTGACCTTTTGCATGACAGACTGATTGTCCCGATTGAATTTTGTCAGCAATTCCGGCGTCATGATGGCAAACCGTGTTCCCTTGGGCAGAGCCAATTCTGCTGAAAACAAGGTGTAATGGCTATGGGCTGCATTCTCATCGCTGAAGGCATCGGTACGCCAGCTGGCGTGAGTCTGCTTACCTAAAAAAGTGAGTCCGCCGATATATTGACAGCCTATTTCTTTGGCAAGTTGTTGATGCCGCAGCCGCAGCAAAAAATGGGTTATGGCACCTCGTATCAGCACGCCGATGACAAAAATGGTCAGGATTGCTGCGATTACTAAAAATATCAAGGCACTTTGAAAACTCAACATGGAAATTGGCTGGATCGAAAAAAAGTTGAAATTTTCATATCGATGGATTATTGATTATGCCTTCATGACCTATCTGACTAACGACTTGTTCAAACAGTGCTCATCTTGTCTATGGTCGGGCAGCAGTAACCAACACCAATCAGTTTTATTGTCTGGGCATTCAAACCAGCCACCTCAGTTGGCAAATAACTCACAATTAGCGTGGCTTGAATGTGGGGAAATCTGAGTGTTGCCTTGTGCTTGAGTGAGCGATTCCATTTGTTTTGCCAAATGGATACCCAGGGTAATAAAGTGGCGCCAGTCGGCACTGTTATTGAGCCCTTGGTCATAAAGCTTGATTTCCATGCGGTGGTCGCAGGCTTTGATGACCATTTTCTGTGTATCGATACCGGGCCAGTCGAGCCAGAGCTTTTCCAGGGTCGGTGTGATCAGGCCAATCCAGCGAGTATCGTTAAGTACCACGCAAAAGTTTTGCTTGAAATGCTCCGAACCAATCAAAATACGTTGCGCTCTTGGGAGATCCTGGTCTGGTTCTTTTGGAAAAAGAAAACCCAAGGCAATATCGGCATCAGCCACAGCAGCCGCGACAAACAGGCCCGCTGTCATGATCCAGCGCATCGACCGTGGCAGCTCCTTGACAGGTTGCTTGGCTAGACGTGCAGTCTCAGTTTGCAGGGTGTGCGAAAGAATGGCAACGTAACTGTTTTTGGGGAGCGGTAACGTGGCCGTGAAAGTGGTGGTATAGGTATTTTCGTCGGTGTCATGATGCGCGATTGCTCGCCAGCTGCCGGTATTCAGGGTGCCATTAAATGCTTGCATGCCCAGGTATTCGCAGCCGATTTGTTGGGCCAGTTGCTTAAACTGTTTACGCTCGCGCAACGTTGCCAACATGCCACGAGCAATGAAGTAGATCAGCCCAATCATCATGGATGCAGTGATGAGTACAAAGACGATCACGCCAAGCAAGCCAATCATGAACGGCTCCTGCGTTGTGCTTGTGGAGAGTCTTTGCTATTGAAGTGCGTTAGCCATGCCGGACAGGGTGTGACAGCCAGGGATGTCGGGAATGCTTGTGTACCTGCTCTGCCAATTTTCTGAAACCGCCACTGAACCGCCAAGCACATGGAGCCTGATTGTTGAGACTTGAGCTCAACTGGCGTAGCTGATTGAGTTCCGTCCATTTTTTCCCTTGAGCATTGATTGAGCAATCGATATTATCTACCACGATGTTACCAATTAGATACCAAAAAAGACAAGGTATTTTACATAGTTATCGCTTGAGATGACAGCCAAGGTCACCCACAGGTATTGAGCTGGTTGACTAAGTTGATGAATACGCACGTCGATTTTGATGGTGCGTCACAGGTGATGACCTATACTACTGCGGGATTCTTGACGATTTTTGATTAAGCAATTTCCACATCAGTTTTGACATAAAGGGCGCGTGTGCGAGTTTTTGTGGTTGGCAATTACATGAACGCCAATTTTCTGCAGGTCGATCATTTACCGCAGAAGGGCGAATCATTACCCGCACGCTCGGCCTTTCAAGAGCATGGTGGCAAGGGTTTGAACCTGGCGCTAGGCTTGCAACGGCTTGGGGTGACGGTCGACCTGCTGATGGTCGTGGGGCAAGATTCAATGGGCACCGCCGTGCTGGCGGCGTTGGCTAGTGAAGGACTATCAACCCAATACTGTCATCAATTGGGTGAGCAATCGGGTTATGGCGTGGGTTTTATTGCGCCCGACGGCAGCAATTTTCTGGCAGCCTATCTGGGTGCCAATATTTTGCTGAGTGCCAACCATGTATTTCGGGCAGACAAGGCATTACAGGCTGCGCAGTATGTCATCGCGCAATTTGAAGTGGCCGATGAGCCGATTGTTGCGGCCTTTCAGCGGGCGCATGAACGTGGTATTCCGACCTATCTCAACCCATCGCCCTGGCGTCCGATTGATCCTGACATCCTGCAATATACCGATGTGCTGGTGGTCAATGTGAGCGAGGCCGCGAGTCTGTTTACCGAACCCGCTGTGTTGGATTGGCAACCCTCCGACTGGACACACGGCCTGGCTGGCCTGGCCAGAAAGATTGGCTGGCAAGGCCAATTATTGTGTATCACGCTGGCCGAGCGGGGCGCCATTGCGCTAGATGAGCAACATGATACGCATTGGGTTGCTGCCTTTGAAGTTGGCCAGCTGGATGCCACTGGTGCCGGGGATGCCTTTGGCTGTGGCTTGATCCGCTCCATATTGATGAAGGAAAATTTGGCTGATGCGCTGCGCTATGCCAATGCCTGTGGCGCCATGATCGCTGCTCGGCAAGGCATTTTTGCGCATCTGCCCAGCGCCACCCAGGTACAGCAATTTCTTGCCCAACAGGCCGCCGCTATAAAGTTGAGTTCATTTCCAGATTGATGCGATAGGCATAAGCATCACCCCGGAAAGTGCCTTCCACATATTCAATAATTTGCCCCGAATGACTGAATGTCTTGCGCTTCATCAATAAGCACGGGCTGGGCTGGGTAAAGCCAAAGGCTGCGGCTTCCACATCGGTGCTCATGATAGCTTCAATACTTTGTTCGCCATGTTTTAAATAAATGCCCGAATGTAATTGCATGAACTGATAAGCCGAGCCTTCCACATCCCAGTCGGCTAATTCTGGTGCGGCAGTCAGGTCATACCAGGCCACTTCACGCGAGAGTGGAATGTTGTCACCCAGGCGGATACGCACCAGCTTTAAAAACTGAGCTGTGGAAGGGCGATTGAAGATGGACGCAATCGTGCGATCCTTCACAATACTGCGTTCCAGCAAATGCGTGGAAGGCTGCATGCCCATCTCGGTGATTTCCTGCGTAAAGCTCTTGAGCTTACCCAATTGAGGCGACAGCAAGGGCGGCTTTTGCGGCTTGATCTTTACGCCCGAGCGACCTTGCGTGTCGATCATTTCCATCGAGCGCAGCGCCTCATAACAACGCCGCACTGTGGTTCGGCTCAAATTCAAACGCTCTGCCAGCAGGCGCTCCGAAGGCAGACTTTGTCCTTCGGCAATTTCGCCCGATGCAATCAGCGCCTGCATCTTGCGTAGCAGCTGCTGGTAGACCGGCTCGGACGTTTCACGATCAGGCAGCAGTTGATCAAAAATGGATTTGCTGGATGATGCTGGTTTGGACGAATTGCTCATCATGAATTGGCAATGGCAGCCGTTTCTGTAAAACGCAACTTCATGATCGTGATGGCCGCAGTCAGCACCACCATCACCGAGTTGGCCACTATCAAGGGCAGATCACTTTTCAGATAGCCATACACCAGCCATAAAAATAGTCCCACCGTGATGATCAGATAACTGCTCAGCGAAATCCCGCTGACATCGCGGGTCTTCCAGGTGCGCCATACCTGCGGCACAAATGAATAAGTCGTAAAGCAGGTGGCAACAAGTCCAAGCATATCCAGTGACTGCATCAGTTTCTCCGTGGGGTATCAGACCATCAGGCTGTAACAATAGCAGAATGATACCAACTAGATAGCGGGATTCATATACTTAGTCGATTGAAGGTTTTATTAAAGCGGGCAAGAGCATAGCAGAATGATTGATCCGCATGTTTAAAACCATCGTCGGTAAAGTTGAGTTCGGACATAACGCTAATGTGCCTAGGCTATACTCATTAGCAACTGTTAGTTGGCATTAGTACTTAAAAAATCAATCGAGGTGTGAATGGATCGCAATCAACGTGTTTGGATTTCTGGCTGGGCTACTGTAATGGGGTTGGGATTGCTGTTATTGCATAACTGGGTTACAGGTATGGAACATGCCAGCGCACATTTGATTGAGATATGGCCTTTGTATATTCTGGTGATAACTTTACCACTGACTTTTCAGTTGCTTGCTATTTTTAGACGGGCAAAGTTGCTTTGGTTGATGACAGTAATCTATGTCTCAGTCATGAGTGGTGTTGCTGTGTTTATGGGGTGGATAGCATGGCCGATTGAAATGAATTATCGTCAGGTTGGCGCTTCTGAACTTTTTATACTCATTGTTAGTGTTGCTAGTAGCTGGTTTATTTTGCTGCCTTTTGCAGAACATCGGCTATCTCGAACAAGTTGGTTTCAAGACTACGCTTTGCTGTTTTCTGCCGCATGGTGTAACGCGGCAAAACTATTAACTGCGACTGTTTTTATAGGTCTATTGTGGAGCTTGTTGATGCTTTGGGCAGGTTTGTTCAAGGTTCTGAAAGTCGATTTCTTTTACGTGCTTTTTACAGATCACACCTTTATTTATCCAGTTACTGCGATCGCGTTTGGTATCGGGCTTTCACTTTATTCTGCTAAAGAAGATGCTTTGGTTGGATTGTATTCTGCTTGTTTGAACGTCATTGCCTGGCTGCTACCATTAGTTTCATTTATCTTGCTACTTTTTTTATTAGCTTTACCTGTTCAAGGTATAGAACCTTTATGGAAGACAGGTCATGCCACTACTTTGATGTTGTCATTAATTGCTTCCGTTGTTTTTTTATTTAATGCTGCTTGGCAAGATGGTAGTCAGCAGAAAAAATTTCCAAATTGGCTGTTGACGTTGATTTCAATGAGTTTATTGGTTATGCCTGTTTATATCGGTTTATGTATTTATTCATTAAGCAAACGAGTTGATCAATATGGTTGGAGCAATGATCGGATTTGGACTGCTTTTGCGATTATGATTTTTGCAAGTTATTCACTCGGTTACGCGTTCAATGTTTTGCGTAGGAAAAATGTTTGGATGGTCGGCGTAAAGCTTACGCACATTGTGACTGCACTTTTGTTTGTCATATTGCTGATTTTATTTAATACACCGCTACTAAACCCATATCGTTTGAGTGTCAACAATCAGGTTTCAAGACTACTTAATCATCAAATTGCTATAGATGATTTTGATTTTGAGTACCTGAGATTTGATACGGGAAGGTATGGAATAGAAGCCTTGAACGCCTTGCTCGATAATCAAAGTCTTGAGAATAAAGCTGTAATTGATAAAAAAATCAATCAAGCTTTACAGGCTAAATATCGTACATATAAGCAAGTTGCGCATAAACAAGAGTGGACTATAGAAAAGTTGACTGAGCATATGGTTGTTTTTCCAAGGGGTACTGATCTTGATCAGAATTTTTTGGAATTGATTATGAATGAACTCGGTCATAGTAAAAATTACTTGTACTGTCTGAACGAGGTCGCGAAGACATGCATGTTATTAGCACTTGATTTAAATGGTGATGGTAAAAAAGAATGGATTGTGTTTGATGACCGGCTAAGTCAAAAAGTTTACCAATTGGATAGTCAATCGACATGGAAGGAAATAGGTCGCTTAGACTATCGTGGGAATCGACTGCCCTCTAATCAGGCACTCATTTTGAGTTTGACGCGTCAGGATGTTGAGACTATGCCTAGAAGATGGCAAGATTTACGTGTGGGTGATCAAGAGTTTCATTTTCAGAAATATGATTTGTCCGAATAAATATGAACATCTCCCACATCCCCTTTGGCATCACCGACTGGTCACAAATCCCCGTCACCGAACATGTTGGTGAAACCGGCATGGCCTATTGGCGTACCCGGCAGTTTGGCGAAATTCGCGTGCGTATGGTGGAGTACACGCCGGGCTATCTGGCGGATCATTGGTGTGTCAAGGGGCATATTCTGTTTTGCCTGGAAGGGCAATTACAGACAGAGCTGGCTGATGGCCGTTTCTTTACCTTGTTGCCGGGTATGAGCTATCAGGTGGCCGATCAGGCTGAGCCACATCGTTCGAGGACGGTTCAGGGTGCCAGATTATTGATTGTGGATTGACTACATGTAGATTGCTAAGTCAATGCTGCAAGTCATGCTGGTGGTTGATGCTTATGCAGCAGTGATGGGTTGGTTGGGTTGATCTGGCATGGCAAGTAAACAAGCCGTTTGTTTAACACAACAAAGCCATTGCATACGCATCAATGTATTGATTGGCGATTTTGAGGGAGCGTGACTGCTGGGCTTCAATCTTGAAGCCAAAGCGCTCATACAGGGCCAGCGCTGGCCGATTGTCAACGCGTACCGTCAATTCAATGCGGGTCATGCCTTTGCTTTTGGCTTTGTCGAGCGTGGCGCTGATGAGCTGGGTGCCCAAACCTTGATGACGTGCTGAAGCAATCAGGCCCATGCCCAGTGTGCCAACATGGGCGCGAGCTTCACCATGACGGGGAAGGATATCGCACCAGCCGATGACTTCTTCTGCTTCTTCAACCCGCAGCGCTAAAAACTGGCAATCGTCATGAGCCAGAACGCTGTGATAAAATCCAGTGATAACTCGCGGGGTGGTGCCTGCAAAAAGGCCAGATACTTTTGTTCACGACAAACACTATCCAAGGCCAGATAAAGACTGTGGAAATAGGTCTCGGCAGTGGGGACGATACGATAGCTCATGGTTGGGCACCAGGTGTTGGGCTGGTAATATCGGTTCAAGTCCACAATGATAGCGCGAGCTGCTTACGCCATGCCAAGTCATATTGAATTAGTATCATGGCTGCCTCATCAAAATGATATTTGACTCAAATAAGTTTGTTTTCATGTGAGTATGAATTCAGCACCTTCATTACTTATTCGGTCAGCCACTTTGCAAGATGCTGTGGCAATCAGCGCGCTGATTCACAGCGTGGCGCACTACTTTACCTTGCACCCACAAGGCGAGGGTGCTGAAGCTTTTTTACAGGCGATTGGTGTGGCCTCGATTGCCGGTTTTATTGCTGCACCCAATTTTCATTATCTGGTGGGTGAAGTCAGCCATGAAGGAACGATGACACTGGCCGGTGTAGTGGCGATGCGGGATCGCACGCATCTCTATCATCTCTTTGTTGCACCCCACTGGCAACGCCAGGGCATTGCCCGCCAACTCTGGCAAGCCGCTCAACAAGCGGCTCTTGCGGCAGAGCCTGTTACCACGTTTACTGTTCATTCCACGCCTTATGCTGTGCCAATGTATGAAAACTTTGGTTTTTTTGCCACTGGCCCGAAGTTGGAAACAATGGGTATTGCCTTTGTGCCGATGCAGTTATCGCTTGCTGTAACCGAAGTATGAACCGATTGAGAGGGCAAAGTGATCAAGCTTAACGATATTGAATATTTCAATTTTTTATCCAATTGGGTACATCTTGTCAGTGCCGTCGAGATAGTCGAGTAGCTTATTGTGTTGATTCGTTATTAAAATATACTCCTTATCTGTATTATTTAATAAATAATAAATATGCACTCAACAAGCCATAATTTACTTATACTCCGTATAAAATGAGTTTCTCAGGGTGGATTTGATGGTTTTTCTTACCCATTGTTTCATGCCATTGTTCCCTTTTGACCGGATCTCAATCATTCAGGCAAGCTTTTATGCGACGCCATTTACTCACCTTGATGTGCTGGTTGAGCTTGTCTCATCTTGCGTACGCTGAATCATCCTTATGCACTGTCGGTGAACGGATTTTGTTTGATTGCATCATTCAGCGTACAGCCAAACAACTCAGTCTGTGTGCCAGCAGCAGGTTCACGGCTAAAGAAGGTTATCTGCAATATCGTTTTGGCACACCGGGTCAGGTTGAGTTGGCTTTTCCTGGGGAGTAGGTGCAAAGCCAGAAGCAGTTTCGGCTCGCCCATTATTTCCGGTATCAGGTTGATCGTAGTGAATTAAGTTTTGATAACGCCGGTTATGGCTACACGTTGTTTGGCAGCTATGAAGGCGACAGCAAACCTGTCATCAAATCGGCTGGTGTCATCATCAGCAAAGCGGGCAAACAGTTGCATGAGCTGACCTGCGCCATGCCTTTTACCAAGCGATTGGCAACACTGGAAAAGTGGTTCCTTGCGACGCTGACAATGCCTTGAGTATGGGCTGTGGTCGCTGACAGTCATGTATCTGGGATAAATTTGTGTATACTCGTAGATACATCAGGAGTTTTCATGGAAAAAATTAGCAAACTTACCATACAGCGATGGGGCAATAGTCTGGCAGTGCGTATTCCTGCCACAGTGGCACGTTCTGCCCATTTTTCCGTTGGGCAGCCGGTCGAAATGAGTGTTTTGGAATCTGCTGTGATAGTAAAACCAGTGGGTACGCCAAAATTAACGCTTTCACAAAAACTGGCATTATTTGATCCAGTCAATCACGGTGGTGAAGTCATGAATACTGATCGTGTCGGTGTTGAGGTCATGTGATGGCTCCCCGTAAATTATGGGTGCCAGAGCGGCGAGATGTCATCTGGATCGACTGTAATCCGCAAGTTGGCAGAGAGATGAAAGACCTGCATCCTTTGCTGGTTTTATCGCCAAAAGCTTTCAACGAGCGAACCGGAATTGTGATTGGTCTCCCCATGACGACGGCAACGTACAATGAAACCAACCCCTTCGCCATTAAGCATATCGGTAGTAAAAAGGTGGTTAGCTATATCCTCACTCATCAGCCAAAATCATTTGATTGGAAAATGCGTCATGCCAAAGCGCATCCCATGAAGCAGTTGCCCGAAGAAGTTTTTGCACTGGCTTGCGAGTCACTCAATCAGATTATCGCCATTGCCGGATGAATCCGTAGCGTAGCTGCTTTTTTGGGCTTTGTTAAAAGCCGGTCAACTTGTCGCTAGCGCTGCACATTCAATAAAAACCGATCCAGTTTATTGGCAAAGGCTTGTCGATCACTCTGACTGAAGGTGGCGGGGCCGCCGGTGTCCACACCGCTATTGCGCAGGTCTTCCATAAAGCTGCGCAGGCTCAATCGTTCGGCAATATTGTTGGCATCATAAAACTCACCACGCGGGTCGAGTGCATGGCCACCTTTTTCAATGACATTGGCGGCCAAGGGAATATCGGCAGTGATCACCAAGTCGCCAGACTGCAGCAGCGCCACAATCCGGTTATCGGCCACATCAAAGCCCTTGGGCACCTGAATGGCCGTAATGTGCCGAGACGGTGGCGTGCGAATCAGCTGATTGGCCACCAGTGTGACACGAATGCTCAGACGATCCGCTACCCGAAACAAGATTTCCTTGATGACATTGGGGCAGGCGTCGGCATCAACCCAGATTTGAAAGGTGCTCACGGTATGGCTGAAAGGTGAAAGGTTAAAGTAGCGGTGGTGGGGCACGCTTGCGTTGGGTGTCCGTGAAATCAATAAGCAGCCACAGTGTATCGAAAGTAAAGGGGAACTGCCACTTTCTTGTCTTTTGAATATTTATATTGACCTCATGCTTAATGACTGTCAGTCGAGCCATTCAGACTCCCATGACAGCCAGTATGCATAACGACGACTCACTGTCGATCATTGACAACTCAAGTAGTTGCCGTTTTCAATGAGGCCATATCAATCACGAAGCGGTATTTCACATCGCTTTTCAACATCCGTTCATAAGCGGTATTGATGTTTTGAATATCAATCATTTCAATGTCTGAAACGATGCCGTGTTCAGCACAGAAATCCAGCATTTCCTGTGTTTCTTTAATACCGCCAATCAATGATCCGCCCAGACTGCGTCGTTTCATGATGAGGTTAAATACGTTGGGGGATGGATGAGGTTCGGCTGGCGCGCCAACCAATGTCATGGTGCCGTCGCGTTTTAATAGATTTAAAAAAGAGTCCAGATTATGCGGTGCAGCGACAGTATTGAGAATGAAATCAAAACTGTTGGTATGGGCCGCCATTTGTGTCTCATCTTTTGAAATGACGACTTCATCAGCACCCAGGCGTAATGCATCCTCTTTTTTGTTGGAGGAGGTGGTAAATAGCACAACATGAGCACCCATGGCGTGGGCAATCTTGACACCCATATGGCCTAGTCCGCCCAAGCCAACGATGCCGACCTTATGGCCTTTGCTTACCTGCCAATGACGTAGCGGTGAATAGGTTGTAATACCTGCACAAAGTAATGGTGCAGCTCCGGCAGGATCCAGTTGGTCTGGAATGTGTAAAACAAATTTTTCATCTACTACAATTTGATTGGCATAGCCACCATAGGTGATACCGCCGCTATGTTTATCGGGACTGTTATAGGTGGCGATAAAACCATTTTCACAATATTGTTCAAGCCCTTCGGCACAACTGGCACAGGTTTGACAGGAGTCGACCATACAACCTACACCAGCCATTTGGCCGATCTTGAATTTTTTAACTTTTTCACCGACCTGAATGATCCGGCCAATGATTTCATGACCAGGCACGGCCGGAAAAGTGGTGTTGTGCCATTCATTGCGCGCCGTATGCAGATCGGAGTGACAGACGCCGCAGTAAAGAATTTCAATCTGTATATCAGTCGGCCCAGGTTGGCGACGTTCAAAAGTAAAGGGGGTTAAGGGGGTTTGTGCTGTTTGTGCGGCATAACCGATGGCTGTTGACATGGTATTCCTTGGGTGGCTGCAGAAGGGATAGTACGGGGTTGATTGCAGTTGCCAAAGACCTTAGCTTTCAGCAACTGCAATGCATCCTTACTAGACTGCAATCAGGCAAATTAGTTTAATGGCTTTTCTGATCTACACCACCAAAGTTGTCAACGCTGTCTTGTCAAAACCTTTGATTTCTTCCTGACGGCTGTCACGCAGTTTGTTGGCCCAGTCGGGTTCGGAGAGCAGGGCGCGGCCAACCGCTATCAGGTGGTATTTGTTTTCCGTCACGCCTTTGGCCAGTGCGCTGATATCGGCATACTGACCATTGGGTTCTTCCAGGCCCATAAAGAGTTCCACCGACATGGTGGTGTTCAGGCCCACGCTACCCACGGTAATGGCAGGTTTGCCGGTGAGTTTTTCGGCCCAGGTGGCGAGATTGTCCGGGCTGCCATCAAAAGCGGGTTCCCAGAAGCGGCGTTGGCTGGCGTGAAAAATATCCACACCGGCTTTGGCCAGGGCATTGAGAATGACACCAAGTTCTTCGGGTGTGTTGCCAATGCGGGCGTCGTAATCGGTGATCTTCCATTGTGAAAAACGATAGATGATCGGGAAGTCCGGGCCCACAGCAGCACGTACCGCAGTGACGACTTCCACCGCCAGACGAATGCGGTTTGCCAGGGGACCACCGTATTCGTCAGTGCGCTGATTGGTTTTTTCCCACATGAAGGCGTCCAGCAGATATTGGTGTGCGCCATGAATTTCCAGGCCATCAAAACCCACGTCTTTGGCATCGGCAGCAGCCTTGGCAAAGGCGGCGATGACATCGGCGATATCCTGTTTGTCCATGGCCTTGACGACTACTTTGCCTTCTTCCTGAATTTCCATTGGTCCATAACCGGGCTGGCTCGGTACCGGTTCTGTGCCAGGGCGGCGCATCATGCCGGTATGCCAGATTTGCGGTGCGATCTTGCCACCAGCGGCATGCACCGCATCGACCACTTTTTTCCAGCCAGACAGTGCGGCTGCGCCACTGAATGCGGGGACGTTGTCATAGCCATTGGCACCCACATGGCCCACATAAGTGCCTTCAGTGATGATCAGGCCAACACCGCCTCTGGCGCGGCGGGCGTAATACTCCACCACATTGTTACCGGGTATCCCGCCCGGGGAATGCTGGCGCGTCATCGGGGCCATGACGATGCGATTTTTCAGTTCGCCTTTGCCAAATGGCATCGGTTGAAACAAGGGTTGCAGTGCTGCGGGTGCGGCGCTCATGGTGTTTCCTTTCGTTGAATTAGACCGTTCTACTAGTGGCCAATGAAATCAAATTACTCAATATTTTGTGTTATTAGATAAAACGGGGTGATACAGGGCGTTGCGACAAAGCAGGTAAGGCAAATAAGGCGCACAAACTGGTGTCAATCTCAAAAGCATGGTCCAGTAGGGTCTTCATTGAAGACAAACTCAGGACTTCAATCTGGCAAACATGGCTTTGCTATAACTGATAAAACGATCCAGCGGCAGCGGCGATTTTTCCAGCCGAGCCCGCAACACCGCGCCTTCCCAGGTATCCAGCAAATATGCCGATAACTCTGGCACATTGGTATCGGCAGGCAGTTCACCCAGCGCCACCGCCGATTCGAGAAAAAATCCGAGCTGCTTTTCCCAGCGCGGGAACAGCTCTTTCATATAGCACACCAGATCAAAATTGCTGCCAGCCAACTCCTGCGCCAAGGTGCCCAGCAAACAGCCCCCCGCAAATTGTTTGGCGACCAGTTGGTCGCGAATCGCACTCAGTGTTTCCCACAAAACATCCAGCGCCGCACCCTTGCGGCTTTGCTCATGCTGCTCGGCAAACCAGGTGCGCGTGTCATTGGCGTAATCTTCCAGCACCGCCTTGGCCAGCGCTTCCTTGCTTTCAAAATAATGATAAAACGAGCCCTTCGGCACATTGGCTGCCGCCAAAATCTCATTCAGCCCACAGCCGTTATAACCTTTTTGCAAAAAGATTTCGGTGGCGGATTGCAGAATGACTTGACGGGTATCTTTGGACATAGGGTGATATTAGACCGGTCGTCTAGTTGGCGTCAAGTGAATTGAAATTCTTTTTAAAAGTGGTTGACGGTGTGTGTGATTGGTAAAAGCCAGTCATTTTCCTAACTTCTTGATATTGCCGAATGTCTACCGAAATCGTGGGCAGTTCAAAACACTGAGGTGGATAGCAAGCGGTTGAGTGTGAGCTGCGGATTGAGAAATTGCTCCAGGATGTGTTCGTGTTCATTACATCCTAACTTTTCAATTCACCCGACCTCCGCGATTTTTTACGCAGATCGGGTGGGATGATGGAGATGGGTAGCTCAGGTCAATTGCACTCACGGACAAGTGTTCACAGTTGACGACACATGACTGCAATATTGGGCTATACAACTCATAGGTACCAGCGCCTCAACTCACTTGTAGGCTGCAATAAAATCAATCCATGCCTTCTAGCGCCTGTCTAAAGTCTTTCCATACAGAAGGCTCCCCATCGCTGTCAAACTTGCTTTGCAGTGGCTTTTTGCTGACGATATTGATGGTGTAACGAGATGCAGATGCATCGGTAGGTTGAATGAAGAAACCTACCACTTTGCCGTGTGTGCCATTGACGACCTTGGACTTAATGACACCAGAGGGTGTGTGGCTTTCGACAATATTCATATCGATACTCATCGCCACAGTTGCCGCACGCCAAATTTGCTCATGGTTTTTGCCAGTGACGAGATACTTGTCCCCAAAGTCTCCGTTACTTTGCAAGCTGTCTACACTCACACAGCCAGCTAAAAGCAAACCAAATAAAAAGATAGAAATCAGCTTCATATTATTTCTTTTTGATATCCGGACTCGGTTGTGCGCCATTGCATCTAAAGATGATGGCCATGCTGCGAGTACAACTGCTGCCGATTTTTACATCGCCGGCATGGCTCGCTATCATATTGCCCGGGCCTTCATTACGAACTGAATATTGATCCTTACCGCCACAAGCGCCATCAATAGCTGCCAGTGCCGCTTCTCGTCGAGACTGAACCAGTTGTGCCAGGCCAGCACCACAGTAGTTCACCACACCTGTTGGCTTGGTGACCTTGCCAGCATTTTTGAAGCGCTCGCGAATTTCGGAAGGTGTGATCATTGTTTCAATCGTGCCTTCTGGTGTCATTTGTGCCTGCTCTTCTGGTGTAAAAATATGCACCTGGGCAGCGTTGCTATAGTTGACGCTGTCAAAACCACCAGAGCCAGTGGCGCAGCCTGCAAGTGCTAGCGTGGCAGAAAAGATTACTGCGATTGACTTGCTCATTTTGCTTTTCTCCATGGGTAAAAAATAAGACCTGACGTCATTCAGCTATACAAAATTTATGATCAACGTTGTCCTAACCAAGGCAACACTGAATGGCGTTTATTGTAACCATACATCTGGCTATATCCATGATTTTTTAAACCTAAAGTTGATCTCGTTCGCAACCATCTACTCAAGCTTTGAGCATGGCAATACATGGCTCGACATCTGATTGAGTCGCGACATCGGCATTCAAGTTGTCAGTACAAGATGGAATGGCAGAGCAGGGCGTGCAGTGGTGAAGGGCAGCTTGGAAAAAGTCATCGAAATATATACACCTGGTGTGTATAAAAAGTGACCAATATAATACGCACTATACAAGCTAATTTATAAGGATACTCCTTAAATTGGCTTAAATATCGCGTCTATTCAGCGCCAGTCGTCGAGGGCGTAGACGTCGGGGCGGCAGTAGCCGGGGTCCTGGTTGTATTGCATGGCCAGGCCGAGGAAGTCGATACGAAATTCCTGGGCGAGCAGGCGGTGGTAGGCGCCTAGGCGGGCGGTGTTGACACCAGCGCTGATGCGTTGCAGTTTGCGGCCGCGGGCGTAGGCTTCGATGGCTTCTAGCAGGTGGGGGAAGTCGCGTTCAACATGATCGCCGGTGCGCACGCAGGCAAACTTGACGTAGCAGTGGCCTTTGCCGCCATCGGTCCCGGCTTCGGTGCCTGCGCCATGTTGGCAGATGGCAAAGCCGATCAGCAGATCCTGCTCCCAGAGCAGAATGGTTTCGCCCAGTTTGAATTGCAGGGTGCTGGTGATTTCGTGAGAGAGGTCAAGGTCGTAGAGAATGCTGTCGCAGACGTCGCGGCACATCATCAGGTAGGCTTCCTGCTGGTGCTCGGGTACGGCTGAAAAGGTGTTCCACTTGGCGGTGGTGACGGGTTGCATGGGCAAAAGCGATTTGCTCATGATGGCGGTGAGATGCTGCGGCCAGAAGTCGTAGCGCTGGTACAGCGATAAATGCTTGACGCTATTGGGAAAGGTGAACAGGCCTGCATTGGTGACTTGCCACTGTTCAAATTTTTCAAGAATGGGTTCGAGCAGAAGTTGCGCGACACCCTGATTCCAGTAATCGGGATGCACGGTGAGTGGCCCAAAAAAACCAAAGCTGCCCCAGTGGGTGGCAAAGCAGGAGCCAATCACCACATGCTCTTTGACGGCGACAAAGGCGGCATTGGGATTGATCAGCCAGCGTGGTTTGACGTAGCTGACATCGCCCATGAAGTTGGCCGGATCAGGTGCGCCTAAAAACGTGCCAAAGGCCAGTCGCACCACTTTGTCGGCGGCGGCCAGATCGGTTTTTTGCATGAGGCGAATACTGATTGGCGAGCTCATTATTTTGGGTACTGTCGGGGAGATTGCGTCAATATAGACTGCTTAGGTCAATAAATAAAGGGGGTATTGAAATACCCCCTTTATACATTTGCAAACATTGATTTGTGAGCTGGCTCGTTGAGTGCGGATTTAGTCTGCCATCACAAGGTAACAGCTTGGGTCATTACTCGGGTAATTACTCGGCAATGCCGCCCACCACGTGGGAAAAGCCGCCATCTACGTAAGTAACTTCACCGGTGATGCCGCCAGCCAGATCCGACAGGAAGAAGGCGGAGGCATTGCCCACGTCGTCAATCGTCACGTTGCGGCGCAGTGGCGCGTGGCTTTCCACAAAGTCCAAAATCTTGCCAAAGCCTTTGATGCCAGAGGCTGCCAGGGTTTTGATGGGGCCCGCCGAAATGGCGTTGACGCGCACGCCTTTGGGGCCGAGTGCTTCGGCGAGATAACGCACGCTGGCTTCGAGCGACGCTTTGGCCAGGCCCATGGTGTTGTAGTTGGGCACCATGCGCATGGAACCGAGGTAAGTCAGCGTCAGGAGCGCAGCCTTGTCGGACAGCATGGGCATGGCGGCTTTGGCCATTGCCGGAAAGCTGTAGGCAGAAATATCGTGGGCAATCTTGAAGCCTTCGCGTGACAAGCCTTCGAGGAAGTCACCCGCAATCGCTTCGCGTGGTGCAAAGCCGATGGCGTGGACCAGGCCATCGAGCTTGTCCCAGTGTTTGGACAGGTCGGCAAAGACGGCATTGATTTGTTCATCACTGCCGACATCGCAATCAAAAATCAGTTCGCTGTTGAACTCTTTGGCAAAGTCGGTAATCCGATCTTTGAAGCGTTCGCCCACATAGGTAAAAGCCAGCTCGGCACCTTCGCGGTGACAGGCTTTGGCGATGCCATAAGCGATGGAACGGTTGGACAACAGGCCAGTGATGAGAATGCGTTTGCCTTGCAAAAATGCCATATGGGCTCCTTGATCTTGTGATGTTGCTAATATGCTTAACCATACAGTATAAATCCACCGCTATGGTCAAATCTTATTTCTCTTCAGTTTTCTCGGTGATTAGCGCTGCCACGCTGCTGATTTCGCTGTCTTGCAACCAGTCGGCGCAGGCCGCCCACGCCTTTGCCTTGCACGATGCGCCCAAGTATCCGGCGGGTTTTGATCATTTGGATTACGCCACACCCAATGCCAAAGAGGGCGGCGAGCTGATTTTGCCCAACCCGGGCGCCGCCACGTCGTTTGACAAGTTCAACCCTTATACGCTCAAGGGTATTGAAGCCGCAGGTCTGGGGCTGGTGTTTGAAACCTTGCTGGTGAGCAGTGCCGATGAACCTGCCACCGCTTATGGCTTATTGGCCGATGATGTGAGCGTGGCGGAAGATCGTTTGTCTGTCACTTTTCATCTCAACCCCAAGGCACGCTTCAGCAATGGTGATGCGGTATTGGCTGAGGATGTGAAGTACAGCTTTGACAGCCTGATGGGGCCGGGCGGTCATCCCAAATACAAAACCTATTGGGCCGACGTCGACAAAATTGTGGTGCTCAACCCGCAGACGGTGCGCTTTGACTTCAAGCGCGTGAATCGTGAAATGCCCTTGGTGATTGGTCAAATGCCGGTATTCAGCCGCAAGTGGGGCAAGGCTTCGGGCCTGGCGGCCAATGGTGATGGCAGTCGGGGAGGTAATGAAAGAGATCGCAGCAATCCCAAAGACTTTGACAAGATCGTCACCGACATGCCGATTGCCAGTGGCAAATACCAGATTGACTCGTTTGATATGGGGCGTCGTATCACCTACAAAGTGCGTCCCGATTATTGGGGTAAAAACCTGGGCATCATGCGCGGGCTGTACCATTTTGAACGGGTTACCTTTCGTTATTACAAAGACAATTTTGCACGGCTGGAAGCCTTTAAAGCGGGCGAGTTTGATGTGGTGGCTGAAAACGTCGCCAAGAGCTGGGCACGTTCTTACAAAGGCCCCAGGTTTGATTCGGGTGAATTGATCAAGACCTATTTTCAGCATAGCAATGCGGCGGGCTTTCAGGGTTTTATGTTCAACCTGCGCAAGCCGATGTTTGCCGATATCCGCGTCCGGCAGGCGCTCGGGTTGGCGATGGATTTTGAATGGATGAATCGGCAACTCTTTTATGGGCAGTACAAGCGCCTGAACGGCTACTTTGCCAATAGCGAGATGCAGGCGCATAGCGAGCCCGATGCTGCCGAGCGCGCTTTGCTCGAACCATTGGCCAGGCAATTTCCCAAGGACATGCCCGCCAATATTTTTGGCCCTTTACCCATACCCCCACGTACTGACGATGGTCATAGCCTGCGGGATAATTTGCGCACAGCGCGGACGCTGTTGCAAGAAGCTGGTTGGACTTTTAAAGACGGCGCATTGCGCAATGCCAAGGGTGAGGCATTTACTTTTGAAGTGCTTGATTCACAAGGGGCGATGACGCGCCTCATGCCGCCGTTCATTCAGGCCCTGGAAAAGCTCGGTATTCAGGCCAATTACCGGCTGGTTGATCCGGCCTTGTATCAGGAGCGTACCGACAAATATGATTTTGATGTAACTTCTCGGCTGGTCGTGTCCAGTCCCAGTCCGGGTAATGAACTCTGGGGCTATTACGGCAGTGAGTCAGCCAGAGAGGAAGGGCAGGACAATCTGTTTGGTATTCAAAACAAGGTGGTGGATGCCTTGATCGACAAGGTGGTAACCGCGACCACACGGGCTGATCTGGTGACGGCCTGCCGGGCGCTGGACCGGGTGTTGACCGAAGGCTATTATGCGATTCCACACTGGTATAACGATGCGCATCGCGTGGCCTACCGAAATCGGTTTATGATTCCAACCCAGTTGCCCAAGTATTATCAAGCACCGGATTGGGTGATGCAGACCTGGGCACTCAAATAGTGTAGCCGGATGCCGGATCAATGATGGTTGCTGCTATGTCATCGGGTATCAGGTGCGGCATGTTTGCCCTCATCCCCGGCCCTTCTCCCAAAGGAGAAGGGGGAGAACAGCAAAAAAGCCCTGCATCCTTTGAAGGTAGTATGAAGGGCATGGCATGCTGAAGGCAGTCGGCGCATCAAGCCCCTCGCTCTTTGGGGGAGAACTAGGTCGCTGGACAGAGTCAGCATGGCAGCCGTGTATCAAGCCCTTCGCCCTGTGGGAGAGGGGTTGGGGTGAGGGTGTTATCAAGCATAAAGTGCTCTTGACTTGGGGCGCACAACTATTTCAAAGATTATATTTACTCAGGGAAAAACATGAAAAAACTGGTACAAAAAATTCAAAGCAGTGTGCTGGCCTTGCTGGCGACCGGGACACTTTTCTCCAGCCATGCCGAAGCACTGGAGCTGGTGGTACCGGCATATTTTTATCCTTCATCAAGTAATCAGTATTGGGGAGCATTGGCCAGTGCTGCGGTCAAAACCCCAACCACGGTGATTGCCAATCCGGCCAGTGGCCCGGGTACCAGTTTGGATAATAATTATGTGACTGCCATCACAAAAGTTCGTCAGGCAGGTGGCAAGGTGATTGGCTATGTGCATACCAGTTATGCGGCGCGCTCTATATCTGATGTAACGGCCGATATTCAAAAATACCTGAGCTGGTATGCGATTGATGGTTTTTTTATTGATGAGATGAGTAATGACAATGTCAGCGCGCATATTCAGTACTATCAGTCGCTCTACAACTACATCAAAGGTCTGAATGCCAGTTTGACGGTAATCGGTAATCCGGGTGCCACCACCCAGGAGATTTATCTGACCCTGCCCACCGCTGACAAACTGGTCGTTTTTGAAAACAGCCAGAAAGCCTTCAACACCTTTGTGCCTTCAACCTGGCAAGCCAATTATCCGGCCAGCAGATTTGTGTATATGGTCTACAACGCCACTCGCACGCAAATGCTGAGCGACATCACCAAAACCGCCAGCCAGAATGCAGGCAGCGTTTACATCACCAACGACAAGTTACCCAATCCGTATGATGTTTTGCCAGGTTATTGGGCTGATGAAGTGAACGCTGCTGCCACGCATTAAGCATGGCTTGACTCAGAGGGACGTGCTGATCGGATAGCACAAGGTATTGATGATCAGCAACAGTAGCCAGAAGCCGATTTCGAGCGTCTCTGTGATTGGTTGAATCTTTTTGATGGCGCCATAAATATGGAGCAACAGCATGCCACCAAATACGCCAAATAAAACCTGAAAGGTGGTAGTGGCTGCTTCAGCAAAAAAGCTGGCGCGCCACATCAACCATTCCACAATCAAGATGAAAACGCCCAGACAACGGCCAAAGTACAGCGCAAGATGGGTGTCTTCGGGAATTTGCCATTGCATCAATTTTGCCCAGTGCAAAGGTGCCAAGACGATGGGCAAGGCAAAGAAGAGGGTGGTCGATATCATGAATATCTTCAAATAAATTGTCTAATACTGGCTGGCCATTCCGAGCATGGTGTCTCCTGACTGAGTTGTTGTTGGACACATAACGATAGTTTGGCAAGCCAGCGTCAGCCACCGGCAAATGCCTGTCCATGAATGGGCGAAATGCCTGCGGAGTTCGTGAACCACTACGCCAACTTTATGCAGATCAACCAGCCATTGCGCAGTGCCGATAAACGCAGTGCCTGTAAAATCAGGCATCATCCTCATCAATACTGTGCATGTCTGATTCATCCACGCAAGCCTTACCCAAAATTCATCAAGTCTGGTCGGTGCTGCCAACCAATCGGCGTGAGGCTTCCTGGTGGCGTGGACTGGGTTTGTTTTTGCTCAATGCGGGCTTGTGGTGTGCCCTGTTTACCTTGGCGTTGCAGGCTGAGTCTTTCTGGTTCAAAGCCTTGTGGGCGACGCTCACCGGCACAGTGACAGGCATGCTGTTTTTGATTGGGCATGATGCCTCGCATGACTCGCTCACGCCGCATGCTGGCGTCAATCAGATGCTGGCGACACTGGCATTCTTGCCTTCCTTGCATTCACGCACTAACTGGGACATAGGTCATAACCGTTTGCACCATAGCTGGACCAATTTGCGTCCTTACGATGATGGTTATCCGCCACTGAGCTGGGCAGAGTGGCAAGCCATGTCACGGCCTCGTCAGTGGTTGCAGCGATTCTTTTATACCTTGCCCGGCATTGGCTTTTATTACATGACGACTGTCTGGTGGCGTTATCTGATGCGGATTCATCCCGAACGTCGCCAGTACATGAAATCGGTCTGGCCTTATTACCTCGACATGGTGTGTATGATGGTGTTTGTCTTGCTGCAGATTGGCCTGATTGCCCGTTATGGTCAGTGGCAAGGGCAGGGCAGCGGCTGGGCATTGGCTGAATATGGTTTGCTGATGGTGTGGGCATTCATTGTGTGGAACTGGAATATGGCTTTTGTGACGATCATGAATCACACCCATCCCAAAATCCGCTGGTTTGATGATCGTCATGAATGGTCATTTTTTGAAGCACAGGTACGAGGCACCACCCATATCAAGATCATCTGGCCAATTGGTCCCCTGTTTCAGAATATCTTTGTGCATGCAGCGCACCATGTGGATAAACATATACCGCTTTATCGCCTGACCGAATCGCAGCAGTGCCTGCAGGCCGCTTATCCCGGCCAGATGATTGTCGAGCAGGGTGGCCCACTGTACTTGCATCGCATTTTGCAACAGTGCCAGCTTTATGATTATCGCCATCATCGCTGGCTCAGATTTGATGGCAGCCCCAGCACAATGGGTTAATCAAAAGTGGTAAGTGGTACCTATGGTAATCATGGTGGCATTGACCTTTTTGGAAAACTGACCAAAATTATCAACATCCAGATTGGCACTCCAATGCTGATTAATTCGATATTCTGCACCCAGTCCAATACCCAAAGTGGTTTTTCTTGAGCCCGTCACCTGGGTAAATTCGGTCACTTTGGGATTGCTTTCATCAGCATCCAGATGTGCACTCGACAGGGTCAATCGGCCAATCAAGGAAAAATCGTTATAACGCAGCATATGCGCCGTGCCTGAGACAAACAAGGCGTCGCCCTTGGCCTGATAACGACCTGCGGTAAAGTCTTTGCTCATTTTGCCTAAGGAGGCATAACCCGCTTCGACTCCCCAGGTTGGGTCAAACTGATAGCCGATGAATGATTTCCAGGCGGTCTTATTGCTGTCGTCATCATTTTTTTGGGTGAGTCCACCGACCGCTTCAACATGGTAGTTGCTCCTCCCAAAGCCGCCCCCCAGATAAAAACCATGATCATTGGACACCTCGTCAAGGGTTGACAGTGCCAGAGCCTGCTGGCTGAGTCCAGCGATGGCTAAGGTGAGGGCAGTACGTAACCATTGCTGGCGAAGAGATTGAGTCATGATAAGCTCCTTTCGGTTGAAAAATAGAAGAGTTCACATGCTAAAAATCTCAACTTAAGATTGTGTAAAGAGAATCTGAAGGTTTTCTTAAGCTTGCTTGTTTATGCTGACCACACTATGAAACTATGTCTGATTGAAGATGATCTGGAACTGGGCCGAGGCCTGCATGCCGCGTTGCGTGATGCCGGCCATGAAGTGTTGTGGTTGCGCCGCGCCCAGGATGGTGCCGATTGGATGGTGCGTGATGAATTCGATGCGATCCTGCTTGATTTGAGCTTGCCTGATGGTGATGGTATGCACTTGCTGAAAGTGGCGCGCAGCAAGGGGGTAGTCAGTCCGATCCTGTTGATTTCAGCTCGTGAAGGTTTGCAGGATCGCCTCAAGGGTTTGGATTTGGGTGCGGATGATTATCTGGTTAAGCCGTTTGCGACGGCAGAACTATTGGCGCGCTTGAGAGCCGTGGCACGACGTGGGCGAGCACTGGGTGAGACAACGAAATCGGTACTGCAGGTGCGTGATCTATGTGTCAATGAACAGCAGCATCTGGTGCTGAGAGATGGCCAGACCATTCAGTTATCTCCTACCGAATTTACCTTGCTGCATGCCTTGATACGTCGCCCCAACCGGGTACTCACCCGTGGTGAGCTAGAGGCCGCGGCACTGCGTGAAAGCGAAGGGCAGTCATTGGATGTGCATATGTCCAATCTGCGTAAAAAAATTGGTGAAGGCTACATTCGAACTGTGCGGGGTGTGGGCTATGGCATTCACAACTAAGCACTTATTTAAGAATTCACTTAAGCAACGCTCCTTGTTGCGCCGTTTGGTGCTGGGTTGTGTTGGCTTGCTGAGCCTGATCTGGCTGGCTTTGTTTGGGCTGGAATTTTATTCTTCTTATACCAATGGCGAGGAGGTACTGGAAACCCAATTCAAGACCTTGTCACGGCAATTACTGATTGTGCTGGAACCGTTGGCAGATCAGCCGGAACTGATCAATCAGGTCGTCAGCAAACTGGAAGCATTGGAAGAAGACCTGATGGGCGGCAATAAAGAAGAAAAACGCTTTCGCATGCAGGTCTGGCAGCACGGCAAAGTATTGTATTCAGTGGCTGACTTGCCAACCGAAGTGCCGATTACCCCATTTGAAAAGGTGGTGCCAATTGCACCGGGTAGTGCGTATTATGGTTATGCGATTGCTGATCCGGCCACAGGTTTGACGGTGCGTTTATCGATGGAAAATCCGGCATATTACTGGATCAATGAGCAAGCCGCCGGCTTTTATTTTTTACCCTTGATGGTTAGCCTGCCTTTCATGATCTGGCCGATCTGGCTGGTATTGCGTCGTGGCTTGCATCCATTAAACCAGATTGGTGAACGGATTGCGACGCGCTCTGCCAATGATCTGTCACCGTTGCCGGTATCTCCCTATAAAGAGCTGGCACCGATTGAACACGCCGTTAATTTGCTGATGGCACGTCTTGCTACCCGCATTGTTCAGGAGCAAAGTTTTTTGGCCGATGCGGCGCATGAATTGAAAACACCGTTGGCGGTGATTCAGGTCAATGCTGAATCATTGCTCACTACCAGTCAACCAGAGCGGCAAGCCGAAGCTGCATTGGGCCTGGAGCAAGGTGTCAAACGTGCTGCGCACACGGTGCATCAATTATTAAACCTGATGCGTACCCAGTCTGACTCACTCACCACACAAGGTTTTGCCGCGATTGATTTGGTGGTGCTGTTAAGACAAAGGATTGCCGATATGGTGCCAATTGCGCAAGCCAGGTTGCAAGAGTTAACGCTGGATTCACCTGTGACTTGTGTCATTCTGGGCAATCATCTGGCGCTGTGCATGTTGATTGATAACCTGCTCGATAATGCCATCAAATATGCGCCGTCGGCCAGTCTGATTGAAACCAGCTTGTCGGTGACTGACGAAGGTGTGTTACTCAGTGTGACTGATCAAGGTGCCGGAATACCAGCCAGCTTGCGTGATCAGGTATTTGAACGTTTTTACCGTGTGGCAGGACAAGATCAAACCGGCAGTGGGCTGGGTTTGGCCATTGTACAAAAGGTGGCGGCTCAACATGGTGCCAAGGTGGTATTGGATGATAATCCGGCCGGTTCAGGATTGCAGGTCAGGGTGCTGTTTGCTCGACCCGCTGTGTCATCATTGTCTGATGCTTTTTAATGACTCATTTTCATGAATCAATTCAGGGCGCGTAGCTTGCTTTTTTTAACCACACCGCGTTCATCAAACTGAATGATGAGTTCGTTATTATTGTTCATATTCTGAATGGTTTCCAGGGCACTGCCGATGTCTCCCACAATCGGAATCAGGCTAATTGCCGTAGGTACATTGGTTTTGCCCTGATAGACCCAGATGTCTATACCATCCTCCAAAATTTCTTCGTCGGGCGCACCGAGTTGATTGTGAATATCGGTTTTAGTCGTCTTGCCAACCGCGATGCTGTTTTGATGATTGTCGAGTTTGCCACCTAATACCTGATTAGCGCAGCCACTCAAACCAGCTAGCAACAGCAAGGCAATTAAGCGCGCTTGGCCAAATGTGAATCCACCGGTCTTCATGTTTATTTACCCTTGATCTTGTCTGTGACTTCTTGCACCGCTTGTAAAACATCTTCAGGACTATCCTTTTGAATGTAATGACCCGAATCCTGGATCACATTCAACTTGCTCACCCCAGTCAGGCCAACCCATTGCTGACGGGTACGGTTCAGCATGGTTTCAAAATCCCCCTTTTCTTCAGGACGCCGCCGTGCCGATACCAGAACTTTGCCGGGCTGGGTGAGTGGCTTGCTTAAGTCAAGTCGCTCAAGACAGTTTGACTGCTCATCGAACTCGGCTTTGTCAGTGCGACTGAATGCCACAGTGCGCAATACCTTGAGCAGGGTCGCCGCCTGTGGTGCTGCACGCTGCATGTTTTCCCAATGATGCAGGGGTGTCGGGTCGAGCAGCACAAAGCCTGCCACATCCTGTGGATACAGCTTGGCATAGACAAACTCATAGGTGCCGCCCAATGAATGGCCGATCACCAGATACGGTGGTGTAACGCCAGTAGCCTGCAGCATGGCGCGTTGTTCAGCGGCAATCGTACAAGGATCACGCGGTGCATCAGTGGCCGGATGATTGGCATGGCCGGGCCGATCCAGCGCAATCACTTGATGGTACCTGGCCAAGTCATGAATTACCGGATTCCAGGCACTTTTGTCATCGCCCAGACCAGCTTGCAGCACAATGGTCGGGGTGCCTTGTCCTTGCAGTGAATAGTATTTATTGAGAGTGTCTTCTGATGAAGCGGTCGTCGTGTTGGTATTTAAGCTGCTGCAGGCGGCGAGTAGAAAGATCAGACAGCTCGTTGCCAAGCATGGCTTGAACGGGATTGGCAGATGGTTCATGGCAGACCTGTTGATGGAAGTGATTGGCGGTGATTTGAGCGTACGCTGCTGTTTGATGAGCAAGAGATTAAGTTCAACAGGTGTGCGTAATGAATTCAAAAAACTGCATGTCCAGTATTCACAAATTTGTGTATATAGGGTGTGTCGAGCAGGCAGTTTAAACAGAGTACTTTAAGATTGGCTTAAGAAGGCTACAATCGCCCATTCTGTCCGTTGCGCTGATGTCAAGGTGGCACGGCAGAACTTGATCAACCCCCTTCAGAGGTGTCGTGCCAACATGTTTGCCTATATCCTGAAACGCATCTTGCTGATGATTCCCACGCTGCTGGGTGCTTTGCTATTGGCTTTTACGGTCATTCAGTTTGTGCCGGGTGGTCCGGTCGAGCAGATGGTGCAGGAGCTCAAGGGACGCGGGCAGGGTGGTGAGTCGGCGGGGAGCGCGGTCGCTGAATATCGTGGCAGGCAGGGATTGAGTGCACAGCGGATTGAAGAGATCAAGGCTTTGTATGGCTTTGATAAACCGGCGAGCGAGCGCTTTTGGCTGATGCTCAAAAACTTTGCCCACTTTGATCTGGGTCAGAGTTTTTTCTATCACCAGGATGTCTGGACGCTGGTTAAGTCCAAATTGCCGGTGTCGATGAGTTTGGGTTTGTGGTCGTTTTTTCTGTCGTATCTGATCTCCATTCCACTGGGTGTGGCCAAGGCGGTGCGCGCCGGATCGCGCTTTGATTCGCTGACGACCTTGCTGGTCATGTTTGGTTATGCGATCCCAGGTTTTGTGCTGGGTGTGGCGCTACTGGTGTTGTTTGCTGGCGGTACTTTCTGGCAATGGTTTCCCTTGCGCAATCTGACTTCGGATAACTGGGAGTCGTTATCCCTGGGTGGCAAGGTGCTGGACTATCTTTGGCATATCACCTTGCCGGTAACGGCGTCGGTGGTCGGCAGTTTTGCGGTAATGACCATGCTCACCAAAAACACTTTTCTGGAAGAAATCCGCAAACAATATGTGCTGACTGCGCGTGCCAAGGGCTTGTCGGAACGGGCGGTGCTCTACAAGCATGTGTTTCGCAACGCCCTGATTCCTTTGGTGACAGGTTTTCCGGCAGCGTTCATTGGGGCTTTTTTTGCGGGTAGTCTGTTGATTGAAACTTTATTTTCACTGGATGGCCTGGGCCTGCTGTCTTACGAGGCGGCCATCAAACGCGACTATCCGGTGGTGATGGGCACGCTCTATCTGTTTACCCTGATTGGGCTGGCGATCAAGCTGGTGTCGGATCTGCTCTATGTGTGGGTGGACCCTCGCGTCAAGTTTGGGAGCGTGAATTGATATGCCTGCTGATATGCCAACCGATGCTATTTTGTCTTCTGCCATGACTGCTACTCCAACTCACGTTGTTGCACTACGCAAACCCTATCAGCGCGCCTGGAACCGCTTCAGGCAAAACCGCTTGGGCTATTGGAGCCTGTTCATTTTCTTATGTCTGTTTGTGCTGTCCTTGCTGGCCGAACTGGTGTCCAATGACAAACCGATTGTGGCGCACTATGACGGCCAGACTTATTTTCCCATTGTGCAGACCTATCCTGAAACCACCTTTGGCGGCGACTTTGAAACGCCAACAGATTTTTTGGACCCGTTCATTGTTGAGCAGTTTGCCAGGCCGGGTAACTGGGTGCTGTTTCCGATCAATCGCTATGCGGCCAACACGCTCAACTATTTTGCCAAGTCGCCCAATCCGGCACCACCGTCCGTGGATAACTGGCTTGGCACCGACGATCGTGGCCGTGATGTTGTCGCGCGTTTGCTGTATGGCTTTCGTATCAGTGTGCTGTTTGGCTTGGCACTCACCATTACTGGTGTCGTGCTGGGGATTGTGAGTGGTGCCATCCAGGGTTATTTTGGTGGGGTGACTGATCTGGCCTTGCAGCGTCTGATTGAAATCTGGACTGCCTTGCCAGAGCTGTATCTGCTGATCATCTTTGCTTCAATTTTTCAACCGAGTGCCTTGCTCTTGCTGATATTGCTATCGCTGTTTGGCTGGATTGGCTTGTCTGATTATGTGCGTGCCGAATTTCTGCGCAATCGTTCGCTCGACTATGTCAAGGCGGCGCGCGCACTGGGGCTCAATAATTGGCAGATCATGTGGCGCCATATTCTGCCCAATAGCATGACGCCGGTGATTACCTTTTTACCGTTTCGCATGAGTGCTTCGATTTTGGCTTTGACCAGCCTCGATTTTTTGGGACTGGGTGTACCGCCTTCCACGCCATCGCTGGGCGAATTGCTTGCGCAAGGTAAAAATAATCTTGATGCCTGGTGGATTGCCTTGTCCACCTTTAGCGTGCTGGTACTGACCTTGCTGCTGCTGACTTTTATTGGTGATGCGCTGCGCGATGCGCTGGATACGCGCAAGGTGGAGAGCCTGGTATGAGTCTGCTGTCCATTGAAAACTTGTCGATTGCATTTGGCAAAAAAACGGTGGTTGATGAGGTGAGTTTTTACATCGAACCCGGTGAAAAATTTGCGCTGGTGGGGGAGTCTGGTTCGGGCAAGTCGGTCACGGCGCTGTCGGTTTTACGCTTGTTGCAAGATGCGCAATATCAAGGTCGGATCGTCTACGCCGGTAATGATTTATTGACGCAGAGCGAGCGCACCATGCGCAGCTTGCGCGGCAAAGAAATTGCCATGATCTTTCAGGAGCCGATGACTGCGCTCAACCCATTATTCAGCATTGGTAATCAGATTGTTGAGAGTCTGGAGCTGCATGGAGGGCTGAGTAAAAAAGCGGCGTTTGATGAAGCCGTAGCTTTGCTAAAAAAAACCGGTATTCCGCAACCAGAGCAAAAGTTTTTCAGTTTTCCCCATCAGTTATCGGGTGGCCAACGACAACGGGCAATGATTGCCCTGGCACTGGCTTGCAAACCCAAACTATTGCTGGCAGATGAGCCAACCACCGCGCTGGATGTGACCATTCGTGGCCAGATTTTGCAACTCCTGGCCGACTTGCAGGCTGAGTATGGTTTGGCGATTCTCCTGATTACGCATGATTTGCCACTGGTGCGCCACTTTGCCGACCGGGTGGGGGTGATGGAAAAAGGCCAGCTGGTCGAGTGTGCTGATACCGCCAGCTTGTTCAATAATCCGCAAGCGCCGTACACCAAAAAACTGCTCAATAGTGTGCCGCATCGCATGGTCCAAAATAGTGCCGAAGCCAATCTTGAAATTTTAAAGGTCAATGATCTGTCGGTATGCTTTAATGTACCCAAAGAGGGCTTTGCTGGCTGGTTCAGACACGATGTCTTTATGGCGGTGAACCAGGTTTCCTTGGGTTTGGCGGCCGGTCAAACCTTGGGCATTGTGGGTGAGTCGGGCTCTGGCAAAACCACCCTGGCCATGGCGATTTTGGCATTGCTGGATTCGCAGGGGCGTATTGAGCTCAATGGTCAGCTGGTGCAGGACAATGGCGCTGGTGTGACGCCAGCGGTGCGGATGGACAAGACCACCTTACGCCAGTTACGCAAACGCGTGCAAGTGGTTTTTCAAGATCCATTCTCTTCACTCTCACCACGCATGACGGTGGGACAGATTGTGGGTGAAGGTTTAACGGTTCATGAGTCGCAACTGTCCAGTCAGGAGCGCGAGCAGGCAGTGCTCAAAGTACTGGCCGAAGTGGGGCTGGGGCAGACGGAGTTTGCCGATGTCCTGTCACGTTATCCGCATGAGTTTTCCGGTGGACAACGCCAGCGGATTGCGATTGCCAGGGCGCTGATTCTCAAGCCCGCCCTGATTGTGCTCGACGAGCCGACCAGTGCACTCGATGTGTCCATCCAGCAGCAGGTGCTGGAATTATTGGCGCGTTTGCAGCGTGATCATCAACTCAGTTATCTCTTCATCAGCCATGATCTGGCGGTGATTCGTGCCATGGCGCATCGCGTGATTGTGATGAAGGATGGGCGCATTGTGGAACAGGGCGAGACCGAGACTCTGCTCAATGCCCCGCAAGCCGATTACACCAAAAAATTGATGGCCTCGGTCATGCCAATGCTGGGTTAGCTGGATCACCTTGACGTCAGGTTATGGCCTAAGCATCGTAGCCGACTATCGCAATCCAAACACCGCAATCCAAACCGATTCATTGACGATTGTGCCGGCAGATTATTGGTCATCTTCCAACGTGCATGCAGTCGCTGCATGATTTGCCTGTCACCGCATTTTTTGACATATCGCACAACCGATTTCCAGCCTGCCTAACCAAGTTCCAAAGTCTTGGTTATTCCTTGAAATGAAGGAGTATATTCAATTATTGGCTTATTTAGTGTGTATATATTGATTCATTTTTTATACACTCTATCAGTATATTTGTATTGAATATCTCATCTGCTTTGCATCAAACCGTTAGCCAATAGCTAGGCTGTCGGCCGTTCTGATCCAGAACCCCTTGACTCATATCAATGATGCCAGCACTCAGGGGCGTAGCATGGATGTGACTTGAGGAGATGTGCATGACTGATCTTGATATGACCACCCGCAACGAATGCAGAGCCCGTTTGCAGCAACAGCGGCAGGCCTTGCTCAAACGAATTGACACACAATTGCATGCCGATGGTGAAGAAGGTCCGGCAATTTTTGCCATGAGCAATCACATGAGTGACACCGATGATTGGGTGAAGGCCGATCAAATGGTTGCGGCTGATCTGGCTGTGCTGGATCATGACAGCCTGACCTTGCGTCAGGTTGAAGCCGCCTTGTCGCGCCTCAATCAGGGTGACTACGGTCTTTGCCAGGATTGTGGTGAAGCCATCAAGAAAGAGCGACTGCTGGCCAATCCATCGGCAGTGCGTTGCACGCATTGTCAAACCAGTTTTGAAAAACACCACGACCTTCGTCCTGGCGCAACTTTATAGGAGTTTTGAATGTCTTTTAATCATGTTGTTATCTGGCTTGATCATCAAGAAGCGCATGTGATCCACTTCAACCATGAAGCAGCTGAAGCCGAGCATCTGCGTGCTCATTCAACCCATCGCAAGCAACATCACAAGGCGGGTTCAGTCGGTAGTGGTCATGCTGAAATGGATGTCGCATTGATGGACGATATTGCCGATGCGGTGGCCGATTCCACAGAAATTCTGGTGACCGGCCCAGGCAGTGCCAAACTGCATCTGATGCGTCACTTCATTGAAAAGCGTGCTGCCATTGGCAAAAAAGTCGTGGGTGTGGAAACCACCGATCATCCTAATGATGCACAGTTGCTGGCCTATGCGCGAACCTATTTTGTGAAAGTGGATCGTATGCTGGGTGATAGCATCCTCGCGTAAACAAGTTTCACGTACCTTATACAAGGTGCATGAAGGGTGGTGGAGATAGGAGGCCGATGCTTGGCTTCACCAGCAGCATGCTATAGCCATGCTGGACTTGGTTAAGTTGGCTCACCAAAACGATCAAAATAGTGAGCTGTCTTGCCAATAAGTTGCAAGACAGTCAGGTAGAACATCCCGGTGGGTGTTCTACCTGAATCTATCAACAAGGTCACTTACCATGGCCGTGTTGAACCCAGCTTATTTAAGCAGCGATTGCTTCAGTAATCAACCACTCAGTTTGCAGCAACGCCCACAGCGGTAGCAGGCAAGCCAGTCAATACGGGTTGCGCCAGCAGATTGCCCTCATGATCAATATTGAATGATGCAATGGATTGATTGCGGGCGCTCAAAACATACAAGTGAGAACCATCGAGTGATATGGCTTCATCGATAGGTGCCGAGCCGGTACCCGTTTGGCCTGCACGTGCATTGATCAATTCAATCTGACCATTATGAGCAATCCGATAGCTACTGACGGACGCGCTGCCAGCATTGGCAATATAGGCATATCGGCCGTTGGGTGTAATTGCTACCCAGCATGCGGCAGATTGCGTATCGGGTACCGCTGCGCTGGCGACGATCGGTTGGCTGGAAGCCTTATCGTTAAAGCGATAAGAAGACACGGTACTCGCGCCAGTCGCACCACCAGCAGCTTCACTGACAATCAGTTTATTGCGACGGTTAAAGGCAAAGCCAAATGGGGTTTGTCCGGCTGACGGCGTGATGAGTGGCGAACCAATGCGACCATTATCGGCAACACGATAGCTGGTCAGCTTATTAGTGGCTTTTTCTGTCACAATCAGGGTATCACCATCGCTGCTAAAACCTACCTGAGCAGGGCCAGCACCGCTGGCAACCGACAAACCACGGCTGCTGCCTTCGATTGGCTTGAGTTCACCACGCTGGTTTTTGAAGCCGGCCACATTACCTGCGCCACCATCATTCAGTACATATACGATCTCATCGTATTCAGTCACGCTGATGGGATGCAGACCACCTGATGGTACGACCGAAGTCAGTTGCAGACTATGTTCGTGGATTCTGAATGTCGAAATGGTATTGCTTTGGGCATTGACGACAAACACATAGCGGCCATCACTACTCAAACTCACTGCACCTTGTGAACCCAGGCCGGCATTGCTGCCCAGACCACCGGTAGAGACGCGGGTGCTCAGTGTCAATAAGCCATCCTGGTTGCGAGAGTAGGCCAATAGCTCATTACCGCTACTGGCGTTGCTACTGGTAAAGACCATGCCGGAACGATAGCCATCGTTGTCATAGGTATGTGCCCAGGTGGAGGTTGACATGCCAGCACCAAGTGCCAGCGCAATCGTCAGTGATAAAACATGGCGTCTGTTGCGTGAAGGATAAGACATAAATAATTTCCTCTGAATGAGCTGCTTGAAATAGTTTCAAACGGCAAGACCTTAAATAGACAATCGGTAGTGAAGATCAATCACTTGATCAGACAAGTTCATAATATCAAGCTGATGTATCCCCGCTCGATTTGTCGAACGAACGTTCGATTCATTACAGGTTTTAAAAAATATTTAATGATTAAAAAGGATCGCAATGGCGGTACTTACTTGATCGCTATGTAGAGGGATTTAACTGCGGTACCACGCAAATGGCTAGTACGCTGATCCTGATGAGAAAGTAGATTGAGATGATGCAATGAGCAGGTTTAGATGCACTTGAATTTCTTCAGGCTAATTGCGCCAGCATGAATTGTACAAAGGCTCTGACCTTGGCCGATAAATGGCGATTTTGTGGGTAAAGCAGGGAGAAGGTGCGGGTACGACCGCGTAGTTGCGGTAAGACCTCAACCAGTTCACCACGATCAACAAACTGTTGCGCAATGAAGTGATAAATCTGTACCAGTCCGCCACCAGCACGAGCGTAATTCAGGCAACCCAGTACATCATCCTGAAAACGAATGCGGCTATCAAAATTGAAATCAACGTCGTGACCGCTCGATTGTGTTGAGTGAGCTTTGGAACCCGTTTTGTTATGACACGCAAGCGAGTCGCGCACAATCCATGGCAGACCGCGGCCAGAGCTGGGTAAGACAAACTGAATGCACTCATGTTCACGTAATTGCGCCAATGTTTGGGGTATGCCGTTTTTTTGTAGATAACTGGGTGCCGCGAAAATACCCAGGGTGGCTTCTTCCAGCCTGCGCGCTATCAGTCTTGAATCTTGTGGTGTGCCAACTCGAATCGCCAAATCATAGCCTTGTTCAACAAAGTCGATATTGTGATTGGAGATGTCGACTTCCACCTTGAGCTTGGGATATTGCGCCAGAAAGTCCGGTAGCACCGGCAATACCCGAAAGTGCGCATAAGTGGTCGGGATAGAAATGCGTAACAGGCCAGTCGGCTCAGCCTGATTGCCGGTAATGGCTTGCTCTGCCTGTTCGATTTGTGCGAGTGCTTCACGACATTGTTCGTAATAGGCGCGGCCTTCGGCGGTCAACCTGATTTGTCGGGTACTGCGGCTAAACAGCCGGGCACCCAGCCGCTCTTCCAGTCGGGCGACGGAACGACTCACTGCAGCGACGGTCACACCTAATGCCTTGGCAGCGGCAGTAAATCCTTCGAGTTCTGCCGCTTTGCAAAATAGCTCAATGCTGCCTAACTGTACCGGATCAAAACTGCGCATCATATTTACACCATGTTAAGTATGATTTGTTAAATGATGAGTTTATATCCTTACAGTTAAGGAATAAAGTGTCGACTATTCGATTTGGCAAAACAATTGCTCAATCCAATAAGTGCGTCGTCAGCCGTCAACTGAATGACATGCTTACTTACCAACTATTTTGCCAACTATGCCAATGCATCTCATTGAAAGCGCCACCATGAATCAACAGATTTTGCTCGTTGTTACTTCTCACGCCACTTTGGGTGATACCGGCAAACCCACCGGCATCTGGGCTGAAGAATTGGCCGCTCCTTACAACGCCTTGATCGATGCTGGACATATTGTCGAAATTGCTTCCCCAAAAGGTGGTGCTGTGCCATTTGATCCAGGCAGTCTCAAGCCCAGGGGAGAAAACCCGGCGACGGTGGAACGTTTTCTGGCCGACGAGGAGGCTCGGCAAAAAGCCGCCAATACGCTGACCGTGGCTGATATGGATGCAGCTGATTTTGATGCCATCTTTTTTCCCGGTGGGCATGGCACCATGTGGGATTTGCCATTTGATGAGGGTGTCACTCAGCTCGTGGCAGATGCCTATCTGGCGGATCGAATCATCGCTTCGGTATGTCATGGCGCAGCAGGTTTGGTCAGCGCCAAACGACCCGACGGTCAGTCCATCCTGCAGGGCAAACACGTCAATTCGTTTACCGACGCCGAAGAAGCCGCGGTTGGTTTGACTAATGTTGTACCGTTTACCCTGGAAAGCCGGATCCGCGAACTGGGTGGCATTTATGAATGTGCGGCCAACTGGCAACCTTTTGCGGTGCGCGATGGCAAGCTGATTACCGGACAAAACCCGCAATCGTCGGAATTGGTTGCGCAGCGGGTGATTGAGGCGCTGGCTGAGTGAGAATGGCGGGAGCCTGAACCAGTTAAACGTCGTAGGGCAATTTGCGCAGTGAGATTTGCTCATTCAGATTTGCAAACTCAGATTGCTTCAGGCAAAAAAAAACCGCTCCGTAGGGAGCGGTTTAAATCTATCCATAAGGAGGAGGATAGAGGAGACAGAACGAATCATATTCCTCAGCAAGATCTTATGCTAATTTATAGTAGTGATTATTGATATTCATTAAACTAATAACTTGCGCTAAGGAGCCCGTAAATACTTGCTTTCTCTCTTTTTTTTCGCCTCAAAATGCTTGGCAAATAAACGTTTATTTGGGTTTTCGACTCTCCGGTGTCGCGGTTTCATAAGCCGGCTGGTTGCGTGAATCAGTATCCTGCTGACCTTTTTGCAAGTCATCAAGTGCTTGTTTGATTGGGGCCCGACTTTTCCCTGAATCATCTTTTTTGATGATTTTTTGGTCTGAGCTTGAGATGCCATCATTACTACGGTTATGAGTGGTATCGGAGGCGTGATGGGCATTTTTAATGGCGAGTTCGACAATTTTGCTTGGCATGATGGACTCCAATTTGTTTGGCTTGCTGTAAAACCAGATTAACCCTTATTTTTGCCAAAACGTGTAGGCCGTAACGCCCTGATTCTGTCAGTCAGGTAGGGTAAGAATGACAGCAATCAACTGATTTGTCTGTTTATACCTGGCGCATGCAACTGTTGGGCAGTTTCAGCCTCCAAGCTATATGGCAATCAAGCCAGAGGAGGTGTCACCATGTCCCAATCAGATGATTCAAATTTGAAATCCAAAACCAGATCTGACGCAACAGTACCGATGACTTATCAGGATGCTTTGGATGAAGCACTTGAGGAAACTTTTCCTGCGAGCGATCCAATTGCATCCAGTCCAGCAAGTCGGCATGAAAGACAGATCGCCACACCCACTAATCCAGTCGACTGGCCAGTCAAGTCGGATCACGCCAGGGGAAATGCCAGATAATGATTTGAGCGCGACACGGCGAGTAAATATCTGCTGACTTCCAGTCAGGCCTGATGGATAACTGGGCATGCGTTGAGCCTGAATGCATGCCCATTAATTTTGCAAAACAGGATGAGCAACAGCAAGATTCGGAGCGAATTTGGCAGTGCAAGCTGGCATACTGATGACATTGCTATTTTCATATCCATTCATGAGTTCGCCCAAATCAATTCCGCTTTGTGACTGCTTGCCGTTGGCGAATCAATCTGCATCGACTGATCAGACCAGTTCTGGTGCCGATGCGCGAGTATTACAGATTGCCCGGCATATTGAAGCGCATGCAGAAGCTGTTTTATCGTTGGCTGAACTGGGTAATTTGGTGGACTTGAGTCCGGCTTATCTGCAACGTCAATTCAAGCGTGTGATGGGGCTGTCACCACGCCAATATCAGGAGGCGTGTCGGCTCCGCGTCATCAAGTCGCAGTTGCGTCATGGTCAATCGGTGACCGATGCTTTGTACGAGGCGGGCATGGGTTCCAGTAGTCGTCTGTATGAAAAAGTTGATCAGCATTTTGGCATGACGCCGAGTCAATATAAGGCTGGTGGTGTCGCGGTGAATATCACCTATGCACTGGCAGACACCCTGTTTGGCCGTTTGCTGATGGCCGCGACTGATCGGGGTTTATGTCTGGTGAGCCTGGGTGACGATGACGCGCAGTTGATTGCAAATTTGAAAAATGAATTTCCCAAGGCCATTATCAATGCAGTTGTTTTTGCTGAGGCCGTGTTGCCCGCACAGCAAACTGTGACGACTGATCAGACAGTGCAGTCAGAGCAGTCAAGTCCGCAGTCCATGCGCTCCAGCCAATTTCAGCTTTGGATGTCCAGTCTGAATGCCTATTTACGGGCGACTCATTCAGCAGCGCTCAGCCAGCATGCTGCCGTCTTGTGTGACGTGCCACTGGATATGCTGGGTACCGCCTTTCAGATGAAGGTCTGGCATTACCTGCGACAGATTCCGCAGGGCAGTGTGCAAAGCTATGCTGCCGTGGCCGAGGCGATTGGTCATCCCAAGGCGGTCAGGGCAGTGGGTACGGCTTGTGGCGCCAATCGCCTGGCCTTGCTGATTCCCTGCCATCGGGTGATTCGTGGTGATGGTGGTCTGGGTGGTTATCGCTGGGGGCTGGCGCGCAAGCAGCACTTGTTGCAATGGGAAGCCAGTCAGAACAGTCGGATGGACTAGTTTGTCTGGCAAAGCGGTCAGCCAATTCGGATGATGGAATGAGTCTTTCATAAAGCGGGTGCATTCCTGTCGTCCATGGAAACAATCAAATTTAAATATATCTTAAAGCCGGCATTCAGGCTGGCTGATGATTTATTGATATGCCGAATTGCTGCTTGCTTGTGCCTGCTTACTCATGCCGTAGGAGTTGATTCAAACTCATCCGCGTGGCATCAATGACTTCGCTGGCAGTAATGCCGAGTGGTCCGATACCTTGTGCGACCAGATCATCGGCACCCTTGCCATGCAGCCAGACACCGGCACAGGCCGCACCCAATGACGACATGCCTTGCGCGAGCAATGCGCCAATCATGCCAGCCAGCACATCGCCAGTACCCGCGGTGGCCAGACCGGCATTACCAGTCGGGTTGACGATCAACATGCCCAGCGGATTGGCAATCACCGTACCCGAACCCTTGAGTACCACGATGGCTTCGTAATGACGGGCCAGTTCCAGTGCGGCGCGCAGGCGGTCTGATTGAATATTTCGGACTTCATCATCGAGCAGGCGTGCGGCTTCCAGTGGATGTGGCGTGAGTACGGTTTCCAGACCATTTTGCTGACGTTGCGCCAATCGCTCGCGCAAGTCGAGATCATCGGCCAAGGTATTGAGTGCATCGGCATCCAGCAATAAAGGGGCAGGGTGATGAAAGGCTTCGGACAACAAACCGGCCTGATCCAGCCCCATGCCCGGGCCAGCCACCACGGCTTGCAGATTGGTTTGCACCAGCGTGGCCGCCTTACGCAGCATCAGCTCGGGTTGTACCGGATCACAAGACAACATGGGCGCGTCAATCAGCCCCACAAATACCCGACCACTCCCCAGCTTAAGTGCCGCGCGACCAGCCAGCAATGCCGCCCCTGCCATGCCATGCACGCCGCCCAAAATGGCGGTGCTGCCATGACTGCCTTTGTGATTGGCATGATGACGCTGGGGCAGTTCGGCTTGCCAGCGCGCCGGTTGATTGAGTACCGCATTGGGTGGAATGCTGGTCAGCGTCGCAGGGTTAACGCCCAATTCTTCCACCCGGACAATGCCGGTGTAGTCACGGCCTGCACCGGTGTAAAGGCCGGGTTTGGCGGCCAGAAAGGTGATGGTATGGGTTGCCACCACGGTGCTGGTGTGTTCCAGCGGCCAGCCGGTATCGGCATTCAAGCCACTCGGAATATCCAGTGCCAACACTTTTTTACCGACATGACGACGCAGGGCACCAATCACCTGCGCGTAGATGCCTTGCGGGGCACGGCTCAAGCCAATGCCAAACAGACCATCGACGACCAGATCGGCGTGTTCGAGCAGCATGGCGTGATCGGCAGGCAGGCCATCTTGCGCCTGTACCAGCTTGAGCCCTGCGCCCTGTGCCAGTGCATAGGCAGCGGCGGCGTCGGCTGGCATCTGGTTGGGATCACCCAAGACCCAGACGGTAATGTTGTGACCGCGTTCGCGCAAGCGCATTGCCGCTTCGAGGGCATCGCCACCATTATTGCCAGGCCCAACCAATAACAAAATCTGTGAGTACGGTGGCACCAGTTCATGGGCCCAATTGGCGGCAACCAGACCGGCGCGTTGCATGAGTGTGCGGGGTGGCAGGCCGACCTGTCCCAACGACTCAATTTCACGGATCAGCTTGCTGCAGTACAGTGCACTCATGGATACTTCCCTAATGTATAAAAAAAGACCTAATAAATACGCACCTAAGAGTGGTTAATTACTTGTTTACTACCCAGGTGTACCACATTTTTGACGTTTTTTGGGTTGGCTGATAAAACTTATAACGCGCCTGCCAGCCGACTTTTTTGCGCCTGATTGCGCAAGCGCAGCGCATTGCTGATCACTGATACCGAACTCAAACTCATGGCGAGTGCGGCAATCATGGGTGAGAGCAACCAACCAGTCCAAGGGTACAACACCCCTGCGGCAAGGGGAATCCCCAGGCTGTTGTAGAAAAACGCAAACCACAAGTTTTGCCGCATATTGCGCACGGTTTGTTGCGACAGGGTGCGTGCCCGCGCAATGCCCCGCAGATCACCCTTAACCAGCGTGACCTGTGCGCTATGCATGGCCACATCGGTGCCACTACCCATGGCAATACCCACATCGGCTTGCGACAAGGCGGGCGCGTCGTTGATGCCATCGCCAGCCATGGCCACTTTGCGTCCCTCGGCCTGAAGCTTGATGATGAGTGCCTGTTTATCGGCTGGGGTGCAATTGCCAAATACCTCGCCATTTTGTTCTTCCAGACCGAGCTGATGACCAATCGCGCGGGCGGTATGTTGGCCATCACCACTGGCCATGATCAGGTGACAACCCTGTGCCCGTAGTTGTTTGAGTGCAGTCAGCGTATCGGGTTTGATCAGGTCGGCCACCACCAGTAAACCAGCCAGTTGTTGATTGACGGACAAATACAAAATGCTGGCACCGGCTTCACTGAGACTATCAATCTGCTCGGCCCAGGGCGCACTGGCCGGGTCAATGGCCATACCTTGCTGTTGCATCAGTGTTGGATTACCCAAGGCAAGTTGTTGTGACTGTCCGGCCGCGTCAATCACACTACCCACGACACCCATGCCAGTGCTGGATTCAAACTGGGTGGTTTTCAATAAGGGCAGGTTTTGTTCTTTGGCTGCGTTGACCAGGGCATGGGCTAGCGGATGTTCACTACCCTGATCCAGACTGGCCGCCAGTTGCAACATCGTCACCGCATCCCATCCCGGAGCGGGCAAGGCTTTGCTAAAGCGCGGCTTGCCTTCGGTCAGCGTGCCGGTCTTATCAAATATCAGCGTGTCGATTTTGCCGAGCTGTTCAATCGCCGCGGCATCGCGAAACAAAATGCCTTCCTGCGCGGCGGTGCCACTGGCTACCATGATCGACATCGGCGTGGCCAAGCCCAGCGCACAAGGGCAGGCAATGATCAGTACCGCTACCGCATTGATCAAACCATATACCCAACCCTGATTGGGCATCAGCCAGGTCCAGGCCAGCCAAGTGAGCAGGGCGCAAACCACCACCATCCCTGCAAACCAGCCGGCCACCTGATCGGCCAAACGTTGCATCGGTGCCTTGGAACGCTGGGCTTGTGCAACCAGTTGCACAATTTGCGCGAGCATGGTCTGGCTGCCGACCTTTTCAGCCTGCATGATCAGGCTGCCGTGGGCGTTGATGGTGGCACCAATCACTTTATCCCCGACTTTTTTACTGACGGGCATTGGCTCGCCCGTGAGCATGGATTCATCAATGGCACTATTGCCTTCGATGACCACGCCATCCACTGGCACCTTTTCACCGGGGCGAATCCGCAAATGATCGCCTGCTTGAATCAATTCCAGCGCGACATCAGTTTCGGTTTGGTCGGCCTGGATGCGTCGTGCGGTTTTGGGCGACAGCCCGAGCAGGGCACGCAAGGCTAGGCCAGTCTGGGCGCGTGCCCGCAGCTCTAAAATCTGGCCAAGCAGGGTCAGGGAAATGATGGTGGTGGCCGCTTCAAAATATACGGCAGTTTGCCCATGCATGGCAAAGGCTGCCGGAATCCAGCGTGGCATGAAGGTGGCCACCGTGCTGTAAATAAAGGCAGTGGCAGTGCCAATCGCAATCAGCGTCCACATATTGGGGCTGGCGTTGCGCACTGAATCCATGCCGCGCTGAAAGAATGGCAAACCCGCCCAGGCCACGACCGGCAAGGCCAGGAGCAACTGCAGCAGATTGAATTGCTGCGCGGTCATGGGTAATACGCTATGCAGCAGTTGATGTCCCCACATTGCGAGCATCATCACCAATACCGAAAATGGCAGCGATACGATAAAGCGCCGCCGAAAATCCGTCAGCTCGGGTGCTTCGGTTTCATCCAGCGTCGGTAACATGGGTTCCAGCGCCATGCCGCACAGAGGACAGTTGGCAGGATGATCCTCGATGATCTCCGGATGCATGGGGCAGGTATAACGCGTGCCTGCAACGGGCTCAGTCATGCCCGTTGGTGCGAAAGGCTGATTGACTGTTTTGGCTGATAAATATTGTTCGGGATGCGCACTGAATTTTTGTACGCAATGGGCACTGCAAAAATAGTAGTTTGTGCCAGCATGCTCAAGATGATGCGGAGATGCAGGCGTCACGCTCATGCCGCAGACCGGATCCAGCAGACTTTGACCGGTTTCGCTCCGAGCCAAAGCAGTGGACTCGCTGGCAGTATGATGGCAGCATGCAGTGTCAGACTTGCTTGGAAATTGGTAAGACTGAAATTGCGTCATGGTCAGCTCTCCTCAAGCTTGAGCATAACGCAAACGGTGCATCATCAGTGCGTTAATGGTTGATGATGTGCCGTTTTATTGCGGGGTTTTGATCCGACACAACCTGCTTCAAGCGGCTGAGTCAATTGATTGAGTCAGTTGATTCAGAGAGCAATGCTTAGTTGGTGCTGGCAATCAACAGGATCCAGCGCTGACCATCAAATTCCTGGGTGGTTTCAAAGCGAATCGTGAAACCAGCTTCTTTAAACAGCAGGCGGTAGTTATGCGCCAGGGAATGTTCATGACCATGTGGCCGTGATTCAGTCTCGCGATCCAGATCGTAGCTGCCAATCGGTTCGATGATGGCAAAGGCGGCAGGTTGCTTGGTTGCCATCACATCGGCAAACAGTTTGGCCAATGTGGCGCGCGGAAAGTATTCCAGTACGCCAGCGTTGGTAAAGTAGATCCAGCCCGGTTGTGCCTGCTGGGGAATCCACTCGGCCGCATCGGCAGCGGCAAAGGCGTATTTGTCCAGGCCGCGAAAGTTTTCCTGATTGAGCTTGATCTGGGCGGGACTGAGATCAAGCCCGACAAAGCGCTTCAATTCAGTCAGATGATTACCCAGATGCTGCAACACCAGTCCGGTGCCACAGCCAATTTCACACAGTGTGCTGTATTGGCCCGGAACACGCTGAATCTCCTTGCGAATTTCCGGTTCAATGGCCGAGTGATGTTCCAGCCAGTATTGTTTGAAAAAAGTGCTGGCTTGCGAGTGAAATTCCACCGCCTGGTCTTTTTTCCAGGCCCATTGATGCAGATGATTGAGTTTATCGAGTGTGCCTGCTTGCGAGTGGGCAGCGACCACCGCGCCGATTGAGCATTTGTCCCAGACGCTGAGGTAATCCGGAATTTGTCCCTTTTCAATTTTTTGCCGCAGACCAGGCTGCAAAGCCAGCAAAATTCGGCCCATTGTCAGGCGCAAAGTGCGTTTGAGGCCCGGCGGGGGCAAAAACATGGGGAACTGAACGTGCTTGATTTTCATGGAAACGCAGACTGAATCAGATGAGCACCTGTCAGAAAATTTGACAGACAGGCACAAAAAAGGTCAAACAGAACATCTTTACGCAAGGATCAGTCCTGCTGGGTCAATCATGGTTTTGCGCTGGGCAATGGTATCGGCCAGCATTTTTCCACATCCGGCAGCCAGACTCCAGCCCAGCTGACCATGACCAATATTCAAAAACACATTGGCACGAGCCGTGGCACCCACCACCGGCAAGCCATGGGGTGTGACGGGGCAGAGGCCAGTCCAGTAGGCGGCACGATTGTAATCAACCGGATAGGGATGCCATTCGTGGGCGATGGTAGTCAGTTTGTCAAACGCCGCCTGACTCTCCGCCTGGCTGGGCTGATGATCCGGCAAAACCAGTTGGGTCATGGCGCTGACGCGCAGTCGTGCCTGCAAATGATTGCCCAGTGGCGTCAGATTGACACCATTGGCGGTATCCAGCAAGGCATGGGCAGGCAATAGTTCTGGATGGCGCAAGGGCAGGGTGGCCGAATAACCTCGCAAGGCCAGCAAAGGGATGCGAATTTTCAGGCGTCGCAACAAGTCTAGTGAGCCCATGCCAGCTGCAATCACAATCGCTTCGTGGTCTTGTGGTGTTTTGCCCAGCATCAACTGGCCACGGCGTTCCTTGAGGCGTACCGAAACAGTCTGGCCGAGCTGAAAGCGCACGTCCATGTCATCACAAATCTGTTTCAGGGTTTTGGCCAGCAAGGCACCGTTGCCGCTGATGGCATCGGCCTGCCAGATACCACCGACCATATCCATGTCTTCTGACAAGGTGGGCACCAGTTTGTAGCTCGCATTGCGATCCAGCCGACTACCACCGTTTTCGCCCAGTCGACCAATCAAGTCAGCCTGAGCCAGATCCAGATCGCTTTCCTTGCGATATAGCTGCAGACAACCACGCCGCTGATCAAGCTCAATATGATGTTGCCTGATGATGTCATCCAGGCAATCCAGGCTGTAGCGACTCAGCCGATAAAGTTGTGCCTGAGCTGCCGGGTATTGCTTGTGACTTAATGACTTGAGCCATTTGCCCAACCAGTTCCAGAAGATGCTGTTATAGCCATGAACAAATTGCAGCTGACTCTTTTTGGATAAATGCCTGACCAGTTCGGCCAGACTCGCGGGTTTGCTCCACGGTGCCGACCAGGATGGGCACAGAATGCCGCCATGAGCAAAGCTGGCTTCTTGCGCCGGGGCATTGCAACGGTCATAGACCGTGACGGTATGTCCGTCCCGCGCCAAATAGTAAGCCGTATTCATGCCGATGATACCGGCCCCCACCACTGCAATTTTCATAGTTTCTTATATTTTTAAATGCGGCTTGCCGAAAGGATGACACCTGACGACCAATGTTCTGATATCGAGCACAATATAATCGAAAAGAAGGTGGTGTGGCATACACGCAAACGAGATTGACAATCTCTGTTGCTTAAAATCTGATGTACCCTCGAATTTATACCCTGTATCTGTACCCGATTTACTGAGCAATCAGTCAGAAAAGTTAACCATTTATGCAGCAAGCAGCACTTAGTCTTCAGTTTCACGATTTGCCAACTGACCGTCCGCCGCGCTGGCAGTTTTGGGTTGACCGGGGCGGCACCTTTACGGATATTGTGGCGCTGCAACCTGACGGCAAGCTGGTCACTCATAAACTGCTATCGGAAAATCCTGAATACTATGCCGATGCTGCTGTGGCGGGGATTCGTTATTTACTGGGCGTGGCAGACGGTCAGCCCATTGATGCGAGCCTGATTGATTGTGTGAAGATGGGCACCACCGTGGCGACCAATGCCTTGCTGGAAAGGAAGGGGGCACCCACACTCTTATGTATCACCAAGGGTTTTCATGATGCCCTGCGCATTGCCTATCAAAATCGGCCGCGTCTGTTTGATCTGCAGATTCAATTACCCGAATTGCTGTATCGGCAAGTCATTGAAGTGGATGAACGCCTGAATGCGCGTGGCGAGGTATTACAAGCGCTGGGTACGGCAAAGGTGCTGGCGGATTTGCAGACTCAGTACGCGGCGGGCTATCGCGCCATTGCGATTGTGCTCATGCATGCCTGGTGTTATCCGCAGCATGAAGCGCAGATTGCCGAGCTGGCCAGGCAAGTCGGTTTTACCCAGATATCCACTTCGCATCAGATCAGCCCATTGATGAAACTCGTGGCGCGGGGTGATACCACGGTGGTGGATGCGTATCTGTCACCAGTATTGCGTCATTATGTGAATCAGGTAGCCAAGGCACTGCCGGGTGTCAATGTGCAATTCATGCAAAGCAATGGCGGCTTGACGGCGGCCAGCCATTTTCAGGGTAAGGACAGTATCTTGTCGGGCCCGGCCGGTGGTATTGTCGGCATGGTGCGCAGCAGTCTGAGTGCTGGCTTTAATCGTATTATCGGCTTTGATATGGGCGGCACGTCAACCGATGTCTCGCATTTCAAGTCGGACCATTTTGATGCCGCAGCGCTGAGCGAAATGGAGCGCAGCTTTGACACGCAAATTGCTGGTGTGCGCATGCGCGTGCCGATGTTATCGATTCATACGGTGGCGGCTGGTGGCGGTTCGATTGTTCATTTTGATGGCGAGCGTTTGCGGATTGGTCCAGATTCGGCGGGCGCCAATCCGGGACCGGCCAGTTATCGACGTGGTGGGCCTTTGACAGTTACCGATTGCAATGTGTTGCTGGGCAAGATCGTCCCGGCGCACTTTCCACATGTGTTTGGTGCAATGGGTAATGAGCCGCTGGATCGGCGCATCGTCATGAAAAAAATGAATGAGTTGTCAGATACCATGAGCAAGGCACATGGCAAGTTGATGACCTGGGAAATGGTTGCCGAGGGCGCATTGCAGATTGCGGTAGCCAACATGGCCAATGCCATCAAACAGATATCGGTAGCGCGTGGTCATGATGTGAGCCATTATGTCCTGACCACCTTTGGTGGTGCCGGCGGTCAGCATGCCTGTCTGGTGGCCGATGCCCTGGGCATGAAAACGGTCTTTGCGCATCCTTTGGCGGGTGTCTTGTCGGCTTACGGCATGGGGCTTGCCAACCAGAGTGCCATGCGTGAGGCAACGGTCGAGTTGCCTTTTGTGGATGGCGCTTTGCTTGAGCTGGAAGCTCAGTGGCAAAAATTGAGTCTGCAAGCCGTGACGCATTTGCAAAGTCAGGGTATTGCGGCTGCCAGGATCCAGCTGATTCAAAGAGCACGCCTGCGGTATGTGGGTTCCGATTCGGTCATCACTGTGCTCAAAGATTCGCTGCCCAATATGCAGCAACAATTTGAAGCAATCTATCAACAGCGCTTTGCTTTATTGATGAGTGGCAAAGCCATTTGGTTTGATAGTCTGGAAGTCGAAGCCGTGCACGAAGCCGCTGATGTGAGTGCTGATCTGCAACAACGTTATCAGCCTGATCCGCTGAGTCATATCGGCTTGCATGGTCAGTCAGTGCGGATGTATAGCGCTGGACGCTGGCGTGATGCGATTTTGTATCCACGTGCCAATTTGCAACCCGGTCATCATATTCCGGGGCCCGCCATCATTGCTGAGGACAATGCCACGACAGTGGTGGAAGTGGGTTGGCAGGCTGAGGTAACAGCCCAGAATAATCTGGTGCTACGTCGTGTTATGCCGCTCGCACTACCATCCACCGGTAAAGTGACGCAACAGCAAACCGAACAGCCTGAAACGGCTGATCCGGTGTTGCTCGAAGTGTTCAATAATCTCTTCATGAGTATTGCCGAGCAGATGGGGGCAAGGCTACAGAGCACGGCGTACTCGGTCAATATCAAGGAACGTCTGGATTTTTCGTGTGCCATCTTTGATGCACAAGGCAATCTGATTGCCAATGCACCGCATATGCCGGTCCATCTGGGGTCGATGGGGGAAAGCATCAAGACCATTATCATGCGCAATGAAGGATGCATACAGGCGGGTGATGTGTTTGCGCTGAATGATCCCTATGCCGGTGGCACCCACTTGCCCGATGTCACCGTCATTACCCCGGTGTTTGATGAAGCGGGGCAGACACTCCTGTTTTATGTGGCTTCGCGTGGTCATCATGCCGATATAGGCGGCATCACGCCCGGTTCCATGCCACCCCATTCAACCATGGTGCAGGAAGAGGGCGTCCTGCTCGACAATCTGTGCATCATGAGCAGGGGCGAGTTGCACGAAGCTGAATTGCGCAGGTTGTTGACCACAGCGCCTTATCCGGCGCGTAATGTCGAGCAGAATCTGGCCGACTTGCGGGCCCAGATTGCGGCCAATCAAAAAGGTTGTGATGAACTGCTGGCCATGGTCAGTCATTACAGTCTGGCCGTGGTACAGGCTTATATGCAGCATGTGCAGGACAATGCCGAACGTGCAGTGCGTTTGGCGATCAAGGCTCTGCCACTCAATAAGGGTAGTTACCGCTATCAACTCGATAATGGTGCGGTGATTGTGGTGCAGGTCAGCCTGGATAAAGACCGTGGCGAAGCGGTAGTCGACTTCACCGGTACTTCGGCGCAGCTGCCCAACAATTTCAATGCGCCACGCGCTGTCTGCATTGCCGCCGTGCTGTATGTGTTTCGCACCCTGGTCAATGATGATATGCCGCTCAATGCGGGTTGCCTCAAACCCATCAAGGTCATCATTCCCGAAGGCTCCATGCTCAATCCGAATTTTCCGGCGGCGGTGGTATCGGGCAATGTGGAAACCTCGTCCTGCATCACCAATGCCTTGTACGGCGCCCTGCAAATCATGGCGGCCAGTCAGGGCACCATGAATAACTTCACCTTTGGCAATGCGCAGTATCAGTATTACGAAACCATTTCCGGTGGGTCGGGTGCCGGCAATGGTTTTGCCGGTTGTGATGTGGTGCAGACCCATATGACCAACTCGCGTCTGACGGATCCCGAAGTACTCGAATGGCGTTATCCGGTGCTGCTGGAAAGCTATGCGATTCGGCCACACTCCGGTGGAGCAGGGCAATGGTCCGGTGGCAATGGCGGCGTGCGCCGCGTCCGTTTTCTGGAAACCATGACCGCCAGCATTCTTTCCAATAACCGGCTGCACGCGCCATTTGGCATGGCTAGGGGTGCTGACGGTGCCACCGGCTATAACCGCGTGATTCGTGCCAATGGACAGGTGGAGGCATTGCAGTTTGTCGACAGTACCACCATGCAGCCTGGCGATGTGTTTGAAATCGGCACACCGGGTGGCGGTGGCTATGGTGCTGCAGTTTAGTTGAAGAGATTGGATTGAACCGCCAAGAGGCCAAGGAAAGGTAAAGGCATTTACCACAAAGACACAAAGCAGTCATAAAGAATACCAAGAAGAATCTGCGATCAAGTGCGCTGTTCACTACGCAATCTAGGATAGAGCATGAATCAATAAGAATGCGCTGCCTGTGCGTTGGCATTGTGCCCCGAAGTGCTTTTGACTTGGTGTTCTGCGTGTCTTTGTGGCAAACGCTTTTGATCTTCAGATTTTCTTGGCGGCCTTGGCGTCTTGGCAGTTCAATCCATTCCCTTGCACCACAACTCGAATTAACGGTACTTTTCTGTCTTATTCAAACGATGCCGGGGCATTCATCTTGCCGACAATGTGATCATTCCCTAAGGAGTGATCAATGGCAAAAATCATCAGTATTATTGGCAATAAGGGCGGTACCGGCAAAACCACGGTGTCTCATATGCTCTCACAGGGGTTGGGCGATACCGGTTGCTATACCGTGGCGGTGCTCACGGATTGCGAGCGTGACAAGCTGTCGCGCAACGGCCGCAGTTATCTGCCATTTGACGCCCGGAATGCAGAAAACCTTGAGAAAGTGGCGGCCAAACTGACCAATACGCCGGATTGGTTTGGCGTCTTTGACGGTGGTGCCAATCGTACCGATGTGGATCGCAAACTGGCTGCCATGTCCGATGTGGTGCTTTTACCGTTTCGTGATTCAGAAGAAGACATTCGTGCGTTGCTTCAGGATCTGGAACGCTTTCCCAAAGCCTATGCCTTGCCTTCCCAATGGCCCACCAATGTGTGGCAGAAGATGACCGCTTCCAAACTGGTCAGCCGCATGCTGGCTGGTTATGAAGATCGCATCATCGCGCCGGTTTACAACATTTCGGTGAGCAAGATGCTCTTGCGTGGCGAACTGGAAGAAAAACTGCCCAGTCATCTCAATAATGCCTGTCGTGCCATTACACAACAAGTGCTGGAACTGATTGCCAGCCAGGAAATTCGTCGTGCACAGGTCGATCCGGCGACTTTGCCAGCGGTCGAAGTTGAAGAATTTGTCTAAATTATCAAATTTAAATTTTCAAATTACGAAAGCCTTAAAAAATGGAAACAGCAGTCAAAACTCAAGCGACGATCATGCTGGTCGATGACAGCAAGGTGTCGCGCATGATGAGTGGTGCGATGGTCAAAAAGTACCGGATTCAAGTCAATATCATTGAAGCGGCAGATGGCAATGCTGCACTGGCCTTGTTGGAACAGCACAAGCCTGATATTGGCATCATTGACATGAATATGCCGGGTATGACCGGATTGGATTTGATTGCGATTTTGAAGCAACGCTTGCCCAACTTCAAGGCGGCTTTATTGACAGCCAATGGTCAGGAGCACGTACAAAAAATGGCGTCTGATCTGGGCGTATATTTCTTTCGTAAGCCAATCACAGAACCATTAATTGTTGAAATTCTTAAAACCCTGTTGCCGGAGTAATCAGCATGAGTCACGATATTCTCATGCCTGAAGCCACCAAGCAGGACGACTTACCGGTTCAATTGACGGAGTTGCAACTGGATGCCCTGGCTGAAACCTTTAATCTTTCATTGGGTGAGGCGGCAGAAGTTTTCTCACAGATCGTGGCGGACCGGATTGACTTATCGGTACCGACGGTGGAACTGGTGTCGCGCGAGCAACTCATCGAGTATTTGGCGCAGTTGCATGGTCGTGATGGTACACAAAGGATATGTGGCATCTCTCAGGCATTTGAAGATCATCAGGATTTTCATACTGAAACGGTGTTGCTGTTTCCAGAACGTGGCTGTCTGGAAATTGTACGGCGCATGCTCGGTGATGCGGTACATGTCGATAACATTACCGAGCTGGAGCAAGATGCGCTGGCCGAAATTGGCAACATCATCATCAATAGCTGCATGAACAGCTTGTCCAATCTGTTTCAGACCGAGCTGTTGGGTACCTTGCCTAGAATCGTATTTATCCAGGGTGGTGAAACTTATGTGGAGGGCGAGACAGATCGCAATATTTTACTGGCTCGAATCGGTATGAGTCTGTCGAGCGAAAATGTGACTGGCTATGTGTTGTTCATCATGGATTTACCGTCAATCCGCAGTTTTGTGAATAAGATTGAGTCCCTGTTTGGTATTTCGTGAAAAAGAACTCATGGGAAAAATTCTTGGATTGAGCAAGACGTCTTTTGATCATATGAATTCGCCATTTAGCTCGCCATTGATTGATGCTCTTGAATGTGGTGTCGTCGTACTGGATCGTGAGGCCAGAGTGTGTCAGTGGAATAGCTGGCTGGCGCGTCATACCTTTACCAATGAAGAGCAGGTGCTGGGTATTTCCATGCAGTTGGCTTTTCAGGGTGCGATTGATCCCCGCGTTGATTTTGTGGTGCGCGATGCGCTGGATCTGGGGATGTCGTCTTTGTTATCCCATGCCTTGCATCCCAGTCCATTTCCTATTTTTGCCGATCGTGATAGTCCTGAGCGCATTAAACAGGCTGTGCGGATTTCACCCTTGTACAGCAGTGATGGCCAGCGTTGGTGTCTGATCATCATCAATGACATTACATCGACCGTTCAGCGTGAGAATCTGTTGCGTGAACAGGCACGACGGCTCTCAGAAAAGGTGGAGCATCTGACCGATATGCAGGAACAGCTGCGGCATAGTGAAGCTCGTTTTAAAGAGCTGGCCCGGCAGGCACCGGTGGGTATCTTTGAAACCAGTATTGCGGGCGATATGCTCTATGCCAATGAGTTTTGGCTAGCCTTGATTGGCCGTACCCTGGATGATTGTCGTGGCAAGGATTGGGTCAGTTTTGTCGCTTTGGAAGATGTCGAGCGGGCGCGTAATTTATGGCATCAGGCAGCGCAATCACGAACCCGTTTTAGTGGTGAGTTTCGCTTTAACACCCGTTTGTCCAAATTTCCAACTCATAAGGTCTGGATGCGGATTGATATCACGCCGGTGCGTGATCAGCCCGGGCAGATTGCTGGCTTCATCGGTACGGTGGTGGATATTCACGAAACCAAGGAAATTGCCTTGCGTGATGCCAGACAAGCGATGTATGACGGTCTTACCGATTTGTACAATCGTGCCCATTTCAATGCCCTGTTTGAAAAAGCGTTGATTTCGGCCAGACAATTGCAGCGTCAATTGGTGGTGTTATTCATGGATCTGGATAACTTCAAGCCGATTAACGATCAGTTTGGCCATGAAGCCGGGGATGAAGTATTGAGAGCAGTCGGGCGGCGACTGCAACGTGCGTTGCGACAGGATGATGTCGTGGCGCGTTTTGGTGGCGATGAGTTTGTCGCGCTGCTCAATGATGTGCGCTCGCCGACAGATATTGACCTGATCAAGAAAAAAATCCAGCGTGCTTTTGGTCAGCCCATCAACATTCGTAGCCGCCATGTGAATGTCACGGTTTCAATTGGTGCAGCGGTTTATCCAGAGCATGGCCGAAACATTTCAAGGCTCTTGCATCATGCCGATAGTGCGATGTATGCCGTCAAACAGGCTGGCCGGATAAAGTTTACCGAGGGCGATAGAGGAATTGGGTAGTATTTATTTTTTAACCTTAAATTACGCAATTAAACAGCTAATAATTATATATACCACTACCCAGTATCAATTATTTTCGAATCCGACTGCGAATTTAACTGCGTTGTGAGTAACCAGTTGCCCACTCCCCAAGCCCTTGTCGAGACATTGCCTATCGTGTTTTACCGGCCTTTTGCAAGGCATCATGTGGGTAGCATGCGGGCAAGATAAACCATCCCCTTCGGCCCCTTCCACGTTTACCTCTGTTGGCAAGCGCAGCCGCCCCGTATAATGCTGGTTTACCGAACTCGCTTGCCTCTGGTTGCAGGCTTTTCCTCATTTTCTTCACTGCGCATCTTTCATCTATGTCCGGCAACACATTAGGCACTCTGTTTACCGTTACCACTTTTGGCGAATCTCATGGCCCGGCAATCGGCTGCGTGATTGATGGCTGTCCACCAGGTATGGCATTGGGTCTGGCAGATATTCAGCCCGAACTGGATTTACGCAAGCCCGGCACGTCACGGCATGTGACCCAGCGGCAAGAGTCCGACACAGTTGAAATTCTGTCCGGCATTTTTGAAGGACAGACCACCGGTGCGCCGATTGCGTTGTTGATTCGCAATGAAGATCAGCGCAGCAAAGACTACGGCAATATCGCCGAGACCTTTCGTCCCGGTCATGCCGACTATACCTACTGGCATAAATACGGGATTCGCGATCATCGTGGCGGTGGCCGTTCATCGGCACGTTTGACCGCGCCGATCGTGGGCGCGGGTGCGGTGGCCAAAAAATGGTTGCGCGAAAAATATGGTATTGAAATTCGTGGCTATATGTCGCAACTCGGTGAGATTGTGGTGCCGTTTGAGTCTTGGGAACACGTTCGCACCAATCCATTTTTTGCGGCCAACAACAGCGTGATCGGCCAGCTCGAAACCTATATGGACGAGCTGCGCAAGGACGGTGATTCGTGTGGCGCACGGATTGAAGTCGTGGCCACGGGTGTGCCAGTGGGTTTGGGTGAGCCGCTGTTTGACAAGCTCGATGCCGACATCGCTTATGCGATGATGGGTATCAACGCGGTGAAGGGCGTGGAAATCGGTGCCGGTTTTGCCAGTGTGGCGCAAAAGGGGAGTGTGCATGGTGATGAACTGACACCCGCAGGATTTTTGAGCAATAACGCTGGTGGTATGTTGGGTGGTATATCCAGTGGCCAGGATATTACCGTCTCGATTGCCATCAAACCAACCTCATCAATCCGCACACCACGGCGCTCGATTGACAAGGCAGGCAACCCAATTGAAGTGCAAACCTTTGGTCGCCATGATCCTTGCGTTGGCATTCGTGCCACGCCAATTGCCGAAGCCATGCTCGCGCTGGTGCTGATGGATCATGTCTTGCGTCATCGTGCGCAATGTGCCGATGTGTCGGTGGCCACGCCAGTTATTCCCGCCCAGGCTGGCCGCAAGGTTTAAGCCTTAAGCTCAATAAGCTGTTTTCTGTCGCGCTAGGTCAGTATGGTGAATGTCAGAACCGTCAATCTCAAAGTCAGATTGCTTAATGCTTGGGTATTGACGCTGCTGGTGGTCATGCTGGTGTTTGCTGCCATTGGCTGGATGACCAGCATGCCCGGTCAACTCTATAGCGGGGTACGTTCTTCACCTGATGCCAACACCATTGAAATGGCGGCACAGTTGCAGCGGCATGTGCTGGCCGTGGCGCGAGTGCCACATCATGCGCAAGAAATGGTGGCCTTGCAGCAGGTACAGGCTTATCTCACCGATAGTTTAACGGCTATGGGTTATCAGGTCAGGCCGGAAGCGGTTCCTGGTGGCCAAGGCCCGGTCTATAACCTGATTGCCGAATTACCGGCTACCCGGCCATCAGCCGATAAACCCACATGGCTGGTGATTGGTGCGCATTATGATTCGGTGCCTACCAGCCCGGGTGCCGATGATAATGCCTCGGGCGTGGCTGCACTGCTGGTGCTGGCCGAAAGTTTGCGCCATCAAGCCAAGGCAACCAAGATTGGGGTACGCTTTGAACTCTACGTCAACGAAGAAGATCCTTATTTCAAAACGCCCACCATGGGCAGTCTGGTGCGGGCCAAAAATAGTACCGTCGCAGGTGATCAGCTATTGGGCATGTTGTCACTGGAAGCGATTGGCTGTTTCAGCGATGCACCCGATAGTCAGGATTTACCTTGGCCTTTCAGCCTGCTGTATCCGGATACTGGCAATTACATTGGCCTGGTGGGCAAGTTGCAAGCGCGTGACTGGGTGCGTCAGATCACGGGCTTGTTGCGCAGTCATGCGCTATTGCCAATTCATGGTGGCGTGGCACCCGGCCTGTTTGAAGAGGTCGACTGGTCTGATCATTGGTCGTATAGCGAGCAAGGTGTTCCTGCGCTGATGATCACCGATACGGCGTTAAATCGGAATCATGATTATCACAAGATGAGCGATACCCCAGAAAAGCTGGATTACATTCGGCTCGCCTTGCTGGTGCAGGCACTGCAAGCCACGGTATATGATCTGACTGACGCAGTGACTGATTCAGCAACTGACTCGTCAAGCGGTACGGCAACGCTGCCCAATGGTCAGTCTGCCGAGCAGTTCAAGCCTGTCTCAGCCACTGCACTTTCACCCACTCGTTAGTTTTTCATGCCCTTTCAGGTCGTCCCCGGCGCATATCGGTTTGCGCTGTTTTTCTTTTGCTACTTTGCTTTTTATGGCGTGTATTCGCCTTATCTGTCGCTGTACTTTGAACACCTTGGTTTTAACGCCCTGCAAATTGGCGTGCTGATGGCGGTGATTCAGGTCACGCGGGTGTTTGGCCCAACGCTCTGGGGTTGGGTGGCTGATAGCCTGCACACCCGGATTGCCGTGGTACGGGCAACCTCCACACTGGCTTTGCTATTCTTTCCGGCGCTGTTTTTTGTCCGAGACTTTGCCTGGATGTTTTGTGCCATGGCCTTGATCAATCTCTTTACCTGCTCGCAAACACCGTTGGTGGAAGCTATGGCCGTCGGCGTCACGCAGGGCCACGCAGGCCATTTTGGACGACTGCGTTTATGGGGCAGCATTGGTTTTATTGTGACGGTTGGCGCAGGCGGATATGTGATTGAACATCTGGGTGTGGCACGCTTTCCCTGGATTGCCATCACGCTATTTGGTTTGGCTGTTGCCAGCGTTTATCAGTTGCGTGATTTTCAGGCACCTGTACCACAACGCATCCAGGGCAGGGTGCGGCAACTGCTGGTGCAACCGGCGGTAGCCTGGTTTTTTGTCGCCAGTTTTTTGATGATTCTGGCGCATGTGGGCTGGTATGTGTTCTATTCCATTTATTTGTCCGAGCTGGGCTACAGCAAGACCCAGGTGGGGGGCATGTGGGCACTGGGTGTGTTGGCCGAAGTACTGTTTTTCTTTTGGCAAGGGCCGGTGTTTCGGCGTTTTTCCTTGCAACTGATTTTACTCGCCTGTTTTGCACTCGCGGCGGTGCGCTTTAGCATCATGGCCTGGCTGGCGCAGTCGGTGGTGCTGATGATGGCGGCGCAACTCCTGCATGCCGCCACCTTTGCCGCACATCACACGGCCAGCGTATTGCGTCTGCAAACCTGGTTTGGCGGGCCCTTGCAGGCACGTGGTCAGGCTTTATATAGCAGCCTTGCTTATGGGTTGAGTGGGGCGATTGGTGGCGTGGCGCTGGGGGCTTTGTGGAAGAGCTATGGTGCCTGTGCGGTGTATGGTCTGTCAGCCATCTTTGCCTTGCTCGGTGCTTTGGCGATGCGCCAGTCGTTTTACCGTAGCCAGCATCTTGCCGAACATGTCGAGCCATCTGCCTAGTAGGCAGATGGCGTGGTCGGAGGCATAGCATTTAAATATACTGGATAGTAGTGTAAAAAATAGCCTATATATAATGCACTTGATGGATTGATTTTAAGATATACACCTGGTAGGTATACCTTGGGAACAAGATTTCTTTGAAATCGCTGGCTGTTTCAAGTGCTTGCTTGAGCAGGTCAAAATGGGGGTTGTCCAAGGATTTGTCAGATACGTCCAGTGCCTGCTCCCGTCGATTCTTACCGATTTGCTATGGATTGCGCTCCATAGCAAAATGGATCACAAAGAGGATGGCAATTATCAAGTTCAATTAAGCACGACATTACTTCAGGTGAGGCCATTATGTACACAGCCGATGGCCTACTTTAAGCACGATGAGCAGATTGAAGCGGTTTTTCTGTTATTGTTTCTGGTTCTGATGGTGCAGGCGAGGGTGTTGGTGGCATCGGCTCAATCTGGACTTCGACAACCGGCGGTACGGGTTGAGAGATATTGAGTTGTGACTGTAAGGTGATGGGGACTGAAATCTGAATCAATGTACCCTGGCCAGGCGCACTTTGGATCGAGAATTTGCCCCGTAATGCGGCAATGCGCTGTCGCATGCTGATTAAACCATGGCCATGCCCCTTGATCAGTTTTTCAGGTTCAAAACCCTGACCATTGTCCTTGATGGATACGTTGAGAATCGTGCCTTGTGGATCAAACACAATCTGAATGGCACTGGCTTGCGCGTATTTGGCAATATTGGTTAAGGACTCCTGCACGATGCGATACAGTGCAATGCCCAATGAATCGTGTATGGTCAAATCATCCTGGCAACGCAAGTCCAGGCCAATATTGGCTCGCTCCGAAAACTCTTCGCACAGCATCTTGATGGCCATGGCAAAGCCCAGATTAGTCAGGGTCGAGGGCCGCAAATCTTCAATAATCTTGCGTTTGAGTTTGATCCCATCGTCAAGGGTGGTGGTCAGATTGGATAGTTTGTTCAGAATCAGTGGGTCCGCATTTTTTAATTTGGCGCGGATAAACATGGAGTCCAGTTTGGCGGCAGTCAAGACGGCACCAAGTTCATCATGGAGTTCGCGCGCCAGTGTGGCTCGTTCCTCTTCTCGAACGACTTGCAGATATTCCGTCAAATCAGATAATTCAGAAGTGCGTTCTGCCACCAGCTGGTCAAGGCGTTTTTTTTCTGCTTCCAAAGCCAGACGATTGATATGTTCCATTTGTGCGGCACGACGCATGAAATGGACAGTCAGGAAAAAAGCAATCAGATTCAGGGCAATCAAAATCAGCACACCCCACTGACTGAGTTGCTGATAAAAGCGAAATGACTCGGTCAAATCATCGACCACGATGGTTTCTTTATTAGACAAGGCATCCACATTTTTGCGGATGGTGTCCATGCCAATTTTGCCGATATCCGTTTCGATGATTTCTTTGGCTGCAGCAGTTTGACCGCGTTTTTGTAATGTCAGTGTCAATTCCAGCTCAGTCATCTTGCCACTGATGGGGCGCGATATCTTGGACAGTTCCGGCAAGAGATCGGGCTCGGTCACGTAGACATTGCGTAAGGTGTCCAGGGTTGTATTGATGCTTGCCGTGGCATCGTAATAAGGGGTGAGATAGTTTTCCTTGCCCGTTAATATATAGCCACGCTGACTGCTTTCTGCCTCAACCAGCAGGGCCATGAGTTGTTGCAGTTGGGTTTTGGCGATGAGATGTTTTTTGAGAGAGACATTGGCATCACTTAAAGCCTGGCTACTGTAAACAGAAAAAATCAATGCAGTCAGCGATATCCCTAATGACAACCAGATTGCCATTGTAGAGAGCGTGATATTGCGTTTGACAATGTCTTTGAAGGAAGGATACACAGGCTACCTATTTTTGTTTGACCAGTGCTGGAATGAAAGTTGGCATGTCATTCAAGTCTTGGAGAATTATTTTGAATCAGAGGATTTCCTCAGTATTACTCTGTATTTGTCTGCTTAGTCATAGCTTATCGTACTCCGATCATTCAGCCTGTAGGTGAATGACTACACGCAGATCAGCTAACAGGTTAAGATTTTCTGCGATTGTCCCTTCATAATGAAACCACATTTACAGACAGCGGATTGATTATGCCCATGATAAGAGTTGCCATTGCCGATGATCATCAGATTGTGAGGACTGGTTTCAAGCAATTCATTTCTGATCAGATTGATATGAAGGTGCTGCATGAAGCCTCTAATGGCAATGAAGCGATGGATATCGTACGTAAAAAAGAGTGCGATGTGCTTTTGCTCGATATTTCCATGCCCGGCCAAAATGGTGTGGATACATTGCGTCAAATCAAGTTGACCCATCCAGAATTGCCGGTATTGATCTTGAGTGGTTTTGCAGAAGAGCAATATGCAATGAATATGCTGCGCATGGGAGCGAGTGGTTATCTGAAAAAGGATTGTGACCCCAATGAATTGATCAAAGCAATCCGGATTGCGGCACAAGGTCGTCGCTATATCAGTCAGTCAGTTGGTGAGGTGCTGGCTTCAGGTGTCAATAAAGACAACGAAGCGCCGGTTCATACACAATTGTCGGATCGTGAGTTACAGGTTTTTATTCGTTTATCCAAAGGTGAAACCGTCACCGATATTGCCAATCAACTGCATATCAGTGTCAAGACAGTGAGTACCTATCGTACTCGTGTGCTGGAAAAAATGGGACTGACATCCAATAGCGACCTGACTTATTACGCCATGAAAAACGGTTTGATGGAGTAATTAGTACCAGCCAGATTGATTGCATAGTTCATCAAAAAGCCCACATCGAGTGGGCTTTTTTGTTGCTGGCAATACTTTGTCAGCCAGACCCTACAGAGTAACTGCCAGTCTTTGTGAGTGATTGCCATGTTTGTCCTACAGGCAAGCCTGGTGAGTTTTTTTAAAGTGAACACATGTCAGTCAGACATTACTCCTAGAAAGGATTCACAATGAAAAACAAAATGCGTAGCGCTGTAGCAGCGATTCTTCTTGCCGCCACACCAGTACTGATTACTGCCTGTGCTTCCACACCTGGTAAAGAAAGTACAGGCGAATACATTGATGATTCGGTCATTACCACCAAGGTTAAGGCCGCATTTGTCGAAGACAAAACCGTTGATGCGGGCGACATTACCGTTGAAACCTATAAAGGCATTGTCCAGCTGAGTGGTTTTGCAAAAAGCGAGACCCAACGTACCCAGGCGGTTGAAATAGTTGCAAAGGTCAAAGGTGTGAAGTCTGTCAAGAATGATATCCGTATCAAATCATAGGGGGCGATGATGAAATATATCAACAAAGATGAAGTGAGTGCCGATTGGCATGATCTGATGACGCGTGCCGAAAATTTGATTCATGCCATTGGCAAGGATGGCAACAAACAATCGGCACAGTTAAAAGATCAACTTTCTGATTTGGTTGAAAAGGGTGCCAGCTCATTGCGCTCCAATAAGGAGCGTGCCGTGGTCAAGACCCATGATGCGATCCATCTGGGATTGCACTATGCGCAGCAACGTCCTTTGCAAGTGATTGGCGCTGTGGGTTTGCTTGCTGCGAGTTTGCTGGTTATCGGCTTGGTTTCCTGTCGTAAAAATAATGACAGTGGCCAGACCCGTTCAATTAAAAAAGCGGTTCGTTAGGGGGCGATATGAAAAAGCAGGGCAAAAAGATGGTTGACGAGCATGCACTGAAGGCAGACAGAGTAGCCCCGATTGAAGATATTCAATTGATCCGAACCAGAGCACGCAAGGATATTGAAAGTGGGCCCGTGACGCGGAGTTATGCCGCTAATGTCAAAGAGGTTGTCCAGCTGCTTAACGGTGCGCTTGCGACCGAGCTGGTGTGCGTGCTGCGTTATCGGCGCCACTATTATGTGGCAAAGGGGATCAAGGCTCAGGTGGCGGCCGCAGAATTCATTGAGCATGCTGATGAGGAGTTGAGTCATGCCTATCTTCTCGCGGAGCGGATTGTGCAATTGGGTGGTGAACCTGACTTCAATCCGGTAGGACTGGCTGAGCGCAGTCATGCCGAATACTTTGCCGGTATTGCTTTGCAAGACATGATTAAAGAGAACCTGATTGCAGAACGGATTGCCATTGATAGTTATCGGCAAATGGTTCAGTACATTGGTGAAGAAGATCCTTCGACACGGCGCTTACTGGAAGAAATTTTAGCGAAAGAAGAAGAACATTCGGATGATCTGATCGATCTTCTCGAAGTTTAAACCTTTACTGATAAGGAGCGCATCATGCTACATTGGGCTGCAGTATTTTTTGTGATTGCCTTGGTTGCCGGCGTATTTGGTTTTGGTGGCATTGCATCTGGTGCTGTCGGCATTGCCAAGATACTTTTCTTCATTTTTCTGATCATGTTTATCGTGTCTCTCGTGACTAGCCTGATTCGATAAAACGGTTATAAAAAAAGCATCGTTATGATGCTTTTTTATATGGATGAAATGTGATATTTGTAATAAATGTGTATTAATGTTAACTAACAATGTGACATATTTCCGTTAAATCTTGCTGTATTGCGGATTACTTTTTTGGCAGATCCGGTCAAATTTTCAAATTCAACTGTTTATTCAAAGATTGCCTAGGCGGGTTCACCAGTCAGGTATTCAATCAGGCGATCAATATCGCTTGATTTATCAAAAAAAGCATCTGCCCCAAGTTCTTCACAGCGAATTCGCATTTGTGGACTGGCGTAATTGGTCAGTACCACGCGTCTTTTAGCAGATAGATCAACTTTGGAATTGGTTTGCAGGGCACGTAAAACCTCCAGCCCGTGGCCTTCTCGAAGATTTAAGTCGACGATGACAACATCCCATGGATTGTTCTCAAGCCACTCGATTGCATCATTTTGAGTTTCTGCAAAATCTGCAATCACAATCTCAGTCATGCTGTTAATCAGGGCGATGAGCGACTCACGAATTTTTTTTGAGTCTTCTACTAAAAAGGCAATCATAAATTCAGATTTAAATAAGGTACTTTCATTCTACGGAATTCCCCTGCCAATACTAGTGAAGATCAACGAAATTATCCGTAGTCGGATTCCTACTTTGCTGTTGCAAATTGTCAGATTTTCCAACAGTTTCCTCACGCTTATTCCTTAGGATGTAGGTGTATTCCTATAAGGCAAGCACAAATATTCTGACTTTTCTTTCAGGCCTTACTGAAAGCTTGGCAAAACCAAGATATTTAATATGAAGTTGTGCTCAGCTGATTTTTTTACATCAAGGAGTGACTCATGAATTGGGACATCATTGCAGGAAACTGGAAACAACTGAGAGGCCGATTATTGCAAAAAATCGGTGAATTCAATCATGATGAGCTTGATGTAATTGCAGGTAAAAGAGCGCAATTATCAGGAAGGATACAGGTTCAGTACGGATTGATCCGGCAACAACTGGAAACAGATGTTGATCTCTTCCTGACTCGTCACCGCCCGGACCAGCGTCACTAACAAAGTCACTAAGTATGTCGATCTTCAATTTATCTGAGAGCGATCATGAGAATTTCAACATCGGTACTCTGGTTTTTCCTGTTGCTCGCTCTAGTTTTCGGTTTAATCAAAGAGGCTTCGAATGGTATTGTGCCAGGAGAAGGGGCAGGTGATCATGAATGGGGTATGGCTGGTCATTGGTTTGAACTGGCCAGATTGCCCAATCCGGAGCAGGCAGATTGCATATCAGATGATCAAATGAGTTTGTTGCCAGATGGCAATGACCAATTAAGTCGTGTTTTTGTTTGCCGCAATTCACAAAATTTGCTGCAGGCAACACTTTCTCAGGCTCAGTCAGATAATGACGTCGTTATCGACCATACCAGCATGGTTGAGCAAACTGATGCACTTCATATTGAACAGGTATTGCATCAGCCCAATGCAGACTGGTTAAGTTATCGCATTTATTACATGTCAGACGATTTTCAGAGCATGATTCTAGGCAGTGAAGATAAACAATATGGCTGGATCATGGCCAGGGTTGCCAATTTAAGCGAAAAGCGTTATCAGGAATTAATGGAGCATGCTCGGATGATCGGTTTTGATGTATTAAAGATTAATCGAACAGTGCAGCATCCAGAAAGTCTTCCCTTCATCGGCAAGTCAATGATTGAGTCAGTCCCGAAGCCTGAGAAATCGACCATGCGTCTAATGGTTCAGGCAGAACCCATTTTTCATCTACAATAAGTTTCAGTCAGCCTGCCGGTTTTGATCATCTTAATGCTAGGATTGTCTGCGTGCATTTATTATTGATGACAGCCGTCAGTTGACTGTATACCTGCCACTTCTGAGATTTTTTAATTAAGCGAGTAGCGAGTTTGAAAGAGCTATCAATCCTGTTTGTTTGCATGGGTAATATTTGTCGTTCACCCTCTGCCGAAGGTGTGGTGCGTGAACTGTTAAACCAATCGCCATCAAAATTGGCTATTCATCTCGATTCGGCTGGGACACATGATTACCATATCGGGGAGCCACCCGATCCACGCAGTATTGAAGCAGCGGCTCGTCGTGGTTATCATATTGCTGATTTACGTGCCAGGCAGGTTGAAGCACAAGACTTTCAGCGTTTTGATTTGATATTGGCCATGGACGAGGCTAATTTGTCGCTGCTTAAAACACAATGCGTGCCAGAACTGCAAACCAAGCTTAAGTTGATGATGGCTTATTCTAAAAAATATGCAGTCAATGAAGTGCCAGATCCTTATTATGGTGCGGGTCAGGGCTTTGATTTGGTACTGGACTATCTTGAAGACGCTGGCGCAGGTTTGCTCGCTGAGCTGCACACCCAGTATCAGGTCTGATTTCTAATGTCGAAACGACTCTATAGCAAGTGGCGTGAATCCAAAACGGCGAGTCAGCAGCTCGATACCTTGCTGACACAAAATGATGTCTTGGCTAGTTTGCCAGATCGCAATCAATGGCTGATTGAACTGTTTTACTGGCTAAGACGCGATAATCAGACGTTTGATGATTATCGAAATGATCGTCTACGCTTTCCCGAACATACTCGGCTGGCATTTCTGATCCAGGTTTTGAATCGACATCCTCATTATCGCCGCAACTTTGTAGCTGCACTCTATTCAGTGCTGCGCGATAACGATCCGATTTCGCTCTATTGTGATACCGGCATGGCGTCACGCCCCAGTTTTTGGGACGAGTTTTTGGATCGGGTTCAATCGCGGTTTTTGCCGCCATCGCCCAATCATGCGCAATTGTCTTCGCTGTTCTCTTTATTGTTTATTGATGAGCACGATGCTGATTGGATTGAGGCTTTGCCTGATGATCTGTTGGCGCAGTTTGCTGATCTGTTTCGAGATGTCAATGCAGAAGAGACCTTGCTCAATCAAGATAGCCGGGCGCAGATCATGCGGCGTAGCCATCTTGATATTGGCAACAGCATCGCCATTCTGGTCAGCAAGGTCTGTGCGGCAGGTTTAAATCAGTCAATTCGCTCACGTTTGCCAAGTGGGCGTCATGACCAGATGGAGTCTTTTCCATTCTTCCGGCTCAATCAAGTTATTTATCTTTTGCTCAATCGTCAAACTGAATCTTCGACCGAATTTGTTCAGCAGATCAATGAGTTTAGAGGATTACTGGACGATTGCCGCAAGGTAAGCAAGGATATTTATAAACATCTGGAAGAAAATGGTGTCTCTGTCGCCATTGTGTTTGAACTGGATCGGATGTTATTGCGGATTGAGCGAGTCGATGAGTTGCTGGCAGTCTGGTTACTTGAACCAGAGCAGCAACATCGTTTACATGAGTTTGCCCATCTGACGGCGCAGCTGATTCGCGCTAATCAGGCACACCGGAGCTTGCGGCACCTGATCGATAGCTCTTTGTCACAACTTGCGCGCAAGGTGGTGGAAAGTAGTGCAGAGACGGGAGAGCATTACATTGCCCGTGATGGCAAAGAGTATTCAGGCATGTTGCGCATGGCTGCTGGTGGTGGCGCTATGACGGCAATCACTGTGATGCTGAAGTTATTTATCGCTAGTTTGGGAATGGGTAAATTCCTGGAGGGTTTTGTTGCCTCACTCAATTATTCGTTTAGTTTTTTGGCGATTCATTTTGCACACTTCACACTGGCTACCAAACAGCCCGCAATGACTGCACCGGCATTGGCATCACGCCTGGATCAAGCCAATAATGATGAGGGCCGTGAAACTTTTGTTGATGAAACATTTGCCCTGATTCGTACCCAGGTTGCTGCAATCCTAGGTAACTTATCCTTGGTCATACCTGTCGCTTTGGGTTTTGAGCTGCTTTTTGAATGGTTGACTGATCATACGATGGTGACACCATTCAAGGCCATGAAAGTTGTTGATTCCTTTAACTTGATTGGGCCAACGCCATTCTATGCCGCGTTTACCGGTGTCTTGCTTTGGATATCCAGTCTGGCCGCTGGATGGGTGGACAACTGGTTTGTGCTGTACCGAGTCCACGATGTGATTACTTATCATCGGCGTTTGCGTTATGTATTCGGTGAGTGGGGTGCACAAAAACTGGCAGATTTTTTTCAGCGTAATATTTCGGGTGTGGCGGCTAGCGTCTCATTAGGTTTTTTACTGGGCTTACTACCTGAGATATTGGCGTTTATCGGTTTGGATATTCAACCGCGTCACGTCACCTTATCGACCGGGCAATTGGCCGTTGCGGTTGGCACCATGGGTTGGCCACTATTGCATGATCCCACATTCTGGTTGGCGGTGGCGGGGATTGCAGTAACCGGCTTTCTCAATCTATTGGTCAGTTTTGGTCTGGCTTTTAATATGGCCCTGGGTTCACGTCATCTCAAAGGCGTTGATCGCAGTCAAATCTACCAAGCTGTTCGCAAGCGAATGTTGCGACGACCATTTTCATTGTTTTTTCCGGAGCGGAAATAGCGTAAAAAGTAATCCTGATGAGGCTCGGCATTGTATTTTTCAATGGCAATGATCCGAAATCACAATCCCTCTAATCTTGACAAAATTGATCGGGTATCCTATACTTGAGCAAAATAATCAAGTTTCAGGGAGCGTGGGATTTCAGTCCCGAGCCGTATCTTTTTGTCAGGAATTACTATGCGACTTACCACCAAAGGACGGTTTGCTGTTACCGCCATGATTGACTTGGCCTTGCGCCAGGACGCTGGCCCGGTGACGCTTTCTGGCATCAGCCAACGTCAAAATATTTCCCTGTCTTATCTTGAACAGTTATTCGGCAAGTTGCGTCGACACGAAATTGTGGAGAGTGTGCGTGGCCCAGGCGGTGGTTATAGCCTCGCCCGGAAACCCGAAGATGTGACTGTTGCCGACATCATTATTGCGGTTGATGAGCCGATTGATGCTACTCAGTGCGGCGGTCAGCAAAATTGTCATGGTCAGCGTGAAGACAATCCGACAGGTCGTTGCATGACGCATGATCTGTGGGCGCAGCTGAATCAGAAAATGGTGGAGTTTTTGGACTCGGTCAATCTTAAAGATTTGGTCGAGCAGCAAAAAACTGCACCTTTAGCCAAGGCACCTGAAAAAGCGGCGGTAGCCACCAAGGCCAAATCTGTCAAAGGTGAGCAAACCACCATTACCATCAACACGCTGCCCAAGCCCATGACGGTGACAGCACCCAATTCAGTTTTCAATATTGCTAACTGAATCATATTGACCCCTGTTTTAGAAGTCGAGATATGAACGCCCCTATTGAACATCAGCTGACGAGTCTGGCAGAGCATCAGACTCCCCATTTTCCAATTTACATGGACTACAGCGCTACGACGCCGGTTGATCCACGTGTAGTGGACAAGATGATTCCCTATCTGCGCGAGCAGTTTGGTAATCCTGCATCGCGTAGTCATGCCTATGGTTGGGCTGCTGAGCATGCGGTTGAAGAAGCGCGTGAACAAGTTGCCGCCCTGGTTAATGCAGATCCTCGCGAAATTGTCTGGACTTCGGGGGCTACCGAAAGTAATAACCTGGCGCTCAAAGGTGCTGCCCAGTTTTACAAGAGCAAAGGCAAACACATCATTACGGTAAAGACTGAGCACAAGGCTGTGTTGGATACCGTGCGTGAGTTGGAGCGTCAAGGGTTTGAAGCCACTTATCTGCAACCGCAGGACAATGGCCTGATCACTATTGAGCAGTTAGAAGAAGCAATTCGCCCGGATACGATTTTGGTGTCGGTGATGCTGGTCAACAATGAAATTGGTGTCATTCAGGATATTCCGGCAATTGGTGCTTTATGTCGTTCCAAGGGCATTATTTTTCATACCGATGCGGCACAGGCAACTGGCAAGATGGAAATCGATCTGGAAAAATGGCCGGTTGACCTGATGACGTTTACTGCCCATAAAACCTATGGCCCCAAAGGCATTGGTGCACTCTATGTATGCCGTAAGCCACGTGTGCGTATTGAAGCGCAAATGCATGGTGGTGGGCATGAGCGTGGTATGCGCTCAGGAACCCTGGCGACGCACCAGATTGTTGGTATGGGCGAAGCTTTTCGAATTGCCCGTAAAGAAATGGCGACCGAGATGGTGCGCGTCAGAGCGCTGCGCGATCGATTAGTTGCTGGTTTGACCAAAATTGAAGAAGTCTATGTCAATGGTGACCTGGCGCATCGAGTACCGCACAATCTGAATATCAGCTTCAATTATGTTGAAGGCGAGTCTCTGATCATGGCGATCAAGGATATTGCGGTTTCAAGCGGCTCGGCTTGTACCTCGGCGTCATTGGAGCCATCTTATGTGCTGCGCGCTCTGGGGCGTAGTGATGAGCTGGCACACAGCTCAATCCGTTTCACGATTGGCCGTTTTAGTACCGAAGCCGATATTGATTTTGCAATCGATCTGCTAACGACCAAAGTAGCCAAGCTGCGTGAGCTATCGCCACTGTGGGAAATGTACAAAGACGGGATTGATATCAGCTCAATCCAGTGGGCCGCTCACTGATTTGTCGGCACTCAGTCCGGCTCGCCGGCTAAGAAAACAGAAATATAAAGAAGGAATACATGATGGCCTATTCAGATAAAGTACTTGATCATTACGAAAACCCCCGCAACGTCGGTTCTTTTGAAAAGGGCGACGAGTCTGTTGGTACGGGCATGGTTGGCGCTCCCGCTTGTGGCGATGTCATGAAACTGCAGATCAAGGTCAATGAGCAGGGTGTGATTGAAGACGCAAAATTCAAGACTTATGGTTGTGGTTCCGCCATTGCCTCCAGCTCCCTGGTGACCGAATGGGTCAAGGGGAAAACGCTGGACGAGGCCCTGACGATCAAAAATACCCAGATTGCTGAAGAGCTGGCATTACCGCCGGTCAAGATTCACTGTTCCATTTTGGCTGAAGATGCCATCAAGGCAGCAGTAGAAGACTACCAGGCCAAACATGCCGGTGGTACCACACAACAAGCTGCATGAACGCTGGCAAGCTTGGGTATTGAAAATATTTGAGTAGCCCGTTTCCTAAGGTTAATTGAGTGCGGCACTGACGAGGATGACATGGCAATTTCACTGACCGAAAAAGCAGCCCAACACGTAAGCCGTTACATGGTGAAGCGTGGTAAAGGTATTGGCTTGCGCCTGGGGGTTCGTACCACCGGCTGTTCGGGACTGGCTTATAAGCTGGAATACGCTGACGAATCACAACCCGATGACGAAATTTTTGAGTCGCACGGCATCAAGGTGCTGGTCGATCCCAAGAGTCTTGCCTATCTGGATGGCACAGAACTTGATTATGCAAGGGAAGGGTTGAATGAAGGCTTCAAATTCAACAATCCTAACGTCAAGGATGAGTGTGGTTGTGGTGAATCCTTCCGCATCTGACCAGCGTCGACTGACAATACCATATGGTTTTGCAATTGATGCTGTGCAACTTGGTTCTTTGTTTCTTTAACTGGCATTTGCCCAATAACTTCGCGTTGTTTGGCAGTATTGACTGATCTGCTGTGCAAAATCATTTTGAACTGTTTGGCCTGATACCCGCGTTTGCGCTTGACATGGCTGCCCTTGATACGGCGTACCGTCAGGTACAGTCGCGAGTGCATCCTGACAAGTTTGCCAATAGCAGTGACACAGAAAAACGTGTCGCCATGCAATGGGCAACTCGCGCCAATGAGGCTTATCAGACGCTCAAAAATCCACTCAAACGCGCAAGCTATTTGTGCGAATTGAATGGTGTTGACTTACAGACTGAATCCAATACTTCCATGCCAGCGGCATTTTTGATGCGGCAGATGGCATGGCGTGAAGCGCTGGAAGAAGCCAGAGCAACGCGCAATGAAACCGCATTGGCTGGGCTGGAACAAGATGTGCGGCAAAGCAAAAAGGCCACACTGGACCAAGTAGGTGCATTGATTGATCAGAGCAAGGATTTTGCAACGGCTGGCAAGCAGGTTCGCGAACTGATGTTCGTGGAAAAATTTGCTGCTGAAGTTGGCGATACCATTGCCATGATCGAGGATGCCTGACATCCATTGCTGCAAGTGCTGATACCAATGGCTGATAGATGGTATCAAATGCTCCACTGGATGGTTTGAGCGGCACGATAATGATGATAATAACAACCTCATTCTGACGATACTTTTTTTATGGCATTGCTCCAGATTTCCGAGCCGGGCATGGCACCGGCTCCGCATCAACGCCGTTCGGCTGTCGGGATTGATTTAGGCACCACCAACTCTTTGGTGGCGACAGTTCGCAACAGTATTCCTGAAGTACTTCCTGACGAATCCGGACGTTTTCTGTTGCCATCCATTGTGCGTTATTTGCCTAATGGCCATGCGCATTGTGGCGTCAAGGCGCAGACAGAACAGACCCGTGATCCCAAAAATACGATTGTCTCGGTCAAGCGCTTTATGGGTCGTGGCCTGGCTGATATACATCAGCTATATGGCGATCAGTTGCCGTATGACTTTATTGAGCCGACCGATGGGCAAGGTGGCATGGTGCAGCTTGGTACCGCTGCAGGCATCAAAAGCCCGGTTGAGGTATCTGCTGAAATACTGGCAACCTTGCGGCAACGTGCTGAAGATAGTCTGGATGATGAACTGGTTGGTGCGGTCATTACCGTTCCTGCTTATTTTGATGATGCACAACGTCAGGCCACCAAAGATGCGGCTAAATTAGCCGGTATCAATGTCTTGCGCTTGCTCAATGAGCCGACCGCCGCGGCGATTGCCTATGGATTGGACAATGCCTCTGAAGGCATTTATGCGGTTTATGATCTGGGTGGTGGTACCTTTGATATTTCAATATTGCGTCTGACCAAGGGTGTTTTTGAAGTGCTCGCAACCGGCGGAGATTCGGCACTCGGTGGTGACGATTTTGATGCGGCGATTGTGGATTGGGCGCTCGAAAAGCTGCATCCTAGCCTGGCTGATGATACGGCTCGCAATCACGCACGCGCCATGTTGCGGGTAGAGGCGCGTGCTGCGAAAGAACGTCTGACGATGGAAGAAAGTACCATTTTTCAGGCTGAGCCGTGCTTGACCTTAACACGATCTATTTTTTATGAGCTGACTCAACCACTCGTCAACAAGACCTTGAGCGCTACTCGTAAAGCCATGCGTGATGCAGGATTGACTGTGGCCGAAGTGAAGGGGGTAGTGATGGTGGGTGGTGCGACGCGCATGCCGCAAATCCAGCAGGCCGTCGGTACTTATTTTGGTCAAATACCCTTAACCAATCTTGATCCTGACAAAGTGGTGGCCCTGGGAGCAGCAATTCAAGCTAATTTGCTGGCGGGTAATCGAGCGGCGGGTGATGACTGGCTGTTGCTGGATGTGATTCCACTGTCGCTCGGCCTGGAAACCATGGGGGGCTTGGTCGAAAAAGTGATTCCTCGTAACTCAACCATTCCGGTTGCTCGTGCCCAGGAGTTCACCACCTTCAAGGATGGGCAAACTGCGATGGCGATTCATGTCTTGCAGGGCGAGCGGGAACTGGTCAGTGATTGCCGCTCATTGGCCCGTTTTGAGTTGCGTGGCATTCCACCGATGGTGGCGGGTGCCGCGCGCATCCGTGTGACTTTTCAGGTCGATGCCGATGGCTTGTTGGCGGTCAGTGCGCGAGAAATGAATTCGGGTGTCGAGGCGTCCATCACCGTCAAGCCCTCGTATGGTTTGGCTGATGATGACATTACCCGCATGTTGCAGGATAGTTTCAAATCAGCCGATTCGGACATCAAGGCACGTGCCTTGCGAGAAGAGCAGGTTGAAGCGGAGCGCTTGCTCGAAGCCATCAAGTCAGCGTTACAGGCTGATGGTGACCTGCTCAATGCCAATGAACATCAACTCATCCATGGTTTGATGGACCAGTTGCGCAAGTTGGCCAAAGTCGATGATCAAGCCGCCATCAAGGCTGGCATTGCTGCATTGTCAGATGCCACTGAAAGCTTTGCAGCGCGGCGCATGGACAAGAGTATTCAGTCGGCCCTGACTGGCAAACAAATTGATGCACTTTAATATTTCTTTTAAATTTCTTTAATATTTAATTGTCGTGTTGATTGACTGTCACTATTTGATTAGACAATCACTGCAACAATCAGCACGACAAATCTGACAGTCTGCCAGGAAATTATCATGACCCAACTTATTGTTTTACCCCATGCCACGCTCTGCCCCGATGGCGCTGTGCTGGAAGCCACGCCAGGCGAAAGCATCTGCGAAACCCTGTTACGCAATGATATTGCGATTGAACATGCATGCGAAATGTCGTGTGCCTGTACGACTTGTCATGTAGTGATGCGTGAAGGCTTTGAGTTGCTGGTGCCGTCTGAAGAAGCCGAGGATGATCTGCTCGACAAGGCCTGGGGGCTGGAGCCGACTTCGCGTTTATCGTGTCAGGCCTTGATTCCCAAGGACGGTGAGCTGGTCATCGAGATTCCTAAATATACGATCAATCACGCGCGCGAAAATCACTAAACAATGGTTCTGAGCGGCTAGATGCGTTGCTGATTACAACAGGCAACGATTTTGCTTTTGATGAATTTGCTATTGGCACTCACACCACTCTATATCCAAGAACTACACCAAAGGACAAGTCATGAAATGGACTGACACGCTTGATATTGCGATTGCGCTTTATGAAAAATTTCCTGATACTGATCCATTGACGCTGCGTTTTACCGATCTGCATAAATGGGTTTGCGAATTGGAAGAGTTTGACGATGCGCCGGATCGCTCCAATGAAAAAATTCTGGAATCCATCCAGATGGCCTGGATTGATGAAGCCCGTTAAGCCTGACTTACTCGCTGCCAATTTTGCTGGTGAGTATGTGATTGAGCAAACCATTCATTTGGCCATACTACAGGGTAGTAAAAAATTGGTGCTGTAGGGTCCTTTAATAATGCACCTAAGCAGCTAATTGAATGAAAAAATGGCTGGTACATCCTAGGAGTACCAGCCATTTTTATATGGCAAAGGATTTTTAGTCACCGATTACATTGGTGACAGGCTGCCATTGGAAACCTGCACACGTTGGCCAGATTGCCAACCCGATGGATCTTTTTGCGTAATCGTGCGACTGGAGCCATCGTCCATGCGCACACGAATTTCATAGACTTTCTCAGTGCGCACCCGTTTTTCAACATTATGACCCGCTACACCGCCACCCAAAGCACCCAATACGGTGGCAATATCACGGCCACTGCCGCCGCCAACCTGGTGACCCAGATACCACCCAGTACGGCACCACCCACAGCACCGACACCATTGGCTTCGCCGGTAGCCCGTTCAACTTGGCTGATGCTGGAAATCACACCACAATTACCGCAAACTGGCGCAGCTTGCACCGGCTGAGGTGAGTTGGGTTCCACATAGCCACCTTCATTGCTTTGCGCAACAGGTGCTGGCGTTGGATGTGGCTTGTTGTGCTTGACAACGGGTTGAGGTTTGTTCACCGGATGTGGCACGGGTGCGGCCTCCACGACGGGCGGTGCAGCTTGAGGTACGGGTGCTGCCGGTGCAGCAGGCGCTACCACTGATGGCGCCGGTTCCACAGCAGGCGTCACGGCTGCTACCTGATTGCTGGTCGGGGCTTCAATGGTGGCAACGGGTGTGTTGTGTTGCGAGCTATTGGAGTTGGGTAGCCAGCCAAGAATGGATGCTGCGCCAATGCCAGAAACGATAATCAATGAAACGGCAGCACCTGCTACCAAAGGATGAATCTTGCCTGTTGTACTCATATAAAACTCCTGCGTGATGAACGCGTTGAATGCTGATTTTGAGCAACGTTGAACGCGTGATGAATATTGCTATTAACGCATAAGTTGGGATCTGGCTGACAGACTAGCCGTAACGAGATGTTTCAACGACTGAAAAAGCGCGTATTTATTTGTAGGACAACGCTGATTAAGATTTTTTGCCCGTGATCATGGTCTTGATGAGATTGCTGTGATGAACTCGGCTCATCAGTACGGCGGCACTAATATGAATTGCAATACAGGCCAACAGTAGGTCAGCCATCAACTCATGGACTTTTTGCAGCCAATCTTCACCCCAAAACTGATCAAGTTGCATCATCCAGCCTGACAAACCCAACAGCAAAATCAATAGCCAAAAGAACCAAGCCATGGCGGCACCAGCCGGGTTATGTCCTTCATAACTGGGTAACTGGTGCCGTGGATCATGCAGCGGGGATCGCTTCAACCCAGTTTGACAAACCCAGCCAAATAACTGGCGCAGGTAACGGCCAACCTGCCTCAAGGCTGGCCATTGCCGAAAATCGGCATGACCTTGAGCGGTTGTGCTACCCCACACCAGGCGCAGTAGTACCAAAAACACGGTGGTGTAACCGACGTAACGGTGTAGAGCTCGGTTATCGCCTTCATTAAATTGATTAAATAATACCAGGGCCGCCACCAGCCAATGACATAAGCGTACTCGCCAGTCCCAGATAAGTGATGCTTTAGTGATAACTTGGGATGATGTCATTTTTGGAAATGATGGCGGTCAAAATCAATCTTCAATTTCAGACTTTACAATGGCCATGGTTTTGGCATCAAAGTAAATTTCGACTTTCTGGCCTTTTTTGTTACGGCCATAAATTTCATAACAGTTGCCTTCCACCTTGAATTTTTTGATCGTATAACCTTGCTCAACCAGCTTGGCCTTGACGTCTTCTTCCTTCATCCATTCTGATTTAGGGTAGGCAGGACAGTTTGCATCAGCAATAGCGGCACTGGAAAAACTGGCAAAGAAAGCAAAAACGATAAGTGAGCGCATAGGATTCCTTTCGATTGCGATGTAATAGGTTGAGTATGGTCTTCAATAAGTGATCGACGTTTGATTTGAAGCAGGTCACTAGGATAACGGATATTGATATAAATGGGAATTATTATCATTTGAGTGGTCAATCTGCGGTGATAAGTCGCGGTACTTAACTGGTAAATTGTGTGCCAATGACCAATAAGGTTTTGCCATGACCCCAGCGACGGAGTGGGGGGAAGTTGGCTTGAGAGGCAATCCGGATAAACCAATGGTGGTGTGATCAGCCACCCATCCATTGTCTGATGAAAGCCTTGCCACTGTCTTCCAGTTCAGTCATGGTGGCTTCAATACGATATTCGCCGCCATTGGCCAGAATGGCGCTACCTTGTTTGAAGCGGCATTTCACTTCTTTTTTCACGGTCGGCTGTTGTGGGTCAGGGATGAACATGACGGCTTCATAGTCATCGCCTGCTTGCAGATTATTGGGGCAAAGTAATGACAAACCATCAGCACCAATATTGACCAGTTTGGCCTTGATACGTTGTCCATTGCCATCTCTGATTTCCATTGACCAGGAGGCGCGCATGCGATCCTGATAACGTGGATTGCCTGGTATGACTGGCCCTGCTGGTTTTTTTTCTTTGGTGGTGACGATTTGCTGGAGTTCATCAAATGCGCGTTTTTCATCATAGGCATCTTGTGATGCTGTGTGGTTATTGCTGCGTTGCCGAGCCAATTGTTTGTTGCTGCCGCTAGCGTTATAAGGCAGTGTCGAATTTGATGAGCTCTCCTTGGTATCCTCGTTCTGAGGGTGTGGGGCAAAGAAGGAGTCCAGATCCAGTCCTTCCAGATCGGCCATATTTTCATCACTGGCTGTGGCAATCTCTTTGGGCTTGACCGTTTTGTCCTGTGCCGCCGGATTAGTCTGGGTGCTGGGTTCAGTGTCACTCAAATGCTGTATATCAGGGTCACCAATCCGGCTATCACTAACCAGTGCGGCTTCGGGGCTGGCTGAGTCAGGTGTCAGATTGCGGCTACCTGTTTGCATGCCGCTTTTCTTGCGTACAAACTGTTTGGCAGCCTCGGGGCGCTGAGGTTGGGTGTTGGGATTGAGGTTATTCATGGCGGGCATGCGTGAATGGGTTCTGCCCATGCGAATATCATGAAATTTTTGCAGCACCCGATTAAAGCTGGCCAGTAATTCACTGGGTTCATCCGTGCCGGTGACTTCAAGTCTTTCAATATCCTCATGCCCATTGGCCATCCGGTACATGGCCTCGGTGGTGGTATTGATGGGTTTGGCAATATGCCGGGCCAGCACAAATGACATACCAATTCCAAATAGCAGCATGATCACCAAACCCAGCAAGATGATATGCATGGTGGACTTGTGCAGGCTGTCGCTGCGTTGATTGGTTTCCATACCACCATCAATATTGAGTACCAGATTGTCTGCGAGTTTGTGGCGCATCTGGTTAAATAATTCGGCACTTGACCCTAGATAAAGTTGTAGTGCCTGTTGTTGATTCAGCTCGTTGGAGATGCCAACTATCTTTTTATGTTCGAGTGCATATTTATCCCATAAACCTCGAAACGCCTTGTGCAGTTCGCGCTCCTGTTTTTCCATATTCAGGTTGTCGTAAGAGGCAATGGTGTCTTCGAGTTTGCGTTGGTCCTGCTCCATCGTGCGTGCTATGGTGTTTTTTTGTTCAGGGTTGCTTGCGAGAATATGTTGCAACTCGTTTTCGCGCAGATCGGACAGGCTTTTTGACATCTGGGCGACATGTTCGGTATTGGGTAACCAGTTGTCGTTGAGTTCGGTCGAGATGTCGCGTGACTGGCTGATTTGCCCGATCGAGGCAATACCCATGATCGCCGCTACCATGACAAAAGCCATGAAGCCGATCAACAGCTTGCCAAAAATCCGGATTTCGCTCAACCATTCCACTCATTGTCTCCTAGATAGCCAGCCATGTGCTGGTGTAGTGCGATCTTGCTCGTTCGCGAGTATTCTTTGAACATCAACGGCGCAAAATAAAAAACCTGAAGCAGGGAGACGCTATTTGAATTGAAATGGTGATAACTAATTGTGAAGAATGATTGGAAGACATCGCCAACGATGCAAAATGGTCGCACCGTTTGAGGCATTTTGTGTCTTGCCGCGTGGGGATCAACGATGGCGACTGCTTGCTGAGTGTATATGGAGTATTTGAAAATAATCAATAAGTATGCACTTATTGTGTTAATAATTAACTATACACTAGGGGAGTAGTGGTATTTTTGGCAGTTTTTGGTGATGGCGCTCATGCTGGTGATGGCGCATGATGACTGACCATCTGATCGACCAGTGCCTTGGCCAGCATGGGTGCCAGCAAATAGCCCTTGGAACCCAGTCCGGTCAGGTTGGGCAAAGTAACGGGCAGCGTTACTTGTGCCAGTCGCACACCTTGCCAACTGCTGGTGGCAGCCAGTGTTGCGGCATCAGCATGGCTGAACAGATCGATGACGCGTTCTCGTAATTTATGCAATGCCGTGCTGGCACTGGACGAGGCAATCGCGCTGGCAAAGTTGTCACTGGCATACTCGGTACTGGGGCCGATGCTATTGCCTAGCGGTGTGACCTGACCATTAGCAAGCCAGGGTGCTGCAAACAAACCATAAGAGACTGGCTGTGGGGCAATGGCCTGAGCCAGTTTGATGATTTGCCCGGGTTGAAAGCGTGCCGCCTTGGCCAGTTTGCCCGCAGATTCCTGCAACAGGCAATGTGCGCCATAGGCGCCACCACACCAAACCAGCTGCTGAGCGCTTAACTGGCGCCCATCACGCAACTGTATTTGCACGAGTTGGTTTTTTGAAGATGGGTTTGCCGCATTGGCTGCCATATTGCTTATGTTAATGGCTGGGTCATCGATCCAGCGTTCAGGCATGTCAATGCTGGCCACCTCCCCATGTACCATGGCAGCCGCGCTGGCGCTTTGCAAGGCAGACAGAAAGCTCGCTGTATCCACCCAACCCGCTTCGGGTAAATAAAGTGCGGCATGCCAGTCACCCTGCAAAGCCAGCTCTGCAGGTGCAGGCAAATGCCATCGGTGCGGATACGTCGCGGGCAGGGTGCTGCACCATTTATCATAGGTGGCAGCATCTGGCACCGGTCGCCATACGCCCTTGCCATGTACGATGGCATGGCCTTGGGCGATGAGCGTATCAATCAATGCAAAGGTCGCGCGCGCGGCCACATCCCCACCTTTGACAAAATAGCCTTGCTTGCCGCGTACCGGGTTGATCAGCGCAGTAGGTACAGCGCTGGCGCGATGCACGCCGGCATCGACTATCGTCACGCGAAAACCGGCCTGTCGCGCAAAGTACGCCACACAACAACCGGCAATGCCAGCACCAATCACGAATAAATCAGTGGCCGGCATCATTGGTAACGGCGTTATTGATGAGTCTGAAGCGGATATTGAATGCGTCATGGGCTACTTAATCAGACTGGCAGTTTTTGGCCGTGCACATGCTCACGCTTGCCTGCAATGCCGGGGCGACGTCGTGCCGTCAGGCCAGCTGCTTTCATGGCGCGACGCACTGCACCAGCCGAGCTGTAAGTCGTCATCCAGCTGCCCACTTGCATGCTGGCTACCAGCCGTTCAATGAATTGAGGTGTCCAGACTTCCGGATTGGTATCCGGTGAAAAACCATCCAGATAAACTGCGCTGGCCCAATCAAGCGGCAAGGGGGCATCAACTGCTGTCACATCACACCAGTCAATGTGTAAATGATGCTGATCCAATGTGATATCAATAGGCGCATAGTGCGGTAGTTGATCACTCGTCTCATTAACTCTGGCTGCCAAGGCCGCTTTGCGGTTGGCCTGATTGATGGCGATTTCTTGTTGCTTATCCATGGCATCCCGTTCCCGCCATGGCACCGCCTTGATTTCAGTTTGATTGGACCAGGCTTGCAATAAGGCTTCCCACAAATTCACTTTACCCAAAGCGTGCATGGCCGGATGTTGCTCGCCAATGGCACGCAATACCGAGACGGGCAAGGGATCAAATTCAAAGGCGCGATATTGCAATGACACCCCACGTGTCAAAGCATCGCAAAGCGTCGTCAAGAAATTCATGCCTACCCCAAAACCGATTTCCAATACCTGAGGATGCGGATGCAACTGGGTTTCACTACCCAGCAAATACACATGCCGTGCCTGGGAAAAGGCCCCATGGCGATTGTGATAATGCTGCGCAAAGCGCGTGGAATAGGCGGTATAGCTACCGTCGGGACAGAGTTCTAGCATCTGCTGATTATCGCAGGAAAAAAACTGCCATTCAGCCATCAGCCTAAAGCTTATGTTTGGCATTCAATCTCGTTACTGGACTAACCACGTAAGCGACGTAATGTCTCAGACGGGTATTCCCCAAATCGCTGTTTGTAGTTGGCGGCAAACAGGCCTAAATTACTATATCCCCAAAGATGCGCAATGGTGGTGACATTGGCACCTAATGGTGCGGCCAGCAGATCTGCTCTGATACCTTGCAAGCGTTGCTCCTTGAGAAAGTTCATGATGGTGGTATTACGAAACTCCTTGAACGCACCACTCAATGCGCGCACACTGACGCCTGCAGCAGCCGCGATTTCAGTCAAGGTTGGAGCACTACGTGCATGGTCACGCATATAGTGTTCAGCTTGTTTGACACAGCGTGGTGCGAGAACCTGTTTTCTCAGTTTATTACCGTATTTGCACTGACTTTCCCATTGGGTGAGTATATGAATACCCAGCATTTCCTCTAGATGTTTGCCCAAGACACCATGCTCGATTTCATTGGGTACTTCTGTCATGCACCGGCAGGTATATTCAAGTAATGACAGCCAGCTTGAATTGGGGCCGCCAAACTTGATTTTCTGTTGCCATAATTCAGAATTGGCCGGATAACCATGCCATCGCTCATAGAGGCTGGCCAATAACTGATGAGGGAATGTGATATTGACTTGCAAATGATTGTTATCAAAGTCGGCCCAATAATCGGTACAACTGTTATCAACAATAAATGTTTGTCCGATGGCAGTATCAATCACCTTGCCCGCATCGACAGAGTGTTGTGCAGCGCCACTCACGGTGGTCAGTACCATCCCCATTCCTGCATCGGGTGAAAATCCTTCCAAATGAACCGGGATGCCATATGAAAAGCGACTCAGGATCAACCTGCCAATCGATGCGGCATGCATGGTGGAGTTTGGTTTGCGTGCCTTGCCAATTGGTGATGCTTCGTAGGGCATATAGATCTTGTCTGACCAAAGACTGATCTCATCCCATTCGGTGGATGCAACTACTTTATGCTGATCAGTTGATTTACCTTCGCTATCAACGATCAATGCATTTTCCAGGATATTCATTTTGTCTCCTCAACGTATGAATGAACCTTTTTCGAGCATTTAATCACCACACTCTTGTAACTATGAAACGAAGTTTCAATCGTTATTTAGCGGTGTTAATAATATTTTATTTATGAATGTATTAATTTTTTAGAGTCGATATGACAATGTACCCCAAGCACACGCTTCACTGAATGATGATCTTATGGTGAAAAAACGCTATAGCGCAAATTGCCAATTGCATAAAATCTCAGAATGAATGAAAAGCAAGCAACGTGATGCATTCTGACATTGCTGACACAGCACGCAGTTGGTAAATGCCCGGTGACTTTATGGGTAATGGTGGGATCGTGGTATTGATACGAATAGTGTTGATACGACGAACATGACATTCTCCTTTTGTGAAGTCAGGCAAACAGCCTGCTATCGCATGAATTATGAATAGATTAAATTGCGATATTTCGAGTATGGCAGCAAGGACTTTGATCATTGCTCAAATCTGGTAATCAATGTCTTGATCTGGAAAAAATATAGTAATGCTTGATCAGAGTTTCCAAAATGGATTTGGGTCATCCTGATACATAAAAAATGGATCAAAGTTCGAAGCACTTTGATCCAAATTGAGTGACCACCGAGGAAGTATGATCACACCCATCTGTTTACAACCGATTCAAACAGATTATTAAAAGAACAGAAAAGCACCCAGGGCAACCCCATTGGAAGTAGCCTTCTCACCACTAAACGGCTTGGATTCGGTACGAATGACTTCGGCGACCAGTGTCAGGGTGGGGGTCAGATTATGATAAAGCCCCAGGGTAACATTGCTGTTATCCTTTAAAGCCAGGCCGGTACCGTCCTTCATTTTGCTCGTGCCATAACTGACACCGAATTTATTGACCGGCGTGATTTTGTAAGTGCCTTGCAGCATCAGGTTTTGCTGTTTATTGTCACCAGTATCGCCATCAGCAAGAATGCCCAAGCCACGACCATTTTGATACTCAATCAATAACCCCGCATTGCCGATTGCCATGGTGCCACCCAATTCATAGCCACTCATGGTGAAGTCTGGCGCGGCAGTAGTGCTATAAAATTTCTGGGTTTTGATGCCTGCCCAAGTATTGAAACCAGTACCGGCATAATTGACATGCAATTGAACTTGCGGCTGATTTTTGGAAATGTAGGTGTTGGCATAACTATCAATTGGGCCAAATAAACCACCATTAAGAATAATACCGTTGATGGTAGGACTTTTATAAGTGATTTGACTATATGTCCCGGCATAAGCAGTGCCTGCACCAATGTGCCCGAGTGAGACACGGTTGCGCTGGGTTGCCTGCACTGGTGAACCCACTCCAAGCAATGTCATGTCGCCGAGAATCGCATCCAGGCCAAACAAGCCATAATCGCGGCCAATCTTGACTGTTCCCATTTCAGCCGTGCCAATGGTGAAATAGGACTTGCGGATATCGACGTTATTATTGTTACTGATGGCATCAGCTGAAGAAATTGCAGCAGCAACCATGAACGCACCGCCAATATCCAACCCATTTTGTTTCGTACTGAATGAGGTCACAATGGCGTTGGGTAACAGGCCATTGCCAATATTGGTCGCGCCATCTTTGTTACCACAGCCCAAGCCTTTACCTGCTATTGCCAGGCCAACAATGCCCTGGTTTCCAGAACATGTGACGTGCGTGTAGTAACCATTTAAAAATCCACTGATTGATACATCCACATCACCTGCTTTGAAGTCAAATGCCAATACAGAGCCTGATGTCATCAATGTCGAGATGATGGTTATGGCGGTGGAAGCCAGTGTTTTCTTGAAACTTGTTTTTTTCATGATATCTCCTAGTCATTATCTATTGGTTTTTATGTGCCACACAATTGAACTCATGCGACATGCGCAGTATTGATGTCGATGGTATGAATCATTGTTTCAATCTGGTATTGAACTATCTGCTTCTGGAAAAAATTAAAAAATAATTTGTGTCGTGTTGATAATATCCACACAATGACTCATCAATTTTTTGTGTTTCTTAGAGAAAATTAAACTTCACACTGGATATTTCCAGTGTGAAAGTCAGTGGCAACAATGAATTTTTTGGTAAACGATTCAAGCAATTGACTGATAGACAGCCTTTTCAAAATCCATGTAACCGCCAAATGACGCGGGATCGCCAAATGGCAATATCTGGCTTGCCCAGAAGCCACCGATTTTGTTACGACGATCGATCCAGTAAAAAAGATTGGCGAGGCCGGCCCAACCTATGGTGCCGGCAGGGCGACCAGTAGGCGCAATTTCGTCGTTAACCATGAAGGAGTAAGACCAGGATTTGGACAATCCGGGAAAGAATTCCGCGTCATTGGATAATGCTGAAATGGATGTTTTGAATCCACTGATCTTGAGCGGGCCCAAACCATTTTTACTCATTGCTTCCACGGTTGCCGACTTGAGGACGCGACCATGGCTGCCAGCACCATCGTTAAGAATCATGCGAATGAATTTCATATAATCACCTACCGTTGCATAGAGGCCATGGCCTCCCATGTCAACTTCGGGTGGTTGAGGTAGCATCAGTTCCGGCTGGGGCACCATTTCATTTTCTGGGCTGCGTTGATGAATCGTAGCGCGTTTTGCAAGGCACGCCGGTGTCATGGTGAAGGCCGAATCCATCATATCCAATGGTGTAAATAAACGTTCATGCATGATTTCACCCAGCCGTTTTCCACGTATCGTTTCTACGATCTGACCAAGCCAATCAATATTGATGCCATATTCCCAGCGTTGGCCTGGATCAAATAGTAATGGCGCATGTAACGCTGCTTTGGTGCAGGAAATGATGGTTGGAACTTCTTGTGCTTGTAAGCATTGAAGCAGTTTTTCACTGAAAAACTCATACCCGAATCCAGCGGTGTGCAACATGAGATGGCGAATCGTAATATCATTTTTGGCAAACCGTAATATGGGTTGCCCGGCAGGATCAAAGCCCTCCAATACTTGGATATTGGCCAGCTCAGGAATATATTTTCTAGCCAGATCATCCAATCCGAGCAAGCCTTCTTCAATCAATTGCCATGCGACAGTAGCAGTGAGTGCCTTGGTGCATGAAAAAATACCGAAAACGGTGTCCAGACTCATGGGCTGCGGCTTCCCCAATTCTCTGACACCAGCACAGCCTTCGTAAATATTGCCCGTTTGATTGGTAACCATTGCCACAATCCCTGGTGTTCCCCCGGGTTGTTCTGTGTTTTTTTGCAAAATATGATCGAGGGTATTCCTCGTGAGTGAATGCATTGCTGTCTCCTTGTTTTTCGTGGTTTTAAATCGGACATGATGTTCATGTCCTGCCTAGAGTTGGCAAGGATCAGCATATCGGTGATAGATTCGGTAGACTGTCGATATCTGGCTGATGGATATCTAAAACTGGCAGATTTTTATAAAAATGAGAATTTGAATCCTTTGGCGATAATCTTTTCTAGAGGATGATTGTCGTTTGCCTTAACACCCATTCCCTGAACGCAAGAAACCTAGGATCATTGTCCAGCTTGGCTGGTCTGACCAGATGATAGCCGTTGGCTCGGGGTGTGCTGTTGGCAAACGGGGCAATCAGCAGACCGTTGCGAATTTCATTTTCTATCAGCGCGGTATCCACCACGGCTATGCCAAGACGGGCGATGACGGCTTGAATCATCAGGGCGCGCGTGTCAAAGATGCGTGCTTCGGCGGGTTTGCGCCACTTGAGTTGTTGGCTCTGGCACCAGTCGCGTAGATCATGTTGATTGTGTTGTGCCATTAACAATGGCAGATCAAGCAGTTGAGCGGGGTGCTGCAATGCAAATCTTTGGGCAAGTTCGGGGGCGATGATAGGCGTGAGCCGCTCATAGTAGAGTGGTTCGGCAAGCACACCTGACCACTTGCCCTTGCCCCAGCGAATGGCGCAGTCCACACCATCATGTTGCAAATCGGCCAGCTTCATGGAGGTGGTGACATGTACGGTGATATCCGGATGCGTGGTTTCAAAATCTTCCAGCCGGGGGATCAGCCATTGCGCCGCAAAGGTGGATACGGTACTGATGGTGAGTGGCGGCAGCTTGCTTTGCTGGCGGCGTTGTTGCATCGTCTGGCTGGCCGTGAGCTGTGCGGCCAGTTGACTGGCAATTCGCCAGGCATCGTCAATTTGGGCAAAGCCATTGCCCAGTATGGGGAGCATGGCCTGACCCAGTTCAGTCAATTGCAAACCGTGCTTGCTACGGATAAATAACGGCTGGCCCAGTTTATCTTCCAGACCACGAATCTGATGTGACATGGCCGATGCAGTCACATGCAGAATCTCCGAGGCTTCGCGCAGATTGAGTGTGCGTCCGGCTACGGTAAAGGCGCGTAAAGCATTGAGCGAAGGCAGGCGTGAGGTGGTTGAGGAAGTGGCTGCGTATGTTGTTAATTGCATTGTGGCGTTGATTGGCGGCTTGATGGCTGGCATGGGATTTTATTGGTGTCTTTGCTTTGTGCTATTTTTATGGTTGAGAAATTCTCATGATAATGCTGAAATCATATCGCTTGATGGCCAAGCAGGCCAGCGTTAGCATGATGCCATGTAATTGAGCAAGTAAAGGCGGGAGTCAACATCATGCATTGGAATAGTAAGCAATATCAAACAAAATTTGGCTTTGTAGCCAATTATGGTCAAGCTGTGGTGGACTTGCTCAAACCGCAAAGGGGCGAAACGATTTTGGATTTGGGTTGCGGCACCGGTGAGCTTAGTCATGAGATTTATTCACATGATGCGCAGGTCTTGGCAGTGGATAGTTCGCCGGATATGATTGCCGCTGCAAGGCAAAAATATGCGGCAATTTCCCATCAGCCAAATAACGCCAGGCCAGGCAACTTGATTTTTGAACTGGCTGATGCCACCCAGCTTGATCGAGCTGATGGCGTGGTTCCCGCTGCACATTTTGATGCTGTGTTTTCCAATGCGGTATTACATTGGATCAAGCAGCCCGAGCGGGTGGCACAGGGTGTGGCACAGGTGCTCAAACCCGGCGGTCGCTTTGTCTTTGAAATGGGCGGTGCAGGCAATATTGCCACCATGGAGCGTGCTTTTGCCCAAGCCCTGGCCGAACTGGCTGGCGTGCAATATGTGTCGCCCTGGTTTTTTGCTCGAGTGGGTGACTACGCCAGTGTGCTGGAAGCCGCTGGCATGGAAGTGCGTATGGCGGTATTATTTGACCGCCCAACCCCCTTGCAGGGTGAGCACGCTATCCGTGACTGGTTTTGCATGTTTACGCCGGATATACTTCATTCACTGTCTGCGGAACTGCAGGAACAGGTTTTTGGTCAGACCGAGATACGCATCCGGGATACTCTGTTTCATCATGGCCAGTGGCAGGCCGATTATCGGCGCCTGCGCATGGTTGCCGTCAAATGTTGAATTCATCAACAGTAAAAAGGAGAACACAATATGCAAGCCCTCAACAATTCATCCCGCCAATTGGTTTTGCTCCCCAAGCTGCTCGCTGGCCTATGCTGTGCGACAGCCCTATTTGGTAGTACAGCAGTACAAGCTGCGGGTACTTTTACCATCAGCAGCGCTGACTTTAAAGCTAGTCAAAAGCTGGATGACAAGTTTGTTTTTTCTGGTTTTGGCTGTACCGGTGGCAATGTGTCGCCGGCACTGCTCTGGAAAAATGCCCCGGCTGGCACCAAGAGTTTTGCCGTGACCTCGTATGATCCTGACGCGCCGACTGGCTCAGGCTTCTGGCATTGGGTCGTGTTCAATATCCCCGCTACCACCACTGAGCTGGCGCAAAATGCTGGTCAGCCCGATGGTAAAAATCTGCCCCAAGGCGCAGTACAAAGCCGCACCGACTTTGGCTCTCCAGGTTATGGTGGCCCATGTCCACCCGTTGGCCATGGTCTGCACCATTACCAGTTCACTGTTTATGCCCTCAAGGTCGACAAGATTGATCTTCCCGTAGATGCCAGTGCCGCCATGGTGGGCTTTATGGTCAATATGAACCTGATCAAAAAAGCCACGGTCGTGGGCGTGTATGGTCGGAGTAAGTAAGTTGATTTACGCGTGACTTGAAGTGACGCGATTTACACTAAACTGCAAATAAGCAGAGCCCGCCAAGATCAATGTTGGTGGGCTTTTTATTTTGATGAATGTATGAAATGATTGGATTCTTTTGAAGCATAATGCGGTGCATGTGCCGATTTTGGATTATCAAATGCGTCTATTGCTGAATTGTTTTACAAAGAAATGGCTGCTCAGATGCGTGAGCATTTAAGGCGTGTTGATCAGATGGTGAAAAAGTATGCGCAGTAGCAGGGTCGTTCAATTAATCTAAAGCTTTATAAGTGATTTTTAATTCCCATGTCCATTCAGACCATTTCCCCATCCAACATGTTTGAACCGATCGGTCCTTATAGTCATCTGGTTAAATCTGGCCAGTTCATCACCATTTCAGGAACGCCGGGTGTTGATCCCAAGACTTTACAAATGGCCGGTGCTGATGCCTATAGTAAGGCCAAGCAAATTGTCATCAATTTTCGAAGTATGTTGAAGGAAGCTGGAGCCAGGCTTGAGGACGTGATGCATGTTCATGTTTATCTCAAGCATGTCGATGACTTTGAGGAAATGAATCGCGCGTATGCCGAAGAATTCGGCTTGCATCGACCTGCGCGAACCGTTATTTGTGTTGCCGATTTGCCTAAGCAAGGTGCGCTGATGACGATGAACCTGATGGCGATGGCTATTTGAAATGATGGTATACGACGCTATAAAGCCGATCCTTGCATAAAATAATTAGTTGCGATGCGTACGTAAAAGCGTGCCATTGTGGTTTTGAACGCTATTTATCATGACAATTCTGACTACCAGCGAAGCACGTGCCAATTTTTATCGTCTGATTGATCAGGCAGCTCAATCACATCAGCCGATTCATATTGTGGGCAAGCGCACGAGTGCTGTTTTATTGTCGGATGATGATTGACAATCGATTCAGGAAACGCTTTGTCTTCTTTCGGTGCAGGGGCTGCATGAGTCCATCAAAGAAGGTATGGCAGAGCCGATTGAAGATAGTGCCAGGAGTTGAACTGGTGAGTTGACAGTTAGCCTATACAAGAATGCTCAAATCAAAAAGACGCACAAAAACTGGCCGCTGCAGGGTTGAAACCTAAAGCTCAGGACCTACTGACCATTTTGGCGGAGAACCCTTTTCAAAATCCACCACCTTATGAAAAACTGGTTGGTGATCTTGCCGGAACGTATTCGAGGCGAATCAATATTCAACATCGTTTGGTGTACGAAGTTTTTGCGAATGAGCAGGTTGTGCGTGTGTTGCGTATGTGGACGTATTATGAGTAAGTCGGCAGGCTCAATTGCCTGTTTTGTTGGCAAGTCGATGCATTGCGATGATGTTGACAATAGAGACGACGTGAGATGCCTTAGTTTAGAACATACTCCATAGTAGTAAAAAATCAGCCCATTTATTAATGCACTGTATAAGCCTATTTATTGATTTACTACCTGTCAGTATCGATATTTTGCTGGAATTTTTGTGTTTTAAAGCGATACTGTTGAGCTGTCATTAATCGTAAAAAAGCCACGATTGTGGCCTTTTTGTCGTTATTGAATAACCATGCCCTGAGCTGTTTGGCAGTGTACATCAGCCAATATATCAAGCAGTTTGTTTACAGCTGCATAGTTTCAACCATCATCGAATTGCCAACTTTGCACTCTGGTGAACAAGTGGCAGATCGATTGCCACTCTAGTAGTCTGTTAAAAACATTTATTCCATAGATACAGAGCATTGATGGACTGGCATACATCTTGTTAAGAAGAATTTATAAAATGTCATACTGACTCGTTGAAAAGCCTGACAATAAAGGGTCGGCGACATTTTAGTAACAACACGACGCAAAGCATCGTGATTGCTCGTAAAAATCAATAAGGGAGTGCAATGTATGTCAAAAAATAGCCAATGGCTCAAGCGTCGGCATGTTTTAACCAAAAGTATTCTGACGGTAGGTAGCTTGTGTGGCGTCATTGAAATGGCACAGGCTGAGGAAAAAACGTTGTCCGAAGTACAAGTCAATGCCCCGCGGCAATTGCCATCGACCATTAAGGTCACGGAGGATGTGGAAGCATCACCTGCATCGGTGACAGTCATCACAAAAAAGGATCTGGATAAAAAAACCATTACCAGTTACGGTGATATTTTCAGGGGGGTGACAGGAGTCAGTATTGCTCAATATGGACAGGGAACGGTTGCTTACGAAATCAAGGCTCGTGGTTTTGCCAGTGGTCATGGTCGTGATCTGGCTGTGTTTCTGGATGGCATGCCATTAAATGTGACGGGCTCGCAGCATACCAATGGTTATATGGATCTGGCACAGCTGATTCCCGAAATTGTCAGCAGAGTTGAGTTTGTGCGTGGCCCCTTCAGTGTCTTTGCAGGTAATCATGCAGTCGGCGGTTCAGTCCAGTTTTATACGGATGCCAGCCCTCAGTCGGCCATTAAACTGACTGTCGATAACGAGGGGCAGGCGCGTGTCGTCCCCGTGCTCAGCAAGCCAGTCGGTGATGGCAGTCTTTTACTGGCCATGGATGGTACCAAAGGTGATGGCTATACGAAACAGAGCGATTTGAAACGACTGAACCTGTTTACCAGATACATGTTGCCAGTTGCCAATGGGCTGGCGTCAGTGCGTTTTCAGGCATATGATGCTGATGCCCAGGCACCGGGCTATCTTGATCTGGCAGCAATTCAAAGCGGGCAGGTTGACAAGCGTGCAGCCTTGTCGAAGGGTATCGGTGATGCCAAATCCCAGCAAAATCTAGTATTTAATTATCGCTCCAATGATGTCGAAGGCGTCAATGTGGACGGTGGCTGGTTTGTCGTGGCCTATCTCAATAATGATATTCGTAAGCGCTGGACAAATTTTGATTTGACCACGCCGGTTGGCAGTAGCGTTACCTTGGGACAAGAGCGTGATCAGTTGCGACAATTTGGATTCGATATACGCAAAACACTGACTTTTCAGACGGGTACCATGCCGTCGCAATTTGTTGCTGGTGTTCAGTACAATGATGAGCGCGTGAATGCCCGTAAATTCAATACCGACGCGGATCACAATCAGCTTGCCGGACCTGGTGATGTCATCTCGGTCGATCGACGTGTACAGACGCAAACCCAGGCACTTTATGCCCAGTACCAGATTCAGCCAATCAGTGTGCTGAAGTTGACAGCGGCGTTGCGTTACGACCGTCTTAAATTCAACCTTGGTTTGCATCCTGATGACGATACCTTTACTGCCGCCGCGTTGGCTGGTTTACCGGGTTCGGTGTCGACTGCGCAGGGTCAGTGGAGCCCCAAACTGGGTGGTGCACTTACCTTGCTGGAGTCACCTGGGCAAAGGGTGGAGTTATATGCCAACATGGCTCATGGTCTGAAAAGTCCTTATCCATTTTCTGATTACTACAGCAATCTTGGCGTATCAGGTACCTTGCCTGATCTGAAGATCTCCTCAGTACGCAGCTATGAGACTGGCTTGCAAGGCGGCACACCTTCTGGATCCGCAGCCTGGCGAATCGCCTTATGGAATACGTTGCAAGACAAGGAATCCGATGTCAATAATGCCGGTATTTTCCAAAGTTTCAAACAAACCAGACGTGATGGCTTTGATCTGGAAGGCAGTATTGCAGTATTGAATAATCTGCGTTTATTTGCCAACTATAGCCATGTGACTGCGCGCATCAAGGACCCAGTGATACCTGGTGCCAACTACATTCCCAATGTCCCGCAGAGTTCGACCACATTGGGATTTGAAACCAATACCGGCTGGGGTGCGCATCGACTGGACTTTTCGCTGGCAGATACTTTAACCGGAGAGCAACCCCTGACAGCTGATAATCAGTTGCGCTCTGGGCAATTCAATCGTTATGTCGCACGTGCTGCCTATTCCAACACGGCTTGGCATGGCGCGAGTGCCTTTGTCTCACTGGTTGGATACGACAAACAGTTTGAAGAAGTGCAGTTCGATTTTGGTGGCGGCGCCAGAGGTGTTTCTCCCCGTCCCAAAATGCAGCTTACTGTTGGGATTCAAGTGCCGCTTTGATGAGGCAGCCTGATTGGCCATGTGATAAGCAGCCAAGCCAGATATTGATATTTACTTCATATCCTTGCTTCGTACCTCCTTGGCCGGAGGATTCTCATCCATCAGGATGATCCACCCTTCGGCTTTTTTTATTCTTGATGAAAGGTATTGGATTCAGGACGCAGCGACATGTCAGGCAAGGTGATCCGATCTGTCTTTCCCGATTTAGTCTTCTGGAAAACGTGGATCCCAGAGCAGACGATCGGTTTCCTTGCCGTAGGCCATACCCTTTGGAAAACTGACCATTTCAAGCTGCAAGCCCCAAGGAGCAAGAAAGTATACCCAGGTCAACCCTTGTGCCGGGCCTTCGGTAAACGTGCTTGGTTCATCCAGTACTCGAACACCTTTGGATTTTAAGTAAGCGACGGCTTCGCCCATGTCATCAACATAAAAGGCCAGATGGTGGCCGCCGATATCACTATTTTTGGGCGGTTGAGTTTTCTGATCAGGGGATGCATATTCAAAGACTTCAAGATTGGTGCCATTACCACAACGTAGCATTTGAAAATCCTTGATCTCGGCTCGTGGATGTACGTTGAGATGATGTGTCATCCAGTCATCCTCAAATTTGAAGGCGCCAAATCGGAAGTAAGGTTCACAACCCAGGACATCAACAAAAAAGTTGACGGCTTCATTGAGGTTGGGAACGGTCAGGCCAAAATGCTGGATGCCGCGCATGCCGGGCAGGCTGCCATATTTTGCTGCAGATGTGCTCATGGGTTGATCTCCTATGGGTTGTATTTTGAAAGGAACCGGAATGATAGATACCTGTGATCAGGAATGTTATGTTCCATATTTTCATATAACGCAAAATACGCACCTGTTTTTATAAAATATCTTACATTGCTCGAAACACTCTGGAATCGTGGTTTTGGGCGGTTAAAGGTAAATATGGGCGTTGCTTCGATCGTTATTTTTGAGACAACTGTCGCGCTGATTTGAACAGTTGTCGCTGATTTTCGTATGCAATATCTGTGACTTGAATCTGATAAGGGCATTGACAGGCATAGTCAGCTAGACAAAGGTGGTGTCACGCTGGATCCAAATGTTATTTTTGCAGTGGCGTTGACTAGATTGGAGGCATTCCCGGATTAACTCGGCACTCTCAGCCTTTACGGGTTTGATCATTAAATAGGCTCAGACACCGGTTTTATTGAATTTTTAAACTTGGCAATATAGTGGTTGATCGTTCATTCATTCGGTGATTTGCAGCGAATGAATGACAGTGAGTCAGGTCATCAGATGAAAATCGATCGACCTTTAAAAATGCTTCGCTTGGCAAGTCTGGTGAATTTATCGGATTATTCAAACAACGCAAGGTGAGTATGCAATGTGGTTGTAAATAGCACACTTGATGATCACTCACAATGAAAGACAACTAACCATTTGATAGGCTCTTGTATGACCTAACGCTTGTAAATATGCGGCATGTGGATAGTCGGTTCGGTCTTGGCATGATAGTTGTGTGAAGAAATAAAATTATTTCATACAACTAAAAATGGGAGACAAGTAGTGCGTATCACACCTTTTTCATTATCAATTCTCACGACAGCACTGACTTTGCAGACGAGCAGTGTATGGGCGGCCGATCAGGAGACGCTGAGTGAAGTGGTCGTCAAAGGACAATCACTGACCGAAAGCCGTAATCAACCCTTTACCAGTAAAAAATTTGTGCAGGAAGATTTTCGGGAACGGCAGGTGTCCCAGCCAGAACAGTTGTTTCGTGAAGTACCCGGCATGGAGGTCCGTGGCCTCGGCTATGGCGGTGTTGCCAATTCCATCACTTTACGCGGTTTTTCGGGGGGTGGGCATGGTGGTGATATTGGTTTTGTCATTGACGGCATTCCACTCAATGAATCGTCCAGTCATGCTGATGGTTATGCCGACATGAACGTCATCATCCCGCTTGAGCTGGCTGGCATGACGATTTTCAAGGGGCCGGTATCGCCGTTGTATGGTAATTACAATCGGGCTGGTGTGGTGGCTTTGCAATCGCGCAAGGGGGGTGAATATCGTGAATTTGATGCCCGTCTGGGCAGTTTTGGAACGGTGGATCTGCAAGCCGCAGCAGGTGCTCAGCTTGGTGGGGGAATTTATAACGGTGCTGTGCAACTGTATCGCAGCAATGGTTTTCGGCCACAGTCTGACAATGAGCGGGTAACCGTATCAGGACGTGCTGCCTACGATCTGTCTCCTGATACACAGATTGCATTTTCCGCTCGCGTGCATCGGGCCGAGGCCGATACCGCATCGGTCATTACCAAAGCGCAATACGAACAACGCAATGGTTTTTTTGACAAGGATCCGCATGTTCAGAATGATGGTACTGACAAGGACTTTGCAACTTTGCGGGCTGACCTGAGCCATAGCATCACTCCAGAACTAAAAGCATTGGTCTTTGTGTATGCTACCCGGCAAAGTTTTTCACGCTACTTTACCCGGCTGACCAATGCGACTACCTGGCAACAGCGTTCTGAAGACTATGTCCGGGATGTCATGGGCTATGGTGCCAGTCTGAATGGACAACAGGCATTATTGAGCAAGCCTTTCAAGTGGGTCCTCGGTGTTGAGCATTACAGCGAGGATACGCAGTTCAAGTATGCGGATGCCCTGAATAATCGCAATTTCACGGCGACTACTTTGACCAGCGGTGTGAATGGTGGTGTGGGTACGTTAAATCGCAATCTGACAACCCATACCAATTCGATTCTGGCTCAAACGGAATGGGCGCTTGGCTCACTGTTTCGCCCAACACTTGGTGTGCGTTGGGATCAGATATCGGGTGGTTGTCAGCAGCGTGGTATTGAAACGCGGACGGGTGCAAGTGCCCAATGTAGTGAGATGCCCACCTTTTCTGTGACCACACCCAAATTAGGAGTGCGTTCGACCTGGGTGCCCAGACTGCTAGAAGCCAGAGCCAGTGTCGCCGAAGGCTTTGCACTGCCCAGTGATGCAGCTAAATTCACGACTGGACTGGCAGTCAAGCCCACTACCTTTCGGCAAACCGAAATTGGTCTGACGCTGACGCCTAGCAGTATATGGTACTTGGATCTGGCGCATTTCAAGATTGACAGCAGCGACGAAGTGGCGCTGACCAGTCCGGCAACACTGACCTACAGCAATATTGGCAAGACTCGTCGCGAAGGTGTCGAGGCGGAAATTCATTTCAATCCTGTTGACTGGTTTGAGGCCAGTGCAGCACTAGCGCATTTCAGCTCCAAGGTTACTGAAACTCTGCCTACCAGTCCATTTTTGATCGGATCAGCGGTCACTGGTGTGCCGCGTAATCTGGCCACACTAACGGCGACAGTCAAGCCCATGACCGGTGTTGCTGTAACGATGGTCAGTCGTTCGGTCGGACGTTACGCCATTACACAACCTACTGCCACTGTGGCGCCTTACTACTATGGTGGCTATAACACGTTGGATTTGATGATGAGTTATGAGCCATCCAATTCAGCTGTACGACGCCAGCGTTATTTTGTACAAATCGCCAACTTGGCTGATAAGCGCTACGCCACTTCATCGGGTGTAACCAGTGGCACTCAGACCTACAACCCGGCACCACCAAGGACTTTCACCATTGGCGCTTCCTTGGACTTCTAATTAGATAGGAAAATGACATGACATCATTAAATATTGGTTTGGGAACAATTTTCTGCGTGGCACTGGCGTTGCAGATTACATCGGCTTGTGCACATGATGCCTGGGTTGAGGCACGTGGTGATAGTTATGTGGTTGTCTATGGACATGCTGATAAGCTGGAATCTTTTTCGGCTGACAAAATAAAACGGCTTACCGCCCTCAGTAACAAGGGTATCAATCTTCCTGTTACGATCAAGCCCAATTCAAGCAATGGGGATGCCGTACAGTTCAATATTGCGGGCAAACCAGGATTGGCTATGGTGTTTTTTGATAATGGTTATTGGAGCAAGACGACTGAGGGTTATAAAAATCAGCCCAAATCTGAAGTACCCGATACTATCAGTGCCAGTCATTCGGTCAAATATGGAAAGACTGTCTTTGAATGGGGCGCGGCTGTCACTCAAGTGCAAGGGCAGCAGCTGGAAATTGTGCCTTTGTCTGTGACCAAACCGCAAGCTGGCAAACGGTTGTCTCTCAAGGTTTTGTGGGATGGCAAGCCATTGTCCGGTGGTAAGGTCGAATATGGCGAATACACCAAGGAAAAAACCATTGAAACCGATATCAATGGAACAGCCGAGATACCCGTCACGAGTGGGCGACAGGTGATCTCGGCCAGTCATAAGTATCCCTTGGTCAATGACTCAGCAGCCGATACTTATTCTGCGTCGGCCAATCTTATCTTTGTGGTACCTTGATATTTCAATATTTCAGATGAATCCAGTTTATGTTGATGAGGTATTGATTGGGTAGCATTTCGTGTTTTATTAACCGACAGCTGGCCAGTCTCCTGTTCTTTTTGATGGGGAGCTGGTCAGTTTTTGGTCATGAGGTGCTGAATCAGATCGAACAAAGTATGGCCGTTGTCGTTACCTTGACCTATGCCGATGGCGAACCGTTTTCTTATGAGATTTACGAACTTTATGCAGAAGGCGCTGGACAACCTTCGCAGAAGGGACGTACTGATCTTAAAGGCCGACTTGCTTTTGTTCCTGATGACGTTGTGCACTGGCATTTGCGGGCATTTTCAGAAGACGGTCATGGAGTTGATTTACATTTTGATGCTCAGCCAAATACGCAACTTGGTACAGGTTTCAGACAACAGGCTAACGTCAATACCGACATGCATTTCAACACCAACGTGGGTAGCCGACAAGCTGGACGGGTTTGGCGCTTGGTCACGGGTTTTGCCATGATTGCCTTGTTGGCAATAGTGTTGCTTGGTTATCGGCGTTATGTACGATCTGGCCAGAAATCCCCATGAATTCAGCATGTATATTTTTTGCCATTATTTGCTCATTGATCCAAGGTTATCCTGACGATGCATATTCCTGATGGCTTTCTTTCTCCTCAAACCTATTTGCCTGCCTATGGTGTTGCCGCGCTGGCCTGGACATGGGCCGCACGTGGTGTGCGGCAAGTATTGGATGATGAGGTGATTCCGCGGCTGGCCACAATGACAGCCCTGGCATATGGACTCAGTCTAGTCATGGTGCCGATTCCAGGTGGTACATCGGGGCACGTTGTTGGCGTGGCCATGCTGGCGTTGCTATTTGGTATGCGGCTGGCTTTTCTGGCTTATAGTCTGGTGCTGGTCTTGCAGTCCCTGCTGCTGGGTGCTGGTGGGATGACGGCCTTGCCAGTGAATGCGCTGGCTATGGGACTAATTGGTGCAGTAATGGCTAGGCTGGTATTTCGTTGCTTGTCTGGCTGGCACCAGGATTTTGCGGTACTTGTTGCTGCTTGGGTTTCAGTGGTGGCTGCGGCACTGGTAGTCGCTTTGGTGCTGGGCGCACAACCTCTGCTGGCGCACCGATCCGATGGCACACCATTGTTCTTTCCTTTTGGTTGGCGCATTACCTTGCCAGCTGTGGTGATCCCGCATCTGATTGTCGGTATTGGCGAAGCCATGTTGACCATGCTGGTATGGCGCTTTGCCAAAACACGGCATTGGGACGTGATTTGAACTCGGCAACAACTGACACAGTCTGAATATGGCAATGACTGCTTCAAACTGGTTTTTTTTGTATCTGCTGGCTGTGATTGCGATTGGCTGCATACATCACCCGTTACTTCTTGGCGGCGGACTGTTACTGGCCTTGCTATTGAGTGGGATGATGCGTTGGCGTCTGTTGTTACGTACCTTGCGTGCCGTATTGTTGTTTAATCTGACGGTTAGTGTCAGCTATTTTTTGCTCAGGCAGTCCGACATGTCGTTGTGGGGGTATCTTGTGATGATGAACCTGCGGGTAATGTTGCTGGTCTATCTGGGGTACTGGTTAGTGGCACGTATTAATCTGATTCAGGCTTGTGCCAGCTGGCCAACACTGGGTTTTATTGTGACGCTGGCGATGGGGCAGATTCAGGTTTTCAACCGGATCATTCGCGATTTTCAATTGGCATTTATCAGTCGGCAGATTGTTCGGCCTCGATTGGTCGATCGCCGTCGTGAGGCTGTCGCACAAACACTGTATCTGCTTGACAAGTCGGTGGCTATGGCAACCGAAAGTTCAATGGCAATGCGCTCACGAGGTTGCTTCAATGACCATGCTGGTACTGATAAAAAACAAATGATGTTTTCGCCCGAAAGTGTGCCCAATGATTGAACTTTCAAATGTGTCGTTTGCTTGGCCCGATGGTCTGGCTGTGCTGGATAATGTGTCCTTGTCAGTTAGGGCTGGTGAAAGGTTGGTATTGCTGGGCGCCAACGGTTGTGGCAAATCTAGTCTACTCAAGTTGTTCAACGGATTAATCTTTGCGCAAACGGGTCACTATGCTTATTGTGGTACGACAGTGACTCGCTTAAAGACGCGAGAGCGTGATTGGGGCAACCAGTTTCGACGCGAGATGGTTTTGTTATTCCAACAGCCGGAAGCCATGCTGTTCAATCCTACGGTGCAAGATGAAATAGCCTATGGGCCTCTCCAGCTAGGCTGGTCCGATGTTACTGCCAGAGTAGCACGTTGGGCGCAATTATTGGGTTTGTCGGCGTTGCTGGATAAAGCACCATTTCAATTGTCGGGAGGTCAAAAACAAAAAGTGGCACTCGCTTCAATTTTGGTTCTGGAGCCTGAGGTGTTGTTACTGGATGAACCTACCGCTCATCTTGATCCTGCCAGTGCGGGATGGCTGATTGATTATTTGATCAGTTGCAACAAGACCGTGATCATCAGCACACATCAGCTTTCCATGGCGGCAGAACTGGGGGATCGCTGCCTTGTTATGGGTGAGGGCGGGCAATTGTTATACGATGGTGCTGTGCAAACGGCACTTAATGATATGAGTTTGCTGCAAAAGGCTGGATTGATGCATCGCCATTACCACACCCATAAGAGCATTCATGATAGCCATAGCCATACGCATGATTAAGTATTGACGAATCCAATTGCTCAGCGCTGCTCATGCTGTAACTCTCCTGTACCATATGGTTTTTGGGTCACTGCTTCTAACGGTTATTCATTGGAGTCCGCCAACAGAGATTGCATTGATTTATGCTATCTGGCCAGCTTCGTCAGTCAGGGCAGTGATCTTCCATATGATACTGGAGCCTCATCGTGGAACGATTTACTATTTCTCTTGAAGATAAACTGGCACAAGAATTTGATGCCTGGATTGCACAACGTGCTTACGCCAACCGTTCCGAGGCGGTCCGTGATCTGTTACGGGCTGAACTGGAACGTACTCGTCAAGTACAGGAAGCAAGTTTTCATTGTGTTGCGTGTCTGTCCTATGTGTTCAATCACCATGAGCGAGATCTGGCCGAGCGACTGACGCTGTTGCAGCATGATCACCATGATCTGACAATTTCTACCATGCACGCGCATCTGGATCACGATCATTGTCTGGAGACTGTGATCTTGCGCGGTGATAGTGTGGCCGTGCAGCACTTTGCCAATGCCGTCTGTGCTGAACGCGGTGTGTATCATGGCAAGTTGAACCTGATCACAGTAGAGCAGCATCAGCCACATCATCACCATCATGGTCATCAGTCCAAGGTGGATTCGGCAACTGCTGTGCCGCACATTCATTTCAAACCGTCACACTGATTCTCAGTTTGATGGTGGTTTGGTCATGATGAAGATATTGATTGAAGTGAACTGCCTAATTTTCATACTCCTTGGTAGTAAAAAAATAGTCCCTTTATATATCCACTATAGAAGCCTATTTATATATTTACTACCGATCAGTATCGGTATTTTTGCATGATTCCGACACGTTTCGCAGTGCGGTGGTCAGCTTCTTCATAACGTAAAAAAGGCCACGATCGTGGCCTTTTTTGTACCTGCAAGATGGCTGATCTCAATCTTCGCGACGCAGATGCGGGAACAGGATGACGTCACGAATATTGGGGGAGTCGGTCAGCAGCATGATCAGGCGATCAATGCCGATGCCGCAACCACCAGCGGGTGGCATACCGTATTCCAGGGCACGGATGTAGTCGGCGTCGTAATACATGGCTTCGTCGTCACCAGCTTCCTTGGCCTCAACCTGTTGCTTGAAGCGGTTGGCCTGGTCTTCCGGGTCATTGAGTTCGGAAAAACCGTTGGCGATTTCACGGCCCACCATAAACAGTTCAAAGCGCTCGGTCAGGCCGGGGATGGTGTCGGATGCGCGCGCCAGCGGGCTGACTTCGGCTGGGTAGTCAATGATGTAAGTGGGTTCCCATAATTGTGCTTCGGCGGTTTCTTCAAACAGTGCCAGTTGTAGTGAGCCAAGGCCAGCGGTGCTGATTGGTTCAACACCAAATTTTTTCAGCTCGGTGCGCAAAAAGCCAGCATCCGTCAGTTGCTCGGCGCTGTAATGCGGCGCGTATTGGTTAATGGCGCCGGTAATCGTCAAACGCTGGAAGGGTTTGGAGAGATCCAGTTCACGGCCCTGATAAGTAATGCTGGCAGTGCCCAGTGCATCAATGGCGGCAGCGCGGATCAGCTCTTCGGTAAATGTCATCAGCCATTTGTAATCGGTATAGGCCGCATAAAATTCCATCATGGTGAACTCGGGATTGTGTCGCGGTGAAACCCCTTCGTTGCGGAAGTTGCGGTTAATCTCAAACACCCGTTCAAAGCCGCCGACCACCAGACGCTTGAGATACAGTTCCGGCGCAATACGCAGGTACATCTGCATGTCGAGCGCGTTATGGTGCGTAATGAACGGTTTGGCCGCAGCACCGCCAGGGATGGCGTGCAGCATGGGTGTTTCGACTTCCATAAAACCAGCATCAGCCATGTGTTTGCGAATCGAGCTGATCGCCTTGGTGCGCGCAATAAAGGTATTGCGGGTTTCCTTGGTGACAATCAGATCGACATAACGCTGCCGATATTTGATCTCCTGATCGGCCAGACCATGAAACTTGTCGGGCAGGGGACGTAACGATTTGGTGATCATGCGCAAGGCCGTCACTTCCACAGTCAGCTCACCGGTGCGGGTTTTAAAGAGCTTGCCTTCAGCACCCAGGATATCGCCTAAATCATAATGTTTGAAGGCTTCCAGCGCGGCTTCGCCAGTGATGTCCTTGCTGATATAAAGCTGAATCCGCTCACTGGCATCCTGAATCGTGGCAAAGGCGGCTTTACCCATCAGGCGCTTTAACATCATGCGGCCGGACACCACCACATGTACATTCATTGGCTCCAGTTCTTCTTTGCTGAACGCGCTGTAGCGGGTCTGCAGATCAGCGGCCTTGTGCTGTGGCACAAAATCGTTGGGGTAGGCAATGCCTTGTTCGCGCAGCGTGGCCAGCTTGGCGCGGCGTTCGGCCAAAATCTGATTTTCATCAATTGGCGCAGCAGGCACGGGTGGCACTGGCTGATTGGCGATGGATTTTTTACTGTTATCGGTCATGATCAAATCGTATCGTTATGGTGTGTACTTTATGCGGACTTCAGAAATTCAATATCAATGAAGTGACGACGAAAGCGCAACCGTGATTATGCAGTTTGCAAACAGCCTGCTACCAAAACGTGGCATAGCGTGGCAAAGCAGGCCGACAGGATTACACACCTTGCTTGAGACTGGCTTCAATAAAGGGATCAAGGTCGCCATCCAATACTTTGCCGGTATTGGAAATTTCAACATTGGTCCGTAAATCCTTGATGCGTGACTGGTCGAGCACATAGGAACGAATCTGGTGACCCCAACCCACATCGGTTTTGGAGGCTTCCAGCTTGTCCTGCTCGGCACGGCGTTTGCGCATTTCAAATTCAAACAGACGGGAACGCAACATCGCCCAGGCTTCGGCACGGTTGCGGTGTTGTGATCGGTCGTTCTGACACTGCACCACAATGCCCGATGGCATGTGCGTCAAGCGCACCGCCGAATCGGTCTTGTTAATGTGCTGACCACCCGCGCCAGAGGCACGGTAGGTATCGGTGCGCACATCGGTCGGGTTGATGTCGATCTCAATCGAGTCATCGACTTCCGGATAGACAAACACGCTGGCAAACGAAGTGTGGCGGCCACCTGACGAGTCAAACGGTGACTTGCGCACCAGACGATGTACACCAGTTTCGGTGCGCAGCATGCCATAAGCGTATTCGCCACTGATCTTGATGGTGGCACTCTTCAGGCCAGCCACTTCACCTTCGGACTCTTCGAGCAGCTCAGCCTTGAAGTCTTTGCGTTCAGCGTAGCGCAAATACATGCGCAAGAGCATGGACGCCCAGTCCTGGGCTTCGGTACCACCGGCGCCGGCCTGAATATCCAGAAAGCAGTTGAGTGGATCTGCCGGGTTGTCAAACATGCGGCGAAACTCCAGGTCAGCCACCGTTTTGCCAAGCTGTTCGGTATCGGCAGCGATTGCTTGCAGGGTGTCTTCGTCGTTATCACCGCGCGCCATCTCAAACAGTTCCTGCGAATCGCGCAGACCATTGCAGAGGGTTTCGAGCGTGATCACCACACCTTCGAGGGATTTTTTTTCTTTGCCCAGTTCCTGGGCGTGTTTGGCGTCGTCCCAGACTTTGGGATCTTCGAGCTGTTTGTCGACGACGCTTAAGCGGGCTACTTTGACATCAAAGTCAAAGATACCTCCGAAGTTCTTGCGCACGGTTGTCCAGGTCGGACAGGTTGGCGGCCAGTTGGTTGATGACTTCTGCTTCCATGATTGACTTTTAGGCGGGAGAAAAACAGGACATTATACTGGCCGGACGGATTTTCAGCCCACAATTTTCAGCCTTGGCGCATGGCTGGATCGGGTACAGGGTTGGACGCTTACTCTACGGGCTGGCCTGGTAGAGTGAGTTCATGCTTCCATTTGTCCAGAATGGCTCGCGGGATTTCGCCGACATATTCAAGACCAACCCGAAAGCCTTCTTTGGCCAGCACACTATGCACCGAGCGGCAGTTAAATACGACGCGACTACGAATTGCCTGATTGCCAGGTTCGCTCATGTCGACCGCCACCTTGAATTGCATACCCAATTGCAAAGGCCGATCCATCATCAGTCCCATGCCTCCGATTGAAATATTGATCACGCGTCCACGGATGATGGATTTGTCGGGCAACTGAATCCCAATGGGCCAGTTGACCATGACTCGCGGGTGGCGGCGTTCTTCTTGGGGTTGCATTGGCAATGTGCAAAAGGGTTGATCGGCAAGAGTGTTATCGGCATGGCAAATTGAAACCTGAGTTAGCTATTGTGATGTTTTACCGATAGATGTTCATAGAGTCAGACTGACGATTAACACTTGCATCCAACTGATTTGAGTACAAGAATTGGCATGTGGTGGTAATCAAGGTGGCAAGTCGGCGCAATTGCTTGCCAGTTGACGATGATGGCATCAACGATTGTGGTATGTCGAAGTTTGGTTGATGCGTGTCTGGTATTCAATCAAAAATTCAATTGGATCAATTTTGAGGATCATTGCAATATCAACAAACTCGGTAAAGTCGAGGCGCCGTTCTGCGGTTTCATATTTGGAGACGAATGATTGAGGTTTGCCCAGCTGCAGGGCAACCTCGGCTTGCATCAGGCCCTGTGCCTTGCGCGCGGTCACCAGCATGTCGCGAAAAATGGCGTACTCGTGACGGTGCAGGGCTGCAGGCGATTTTCTGGACATCCGGGCAGTCTAGGGATGTCGTTTGTAAAACCCAAAATGGGATATGTTTTAATATGCCATAGACTGATTGAAGTTGTGACAAACTGAAAATCATATCGTGCAAATGCACGTTTATTTACCAAACAGGATGACCATGAAGTATCAGGAAACGATTGAGCAAAGTGCGGAATTGTTACGTATGATCATTACTTCCATGGCTCAGCATGATGCGGCGTTTCATCCAATCAGCTACAGTGTCTGGTACGAATGTCTGGCGGCACTCAATGTGCCACTCCAGCAGGCAATTGATGGTGCCTGCAAGACAGAAACCCGTTTATCAGAGCAGACAGTTCGTACCTTGTATCAAAAATATATCGCTGAGGTGGATGAGGCTTTGGCCGCTCATGCGGCAGAACAGTTTCAACAAATTCTGTCTGATATGACCACGACCACCGACATTGCCCGATTTGAATCCAAGACTTACGAAAGCGCCTTGATGCAGTGGCAGACTGAGACACAGGACCAGTCTGTGCCAGACAGGCTGCAGGCTGGTGTCACTGTTTTACTGCGCGATACCCAGACCATGCAAAAGACGCTTGCGACATTGCAAAATACGCTGGACAGCAGTGCCAATGCCATTGATGAGTTGAAACGTGAATTATCTCGTGCTCGCAGTGAAGCCTTGACCGATGCCTTGACGGGGCTGGTCAATCGCAAGGGACTCGATCAAAGTCTGGATGCTTTATTGTCGCTTTGGGAACTGGACTCACCGCCATTTTGTCTGGTCATGATCGATATTGATCACTTCAAGCGCATCAATGACAGTTATGGTCATTTGATGGGTGACAAGGTATTGCGTGCGGTAGCCCAAATGCTGAAGGCGGCGGTCAGAGGCAGCACCACCGTGGCACGGTATGGTGGCGAGGAGTTTGCCATTGTGTTACCGCAAACCAGTGCGCCTGACTGTTTTGCGATTGTGGAACGACTGCGGCTTGGTATTGCCAAAAGCCGAATTCGCAAGGTGACATCCAATGAGATGATTGACAGTATTACGATTTCAGCCGGGATTGCCTGTTATCGGCCTGATGAATCAATTTCAGATCTGCTGGGACGCGCTGACGCGGCACTCTATCAATCCAAAAGAGGTGGCCGGAACCGTACCACGATGGCGAGTTGATCAAGGTGTGTTTGAATATGAAATACCTGGTCAGAAAAGAGGCCGTTGCCAATGCTGGTCAGCCTGACCGACATATGTCATATGTCATGCCAGCGATCCATCAGACATTTGTTCAATCAAATGCTCAATCAAATACATGCTCAATCATCAACTCCACCTTGGTTACACCATTAAAGCTGTTGTTGACCACCCGATAAGCCAGGGTGCAATGCTCGGGTAAAAATTCGGCGCGGTTGAAGCAGATGGCCGTGAGCTGGGTTGGTGGCGCATTGGCACGCACCAGTGTCACTTTGAGGTGTTTGTCCTTGAGAATGCGCTGATTGAGGACGATGAATGCATCGCTGAAGGTCGGCGCAGCAAAACCTTGTCCCCAGACCTGCTCATCCAGCAATTCCACCAGCTCGGGTTTGAGGTAGGCGGGCTCGATGGAGCCATCGGTTTCCACCCGGCGTTGCAGTGCGGTGGCATCAAGCAGTTCTTGCGCCACTGTTTCAAATGCAGTTTGAAAACGTTCAAAATCGTCAGCGCGCAACGATAAACCGGCGGCCATGGCATGACCACCAAATTTGAGGATTAAATCGGGCTGCCGTTTGGATACCAGATCCAGCGCATCGCGCAGATGAAATCCACTGATCGAGCGTCCCGACCCTTTGATTTCCTGACCATATTCGGTTTCAGCCCCTGGTGCAAAAGTGATGGTGGGGCGATGAAATTTTTCTTTCAGCCGTGATGCCACAATGCCAATCACGCCCTGATGCCAGGTGGGGTTGTAGACCGTCAGGGTATGCTGTTCGGCCAGTGGTTGCAGATCAAACTGAGCCAAGGCCTCGGCCTGCATGCCGGCTTCAATATCACGCCGTTCACGGTTCATGCGGTCGAGTTCGGCCGCAATTTCCCAGGCGCGGCCCGGCTCATCGGTGGTCAGGCATTCAATGCCCAGGGCCATATCGGCCAGTCGACCAGCCGCATTGAGTCTTGGCCCCAGGCCAAAACCCAGGTCAAATGAGCTGGCCCGACTGGCATCACGCGCAGCAGCACGAAACAAGGCGGCCACACCCGCTTGCATGCGCCCCGCGCGCATGCGTTTTAAGCCTTGCGCCACCAGCAGCCGATTATTGGCGTCGAGCTTGACCACATCGGCGACCGTGCCGAGCGCCACCAGATCAAGCAGACTGTCCAGCCGTGGCTGGTTTTGCGCGGTAAACACACCACGTTCACGCAGTTCACTGCGCAGCGCCAGCAGCACATAAAACATCACACCCACTCCCGCCAAAGCCTTGCTTGGAAACTGGCAACCGGGCTGATTGGGATTGACGATGACCGCGGCGGCGGGCAGGGTGTCGCCGGGTAAATGATGGTCAGTTACCAGCACCTGCAAACCCAGTTCATTGGCGGCAGCTACACCAGCCACACTGGCAATGCCGTTATCAACTGTGACCAAAATGTCAGGACGTGGTTGCTGGGCCGCGGCCAGCGTGACAATTTCAGGCGTGAGACCATAGCCATATTCAAAACGGTTGGGCACCAGAAAATTGACGTTGGCACCCAGTGCTTTCAGGCCGCGCAAACCCACCGCACAGGCGGTGGCACCGTCGCAATCGTAATCGGCGATGATCAGCAGTTGCTTGCCTGCGGCAATCGCATCGGCTAAAAAACGGGCGGCGATATCGGCATTGGTGAGCTGGCTGGGCGGGATCAAATGTTCCAGGGTATCGGTCAGTTCACTGGCGCGTTGTACGCCACGTGCCGCGACGATGCGCGCCAGCAAAGGATGCAGACCATCGCGCATGAGTTGCTCCACCACTTTGGGAGCCGGTTGGCGCTGAATGAGTAGCGTGTGTGAATGATCAGGATTGCTCATGAATGCTTCATATGTGGTGTTGCCGATGGCGGCGTTGCAATATAGGGTGATGAGGCAGTCAAAGCCTGCGATTAAACATGCTGACTACTGGTTGGTTTAATTTCCTGAAACAGGTGGCTGAGGTTGTTGTGGCGCCAAAAGCGCAGTCGATCATTTTTGCGGCAGACGATCTGGCGGGTCTGCTGCGGGCCACACAAGGTGAGGGTGATCTGGCGCAGCGGATGGTCCAGGCGTTGCCCCATGAGTGCCGCCTGGGCTGGCGCGAGCCAGTTTTGTTCAAGCTGCTCCAGACCTGCAATCCAGCTGCCCCAATCTTCTTCCAGCATGGGGCGGTGCAAGGCGGCCAGGCCAATCAGCTGGTTGAGATGGCTGTTGTTTGATGCTGCGGCTGACTGGATGGCCAGTTGACCATTTTGGCGCTCCGCCCAAAGGCCGGCTTGCTGGTGCAGCCAATCATTAAAGTGAAGGGGCCCCATGCCCATGGGCTGACCCTGCGCGGCGGCCAGTTGCTGGCCAAAGGTATTGCTCAAAATGGCGGTATCGATCGATGTCTTATTTGATACATGATTAATACTATGATAGGGTATTTTTTGAGAGCCAATATTGACGCACTTGAGCGATGATATCCATATCGAATTGACTGGGAGTATACCTTTCTGTTGCCGATTTTGATTCACCGGATGGTCATGCCACAGCATCTGGATTTCGTTTTGCAAGTGTCGCCAGCGCCGTGCCGGTTCATCTTGCGGCAAACGCACCATGGCAGAATTAGCAGAATTCACTGCGGCGCTGGCAGCGCGTGGTAAATGCTCGGCCACCAGTTGACCGGCAGCGCGCATCAGGCTGCTGGTTTGCAGATCAGCCAGCCACTCGCCACTCACATACCAACGTTGTGGAGCGCCCAATAATACCGTCAACCCAGCTGCTTGCAAGGCTGGTCGAATGCTTTCCAGCAGGGCCTGGGCGCTCTCGGGTTCCAGGGCGGGCAGCTCGCTGGCGAGTTGAATGCCATCCTGGCCAATTGCAAAATGCACGGGTGTCAGCAAAGCCCAGGACTGATCAGCGGCGAGTTCAATCCCATCAAGTCGGGCCAAGGCGGTGAGGGCAGCAATGGGACTGGACTGCGTGCCTTGCTGTCCCAGGTGATGTTCAAGCAGACGTACTTCATAGGGCATCTGTCGTTCAATCTGTGTTTCGTCAAACGACTGCGTGGTGACAGTGGCACGCGCCACTAACGTTTGCAACACGGGCAAACGTGCCGAGCGCAGCAGATCGTTCACAAAGGCGATGGGCAGGTCAGCAGGAAAGAGAGTGCCAGCGAGCAGAATATGCAGATTCATGCTGCTATTGTAGAGCTTTCGGGGATCAGCAAGGCGCAGATTATTGGCTCAACGAATCTGCACAAGGATTGGCTGCACTGAGTTGCGGTACTTATTTGTTTACTTATTTGCTCAATTGCCGCGCCATTTGGGCGAGTCCGTCCAGCGTCATGGGATACATTTTGCCGCCCATCAAATTGTGGATCATGCCCACCGATTGCCGGTATGACCAGATTGCCTGTGGCTCGGGGTTGAGCCAGGCATGGTGTGGCCAGGTATCCAGCAGCCGTTGCAGCCAGACGGCACCTGGCTCGTCGTTGTTGTATTCCACCGAGCCATGCGCCTGCACGATTTCATACGGGCTCATGGTGGCATCACCGACGATGATCAGCTTATAGTCGGCTGAATATTTGCGCAAAATGTCCCAGGTGGCAAAGCGTTCATCATGGCGGCGCCGATTGTGTTTCCAGACATAGTCGTAAATGCAGTTATGAAAGTAATAAAACTCCAGGTGCTTGAATTCACTCTTGGCCGCTGAAAACAATTCTTCACAGCGCCGCACATGGTCGTCCATCGAGCCGCCAACATCCATGAGCATCAACACTTTGACGTGGTTATGGCGCTCGGGCACCAATTTGATGTCCAGATAACCGGCGTTGCTGGCGGTGGCGCGAATCGTGTCAGCCAGATCCAGCTCTGCGGCGGCACCTTCCCGCGCAAACTGACGCAAACGACGCAGCGCCACCTTGATATTGCGGGTGCCGATTTCGAGCTGATCGTCATAATCACGAAACTGGCGTTGTTCCCACACCTTGATGGCGGTGCGATTGCCGGCCGATTCGCCACCGATCCGAATGCCTTCGGGATGATAGCCACCATGTCCAAATGGCGAGGTACCACCGGTGCCGATCCATTTATTGCCACCTTCGTGTTTTTTCTTTTGTTCCTGGAGCAGTTCTTCAAAGCGCTTGAGCAGCGCTTCCAGACCACCCAGTTTTTTGATCTGGGCTTTTTCCTCGGGCGTCAGATGGCGCTCCAGCACTTTTTCCAGCCAGTCGGCGGGAATCTCACCGGCCAGTTCGGGCAGGCTTTCAATGCCATGAAAGTAGCTGCCAAAGGCTTTGTCAAAGCGGTCAAACAGTCGCTCGTCCTTGACCAGGGTCATCCGCGCCCAGTAGTAAAACTCATCAATTGACGGCGCTACCACCTGCTTTTGCAGGCCTTCCAGCAGGGTCAGAAATTCCTTGATGGAAACCGGCAGGCGGGCGTTGCGCAGGTGGTAAAAAAAATCGATGAGCATGAGATTGGCTGCTGCTAGAGGTTCACAACATCATGGCACAAAGATGAGTGCAAAGAAGGGCTTGAATCAGGGCGCATGGCAGCTTAGCGAAAACCACGATTCATCGTGATCAGCCGTTCAAAGAGCTGCAAGTCCTGCTCGTTTTTGAGCAGTGCACCGTGCAGTGGTGGGATGCTGACGGGTTTACCGGACTGGCTGGTGTCACTTTGCAGGCTGGCTGGATCAATCTCTTCCGCCAGCAGCAGTTTGAGCCAGTCGAGCAGTTCGGACGTGGACGGTTTTTTCTTCAGGCCCGGCAAGTCGCGGATTGCGTAAAACGATTGCAGGGCGGCCGTCAGCAGTTCGTGCCTGAGATTAGGGAAGTGCACGGCGACGATGGCTTGCATGGTTTCTGGCTTGGGAAACTGGATGTAATGAAAAAAGCAGCGGCGCAAAAAAGCATCCGGCAATTCTTTTTCGTTATTGGAGGTGATGATCACCAAGGGCCGATGTTGGGCGCGGATCAACTGGCGGGTCTCATAGACGTAAAACTCCATGCGATCCAGTTCGCGCAGCAGATCATTGGGAAACTCAATATCGGCCTTGTCGATTTCATCAATCAGCAAAACCTGTTGTTGCTGGGCTTCAAAAGCCTGCCAGAGCACGCCCTTGACGATGTAGTTGTCAATCTGTTTGACGCGTTCGTCACCAAGTTGCGAGTCGCGCAGGCGTGATACGGCATCGTATTCATACAAACCTTGCTGGGCTTTGGTGGTGGACTTGATATGCCATTGCGCCAGCGGCATGCCCAGTGCAGCGGCCACTTCTTCGGCCAGCATGGTTTTGCCGGTGCCCGGTTCTCCCTTGATTAACAGCGGGCGTTGCAGTGTGATGGCCGCATTGACGGCCAGTTTCAGGTCGTCGGTGGCAACGTATTGGGCAGAACCTTCAAATCGGGACATGATAAATACCGGCTGATTAATATGGCTGAATGAGTCGGTCTAGTATAAAAGAGCTGGATCAAGTTTGCTGGGCTGCAACAAAAGTGCAAAATTAAGGGTTTTGATCCATGTCAAGAAAACCGGTGGTTCGGTTAGAATCAGAGGATTGTCAGCCTGGAGACGGCCTGACAGAGTGGTGATTGATGATCAACGTGAGTAGAAACTATGAAAATATCAAAAAGTGTACTGGCAGTTGTGTTAGGTAGCCTGATCGCTGCGTCTGGTTCTGTGATGGCTGAAGATATCAAAGGCGATGCAGTTGCAGCAAAAAACAAGGTGGCCATGTGTATCGGTTGTCATGGTATTCCTGGTTATCGTTCTTCTGTGCCAGAAATTTATTCGGTCCCTATGCTGGGTGGTCAGTCCGAAAAATATCTTGCCAATGCACTCAAGGCCTACGCCAAAGGTGAACGTAAACATCCCACCATGCGCAGTATTGCTGGCAGCCTGTCTGAACAGGACATCGCTGACGTAGCAGCCTATTACGCACAACAAGCTCAATAAGGGGGATGACAATGAAAAAACGATTCATGATGATTGCGCTCCTGGCGAGCTCCACAGCATTTGCCAGCGGCAATATTCAAAAAGGTGAAGAACTGGTCAAGAAAGGCAATTGCGTGACTTGTCATGGTGAAGGCCTGAACAAGCCAATTGATGCCAGTTATCCTAAGCTGGCGGGCCAGCATCAAGATTATTTGTACTACGCCATGAAGGCTTATCAGGTTGGTGATACCAACCCACAGGTTGGTCGTGGCAATGCGATCATGGGTGGCATGATCAAGTCTTTTTCCAAAGATGAACTGCTCGATATCGCGGCTTATATCCACAGCCTGCCAGGTACACTGGTACTCAAGAAGTGATTGCTGTAGATTTGCTAAAGTCATGACAACGGTCATGACTTTAATCACCAGCCTTGTTGTTGGTGATGCAGCAGTTGGCTGACGTGTGTTGCATGACACGCTTGGTCAGCTGCTCATCTTCTCTTATCCCTGCTGATTGATTCTTACGCTGCCTAGTGTTAGTTGGTGTTAGTGGTGGCTGTGCCAACGGGGTCAGGCGCTAAAGCTGGCGGCGAATCATATCCAGATATTTATCAGAATCGGGCGGCAGGTTGTTGCGCTGCGATTCCCACAAAATCTGTCCCAGACATTCCATCACATGATGATGTGCGGCATGATCTTCACCGAGGCGGTCACGCAGGGTCTGGTAAGCCGTCACGATGCCGGGTGGTTGATTGATGGAGAGTTGCTCGGCAATCGCCAGATGCATGGACAAATGCAAAAAGGGATTGCTCTTGCCTGCCTCGACCGAATAGTCCGCATGGATTGCATCGGGTGAGGCGAGTTCGGCATGATACTCGGGATGTTCGGCAATCCATTGTCCGGCAATGGTTTCCATGGGCGTGAGAGGCAGCTTGTCCTGGTACTTGCGCCAGGTGGAGCAAAAAAACTCGCGCACTTCGGTTTGGCTGGGATTAAACATGGCAGGTCAATCAATTGGGTGTGCTGAGGGGAATGCTGAAGATAGCAAATCGGCAAGTAAGTGGTGTGGTATTCGCTAAATCCCGTTGGCAAGTAGGGAATTGATTGAGTCAGTGATCAGCAGGACAATGACAAAAAACAATCGATTGTTCTGCTGAGATCGGCTCAATCACGTCTGGCAAGATTTATTTGCCTAGCGTTTATTTACCCTGAGGCAGAATTTCATCAAGCACTTCACGGGCTGCGCGAAACGCTTCTTGCGCTGCCGGGGCGCCACAGTAAACGGCCATATGCAATAAGGTTTCACGGATTTCTTCGGGGGTGCAGCCATTATTGAGTGCGCCGCGTACATGGCCTTTTAATTCCTGCGGGGCTTTGAGCGCAGTCAAGGCAGCCAGGGTGATCAGGCTACGGGTTTTCAATTCCAAACCAGGGCGAGTCCAGACTGCACCCCAGGCATGCTCATTGATAAATTCCTGGACTGGCTCGGTCATATAGTTGGCTTGGGACAATGCACGGTCCACAAAGGCATCGCCCATTACCTGGCGGCGGATTTTTTCTCCAGCGGATTGGGTCATCTTGGCTCCTGAGATAAATTGAAAATTTGAATAAAGTAACCATGCTGCTGGTGAGCTCAGCCAATCCAGCGTGCAATGCCAAATGCCACGCTGGCGGCCAGTCCGCCAATGAACAGGGTTTGCAGCGCAGAGGCTAAAGCGGGTGTACCGGTAAAGCGGCCTTTGGCAAAGCCAAAACAAAACAGGGCGCACAAAGTGGCAATCGCCGAGACGATCAGGGCCTCTTGCATATTGGGTATGAGCATATAGGGCAAGAGTGGAATCATGCCGCCCAAAATATACGACAGACCAATCGTCAAGGCACTGTTGCGTGCCTGGGTGGGATTGGGTTCTTCCAGACCAAGTTCAAAACGCATCATGAAATCACGCCAGGCCGTTGGATTTTTTTCCAGTGCCGCAACCAGTGGTTTGCAGGCTTCTTTGGAGACGCCGTATTGCGCCATGATGTCGATGATTTCACCGCGTTCATGGGTGGTTTTATGAATGATTTCATATTCTTCGCGAGCCTGCTCGGCCTGATAGTGCTGGCGATCGGTGCGCGCGGCGAGATAACCACCCAAACCCATGGCAATCGAGCCGGCGGCAATTTCGGCCAGACCCGCAGTGATCACCAAATCGGCGCCAGCACTGGCACCACTAACCCCGGCAGCCAGCGCAAAGGGAACGGTCAGGCCGTCGGCCATGCCGATCACAATATCGCGGACCCGTTCGCTGGTTTCATAGTGCTGCTCGGTGTGAGTATGGGTATGGATGGCCATGTGGTTTGCTAACGAATAAAAGTGATCGAGATGAGAGGAGCGATGCTATTGAGGTTGGGGCTTGGCAGGATAGTCGCACAGATCGGCCACGATGCAACGCTCGCATTCGGGGGCGCGAGCCTTGCACACATAGCGGCCATGCAGAATGAACCAATGATGGACATCTTCTTTAAAGGCGTCAGGCACATGCTTGATGAGTCCTTGCTCGACTTCATCGACATTTTTGCCGGGCGCAAAGCCGGTACGGTTGGCAACCCGAAAAATATGCGTGTCCACGGCAATCGTGGGTTGACCAAACGCTGTGTTGAGTACCACATTGGCGGTCTTCCGGCCGACGCCGGGCAGGGCTTGCAGCTCGGGGCGGGTTTGTGGCACGGCACCCTGGTGCAGATCGAGCAGTTTGCGACAGGTCTGAATGACATGCTTGGCTTTGGCGCGAAACAGGCCGATGGTCTTGATATAGCCAATCAGGCCTTCCTCGCCCAAATCCAGTAAAGCCTGTGGTGTATTGGCAACCGGAAACAAGCGTCGTGTGGCTTTATTGACCGACACATCCGTGGCCTGGGCCGACAACATGACCGCAATCAGCAATTCAAAAGGGGTGGTGTATTCCAGCTCGGTCTGTGGATCGGGATTGGCTTGTTGCCAGCGTTGCAGCATGGCGAGGCGTCGAGCGGCATTCATAATGAGTGGGTGTATTTTATTTGAGCCAATTAATATGCACTACAGCGGTAAATATTAAATGATACCCTGGGTTAGTATCCGGTTTTTTAAGATTTTCTGGCGTATTTTAAGATAGTCTGATGCTTCATTGGCTGGATTGATCCGAGTCGATATTTTTGGGGATGACACCTTGTGCGGCCAATTCGGCCTTTTTCTGCCGTGCCCGCTCAATGGCGGCTTCGATGATCGCTTTCTTGCGTAATTCGGCTTCTGACAAGGGTGCCTGCTGGTTCAGATCAGCCAGTTTTTGTGCCGCTTTGGCTGCCAGGCGAACATCATTATCGGCCTTGTCACGTTGCTGGCGTGCCTGATGCTGCTCGTAACGAGCACGGGCAGCATCGGCCTGTTGCTGACTCCAGGCATCCCAACCGGTACGGCTGGTGGCTGGCTGCATATCAATACAGTCGACCGGGCAGGGTGTCACACACAGATCACAACCGGTACAGAGTTCGGGAATGATGAAATGCATTTGCTTGGGGGCACCCATGATCGCATCCACTGGGCAAGCCTGAATACACAGGGTACAGCCAATGCAACGGGTTTCATCAATGATGGCGAGCGCACGCGGTTTTTCCAGACCATTATCTGGATTGAGCGGTATTGCCGGACGCTTGAGAATGGTGGCCAAGCGCGCAATACCTTGCGCGCCACCTGGCGGGCACTGGTTATGCGGCGCGGCATCACTGGCCATGGCCTGGGCGTAGGGGCGGCAACCCTGGTAGCCACACTTGGTACATTGAGTTTGGGGCAGGGCATCCAACAACTGCTCGGCCAGTGCAGTCTGGGCGGGTGTCAGTGCATCAAAATCGGGGGTATTCATGCCGCTTATTATCGCGTTATTTTCCATTCTCGATGACATAATCCTTTCCAATCGGTGTATTGGTGTGTTGCACAAAATTGCTTGAGGGTGTGATTTAAATCTTTACCCAAGCAGTTTTTATGAATCCGCCATTTAGCTTTTCGAGTTTTATGACGATAGAGATAGCAAATGTATGGCTACTTGATTGACAGGTTGTCTCATTAATTGAAGGGGATGGAATGGACCTCGTTTTGGTTCCAGTTAAAACAGGTGAGTTGAAACCCGGTGTGCCGGTGCCCTGGTCTTTGTATTCAAAGACTGGTCACATGTTTGCACCCGCAGGTTTTGTCATCGACTCCGAAGATGCCCTTAAAAAGATTGTTTCGCTGCGTCCACTCCGGGAAGCCAAAGGTCTGGAAAAACTGGCATGCGCTGCTGATGAAATGCATGTCAAAGGTTTATTGCGCACTGGCGACACCATTACGGATACCTTAAGTGATGTCAAGGATAATGTAGAGACCGTGCTGCTGACGTTCAGTCTGCCGGGTGATGTGGAGCCGCGTAAAATCAAGGTGGATTATCTGGGCTGTGTGCGATTGGAAACCATTATGCTTAAGCCACCGGTGCTGGAAGGACGTCGCTCCTGGAATCAGTATCATGGTCTGGAAGTCAATGTCATCATCTACACGCAAAAGTCGATGTTTACATTTGACAGCGTGATTTTGCACAGCATGGTGATTCCTGCTGCCATGTTGTTTGTGCGTTATCCAATCGATGCACGTCAAGCGGTCTATCGCAAGTCAATTCGCGTCAAGACAAAACTTCCTGCAGTGGCGCAATTTGAAGATGGCCGTAATATCAAATTGGTCATTACCAATCTTTCAGAACAGGGTTGTGGGGTAGAAAGCGAATACATGCTGGGTGAAAAGGATGAGCGTTTTCAACTTTCTTTCCGAACCCAGATTGATAGTGAAAGTTTCATGTTGACCATGCCGGTTGTCATTCGAAGCAATGGTACGACGCGCAGCAAGATGCAAACCTACGGCCTGGAATTTCAGGATACCGATCATGCGCTGGACTGGACGCTTAAACTTGCATTGCTGGGATTCATCGGACAAAATTTGATCCGCTAGTGATCCGCTTTGCCATTGACCAAGCCGATCACTAGCCATGGCGTGCTGATGCATGGCCAATAAAAAAGCCGGAAATTTCCGGCTTTTTTATTGGGTAAAACAAGGTCGGGAACAACGCCAATCAATCGACTGACACCAGACTGTGTTCCTTGGAAACAATCGTATTGTCGTGATTATCCAGGATGAAACGACGAATCTCTGGATAAACAATATTGCGCCAACGACTACCCGAGAAGATACCGTAATGACCAGCGCCCACGGCCTGGTAGTATTCTTTTTTGTCCTTGCTGATGCCCGAACACATTTCCAGCGCTGCCTTGGTCTGGCCCAGGCCGGAGATATCATCCAGCTCACCTTCAATACACATCAGTGCCGTTTTTTTGATGTCTTGTGGACGTACCAGTTTGCCGTGAACTTCCCACGTACCTTTAGGCAGGGAGAAATCCTGGAATACGGTTTTGATGGTATCGAGGTAGTAGCCGGCATCCATGTCGAGCACGGCGTTGTATTCATCGTAAAACTTGCGATGCGATTCGACATCATCTTCATCACCACGCAGCAAGTCGAGGTAGTAATCGTAATGCGCCTTGAAGTGACGATCCGGATTCATGGCCACAAAACCGGTGTGCTGCAAAAAGCCCGGATAAACCAGTCGACCGGCGCCAGGGAAATTGCTGGGGACGCGGAAAATCACATTGTTTTCAAACCAGGAATATGGTTTGGTCATGGCCAGGTTATTGACCTTGGTCGGATTTTGGCGGGCATCAATCGGGCCGCCCATCACAATCATGGAGCGGGGTGAGTGGGGATCTTTATCAGTTGCCATCAGGGATACTGCCGCCATTACCGGTACGGTTGGCTGACAGACCGAAATCACATGAACCTCGGGACCGAGCAATGTGAGGAACTCACGCACATATTCGACATAATCATTGAGATGAAATACGCCGTCGGCTACTGGCACCATGCGGGCATCAACCCAGTCAGTCACATAAACCTTGTGGTCTTGCAGGAGTGTGCGCACGGTATCGCGCAGCAACGTAGCGTGGTGGCCGGATAAGGGGGCAACGACCAGAACAACGGGATCTTTGCGCATTTCCTTGATGACGTCAGGGTCATCAGAAAAACGTTTGAAGCGAATCAGATTGCAGAAAGGTTTTCTGAGCACGGTTTGTTCAAAGATCGGTACTTCATGACCTTTGGCCTGCACACTGCGAATGCCCCATTCAGGCTTTTCATAATCCTTGCCGAGCCGATACATCAGTTCAAGGCCAGCGACAATACGATTGGCACCCGGTGTAAAGGAGAGGGGGCTAGAGGTGTTGGCAAACAGCCGCGACATCGAATGAGCCCACTCGGTGACTGGATTCATAACGGCGCGCTGATATTCGTGTAATTGATAAAGCATGAGAGCACCTTTGCTGCAGAACGGATGACCAGTATATCGGTTTATTTCATCGACTATATAAAGGCAAATACTGATAAGTCAGTATAAATACGACTTAAATTGAAAAAGGCATAAAAACAATCCATGCCTTTAAGGATGTTGATGAGCCTGGGTCAGCAAACTTCCCTGAGAAGGGAAGTTATTTGAGTAGTTTGATAGTTTGAATTACAGTACTTTGGCAATTGCCTCGGCGACATAATCAATATTGCGGGTATTGAGCGCGGCTACGCAGATCCGGCCAGTGCTGACTGCGTAGATGCCAAATTCTTCGGCCAGGCGCGCCACCTGGGCTGCTGTCAGACCGGAATAAGAGAACATGCCGCGTTGTGCATTCACAAATGAGAAATCTTGTGACACACCCAAGGCCTGCAGTTTGGCAACCAGGCTGTTACGCATCAGTTTGATGCGATCACGCATGTCCGCCAATTCGGTTTCCCAGGTCTGACGCAGGGCCGGGTCGTTGAGGACGGCCGCGACAACGGTGCCGCCGTGGGTCGGCGGGTTGGAGTAGTTGGTACGAATCACGCGTTTTTCTTGTGACAGCACGCGGGTTGCTTCGTCCTTGCTGGCGGTCACAATCGACAGCGCGCCAACGCGTTCGCCATATAGCGAGAAGGATTTGGAGAAGGAGCTGGACACAAACATGGGCACATTGGCCTTGGCAAACAGGCGCACAGCAGCGGCGTCAGCATCGATGCCATCACCAAAACCCTGGTAGGCGATGTCGAGGAAGGGCAGCAATTCACGGGCTTTGACCACGTCGACCACTTGTTGCCATTGCGCGTCAGTCAGATCAACACCGGTTGGGTTGTGGCAGCAGGCGTGCAGCACGATGACGGTATTGGGCGCGTAGCTGTTCAGGTCAGCCAGCATGCCTTCAAAGTTGAGGCCATGGGATGGTGCGTCGTAATAACGGTAATTGACCACGTCAAAACCGGCAGATTCAAACAGGGCACGGTGGTTTTCCCAGCTTGGGTCAGAAATGGCCACTTTGCTATTGGGCGACAGACGTTTGATGAAGTCGGCACCGATCTTCAATGCACCCGTGCCACCCAAAGCCTGAGCGGTGACCACGCGGCCTTGTGCGATCAGTTCGGAGTCGGCACCAAACAGTAGTTTTTGTACTGCCTGGTTGTAGGCAGCGAGGCCTTCAATAGCTAAATAACCACGTGGTGCGGCGGCTTCGAGGCGAATTTTTTCAGCTTCTTTTACCGCTTTGAGCAGAGGAATCTTGCCTTCGTCGGTGAAGTACACGCCGACACCCAAATTGACTTTGGTGGCGCGGCTGTCGGCGGCAAAAGATTCATTCAAACCCAGGATCGGATCGCGTGGGGCCAGTTCAATATTGGTGAGCAAGGTCATGGTGATGAGAGTTGCGCCAGGCGCATATCGGTTGTAATAAAAGGGAAATCGTTCAGAGCGCTGATTTTACAAGCTCATGGCTGAATGATGGGCATCAATTTATGGTTTTGCTTGAGGTTGATCGTTTCAAATTGAGCAGCAGGGATTCATTTGTTTTGCATAAAATCCACCAATTATATGGAGTATATGAATAAATAAGGGATATCAAGTTCTTATTTATTGGTCTTAAAAATATACAGATATAGAGTATTTATTTTTATGCCACTTTGCCATGACCCGAAACCTGGATACCATCGTCATGGGCAAGTTGGCGGAATTGCCACACGCTCAATACGGTAATGAGTGCCACCACGGCAAAGGCGGGCAGAAAATCTTCGGTAATGGGTAATTCACGCCCTTGCAAGGCGCTGGTTCCTTGCAGGGCAAAGGCGGCAATGGTCACACCCAGGCTGATTGACAGTTGCTGGCTGATGCTGGACAGGCCGGTGGCACGGCTCATTTTGGGCTTTTCAATATCGGCAAATGACAGGGCACCCAGACTGGTGAATTCCAGCGAGCGAAAGCAGCCCAGCAAAATTAGCACAATGGCCATCATCCAGTACGGTGGCGCCATTACAAACAGGCCGTAACCGAGTGTGCCCAGCGCGCTGAGCAGAGTGTTGATGAGTAAGACGCGGCGAAAACCATAGCGCCGCAGGATTCTGGTGGCGATGGTTTTGACAAAGATGGCACCAAAGGCGGATAAACATGTCACCAGACCTGACTCGAATGGGTTTAAGCCAAGGCCAAGCTGCAACATCAGCGGCAGCAAAAAAGGGATCGCGCCGGTACCAATCCGAAACAGGCTGCCTCCCAGAACGCTGATGCGAAAGGTGCGTACCGACATCAGGCTTAAATCAATCAGGGGATGGCTGGTACGGCGCATGTGCATGAGATAGCCGCTCACGCCTAGTATGCCGAGCACCATGATGATGAGCGAGGTTTCGGTACTCATCAGATGCCGACCCAGTGTATTGAGTCCCAGCATCAGCAAAGACAGCCCCAGCCCTGACCAGACAAAACCGCGCCAGTCGAGTGGCGTACGGGTGGTTTCGCGCAGATTGGGGATGTAGCGCAACGCCATGTACAGACCCACCAAGCCGATGGGCATATTGATCAGAAAGATCCAGCGCCAGTGAAAATAGGTCGTGATCAAACCACCCAGGGGTGGGCCAAGTACCGGACCCATGAGAGCGGGAATGGTCAGGTAACTCATGGCGGTGACCAGTTCCGATTTATCGACGGTACGCAAGATCAGCAGCCGACCCACCGGCACCATCATGGCGCCGCCCATGCCCTGCAAAAAACGCGCAGCCACCAGTCCGGTGAGCGAATTGACCAGCGCACAAAATAAGGAGCCCAGCATGAAGACACCAATCGCACTCATGAAGGTAGTGCGGGCGCCAAACCGATCAGCCAGCCAACCGCTGATTGGGATGAACACCGCCAGACTGACCAGATAGGAAGTCAGCGCCAGTTTGAGGGAAATCGGGTTGACGGCCAGATCCTGCGCAATTTGCGGCAGCGAGGTGGCGATGATGGTGGAGTCCATGTTCTCCATGAACAAGGCACAGGCCACTATCATCGGAATTAAGTAAAGTTTGCTCAAAATGGGCCGTTAAAACTGGTTAAGGTGCGGTGGAGTTAGCAGTGACAAGTGCGCATGGCACGCAAATGAGCAGTGCCTGTGGTCACTGAAACAGATAAGGTGACATCGTGTGGTACATACTGCAAAGTCGTCAGCATTTTAGCTGCATGTCACAATCCCGGTTATTCATCGCCACATTTGGCTTGGCCTTCATTTAACCAGTAAAGCTTATCGTCATGTCACCCATCACCAGCCAGACTGATTCTGAATTACTACACGTGACCAACGACATGGCCGTGGCTACTGACCAGCGCTTTTTTGCGCTGATTCCCTGCGCCGGAACCGGCAGTCGTGCTGGTGGCAGTATGCCAAAACAGTATCAGGCATTGGCTGGCAAGCCGATGTTGTATCACTCGGTCGCGGCTTTTTCGGCTTGTGCCTTTATTACCCAGACTTTATTGGTGTTGTCACCCGAGGACGAACAGTTCCGTCCCGATTTACTGGATGGATTACGTTTTCATGCACATTACTGCGGCGGTGCCAGTCGCCAGGCTTCGGTGAAAAATGGTCTGGAAACGTTGATTGGCATGGGGGCGGGTGCCAGTGACTGGGTGCTGGTTCATGATGCGGCGCGTCCAGGGTTGACGCCAGAACTGATTGGCCAGTTGATCAATGCGCTGACCCCCGAGGATTGCGGTGCAATTTTGGCGCTGCCGGTGGCCGATACACTCAAGCAGGCTGATGACAGTGGCAATCACATTGCCGCTACCCGATCACGCGATGGTATTTGGGCAGCCCAGACCCCACAATTATTTCCGATTGGTGCCTTGCTGAAGGCGCTGATTGAAGCTGAACAGCAAGGCCTGCCAGTCACCGATGAAGCCAGTGCGATGGAAGCGATTGGTGGTCATCCGCGCCTGGTCAGAGGTCATCTATGCAATTTGAAGGTGACTTATCCTGAGGATTTTGCCCTGGCGGCACAATTGATTTCGAGCCGCTCATAACTGTATGGTGATGTCATTGCGCTGATTGTCAACTAGTTGGCAGTCAATGTATTCAGACTGCTTGTATTTAAGTGTTTACCCCAGATGCTGGGTCTCGTTTCTGATTCAAGTTCTTATTCACTCTGCCGTTATGTTGGATAAGCAGGTGGAGTAAAAATGAACCTGAATGAGAAAGCCTATGGAAAAGACACTGCTACTCGTTGATGACGAACCCAATATTCTCTCAGCCCTGACCAGACTGTTGCGTCGTGACAGTTACCGTATCCTGACTGCTCAGAGCGGTGCGGAGGGGCTGGAAATTTTAAAAAATGAACATGTCTGTGTGATCGTTTCTGATCAACGCATGTCGGGCATGATCGGTTCGGAGTTTTTGGCACAAGCCAAACTGATTCGTCCAGAAACTGTGCGCATCATTCTATCTGGCTATACCGAACTGCAATCGGTGACCGAAGCCATTAATCGCGGTGCTGTCTATAAATTTTTGACCAAACCCTGGGAAGATGACGCATTGCGTGAGGAAATTCGCGATGCATTTCGGGTTTATGGCCAGGCGCATGACAGCCGTCGTTTGAGTGACGAATTGCAGTCCACCAATCAGGCTTTGTCACAAGCCAATCTTGAACTTGAATTGCATGTTATCGACAAGACCCGCGAAGCGAACAGCAATCTGGGAGTGTTACGCGTCGCGCAGGAAATTCTGGACGCCTTGCCAATTGGCGTGCTCGGTGTGGATCAGGAAGGCTTGATTGTCAGTGTCAATCAAGCGGCTGTGATGTTGCTGGGTGGTCATCCATTATTGAGCATGTCCATTGATGAGGTATTGCCTAAAGAGTTGGTGCACCAACTAACTCATGGGCAGTCGGGGGTTGAGTTGCTGCAGTTGAATCATCAGCAAGTTCGCATCCAAATCCGTGCAATGGGGGCGCGATCGCAATCCAAGGGCTATGTGATTGTCCTGATCGCCGAGGAGCAACCATGTCTGATTTAAATGCTATACCCAAGCAAAATATGTCGGTAGCTGATGGGACAGTGATTGTGTCGACATCGCAATCAGTACTTAACGAAGCTCAGCAGCAGATGATTGAGCGGCTGACTTTTTTAATGCGTGGACATGACAACGATCTCACTATTCAGATGTTAAGTGGAATTGTTCAGAAAGTTTTGCTGGAGACATTGTCGTGAGTATCAGTACGGCACTGGATCGTCCAATGAGCCTGGATGAAATGGTGAAACAGGCCAATCGTTTTTCCTGCATTCCGGCCGAGCTTGGCGATATTTTGCGGGTGCTGGATGAGGATGATCTCAACTATGCGGAGTTGTCGGAAAAGCTGGCGCGTGAACAGTCGGTCGTGGCCAAACTACTCCGGGTCGCCAATTCTTCTTTTTATGGTAATACCGGAGAAGTCGAGACGCTGCAAAGGGCTTTTCAGATTCTGGGCCTTGCCAACACCCGAGCCATTGTGGCGACCGTGCTGGTGATTGCACGCATGCCCAAAGATCAGAACAGTCTGCTGGATCGCTTTGCCTTCTGGCAGCACACCTTGACAGTGGCGGTGTGTGCGCAACAACTTGCCCGTTACGCGGGTTTGTCTACCGATCGGGCATTCATTGCCGGTCTTTTGCATGACCTGGGCAAGATGATGCTCTATATCTATTTGCCTGAGCAGGCACGAGAAATCTACGAAGGCGTACAGGAGCAGGATCAATTTGGCATGACGCATGAATTATCCTTGCTGGGGTTCAATCATGCTGAATTGGGCGCAGAACTGGCGCGCTCATGGCAATTTCCTGAAGGCATCATTTTGCCAATCCGCTGGCATCATGAGCCAGAGCAATCCAGCGATGCACTGGCCAGTGTGGTGCATGTCGCGGATGTGATCGCCCATCTGCTCGACTTGGGACATACCGATTGGCACGGTATTCCGCCATTAAACCAGTTGGCATGGCAGCAATTAAAACTTGATCCGACTACCTTGGAGCAGGTCATCCGGCACACCTATCTGCGTGTTCAGATGCTATCCACTCTGATCTGAAATTCATGACAAAAAACGGAGACTACGATGGCCCGCACTATAAAACCAATGGACAATGCGCCTGCAACGCTGGAGATCATCCGTTTGTATCCGCTTTTTTTGAATAGCCCGGCGCTGTTATTTGATACCCAGGGTGTGATTCAGGATGTCAGTAAACAGTTGTGCGAATTGATCAATATAACGCCTGAAAGTCTGACCGGACAGATGCACCCATTCTGGAATGTGACCGGTATGTTGTCAGATCTGGGGCAGGGGCGGGTCTGGACGACTGAACGTGCCATGACGGGCGGGAATGGTAGCTGGCACTGGCTGCATTGCACGGTGTTACCCATGTTTTGTAAAGAGGGACATATCAGCCATTTCATGGAGTTGCTGGTTGATCGTACCGAACAAAAACTCAAGGAGTTGCAGGCTGAACAGCTGGCACGGGAGCATACCGAAGAGCTGGAAATTGTCACCAGGATGCTGGAGGACGATGTGGAAGAGCGTCGTCAGGTGGAGCAGCTGATGCGTGAGCAGCAGGATCAACTGGTCAATCGCAATGTTGAATTGCAGTTGCTGAATGGCAAACTGGAACAGATGCAGGGACAGTTGCTGCAATCTGAAAAGTTGGCCTCAATAGGCCAGCTGGCAGCAGGTGTGGCGCATGAAATCAATAATCCAATTGGTTATGTCAATTCCAATCTGAGCTCGCTCGAAAATTATCTGGCCGACCTGTTCAATGTGCTTGGGCAATATGAATTGATAGAAAGCCATTTACCTGATGCGGTACGCAACGGCCCATTGGCGGCCGCTAAACAGCAGGCTGATATGGTATTTTTGAAGCAGGATCTGACTGATCTGCTGGCTGAGTCGAAAGAGGGGATTTCCCGCGTCAAAAAAATTGTACAAGACCTCAAAGACTTTTCCCGCGTGGATTCCACCGAGCAGTGGGAGATGGCTGATTTGCATCGCTGTTTGGATAGCACCCTCAATATCGTCCACAACGAAATCAAGTACAAGGCCGAGGTCAAGAAAGAATACGGTGAACTGCCCAATATTGAATGCCTGCCTTCGCAGCTAAACCAGGTATTCATGAATTTGCTGGTCAATGCGGGTCATGCCATCAAAGAGTCGGGTGTTGTCTGGATCAAAACAGGTATTGGCAAAGAGCGTATCTGGGTTGAGATTGAAGATAACGGCTGCGGGATCTCAAGCGAAAATCTTAAAAAAGTCTTTGATCCCTTTTTTACCACCAAGCCAGTTGGCAAGGGTACCGGGCTGGGGCTGTCATTGTCATACGGGATCATTCAAAAACATGGTGGCGAAATTGAAGTCCATAGCCAGGTTGGTAAAGGCACGACTTTTCGTGTTTGGCTACCGATGGTTCAAAAACATCTCAATCTGGCTGGTGGCGATACGCTCCAGCCAGGTAACGATCAGTCAAACAGCCTGACTGAATCACTTTCATTACAGGGCATTGCATCATGACGACTGACGCCACATTAATGGACCGAGTGCACGATACAGGCCAGCTCCCTGTCCAGACACCGGCTACACCCGCCATCGTGGCGGGTCCTTCACTGTTGCTGGTGGATGATGAGCCCAATATTTTGCAGGCATTGCGGCGCCTGTTTCGTGCGCAGGGTTATCAGATTACCTTGGCACATGGTGGACAGGAAGCGCTCGACATCATGCAATCCCAGTCATTTGATCTGGTGATTTCGGACATGCGCATGCCGGAGATGAATGGCGCACAGTTTTTGGCGCAGGCCTATCAAAAATGGCCCGAGACGATGCGTATCCTATTGACGGGCTATGCCGATATTGCTTCGACAGTGGAGGCGATCAATGATGGTCATATCTTCAGATATATTGCCAAACCGTGGCAGGATGCGGACATTCTTTTAGTGGTCAAACAGGCTTTGGAAATGAAGCTGTTGGCCGAAGAAAAGTTGCGACTGGAGCGTTTGACACAACAGCAAAATGAACAGCTCAAACAGTTTAATCAGACGCTGGAAGCCAAAGTCAAGGCACGTACTTCCGAGCTTGAGCAGACCATGGGTTTTCTGGAGTTGGCCAACGGTGATTTAAAGAAAAATTTCATTAATTCGGTCAAGGTTTTTTCCGGGCTGATTGAGTTGCGTGCAGGCTCGCTGGCCGGGCATTCACGGCGGGTGGCCGATATGGCCAAGGCGATTGCGGTGGCCATGAAGTTGCCTGGCAGTGAGGTGCAAGACGTTGTGTTGGCTTCCTATCTGCATGATGTTGGCAAGATTGGTTTGAGTGATGAGGTACTGGACAAACCCTTTTTGCATTTGACGACTGACGAACGCAAGGCTGTCATGGCGCATCCGGCCAAGGGACAGCAGGTCTTGATGGCCATGGAGCAATTGCAGGTCGCTGCACAGATCATCCGCTCACACCATGAGCGTCACGATGGTGAGGGGTTTCCTGATGGTTTGGCCGGAGCGGCGATTCCAATCGGAGCGCGCATCGTGGCTGTGGCCAATGACTTTGATGCCCTGCAGATTGGCACACTGCAAGCCAAAAAGCTGAGTCGTGAAGAGTCCATCGCATTGATCAAGAAAAATGCCGGCAAACGCTACGATCCCGATGTGGTCGAGGCATTCTGTTCGGTTGTGGTGAGTGAAGTGAAAGTGACTCAGTCCGAACACGAGCGCGAAGTCGCCAGCAATGATCTGAAGCCTGGCATGAAGCTGGCGCGCGATATCGTGGCCCGCGATGGCCTGCTGTTGCTTGCCGCTGATCATGTGCTGGATGCACGGGTGATTGAGCAGATCAAGTATTACGAACGCACCGATGGCAAAAGTTTGCATGTGTGTGTTTTGAATGTTGCAGCTGGCTAGCCCAATCTGGTAGCACCAAATAACCGAGTCAGATAAACCAGGGTCAAGAATAAGGAGACACCATGTATCGATTGCTGATAGTTGATGATGAACCGCATATCCTCAGTGCTTTACGGCGCATTTTTACGCGACGTGATGCCTTGGGCGTACATTACCTGGTTGAGACATTTGATAATCCTGAAGCCGCTTTGGTGCGAGCCCGACAACTACCTATTGACCTCGTGTTATCGGACTATCGTATGCCCGAGATGGATGGCGTGACTTTTTTACAGGCTTTTCGCAAGATTCAGCCAGATGCCATGCGTCTGATTTTGTCAGGTTATGCCGATTTGCAAGCGGTGTTGAGTGCATTGAACGAAGCAGAGATTTATCGTTTTATCTGCAAACCGTGGCAAGACTATGAGCTGCGTACTACGATTGCCCAAGCCTTGTCATATCGCAATCTGATCCTTGAAAACCAGCAGCTGGCCGATATTATCCGCGTCACACGCGGCAAACTGAGTGCCCAGGATGCTGAGTTACGCCGTTTGGAGCGTGAGCATCCGGGTATCACCCAGGTTGAATGGACTGAGGATGGCGCCGTCATTTTGGATGACCTGGACTGATCCCAGGTACGTCTTCCAGGCACGCATTGCCAATATCGAACCCTACCAAAACATGAAGCTGATGGTATGAGCATTGCTGATATAAGGGCTTTTTTGCCTTTATTTCAAACAAAAGGAACGATTATGACAGTGGCACAATTGATTATCGCTTTGCAGTCTATGCCTGCCAATGCTGTGGTGCTGTTTCAGGGGGACACCGGCTACGATCTGGTGGCCGGACTGGAGTTTCAGAAAAACGAACAGGGTCTGCCAGATGAAGTGATTCTTTTTCCAGACATGACGCCAGATTAGTAGTGAAATTGAATTAAATAAATGACCAGCCCGGTCGTTATGGTTGATGTGGCGGTGTCAATCCGTCAGGCGATGATTCAAGAATCATGCGCCATTAGAAATGACATAAAAAAGGAGAACCTGATGTCAATTGCCAAACGATTATTAATTTTGATTTCCCTGTCGATTGTTTGCCTGCTTACGTTGGGGGCCGTCTCCTTGTATGAGATGAACAAGATCAATGCCAATGTCGAGCAATTCAAGTCCAATATTTTGCCCAGTTACGAGATGTTGTATGAATCCATGGGGTTGGTGCGCAAAATCAATCGCGAGGTTTTTGAACACATGGCTTTTGACAAAGCGGAGGAAAAGCAGCGTGTCGAAGAGGAAATGGCTCAGACCCGCACGGCTTTGCAGGCCCAACTGAAAAACTACCGTGCCGCGGCTATCAGTGATGCAGAGGATTTGCGACTGTTCACCAAGGTTGAGGCTAATGTTGAAGAATTTCTGACCTTGTCTGCTGAAACGCTGGCGATATCGCGCCAGAATGATCTGGCCAGAGCACGCGAGAATCAGAGCATGAATCACGATATTATTCGCGATGCGGTAGCAGCGCTGCAGGCGGATATTGATTACAACCGCCAGCTGGGTGAAGGGCTGTATACCAGCAGCCAGCTGGGTTTCAAATTCAGTCTGTATCTGGTGATCGGCATGACTTTACTGGCTATTGGCCTGTTTTCCTTTTTAGGTTATAGCCTGTTCCAGCATATTGCCAGTTCGCTGGGTGCCATGCAGTCGGTTGTTTCCGGGATTGAGCGTGATCTGGACTTTACCCGCCGTGCACCAGTTGGTCAGCAAGATGAGGTTGGCCGTACGATTTCAGCCTTTAATCTGTTGATCGCCAAAATTCAATCGACATTGACGCAGATGAATGCGGGTACCAATCGTGTATCGGGTGCGGCTTCCGGATTGTCCACTGCGGCTCAGCAGGTGTCAGCCAGTTCTTCGCATCAAAGCGAATCTTCGTCCAATATGGCAGCCAGTGTTGAAGAAATGACCGTCAGTATTACTCAGGTGGCTGATCGGGTCGGCGAAGCCAACCAGATGATCAGTGAGGCTGGAAAACTGGCTGCACAAAGCGAAGACGTGATCAATGCCACCCTGGAAGACATTCATGCTATTTCAACCACTGTGCAGGAAGCCTCTTCCGAAATTGCCAAGCTGGAACTCAATAGTTCGCAAATCAGCAGTGTGTTGACCATTATTAAAGAAGTGGCTGAGCAGACCAATCTGCTGGCACTCAACGCGGCGATTGAAGCGGCGCGGGCAGGTGAACAGGGCCGCGGTTTTGCCGTGGTGGCAGATGAAGTTCGTAAGCTGGCTGAGCGTACGACGACATCGACTGAAGAAATCGCCGGCAGTATTTCCAATATGCAAAGCAGCTCACAGCGTGCGGTCAATTGCATGAAGAAAGTGGTCGATAATGTTGAAACGGGTGTGTCACGTGCTCAGCAGGCTACCGAAGCGATCAAGCAGATCAGCAACAGCACGCAACAAACCATTCAGACAGTCAACGAGATCAATGTGTCGGTTCGAGAGCAGAGCTATGCGATGAACAATATTGCCCAGCAAGTGGAAAAAATTGCCCAGATGACGGAAGAAAACAGCGCGGCAGCACACTCCACATCTGAAACGGCGCGTCAGCTTGATAATGTGGCCAATGATATGCAGCATATGGTAGCGCAATTCCGGCTGGCTTAATTACTTGTCATTAGATTGATTTTGAGGGGGTATGTGTCAAAACATACCCCCTTAAGTGCTTTAAATAAGCCTCTTTTATAATACTTATATCCAGTATAATATTTGCCAGTTTCCTGAAAGGCAGATGACATGGTATTTCGAATTGGACAAGGCTTTGATGTACACGCACTGGTCAGCGGTCGTAAACTCATTATTGGTGGTATTGAGGTGCCATTTGATAAAGGTTTGCTAGGCCATTCAGATGCCGATGTTTTATTGCACGCCATTACCGATGCCTTGTTAGGCGCAGCCGGTATTGGCGATATCGGCCAGCATTTTCCAGATACCGATCCCCAATATGCCGGTGTTGACAGCAAGGTACTGCTGCGTGAAGCTTATGCCCGCGTCAGGCAGACCGGTTACAGTCTTGGCAATATTGACGCTACCATCATTGCTCAAGCGCCCAAAATGGCACCTTATATTCCTGCGATGATTGCCACGATTGCGGTCTCTTTAGGTATCAAACAGACTCAGGTCAATATCAAGGCAAAAACCACCGAGCGCCTGGGTTTTACTGGTCGAGGCGAGGGTATTGCAGCAGAAGCAGTTTGCATGCTGTTGGCTCTGTAGGCTTGAAATTAGAATCAGTTCAGTGCCATCAGGATAATGGCAAACCCTGCCAGTTGTTAATGAAGCTGCTGACATCGTATGCTTCAAGTGGCCGGGATAAGAGATAACCTTGCACCATGTCACAACGCATGATTTTTAAATGCGCCAGCTGCTCTATGGTTTCCACACCTTCTGCGACCACGCTCACTTCCAGGCTACGTGCCAAACCGATGATGGCGCTGGCAATCAGGGCATCGTCGACTTCACTGACGATATCGTTGACAAATGATTTATCAATCTTGAGCGAGTCAACCTGAAAGCGCCGCAAATAACTCAAACTCGAGTAGCCAGTTCCAAAATCATCAATGCTGACATGGGCACCCAATTGCTTGATATGGCGGATCGTACTGGATGCTGCTTCGGCATCTTGCATGATGTCGGATTCGGTAATTTCAAATTCAAGTAAATCCGGATCCAGGCGGGTGTCGGCAATCACGTTTTGAATCACATTACTCAGCGTTTTTAAATTGAACTGGCGTGCCGACAAGTTAATGGCGATTCTGAATCGAGGTAAGCCCTGTTCCTGCCAGACGCGCAACTGACGACAGGCTTCCTGAATTACCCATTCACCAATCGGCACAATCACACCCGTTTCTTCGGCGATGGGAATGAAACGGTCGGGGCTGATAGCACCATAGACAGGATGGGTCCAGCGCAACAATGCTTCCACGCCGACGATCTGACCGCTGTGCAAGTCAAACTGAGGTTGATAGACCAGTCGCAATTCATGTCTGGACAAGGCGCCCCGCAAACCACTTTCCAGGCGCAGACGTTCCTGCATGGCATGGTTGATGTCTGGCGTAAAAAACTGATAACCATTGCGTCCCTGATCTTTGGCACGGTACATGGCCGCATCGGCTCGGCGCATCAACTCATTGATCTGCTGGGCATCATCAGGATAGATCGTGATACCAATGGAGGCTGAAATATAAACTTCCTGCCCCTGCACTTCAAAAGGGCTGGAAAGCTCGCGAAGGATTTTCTGCGCCACAGTCGCAACAGCTTCAAGCTGCGTCACATTGGGCAGCAGTACCGTATATTCATCGCCACCCTGACGTGACACCGTATCGCCTTCGCGAGTACAGGAACGAATGCGATTGGCGACCGTCTTGAGTAACTCATCACCGACCTGATGACCCAGACTATCATTGACTACTTTAAATCGATCCAGATCAATATACATGATGGCCAGTTTGTCACCATTGCGATGTGCTTGTGCGATGGCTTGTGCCAGCCGATCCTGCATCAGTGAACGGTTGGGTAGACGGGTCAGCGTATCAAAGTGTGCCAGGTAGGAAAGCTGATCCTCACCATGCGTGCGTTCAATCGCGGCCGACAAAATATTGGCAATCGACTGCAGAAAATTTAAATCCTGATCAGTGAAGGCATTATATTCAGTACTGAACGCGGCCAAGACACCATAGCGATCGAAACGACCACGCACAATCGTTGTGATGGCCGAATGAATATGGTGACTGAGTAAAAATGATTCCGGCTTGATTCGCTCATGACGGGTGATGTCATCAATAATCATGGGTCTGTCTTGTTGATAGACGCGGGTAGTCAATCCTTCTGCACCATCAAAGACGGCCTTGTCCACCGTACTGTCGCGCCAGCCAAAACCCGCACGCATCATGAATTTTTGCTGGTTTTCAACCGGCTCAATGAAACTGGCAAAGTCGACTTTAAAGGTATGTGCAATTTTGCGGGTGGCAACCTTAAACAGATAGATCAGGCTTTGCCCTGCCAGCGCGTACAAGCCCAAGTCGGCTACCACGGCTTGTTGATTGGCACGGATGATGGTCTGCTCCTCGGCCTGTTTGCGTTCATGGATATCACTCATGCTGATGATCCACTCCAGCAATTGATTGTGCTGATCAATGATCGGCACAATACGACATAAAATATGCCGGTACAGGCCATCGGCCAATAGTAGACGAAACTCGCAGTGATCCGCTTGTCCTTGCTGCAGTGTTTCGGCAAATTTCTTCTCAGTGTCCGCTCGATCATGGGGATGCACCCGCTGCAGCCAAACCCCTTGCAGAACTTCTTCTCGTTTGAGTCCCGTCAAGGCCAGAAAGTTGTCGGATAGCTCAAGAATACGGCCGTCTGAATCCGTAATCCAGACACTGAAGGCGGCACTGTCCACCAAGGAGCGATAGCGTAACAAACCTCGCTGAATTTGCGCTTCGGCCATGCGTTGACGGGTTTCATCTTCAACAATGCCCAAAGCACCAATGATCTGCCCTTCGGCATTTTTTAGTGGCGATACGGTAACTTTATTGATGCCTTTTCTACCCAAAGGCGTGTAATCGAAAGCCACATTTTCAACTTCCAGCGTTTGTCCTTGCAAGGCGAGGCCAATCATACTATCCAGTTTTTCTCTGATCTTGATAGGTGCAACTTCATTGGGATGTTTACCCAGGACATCCATTGCCTTGATGCCTGCAAGATTTTCCATGAAGTTATTCCACAACTGATAGCGATGATCCTTCCCGTAGACAATAATGCCTTCCTGGGCACAGTTAATGACCTGACGATTGAATTCAAAGGCCTCACGAAGTTTTTGTTCACGTTCCTTTTGTTCGGTGATATCGATCTGTGCACCAAGAATCCGGATCGACGGATGATTTTCAATTTTTAAAAAACTATAGTTTTGCCGCATCCAGACATAATGTCCATCCTTATGGCGCAATCGCAGCTCCATAATTAAATTTTCAAAGTTTTCCTGATGACGTTTGATGGCAGAAGCAAAATCCACCATGTCTTCCGGGTGGATCGCTTGCAACAACGTGCGATAGTCATCATCAATTTCGGTGTCGGTATAACCCAGCATGGCTTTCCACTGCCGGGAATAGCTGGCATTGCTGGTATCTGGATACCACTCAAAGAGGCCAATTTGACCATTATCCACAGCGACATTCAGAGTTTCTTCCTGAATGCGTGCCAAATGAAGCAGAGAAGTTAATTCCTGATTACTCAGTTCAATCCGATTGTAATGATGGACGATCAGCCAATATAAGGCGATGCTGGTGACAAGGATGTAAAACCATCCCTTATAGAGCTGGATTTGAGCGATGGTGTGATGGTCGTTATTGACCAGCCAAGCCAAGGTCATATCGCTGGCCAGAATCCAGATGAATCCGGCAATGAGATACAGAGCGGCAATTCGTAGTCCCACCGATTTTGCTGATTCCAGCTGCATAGAACTCCTGGCCACGTGTATATGCTTCAAATACATTGTTGACCCAGTCGCCCTGGATGGATATTGGTAGTAATGCTACTGGTGGTGATTTATTTCACGAGGCAATAAAAAAGGCCGGATGAATCCGGCCGTTGAAGAACGCAAAAAGGTTGGGTGATTATTGCTCGGCGGCAATCACTTGAGCGGCAGCATTGATAGAAGCTGCAATTCGACCAACATCACGCAGCTGCTGGGAAGACATGCCTTCTTTTTTGAGCAGGTCAAAATGAGACTTGATGCAGAAATGGCATTTACCAATAATGGATGCGGCAAGGGCGTACATTTCGAAGCGACGCTTGTCGACACCGCCATGCGTGGCGTAGGCATTCATGCGTAATTGAGCTGGCTGACTTTTTAGGTCAGCATCTTCAGTCATTTCAACAAAGGGATACCAGACGTTGTTCATGCCCATCAAGGCAGAGGCAGTCAGACTGGCATTTAATTCTTCGGGTGACAACACACCGGCAGCTTTGATGGCATCAATAATGGGTTTGCTTTTGGCAGCAAAAGCCGCAGCCAGTGCAACACCGACAGCGTCATTGCCTTCCAGTGTGGAGCGGGCAATGGTGCCGTCGATATTAAGACGAATATCTTTGGCGTAATCGGGAATGAGATTTTTGATTATATTTAAAAATTCCATAGAATTCTCCTATGAATTGTGGCTTTAAAAACCCGCATGAGCGGGTTTTTATTGTCAGAACAGGCAATTACAGTGTTGCACCGCCTACTGAGCGGTTGCAAGGGCACAGTTCGTCAGTTTGCAGACCATCCAGAATACGCAATACTTCAGCTGGGCTACGACCAACATTGAGGTTGTTAACAGAGACGTGCTGAATCACATTGTCAGGGTCAACAATGAAAGTGGCGCGCAGTGCCACACCAGCGGATTTATCACGTACGCCGAGCATATCAACCAATGAACCGGTAGCATCGCCAAAAGCATAGTGGTTCAGCTTGTCCAGATCTTTGTGGTCACGGCGCCATGCCAGTTTGCAGAATTCGTTATCGGTGGAACCACCCATCAGGACGGCGTCGCGATCAGCAAAATCGGAGGCCAGTTTGGCAAACTCAACGATTTCAGTTGGGCAGACAAAGGTGAAATCTTTTGGGTAAAAGTAAATGATTTTCCATTTGCCAGGGAAGGAAGCTTCGGTGATGTCTTCAAAAGCAGAAACACCGTTTTCTTCGTGATTGTTAAAACCTGGCTTGGCGGCTGGGACCTTAAATGGTTCGAGTTTTTCACCAACTGTTTTCATGTCAATTCTCCTGTCTGGTTAAAAATAATCAATAGTGGGTCACACCTGTTTGATGTAACCATATTAACCTATTAAATGCAAATGTCTAATAGTTAATAACTAAGTGTCTGATAGATGAAGTCAGCAATATTTGGCCAATCAGCTTTGGATCAAAGGCTAATCTTGGCAGATTTTCGTGACAATCATCTGACCAATGTCATGGGAAGTGACATCAAGCAGCCATCGTTTAAGCTGGCGTGTCAGGGCAGGGAAGGTGGCGCGAGGTCAATTAAAAGCCCGCGGTATCAGCGGTCGGAAAGCGAATGGTAATTTGTAAACCAGCTTCGGGACGATTGGATAATGCCCAGCGACCGCGGTGGCTTTTAACAATACGTTCAACAATCGCCAGGCCCAGTCCGGTGCCGGGGATGACTTCGGCCAGCTCATCATCGCCAAACATGCTGTCCTGGGTGCGGGCCTCATTGCCACGCACAAAGGGGTGGCTGATCCGTTCCAGATCTTCTTCCGGCACACCAGGACCATCATCAAAGAAGATCATTTCAATCTGATCACTGCGTTCGATATAACGCGTGCCAATGGTGATGAACACGGGGTTGAGAGGATCTTTTTTGGCATATTTGCGTGCGTTTTCAATCAGATTAGTAATGAGTCGTTTGAGCTCGACCGGATCGCCCATCAGGTCGGGAATGTCTTCGCGCAGGCGCGTGAAAAAAAGTACGTCGCTGACGGCATCAAAACGCGCCGAGGTTTCATTGATGATGGCATTGAGATCCAGTGTTTCCATTTTCATGGAATCTGGACGGGCATAGTGAAGAAATTGACCAATGATGGCATTCATCTGTTCGATATCACTGTGCAAGGCCAGTTTGGCATTTTCGTCGGCGGGTGTCAGTTCGATTTCCATTGCCATGCGGGTCAGCGGGGTGCGCAGATCATGCGAAATACCGGCCAGCATGGTGGTGCGCTCGTATTCAACGCGCTGCAGTTCTTCGGCCATCTGGTTAAAACTGGTATTGGCTTGCCGCACTTCAAGTGGTCCGCGCTCGGGCAATGGCTTGAATTTTTGCCCTTTGGATAAGGCCTGAGCACTTTCGGACAATCTGGCGAGTGGGTGATTGACCAGTCCGGTAATCCAGGCGGCTCCCAGCAGCGATAACACCAGGGCAAACAGGCCCCAGCCTATCCATTGCAGGCTTTGCGCATTGTCGAGCCGGTCCCGGGCGATTTCGACCCAATAGCCGTCATTGGCAATAAAAAAATTGACCCATAAACCATCCAGGCCATTCACTTGCGAAGCCAAATGGGTTTTGTCACCCAGTTTATTGCGTACCTGGCGTTCCACCAGTTTCCAGAAGGTGCTGTCTTCAAAGAGGCGGCCAGCAAACCAGCCGTCGTTAAGGTCGGTAACTGGCGCATATTGATCATCGCCTTCCAGTGCATAAATCCGTACGCCTTCGTTTTTTGCCAGGTCTGACAATAGGGCATGGCGTTTGTCGGGGCGGGAATAGAGAAGCGACGCGCGGGTGATATTGACGACCGACACAATCTGCTGCGAAAACTGGGCAGCGCGTGGGCCACGTTCCAACACCCTGAAACTCTGAAACCAGGCAATCAGGCTGACCATGATCAGCGCCGCCAGTAGCACAAAGGTACGAAGAAAAAGACTGTTCCACCAATAGGACAGCTTGATCCACTGAAAGGAACTCCAGTGGCGTCTATGAGAGAGCTTTTTTTTGGGTGGGGTGCTGACAGAACCTGCTGTCAGATCGGTTTGGTCGATACTCACTCGGTGTATTTTTATGGGTCTGTGAAAGGTCTTATTTTATCTACCTAACGCCATTAAATATCAAGAACAAAGTCAATTTTCAGGGAGTATGTCAAACGGAGCGGGTAATCAACGGTATTGGCCGCAATCCTGACCAGGTTGCTGAGCCTGCTTTTTACCGTAATGTTTCTCACATTGTCTTTATTAGCCCGCTGCTTTTTGGGTTGCCGTTTCATCCGCACCATCCGGAATGAACACATAACCCAAACCCCATACCGTCTGGATATAACGTGGGCTGGAAGGATCCGGTTCAATCAGTTTGCGCAGGCGTGAAATCTGTACATCCAGGCTGCGGTCAAAGACTTCATATTCGCGGCCACGGGCCAACTCCATCAATTTTTCGCGAGATAGCGGTTGACGCGCATGACGGGCAAAGACCTTCATGACTGAAAATTCGCCGGTGGTGAGATTGATGTCCTCACCATTTTTGGTCAGGGTGCGGTTGGCCAGATTGAGTACGCAATCGCCAAATACAAACATGGACATGGTTTCCGATGGTGCACCGGGTACTTCTTCGCGCGTTTTGCGACGCAGCACAGCTTGAATCCGTGCCAGCAATTCACGCGGATTGAATGGTTTGGCCAGATAGTCATCGGCACCCATTTCAAGGCCGACGATACGATCGACATCCTCACCTTTGGCTGTGAGCATGATGATTGGCGTCTGATCATTGCCGCCACGCAGACGTCGACAGATGGACAGACCATCTTCGCCGGGCATCATCAGATCAAGGATCAACATATCAAAGCGCTCTCGTAACCAGATACGGTTGAACGCCTGCGCACTTTCCGCCACAAAGACATTAAAGCCGTTTTCAGTCAGATAACGGCGCAGCAGATCGCGCAGTCGTTGATCATCATCGACAACGAGAATTTTTTGGGCTGTAGAGGTAGTAGTCATAGTTCAATCTTACCGCGATGAGTTTTTGTTGAGTACCCGAAATAGAGGGGTGAAACACCCCGTTACATTCTTTTTAAATGAAGTTGCAAGTAACTGACGTTGTAAGGTAACGCATTACCACTACACTAACGGTATGAATAAATTTGCTTTTTTGAACAAGTTTGCTGTCCAGATCGGAATAGTTTTAATTCTGGCAGGAATTTTGAACAATCCACTCACTAGTCTGGCCGGTTCTGACCAAAATCAGACTTGGCAGGCCGTCCAGGAAACCGCCATCAGGGAGCGGATGGCTCTTCGCGAACTGAAAAATCGTGAGTCGGTCAACCCAGCGTCCTCTCAAGAAGTTATTTCCTCCATGAGCCCAGAAGAGCGACGGTTATTGCGCCAACACATTCATGATGTGGGTCGCGAGCTATATCCCGTTGTGCAAAAGGCCTCACACTAATTTCACAGATTGCTTGACTCAATCGTGTATCAAATGCCATCTGGCAAAGTGGCTTGGTGGCAGTTCCTTACCAGAAAGTTGTTCATCATGAGCTATAAGACATCGACTTGGCTAGTGTTGTTCAGTTTACTTTTTTCATGGACTATCAACGTCTTTGCAGTAGCTGGGGATGACATTCCAGCGGGTGATTTTTCTGCAGTTAATTTTTTGTATGTCAGCCAGGACTCGGCGAGTAGCTCGACCGGGCGGCGCGAAAAAATATCGTATCAAAAAGCAAGCAAGGACAGTACTTTGGGTTGGCAGCGTGCGCAAACCTTGTTGTTGCGCACCGGCTTTGCCGCAAGCCCCGACGAAATTGCCCATTATGCCGGGTTGACGCAGTCAGCCGCGGTAAATCAATTGCTGGCTGGTGCCCGTACCGAAGCTATCACGCCCTGGCCAGACTGGCTGCGCAATCCACCCACCGCCGCCAGTGATTATCGCGCCATGAGCGATGAGGATAAGAAAGCGGAACGCGAAGCAGAAAAATTGCGTGGACTGGATTTACGGGCTTGGTGGCTCACCGAAATGATTCATACACCCAGCCCACTGACCGAGCGTATGACCTTGTTCTGGCATGACCATTTTGTGAGCAGCCAGCAAAAAATCAAGATCAGCCAGGTCATGGCGCGCCAGAATGCCACGTTACGGCGTTATGCATTGGGCAATTTTGGTGATCTATTGCACGCCATGGCCAAAGACCCAGCGATGTTGATTTACCTCGATGGTGCCACCAGCAAAAAAGAAAATCCCAATGAAAACTTTGCCCGTGAAGTGATGGAGCTGTTTACGCTGGGTGAAGGGCATTACAGCGAAACCGATATCAAGGAAGCCGCGCGGGCGCTGACTGGCTGGAGCGTGGAGCGGGACGACTATACATTCAGGCTGCGTCCGGCCTGGCATGACAATGGCACCAAAACCATTTTTGGCCAGACGGGTAATTTTGATGGCGACGGGGTGATGGATCTGCTCTTGGCGCGACCAGAAACTGCCCAGTTTATTGTTGGCAAATTATGGCGCGAGTTTATTTCGCCAGAACCTGATGCAGCAGAAATTGCCCGGATTGCGGCAATCTGGCGCAATCAGCATTACGACATGAAGAGTGTCTTGCGTGAACTCTTTAATACACCGGCCATGCTCGATGAACGCAATCAGGCTACGCTGATCAAGTCACCGGTGGAATTGCTGGTGGGTACCATTCGCGCCTTGCAAATCGAGGTTGACGATACTCGACCTTTGGCCATCCGTGCTGCCCAGTTTGGACAAAACCTGTTTTCGCCACCCAATGTCAAAGGCTGGCCGGGTGGTGAGGTGTGGATCAACAGCACGACCTTGCTGGCACGTCAGCAGTTTGTTGAGCAGTTATTGAGCATGGTGGAATCAAACAGAATGCATGACGCCATGATGCAGGCCATGCCGGTGGCTGATTCAGGTAATAAAAAGTTTGATCAAAAACGTTTACTGCGCGCCAGTGGCAGTGCTGCCAAATGGCGTTTTGATGCGCAGGACTGGCTGCAGCAACTGGGTTGCCCGGCGGATGCACCGCTGGATGCCGCACAACTTGCAAAACTTCAACAAACCTTGCTGGTGACCGAGCCCGTTGCGCCCATGACCAATGGCGCTAATGGAACCAGCGCGGCCAATGGTTTGGTCAGTTTGCGACGGGTGTTGCTGGATGCGACCTATCAAGTCAAATGACGGGTGCAGTGCTTCAAGACAGTTCGTCAAACCGAGGATGATTCATGCAACGACGTGATTTTTTAATGGCCGGAAGTGCCGCGCTCCTGCAAGCCTGGATGAGCAGCAGCCATGCAGCAGATAACCGGGATGCGCGCTATCAGGGTTTACTGATTTTGGTGGAGCTCAAGGGCGGTAACGACGCGCTCAATATGGTCGTGCCGTATGCCGATCCGCTGTATGCCGGTCTGCGGCCCAGGCTGGCGCTCAAGCGCGAGGATGTCTTGCAGCTCGATGAGCAAACTGGTTTGCACCCCGCCATGCAAAATTTACTGCCGCTCTGGCGCGATAAGCAACTCGCGGTGGTGCAAGGCTTGGGTTACGCCAATCCCAATCTTTCGCATTTTCGCTCGATTGAAATCTGGGACACCGCTTCGGACGCCAATCGCTATCTGCAGGAAGGCTGGTTGTCGCGCACCTTTGAACAGTTTCCGCTGAATCAACATTTTGCTGCTGATGGCGTGTTGATCGGTTCGCCCGATTTAGGTCCGCTGACTGGCAGCGCCCGTGCCATTGCCCTGGCGGCATCGGGCAAGGCGGCTGAAAAATTTGTGGATCAGGCACGTACCGCACAAACCAGTCGCGCCAGGCTTTCGCCCGCCATTCAGCATGTACTCAAGGTGGAGGCCGATATTGCCCAGGCCGCCGATGGTTTCAGGGCTGCAATAGCCGAACAGGCGGGGCAGGGTGCCGTTGCCTTATCGCCGCGGGTAACGCAGCAATTGCCCAATGGCGCCTGGGGCGAGGCCATCAAAACCGCCTTGCAGGTGGTGGCCAATGGCAAACGCGCCAACAATGCGCAGGTGGCGTGCCTGCGGCTCACCCTCAATGGTTTTGATACTCACCAAAATCAGCTGGGTACGCAAGCCAATCTGCTGCGCGATTTGGCCGATGGCCTGGCCGCCTTGCGAACCGGTTTGCAAGAGTTAGGCGTTTGGGAGCAAACCTATATCAGCACCTACGCCGAGTTTGGGCGGCGGCCTTGTGAAAATCAAAGTGGTGGCACCGATCACGGCACCGCCGCGGCGCACCTCGTCATGGGTGGCAAAGTGCAGGGCGGTTTATACGGGCCAAGGCCCAATCTGGCGCAGCTTGATGGCAATGGCAACCTGACCTTTGCGCTGGATTTTCGGCAGCTCTACGCGACCTTGCTGGATGCCGCCTGGAAAATTCCATCCGCCGATATATTGGGTGCCCGCTTTAATCGACTGCCAATTATTGCCTGAGGCAAGTCGTCAGCGATGTCGCCAGTGCAAGGGTGCCACGATCTGGCGGGGTAATGGGCATGTCAATCCCAACTTGGGATATTTTTATACTCTCCAGTAGTAAAAATAATGATTCAATAAATACGCACTCAAACAGCCTGAGTGGCGCTGTACACCCAGGTAGTACCCGCACATATCGCTTCTCGTCGTGGTTTTGCCACTGTTTTGCTACCGTTTACGTCACGGTAGACTTAACCCAGATCAAACCTTGCGCGAGTAGTGTTGCAAACACGACAAAAGCGGCTCTTTTCATAATCTGGATCAAATGCTGCCTTTTTGCGCGGCGTAACCTTAATCCCATGACAAGTACCTGACGTCCCTGAAAAGTTTATTTTTGGGTGAGCGAGCAGGTCAAAAACAGTTTCTTTTTTTATCCTTGGGAGTTGTAAATGAAATCAGTTCAGAAACAAGTTCGGAAACCGGTTCAGAAACAAATTGGCAAACAGGTCCGTTTGCTGATGGCGGTGGCCTGTCTGGCGGCTATCGGTACGATGGGTACTTATGGTCTGGTTGCTCAGGCCGAAGAAATTGATAGCCCCATTGCAGCAAAACACCTGTTGCCACAGGTGGCCGAGCGCGGTACCCGCATGCAGGCCAAAGATCTGCTCGATAAGGCCACGGCAGCCTATAAAAAACAGGGCAAGGCCGTCTTTGCCCAGTTTGATAAACGGCCCAGCCAATATTCACATCGCGACCTTTATGTCTTTGTACTGGGCACCGATGGCGTCTTGAAAGCCACTTCTAACAACCCGGAAGCCCTGGTTGGTAAAAACGTGCTCGAAGTGCGTGACGCAGCGGGTTATCGCATTTTTAACGAAATGCTCGAAGCCACCAGCGCCAGTGCCACCGGCGAAGTCAGCTATGTATGGCGTAACCCAGACACCAACAAGGTAGAAAACAAAACCGCCTTGCTGCAAAAGGTGGATGGTGTGATTTTGGGCGTAGGCTATTACCTGCCACGCGCCACCAAAGAACTGGCGCACGCTTTTCTGGATAGCGCCTTGGCCGAAATGAAAGAAGTTGGCCCCGAAAAAGCCTACGCCAAATTCAATGACACCAATGGCAGCTACGTGCGCAATGACCTCTACGTCTTTGCAATTGGCCTGGACGATGCCAAATACCGCGCTTATGGCCAAAACCCCAAACGCGTGGGTGAATACGTGGGCGAAATGCGTGATGCAGCAGGCACCTCCATCGTCGCCAAAATGATTGAGATTGCCAAAACCAAAGGCAGTGGCACACTCGACTACGTCTGGCGCAACCCAGTCACCAACAAGGTTGAAAAGAAAACCTCCTACATTCAACGTGAAGGTGATGCGCTGATTGGCGTTGGTTACTACCAATAAATCTTCATAAGCCGCCACCCAAAAGGGACTGGCGGCATCAAGCGTTATTTCCCCGCTTTTACTCCCGTTCCCGGCTTCGGCCGGGGTTTTTTTGTTTATTTAAATTTTAAGGTCGAGTGATAGTAATGTGCCAAAGCGTTGCCCGACTGGTGGATTCTATTTGGTAGACACTTTAGAACAAGGTTTGAGTAAACCCGGACTGCCTACCGCTTCGAGTTGATGTAGGTGATCTGCTTTTATTTAGGGTTGATAAAAATGAGGAATGTAGCTGACGGTATGGTTACAATGTGTACCATTCAAGACTGGTCGGATTAGGACAGCTATGATCGTTTATTGTGTGTCTGAATTACGTTGGGCGCCTTAGAGAGGATCGGTTACTTATGGATATGAAAACAGCAATGACTATTGCAATGTTGTTCGGTGCAATGGTTTGCGGGGGAGTCTTTATCACTGTTGCCAAAGATGGTCATTTTCTCATGGGCCTTGTCAGTGGCGGACTAATCGGTACCGTATCCGGTCTGATGTCACTTGGTGTATTGAGTGCCTTTCTTAAAAAAGAAGATAAGGCACTAATACGAGCCTACGAGCATTCTCTTTCCGTAAAGACTTTGCAGATATCTCCCCAAAAAATGACTTTTTTCAAAGTTGGTAACTCTTCCATTTTTCAAAAAAACGAGTTGTTACCTATTGAGTTTGGGCGCGAAATTGCGAGACTTGGATTTCAGTTTGGGATAAGTCAATGCGGTGAATATATCTCAAGAGAAGCACCTTCGTTGCTCGAAGAGACATTTTTGAAGAATGTTCAGAGCAACCCTGGCTTTCTGCAATTACTTTTCACGAATTTGATAACAGGCGCATTCCATTGCTATGCAAAAGTCCTCCTTCACGCCGACGCTGAAGTTCTTAAAGATGTAGAAAGTGGAATTGTCGACGAACTATGCTCCACCATGCCTTGGCTAAGCAAAGATTTAATTCAAAATCACAAACTGATCACTTTGAACTTCTCCATCGCCATTGAGCGTGAAATTAAGAGCATCGAAGAGAATTCGTCAACGAATCTTCTAATCCAGTATGCATCGGATTTTTATTTGACGGAAAATGCAAGAGCAATACATCAAGCTCTACGAGGGTTGTCGGAATATTTGTCTGGTCTCGGTTCACGATTCATGGCCATTTGTCAAGATGACTTTCAGTTGCAGATAATTTCTAATGGCTAGTGGACGGCGGTCTACTGGTAAGCGAACCTATTAACATACTGCCTATGGATGTCTCCTTTTTCTTAAATCGTCGAATTGCTTTCATCAGGCAGCTTTACGTCACGGCATCTGAGTCATATATTGAACGCAAGCGAAGGATTGAGGCCAAGGTAGAGCCCTTCATTCCACCATACAGCGAAGACGGCGAACCTCCGTTCCTTGAGAAATGGCTTGAGGCTAATGAGTCCCTTCAAGTTCTGGGTCACTCGTGCATTTCGATGCTTGCTGCTACGTTGCACCTTTACTTCAAGACTAAGGAACGCCATATCGGAATCGCTGTTGATGATTCTCTGAAGCCAGATTTCAAGAAGGGCTGGTTCAACGGCTACAAGGCATATTTCGCTTGCCGTGTTTCTATACGATTTGAAGATGGGCCAGTCAATCTTGCCATCCTCGAAGAATTGGTTCTTGCTAGAAACAGGATTCAACACCCAGAGTCAATCACATGTCAGAGTATGCACTACTCGGACGACGACTTACAGAAGCTCCCGCCGCATCCATTCTTTCTTGATGAGAAGGAACGAGCGCTCCTCGCCGAAGAAGATGGTCAATGTACATGGCTCATACCGCCGACAATCAATGTTTCATCGGAAAGACTCTTTTCTGCGCTGACTGAAGTTGGTCGATTTGTCGAGTGGCTGGAACAAGTAGAGATCGAGTCACATGCTCGCTAGTGGCAGACACCCAACCCGGCAGTCAACGCAGACGCTGCGCTATAAAGCCGTGTGGCGCCGGTTACTTTTACGTTAGGGGGCATATATTAGAGCGGCACTTCTATAAAATACCGGACGGTCAACTCCGACGTTAGGTGTCGCAAACCAACGTTTTGCCGTTACTCGTTCGGCTCCTCTTCGGGAAGCTTGGGGAAACTCGCGGAAATACACCTCGAGACCTTCCTCATTGAGCTGCGCATACCCAGCAGACGCGTTGGGCCTAGGTTCGTTGAGTCTCTTCGCACTCAGCTTTAGCCAGGTGATTATCTTGTCAACGCGAACTCTGCTTCCAGTCGCATCATATAGGGTATGCTACTCAAATCAAATTCGTTTGAGTATGCGCTCTCGGCTAAAGTAATGCGCTGTTGTCTGACTGGTTGTTGATCAGGATGTCATCCAGCGAGCGCCACTTACGACACCATCTCCAACAGCGCATCGCGCGCTTCGGTAATCTCAATAAATTGTTCATGCGTGCCGCCCACATCGGGGTGGACTTTTTGGGCGCGGCGTCGAAAAGCGGTTTTAATCTGCGAAGGTTCTAGCTCGCCTTCAACGGGCAGGTTGAGTGTTGCTCGGTAGGCTTGTTCGTCGAAGGGTTTTTGGTAGGATTGCTGCCCGCCGCCGCCTTCAAAAAAGTGTCCATATTCACGGTTGATGCGTTTCTGCGTGGCGCGGCGAATTTCGTAGGCTTCCTGTCGCAATTGCACCTGATCATCCTGCCAGCGCTGGCGCGACATGACCATGCAGGCGGCAAAGGTGATTCGCCCGTTGGTTTCCAGTTCGTCAAAGTCAAAGGGGCCGACCATGTCGTAGGGGCGATCCAGCCAGGCGTTTTTGCTATTGGGGCAGCCATTGGTGCTGCCGTCTGCGCTTTCTTCAATCCGGCCAATCGTCACCATGGCGAGGATGCCTAACGAGCCATTCCAGATGACCCATTCTTCTTTGTTTGTCGACGTGGCGTGTTCAGGCATGGCTTGCCTCCAGTCTGGCAGGCCCGTGGCTGGAGCGGGATGATAGGGCGGGTGGCGTACTTTGGTTCCGGTTTGAGCCGGAGGTAGCAGCTCTGGTGAGGCGGTTTGTAGTAAACACGACTGGCTCAGCTCATTTTGAAGGGATTGGAAAGATGCTTCAGGGGGCAGCAAATTGCGCACCAACAATACGGCGTGGGTGACGTCAGGCTTTGGCATTGTCTGTTGCCCAAAGCGGTGTTCAATCCAGAGCCGCCTCACAGACCAGCCTCAGCAAGCTGGTGGTTTTGTCTTGGATATATCGGTCATTGCCACGCTCATCATCTCAATACGCTTGCCGCAGTGTGAGCGTTGTTCAGGATAATCAATCGAATGCATGGCAAATCATTCCACGCTACGGACTAGCCCAAAAGGGTGGTGATGTGATCTATTGCGCAACATTTTGTAAATGACTACAAAAGTCATTGACGCACGCCAATTAAATGGGAAATAATCCCATTTAATGATTTCAACGAGTAAGACATTGCCGCCATGGATGCCACTACGCCAGCCCATTTGCTTGATCCTTCTTCCAGCAGTCGTTCAGACTTGTTGCTGCAGGAGTCATTGGTATTGCTCAAGCCTTTGATCAGTTTGCTGGTCGCCAATGGGGTGACGCAGCCGGTATTGGCGCAGGCGCTCAAAAGTGCTTTTGTGGAAGCGGCGCGCCACGAGCTGGACCAGCATGGCAAAAAAGTGACGGACAGTGCCTTGTCGGTTTTATCAGGTGTGCATCGTAAGGATGTACGTGTTTTAAATGAAGATCAGACTGCGTTGATCCAGAAGAAAGCTGGATCAGTCGCCGCCGAGGTTTACACACGATGGAGTCATGATGCCCAATTTTGTGATGCGCAAGGAAAGCCCCTGGCATTGTCCCGCAGTGGTGCTCATCCTTCTTTTGATTCGCTGGCCGCGGCGGTATCGCGCGATATTCATCCGCGTACTTTACTGGAAGAAATGCTGCGTTTAGCTGTGGTGACACAAAATGGCGAGAAGATTGAAATCTGCGCCAATGCGTTTGTGCCACAGGCCGACTTTGCCGAAATGGCCTATTTTTTCTCACGCAATTTAAAAGATCATCTGGCCGCCGGTGCCGCCAACCTGCAGGCCAATTTAAATAGCGCTACACCGCCATTTTTGGAGCAAAGCGTGTTTGCAGATGAGCTGTCAGAAGAATCCATCCGGATTTTGGCCGGTAAGGCACACAGTCTGTGGACCGAAGCATTCAAGGTGATGGTCTCGACTGCCACCCAATGTTGTGAAAGCGATGCCAAGGTCAAGCAGCAGGACCAACGCATGCGTTTTGGAATTTATTTTTATAACGCGCCAATGTCCGACGATGACGGATTCATTGCCGCACTCAGTGGTGATGCTGACCTGTAAAGGCTTGGCATTAACGACTGTTCCCCCGATCATTTTTTCATCGATAAGGAGAAGTAGATGAAACCCGTTTTTAATCTGACTGGCTGGTTGTCGCGCGTCGGCGTGACGGTCACCCTGACGGCCAGTATTCTGGCTGGTTGTGGTGGTGGTGGCAGCGGACTGAGCCAGTTGACTGGTGTCAGCAGTGGCGGCACTGGTAGTGGTGGTGGCACGGTAACTGGCTTTGGCAGCGTGTTTGTGGACGGCATCAAGTATGACGACAGCAGTGCGCAGGTGGAGGTTGAGCAAGACAGCAATAAATCGGTCGCGCTGACTGAAGTCAAGCTGGGTCAGAAGGTGGATATTGAATACAACAGCAATGGCACTGTGGTGACTCATATTGTGATCGAGCCCGAAGTGATTGGCCGCGTCAATTCAGTTGATCTGACCGCCAGCCAACTGGTGGTGGCAGGGCAGACGGTGCAGGTCAATCCGGCCGGATCGGCCACGCCAACCACCCTGGAAGGCCTGAGCAGTCTGGCCGATCTGGCGGTGGGCAATATTGTTGAGGTACATGGCGATCGTGATGCGGCTGGTGTGATTCAGGCCACCCGTCTGGAGCGCAAGCCCTTTAACACGGGTGTGGTGCGGGTGGTCGGTTTTGTGGCGGCGCTGGATGCGGCCAACAAGACTTTCACCGTGGGCAGTCTGGTGGTCGATTACAGTGCCGTCAAAAACCTGCTCAATTTGCCCAATGGCTTGAGCAATGGTCTGCGTGTGGCGGTCTGGAGTACCCAGGCGATTACCAATAATGTGATCAAGGCCGAAGTGATTCGTGGTCGTCTCAAACAAAGCAGCGATGGGACCGAGCTGAAAATCGGCGGCCTGATTGGCAACTTTGTCTCTGCCGCCAGCTTTACCGTGGCTGGACAAGCTGTGGATGCCAGCACTGCCACGTTTGATAATGGCGCTGCTACCGATCTGATCAATGGTCGTCGCGTCAGAGTGAAGGGCACGATTACCAATGGGGTACTTAAGGCCACTGAAGTGCGCTTCTTCAAAAATGAGGATGACCTGGCGCTCGAATTGACCGGTGCGATCACCGACTTTGTTTCCAATGCCAGCTTTAAAGTCCGGGGTGTGACCGTCGATGCCAGCACCGCAGTGATTTCACCCGCCAACAGCACGCTGGCCAATGGTGCCATCGTGCAGGTCAAGGGCAAGATTGCGGGTAATGTGCTGACCGCGACCAAACTGGAAGTCAAGAAAACCACCACAACCAGTGGTTCAGGCAGCATTGATGTTAAAGGCGTGGTGTATGACTTTGACACTACGACCACCACTTTCAAGGTCAATGGTGTCAAAGTCAACTTCGGCAGCCTGAGCATCGGCAATACCACCAACGGCTCGCTCGTGGAAGTGACCGGTGTGCTGGTTGGCCCCGTGCTGGTGGCCAGTAAAGTGGAAGTGACCGGTTCTGATGATGTGACCGTGGCCGAGGTGCGTGGCTTTGTGACCGACTACGTGTCAGCCACCGACTTCAGAGTAGCTGGCCAGAAAGTCACCACCACAAGCAGCACCGTCTTTAAGGATGGCACGGCCGCAACCATTGCCAACGGTGCTTTTGTCAAAGTCAAGGGCCCAGTCAGCGCGGGCGTGGTGACCGCAACCGAAGTGGATTTTCAGAAATAAGGTAAAGCATTCAATGAACTGCGTGATTGCCAATTCTTAACAATCCTTTAGTCATTCTTTAGTCGCGCCGTTCTGTAAATTTCAACAGTGCCAGTTTCATCACCCCCTTGAGACGACCGTCAGGTCGTCTTTTTTTATTTATATACTGTGGGTATGTATTTTTTTTAAGCTAATAGATACGCACTTAATAGCACTATTTATGGTGATACTCCTTAAAAAAGTAAATATTTAAGCGAAGCGGGAATGTCAGGTAAAATGCGCGGTCTATTGCTTTCTGCATAATTATTTGCTGGTCAATTGTTTATCAAGCTGTTTATCAAGTATTTATCAATTAGTCAGCCCAATTTTTTGATTCACTGCCTGTCTGAGAAGGATTTTTTTGTGATGCCAACCCTCATGCGCAAACCTTTGCGCTCGCTGTTGCGTAATGCTGGCTTGTTTGCCGCGCTCTTTTCTTCTTTATTGCTGATGTCCTGCGGGCAGTCTGATGCGCCCGCCACTGCGCCACAGAATGTGACTGTGACACCGGGCGATGGCCGAGTCGTGGTGAGCTGGACGCAGGAACCCGGTCTGGAATACTGGATTTTCATGGCGGCAGCCGACTCGATCACGCGTGATGATTACAAGAGCAAACCGCTGGCCAATATTGTCAAGTCAGCCAACTCGCCACAAATCGTGTCGGGTCTGGCCAATGGCGTAACCTACTCGTTTATCGTCAACTCGACTCAGAACGGCAGTCCAGCTGGTCCTTCCTCAGCTTCCATCTCGGCCTTGCCACGCAGTGCCGGTTTTGCCTGGACCACGGGTGCGCCTTTGAATGGCACCAACAACCTCAATGGTTTTGCCTTTGGCGTCAATCGTTACTTGGCTGTGACGGGGGCCGGTGGTCTTTATATCAGTAACCTGGGCGTGGACTGGAGTGCGATCAGCTCCGGTGTGACTGATGATTTGAATGCGATTGCCTTTAACCAGACTGCCGGTGTCAAACGTTTTGTGGCCGTGGGCAATAACGGTGTCATTACCACGAGTGCGGTGAATGATCCCACCAAGTGGGCGGCAGTGACTTCGGGCGTCACTAATAAATTAAATGGTGTGATAGCGCACAATGGCAACTTTGTCGCGGTAGGTGACAATGGCACGATCCTGTTTAGTACCGATAGTCAAAAGTGGACTACCCAGACCTCCAATACCACACAGAATCTCTATGCCGTGTACTCATTTACGGGTATGACCAGCACCAACACGCTGGCCAGCAGTACGACATTGGTCGCAGTCGGTGCGGGCGGTACCATCTTGACCAGTAGCGATGGCACCAGCTGGACCGCCCGTACCAGCAATACCGCCGAAGATTTGCACGGTGTGACATTCGGTGATCCAGATAACAATTCAACGACAGTCAACAATATCTATACGATCGTTGGTAATGCGGGCACCATCCTGACCAGTACGGATGTTGTGAACTGGACTGCTGTGACACCCATCACCACAGCCAATCTGAATTCGGTGACGTACAGCACGCGCTTTGTGGCCGTTGGCGCACAAGGTACCATTGTGAGTGGTGATGGTACGTCTTTTTCGCTCGTAGCGAGCGGTACCAGCAACGACCTCTTCAATATCTACTTTGGTCTGGGCAGCTATCTGGCGGGTGGCCTGAACGGTACCCGCCTGTATTCCATGTAAGTGCTGCGTTAGGCATAAAAAAATGGCGAACTTCGGTTCGCCATTTTTTTATGGTGCTGCAGTCTGAGACTGGCCGCAGCCTGCAAGAGGAAAGGGGTCGATCAGTCCTTGCCCAGTTTGATGCTCACCCCGGTAAACAGGGCGATATCGTTTTTCTTGATGCCCGGCGCAACCAGGCTGGAATAACGATCAATGATGCCCACGTTCAGGTTCATGGTCTTGTTCAAAGCCACGGCCACGCCCGCGTCAAATGCTGCACGGTAGCCACCATCGCTGGACAGATTGGGATAGACCACCAGTTTTTGGGTCAGTGACACGGTTTCTGACAGAACGTGGTTGGATTCTTCGCCCAAAATGACTTCAGTCATATTGCGGCTGCTGGTCAGATTATTGTTGATCAGTTGTGGGTTGCGGTATTTGTCATGAGTTTGTGCCAGACCTGCAAATACGTCAAAAGTGGTTTGCGCGGTCTTGATCACGTGGTAACCCAGACCAGCACCCAAAGTAGCACGTGTACTCAGGTTTTTACCTTTGTCGCCTTCCAGGTTGGCCAGGCCAAAAGCAAAATAGTCCGGTGTCAGGTTGTAATCGTACTTGGTACCAACCAGCCACTGCACTTTGCTCACTGTGGTGTTGCCAGAAGTGGTTGAGCCGGAAATCGAGTTACCGTAAATCGCCCATTTGGTCGTGTCGGTGATGGAAGCCACATTGGCGTTGGCAACAAAGCTTTTGGATTGGGTGTTGCCAGAGGCCAAAGACAAGGCCAGACCAGCGGCGCCACGCCATTCGCCATCTTTTTTGATTTCAGCGGCCTGGGCATTGGCGGCCAAGGCGGCCAGTACGGATGTTGCGATCAGCATTTTTTTCATGAGTAGCTCCTGTTTTCAATAAAGAGCGCCGCCGTTCTTGATACGACTGCGTGGGCGCATAGTAGGAGCAGGTGCTGAAAGGGCGACATTAAACAATTGTGAACTGTTATTTGATAACAACATCCACCGAAAAAATGGTGTGAGATAAGTCTATTGGTTTTAATTTGTGATAGGTGAAAACCCTTGTTTTAATGCTGACATAATGGGGTATATGTTAAATATGGCTTGTCAGGTAAATAAACAATGGTTATTTAAAAATACTGAATGACAGTATATTTTTTCCTGCAATATAAAGAGGATTCTATTCAGTCGATTTGCGACTAAAATTCCTTTCCGATCAGGCCGATTTAGGGCGGGCGCAATGGTAATATTGTGACTTTCTTCACGGTCGCAGTCGCGCAACTCAATGTGCCAGACCGGGATGGTGAGTACCATGCCACATCACGTGCCTGTCATGGGTGGCATTTCCGCAGCAGTGTCCGATTTAACGATCCGAGCAAACAACATCAGTGCGACTTTCTTCCATTAAGCTAGCAGGCTTCAAATCCTTTGTTGATCCCACCCATTTTCACGTGCCAGGCCAACTGGTCGGCGTGGTGGGCCCCAATGGTTGCGGCAAATCCAACATCATTGATGCGGTGCGCTGGGTACTGGGTGAATCCAAGGCGTCCGAGTTGCGTGGTGAATCCATGCAGGACGTTATTTTCAATGGATCGACCAATCGCAAGCCAGCCAGTCGTGCCAGCGTCGAGCTGATTTTTGACAACGCCGATGGTGGTGCCGGTGGCCAGTGGAGCCAATACGCCGAAATTTCAGTCAAACGGGTTTTGACGCGTGACGGCAATTCGTCTTATTACATCAATAATCAGGTGGTTCGGCGCCGCGATATTCAGGATATCTTCATGGGCACGGGTCTGGGACCACGGGCTTACGCCATTATTGGTCAGGGCATGATCTCGCGCATCATTGAAGCACGCCCCGAAGAATTACGGATTTTTCTGGAAGAAGCCGCCGGTGTTTCCAAATACAAAGAACGCCGTCGTGATACCGAAAACCGTCTGCAAGACACCCGTGAAAACCTGACCCGGGTTGAAGACATTCTGCGCGAACTCAATAACAACCTCGAAAAATTGCAAGGTCAGGCGGTCGTGGCGCAGCAGTACCGCGATCTGCAAAGCGATGGCGAGGAAAAACAAAAACTGCTGTGGCTGTTGCGCAAAAAAGATGCGCAGGTCGAGCAGGAAAAACTGATGCGCGATATCGAACGCGCCCAGATTGATCTGGAAGCCCAGATTGCCGAGCTGCGCCAGGTGGAAGCCGAGATCGAGCATGTGCGTGCCAGCCAGTATGAAGCCAACGACCGGATGGCTGGTGTGCAGGGTGCCTATTACGAAGCCAACAGCGAAGTCAGTCGACTGGAAGCCGAAATCCGCTTTGTGGTCGATTCACGCAACCGTGCCCAGGCGCAACTGACCGCACTGGTGGGGCAACGCGAGCAATGGCAAAACCAGACTGGCGAATTTGAACTGGCTTTGGAAGACGCCAATCTGCAACTGGCTGAAGCTGAAGAAAAACACGCCTCAAGCCAGGATTCGCTAGCCAGTCAGGCGGATGCCGTACCTGAAATGGAAGCTCAGTGGCGTGACCAGCAAACCGCTCTGACCAGCCAGCGCAATGCCATCAGCCAGGCCGAACAGGCCATCAAGCTGGAAAGTCTGCATCAGAAAAATGCCAGTGATCGACTGCAGGCGCTGACGCAGCGCCGCGAACGCCTGACGCAGGAATCGCGCAATCTGGATGCACCGGATGCAACTCGGCTCGAAGAGCTGCGCGCCCTGGTGGCCGATGAAGAAGATCGCAAAGCGGAGCTGGAAGCGCAATTGGGCGACAAGCAGGCTGAATTGGAAGATGCGGACAGTGCGCGTAAAACCGCCAGCCAGCGTGTGACTACCGAAGCCGCCAATATTGCTCAACTGGAAGCAAGGTTGTCGGCGCTCAAACAGTTGCAGGAAAAAGTCCAAGTGCAGGAAAAAGTCCAGCCCTGGCTCGCCAAACATGAATTGGCCGGTCTGCCCAGACTCTGGCAGCGGCTGGATATTGAAGCCGGTTGGGAAGCCGCGCTGGAATCATCGCTGCGGGAGCGTTTTGCTGCTTTGGAATTGAGTAATCTGGACTGGGCCAAAGCTTTTCTGGGGGATTTGCCGCCAGCCAAACTCTCTTTTGTCAGCCCGGCTGGTGCCAGCAGCAAGAGCGCGGCACCTGTGGCTGGCCTCAAGCCGTTCATGCAATTGCTCAAAATCAATGATGCCGGTATGCGTGGACTGATGACCGACTGGCTGGCGCAAGTGTATGTTGCCGAGAGTCTGGCCGAAGCCCTGCAGGAACGCAGCAAGTTGCCTGCGGGTGCCATGTTTATTGTGCGTGAAGGCCATGTGGTGACGGAGCATAGCTTGTCACTGTATGCGGCTGATTCCGAGCAGGCCGGCATGCTGGCGCGTCAGCATGAGATTGACAATCTGGGCAAACTGATCCGCGCTCAGCAGATCATGTCGGATGAAGCGCGCACTGAGCAGATCAAGGCCGAAGCCGCCTATAGTCGCGCCAATGAAGAAATCCAGCGTTTGCGTGGTGAGCTGACGCGCATCACCCAGCAATTGCATCAGCACCAGCTCGAACTGCAAAAGCTGGCGCAGGCGCAGCAGCAACACAGTGCGCGCAGTACCCAGATTCAGGCCGATCTCGAAGAATTGGCCGCCGAAGAGGAAACCCAGCGGGCGATTCAATCGGATGCCGAAGCCAATTTTGAAACGTTGGATGGCGAGCTGGCCGAGCTGCAAATGAAGTTTGAAGACGCACAAATGGCTTTTGAAACACTGGATGCGCAGCTGAGCAGCGCCCGTGACAAGCATCGCGAGCTGGAGCGCAGTGCCCAACAAGCTGATTTTGATATTCGTAATATTCACAATAGAATCAATAATTTGAAGAATAATCTTCAACAAAATTCTGAGAATATCAAACACGTTATTGATTCGATTGCCCTGGCCGAAGTCGAGCTGGCTGCACTGGTTGACGAGTCGGCCCGTGCTGGCTTGCAAGAGGCATTGGAGATTCGCAGTGAACGTGAGCAGGCATTGACTGATGCCCGTACCGAGCTGGATTCACTGAATCATGCTTTGCGTGGTGCCGAAGAAAAACGCATGCAAACCGAGCGCACGCTCGATCCGCTGCGCCAGAAAATTGTCGACGTACAAATGAAAGAGCAGGCGGCACGTCTCAATATTGAGCAGTTTGACGAACAACTGCGTGCTGTCCAGGCGGATGAATTGGCGCTGGCTGAAAAACTGGATCCCAATCTCAAGGCGCCCTATTTGCAGGGTGAAGTCACGCGGATCAATAATGCCATCAATGCCTTGGGTGCAGTCAATCTGGCGGCTTTGGATGAACTCAATGCGGCGACTGAACGCAAAACCTTCCTTGATTCACAAAATGCCGATCTGGTGGAGGCGATGACCACACTGGAAGATGCCATCAGCCGCATCGACAAGGAAACGCGTGGTTTGCTCAAAGACACTTTTGACAAGGTCAATGAGCAGTTTGGTGAGTTGTTCCCGGGTTTGTTTGGCGGTGGGCAGGCCAAACTGGTGATGACCGGCGAAGAAATTCTCGATTCCGGTGTGCAGGTGATGGCACAGCCACCCGGCAAGAAAAACAGTACGATTCATCTGCTGTCGGGTGGAGAAAAGGCACTCACCGCGATTGCGCTGGTGTTTTCCTTGTTCCAGCTCAATCCGGCGCCCTTCTGCCTGCTCGACGAGGTGGATGCGCCACTGGATGATGCCAATACCGAGCGTTACGCGCGGATTGTGAAGAAAATGTCATCCGTGACGCAGTTCCTCTTCATTTCACACAATAAAATTGCCATGGAAATGGCGCAGCAATTGATTGGTGTGACCATGCAGGAGCAGGGCGTATCCCGGATTGTGGCAGTGGATATGGAGGCAGCGGTCAATTTGACCGATGCCATGGCTGCATAAACAAGGCTGGTTAATTTATCAAATCAACTTGATCAAACTGACTTCATCAAACCGACCAACGGGTTTCCTTCAATTTTTGAGACATAACGATAACTATGACTGATTTACAGACCAGCTTGATTGGTGCAGGCGCCATCGTCGTGATTGGGGTGGTGGTTTTTAATGTGTGGCAGGCAAGAAAAATGGCTCGCACCGCACAGCCATTTTCTGCAACCATGGATCAGGACATGGATAGTCAGACGGGAGAATTGAAAGAGCCGGTGTTTATTCAGGAAGATACCGTGACGCCCACGGCGATTGGAGAAATGACGCTGGCCGAGCCGGATTCCATGATTCAGGTTTTTTCGGAAGACGGTATCAATCCCCTGGTGGATGCCATTACACCGGTCACGCTGGAAACCGAACGTTCGGGTGCGCAGATTGAAAAGGCCTTTGATGGTTTTAAAAAGGTTGGCAACAAGACTGTCAAGCTGGAAGGCTATAACCGCAGTGAGCATATCTGGGAAGCCATCAATCCTGGGGTGAACTACCTCCAATTGCGTATTGGTCTGCAAATGGCCTGCCGCCGTGGTCCATTGAGCAGTCTGGAATATTCCGAATTTGCCAGCCGTCTGCAGCGTGCTACCGAGCCATTCAATGCCTTTGTGGACGTGCCCGATATGAGCGCCATCATCATGCAAGCTGAAAAGCTGGATCAATTGGCCGCCAATCATGACTTGAAAATCAGTCTGAATCTGGTGTCCGATGGTGCGCCCTGGGCACCTGCCACCGTACGCCATATTGCCCAGCAGGATCGCTGGATGCCCATTGCACCGGCACGCTATGCTTTTGTGCGTGAAGATTCACTGGATGAACCGATTTTCTTTGTCAATGTGCCCGAATGGCTGATGTCGCTCAAAAGCATGAGTACGGGCGGCACGCAACAATTGTCACCCGCCATGGAATTTGATCAGCCCGTACAGGCGTTGACCTTGTTGCTGGATGTGCCACGTGCCAAGCAGGAGCTCAAGCCTTTTGCGGCCATGCGTCAGTATGCCGAAACCTTGTCTGCCAAGATTGGTGCGCAGATTGTGGACGATAACGGCCAGCCCTTGCCACCGGCCGCACTGGATGCAATTGACCAGCAATTACTTGGCAAGTATGAAGAAATGCAGGCATATGGCATTGTGGCGGGTTCTTCATTGACACGGCGTTTATACGCGGTCTAAATTCGCTGTCCAAATTGGTTGTTCATCTTTCCACAAGTGACGCGCCTATGTCGTTCAACGATTATTTCGACAATCTGCCAGGCAATAGCCTGAGCAGATTGAGCGATTAGCCGATTCCTGATTGTCATGTCAGTTCCAACCAATGCCATTGAGCGCGTGCAGCAACTGCGTGCTGAACTGGCACGGCATAATCAAGCCTACTATCTGCAGGATGCACCGTTGGTTCCCGATTCGGAATATGACCGGCTGTTTGCCGAACTGCAGGCGCTTGAAAACCAATACCCCGAATTATTGACACCCGATTCGCCCACTCAGCGTGTGGGTGGCGCTGCGCTTTCAGCGTTTGAGCAGGTGACTCATGTGGTGCCAATGCTCTCGCTCAATAATGGTTTTGAAGATGACGATATTCATGCCTTTGCCAAACGTGTGGCCGACGGGTTGGGGCAGGCGGTAGGAACAGTGGGCAGCCAGACCGATACGTCAGTCGCGCCGCAGCAAGGCGGTTTGTTTGATGCGCCGGTTGCCGAGTCGATGGCTGAACCGATTAACAACGAAGCGGCAGGTGTTGCCTTTGCGGTTGAGCTCAAGTTTGATGGCCTGGCCATTAATTTGCGCTACGAACAGGGGGTGCTGGTCAATGCCGCCACCCGTGGCGATGGCGCGGTGGGTGAAAATGTCACGGCCAATATCCGCACGATTCGCGCGATTCCGCTCAAACTCAAAGGGCTGGTGCCAGCAATACTGGAGGTGCGTGGCGAAGTGTTCATGTTTCACGCCGACTTTGCCGGTCTCAATGCCCGTCAGCGTGACAAGGGTGAAAAGGAATTTGCCAATCCGCGCAATGCGGCGGCGGGCAGTTTGCGGCAGCTTGATCCTAAAATCACGGCCAGTCGGCCACTCTCGTTTTTTGCTTATGGGCTCGGTGAAGTGAGCGGGCTGACTAGCGGTGTGAGTTTGCCAGAAACGCATGGTGAATTACTGGATTGGTACGCCAGTCTGGGTATTCCTGTTTGCGAACATCGGGGGGTGGTGCGCGGCGCAGCCGGATTGCTGAGCTTTTACCGCAAGATGGGCGCGCTGCGGGATCAATTGCCTTATGACATTGATGGTGTGGTTTACAAGGTCAATCGATTCAGCGAACAGCGCGAACTGGGTTTTGTCTCGCGAGCCCCGCGTTTTGCCATTGCCCATAAGTATCCCGCTCAGGAAGCCCTGACCACGGTGGAAGCCATTGAAGTGCAGGTTGGCCGCACTGGTGCCATTACGCCCGTTGCACGCCTGGCACCGGTGTTTGTGGGCGGCGTCACGGTCACCAATGCCACTTTGCATAACGAAGACGAAGTGCGCCGTAAAGATGTGCGTGTGGGTGATACCGTATTTGTGCGGCGTGCCGGTGATGTGATTCCGGAGGTGGTGCGTGTGTTGCCAGAACGACGGCCAGCCAGCGCTGTTGAATTTGTCATGCCCGTAACTTGCCCGGTGTGTGGTTCCGAAGTCTTGCGCCTGGAAGGTGAGGCGGTGGCACGTTGTACGGGCGGGCTGTTTTGTGCTGCTCAGCGCAAGCAGGCGATTTTGCATTTTGCCCAGCGCCGTGCGCTGGATATTGAAGGCCTGGGTGAGAAGCTGGTCGATCAGCTGGTTGATCAACAGATCGTCCATACCCTGGCCGATCTTTATAAGTTGGGCGTGCTGGCCTTATCCAATCTGGAGCGCATGGCTGAAAAAAGTGCGCAAAATCTGGTCGATGCGCTCCAAAAAAGTAAGCAAACCACGCTGGCGCGCTTTATTTATGGGTTGGGTATACGCCATGTGGGTGAAGCGACTGCCAAAGATCTGGCCAAACACTTTGGCACGCTCGACGCCTTTATGGGAACCTCGGAAGAAGGCCTGCTGGAAGTCAACGATGTGGGCCCGGTGGTGGCGCAATCGATCCGACATTTTCTCGACCAGCCGCATAATGTCGAAGTGATTGAGCAATTACGCGCTGCCGGGGTCAGTTGGGTAGAAGGTGAGCCAGCCAGGGTGGCACATCATCCCCATGTTTCTGGCAAGACTTTTGTGCTGACCGGCACCTTGCCTACCATGACGCGTGACGATGCCAAGGCCAAAATTGAAGCAGCAGGTGGCAAGTGCGCGGGTTCAGTTTCCAAAAAAACCGATTACGTGGTGGCCGGTGCCGAAGCCGGCAGTAAACTCACCAAAGCCGAAGAACTCGGCATCACCATCCTGGACGAAGCCGGCTTGTTGGCTTTGCTGGCGCAGTAATCCTTCTGTTTTTTGCTTGTGATTAAATGCTAGGTGCTTGTCAGGCACGGCTGGCTTTTTGTCACACCCACACTTTACACATCACTTTTAAAGTTTTACATTAATTAAATAATTATAATTAATTCATATAGTTAAAAATTAATCTTTAAGTTTTAGATTCAAAGTAAAACTGGAAAAGCATAGTTTCTACGGGCAAATGGTTTCATCCATAGTCGATTTTGAAAAAACATACTCAAGATATATACTCCTTAAGTGTATTTTTATTAAGCAAATAAATACCTACATAAAGAGCCTATTTTTATATATACCCCATAGTTTTATTGAATTTGACCGGTTTAAGCAGATTTTGGTCATTGATGTGCAAAAGTCTTGAACCAAGCAGGGTGCGAATCAAGAAGCCGATAGACGTCAAGTTGGTATTAAGTCGGTGCGAAGTCGGTATTGAGCAGTCGGGCCCAATCTATTGCGTCTGCGGAAGCATGACAAATGTGATGCTGATCTGATTGCTGGGACGATATCCTCCAATAAAAAACAGACTCAGGGAGGTTGTCATGACAGTTGTTAATTTTTCATATTAATTGTTAATAGCAACTATAAATTGATAATGTCACAATACTTTGTCAGAATCGTCGCTTCGACTTATTCACCGGATTTTTCAACATTATGCTTCCAGCCCGCAGTGATTTGCAGAATCGGCGTCCTGTCTGGGAAGTGCTTTCCGAACTCTTTTTGCATTTGGACGATGCCCTGGGTCGAAGCTGGCGTATTGATATTCTGGCGCGTTCACCCTACAGTGTGACCGAGCTTGAACACATACTCATTGACGAGGTTTATCCTGCCTGCAGGTCACAACCACTGTATTTTGACGAAGACGGTCTGTATATTGATCATGGTTGGCTGGAAGAGATCATACTCAGCAAGCTGGCTTCATCGTGGCGTTTTTTGGGGTATCTCGATATGGCCCGGTTTATTGCTCAATGGTCAGTCTTGAAATCAGAGGAATGGCAGGCCACCCGACAAGGCATCGAATTGACCCGCCTGCAACTTTCAAACAATTCCGGTCTGGTTTAGTTTTTTTTACCGAGGGCGATAGCAGGTCTGCCACCAGAATTTTTCTGAGCGCATTCTTCATCATCACACCACTCTGATGATCGGATGACACGACGCATATTTCTGCGCAACTAAGTAGAAACACTTCTTGCTAGACATCCTTATTGGCTTTGTAATCAAAGCACCATGAAGAGATGGATCACACACTAAGCAACCCGATTGGTGCGTTGCCTGACTAATCAAAACATGGCGGATTGACGCAGTTTGCCATTTCTTCAGGGGCCAATAACGACACCACGAACGATGGTGTAAAACAGTACAAATCGAGGGCCGACATGATTCATGATATTTTGAGAATGGGTGATCCGCGCCTGTTGCGAATTGCCGAGCCGGTTCAGTATTTTGATACGCCAGCCTTGCACACGCTGGTGACGGACATGTTTGAAACCATGCAGGCTGCGGGTGGCGTTGGTCTGGCCGCCCCACAGATTGGCATCAATTTGCAGTTGGTGATTTTTGGCTTTGAACAAAGCCAGCGCTACCCAGGTGCGCCAGCGATTCCACAAACCATTTTGATCAATCCCAGCCTTTACCCACTCACCGACAAAACCGAACAAGGCTGGGAAGGGTGCCTGAGTGTGCCCGGCCTGCGTGGTGCCGTGCCTCGCTATACCCAGTTGCGCTACACCGGCTTTGACGAATATGGCGAAATGATCGACCGTACCGTCGATGGTTTTCACGCCCGTGTAGTGCAACATGAATGTGATCACCTGATCGGCCGACTGTATCCCACCCGCATGACCGATCTCACCCAGCTTGGTTTTACCGAGGTACTGTTTCCGGAGTTGCCGCCAACTTGATGTTTGATTGAATGTGTTGCCTATCTTGCGTTGAATGTATCGTCGTCTTGTTTTTGCCTGTATAGCGTTTTGAAAAGCGAATTAAAGGTTTCTCGACAAAATAATAAGCGGCTATGCCTGCGAAAACGGCACTGATCACTACTAGCACATAACAAAGGCCGGTATTGACGTGCCATCGCTGATGCAGCACCAACGTCATTTTGCATGCGACTGAAACCACCGTGAAGTGCACCAGGTAAACCGAATAGGAAGCATCGCCTAATAAGTTCAATATATCGGGTGCCTTCCAGCCTTTGGACCGTTCAAGTGAAACAGCGCCATAGAGCATGCATGCACTTGCCAGTCCAAAGCCCAATTCGATTGGTGTATTACCAACTGGCATCATGGTTCGGTCAACCACCATCATAGTGACAAAAAGCAATAATCCGGTTGATAACAGTAGCCATGCACTCATCGTTCTGATTTTGAATCTCGTTAATCTCCAAACCAAAATTCCCATCAAAAATTCAAGATTGAGTGGGTTGGCCAAAAATTTAGCCAGATAGTGCTCAGGAAACGCGAGCGACAATAAGCTGACCATCAGCAGGGTACTGCAGCCAATGAAAGGGGATAGGATGAATATCCCAAAGAATAGATAAAAAATCATTTCATGCTGCAATGTCCAGGCAACCGGAATAAGCGGTGCGCCTGTGCCGCCAATGACATCAATATTTTGAGGCAAAAGAAAGATGGTTTTGAAAATGATGCTGGCATCATAAGGAATGGCTGCTGATAAGTTGCCCATGAATAAAAGTTGCAGGCCGACCAGCAGCAGGATCACCCAATAGAGTGGGTAGATCCGCCACAAGCGCTTGTTGAGAAATGAAGGAAATGCATTCCAATGGCCGATATCCGTGGCATGGACATGGGCAATGATAAAACCACTGATAACGAAAAACAGGTCAACACCCGCATAGCCCGACAACAAGAAGCCACCCAATGGGTCATACCCAAAATATTTTGGTAATTGAAATACTGCGCTGCAATGAAATAACACCACCAATAAAGCTGCGAAACCACGGGCTAGCTGAATGGTTTGGAGCGCGCTTGTTTTCTTCAATTCAATCATAGGGTAGAGGCGTGTTTGAGTAAAAACGCCGGAGCAGTAATAATCTGAGTGCCAGAACATGGGGTGATGGCTCGGGAGCAAACTCGGGTCTAGAAAAACCTCTTAATGCATTGATGACGGGCCGTAAACCGGCATTTTTCAAACCACCTGCAATGATGGATTTCATGGAGTGATGTTTCGATGATTTTTTTTGTGCAGAATTTGTTGATGCCAACTCAATGAGTTTAATCTGATGAATGGGGTCGATAATGTCATCGATTCCGGACGGTACTCGACGAATCCAGTCGGTGATAACAGGCAAAGCCTGATTAATTTGATGTGTGATGTTGGTTTGTGGTGATCCGAAGTTGGCTCTGGGTATATTCATGAGGAGTTCAGGGAACATCTGATCGACCGTTTGCCGATACAGACGTTTGCCAAGTCTCAATTTGGTGGGGAGTTTGCTGACAAAGTCGATGATCTCTCGGCTAAGCCATGGATTCTCCACAAAGGCAAAATTACCTACCAGATTTTTACGCCAGTTCATCATAACGTGGTTGATGCGATGTTCAAGGTAGATAGAATCTTTAGCTGCATGAAGATCGTCATGTTCTAGAATTTTTTCTTTGACTTTGAGCAGTTCACTTTCATAAACAAGGCAAAGTTTCTCAAATACTTCGGCTGGCAGAATCGCCCTCAATTGGTTGAATTTCTTGAGATCATTCACATTTATTGTCGTTAATACATCGTGCCAGTCATGCAACTTTCTATCCATCCAACCAAAGCACTCATCACCACAAAGAATCGTGCGATCTGATACTTCGCCATATTTTTGTGTCAACTTGTTCCATGCATAAAGTTCATCACAGAAATTGGACAAGCCTTCTCCCTGACTGGCATTGAGTTCTATCAGCCGAAGCAGGTCACATGAAAAATCTATTGTTTCGTGCGTGTAACCATAAATAGCGGCTTGCTGTGCTGCGACGGCAGCATCACTGCCAGGTAAGACAGTTCCATGAATATAAGACAGGCAATGTACATCTTTTCTACCAGTGTGGGCCAGCACACCGAGAATGGCAGATGAATCATATCCTCCTGATAAAGATACGAGAGGACTATTAATCATTTTGACAGTGGCGTCAACGCTATGCGTAATCAGAGTGGCCATTTCCTTGCCGGCAGTCACGTGATCAATATGACCGTGCTGCTCATAGACTGGCTGCCAGTATTTTTGACTATTTATTTGCCCGTCTTGAATGGTATGCAGACTTGCGGAGTCAAGTAGTCGTACTCCCATTACGGGAGTAATCGAGTTGATCATTGATCCATTTGCGAGATAGGATGCCACTGCTGCCAGAGGTGGATTGATGGGATCTGTAGCAGAAACTAACAGGTTTGGATGAGTTGAGAACGACGGTTTTTCCGACTCCAGAACAAATATTTTTTGATAGTTGACAGGATCAGTGCGTATGATTATTTGACCACTGTTTAAATTACAAACACAGATCGTGACAGCATTCACGCCTCCTTGTGGAGATAGATGACCCTGACCATTGAGTGCTTTCTCAGCCCAAGTGATTAACGCTTCATGTGTGAGTTTTCTGCCAATACTCCAAACAATCAAGTGAGCGTGACGAACTAACTCAATATGTTTTCCACGTAATGTGAGGTGGTCATCTTGTATAACAAGATCTATAAGACTATCAAGTTGGTCTGGCTTGGAAGAGAGTTGGGCGTAGTTTAGTAAAAATTTTTGCATTATCGTTAAGACGCTTCAGGATTTTTTATTGCAGCACTTTCATCTTGTAAACTATTATGTGCTGATGGCTCCAAAACCTTTCCAAGTTCCGGGCGTGCCTGCTGTGACACAAACCCACCCTATGAATCCACCTGGCAAAGGCGTGCTATTCCACACGACATCACCAGCTGACCAAGTACCAGTAGTTGGTGCCGTATTTCTTTGATCATTTGATTTAAGTAGATTGATTCCGGGGTTGTAAGCACCTGAAATTATGGCATTCATTTGTGCTTGTAATTGCGGTGTGTAAGGACCACTAATCTGGTGAAATTGAGAGAATTGAACAGTGGCGCCAGCACTATCGATTGGACCAAAAATAAGATTGCTGGCACCTGCAGAAATCCCGTCATAAACATAAGCAATCCTGACTGCTGTACCGGCTCTAAGCTGAATGAGTTGGGTGCCGAGGTTTGAATAAATGTTGACCGCTAGAACAGTATCGATATTTGAAAGCAGATTAAACGCGATGCAAATTCGTCCACCATTCAAGGAGTTGATGACTAATCTAGCCCTATTGGTTTGGCCATTACCAGGAGTTGGTGAAAATTGTACGTAGAAAAATTGTCCGAAGATGGCATCCCTGCCAAATCCATTGCTGATTGTGCCGTTTGTGTCAGAAAATGAAGGTGTTGCCGGTAAGTTGAATTCATTCGGAATTGTGGTCGTCACAAACGTATTTGCTGGTAAAACTCTGGCAAAGGGAGCTACATTACCTGTAGTTGAATGCCAGCCAATGATACCCTGTATAGAACCAACTGTATCTATAACCCCATCGGCAAGCACGCCAGATGTGCTATCAGTCTGACAAAATTTACCCTGTGGATTACCATAACCACAGACATCCGATAAAACTAACCGGGATTGGTTTTCAAGAATGAAGGCTGGATTAACTGCTGCTTCAGAAATAAATTGGGAACGAAAGCGCAAATAAGCAAAGCTACAATAGACCATTGATTTTTTGATGATAAGGCCATCAAAAGCAAAGGTAGCTGATCCGCTTCCACTTGCTTCACTTGTGCCACCAATCACGTTAATTTCTGTCAAATTGTTATTTGCTCCTATCACCGCAAGTGCACAAATGGAATTCCCATTCATGGTGTTGTTCCATAAATAGAGTGCGTGATGGGGAAAATTAGCTGTGACATTATTTGTGAGAAATCCAACGCTGTTTCCTATACATTGAGAGTCGTAAAAACTAATGGAGTTTCCGCCCCCGTTTCCAATAGTATTTTTGACGTATATACCTACTCCATTGTTATAGGCTTTTAAAGAGTAAGTAGTGCAGAACTGAGTCCCTTCAAAATAGAACCCTACATTGCAATTAACTATATGGATCGTGTCTAGAATAACCGCAGCATGATTATTGATTTTCAGGCCAGTTAAGTATGGGGTGCCAAGTGTAGATGGATTAGTCAAACCACCATCAATGATGAATCCCTGAAGTAAACAATAGCCACTGACCTGTAATGGCGTGCCAGCTGGAATGGTGATAGCGGGGCCAGTACCAGATAGGATTTTGAGGATTGCACCATTTCCAATAATTTTTGTTGCAGCATTGAGGACTAAAGAGGTAATGCCAAAGGTGCCATTATTCAGATTGACGGCTACAGCGTTATTTAGACTCTGTGCCGCAGCAATTGCACGATTAATCGCCGCTGTATCATCACTGATGCCATCACCGATTGCTCCAAAATCCTTTACACTGATTGCCTCCTGAAGCTTAAGTTGCACGGTTCTAGCCACCGCACCAGTACCCGTTTGTGTAAAGGTGATCTGTGTCGCATCTGCCATAAAAACCTCAGAATGGTAAGGACGTTAAATATAAATCTACACTTACTTATTGAGACATATGAACTCAATATAACTATCAATGATGATGTTTATATGACATGCGATTACTTATCTTCTCCGTTAGATAAGGCTCTTTAACTTGTGGCTTTTCATAAGGTAATACGAGAATGGCCAATTGATTTTCGGTAATTCTTTGATAATTAAATATCGTGTTGTCTATTTGATTTTTTGCGACAAGATTTTCTAATGGTTTGATCAGGTTCATTCCATGCTTATAAAAAGCACCTACAACAAGGCGTGTGCTTTCTGTTGACTTTATGCTGCTTGCACAAGTTCTGCAGGTACTTCCCTTGGCGGTTTTGTTGAAGACAAGTTCGTAGTGACTTATGGTTGCTATGCCTGCTTTTAGTCATGCAAGCTGTCATACAGACTTTGGCGCAGATGAGGACGGTGATTTGTGAAGCGCTTTCAACAGGCACAGCAAATGTGCGAATGGGATGATTTGCCTGCACGTCGTGCCAAAATCATGGCCGAGCTGATGGCCGATCAGGCTGGTTTGGTGCCGCCTTTTTTGTTATTGTCCATGCAGGGAGTTTCCGCCAGCGAGCAGCAGCAGGCTGCCACTCTGTGGATGCAGAAGAAGCAGGTAGCGAGTGTGGCGGTGCGTGCCGGCCTGGCGTTTGAACCATTGGCGCATCGGCGGCCACGGATCCGGCTGGCTTATTTATCCAACGATTTTCACGATCACGCCACGGCCATGCTAATGATCGAGTTGCTCGAAGCGCATGATCATGCCCGTTTTGAAGTTTATGCTTACTCTTATGGTGCTGATGACGGCAAGCAGATGCGTGGTCGTTTGCGTGAAAGTTTTGAGCACTTTACCGATATCTCGTCACTCAGTGCCGTGGCAGCGGCGCAGCGAATTTATGCCGATGTGATTGATATTTTGGTGGATCTGAAAGGCTTTACCCAGGCCAGTCGTACCGATATCCTGTTGTTGCATCCAGCGCCGGTACAGGTCAATTATTTGGGCTATCCTGGCACATTGGGGCCCGATTTATGTGATTACATCATCACCGATGCCTATCTCACGCCGAGTAGTAGCACGGTCGATTATGATGAAGCTTTTGCTTATTTGCCCCATAGTTATCAGCCCCATGGCTGTGCTGCCAAGTTGAGCAAAGTGCCGACTCGTGCTGCGATGGGTTTGCCTGCGACAGGTTTTGTATTTTGCTGTTTTAACCAAAGCTACAAGTTCACGCCAGATGTCTTTGCGATGTGGTGCTTGCTGCTTGATCAAGTACCGGGCAGCGTTTTGTGGCTACTGGCCAATTCGCTGGCACAAGGCAATTTGCGCAACCATGCCATGCAATACGGTGTGGCGCCTGATCGGTTGATTTTTGCGCCCGACATGAGTCAATCCGACCACTTGGCACGCCTGCAATTGGCTGATCTGGTGCTTGATACCGCCCCCTATAACGCCCATACCACGGCCAGTGATGCACTTTGGGTTGGTGTGCCAATTTTGACCTGTGAAGGTGCGACCTTTGCTGCACGGGTAGCGGGCAGCCTGCTGCAGGCATCGGGCTGGTCGGAGCTGATTGCGGCAGATCTGGATGACTATTATGAAAAGGCTTATGCATTGGCAACCCAGCCCGCACAATTGGCACGCATCAAGTCGCAAATGCTGGCGCAGCGTGCTACTAATCCATTGTTTGACGTACGCAATTACACGCTCGATCTGGAAAATCTATACGAGCAAATGTGGCAACGTTTTGTGACTGGCCAGCGACCGGCTGTGTTGTCAGTGAATCGGCTTGATCTATCTATGGAAAAGATGCGTGAGCAGATCAATCCTGCTCATTAACCATGATTGTGGTGGCGGTCTGCTATTGCTCACGAGGTCGGCCAGCGCCCTCAAGCCGGTTTAGCTGAACTGACTGGGCATGAGCCAGCCCTGAATATGGGCCACGGCCAATTTATCTTCTGGATCGGAGTGGATACAGTAGGGTAGTAAAAAAATAGGCCTATATTTAACGCACTGTATAGGTATCATTTACGTATATACATCTATGGAGTATGTGATTTTCCTGTGGATAACGGTGTTGTTGTCGTTGAATAAACAGCGCCATTTGTTTATAAAAATGACTCATCGGTGCGTAGATAACGCCATTTCCCTTGCGGTAAATTACCCAGAATGATATTGCCAATGCGGATGCGTTTCAGTCCAAGCACTTTCAGCCCGACCATCTCGCACATGCGGCGGATCTGGCGCTTTTTGCCTTCCTGTAAAATAAAGCGCAACTGATCGTCATTTTGCCAGCTGACATGGGCAGGTTTGAGTTGCTGACCATCCAGTGACAGGCCAAAGTTGAGGCGACGCAAGTCTGAGTCAGGCAGTCGACCTCCTTTTTCATAGGCCACACGCACCAGATATTCCTTTTCCATTTCCGAATCTTCACCAATCAACTGTTTGGCAATCCGGCCATCCTGCGTCAGTACCAAGAGGCCGGTGGAATCAATATCCAGGCGGCCGGCCGGTGCCAGACTGCGTAAGTGACTGCCTTCAAATTCAATGTCCGAATTGTCGCCATTCCAGCGGTTGTCGGGCACCGCCAGCACAATCGCTGGCTTGTAGCCATCTTCAGCCTGCCCAGAGACATAGCCAATCGGCTTATGCAGCAAAATCGTGACACGGCCAGCCTGCTGGTTGCGCGCCGCACGATCAATACTGATTTTCTGCTCTGGTTTGATACGCGTACCCAGTTCGGTAATGCGCTGGCCATCCACATAGACCCAGCCTTTTTCAATCCATTCGTCGGCTTCACGGCGCGACGCCAGGCCCAGCTCGGACATGCGTTTGGACAAGCGTATGCCGCTCGGCGCTGCCGCAGGAGCAGTTGCGTTGCTGCTTGCCGACTGATTGACCAAGCTGTTGCCTGTGTAAGTACCATGCTCTGGTGTGTTTGGGGTAGGGCGGTTGGCCAGTTTGGTGCGTGTAAAGGGGCGATTCAGATTGTTGCTGACGGGTTTTGATTTCGTTGTTACTGTCGTGGCTTCGCTGTCAGTGGGTGTTGTCGATACATCACGCGGTGCTTTGCGCCAGACTTTTTTGGTAGGTTCATTCATGTTTATACCGCCATTGCTTCCAGCATCCGGGTTTCAAACTGGATCTGGGTTTTGTTATTGTTTAAGGCTGGGCCATCGATGAGAAAAACGTCTTCGACGCGCTCGCCCAGTGTCATGATCTTGGCGGTGTGCAGATTGAGTTTGTATTCGGCGATGATATAGGCAATGGTGTAGAGCAGGCCGGTGCGGTCATTGGCGGTGATCGACAGGAAATAATGCTGGCCGCGTTCATCAGGGCGTAAATCGACGCGCGGCTTGATGGGGAAATGTTTGGACTGACGTGACATGCGGCCCTTGCGTGGCACTGGCAGAGTGGTTCTTTCCAGTAACCAATGATTGAGTTCGTACTCGATGACTTCAATCAGAGCCCGATAATTGGACATATCATCGTCAATCACCATAAAGCTATCCAGCGCATACTGGGTGTTGGTGGTATGAATCTTGGCATCCAGAATCGACATATTCTTGCTGTCAAAGTACGCACAGATCAGCGCAAACAGTTCAGGGCGATCTTTGGCATAAACCATCACCTGCATACCTTCGCCACTGGGTGCCAGGCGTGCACTGACGACTGGTTCGGTGGCGGTGAGCTGGTCGTGCAGATGGCGGGTCTGCCAGGCAATGTCATTGGCATCGTGGCGTAAAAAATAGGCCACATCCAGCGTCTTCCAAAAGGCCTCGTGGCTGAATTCGGAAAAGCCGTACAGCCGCAGACTCTTGATGGCATCACGTTTACGCTGTTCCAATTCGGCTGTGGCACTGGGCGGCTCACCACCCAGTGCCCGCTTGGTCATTCGGTACAGTTCTTCCAGTAGGCGGCCTTTCCAGGCATTCCATACCTTGGGACTGGTGCCACGTACATCGGCCACCGTCAGCAGGTAGAGCGCCGTCAGATAACGTTCGTTCTTGACCATTCTGGCAAAATTGGCAATCACTTCGGGATTGCTCATGTCCTGCTTTTGCGCCACTTGCGACATTTGCAGATGCTGTTTGACAAGAAAACAGATCAACTCGGTGTCCTCTTTGTCAATTTCGTGTTCACGGCAAAAACGACGCACATCGCGTTCACCGAGTTCGGAATGATCACCGCCGCGGCCTTTGGCAATATCATGAAACAATGCCGCCACATACAGCACCCAGGGGCGCTCAAAGTTGGCAATCAACTGGCTGCAAAAGGGATACTCGTGCGCATATTCCGGAAACATGAAGCGGCGGATATTGCGCAATACCATCAGGATATGCTGATCGACCGTGTAAACATGAAACAGATCATGCTGCATCTGCCCGACAATCCGCCGAAATGATGGCAGGTAGCGGCCTAGAATGGACAGTCGGTTCATGTTCCGTAAGGCATGTGTCACCCCAAACGGCAGGTGAATGATGTCCATGAACAAGGCCCGATTAACCGGGTTTTTACGAAAAGCCTCATCAATATGGTCACGTGCATGCCAGAGTCGACGCATGGTATTGGCCGTGAGGCCTGACAGCTGTTTATTTTGCGCCAGTGTGAGGAAGGTGGCCAGAATCAGGCTGGAATTTTTATCGTAACAGTCACCATCAACCAGATCCAGCAGGCCATTACGTTCCCGAAAATAACTCGCAAAAGCGCCTTCCAATGGATTGCTATTGGCTTTGCTGACCGGAAATAAGCGCGCTTCAATGTTTTGCAGCAAGATGGTATTGAGCTGGGTCACGGCCTTGGCCGACCAGTAATAGCGCTGCATCAACACTTCAGAGGCGCGCTTGCTGGCCTGTGCCTCACAATGAAAACGTTCGGCCAGTGTCTGTTGGACATCAAATACCAAACGATCTTCGCGGCGTTTGCAAATCAGATGCAAATGACAGCGGATTTTTTTCAGTATGCCTTCGTTGCGCTGTAGTTGCTTGGACTCAAATTGCGTGATCAAGCGCCGTTTACAGAGCTCGTTCCAGCTATTGCCAAATCCGGCTGCTTTGGCAACCCAAAGAATGAGTTGCAGATCGCGCAGGCCACCAGGGCTTTCCTTGCAATTGGGCTCCAGACTGTATGGGGTGTCTTCATACTTGCTGTGGCGCTGTCGCATTTCCATGACTTTGGCACGGAAAAATGCTTTTGAGTCCATGGCATTGTCATAAAGACGGGTCAGCAGGCTGAATAGGCGATGATTGCCCGTAATCAAACGAGCTTCGAGCAGCGAGGTCTGCACGGTGATGTCAGCCCCGGATTCTTCAAGGCATTGCTCAATCGTGCGTACACTATGGCCCAGATCCAAACCCAAATCCCAGAACATGCCAACCAGTGTTTCGATTTTGCCTTGCAGCTCAGCAAATTTTTCTGGCTGATTGGGCAGATTTTTAGGCAATAAAAACAAAACATCCACGTCGGAATAAGGATAAAGCTCGCCCCGCCCAAAGCCGCCTACGGCAACTAGTGCGAGCGAGCTGGGAATGGTCAGGCTATGCCATAACTTTTTGAGCAACTCATCAACCAGCAGGCGATGTTTGTGCAGCAGTAGGCCACAATTGCCATTTTTTTCAAACTGAGCAAACAGTGCTTCACGGCTAGCCTTGAGTTGGCTGCGCAGCTCAGTCAGATTGATAGGATGAGCTGTTTGGTCAGACAGAGCACTTTCCCTGGCAATTGCTCCGGCATTTTCTTTTAGGCTTGAGGTGTTGTCGTCCACGCTTAGAAAGGTCACTCAGGCGGTTTGGGTTGCAGGCTGAATAAATGTTGGCGGGGCTGGCATATTGGGAGAAACGGTCAGTACTTCATAGCCAGTTTCTGTGACCAGAATGGTATGTTCCCATTGCGCTGACAGACTGCGATCGCGTGTCACGATGGTCCACCCGTCGCCCAGCTCCTTGATTTCACGGCGACCGGCATTGATCATAGGTTCAATCGTGAAAATCATACCGGCACGAATTTTTTCCAATGTACCCGGGCGACCATAATGCAAAATCTGAGGCTCTTCATGAAATTTACTGCCGATGCCATGACCACAAAATTCACGTACCACGCTAAATCCAGCTTTTTCAGCGTGTTGTTGGATAACGTGGCCAATATCACCGAGGGTTGCGCCAGGTTTGACCTGCGCAATACCTAACCACATGCATTCGTAGGTGATTTCGGTGAGACGTTTAGCGGCAATTGATGCTTCACCAACATAAAACATGCGGCTGGTATCGCCATGGTAGCCATCCTTAATGACGGTAATGTCCAAATTGACAACGTCGCCATTTTTCAGGACTTTATCACCGGGAATACCATGACAGACCTGGTGATTGACCGAAGTGCAGATTGACTTGGGGTAGGGCTTGTAACCTGGTGGGGTGTAATTGAGTGGCGCTGGGATGGTCTGTTGAACATTGACCATATAGTCATGACAAAGTTTGTCCAGTTCACCGGTCGTGATGCCGGGTTTGACAAAAGGCGTAATATAATCAAGTACTTCTGCGGCAAGTTTGCCGGCGATGCGCATTTTTTCGATTTCTTCTGCGGATTTGATGTGGATGGGCATGTTGGCCTTGAGCTAGTAACAATAAATTAGATTTTCTGGTACCGGATCGTCGTACCATCTAATAATCAGCGTTGAATTATCGCATTAAACCATTGACTAAGTGGCTATCGCTCTGCTGTTAGTGGGGCTTTCCAATGAGTTTTGAATGCCGAAACAATGATTTGCAGCGATTCTTTATTGCCACTTGTTAGATTGGCAATAAAAACGATACAATGTTGGGCTATTGTGTTTTTTGCCTCGCACACTAAATGGAGGCAGATTTTAAATCTCAAGCCGTTACAAACAAGGGTGTTTGCCAGATTGGTGAATACAAAAACGGTTTAGGAAATTAACCCTTAAAGGAACTACCATGTCCGTTACTATGCGCGAAATGCTGGAAGCCGGTGTCCACTTTGGTCACCAAACACGTTTCTGGAATCCTAAGATGGCCCCTTATATTTTTGGTCATCGCAATAAAATTCACATTATCAACCTTGAAAAAACCATGGTCATGTACCAGGATGCGATGAAGTATATTCGTCAGCTTTCTGCTAACCGTGGTACGGTCCTGTTTGTTGGTACTAAACGCCAAGCTCGTGAGACGATCGCTGAAGAAGCGGCGCGTGCTGGTATGCCATTTGTTGATCAGCGTTGGCTGGGTGGTATGTTGACCAACTTCAAAACAGTCAAGGTATCCATCAAAAAACTCAAGGAAATGCAAGCGAGCGTGGACGAGGGTGTTCTTGATCGCCTCAGCAAAAAAGAAGGTCTGGTATTTCAGCGTGAGATGGAGAAGCTGGAAAAAAGTATTGGTGGCATTAAAGATATGGGTGGCGTGCCTGATGCTATTTTTGTCATTGATGTTGGTTACCATAAAGGTGCTATTACCGAGGCAAGTAAGTTGGGTATCCCAGTTGTAGCTATTGTTGATACCAACCACTCTCCAGAAGGCGTGGCTTATGTAATTCCTGGCAATGATGATTCGAGCAAGGCCATCACGCTCTACGCTCGTGGCGTAGCTGATGCCATTCTGGAAGGTCGTGCCAATGCGGTGAATGAAGTTGTGCAGGCAATCAACTCTGCTCAGGAAGAGTTCGTTGAAGTGGCTGAATAAGCTGCCGCTGATTGAAATTCACTTGATTGGTATTTGTCGGTAGATAGTCCAATCCGAAACGGGGCGTCAGAGCCCCGTTTTTTTGTAAATTGATTTTGAAGGAGTTAAACATGGCGGAAATTACCGCAGGTATGGTCAAAGAGTTGCGCGAAAAAACCGATGCGCCCATGATGGAATGTAAAAAAGCTCTGGCAGAGGCCGGTGGTGATATGGATAAGGCCGAAGAGTTGCTGCGAGTCAAGCTGGGTAACAAGGCTAGCAAGGCTGCTTCGCGTGTTACGGCTGAAGGCATTATTACGGCAAGTATCAATGGTGGCGTTGGCGCGATCATCGAAATCAATTGTGAAACTGATTTTGTCGCTAAGAATGATGATTTCCTGGCATTTGGCAAGAAGTGTGCTGAGCTGGTTGCCAAAAGCAATCCAGCCGATGTGACGGCTTTGTCGGCGCTGCCACTGGATGAGGGTACCGTGGATTCAGTTCGTTCAGCCCTGATCGGTAAAATTGGTGAGAATCTGTCAATCCGCCGTTTTGTGCGTTACGAGACAACTGGTAAGTTGGCGTCTTATTTGCACGGCACCAAAATTGGTGTTCTGGTTGATTTTGATGGTGGTGATGAGCAGGTCGGTAAAGATGTCGCTATGCACATTGCGGCTTCCAAACCCATTTGCGTATCTCGTGAAGAAGTCCCGGCGGAAAGTATTGAAGCAGAACGCAATATTTTCTCTCAGCAAGCTGCTGAATCAGGCAAGCCAGCCGAAATCATCGCTAAAATGGTTGAAGGCCGTATCAACAAGTTTTTGGCTGAAGTGGCTTTAATGGGTCAGCCTTTTGTTAAAAATCCTGATGAAACCGTTGAGAAGATGCTCAAAGCCAAAGGTGCAACGGTGAAGGCTTTTACTCTGTTTGTTGTGGGTGAAGGTATCGAGAAGAAACAAGAGGATTTTGCTGCTGAAGTTGCTGCCACAATGGCTGCAGCGAAGCAGTAATTTACTTTCTAACTAACTACAACTGGTAACTGCCTATGACGACGCCTGCTTATAAACGTGTTTTGCTAAAACTGTCAGGCGAAGCCCTGATGGGGGATGATTCTTACGGCATCAACCGCGATACGATAGAACGTATGGTGGCTGATGTAGTGAAAGTAGCACGTTTGGGCGTCGAAGTGGCAGTCGTGATCGGTGGTGGCAATATCTTTCGCGGTATTGCCCCGGGTGCGCAGGGGATGGATCGCGCCACTGCCGATTATATGGGAATGCTGGCTACGGTCATGAATGCGCTTGCATTGGCCGATGCAATGCGCCTGCAGGATGTGACTGCGCGTGTGATGTCAGCCATCAATATCGAACAGGTGGTTGAGCCGTATATTCGTCCCAAAGCTCTGCAATATCTGGAAGAGGGTAAGGTTGTTATTTTTGCTGCGGGAACTGGTAATCCATTCTTCACTACGGATACGGCAGCTGCATTACGTGGTGCGGAAATCGGTGCGGAAATCGTGCTTAAGGCGACCAAAGTGGATGGCGTCTATACTGCCGACCCTAAAAAAGATCCCAATGCCACGCGCTATACGACTATTTCCTTTGATGAGGCAATCATCAAAAATCTACAGGTTATGGACGCAACGGCTTTTGCCTTGTGTCGTGATCAGAAGTTGCCTATCAAGGTATTTTCAATTACCAAGCCTGGTGCCTTGACCCGCGTTATTATGGGCGAGGATGAAGGTACATTGGTGCATGTTTAAGCGGCCTTAAGTTCAGGAGTACAAATGACGATTGCTGATATCAAGAAAAATACCGATCAGAAAATGCAGAAGTCGATTGAGTCGTTGAAAGCCGATTTGGCTAAAATCAGAACCGGTCGTGCCCATACTGGTATTCTTGATCACGTTCAGGTTGATTACTATGGCTCGCCAATGCCAATCAACCAGGTAGCTAATCTGACTCTGATTGATGCCAGAACAATTGGTGTGCAACCATGGGAAAAAAAGCTGGTAGCTGCTGTTGAAAAAGCAATCCGTGATTCTGATCTTGGTCTCAATCCGGCTACACAAGGTGACGTGATCAGGGTTCCAATGCCTGCTTTGACAGAAGAGCGTCGCCGCGATTTGGCTAAAGTGGTCAAGGGTGAAGGAGAAAATGCCAAGGTGGCAATTCGTAATTTGCGCCGCGATGCCAATGAGCAACTCAAGAAGCTTTTGAAAGACAAGGCTGTTTCAGAAGATGATGAGCGTCGTGCTCAAGATGAAGTGCAAAAATTGACCGACAAGTTTATTGCCGAAATTGACAAACTGGTTGTGACCAAAGAGTCAGAAATCATGGCTGTATAAGATCAAGTCAGGTTGGCAACTGTTACCTTGTTTTTTGTAATGTTTTTTAAAGGTCTATCTGAATGAGTCTGTCTCGGATATTCAAGTCTGGTAGTAAGGCTGAATTGCTTGAGCAACTCAAGGTGCCGTGTCATATCGCCATCATCATGGATGGTAATGGTCGATGGGCAACCCAGCGTTTTCTGCCACGCTTTGCTGGTCACACCAAGGGTGTCGATACAGTTAGACAAATTGTCGAAACCTGCGTTGATCGTGGCATCGAGTACCTGACGCTGTTTGCATTCAGCTCTGAAAACTGGCGACGCCCACCAGAGGAAGTCAGTATGTTGATGCGCTTGTTTGTTACCGCCCTTGAGCGTGAAGTTCGCAAAATGCATACAAATGGCATACGTTTGCGCGTTGTTGGTGACTTGTCCGCATTTGATGAAAGTTTGCAGGCAATGATTGCTGATGCTGAGAGTAAGACGGCAGGTAATTCACGCATGACACTGACGATTGCGGCGAATTATGGCGGTCGTTGGGATATGGTGCAGGCAACCCGTCAGTTGATTGATGCTGGTGTGAAACCTGATGAAGTTAGTGAAGAAGCAATTTCTTCTCGCCTTTCTATGGCTTATGCACCAGAACCGGATTTATTCATCCGTACCGGCGGGGAGCAACGTATCTCCAATTTTCTCTTATGGCAACTCGCTTATGCCGAGTTGTATTTCACGCCAACTTACTGGCCTGATTTTGACGCCAAAGCCCTGGATGAGGCGATTGCTTCTTTCCAGAAAAGAGAACGTCGATTTGGTAGAACCAGTGAACAGGTTCAAGCCGTTACTACAGGCTAGTTAGCCAACGTCATGCTTAGATTACGTGTATTAACAGCCATCGTTTTACTTGGCATAGCAATACCCGTTACCCTGTATCTTCCTCCAATTGCTTTCAAAATCATGACACTGATTTTTGTTATGGTTGGTTTTTGGGAATGGCTAAGATTACTGGATCTATCTGCTCATGTTTCTAAAGCCTGGTTGGTCGTGGCAACAATACTGGACTTATTACTATTGCCCGATGTGACAGCCGAGTTGGCCAATTATTTGCGTTTGTTATGGCTCGGCGCGGCGTTTTTTTGGCTGATTGTTGTCATCTTTTTCTTACCTCGAGGTATCTTGGCATTAAGTCGACCGGTGCGACACTGGATGGCATTGCTGGGTTTATTGATTCTCATGGCGGCCTGGACGGCATTGCAAACTTTATACAAGATTGATTTATTTCTTTTGTTTTCAGTTTTGCTAGTTGTTTGGGTGGCAGATATTGGGGCTTATTTTGCAGGCAAACGTTTTGGCCGACATAAACTGGCGGTTACTATCTCACCTGGTAAAACCTGGGAAGGTGCCTTGGGTGGTGTGATATTGGTGTTTGTTGTTTCCATCCTTTTAGCAAACAATAATGACTCACCTACTTTGGCAAAAATACTGATTGAACGATTTGGTTGGCCTGGTTTTGCGATAGCGCTTTTAGGTTTGGTTGCCATTTCGATTGTTGGCGACCTTTTTGAATCTCAACTTAAGCGTATGGCAGGTCGTAAGGATTCAAGTCATTTATTACCAGGTCATGGTGGTGTTCTTGATCGAATTGATGCACTCTTGCCGGTACTGCCTTTGGCAGCGTTAATCCTCACCTGATATGCAGTCTATAACTATTCTCGGAGCAACTGGCTCTATTGGCGAAAATACGCTGGACGTCATCAGTCGACATCCAGATAAGTATTCTGTCTATGCACTTACGGCACATCATAAAGTAACTCGTTTACTGGAGTTGTGTTTGCTGTATCGTCCCAAACTGGTGGTGATTGGTACGACGACTGATGCCAAATTTCTAGAACAGGCCTTGAAAGAGCATGATTTACCCACGCAGGTGACTTACGGCAGTCAAGCACTGTGCGATGCAGCATCTGCTGACGAGGTTGATGTTGTCATGGCAGCCATTGTGGGGGGCGCTGGTTTGGCGCCAACGTTGGCCGCGGCCTCTGCCGGTAAAAAAATATTGCTGGCCAATAAAGAGGCATTGGTTATGTCTGGCAATTTGTTTCTTGCTGCAGCGGAGCGTAGCGGAGCAACGATCTTACCCGTTGACAGTGAACATAATGCTATTTTTCAGGCGCTGCCGATGGTGGCACAGCTTGATCGTAAGCTAATTGAGTCGACCATTTCAAAGATTATTCTGACGGCTTCTGGTGGTCCATTTCGTCAAACTGAGCTCGCTTTGCTTGAACAGGTTACCCCTGACAGTGCCTGTGCGCATCCAAATTGGGTCATGGGTCGAAAAATCTCGGTTGATTCCGCCACCATGATGAATAAGGGATTGGAAGTTATAGAGGCGCATTTTCTATTTAATTTACCCAAAGAAAAGATTGAAGTGCTGATTCATCCTCAAAGTATTGTGCATTCATTGGTTGCCTATGCAGATGGCTCCATGTTGGCTCAATTGGGTGAACCAGATATGAGGATTCCGATTGCGCATTCCTTAGGTTTTCCTGAACGTCTTGAATCTGGTTCAAGATTGCTTGACCTGACTAAAGCGGCAAGCCTGACTTTTGAAGAGCCGGATCTTAAGCGTTTTCCATGTCTTGACCTGGCATTTCAGGCCATGCATATGGGAGATTCAGCACCAATTATATTGAATGCAGCCAATGAAATTGCGGTGGCTGCGTTTCTTGATGGGCAGATTGCGTTTACTAGAATTCCTGACGTTGTGGCACGTTGCCTGGAACGTTTGGCAGTGATAGCGGTCGATTCTATCGAAACCATTTTTCATATTGATAAAATGGCACGTGAAACAGCACTTGAGCAAGTCAAGTCATTGAAACTGTCAAATTAAGGATTCCATGGATTTGCTGACTACCCTGATGGCCTTTCTGCTTGCCCTTGGCACCTTGATATTTGTCCATGAATTTGGGCATTATCAAGTGGCAAAATGGTGTGGCGTGAAAGTCTTGCGTTTTTCACTTGGGTTTGGCAAACCGCTGTTGCGTTGGGTACGTGGTACGGACAAGACCGAATGGGTCATCTCCGCAATTCCTTTTGGTGGCTACGTCAAAATGCTTGATGAGCGTGAGACCGAAGTACCTATTGATACCAGTGAGTTGCCAAGAGCTTTTAACCGGCAAAAAGTCTGGAAGCGTTTTTGTATTGTTGCCGCTGGTCCACTGGCTAATCTGATACTTGCAGTACTCCTATACACCGCTCTCAATATTGCTGGCATGGATGAGCCAGTGCCAATCCTTGCTAAACCTGAGCAGGGCACGATTGCCGAGCAAGCCGGACTGGTTTCTGGCGATACGATTACCGGTCTGACTATTAATGGCCAGCAGCATGAAGTGATTCGTTCGTGGAATGATTTGCGTTGGCAGCTCCTTAATTATCTGGTTGAGAAGAAACAGTTGACTTTTGATGTGCAGCAAGAGGGGGGGCAAACCCATCAGTCTGCCTTACTGGACTTGGCTCAATTTGACAGTAGTAATCTCGAAGGCGACTTCATGCATCGACTGGGCCTGGAGCTTGCCAAACCACAGGCCATACTGGGTGAAATTGTTCCTGGTAGCAGTGCTGATGAAGCTGGCTTGAAAAGTGGTGATCGGATTGAAAAGATCAATGATGCCGATGTGCCTAACGGTACAGAGTTTGTCAAACAGATCCGTGCTAATCCTGGGCAGGAATTGCAATTGACAGTGACGCGCACCGAAAATGGAGATGTTCGTCAATTACGCCTGGTTGTTACGCCAAAAGCAGCAGACGATAAGGCGGCAAACGGTCAGGTTCAGAGAATTGGGCGGATTGGTGCCGCAGTCGGTGGCCAGCCCAAGATGGTCAATGTTTCGTATTCGCCAATGGAGGCATTTGACCGGGCTTTTTCCAAGACTTGGGAAATGAGTGTGTTTTCCGTGAAAATGATGGGCCGTATGTTGGTGGGTGACATTTCATGGCGCAATCTTTCTGGGCCGGTGACGATTGCCGACTATGCTGGACAGAGTGCTCGTTTGGGAATGAGTTACTATGTCGGCTTTATCGCCTTGATTAGTATCAGCTTGGGTGTATTAAATCTCATGCCTGTACCCGTATTGGATGGGGGGCATTTACTGTATTATTGCGTCGAAATATTGTTTGGCAGGCCAATTCCGGAAATCTGGCTGGAACGGTTCCAAAGGGTTGGATTAGTTTTAATTCTGGTTATGATGGGCCTGGCCATGTTTAACGATATTTCCAAATTGGTTGGTTAATTCACGGGCCTCGCAAGAAGTGCGCGGGGTCGATTCTTAGAACAAACATAAATTCTATTTTGAACGCCACTTTTCCCCCTCGTAATTTTCAATCTTCCCGATCTATGCATTGCCGCTTGCTTAAGCTATCGCTCGTCGTTTCTTTACTATTTGCAGCACAGCATGCCGCTGCGGTTGAGCCATTCAAAGTACGAGATATTCGTGTTGAAGGCATTCAGAGAACTGAGGCAGGTACCGTTTTTGGTTATTTGCCAGTTCGTGTCGGCGATACCTTCAATGATGAAAAAGGTGTGCAAGCCATTAAATCTTTGTTTGCAACTGGTTTTTTCAAAGACGTTAAATTGGAAGTTGAAGGTGATGTTCTCGTTGTCATCGTCGAAGAACGTCCCGCCATTGCATCGATTGAATTTAGTGGTACCAAAGAGTTTGATAAAGAGGCCTTGAAGAAGGCACTGAAGGAAATTGGTGTTGCTGAAGCGCGTATTTTTGATAAATCAGCTATTGAGCGTGCTGAACAGGAACTGAAGCGTCAGTACTTGTCTCGTGGGCTTTACTCTGCTGAAGTAAGCACAACGATTACGCCTCTGGAGCGAAACCGGGTTGCTGTCAGTTTTTCGGTGGTGGAGGGTGTGGCAGCAAAAATCCGTCAGATTAATATTGTTGGCAACAAGGCTTATAAAGAATCCGATCTGCTTGATTTATTGAATTTGCGCACACCGGGTTGGTTGACTTGGTATACCAAGGCTGATCAGTATTCCAAGCAGAAACTTGCTGGTGATCTGGAATCATTAAAGTCTTATTATCTAAATCGGGGTTATCTGGAGTTTCAGATTGAATCAACCCAGGTATCGATCACACCAGATAAAAAAGATATTTTTCTGACCATCAATATTCGCGAGGGTGAACGTTACACGGTCAAAGATATTCGCATGGAGGGAGAAACCTTCGGCAAAAAAGACGAGTTGTTGAAACTGGTGTTATTGAAGTCAGGTGATATTTTCTCTAGTGAAAAACTGACAGAATCTACCAAGCAGATTAATGACCGATTGGGTAACTACGGTTATGCATTTGCCAATGCGAATGCCCAGCCAGAAGTTGATCGTGAGAAAAAAGAAGTGACCTTTACGATTTTCGTCGATCCTGGCCGTCGTGCCTATGTTCGAAAAATCAATATCGCTGGTAATACTCGGACGCGTGACGAGGTGATCCGTCGCGAGTTCCGCCAGATGGAAAGTGCTTGGTATGATGCAGACAAAATCAAGATGTCACGTGATCGAGTGGATCGCTTAGGTTATTTCAAACAAGTCAATATTGAAACGCCGGAAGTGCCAGGTACCAGTGATCAGGTTGATGTGAACATTGGTGTGGAAGAAAAACCAACTGGCAACATTCTTCTTGGTGCGGGTTTTTCGAGTTCTGAAAAAATCGTGTTGTCAGCTTCAGTTCAGCAGGACAATGTATTTGGTAGTGGCAAGACTGTCGGTGTGGCGGTCAATACCAGTAAGACTTCTCGAACCATATCGGTTTCACAAACTGATCCTTATTTCACGCCAGACGGCGTTTCCCGTTCTTACGATCTATACAGTCGCAGGTTTCAGCCGTACAGCACTTCAGTAAGTGGTGATTATCGTATTACCTCCAATGGTGGCAATATTCGTTTTGGTGTGCCATTTACTGAGCTGGATACGGTTTTCTTTGGTTTCGGTTTTGAAAATACTAATCTAGAAACCTATGCCAATGATGGGATTCACGTCAATAGTCCATTGCGTTATGTGGACTATGTCAACCGCTTTGGTAAAACCAGTACTGCCTTTCCGGCAACGGTTGGCTGGGCGCGAGATAGTCGTGATTCTGCGATTGCGCCAAGTCGTGGTCGAGTTCAGCGAGCCAACCTGGTATTAGCCTTGCCGTTTGGTGATGTGAAGTACGGAACGATCTCTTACCAAGATCAATACTTTTATCCGCTCAGTCGAAAATTCACCTTGGCTTTCAATGGCGATGTTTCTATGGGCCATGGCTATTCTGGGCAAACTTTGCCGGTATTTAAAAACTATTATGCAGGTGGTATTGGTTCGGTGCGTGGCTATCAATCTGCCTCGCTCGGTCCGCGCGATACATTGACGACAGGGAGTCAATATATCGGTGGCGCAACAAGGGTAATTGGTAATATTGAGTTTTTATTCCCATTCCCGGGTAGTGGCAATGATCGCACCTTGCGCATGTTTACCTTCCTGGATGCTGGTAATGTGTTTGAAGAGGGGCGTAAAATCGAATTTAATAAGCTCAAGTACTCTACCGGTATCGGGCTGTCATGGATTTCTCCGGTTGGCCCACTCAAATTGAGTTTTGCCAAGCCGATTCGACCAGATCCAACTGATCTATTACAAAAATTTCAGTTTCAGCTAGGCGCAGGCTTTTAATCAGAAATTTGTATTTCTGGATAGAAAATACTCATACTCACTTATGCAAACCAATATGATGAAGTCTTCTGTATTTAAATTGTTGACGATGATTAGTTTTTCTTTTGCCATGCATGGTTTGGCTGCGCAAGAGACTAAAAGTGCTTCAACATCCGCTGAAATTAAGGACAATACGCCAGCAAAAATTGGTGTGGTCAGTACCGAACGTATTTTTCGAGAGTCCAATCTTGCCAAGGCTGCTCAGACCAAGATTGAAGGTGAATTTCAAAAGCGTGATAAAGACTTGCAGGATTTGGCCGCCAAGTTGAAAAGCCTGTCCGAAAAGCTCGAAAAAGAAAGCTTAACCATGTCCGAGACTGAGCGTTCCAGGCGGCAGCGTGAATTGTCCGATCAGGACAAGGATTTTCAGCGCAAGCAACGCGAATTTAGAGAAGATCTGAATCAGCGCCGCAATGAGGAACTGGCTTCGCTGACTGAGCGTGCCAATCGTGTGATCAAACAGATTGCTGAGCAAGAGAAGTACGATATTATTTTTCAGGAAGCGGTTTATGCCAGCCCAAGGATTGATATTACTGAAAAAGTCCTGAAGGCTTTGAACGCAGCTAAATAAGGAGTATCCATGTCACTGACGCTGAAAGAGCTGGTGATGGCTCTGGGCGGTGAGGTGGTGGGTAATGAAGCCTTGCAGGTAAGGCGCATTGCGCCGCTGGATGTTGCCGAAGCGGCCGATTTGGCATTTCTGGCCAATCCCAAATATCGATCGCAAGTGCTGAACAGTTTAGCTGGTGCTGTTGTGCTTGATCAATCCTCTTATGAAAATCTGACTGCCGACGTTCAGCTTGCTGCAACGCGCTCCTGGATTGTTCATCCCAAGCCGTATCTGTTTTTTGCGCATGCAGCACAAATGTTTGCTGCGCTACAGGCTGATCAGGTATTGCCGGGGCGTCATCCAAGCGCAGTGATTGCTGCCGATGCGCAAATTGATTCAACTGCAACGATTGGCCCGCATTGCGTGATTGAGTCGGGTGTACGAATTGGCGCAGGTGTCGAGCTGGTTGCACACGTCTATGTCGGTAAGCGTGCCATCATTGGCGCAGGTAGCAAGTTGAATCCACATGTCAGTATTTATCACGACTGCCAGATTGGTGAACGCAATTTGATTCATGCATCAACGGTCATTGGCTCGGACGGTTTTGGTTTTGCCAAAGATGGCGAGACCTGGGTCAAAATTCCACAGACTGGACGAGTCATTATTGGTAATGACGTTGAGATCGGTGCTTCGTGTTCAATTGATCGTGGTGCCATGGCCGATACGGTCATTGAAGACGGTGTGATACTGGACAATCAGATACAGATTGCTCATAACGTCCATATTGGTGCTCATGCAGCGATTGCCGGTTGCGTCGGTATTGCTGGTAGTGCCCGAATTGGCCGGGGCTGCACAATCGGCGGCAGCGCGGGAATTCTGGGCCATTTGAGCTTGGCTGAAGGCGTGCACATTTCTGCTTTTTCATTGGTGACTCGTTCACTCAGTGAGCCGGGGTTGTACAGTGGCATTTACCCCTTATCAAAAAATGCCGAGTGGGAGAGGAATGCCGTGTTGCTGCGTAATCTGGACAAATTACGCGATCGCATCAAGGCATTGGAACAACAAATCAAACATAACGACAAGACATCAACATGAACGCACTCGACATTCATCAAATCATGGAGTTTTTGCCCCATCGCTATCCGATCTTGCTGGTAGATCGGGTATTGGAGATGGAACCTAATAAGCGCATTCTTGCACTCAAAAACGTGTCCATCAATGAACCTTATTTTGTGGGGCATTTTCCCAATCATCCGGTTATGCCGGGGGTGTTGATTCTTGAGGCACTGGCCCAGGCAGCTGCAATTTTATCTTTTAAATCGATTGAGCCAACTCCTCCAGAAGGGTCAATTTATTATTTTGTGGCGATTGATAAGGCGCGCTTCAAAAAACCAGTGATGCCAGGTGATCAGCTCAAACTGGATGTTGAAATTACTCGGAGCACCCGTGGTTTTTGGAAGTTTGTGGCCAAAGCCCTGGTGGATGGCGCGGTTGCTGCGGAAGCCGAGCTGATGTGCACAATGCGTCAGCCGGGCGAATAAGCAGATGGCATTCAAGGAGCTGCAATGAGTATTCATGCTACGGCGATTATCGACAAGGCTGCGCAACTGGATGAAGGTGTGACCGTTGGTGCGTTTACTGTCATCGGACCACATGTTCAGATTGGCAAGGGCACCCAGATTGGTCATCATTGCGTGATTGAAGGTCATACGACGATTGGTCAGGATAACCATATCATGCATTTTGCCTCGCTGGGGGCGGCACCCCAGGACAAAAAATATAAGGGTGAACCAACCCAATTGGTGATTGGTGATCGCAACACCATCCGCGAGTTTGTGACTTTTAATCTGGGGACGACCCAGGATACCGGTATTACCAAAATTGGTAATGACAACTGGATCATGGCTTATGTGCACATTGCCCATGACTGCATGGTCGGCAATCACACGATTTTTGCCAATAACAGTCAATTGGCTGGTCATGTCGAAGTCGGTGATTGGGTGATTCTGGGCGGTTTTACCGGCGTGCACCAGTTTGTCAAAATTGGTGCTCATGCATTTACTGCCATCAGCAGTGTGGTGTTGCAAGACATCCCGCCTTTTGTGATGGCAGCAGGCAATACAGCTGAGCAACACGGCATCAATACCGAAGGTCTGAAGCGCCGTGGTTTTAGCAAGGATGCCATCACGGCAATCCGTGCTGCGCACAAAACCTTGTACCGCAGCAGCCTGACCCTGGAAGAGGCCAAGATTACGCTGTCGAGTAAATTGGATGAATACCGCGCTGCCAATCAGGTGGATGTTGTACCGCATATTGAATCTTTCCTTAATTTCCTGAGTCAGGCCACTCGAGGCATCGTTCGTTAAATGACTGAGCTGGCCTTGGGAATGTGCGCCGGAGAAAACTCTGGCGATCTACTGGCTAGTCTGTTGATGGGCGGCATCCAGGCTCAAAGCCCGGCAGCACGTTTTTATGGTATTGGCGGGCCGCGCATGGTGGCCAAGGGTTTTGATGCCCGATGGCCTGCCGAACGGCTTGCGGTACATGGCTATATTGAAGCACTCAAGCGTTATCGAGAGCTGGTCGGGATTCGCAATCAGTTTCGCGAGCAGATGCTGGCTGTGCCACCGAATGTGTTTGTGGGAATCGACGCACCTGATTTCAATCTTGATCTGGAAATCAGCCTGAAGGCGGCCGGGATTCCCACTGTGCATTTCATCAGCCCCTCTATCTGGGCTTGGCGCGGCGAGCGTATTCACAAAATTAAGACAGCAGTGGATCATATGTTGTGTGTGTTTCCGTTTGAGGCGCCACTGTATGAACAGGCGGGTATTCCGGTCACGTATGTTGGTCATCCTTTGGCCGAAGTGATTCCGATGCAAGTTGATGTACAGGCAGCAAGGCGTCAATTGGGCATTGCCAGCGATGCACTGGTCGTGGCGCTTTTGCCCGGTAGTCGCAATGCCGAAATCCGCTATATTGCGCCCGCTTTTTTGGGTGCAGCAAAACTGATGCTGAAGCAGCGACCTGAATTGCAGTTTGTGCTACCGGCAGCCAATCCCGACTTTGCGGGCAAAGTGGCCGCACTTGCGCAAGCCATCGACTTACCCTTGAGAATTACCGATGGTCAGTCCCACCAGGTATTGGCGGCTTGTAATAGCGCAATTGTGGGCAGTGGCACGGCCACGCTGGAAACCGCCTTATTTAAAAAGCCGATGGTGATTGGTTACAGGATGAACTGGTTGCAGTACAAAATCATGTGGCCCAAACGCTACAAACCCTTTGTGGGCCTGCCCAATGTACTGGCTGATGACTTTATCGTGCCCGAGCTGCTGCAAGATGATTGCACGGCAGCAAAACTGGCTGCTACCGCGCTCAAACAACTGGACGATCATGCCGGTAATGAGCGGCTGTTGGCGCGCTTTGTCGAATTTCATCATGCTCTGCAACGCAATACGGCCGAATTGGCCGCGCAGGCCGTACTTGGTGTGGTGCGCTGATGCAGACACAGTTGTTATTGAGCAGTGAGTCTGGCTTGCTGGTTTGTGGGGTGGATGAAGCGGGTCGTGGTCCTTTGGCAGGGCCGGTGGTGGCTGCTGCGGTAATCCTTGATCCCAATCAACCCATTGATGGCTTGCGTGACTCCAAGAAACTGTCTGAAAAGCAGCGTGAAAGATTGTTTGATGTGATTCAGTCACGCGCCTTGGCCTGGTCAATTGCGGAAGCCAGCGTGCAGGAAATTGATCAGATCAATATTTTGCAAGCCACCATGCTGGCCATGCAAAGGGCAATCGACAGCCTGCAACCGCGCCCAGGTAAGGCTTTGGTGGATGGCAATCGTGCGCCAAAGGTGAGTATTGAAGTCGAAACCATCATCAAGGGCGATGCGAAAGAGCCCGCCATTTCAGCCGCCTCGATTCTGGCCAAGGTATATCGTGATCGTCTGCTGCATGTGTTGCATGCAGCCCATCCGCAGTATGCGCTGGATATTCACAAGGGTTATCCAACGGCCCTGCATCTGGCGCGTCTGGCAGAGCATGGTGCTTCAGCCTGCCACCGTCTGACCTTTGGCCCGGTACGCAAAGTGCTCGCGCAGGTATCCTGATAAACTCACTGTAATAATATACTGCTATAGTGTATTTAAAATTAGTCAATATATATGCACTTAAGCAACTATAATTTAATTATCTGCTAGGGAGTATGCCTAAAAATGAGCATTTCCGACGCTGCCAAAAGCATTTCCTCGCGGGATAATCCAACCCTCAAACGGCTTCGTTTACTGGCGGAGTCGGCAGTGGCACGTCGACAGCACGGTGCAACCATCCTGGAAGGGATTCACTTGGCGCAGGTCTGGTTGGCGCGTTGTGGGCCGCCTAATCTGGCGCTCTTCGCTGAGTCGGCTTTGGGCAAACCGGAAACGGCGGCGCTCTGGCAACAGCTCAATCCAGCTGTCCGTATTGTAACAGCAGATCATCTGTTCAAGTCACTCAGTCAACTTGAAACCGGGCAGGGCGTGCTGTTTGAAGTCAGCTTGCCGATCATTGAGTTACCGGCAAAATTGGAACAGTCCTGTGTGATTTTGGATGGTGTGCAGGATCCGGGTAATGTTGGCTCCATTTTACGTAGCGCCGCCGCCGCCGGCATTGGCTGGATTCTGACCACGCGTGGTACGGCGCAATGCTGGGCGCCCAAGGTTTTGCGCGCCGCAATGGGCGCGCATACGGCATTGCAGATTATGGAAGGTCTGACGCCGGAAGATTTTCTGCCGCGCTTGGCGGTGCCCATCATTGCCACGAGTTCACATGCTGAGCAGTCGATCTATCAACTCAATTTAAACAGTTCTGTGGCCTGGGCAATGGGTAATGAGGGCGCTGGAGTGTCGGCAGCATTGCAAGCGCAGGTGACACATTGGGCAGGCATTCCACAACCCGGTGGCGAGGAATCCTTGAATGTTGCGGCCGCTGCAGCGGTCTGTCTGTTTGAACAGGTGCGCCAGCAATTGCAGGTTGGCTAACCGCTGATTCTGGCTATTTAATCTTGGCCAGAATCAAGCGAGCAAAATCAATCAAATCTGCTTAGCTCAAGCGCACAAACTTGATCGTATCCAAAATCGTGGTGGCGATTTCTTCAATCGATTTATTGGTGGTTGAGGCGGAGCGGATTCCTTCCCGACGCATCATTTTTTCCACTTCATTGACTTCATAGCGGCAGTTTTCAATCGACGCATATTTGCTGCCAGCCCGACGTTCATTGCGAATCTCAGACAAACGATCGGCACTGATGGTCAGGCCAAACAGTTTTTTCTTGAATTCATACAAGGCGGTAGGCAATTTGCCGCGCTCAAAATCATCGGGGATCAATGGGTAGTTAGCGGTTTTGATGCCATGCTGCATAGCCAGATACAGGCTGGTCGGCGTTTTACCGCTGCGTGAAACACCCACCAAAATCACATCAGCAGCGGCCAGGTTTTTATTGGACTGACCATCATCATGTTCCAGCGAAAAATTGATTGCCTCAATGCGGCTCTTGTAGGCTTCCGTGTCGGCAATATTATGGGAACGACCAATCCCATGATTCGATTTGACGCCAAACTCTTGCTCTAGTGGTTCAATAAAAGTCTGAAACATGTCCATGAACATGCCGCGTGCCTTGCACACCACGGCATTGACTTCCGGATTAACCAGTGTCGAAAAAACAATGGGTTTTTTGCCATCCACAATGAAGGCTTCGTCGATCTTGTGAACGGCTTCCCGGCCTTTTTCGACTGAATCCACAAATGGAATACGGATTTGTCGAAAACGGATATCAAACTGAGCCAGAATCGAGCTGCCGAAGGTTTCGGCTGTAATGCCGGTGCCATCCGAGACAAAAAAAACTGTACGAACGGGTTTATTGGGGCGCAAGGCATCTTCCAGCACACCGTTATTGTTGCGAAGTACCGCGGTATCAATGAAATCGGGCATGGTGATTATGTTTTTTTCAAAAAGACAACAAAAAATGGAATTCCGTGATCGAGTTCAGATTATGCCTGTGTTGGGTTCGTGCCAACAGATGTAAGCACAAGGTACAATCAAATTAATATTACATTGCGAAATCGTGTTTTAAAAATTGCATGTATTGAAGATGGCATCATCAAGTTATTTTTCATGTCTGACCATTGAATCGCTGGAGCTTGCTCGCGGCAGACTAACCGGATTTTTCACATCAAAAGGGTAATTATGTCCAACCAAAATAATGCGAATGTCATTGCATTTGAACACTTGCGAATGGCTGATGTTGATTCAGTCGGCGGCAAGAACTCCTCCCTGGGAGAAATGATCAGCCAGCTCACTGCCAAAGGTGTGCGGGTACCCGGTGGTTTTGCCACAACAGCCAATGCCTTTCGTGAGTTTTTGGCCCACAACGGTCTGGCCGATAAAATTGCACAACGCCTGTCGACTCTGAATGTCGACGACGTCAAATCGCTGGCAGTAGCCGGTGCCGAAATTCGTCAGTGGATTATTGATACGCCATTTCCAGCCGCGCTCGACAAGGAAATCCGCGAGCAATATATCAAGCTGGTGGCCGATTCCACCAGTGAAATGTCATTTGCGGTGCGCTCATCGGCCACAGCTGAAGATTTGCCGGACGCTTCATTTGCCGGTCAGCAAGAAACTTATCTGAATGTGGTCGGTATCGATAACATTCTGGAAGCCATGAAGCATGTATTTGCTTCTCTATATAACGATCGCGCGATTTCTTACCGTGTTCACAAGGGTTTTGCGCATGCCGAAGTGGCATTGTCCGCTGGTGTGCAGCGCATGGTTCGTTCCGATGTGGGTTCATCCGGTGTGATGTTTACCCTGGATACCGAATCCGGTTTCCGTGATGTGGTGTTTATTACTGCCAGCTATGGCTTGGGCGAGACCGTCGTGCAGGGTGCTGTCAATCCTGACGAATTCTATGTTTTCAAACCCACTTTGAAACAGGGCAAATATCCGATCATTCGCCGCTCGATTGGCTCCAAACTGATCAAGATGGAATTTACCGACACCGCTGTCGCTGGTCGCTCCGTCAAGACAGTAGACGTGCCTTCCGAATTGCGTAACCGTTATTCCATTACCGACGAAGACACCATCGAACTAGCCAAATATGCGATGATCATTGAAGAACATTATGGTCGTCCAATGGATATCGAATGGGGCAAGGATGGTCGTGATGGCAAGATTTACATTTTGCAAGCGCGTCCTGAAACCGTGAAGAGCCAGGCCGGTGGTCGTGCTGAACAACGCTTCAAACTCAAGGGTTCTTCACCGGTTCTGACAACAGGTCGTGCGATTGGTCAGAAAATTGGTTCTGGTCCAGTCCGTATTATTAACGATCCAGCTGAAATGGAACGGGTTCAACCAGGTGACGTACTGGTTGCTGACATGACCGATCCAAACTGGGAACCGGTCATGAAACGCGCTTCTGCGATTGTGACCAACCGTGGTGGTCGTACCTGCCATGCAGCCATTATTGCGCGTGAACTGGGTGTGCCAGCTGTTGTTGGTTGCGGTGATGCGACCAGCAAGCTGCGTGACGGCACATTGGTAACCGTGTCTTGCGCCGAAGGTGATGAAGGCAAGATTTACGACGGTCTGCTCGAAACGGAAGTGACTGAAGTAGTGCGTGGTGAAATGCCCGCCGCTCCCGTCAAGATCATGATGAATGTGGGTAACCCACAACTGGCTTTTGACTTCCAATCCATTCCTAATTCCGGTGTCGGTCTGGCTCGTCTTGAGTTTGTGATCAACAATAATATTGGTGTGCATCCCAAGGCAATTCTTGACTACCCACAAATTGATGCCGATCTGAAAAAAGCCGTTGAATCGGTTGCCCGTGGTCATGCCAGCCCACGCGCCTTCTTCATCGACAAACTGACGGAAGGGATTGCCACGATTGCTGCAGCGTTCTATCCAAAACCCGTGATCGTGCGTTTGTCCGACTTTAAGTCAAACGAGTACAAGAAACTGATTGGTGGTTCACGCTATGAGCCCGATGAAGAGAATCCAATGTTGGGTTTCCGCGGCGCTTCACGTTATATCGCAGAAAGCTTTGCCGAGTGTTTCGAAATGGAATGCCGTGCAATGAAAAAGGTTCGTGAAGAGATGGGGCTGGATAACGTTGAAATCATGGTGCCGTTTGTGCGGACAGTAAGCCAGGCTTCGCGCGTGATTGATCTGCTCGCCAAACATGGCTTGAAACGCGGCGAAAATGGTCTGCGTGTGATCATGATGTGTGAAGTGCCATCCAATGCGATTCTGGCTGATCAATTCCTGGAATACTTTGATGGCTTCTCAATTGGTTCCAACGATTTGACCCAGCTGACATTGGGTCTGGATCGAGACTCCGGTATGGAGCTGCTGGCCGCGGATTTTGACGAACGTGATGCCGCTGTTAAGTTCATGTTGTCACGCGCCATTGCAGCATGTAAGGCCAAAGGCAAATATGTTGGTATCTGCGGTCAAGGTCCTTCAGATCATCCTGATTTTGCTGAATGGCTCGCCAATGAAGGTATTGAGTCGATCTCTCTGAACCCCGATACTGTGATTGATACTTGGCAGCATCTGGCTAAAACCGTTACCAAAAAGTAAGGTTGATGCATCTGTTGGGTGAATGAGATTCACTTGACAGCACTGCCAGTAAAAAAGGGCACTGACGCAAGTTGGTGCCCTTTTTTATTATTTGGTGGTACGCTAAGCGTCTCTGTTTTCTTTGAGTTCAATCCCATATGAAGCCTGAATATTTTTGGTTTGCCATGGCGGCAGTGCTGGTCATCCTTGAGCTGGTCAGCAGCACTTTCTATCTTTTGGTATTGGCGGTTGGTGTGCTGGTGGGTGGTGTGGTGATCTGGCAGGGTGGCAGCTTGCCAGCGGCACTCTTAACTGCGGCAGTCGTGAGTGTGATCGGTGTCACCATCTTGCGCCGGACTCGTGCTAAAAATTTCAATGAAGGTCAGGATGCCAGCCAGGATCCCAGTGTGCAGATTGATATTGGCCAGACGGTTGAGGTTCCAGCGTGGCAGCATGGGGTGGCCAGAGTTGCCTATCGTGGCAGTCATTGGGACGCAGAAATTGAGGCTGGGCAAACCGCGCAGCCAGGTCTGTTTGTCATCAAAGCCGTAAAGAATAATCGACTGATATTGGCACCTGTAAATTTGCCCAATTAAAGTTGTTATGAACATGCTGCGTGGACAGGCGTCGCCCTGACGACATCATCAAGCGAATCAAACCTGATTCGTTCATCGTAATTTTGGAGGAAATATGGATTTAGGCGCATTGGCTTTAATCGTTTTGATTGGCGCAGTGGTATTGGTTATCAAGTCATTTAATGTGGTGCCTCAGCAGCACGCCTGGGTGGTAGAACGCTTGGGTAAGTTTGATCGCACCTTGACGCCAGGTCTGAGTCTGATTTTTCCTTTTATCGACCGAGTGGCCTACAAACATTCATTAAAAGAAATTCCCTTGGATGTGCCCAGCCAGATTTGTATTACTCGTGACAATACCCAGCTCACCGTTGACGGTATCTTGTACTTTCAGGTGACCGATCCCATGCGTGCATCGTATGGCTCATCCAATTACATCATCGCCATTACGCAACTGGCACAAACCACACTGCGTTCGGTAATCGGCAAGATGGAACTCGATAAAACCTTTGAAGAGCGTGACCAGATCAATGCCAGCGTGGTGCAATCATTGGATGATGCCGCCGCCAACTGGGGTGTCAAGGTATTGCGCTATGAAATCAAGGATCTGACGCCACCCCAGGAAATTCTTCGCTCGATGCAAGCCCAGATCACCGCCGAGCGTGAAAAGCGCGCCTTGATTGCGGCTTCTGAAGGACGCAAACAAGAGCAGATCAATATTGCGACGGGTGAACGGGAAGCCTCGATTGCCCGCTCTGAGGGCGACAAGCAGGCGGCGATCAATAATGCGCAAGGTGAGGCCGCGTCGATTTTGGCCGTGGCCGAAGCCAATGCCACTGCCATCAAACAGATTGCGGCCGCGATTCAGTCACAAGGTGGTATTGAAGCCGTCAATCTGAAGGTGGCTGAACAATACGTCAATGCATTTGGCAACCTGGCTAAAACCAATAACAGCATCATCGTGCCTGCCAATCTGGGTGATATCTCCGGGCTGATTGCCAGTGCCATGCAAATCGTCAAGGCGCAAAAATAATTGATCGTCGATGCAATCAGCTCGTGATTGACTCCCTCACGAGCTGATTGCACTTGGTGACCTGACTCAGTGCTTCATTCAGTAACTTCACCGAGCCACCCCATTCAGGCAAAGCAAATCTTTTTCGCTTTGACTACCTTAGTTTTCCACATCAGATGCTTGGCCTGGCTCATTGCCCTACGATCGTTGGTGCTGATAAAAAGCATCAAATCTGGCTACAATGAAGCCATGCAAAAGCATGACTGATGAGCTTGGCGGTTTCATCGTCTTGATCATTTTTTTGTTTCGGCCATGCCTAACGTTATATTGCCGTATTGCCCAAATCATACCAATCATAAGAAAGAACGCCCATGAAAACCAAAGCTGCGGTGGCCTGGAAGGCCGGTGAACCCTTAACGATTGAAGACGTTGATCTCGAAGGCCCCAAGGCGGGCGAAGTCCTGGTTGAGGTAAAAGCCACAGGCATTTGCCATACAGATTACTACACCTTGTCCGGGGCTGATCCGGAAGGCCTGTTTCCCGCCATTCTCGGTCACGAAGGCGCGGGTGTGGTGCTTGATGTCGGTGCTGGTGTGACCAGCCTGAAAAAGGGCGATCATGTGATTCCCTTGTACACGCCAGAATGTCGCCAGTGCAAATTCTGTTTATCGCGCAAAACCAATTTGTGCCAGTTGATTCGCGGCACCCAGGGTAAGGGTTTGATGCCCGATGCCACCAGCCGCTTTTCTCTGAATGGTCAGCCGATTCTGCATTACATGGGCACCTCGACTTTTGCCAATCATATTGTGGTGCCTGAGATTGCATTGGCCAAGATTCGCCCCGATGCCCCTTTTGACAAGGTCTGTTATATCGGCTGTGGTGTTACCACCGGCGTGGGTGCCGTGATCTTTACCGCCAAGGTAGAGGCGGGCGCCAATGTGGTGGTATTTGGTCTGGGCGGGATTGGTTTGAATGTGATTCAGGCAGCCAAAATGGTTGGCGCCGACAAAATCATTGGTGTGGATCTCAACCCGGCTCGTGAAAAAATGGCACGTAAGTTTGGCATGACGCACTTCATCAATCCCAAGGAAGTGGACAATGTGGTGGACCAGATTGTGCAGCTGACTGATGGCGGAGCCGATTACTCCTTTGAATGTATTGGGAATACCAAAGTCATGCGCCAAGCGCTGGAATGTACCCACAAGGGTTGGGGGCGCAGCATCATCATTGGTGTGGCCGAGGCCGGTGCAGAAATCAGCACCCGGCCATTTCAGTTGGTCACCGGTCGCAAATGGGAGGGCTCGGCCTTTGGCGGCGCCCGTGGTCGTACCGATGTACCGAAAATTGTTGACTGGTATATGGAAGGCAAACTCAATATTGATGATCTGATTACTCATCGTCTGCCACTTGAAAAAATCAATGAGGGTTTTGATTTGATGAAACGTGGCGAGTCAATCCGTTCCGTGGTGATCTACTGATGCAAGCACCGGGAAATAAGCTGGAAAATAAGCTGGAAAATAAGCTGGAGCTGTTAAGCGAGCACGGCTGCTTTGGCGGTCGTCAGGGCTTTTATCAGCATCAATCAAACGCGATTGGTCTGCCGATGCGTTTTTCGGTATTTGTGCCACCGCAAGCCAGGACAGGTCCTGTACCCGTCCTGTTTTATCTGGCCGGGCTGACCTGTACCGAAGAGACTTTCATGATCAAGGCCGGGGCGCAGCAATACGCGGCGCAACATGGCATTTTGTTAGTGGCACCGGATACCAGCCCGCGTCAGACAGGTATAGCAATGGCCGATGAAAGCTGGGATCTGGGTCATGGTGCCGGTTTCTATCTGGATGCCACGCAGGCCCCGTGGAATGTGCATTTCCGGATGGAAACCTATGTGGTGCAGGAACTGCGCGAGTTGATTGTCAAAGCGTTTCCTGCACAGGCTGAACGCATCAGCATTTTTGGCCATTCCATGGGAGGCCATGGTGCGCTGACGCTGGCTTTAAAGCATCCGGGTGTTTATCGATCGGTATCGGCATTTGCGCCGATTGCCGCGCCCAGCCAATGTCCCTGGGGGCATAAGGCGTTTACCCAATATCTGGGGACTGATGAAGTCACCTGGCTGGCACATGATGCCAGCAGCTTGATGGCGCAACGGCACACGCCTTATCCGGCAGGCATTCTGGTGGATCAGGGTCTGGACGACAAATTTTTACTGGCAGGACAACTTTTGCCAGAAGCTTTTGCAGCCGCTTGTGCCCAGGCCAACCAGCCATTGACCTTGCGGCACCACGCCGGTTATGACCACGGCTACTATTTCATCGGTAGCTTCATGGCCGATCATCTGGCGTTTCATGCCAAGGCGTTGTTGGCAGCGGGATGATCAAGGCACCAGTCTGTGATGATGTGATCAAGGCAGTATGAGGCAGTCTGAAAGGGCAGCGCAAAACGAATAGCGCGAATTGTCCATGCAAAAAAGCAATGCAAAAAGCCAGACTCGGCGCGAGTTTTAATCAGCGCGAATTCTGTTTGAGCAAGGCACCTTTTTCGCGTTTCCAGTCGCGCTCTTTTTCGGCATCGCGTTTGTCGTGCTGCTTTTTACCCTTGGCCAGGCCAATCTCGCACTTTACCCGGCCACGGGTGTAGTGCAGATTGAGTGGCACTAATGTATAACCGGAGCGTTCTACCTTGCCGATCAGTTTCTTGATTTCTTCAGCATGCAACAGCAGTTTGCGGGTACGTACCGGGTCGGGCGAGATATGCGTGGAAGCTTCGGGCAGGGCGCTGATATGACAGCCAATCAAAAACAGTTCGGCACCGCGAATCACCACATAGCCCTCTTTGAGCTGGGCGCGATTGGCACGTATTGCTTTGACTTCCCAGCCTTCCAGCGCCATGCCGGCCTCGAATCGTTCTTCGATGAAGTAATCAAAAAAAGCTTTTTTATTATCAATGATGCTCATCACGTAAAATTGACAGCCGTAAAGACATTTATCGGCTTAATCGTATCCTCTTTGTTATGGCGGTCGTAGAAAAATCCGTGCTGATCGGTCATTCAGCGCAAGACATGTATAAGCTGGTTACCCAGGTGGATGATTATCCCAAGTTCCTGCCATGGTGTGGTGGAACTGAGGTATTGGCATCAAGCGATGATCGTATGGTGGCGACGCTCAAGATCAATTTCAAGGGGATCCGCCAACAATTTACCACTGAAAACGTCAATACGCCCACTAGCCGGATTCAGATGACCTTAAAAGATGGTCCTTTCAAACACCTGGATGGTGTCTGGGAGTTTATTCCGCTGATGGACGATGCCTGCAAAATCCAGTTTAAATTGCATTACGAATTTTCCAGCAAACTGCTTGAAGGCCTCATTGGGCCAGTGTTTTCCCACATTGCCAATACTTTTGTGGATTCCTTTGTCAAGCGCGCTGACCAGGTGTATATCAAATGAGCATCGCCAATTCGTCCGGATCGGTCATGGCTGCAAGCGCAACCACAAGTTCAGCCTCAAGCTCGGTCACAGACTCAAACAAGGTGGTCACTGTCACGGTTGCCTATTCGGCAGTCAATCGTTATAAGCTGATTGATGTACGTGTGCCAGCGGATAGCACTATTTTGTTGGCGATCGAGCAAAGTGGCCTGCTGAAACAGTTTCCAGAGATCAATCTGCAGACTCAGCGCGTTGGTATTTTCAGCAAACTCAAAAATCTGAGTGATGGGCTACGCCACGGCGACCGGATTGAGATTTACCGACCGCTGCTGGCCGATCCTAAAGATGCTCGTCGACAACGTGTCGATAAGGCTAGAAAAGGCAATAAAAAGGGTGTATAGCCTATATTTGGCTGTTTAGGTGCGTTTTTATTGGTTTTTAAAAAATACCCTGGCAGAGTATATTTCGACTGGAATTTTTCTAGTATTTTTCTATCAGTCACATCAAGGCGTCGCTGCCTGTTGGCGTGCGCTGCCGTAACTCCACTGCAAGGCCAGACAAGCCAGCACAAACGTGCTACCCAAACAGAGCGCCAGCTTGGCGGGTGCCAGGCCCGCACCGGCCAGCAGGCTATAGCCGCCGATCATGATCAGCATCAGAATATTTTCAAACAGGTTTTGTACCGCGATGGCGGATCCGGCGCCCACTGACTCATGACCGCGTTCTTGCAGCAAGGCGTTGAGCGGCACCACAAAGAGGCCACCAAACACACCCACCAATGCACACAAGCCAAACGCCAGATACAAGTGCTGCGTGACGCTTAACGCGGCCACTGTGATACCCAGCGCCATCCCCGCCCAAACAGCACGATGCGCATTGGCCAGACTGATTAACGGGGCGGCCAATGCCGCGCCCAACACAATCCCCACGGCGGTGGCGGCATTCATATAAGCGGGCATGGCGTTGCTGGTGATGGCCAGGGCGACGGGCACCCACGCCACCAGCAAAAAGCGCAAGGTCGCGCCAGCGCCCCAGAACAGGCTGGTGCCCACCACCGAAAAGCGTGCGTCACGATCTTTCATCAAGGTCAGCACCACCGGCATGAAGGCTTTGATCATTGCTACGGGTGCCAGATTTTGCGCATGCTGGGCAGGCAATCTTGGAATCAGCGTATTGGCCAGTGCGGCAATCGCATACATGGCACAGACCGCCACCAGCGCCATGATGACGCTCTGATCGGCCAGCACACCACCAGCCAGGGCACCACACAAAATGGCGGCGATGGTGGACGACTCCATCCAGCCATTAGCTTTGACCAAATCTTGCGGCCCCACCATTTCAGACAAGATGCCATATTTGGCCGGTGAATAGACCGCCGCGCCAACCCCCACCATGCCATAGGCAATGAATGGATTGAGCCCCAGCAACAAGCCCAAACCGCCAATCAGCTTTAAGCCGTTGGCCCAGAGCATCACCCGACCCTTGGCAAAGCTGTCAGCGATGGGCCCAACAAAGGGGGAGAGCAGGATATACGCAGCGACAAAAAATTCTTGCAGAACCGGTATCGACCAGTCCGGATAAGCCCGTGACTTAAGCAAGGCAATCGCGGCAAAGAGCAGGGCATTGTCAGCCAGCGCCGAGAGAAACTGGGCAAACAGAACGGCGCATAAACCACGAGTCAGCATAAATGGCTCAATACAAAAATGGAAAGGTCAGAACATGACAACAGAACATGACAGCGGCAAATGACATTTGGGCAAGGTGTCGATAACGTTGTCCCACCGGCGGTAGCATGCAGCTCATACCTCACCCAGGGCCATGGCCTTGATGCGCACATAGTCGGTCTTGCCGGTGCCCAATACCGGAATCGTGGCGACGAGCTTGATGATACGCGGCACCGCCAGTTCCGGTACACCATCGGCCTTGGCCTGACTTTGCAAGCTGTCGCGATTGAGCTTGGCATCGGTGGTAAAAAGCACCAGCGCTTCGCCTTTGCCTTCATGGGGAATCGCAATGGCCGCATGCTGACTGGTCGGGGCGAAGGCTTGCGCCAGTTTTTCGACCACTTCGAGTGACACCATCTCACCGGCAATCTTGGCAAAGCGTTTGACGCGTCCCTTGATGAAGATAAAGCCGTCATCGTCCAACGCTACCACATCGCCAGTGTCATACCAACCGGGGTCGGCATCACAAGCGGGTTGCTCCAATACGCCTGGATGTTCATATTTTAAATATCCCGACATCATATTGGGCCCTTTGACGCTGAGCAGGCCACCTTGCGCTATCCCAGGAACCGGCGTGAGTTGATATTGCATGCCAGGCATCAGCTGTCCAACACTGCCGGTGCGGTAAGCCATCGGCGTGTTGACCGCAATCACTGGCGCACATTCCGTCACGCCATAGCCTTCCAGAATGCGGATGCCAAAGCGTTCAAACCAGGTCTGGCGCACACTGTCAGCCAGCTTTTCGGCGCCCGCCACCACATAGCGCAGGCGGCCAAAATCGTATTGATGCGCGAATTTGGCGTAATTGGCCAAAAAGGTGGAGGTACCAAACAGCACAGTGCAGCCACGGTCGTAAACGACTTCAGGGATGATGCGATAGTGCAGCGGGCTGGGGTAGAGAAACACCTTGCAGCCAGCCACCAGCGGCAGAATGGTACCGCAGGTAAAACCAAAGCTGTGGAACAGCGGCAGCGCCACCATGAATTTATCCAGCGGGGTAAAGTCGGCCACCGCGCGCACTTGCGCCACATTGGCCAAAATGGAAGCATGCGAATGCACCACGCCCTTGGGCTTGCCTTCGGAGCCGGAAGTAAAGAGGACGACCGCCGGATCATGCGGTGATTGCGCTGCAATGGTGGCGCGCGGCATCAGCAAATGCAAAAGCACCCACAGCTTGTCAGTCAGTCCAAACTGCGGACGCAGATCTTCCAGATAAATCACCCGAACACTTTGCAAGCCCTCCACGATAGGTAGCAATTTACCTTTTTCGAGAAAGGCCCGGGAGGCCAGAATTGTTTTGATTTGCGCCGCGGTGCAAGCGGCCTGCAGGCCATCGCGCCCGGCCGTGTAATTGAGCATGGCCGGGACGCGCCGTGCCGCGGTGAGTGCCAGCACCATCGCCATGGTCGGGGCGGCATTGGGCATCAGCACACCGACCTTGGCATCAATCTGCGTGATCTTGCGGATCATGCGCTGGATGCCGAGGGACATCTTCAGCAGCGAGCCAAAACTTTCTTCAATTTGGCGCACATCTTCCACCAGTTTGTAGCGGCGGCCAAAGGTGCTCATGCTATCCAGAAAGGCTTCAAACAGGGTGGTGTGCGGCCGCGTGGCGACAACCATTTCTTCCAGAATCCGATGCATGATCGCACCGGCCTTGCGCCGGCGCAGTTTGGCGGTAGGCGCATCAGGCATAGGGATGTCGCGCGCATGCAAAACCTTGACCGACAGCCTGGGAAACAAGGTTTGCGGATAGATGCCAGCCAGGCGGCTGAAGTAGCTGCGCGCGGCACCCTCAATGCGCACGGGCACGACTTTGGTGCCGGTACGTGCTGCCACAAAAGCCGAGCCGTCATAGACTTTCATCAAGGAGCCAGTCAGTGTGATCCGGCCTTCCGGAAAAATCACCACCGGTGTACCGCTATCGACCAGCTTGATGATTTGCTTCATCGCCAGCGGATTGGTGGGGTCCACGGCAAAATACGGCACCAGTTTCAGGATTTGCCGAAACCAAATATTTTTAGCGACTTCGGTGTGCACCACAAACGTAGCGTTGACGGGCAAAAACAGACCCAGCAACAGGCCATCCAGAAAGCTTTCATGGTTGGCGATGATTAAGGTTTTGTCATGCCGAAAGCTGTTTGCCGGCATGCTGAATTCAACCCGAAACAGTAACTTGAAGATGGCCTTGACGAGAGTTTTAAGCATTGGCTGGCAGATTCAAATGTCATGAAGTGGGACTGGACAAGTAGGCGATAACCAGTTTCAGGCTGCTCAGGGTGTCATGATAAAAACGGTGATGCGTGCTGTGTGGGGGATGAAAGTGACAAGGCTGATGAATCATGTTTTGCTGTGCGGGCAAGGGTGGCAAGAAAACAGCTTGAAACAGTCCAGTACACAATTTTATAGGAGTATAGCCATATTTTCACTGCTTTAGTGCTAATAATATGGCTTAAAAAAAATGCTGGGTATGAGTATATCTGGATGGTGAGCGGATGGATAAGCAGATGAGGTAAGCAGACCAGTCAGCGGCAACCCGGTTGATTGTCGGAGGCACCCAATGTATCTCAATTACATTTGTTTTCCTGCATGATGCGCTGAATCCGATCAACTTCAGCCTGACGCATATTGTCGTCCATTACCACTGAATCGCCGGAAGCATCGGCAACACGCATGCGTCGGCCCGATTGCAGGGTTTCCATATTGGTTCTGGCCCGTTGGCAAATTTCAGCGCGTGCCTGATCTTCCTGTTGCTTCTGGCGGGCTTTCTCAGCAGTTTTTTCCTGTTCTTCCTTGCGTTTCTTGTATTCGGCGTCCAGTTCGGCAGTGGTTTTGCCTTTGCTGGTGGGTTGTGCTGTTGATGTGTTGGGTGTGTTGTTACCAGCCGGCGCATTGGTTGGTGTTGGTGTATTGTCTTTGAATTCCGAACCATATACCGGGCTGCTGGTACGTGATTGCTGTTTGGCCGGTATCGGTTGACCAGACAGGGCACCACTTTGACGGGCATTGGGCGGCGGTGGTAAATCGCTGTATTGCACCTTGCCATTTTCATCAATCCATTTGTAAATGGCCTGCGCTTGTGACGTGACCAGCAAGGTCAGTAACAAGGCTGAAATTTGAAAAAAACGGGAAGCAAAGCGGTTCATCGTGTCTCCGATTGTTAAGGTAACGCTGTCGTGACCAGCCTTGAAGGCGCGCCTGATGGGATTGTGATACCGATCGCAATGCAGGCCCGCCAACAAAGTCACATGCTGAAGCATTGTAGCTTTTGTTTACTGATCGCAAAAGCGAGCGGGAATCAGCGATTGGCAGGAGCGTAGCAGCCAGATTGACTATTCTTGATACTATCCTTGATGCAAAGAGGATAGCTGCAGGACTGAAAAAAAGTTTCGACTAACGTATAATCTCGCTTTGCGCCTAAAGGAAAATCATGCGTCTCATACAAAAAGCGCTCACGTTCGATGACGTGCTCTTGGTTCCCGCGTACTCCAATGTACTGCCTCGTGACACTTCGCTGAAAACTCAGCTGACCCGCAATATCAAACTCAATATTCCGCTGATATCCGCCGCAATGGATACGGTGACTGAATCCCGTCTGGCCATTGCGATGGCACAGGAAGGCGGTATTGGTATCGTACATAAAAATCTGCGTCCCGCTGATCAGGCGCGCGAAGTAGCGCGCGTTAAACGCTACGAGTCTGGCGTCTTGCGTGATCCGATCACCATTGCTCCGCACATGAAAGTGCGTGATGTGATTGCGCTGACTCGCGCCCACAATATTTCTGGCTTGCCAGTGGTCGAAGGCAAACAGGTGGTAGGCATTGTGACCAACCGCGATTTGCGCTTTGAAACACGCCTCGATGAGCCAGTGCGCTCGATCATGACGCCTCGCGAAAAACTGGTCACCGTCAAAGATGGCGCTTCACTGGAAGAAGCGCAAAAGCTGATGCACGAGCATCGCCTGGAACGGGTTCTGGTGATTAACGATGAATTTGAACTGCGCGGCCTGATGACCGTGAAGGATATTCTCAAAGCTACTGAACATCCCTTTGCCAGCAAAGACAGCCAAGGCAAACTGCGCGTGGGTGCAGCTGTGGGTGTGGGTGAGGGCACCGAAGAGCGCTGCGAATTGCTCGCCCAGGCTGGCGTGGATGTGATTGTGGTTGATACCGCGCATGGTCACTCACAGGGCGTGCTGGATCGCGTCAAATGGGTCAAGAAAAACTTCCCGCATATTGAAGTGATTGGCGGCAATATCGCCACCGCCGCTGCCGCCCTGGCGCTGGTGGAATATGGTGCCGACGGCGTGAAAGTGGGGATTGGCCCCGGTTCTATCTGTACCACGCGGATTGTGGCGGGCGTGGGTGTACCGCAGATCAGCGCCATTGATAATGTGGCCACCGCACTCAAAGGTACGGGCATTCCCTTGATTGCCGATGGTGGCATTCGTTTTTCGGGTGATATTTCCAAAGCCATTGCTGCCGGTGCCTATACCGTGATGATGGGGGGCATGTTTGCCGGTACCGAAGAAGCCCCGGGTGAAGTCGTGCTGTTCCAGGGTCGTTCATACAAGGCCTATCGTGGCATGGGCTCGGTTGGCGCCATGAAGGATGGTTCTGCCGATCGTTACTTCCAGGATTCCGACAACCCCAACGCCGACAAGCTGGTGCCCGAAGGTATTGAAGGTCGCGTGGCTTACAAAGGCAGCGTGCTGGCCATCTTGCATCAACTCAATGGCGGCGTGCGTGCTTCCATGGGCTATTGTGGTTGTGCCTCGATTGATGAAATGCGCAGCAAGGCCGAGTTTGTTGAAATCACCTCGGCAGGCATGCGTGAGTCACATGTTCATGATGTGCAAATCACCAAAGAAGCGCCAAATTACCGCGCTGAATAATTGATCCACATGACTGTGTGCTGCCGCAGTACACAGTCATGCTGTCGTGATTACGTCTGTGCTTGTCCCTTGCCGATTTCCAGTTTGATCCCCGATCAATCCTCTTTTTTATTGCAGCCATGCATTCCAAAATTCTGATTCTTGACTTTGGTTCACAAGTCACTCAACTGATTGCCCGTCGTGTGCGTGAAGCCCATGTCTATAGTGAAATTCATCCTAACGACGTCTCTGAAGAATTCATTCGCAACTTTGGTGCGAGTGGCATCATCCTCTCGGGCAGTCATGCTTCCACCACCGAAGCCGATGCCTTAACGGCACCGCAAGTGGTGTTTGAGCTGGGTATTCCTGTGCTGGGTATTTGCTATGGTATGCAGACCATGGCCGCGCAGTTGGGTGGCAAGGTTGAACCCGGTCATGTCCGCGAATTTGGTTATGCCGAAGTACGGGCGCATGGTCATACCCGTTTGCTGGAAGGCATTGAAGATTTTTCGACGGCCGAAGGTCATGGCATGCTCAAGGTCTGGATGAGCCATGGTGACAAAGTGCTGGAAATTCCGCCGGGCTTTAAAGTCATGGCCTCCACACCATCGTGCCCGATTGCTGGCATGGCTGATGAAACACGACGCTTTTATGCGGTGCAGTTTCATCCGGAAGTCACCCACACGCTAAAAGGCCGTGATCTGCTCAACCGTTTTGTGCTCGACATCTGTCAGGCCAAACCGGATTGGGTGATGGGTGATTACATCAGCGAAGCCGTGGCAAGAATTCGTGTCCAGGTTGGCCAGGAAGAAGTGATTCTGGGGCTATCAGGTGGCGTAGATTCAAGCGTCGCCGCGGCCTTGATTCATCGTGCCATTGGTGATCAGCTGACCTGCGTTTTTGTCGATCATGGTTTGTTGCGTTTGAATGAAGGCAAGATGGTGATGGAGATGTTTGGTCATCATCTGGGCGTCAAGGTCATCCATGTGGATGCCACAGCGCAGTTCATGGGCAAACTGGCTGGCGAAACTGATCCGGAAGCCAAACGCAAAATTATCGGCAAAGAATTTGTTGAAGTATTCCAGGCCGAATCAGGCAAACTCAAGACGGCCAAGTGGCTCGCTCAGGGCACCATCTATCCGGATGTGATTGAATCTGCCGGTGGCAAAAACAAAAAAGCCACAACCATCAAATCACACCATAACGTTGGTGGTTTGCCCGAAGACATGCATCTCAAATTGCTTGAGCCTTTGCGCGAATTATTCAAGGATGAAGTCCGTGAACTTGGCGTAGCGCTTGGTTTGCCGCATGAAATGGTCTATCGCCATCCTTTCCCAGGGCCCGGCCTCGGAGTGCGGATTTTGGGCGAAGTCAAAATGGAATACGCCGACCTGCTGCGCCGTGCCGATGCCATCTTCATTGAAGAGCTGCGCAACACGATTGACCCCAACTCACAAAAAAGCTGGTATGACCTCACCAGCCAGGCCTTTGCCGTTTTCCTGCCCGTCAAGAGCGTTGGCGTGATGGGCGATGGCCGCACCTATGAATGGGTAGTCGCCTTGCGTGCTGTCCAAACGCAAGACTTCATGACCGCCCACTGGGCGCATTTGCCACACGAGCTATTGGGCAAAGTTTCCAACCGTATCATCAATGAAGTACGCGGCATCAATCGGGTGGTCTATGATATTTCGGGTAAGCCGCCTGCCACGATTGAGTGGGAATAATTACATAGCGTTTCGGTACTATTCGTACCTATTCAAAAAACACGAAAACCCCTTGGTAAAACAAGGGGTTTTCTGTTTTTTACTATTCCTGACTATTCAGGGTAGCCCACATCTGGAGACGGTATCGGTGACGGTATTGGCATTTCTTGAGAGCTTCAGTAACATCGATACCGTCAACATCAAATGGACGCGTTGACGGTATCGTGAAATGCAAAACCCAGTAACCATGCGGGTTTGCTGGCGAAATTAGGGAATTTTGCGTTGACGGTATCGGCGACCAGGAAAGGGCCACCATGCTTACCGATACCCAACTGAAGAACCTCAAGCCGACCGGCAAGTTGTACAAGCTGGTCGATCGTGACGGCCTCTATGTCGCGGTTACCCCGTCAGGAGTTGTTTCCTTCCGTTACGACTATCGACTGAACGGCCGGCGGGAAACTCTCGTTCTTGGGCAATACGGCCCAGAAGGCCTGACCTTGGGCGAGGCTAGAGAGAAACTGATCGAAGCCAAAAAGGAAATTGCTGCAGGGAAGTCACCCGCCAAGGAAAAGCAGCGTTCAATTCAGAAATCGAAAGCGGCCAAAACTTTCGGCGAGTTCTCGACCCTGTGGCTGAAGGAATATCGCATGGCGGACAGTACCCGGGACATGAGGAAATCTGTCATTGATCGCGATATCGAGCCCGAGTTTGGCCGACGTCTTCTCAAGGAAATCGCGGCTGAAGATTTGCGGGCACTGTGCGAAAGGGTCAAGACTCAGCGCAATGCACCGGCAACGGCCGTTCACATCCGGGACATTGTTGCTCAGGTTTTCAGGTTTGCGATCGAGCGTGGTCACAAGGTCGCAAATCCTGCTGATGATGTCAGGGCATCCTCGATCGCGACCTTCAAGCCCAAAGATCGGGCGCTTTCCCCAGACGAAATCAGGATTTTCTTCCAGGAGTTGGATTTGGTACCGACGCTGCCAACAATCCGGTTGGCGTTGAAGCTTGTTCTTCTTACGCTCATCCGCAAGGGCGAGCTTCTCAATGCGACCTGGGATGAGATGGATTTCGTTGGCGCCAAGTGGATCATCCCCGCGCAGAGAATGAAGGCCAGAAGGCCCCATGTGATTTACTTGCCCGACCAGGCCATGGACATCATGATTGCGCTGAAGACCTGCGCAGGAGGATCCAATTTTATCTTGCCGTCCCGGTATGAAGGTGACAAGGGAATGTCCAACAATACCCTCAATCGCGTTATTACTGTCACGGTCGAGCATGCGAAGAAAAAGGATTTGCCTCTGGACGATTTCACCGTTCATGATCTCCGCAGAACGGGTTCAACGCTTCTGCATGAGGCGGGATTTAATACCGACTGGATTGAGAAATGCCTGGCCCATGAGCAGAAGGGAGTCAGGGCCGTCTACAACAAGGCAGAGTATGCGGATCAGCGCAAGGACATGCTCCAGCAATGGGCAAACATGGTAGATGCGTGGATTGCCGGGAAAGAAATCACGCCCATTCATCGTCCCACCCGCGCGGCGGCGTAGAAATCTGATGCTACCGAGCGGGCCGGTGCCGGCGTCAGGCCTGTTTTTGGACAGGTCTGAATTTGCGTTTTTGGACGTCCGGGGAAAGCTGGGATTGGATGAGCGCTGAGCGTCTTTCTTGAATCCAGTTCTCCACTTCGTCAAGATCCCAGACAACGCAACGTGGCGTTAGATTGAATCTATTGGGAAAGCCACCGGACTTTTCGAGCCGGTAAATTGCCGAGTCGGAAAGTGGGATTAGACGGAGAAGTTCCTCGCGTCTGATCAGGCGTTTCACCTGTATGGGTTTGCTCATTGTCGATTCCTGACTATTCAGTACTATCGACAATTACAACTTGCCGCAGGTTGGCTGTGTTTTTGAAATTGATCCAAAAAGGGCGCATTTCGAGATTGCTGCTTACACTGGCGTCCTAATAGTGTGTTGCTTCGTAGGGCTGCGGTGGCACGTCAAATCGATTGAAAGCGTTCGATCAATGCAATAGGAATGCAATAGGAAGCTGTGCTATCTCAGCGAGATGAGTCCTGATATACTTCGCGGCGATGCGGGGCCTGTCCGAATTTTTGTGTAAACGGGGTTTCAAATCACATCTGAGGAATCCGTTCCTCGAACTGGATGGTAAAGCGAGTCAGTGCGGCTTTCCAATCCCGAATCGGCATCGTCCATTTCTGGCTGATATTGCGTAGCGCCAGATAGAAGAGTTTCATTAGCGCCTCGTCGCTCGGGAACGAGCCCCGGTTCTTGGTCAGCTTGCGCAGGCTCATGTTCACCGACTCGATCGCATTGGTGGTGTAGATCACCTTCCTGATCTCCGGCGGATAGTCGAAGAATGGAATCAGCCGGGCCCAGTTGCGGCGCCAGGACTGGCCGATCGGCAGATATTCCTCATCCCATTTGGCCTCGAACTCCCCGAGCCGCTGTTCGGCCTCCTCGGCGGTCGCCGACTGATAGATGCGCTTCAGGTCCGCCGCCACCTCCGGCCGGCGCTTCCAGGAAACGTAGTTCAGGCTGTGGCGCACCATGTGCACCACGCAAAGCTGGACGGCCGCCTTGGGGAACACGGCCTCGATGGCTTCCGGGAACCCCTTCAAGCCATCGACACAGGCGATGAAGATGTCCTGCACGCCCCGGTTCCTGAGTTCTGTTACCACCTGTAGCCAGAACTTGGCGCCTTCGGTTTGCGCCAGCCACAGGCCCAGCACTTCCTTCTCGCCGGCCATGGTGACGCCGATGGCCAGATAAACCGCCTTCACGCGCACGGCCCCTTCTCGCACCTTGACGTGGATGCAGTCGAGATAAACGATCGGGTAGAGCGGATCAAGGGGCCTTGCCTGCCAGGCCTTCACTTCCTCGGCCACGGCGTCCGTCACGGAGGAGATCAGGCTGGAGGAGACTTCGGTGCCGTAGATTTCCTCCAGGTGGCTCTGGATTTCGCGCACGGTCATGCCGCGGGCGTAGAGCGACAGAATCTTTTCATCGAAGCCGGCCCAGCGGGTCTGGTGCTTGGGAATCAGCTGGGGCTCGAAGGTGCCATGCCGGTCGCGGGGAACTTCGATCGGCAACTGGCCGAAGTCGCCCTTGAGTGTTTTCCGGCTCTTGCCGTTGCGGGTGTTGCCGGCGGCGTTGGCGACTAGCTCATTCTTGCCGTGGCCAAGGTGCTCGGTCAGTTCGGCATCCAGCGCCTTCTCGACCAGCAGCTTGGTAAGCTGCTTCAGCAGGCCGTTCTCGCCAATCAGGTCTTCGGGTTTCTTGTAGTCGGCCAGCAGGCTGGCCAGGAGGGCTTCAGGGACGTCGTGTTTCTTTGTGCTCATTGTGGCTCCGGACAAGTCGGCAGTTTCCTGCCATCAGTCCGTTTACACAAAATTCTGCACACGCCCCGATGCGTACCTACCTCACCTTCATTTTTGCCGTGCTGCTCTCGCTGAACGCCGCCTTTGCGGTTGCGGCTAGCTATTGCCAGCATCAGAAGGAATCTCCGCAGGCAGCGCATTTTGGGCATCACATGCATCAACATGATCGCTCGATGGACAAGTCGAGCGATACCGGCACCCAGATCGATCCTGACTGTGGATTCTGTCACCTGTCGTTCTCGTCGTTTGTGCCGGCTTTCTCGCCAATTCTTGGCGATAACAGCCCACCCCAACTCATTGCCTCCTCGGTCGCGGAGTTCCGCTCCGCCACTGTCGATCCCTTCGACCGTCCGCCACTTGCCCGCCTCGCCTGATCCGGCGGGACGCGTCCACTCTTTTTCTCGTCCTTGACGGCAGACTAGGTCCGCGCCAGCGGGTTGTCTGTACGTCCCGTCGGATTCTTCTCATGGTTCAACTCGCTGAGGAATTCGATGAACAAGACGCTTTTGCTTTCGCTTGTGCTGCTGGCCACACTGCCAGCGCACGCACAGTACCCGCAGGTTTCGCCGAGGACGGTGGTCCAGACCAATGGGTCGCCCGGCCTTGCGCCCACGTCTGTTGAGCTTCCGCTGACCCTGGAACAGGCTTGGCAACTCGCCGAGCAGTCCAACCCTGCCCTGAACAGCGCACGGGCGAATCTCGCCACCGCCGAAGGGCAGCTCGCCGACGCGCAGGGATTGTTCTGGAACAACCCACAGATCGCCGCCGAGCGCCAGCGGCGGACGGTTCCCGACCCGACACTCAACGAACGCACGCAGCGCGAGTGGAACGTCGGCCTGACGCAGACGCTGGAAATCGCCGGCCAACAAGGCTATCGGCGCACGGCGGCGGAACAGGAGCTGGCGGCGCTGCGCGAAACCATCGAGGAAGCCCGTCGGCAATTGCGCGCCGAGGTGGAGCAGAAGTTCGTCCGCGTGGTGAGCCTGCAACTGCGCGCCGATATGGAAGCGGGCCTGGTCGATTTGATCAAGGAAAACAGCACCGTCACCCGCAAGCGCTTCGACGCGGGCGAGGATACGAAGCTCGACGCCAATCTTGCCGAAGTCGAACTCGGGCGCGCCAGCAACCAGCTCGAAATCGTTGCCGAACAATTGATTCAGGCGCGCGCCGACCTGGCCACGCTGTTGCAATTGCCCGCCGAGAAGCTGCCCACGGTCAAGGGATCGCTTGCCGTCAAGCCGGAACTACCCTACACCGTGGACCAATTGCTGGCGGCGGCGGCCAGCAGGGCGCAGCTGCGCGCTCTCGACCACCGTGAACAGGCAGCACGCCACCGGCTCGGCCTTGAACGTGCGGCGGTCTATCCCGACATCACTGTCGGCCTGAGTTCCGCTCGCGAAGGTCCCGGTGATGCCCGCGAGAAGGTCGTCGGGCTGACCATTTCCGTCCCCTTGCCGCTCTTCCGTCGTAACGCCGCGGGCATTGGCAAGGCGTCGGCGGAGCTGACGCAGACCGAGATCGAGAAACAGGCCGCCGGCCGGGATACCCGTGCGCGCGTCTTCGCCCTGTGGCAGAAGCTCGACAGCCTGCGCCAACGGACGCAGCGGCTCGATCAGTCGGTCCTGCAACGCCTCGAAGAAAACCAGCGCCTGTCCACCGCCGCCTATCGCGCCGGCGAAATCAGCCTGGTCCAGATGCTGCTCGCCACCCGGCAGGTGCTCGATACCCGCCGCGAGGTACTGGAGGCGATGACCGATTTCGCCCTGACCCGCAGCGAGCTGGAACAAAGCGCCGGCTGGACGGAAACGAAATGATGAGCGGCCACCTGAAGAACACACGTATTGGAAAAGACCTCATGAAGACATCAAGAACGGAACTGGGCATCGCGCTGGTGATCGCCATGGCGGGCATCCCCCTGGCCGGCTGCGGCAAACCCGAACCATCGCCGACGGCGGCCGCGCAGCCGGCTGCCGCGAAACCCGCTGCAGCCGCCGACAAAGCGCACGAGAAGCCTGGTGAGCACAAGGAAGGCGAGGCCGGACACGGTGAGGAGGAGTCATTGAAGCTCAGCGCCGAGGCGATCGAAGCCGCCGGGATCAAGGTCGAAGAACTCGCGGCGCAGGAAATCAGCGAGCAGTTGACGGTCACCGCCACCATCCGCCCCAACCAGGATCGCATCACCCATGTCGCACCGCGAGTGCCGGGACGCATCGTCAAGGTCCACGTCAATCTCGGCGACCGGGTGAAGGCCGGACAGGCGCTGGCCGTGCTCGACAGCCTCGATGTGGGCGAAGCGCACTCCAGCTATCTCCAGGCGAAGACCCAGCTCGCGGTGGCCAAGGCCGACTTCGAGCGTGCCGAAAAACTCCACGGCGACCAGATCATCGCCCAGAAGGACCATTTGCGCGCCCACGCCGAGTACGAGAAGGCCAAGGCATCGTTCGCCGCCGCCGGCGACAAGCTGCGCATGCTTGGGGTGGGGACAACGCCAGCCGACGATGGCCGGGCCGTGTCGACCTTCCCACTGACCACGCCGTTTGCCGGCACGGTGATCGAGAAGCACGCCATCCTCGGCGAACTGGCCCAGCCCGACAAGCAGATGTTCACCGTGGCCGACCTCTCGAAACTGTGGATCGAGGCCAACCTGTTCGAGAAGGATCTCGGCCGGGTCAAGACCGGCGCGGAAGCGATGGTCACTGTCGATGCCTATCCCGGCGAATCCTTCCAGGGCACGCTCACCTACATTGCGGCGGTCGTGGACAAGGAGTCGCGCACGGTCCAGGCCCGGGTCGAGGTCGCCAATCCGGGCGGACGGCTCAAACCCGAGATGTTCGCCACCGCAGCTATCCGTACCAGCGGAACGGTCGGCGTCGCGGGCAAAGCCAAGGCGTTGTTGCTGCCGCAGGAAGCCGTGGTGCTGATGCAGGGCCAACCGACGGCCTTCGTCGAGGAACACGGCGGCTTCGAGCCGCGTGCTGTCGAGCTGGGAGAAAAACTGCGTGACCGGGTCGTGATCAAAAACGGATTGCAGGCCGGCGAGCGGGTGGTGACTGCCGGAACGTATGCGCTCAAGGCGCGCCTGCTCAAGTCGCAAATCGGCGATTCGCACTGAGGACCGGCCATGCTCAATTCAATTGTCGATCTCTCGCTGCGCTACAAGGTCCTGGTCCTGGTCGGATTCCTGCTCGTCGTGGTGTTCGGTGTGCAAGCCTTCCGCGCCGTGCCGGTGGACGCCTTTCCGGATGTGACGCCGATTCAGGTCAATGTCTACACCGAGTCGCCCGGCCTCGCCGCCGAGGATGTCGAGAAGCTGCTCACCTTCCCGATGGAAACGGCCATGGCCGGCTTGCCCGGCGTGGAAGAAATCCGTTCTGTGTCGCTGTTCGGGCTGTCCTTCGTCAGCGCCTATTTCAAGGACAACGTGGACATCTACTTTGCCCGCCGCCTGGTCAGCGAAAAGCTCCTCGAAGCGAAGGAGCGGATTCCCGAAGGCTATGGCGAGCCAACCCTGGGGCCGAACACCTCGGGGTTGGGGCAGGTGTTCTGGTACACCATCGAGTCGGCTGACCGGAAGCTCTCGACCATGGACCTGCGCACCCTGCAGGACTGGACCGTCCGGCTCATCCTGCGCACGGCACCCGGCGTGGATGACGTGACTTCGTGGGGGGGCGACGAGAAACAGTTCCAGGTGCTCATCCAGCCCCAGAAACTGATCAAGTACGGCCTGACCTTCAAGGCGGTGATGGAGGCCCTGGCCGCCAATAATCGCCAGGTGGGCGGCCAGTACCTGAATCTCGGCCAGGAGCAGTATCTGGTGCGCGGGCTGGGGCTGGTCACCGGCTCCCGCGACATCAGTAACATCGTGATTACCCAGCGCGAAGGGGCCCCGGTCTACGTGCGCGACGTGGCAGAAGTGAAGGAAGCCCCCAGCCTGCGTTTCGGCGCGGTCACCAAAGATGGCCGGGAAGTGGTATTGGGGCTGGCGCTGGCGCGCATCAACGAGAATGCCAAGAACGTGGTGGATGCGGTGAAGGCCAAGCTCAAGGTGGCCCAGCAGGCGCTGCCTAAAGGGGTCACCATCACCCCGGAATACGACCGCACGGAGTTGGTGGAGAAGGCGCTGAAGACGGCGGAAAGCGCCCTCCTGGAAGGTTCGATCCTGGTCGCGCTAATCCTCTTCCTGTTCCTCGGGGAAATCCGCTCGGCCGTGGTCGTAGTCGTGACCCTGCCGCTCGCCATGCTCATCGCTTTCATCCTGATGCAGTATGTTGGGATGTCCGCCAACCTGATGTCGCTGGCGGGACTCGCCATTGGCATCGGTATGATGGTGGACGGCGCGGTGGTCATGGTGGAGAACAGCTTCCGGCTCCTCTCCCATCAGGCCGGCAAACCGGTCAACAAGACGCACGTGATGCTGGAAGCGGCGCGGGAAGTGATCAACCCGATCGCGTTCGCCATCCTGATCATCATCGTCGTCTTCCTGCCGCTCTTCTCCCTGACCGGTCTGGAGGGCAAGCTCTTCAAGCCCATGGCGCTCACCATCGCCTTCGCCATGCTGGGATCCCTCATCCTGACACTGACCCTCGTTCCGGTGCTGGCGGCGCTGATCCTGAAGCCGAAGGAAGAGAAGGATACTTTCATCCTGCGCCATGCGAAGCGTATCTATCTGCCCTTGCTGGACTGGGCGCTTGACCGGAAAAAGACCGTGATCGGCGGCGCCCTGGTGCTACTGGCGGCGGCGCTGGCCCTGTTTCCCTTCCTCGGCAAGGAATTCATGCCGACGCTGCAGGAGGGCACCATCCTTTTTCGCGTCACCGGCATTCCTTCCACCTCGCTGGAAGAGAGCATCGCCGTCTCGAAACGCATCGACGCCGTGCTCAAGGAGCATTTCCCCCAGGTGACCTCGACCCTCGCCACTATCGGCCGCGCCGAGAAGGGCGAAACGGCGGATGTGAATTACATGGAAATTCTGATCACCGCGAAACCGGTGGCCGAATGGCCCAAGCGCCTATCCATGCCCGAACTCGCCCGTGAAATGCAGGAAACCCTGGAAAAGGCCGTTCCCACCGTGGTGTTCGGCGCCACCCAGCCGATCCAGATGCGGGTCGAGGAACTCATTTCCGGCGTACGCGCCACCCTGGCCCTCAAGGTCTATGGAGAGGATCTCGCCACCCTGGATCGCCTGGTTGGGGAAATGAAAACCGTGCTCGACAAGGTGCCCGGCGCGGCGGACCTTTCTCTGGAAGCCAACAAGGGCAAGCCGCAGATGGTGATCAAGGTCAACCGCGACGAAGCGGCCCGCTATGGCATCAACGCCGACGAAATCCTCGAAGTGGTGCAGGCCGGCATCGGCGGCAAGACCGTGTCGACGGTAATCGACGGCACCAAGCGCTTTGCTCTCCAGGTGCGCCTGGACGCGGCCTTCCGCGACAGCCCGCAGGCGATTGCCGACATCCCCATCCGCACTCAGTCCGGGGCGCTGGTGCCCCTGTCCCGGGTGGCGACGGTGGAGATGAACGAAGGTTATTCCTTCGTGCGCCGCGAACAGCTGCAGCGCTATGCGGTGATCCAGCTGGACGTGCGGGGCCGCGACGTGAACGGGTTTGTCCAGGAGGCTGAAACCCGCATCCGGGCGCAGGTGAAACTGCCGGCCGGCTACTGGACCGAGTGGGGTGGCGCCTTCGAGAACCAGCAGCGGGCCATGGCTCGGCTGGCGGTGATCGTGCCGCTCACCGTCGGGCTCATCTTCATCCTGCTCTACACCGCCTTCAACTCGCTGACCCATGCCACCCTGACCATCGCCAACGTGCCCTTCGCCGTCATCGGCGGCGTCTTTGGCCTGGCGCTGACCGGCCAGTACGTGTCGGTACCCTCGGCCATCGGCTTCATCGCCGTGTTCGGGGTGGCCATGCTGAACGGCATCGTGCTGGTGACCTTCCTCAACGACCAGCGTCGGCACGGGGCGTCGATTCGCGAGGCGGTGCGCCAGGGGGCTGCCCTGCGCCTGCGGCCGGTGCTGATGACCGCTTCGGTCGCCATCCTGGGCCTCATTCCCATGCTGCTTTCTCAAGGAGTGGGGGCAGAGACCCAGCGCCCGCTGGCCACCGTGGTGGTGGGCGGGCTGTTTACTTCGACAGCGCTGACGCTGCTCCTGCTGCCGCTCATGTACGAATGGGCGGAGTCCCGGCGGGAGCGCAGCAACCCTTCAACCTGACCTGACCGCGGAGGCTCCGCTCGCCGGGGCCATCGCATGGAGAACGACATGAAAGAGATCAAGGCATCCATCCGTCAAGACCGTGTGGCCGACGTGCTCGAAGCATTGCGGGATTCGGGGCTGTGCAATTGCGCCGGAAACTCCGCTTGCCACAACATTACCGCCTCCCGGGTGCAACATCCGTTCGCCGGCACCGACACGGCGCAGCAGCACTACGCGATGGATCTCGCCGAACCCGTCGTGATCGAGTACAAGCTCGAACTCCTGTGTAGCGATGACCTGGTGGACACCTTGGTGGATGTGATCGCCAAGGCGGCGCACACCGGCCAGCCCGAACCGGGATGGATCCTGGTCGCAGCCATCGAGCGCGCAATCAAGATAGCTTGAGGAGCAAGAAATGACAGCCAATCCATCCGCCGCCGCAACGCTCCTGGCGAAACGATGAATAGGCGCTTCTGGCTGCTCCTGGTCGCCCTGGCCGGCATCGGCTTCCTGGTCTGGTCCTTCCTCTCGGCGCGAGGCGGGGGATGGGCGACGCGGGAAGTCGTCACGATCAAGGAAACAGCTCCGCCGCCCGCGACGACCGGCCCGTATAGCTTCCGCCAGGCGGCACACAAAGCCATGTCCTCGGTCGTGAATGTCTACACCCTGAAACAAGTCGTTACCCGGCGCGGTCCGGGTTTCGGCCATCCCTTCGGGCAACTGTTCGGCGTGCCGGCGCCCCAGCCGGCGACCAGTCTCGGTTCGGGGGTCGTCGTCAGCGCCGACGGTTACATCCTCACCAACAACCACGTGATCGAGGGCGCCGATGAGATTGCAGTCGCCTTCCCGACGGGGGAAGCGGCCGAGGCGCGCATGGTCGGGGGCGACCCGGAAACCGACTTGGCCGTGCTGAAGATCGAGGCCAAGGGGCTGGTTCCCGTGACTTTTGCCGACCCCGCCAGCGTCGAAGTCGGTGATCCGGTGCTGGCCATCGGCAACCCCTTCGGCGTCGGGCAGACGGTCACCCAGGGCATCGTCAGCGCCACCGGACGCAACCGGCTCGGCATCAATGCTTTCGAGAATTTCATTCAGACCGACGCGGCCATCAATCCTGGCAATTCCGGCGGGGCGCTGGTGGATGCCTCCGGTGCCCTCATCGGCATCAATACGGCGATCTTTTCCCAAAGCGGTGGCTCCCAGGGCATCGGCTTCGCCATCCCGGTCAGCATCGCCCGGCAGGTCCTGGAGCAGATTCTCAAGACCGGGCGGGTCGAACGCGGTTGGCTCGGCATCGAAGCCCGGGAAATCCGCCGCGAGAACGGGCGCCCGGAGGTGGTCATCGCCGGCGTACTGCGGGGTGGCCCGGCCGATGTCGGCGGCATCAGGCCGGGTGATGTCGTCGTCTCCATCAACCAGCGGCCGGTCACCGACACGGTGGACCTCATCAACCGGATCGCAGCAGTCGCACCGGGCAGTTCGCTGGGAATCTCGGTCAGGCGTGACGGATTCGAGCTGCCGTTGAGGCTGCGTGCGGGCAAGCGGCCGGCGCTACGCGGCGTCGAATAATCGACCGATCGATTGGAAAAACTCGCGCTTGGGTTCGCTACCGGCCCGGGTTTTCTTGGCTGGAGCTGCTTATCGGTCGCCGATTTTCTCTTGGCATGCCTGGCATATCGCCCTATTGAGGGTGGTCTCAGAAAACGGGAAACACGTTCGAATTCGTGCAGAAGATCGCACACCGGTTCAGGAACACCGGTGTGGTGGTGATCCGCGATCTCGAAGCCTTCGTGGCGCAGTCGGACGAGGAACTCAACGCCACCCTGCTGGGCCCCGAACTCGTCGAGCGGCTGAGAACGGCTCGTCGATCACCACTCCAGCGAACAAAAAAAGGGCTGGCATCGGCCAGCCCTTCATGTGGGATGTCGTAGGATTAGAACGCGTACTTGAATCCGACCTGAATCAAGCGGGGCATACCCACCTGAATACCGCGGGTACGATCAACAATGTAGGTCTTGTCGAGCAGGTTTTTGCCCGTGACAAAGGCTGACAGCGATTTGTCGAAGCGATAGTTGAGTGCCGTATTCCAGACGGTGTAAGCCGCAATCTCACCCTTTTGCCCGTCTGCTGTCGGCGCAACCGTATTCGCAAAATCAGAATACTGGCTACCCACATATTGGGCCTCAATCTCGCCTTTGAACGGGCCAACACCATAACCGACAGCAGCGGTGAAGGTATGTTCAGGTGCGTAGGCTTGACGATTACCCTGAACACCGACGATGGCACCTGTGTCTACTCTACGGAAGGCTTCAGTTTGTTCAGCGGTTGGCAGCCACGTGTAAGCCATGCGGCCAAATATACCATTTGAGAATTCGGCATTGGCGGCCAATTCAAGACCTTCGAACAGTGCTTTGCCTTGAGAAAGCGGGGTGCTACCACCGGCAATCGAGCCAACAGCGATCAGATTGTCGTAATCGTTACGGAAATAGGCGGCCTGGACGGATAACCCTTGTGCTGGTTGTGCCCGAACACCAAATTCAAAGTTCAGTGATTTTTCGTAATCGACATCGGTAACTGTGCCGGTACCACCAATGAGGTCTTCGACGCGCGGTGGCGCAAAGCCCTTGTGCAGGCTGGTAAACACGGTCAATGTCTGCATCGGATTCCAGGTTGCGCCAATCCCCGGCGTAAAGGCATTCACGCTGGTTTCAGTACTCTGGCCATTCAGGCGATTCGTACGCTCTGCCTTGATTGACTCGTAGCGTGCGATGGGCGTCACACTAAACTGGCCAAAATCAAAGCGATTGGCAATAAAACCGGAATAGGCGCTGGTTTTACGAAGATTGTTTTCTGCCAGAGTGCCGGTTCGTGCCGTCGGACTGGTGCCGTTGATCTGTTTTCTGTCCTGTTCCTCAAAGTGTGCCCGAACACCGGCCTGGAGTTCACCCAGGCCGTGTGCTACGGTCAAGCGTGGCTCCACACCCCAAGTCTCATAGCTACGCAGTCTGCCCTGGATGGAATTACAGGTATCGGGATCAATCGCAACCCCTGCCAATCGTGAGGCGTTCAATCCAGCACATTGCGCATCTTGGCTGTTACTCGCTTGACGCCACCAGTCACGATCGAATTTTGAGTAATACACGCTGGTGGTGAGCGTGGCCTGGTCGCTGATCAGGAAATCATGCGTCGCGGACAACCCGGTGCGTTCAGCCTCAAAACGGTCATTCTTGAACGGATTGTAACGAGCACCCAGGCGGTCGTATTCAGCTTGCGTCAAACCGGAATAGGTCAGCATCGAATCTTCCTTGTAGAAGTTCGCGCGCCAGGTAATCGCATTCCGGTCACCCAGCATGGTGCCGTACTTGATATTCAAATCATCTAGCTTGTGATTCATATTATCCCGGGCACCATCCCCTTCCTTGTGCCCGTAATCGAGTACCAGACCGCCGCCCCCAACATTCACCTTGCCATTGAAGTAATCGCGGTTGCCGACAACCCCTTGGACATAACCACCAAAATTCTGACGCGGTGCGGGGGTGATGTAGTTGATCACGCCACCCACCGTCTGCGGCCCGAACATGAGGGAACTCGCTCCTTTCAGCACTTCGATGCGTTCGTAGCGATCCACCATCGGGTGGTAGTAGCTGGCGTTGTCGCCATAGGGGGCATAGGCCAGCGGCAGGCCATCTTCGAGCAGGGTGATTTTGGTTGACCGCGTCGGATTCAGGCCGCGCATCGCAATATTGGGACGCAAGCCAAAGCCTTCTTCATCACGCGCATGAACACCCGGAACCTTGCGCAGAGCCTCGTTGACGGTGAAGACATGGGAGTCTTCCAGTTCTTTTTTGCCAAGAATCTGGCCTGTACCACCCAAGGTCGGCAAATTTTCTTCGCCCCCGATCACCTGAACGGTGGCCAATGTTTTTTCAGGCGAATTTTCTTTTGCGTGAGCAACCGGAATGCAAGCATAGGCAGCCGCAATTGCGAGCACAAGCGGCGAGACAGAAAACGAATTTCTGGTCGGACAATACTTCATGGAGTGTCTCCAAAGGCAGTTTCAGAGGTGCTGGCTGCCTAGGGATTTTCCATGGGTGGCTGGCTTGCAAAAGGAGTAATGCAATAGCCAGAATTGTAAATGAAAATAAATCTCATTTCAATTTCCAACCCGGTCGTGGCTATTGTTTCTTGCTCACCTCGCCGACCATGCGCTCAAAGCTGGATGCCCCGCTCGTTTTCATAAACATGCAGAGCTTGCCAGTACGCTTACACAGATCCTTTACTCGCCAGTAGGCGTTATGACTGATGCAGCCGGCCTGACAGATCGCAATATCGGCAGCGGCCAGCACGCCATCGATCCGGTGCATGCTTTCTTTCAGGCCACCGTCGTGAGACAGGAAACGTCCGCCAGATTGCTCAACCACCTCCCGGTAAGAGGTCACTACGCTGGACCTGCCGCCCATGAACAACACTCATTTCCCAGCGAGATCGCTTTAGGGGTCTGACAGTGCCTCATCCTCGCGAGCCAAGGATTCCAGCGTCTCCTCTGCATAACGGGCGAATTCCCGCAGGCGGTTCAGTTCCTTGTCCCGTTCTGCCAATTCTGCTTTGAGCCGAACATTGTGCTGCCAGACTTCATCGCGCTGCCCGAGAAGATGCCCATCCAGCAAGCCTTTGCGGGAAACGACTACATTCCAGAGCAGGGCAATAACAGCAATCAAATGTATTTATTCGCGTTCTAACCGGACATTGCTGATGCAAGTATGCCAAACTTACCGGTGGGTAATGATCGTAAGCTACCGCGTAATTTTTGAGCAAGATGGACTTTCCGGGGTTTTAGCCAAAAACTCCCAACATTGACCATGCGGGATGGGCGGTGTTATTCCCGATCCGACCGGCAGAGGAGAAATTAGTGGAACGCAACATCGCCCCTACCGTAGTGCCACCGCCCTCGCCAAGGCAGGGCCCCCTCGTGCAAGATTCCTTGGAGACCGGAGCCATCGTGCTCCGGCCGGAGCAGGTGCCGCAAGCCGAGCAGGCGCTTGCCGCGCTGGACTTCGCGGACGTTCCATCCGGCGACATCATCAAGATCGGCCTCGGTGCCGAACAGGCGCTGCAGAAGACCCTCGACGGCTTCCTCGCCCGGCTCGACAAAAAGACGGCGTCCAAGGTGTTCGCTCTCTTCGGGCGCCTGGAAAAAGGTGTCGATGACGCCAAGCTGCCTGAAATCCTGGAGAAGATCCAACAGGGTGAAGCCCCGGGGTTCTTCGCCGGTCTGTTAGCCAAGCTCACCGGCCGCAAGCCCGAGGAAGCCTTTCGCGAGTTCATGCAGGAGATCGGCGAGTTGATCTCGATCCGGACGCAGACGCTGGCCGACGAGATGGTCCGCCTGGAGGGCGAACTGTCCAAGGAAATGAAGACGCTGTTCGGCGAACTGCAGGCGCTGGAGAGCCTCAAGCAATCGTACGGCACGCACTTCGCCAGCTTCACCGTCGATGCTGCAGTCGCGCGGGCGTTTCTCGAAAAGGCCCGGCAGTACGTAGCGCAGCAGACTGCGGCAGCGGACCCTGCCGACGTGTCCGCCCAGGCACGGTTGCGTGAGCTGCAGGACAAGCTCAGCCTGCTGGAAAGTCGGGCCCTTGCGCTCGAAGGCACCTATACGCGCCTGCCGGCCGACCAGATGGTGATCCAACAGATCGAGGCCGCCGGAATCGCGACGCTGCAGGAGACCGCCACAACGGTGTCCTCGCGCTTCGCGTCGATCAAGATGACCTTGCTGGCTATCCACGGTGCATTCGCGGTCAAGTCGGTGCAGCAGATCGCTGAGCGCCAGGCGCGCCTCGACCAGCAATTGACGCAACTGCGCGGCCAGGCCACCAAGGACGTGGCAATCGCCGCGGCCAAGGCACCCGGTGACAACCGTGTCGCGCAGGCGCAGCAAATCGCCGCGATCATCACGCAGACGCGCGAGATCCACGAACTGGTCGAAACCGCAAAGCAGGAAACCGAAGCGAAGTTCGAGGCGGCGCGGCAGATGTTCGAGCAGTCGCGAGCCGAGCTCGCGGCGCTGCGCAAGGCATGACAACAACCCGGAGAAAACCATGCTCACACTAACCCTTGACAAGCCCGGTGCCGCGCCGGCCCGCAAGCTGCAACTCTCGCTCAACAAGGGCGCTGCGTTCAAGGTGACCGTCGCATGGCAGTGCGACGCCCGCCATCAGGACGACATCGACATCCATGCGCTCGAGGCACGCAACGGCGGCAATGGCGCGAAGGTCACGGTGCTCGAAGAGATTCTGTCCACCTACAACACGACGAAGATGAGCCCGAAGACCGGCGTGCTGCCAACCGCGGCCGACGGCTCCTTCGCCACGCCCACGGGCGGGCTGCGGCACTCCGGCGACGTCCGGGTCCAGGGCAACACCGAAACCATCGTCATCGTTGGCTCGAAACTTCCCGCGGACGTGAACGAGATCCCCCTCTTCGCCACCGTCCACAAGGCCGAACACACCGCGGGGCACGACGAGGGCTCCGCGGCCGAGGACGAGGCGGCCTTCGCCGACATCGAGGTCTGCACGGTCACCATCGCGGACGAGGGCGGACGCGAGTTGGGCGCCTACCAGCTGTCCAAGGAGTTCGGCGAGTTCAACGTGGTGCAACTGGGCAGCATCATGCACGGCGACAACGGCTGGGAGTACGCTCCCGTCGGTCGCGGTTTCACGGGCACGTTCAACGACGTTCTGGGCCACTTCTCCTGAAGGCCTGCTGTGCCGCCCACGAAGGACAAGTTGCGCCCGACGGTCATCGGCGCCCCGGGCGCTTCGCTGCGCACCCCCGCGGGGGCCGCGCCGCAAGCGCAGGACGTCCTGTCGCCGACGCGTCGTGTCCCCGCTGCCACGCCGGTGGTGCGGCAGCCGACGGCCATCCCGGGTGCCGAACGAAAGCGGATCGAAGTGGCTGTGTCGGATTTGCAAGCGTTGTCGCCAGGCGCAGCTGCCGGGGTATACCAGCAGGCGCGAGCACTGGTCGGCGCATTCGTCGTCGACAAGGCTTCGCAGCGCAAGGCGATCCTGTGGGGCCACAACCTGCAGCAGGTGCACGGCGACCTCGTCACCGAGATGCTTGCCCTTGCGCGCAGCCCTGTGCTGCGTCAGGTGGAGGGCTACCTCGCGCGAATGATGGACATTCTGGGATCGATCGACCTCATGGCCGTCTGCGGACATGGCGGCGACAGTCTCGTGGGCCGGCTGTTCCAGGGCATCAACAGCCGGATCGACACGCCGGGCGAACTTGCCCAGGCCCAGGCCGAGCTGGAGCAGCTGCTGGCACTCATGGGTGGCGCACTCGCCCCCCTGCTGGATCTGAAGGACCGGCTGCTGCGCCTGTCCGGGTCGATGGAGGGGACCGCGGCACAGGTCGAAGCTTCTGCCATCGGCGCCCTGTTCCTGTCGGAGCGCCTTCGTCAGGGCGACGCCGCACTGGCGCAGTGCTTCGTGGAGCGCAGCATGAGTCTGACGCAGACCCTGGTGCAGATGCGGCAAGCCGGCTCCACGCGAGAAATACAGATCGAGCAGCCGATCCGCCTGATCGGCGCCATCCAGAACGTTGCGCTGGTCGTGATGCCGGCGTTCATCGGCAGCATCGCGTCCATCGCCACCCTCAGCGCCAGCAAGACCACGATCTCGCCGACCGAAGCCGGCGAACTGGCCTATCGGCTGCGGGACATCATCAGTCAATTGAAACCCTGAACCAGGAGCAAACATGAACAGCAAACTCACACTGAATCTGGACAAGTCGGCCAACGCGCTGCGCTTGGCGCTCGACAAGGCCGGCGTGGTGGCGAACGTGAAGGCGGAAACCGCCGCGATCATCGACGTCTCCGGCTCGTTCGAGCACGAACACGAGGAGGGCACGACCAGCATCCTGATCGAGCGGCTCGTACCCTACTGCATGGTGCTCGACCCGGACCGCAGGATGGATGTCTTCACCTTCAGCGCTGGCGAAGACAGCGCCCACTACGTGGGCGCGGTGACGCCCGACGATGCGCGCGACTACGTCACGCGCAACATCGTCGACCGGGTTCCGGGTTGGAACGGCGGCACGACCTACAGCTTCGTGCTCGAGCGCGCGCTCGAGCACTTCGGCTGGAAGGTGTGCGAGGAGGCACACCGCTCATCCCAGGGTGCCGGCTTTCTCAGCCGCCTGTTCGGCTGGTCGGCGAGCGGGCATGAGCACGGCACCCCACACACGCACGAGAAGAGGCGCTCGCTCGTGCTCTTCATCACCGACGGCGAAAACGACAGGAGCGATGAGGCGCGCACCATGCGCATCCTCGAGGAATCGCAGAAGCGCGGCGACCAGGTCTACTTCCTGTTCATCGGCGCCTGCGAAGACAAGGGCGTGACGTTCGAATTCGTGCAGAAGATCGCACACCGGTTCAAGAACACCGGCGTGGTGGTGATCCGCGATCTCGAAGCCTTCGTGGCGCAGTCGGACGAGGAACTCAACGCCACCCTGCTGGGTCCCGAACTCGTCGAGTGGCTCAAGTCGTAGCCGGCAGGGTTCGTCCCAGCTTGCCCTTCCCGACGCGGCCTCGTCGATGCCTGCGGGCGCTGGCCTGGGGCATCACTCCGCAACTGGCCGCAGCGGCTGCTGCAGCGCAGCCGTTGGACGACTACATCAAAACCCTGACCGTCCCGGCATCGCCGACGGCAGCAACGTCGTCGGGGCTGGCCGCATTCAGGTGGAGACCGGGCTGCACCGGGAATACCGCAGCAGCAATGGCGCGCAGTCCCGGACGCTGTTCCTGCCCACGCTGCTTAGAATGGGGCTGAGGGAGAATTTCGAGTTCCGCATCGAGAGCAACACCTGCACCCGGACGACGGAGACCGACTCGACGCAGGGGATGGCAAGACGTGGGTCCTCTCCAGGCTGGGCATCTCGTTGCACAAGACGGCTGCGCGTGGGGCTTGCGCCATGTTCGCCGGACTACACAGCGCGAGCGCCCTCGGCCGCGGCGCTGTCGGCATCCTCGATCTCGATCGTCGTGTGTGACAGAGCGAACCGGGTGGCCATGGCCCCGCGCGCCGCGGCGAGCACGGTCTTGGCGTCCGCGCCGCCATCGACGACAAGGTGGCAGCTCATCGAGTCCAGGCCGGAAGTGATGGTCCACACATGCAGGTCGCGCACCGCAGTCACTCCGGGGATTGCGAGCAGCGTGCGCTCAAGCAGCGCGACGTCGACTTCGGGCGGTGTGCCTTCCATCAGGATGTGGATCGCCTGCTTGAGCAGGGTCCAGGTGCGCGGCAGGATGAGCAGCCCGATGCCGGCGCCGATCAGCGGGTCGGCAAGCTTCCAGCCGGTGAAGATGATGATGCCGGCGGCGACCAGCACGCCCAGCGAACCCAGCATGTCGCCCAGCACCTCGAAGTAAGCGCCCTTCACGTTGAGGCTTTCCTTCGAGCCGGCCGCCAGCAGCTTCATGCTGATGAGGTTGACCACCAAGCCGGCTGCGGCCACCGCCAGCATCGGCACACCCAGAATCTCGGGTGGATTGAGGTAACGCTGGTAGGCCTCGTAGAAGATGTAGACCGTCAACAGCAGCAGCACGACGGCATTGGTGAGCGCGGACAGCACTTCCATCCGCACATAGCCGTAAGTCTTCTGTGGCGTGCGTGGGCGCTCCGAGAAGCGGATCGCCAGCAGCGCCAGCGCCAGCCCGCCGGCATCGGTCAGCATGTGTGCGGCGTCGGCCAGCAGGGCCAGGCTGCCGGTCCACAGGCCGCCGACAACCTCGATGGCCATGAAGGCCGAAGTCAGTGCCAGCGCCCAGATGAGGTTCTGCCGGTGGCGCCCCGCTGCCGTACCGGAGGGTTTGCTGTCAGGCAGACGAGTTGCTGGAGTCGTTACTTGAGGCTCATCGATCATGTTCTTCCTTCTGGGGTAGGCGTAAGGATTCCTTCGTAAATGAATAAGATCGCCGGGAAACCCTTGTCACGCTTGAGCATCAGACGTGAAAACCCCCGGCAGCAGAACTCCGCGTGGGTTGAGATTTGATGAATCATACGGGCAGAGATCGGTCGCTAATCACGTACATTTTTACACTGCGATTCTTACTGCAGGTCCCTTTGGCCAACTTCCAAGGCACGAGGAGCGATTCGCGACGAGCTAGTGGCCATTTTCTGCATTGCCCGTGCGCCGCTTTAGGTGCTCGGCAGTCCGCTCAACCTGGAACAGGCTGATGTCGTCTTGCGTACTCCCTTTGGGGTGGAAAGGCGTGCTGATTACCTCAATAAGCCGCAAGATGTAAATGAAGACAAATGCGATCAGTCCTATGGCGACGAAGGAGGTCGAGAATGGCTCAAGGGCCGTCAGAAGCAGAAGACCGATGGTGCCGAGCAGCACTGACTTCGCCAGAAAGAACGCCGACGGGATGAAGCGGATCGACTGGATGTAGTTGACGCGGAACAGATTCCGAACCAGTTGCGCTTGCTCCTGCTTCAGCTTGACAATGTAGTTGGGCGGCACTTCGGCCTTCTCCATCTGCGCGAAGAACTCCCCCAGCGCAAACACGTGATGGTGGGTCTCCCTGTTGCCCGACACTACATCGTCGCGCAAGCTGTCCAGCGCCGCGAGCAGTCCTTCGCGGAACCCCTCAATGTCCAACGGATAGCGGCGACTGATCAAGAGCACGTCCTCGTACATATTCTCGACGATAGCCGTGAATTCCGCGGGAAGCCGCTCGCTTTCCTTGTAGTCTGCGATGGTGGCCGACAGGATGAACCCGAGGATGAAGAAGCCACCTGCGACCGCGGTGGCGTGTAGGGGGCTCAAGACCAGCATCTCCCAACCAAGCAAGTGAACGACGAGTTTCAGCCCGAGCACCAGCGCGAGCCACGCCAGGCTTCGAATGAAGATCTGCTGCTTGGATATCCAAGCTCTCATACGAGGAATTTGCAACATTTCAAGTTGAACCTTGCCCAATCTACGACTATGCACGAGCGACTCGGAGCCTCCGCGAATATTTTTTCGCAGCCAACTGATAAACATCAAGATAGAAGGCGTATCAGGCCTGCGGGGTGAATCGCCCAACCGAGTAGACCTGCCAACCCCATTACGGCGCCAAATCCCGTCGGGATCAGCGCGACAAAGTAGAGCCAGCGCTGATGGGTCAGCGCCGTCACCGCCAGCAATGCAATCGCAATTGCCAGCAAGGCATCAGAAAGATCAAATTGATCATCGCGATAATTGCCTGAGTCATAATCCTTCTGATCCTGTTCGGCCTTGATGCGCAATTCTTCTTTTTTCTTGTTTTGCTCTGCCGCCAGTTTCTCGTATGTCTGGATGGCATCGATATAGGCCGCTTGTTCCGGTGGCGCTTTTCCTGCCGCAGCCAGTCTCAGCTGAACGACAGCGGCTTGGGCGATTTCTTCGCGAATATTGCGTGCCTGATAAAACGCCCAGCGGTCCAGCTTGTTGGCCTGCGCCTGCTGCATTCCCTGAACGATATTATCGTCCTTGACCTTGCAAATCCCCATGAAGGTGGCGAGGAAAGCGACGGTGATCGCCACTAGCATATTCAGGCGCGCCACACTGCGTTCGCTGGCCTGCATCTGGTTGGCCTGTTCCACAGCATCTAAAACGGTAATTTCCATTGCTGAATCGCCTGATGAAATGAATAAATGCCGACACGCATTTTACCCGGCTTTGACACCGCCAAGTCACACGCCCAGTGCAAGGCCTTGATCGGCAAGGCTTTCTAGATAATGAACACGTTAATTTATGTTTCTTGAAAGTCTGCATCGGCTCGGACAAGTTGACTCAGGGATTCGGTGTGCGGTCTGCTGTCAAGCCGCAGCCGCACTCGGCACCGCACCAGCGGCCGCCCGCTCAGCCGTCTTGTAGGCCAGCAGTCGCAACGCGTTGACCACGACAATCAGCGTCGAGCCTTCGTGAAACAGCACCGCGGTGCCGATGTTCAGGCCGAAGATCGTGGCCGGGATCAGCACCGCGACGACGCCCAGGCTCACATAGAGGTTCTGCTTGATGATGCGGCTGGTGCTGCGCGACAGGCCGACAGCGAAAGGCAATTGCGCCAGGTCGTCGGCCATCAGCGCGACGTCGGCGGTTTCCAGCGCGACATCGGAGCCCGCCGCACCCATCGCGATGCCCACTGTCGAGTTGGCCATTGCCGGCGCGTCGTTGACGCCGTCGCCGACCATCGCGACCTTGCCGTGCTGGTCACGCAGCGCCTTGATCGCATCGACTTTGTGCTCGGGCATCAGATCGCCGCGCGCCTCGGTCAGGCCCACACTCTTGGCCACCGCCTCGGCCACTTGCTGGTTGTCGCCAGAAATCATGATCAGTCGCTCGATGCCGAGCTCGCGCAGTTCGGCCATCACCCGCGCGGCCTCCGGCCGTGGCGTATCCATCACGGCGATGACGCCCAGAAACCGCTGTCCATGACGCACCACCATCGTCGTACGGCCCGCGGCAACCAGCTTGTCATTGGCCGCTGCCACCTCGGGCGGCAGCGTCGAATCGGGCAGTTCGGAGAATAGCACCGGCTTGCCGATCACCGCCGTCTCGCCAGCGACCTGCGCCTGCACGCCGCGGCCGGTAATGCTTTTGACGTCGGATACAGCAGGCAGTGCGACCCGTCCGCCCAGCCGCTCGGCGGCACCGGTGACGACGGCCGAAGCCAGCGGATGGTCGCTGCCTTGTTCGACCGCCTGGGCCAGGGCCAGCAACTCGTCTTCGCTAACCCCGGGCATCGCCACCACATCCGTCAGCCGCGGTTTGCCTTCGGTCAATGTGCCGGTCTTGTCGAAGGCGATCGAAGTCAGCGTGCCCAGGTTCTCGAGCGGCCCGCCGCCCTTGACCAGCACTCCACCGCGGCCAGCGCGAGCCACGCCGCTGAGGACGGCGCTCGGCACCGAGATTGCCAGCGCGCACGGGCTGGCCGCCACGAGCACTGCCATCGCACGGTAGAAGCTGGCTGAGAACGGCTCGTCGATCACCACTCCGGCGAACAGCAGCACCACTACGAGCACCAGCACTGCCGGCACAAAAAGGCGCTCGAAGCGTTCGGTGAACTGCTGCGTTGGCGAGCGCTGCGCCTCGGCCTCGGTGACCATCTTTACCACCCGCGCCATCGTCGATTGCTCGGCGCGGCGGGCGACCATCACCTCGATCGCGCCCGAGCCGTTGATCGTGCCGGCAAAGACGCGATGCTCGGCGCTAACGCGGTCGAACGCGGCCAGTGCCGCCGGCGCGTCGGCCACTGGCCGCTTGTCGACCGGAACGCTCTCGCCCGTCACCGGCGCCTGGTTGACGCTGGTCGTCCCGACCACCACCACGCCATCGGCAGGCAGTCGTTCGTTGGGGCGCACGATCACGACGTCGGCCACCTGCAATGCGGCGACGGCGACTTCCTCGGTTCCGGCGGCGCGGCGCACGGTGGCTGTCTCTGGTGCCAACTTGGCCAGGGCTTCGATCGCCTTGCGGGCGCGGCCCATCGCGTAGTGCTCCAGCGAATGTCCCAGACTGAACAAGAACAACAGCAAGGCGCCTTCGGCCCACTTGCCAAGCGCTGCAGCGCCGATGGCGGCCACCAGCATCAGCGTGTCGATCTCGAAGCGCCTTGCGCGAAGGTTGTCGAACGCTTCGCGAACCGTGTAGTAGCCGCCGAATAAATAGGCCGCGACGTACAGCGCCGTAGGCAGCCACGCCGGACTGACGACCACGCGTTCGAGCAGCCAGCCAACACCCAGCAGCGCGCCGGCAGTGCCGGCGAAGACGAGTTCGGTCATCTCACCGAATGGGCCGCCGGCGTGCGAGTGGCCGGCGTGGTCACCGGCTGCCTTGGCGTGGTCGTGACCGGCGTGGTCGTCCGCTTTCGCCGCGTCTGCCGGTGCCGCATCGGGCGCCTTGAGGCCCAGCGTGGCGGCGTGTTCCAGCAAGACCTGCGCCGACACCTTCTGGCGGTCGTATTCGATCCGCACCGCGCCCGAAGCAGCGACATCAGCTTCGAGCACGCCAGGTATACTGCGCAGCCCGTCGGCGACGCTGCGCGCGGCGCGCGCATGAAGCGCTGCGTCGGCGCGCACGACCAAATGCCCGAAGCGCTCGCTGATCTCCGCGCCCGCGGCATGAACCAGTTCTCGGACGCGGCCGATGTTGATCTGTGCCGGGTCGTAGTGGATGCACAACTGCGGCGCGTCGGCGTCGCGCGCGACATGCGCCTCGGAGATACCGGGCCTTCCCGACAGCGCGGCGATCAGTCGGCCGACGCAGCGGTCGTCGGCGTCGGGCAGGAGCAGCGGCAGGTCGAGCCGCAGCCGGGTCGTTGGTTCGTTCATTGGCACTCTCTTTCGTTGTTATGCTGCAGGGCCGACTGGTCAAAGCATTTCATCGGCGGACCATCACTGCGCCTGTCACTGGCGATAATATTTTTGAAGCCATCGCGGATGGCACCTTGAACTGGGTAACGGCCGCTGCAATCGGCTTAGCGTGCTTGATTTTCCATTTTCCGAGATGCCCCCTATTGGGCGAGTGCTCTTTCTGCAGCGTATATCGACCGATGCTCAGCGATCCCATCTTAACGACATTGAACCGGCTCATTTGAGATCTCTTAGCAGTTCCAGCATATCTTTAAATTCTCCGCCCACGCGATCCAGAATAAATTGGTACATGATTGCGTTCTCGGAAAACTTAGATCGCTCCACATCCATCTCGACGGTGTTGCCGTCGGCACTGATCTGGTTTGGCTCCTGATATTTGATCGCAACTCCTTTATAAGATCCCCCCGCTGGATCTGAGGCAATATGCGATGGGGATGTTGTAGCCAAACCCGGAAAGGATCCCGTTGTATATTGGGCTTTCTTCATGGCCTCATTGAGGTCGATATCGATAGCCTTGTAACCGGGAGTATCAGCGTTCGCGATATTTGAAGCGATTAACTGCTGGCGATAAGCCCGAATACCGAGCGCCATTTCCATGAAATTCTTCGACGAAGGCCCTGCATCGGAAACCGGGAAGTGACGAGGGTTGCCTTTTGACGCATCGTCTCCTCGGCGTTGTATCGCTTGCCCTAAAGCGTTTGCGAAAGAATCGGTAAGCGGCGAAGTCCCTTGGACGTCTGGACGATTTTCAGCATGCCGTATAGAAATATCGGAAGAGGCATTATCGGGGCGATTAATCGGCTGCATGGCGCTCCTTCGATCAACTGGGCAATTGGCGGGGACGGACAGGCAAGTGGTTTGCTATAACTGACCGGTCCCGCTTGGACTCTTGAGATAAGCAACTACCTTAGGGTGAACCGAACAACCTGACTCGCTTTGTCGCCAAGTTTCACCAAAGCCGCCGCCTTCATGCCGGGCTGGATCTTGAAGGCCCCTTGCGCCTGCAGCTTGTTGCCCCCGGCCGGCAGCAATTTGGCTTCTGTTTTCTCAGATGCGGACAGCAACGTCATCGTCGCTGACGCGTTCTTGGTATCTACCGGCTGATCATGGTCGGTGACGTAAAGCGTGAGGACATCGGCCTTCGCCACCAGCTCAAAGTTGATGTCCTTGACGACCGAGACGATGCCGCCATGCTGCGGTTTGACGTCGTGGGCATGTGCCTGCCCCGGTTTTTCGTCATGGGCGTGGCCCTTGTGATCGTCCGCGGCCGAGGCCTGGTGGATGGCGCAAAACGCAGCGAGAACGGTGATGACATGCGATAGCTTCATGGGGTTGCTCCCTTTGGGTTGATAACTTGATGAATGGTGATGCGGCTCTTCCCCGTACCCGGGCGTGCCAGCGACATAGGTGCATCCCCCCGCCTGGCGGTTGCAGGGGGTGGTTTCGCATTGCAGCGTCGTGTGAACGACCTTGAAGCGCTGGGCCAGGTGGGAATCAAATCGCCCTCCAGCGAGAAAGAGCGGTCGTGGACTACATGGGCGGTCAGGCTGACCTGGCCGCCACTCAGCAATAGAAGGCTGACCAGGATGACAACCAAGCCGATGCCGGCGATGACCAGCATTCCCGTCGGGTGGACCTCGGGCGGATGCAGGAAGCGCTGATATGCCTCGCCCAGGATGTAGAGGGCGACGGCAAAGAGCAGCAAGGCATTGAACGCCGCCAGGATTTCGAACCGGTGGTAGCCATAGGTCCGCCGGACATCGGCCGGGCGCCGGGCGATGCGGATGGCGGCCAGGGCGATGGCGAGCGCAAATATGTGCGCGGCGTCCGAGATGAGGGCGAGGCTGCCGGTCAGCACGCCGCCAACGACTTCGGCCATCAGAAAGCCGAAAGTCAGCACCAGGGCAAGGCGCAAGGCCCGCTCGTTCCCGGTACTCGGCAGCGCGTGGGTGTGGCTTGCACTCATGGTGGCGGTTCCTTTCCGGAGTGGCGTTTCTTCGATCCCTGCTTCACTGCCTGCAGCCGACGCCGGAGTTCGGCGGAAAATTTTGGGGGCGGGGTGCGCCTCCCCTCGCGCCAGCAGACAAAGACATAGAAGGCCAGCATGGCAATCACCAAGCCCAGGCCGACGACGATCAGCCGAAACTCAAGGTGACTGTGAAGGAGATGGTCGAGCATGGGGTGACGCTACCGCCATCAAGACTGCTGCGCCTTGCCGCAGTTCGGGCAAAACTTCACCCCCGGCGCCAGGCTTGCATTGCAGGCGGCGCAAGCACCGGGCAGCAGCGTTGTGCCGCATTGCGCGCAAAAGCGCGCGCCCGGATTGGGCACGATGCCGCACTTCGGGCAAGAAGGGCCACCGGCGGCTACCCCGCCACTGGGCTGCCCGGTATTCGACGGGTAATTTTGTCCCCAGCCATGATCACCGCCCGGATAATTCCCCTGGCCGCGATGATGACCTCCTTGATGACCACCTTGATGGCCGCCGGCCATCCCCTGCAAGAGCTTTTCAAAAAATCCCATGACATCCTCCGCGAACTGAGTCGGTAGATATGTGACCGGTTGCCTGATTCGCTGTTTCAGCGCCAAGCCTCCGGCCACGCCTGCAAACCTTATGCTTGTGTCGGCTCGGGGGCCGACTCGGCGGTGAAATCCTCTTCCTCAGCATCTTTGCCATGGACAAGACGATAAAGAAGGGGCAGAACGAGAAGCGTCAGTGCAGTCGATGACAGGATGCCGCCGATCACTACCGTGGCGAGCGGACGCTGAACTTCGGCACCGGTGCCCGTTGCTATTGCCATGGGAACAAAGCCGAGGGAAGCGACCAAGGCCGTCATCAGCACGGGACGCAAGCGGGTCAATGCTCCCTCGTGAATGGCATCATCCAGAGTGCGTCCTTCTTCTCGTAAGCTACGGATGAACGCAATCATCACCAGCCCGTTGAGTACCGCCACACCGGACAAGGCAATGAAACCGATACCGGCTGAAATCGACAGCGGGATGTCTCTCAACCAAAGCGCAACGACACCGCCCGTTAACGCGAACGGAATGCCGGTAAACACTAGCAATCCATCTTTTGCATTGCCGAACATGACAAACAGCAGCGTGAACACCAGCAGCAAGGCAACAGGTACGACAATTTTCAGGCGTTGAGAAGCCGATTCCAGTTGCTCGAAGGTTCCGCCCCAGGATGTCCAATAGCCGGTCGGAATTTTGACCTCTGCCAGGCGTGTCTGTGCTTCGCCCACGAACGAGCCGATGTCCCGTCCCCGAACGTTGGCACTGACGACCACGCGCCGCTTGCCATTCTCCCGGCTGACTTGATTGGGCCCCGGCGCGACTTCCAGGCTGGCGACCTCACTTAAAGGGATATAGGTCGTACGCCCCTCGATGCCGTTGCTGACTGCAGTGCTTTTTGGCAAGGCGATCGGTAGACGCTTCATCGATTCGATATCAGAACGCAGGTTATCGGGTAGACGAACGACAATATCGAAGCGTCGATCGCCTTCGAACATGGTTCCAGCCTCTCGACCACCAATGGCCGTCGAAATCGCATCCTGAACATCGCCGACGTTGAGCCCATAGCGAGCGGTCTTGTCGCGATCGATGTTGACGGTCAGCATGGGCAAGCCGGTCGTCTGCTCCACCTTGACTTCGGATGCGCCGGGTATCTTTCCCAGAACGGCGGCAATTTTGCCCGCCGTTTCGTTCATCACATCCATGTCGTCGCCGAAGATTTTGATCGCGACATCGCTGCGGACCCCGGAGATCAACTCGTTGAAGCGCAACTGGATTGGCTGAGAGAATTCATAGGTATTGCCCGGCAGCTTACCAGCGGTCTCCTGTATGGCTGCCAGCAGTTGATCCCTGGATTTCTTTGGCTCGGGCCACTGCGTTTCCGGCTTCAGCATGATGTAGCCGTCCGAGATATTGGGGGGCATGGGATCGGAAGCGATTTCAGCTGTTCCTGTCCGCGCAAACACACGCTCGATTTCCGGGAAATCCGCTTTAAGCCGCTTTTCCAGTTGTTGCTGCATGGCAACGGACTGGGACAGGCTGGTTCCCGGAATACGCAGTGCCTGAATGGCGAAATCGCCTTCATTCAAGCTGGGAACGAATTCGCTCCCCATGCGTGTGGCAAGCAGGCCGGAGAGAATGACCATAACGGCTGTGAAAACCAGGACCACTGGCTTGTTGGCCATGACATTGGCCAGCACCGGCTCATACCAGCGCTTGGCGGTCCGCATCAGGATGTTTTCCTTTTCTGCCACCTTCGCACCGATGAACAGCGCCACTGCCGCCGGGATGAAGGTGACGGAGAGGATCATGGCGCCAACCAGAGCCGTGACCACGGTGAAGGCCATGGGATGGAACATCTTCCCTTCAACGCCGGTGAGCGCAAAGATCGGCAGGTAAACGATCATGATGATGATCTGACCGAAAAGTAGTGGCCGGCGTGCCTCTCTGGATGCGGCAAAGACCTCGTGGAAGCGTTCGGTCCGGGTCAGCGGTCGCCCGTGATGTTCCTGAGCATGGGCCAGTCGACGAACGCAGTTCTCGACGATGACGACTGCGCCGTCGATGATGATCCCGAAGTCGAGGGCCCCGAGGCTCATCAAGTTGGCACTGATGTGGTAAGTCACCATTCCTGAAAAGGTAAACAACATGGAAAGCGGAATCACCATGGCTGTGATTACCGCTGCCCGGATGTTGCCGAGGAACAGGAACAGAATGACGATGACCAGAACGGCGCCCTCGAGGAGGTTTTTCTTGACGGTATTGATCGCCTTATCCACCAGAACAGTCCGGTCATAGACGGTGACCGCCTTAACTCCTTCCGGCAGGCTGCGGTTGATTTCGGCCATTTTCTGGTCCACAGCCGCGGAGACGGTGCGACTGTTCTCGCCAATCAGCATGAATACCGTACCGAGGACGATTTCACGACCGTTGTCGGTTGCGGCACCGGTCCGCAGTTCGCGGCCGATACCGACCTCCGCTACATCGCGGATGCGGATCGCTACCCCTTGCACATTGCCGAGAATGACGTTGCGGATGTCCTCGATGGTCCGTACCTGGCCTGGTGCTCGGATCAGGTACTGTTCGCCACGCTTCTCGATATAGCCTGCCCCGACGTTGCTGTTGTTGCGGTCGAGAGCGGTTACCACGTCTTGCAGCGTCAGCCCATAGGAAGCCAGCTTTTCCGGACTGGGCGCAACCTGGTATTCCTTGGCAAAGCCGCCGATCGAGTTGATTTCGGTCACCCCCGGCACATTGCGCAATTGCGGCTTGATGATCCAATCCTGAATCTCGCGCAGATCAGTCGGCGTATAGAGCGTGCCATCTGGCTTCCTCGCACCGTCTTCAGTTTCGACAGTCCAAAGGTAAATTTCCCCAAGGCCTGTCGAGATCGGCCCCATGGCCGGCGAAATTCCGGCCGGAAGTTTTCCCTTGGCCTCCTGAATACGCTGATTGACCAGTTGGCGAGCGAAATAGATGTCCGTGCCGTCCTTGAAAATCACCGTGACTTGGGACAAACCGTAACGTGACATGGAGCGGGTTTGTTCCAGATGGGGCAATCCGGCCATGACGGTCTCGACCGGATAGGTCACCCGTTGCTCAACTTCCAATGGTGAGTAACCGGGTGCCGCTGTATTGATCTGAACCTGGACGTTCGTGATGTCGGGCACCGCGTCGATCGGCAGCCGCTGGTAGTTGTAAATGCCCAGCACGGCCATGCCAAGCACGGCCAAAATGACCAGCCAGCGGTGCTCAATGGCGAGGCGAATGATGCGTTCAAACATGTTGTTCTCCCCCGCCTCAGTGGCTATGCTCGGCACTACCCTTGCCGAGCTCCGATTTCAGGACAAAGCTACCGGCTGCGGCGTATGGTGTTCCAGCTTTCAAACCGCTGAGCACTTCGATCAGTTTGCCGTCAGAACGCCCCAAGGTAACGGGTTGGGCAACAAAGCCGTCAGCCACCTTGATAAAAATGACGCTCTTGTCTCCGATCGTCTGGATTGCGTCGGCAACAACGCTTACCGGGACTTCGGCCTCACCGGAGACCACTTCGACATTAACGAACAAGCCAGGACGCCAGGCCATCTTCGGGTTGGCCAGGGTGACACGCGCCTTGGCAGTACGGGTTTCCTGGCCAAGCAAGGCACCAACGTAGGAGATGCTGCCTTCGGCCTTAGATTCGAAGGCCGTGGCCTTGACGACGACCTTTTCGCCGATGCGAATAATGTTCAGATCCTTGGCAGGAACAACGATTTCCGCCCAAACTGTGGACAGGTCGGAAACCGTGAATATGCTGGCATCTTCCTTGACCGCTTCGCCGAGCGCGATGTGCTTTTCCACGACCATGCCATCGAAAGGCGCCCGAATTTCGTAGCGATTGAGGCTTCCCGAAACGCTCGGGCTTGCCCCCAGGGCAATCAGTTTCTGCTGGCTGTTGGCGACAGCAATTTCAGCCTCCCGCAAAATCTGCTGAGATTGGAGGTAATCCTGCTCGGCGGAAATCTTTTCTTCCCAGAGCTTCTTTTCCCGATCGTAAGTCGATTTGGCCAGGGTCAGGCGCTTCTGCGCAGACAACAGTTCACTGCGCTGCTCGGAAAGCCCGATACTGGCGATGACTGCCAGAACCTGCCCACGCTTGACCAACTGTCCAAGATTGGCTGGAACACTTTCAACAACACCGGCCAACCGCGGCACAACGTGAGCGGTCCGGTCTTCGTTGAAGCGGATCTCGCCCGGCAGTTGTGAAGCGGTTCTGATTTTGGCAGGAGCCGCCTTCTGGATGCCAATGGCGGCCGATTTGACCTGCTCATCGGTCAGTTCGATTTTTCCTTCTTCCCTTGTATCAATGAACAGGAACGGTGTGTTAGACACCATAGCGGTAATAGCCGCCTCAAAGGCATGGGGTTCGGCGATCGGACTGGTGCTCATCAGGAAGTCTTGTTCCACCTTGAAGGCCACTTCCTGCTTCTCTCCGTTCGGCCGCGTCAACGTCACAGAAACCTTAGCTGCTGACGGGGCCAAGGGCTTGTCCTGTTGGAACAGCCAGACACGAAAATGTGGCTCACCACCTTCTTCAGCCAACAATAACTCCAGGCCGAATCCATCTTCGGTAAACAGTTTGCCTCCGTGAGCGCCAGTCGTCGGTCCATCCTCATGATGTTCAGCATCGCCGTGGCCCTTGGCGTGATCATGGCCATCGCCGGCCTGAGCACCATGATGCTCAGCATCAGCATGTCCCTTGGATTCGGCATGGCTGGCATGTTCACCCTGCTCAGCAGACTGATCCGAAGAGGAGGAGCCCAGAATCCAGCCGCCGGCAGCAATGCCCATCGCCAAGATGACAGCGATGGCGATACCTTGTTTTTTGGAAAGGTTAAAGGCGTTCTTGTTGATATTGATTTTCACAGCTTGCTCCTACGGACGGCTTGGCATGGCGGATGGCATTGAATTGGTGGAGCCCAGAACACGCTCCAGTTCGGCAGAAGTCCGATGCGCCTCAGACAAACTTTTCAGGTATTGGGCTCTTGCCTGAAAGAAGGTGCGTTGAGCATCCAGGACTTCCAGAAAACTGAATTTCCCAAGCTCGAACCCTTTACTAGCTGCGTCATAGGCGCTGCGTGCGCCCGGCAAAATTTCGCTTTGCAGGGCTTGAGCTTCAACGACCAGTGCCTTTAGGCGCTCCTGGTTTTGCGTAACTTCCGTGCTCAAGCGAACCTCGGTGGCGCTCAATTCATCCCGAGCCTTATCAGCCCGCCGCAGCGCTTCATGCACATTGCCCTGGTTGCGGTCGAATATCGGGAATGGGATCGAGAGACCCACGATGGTTTGGTTGCGCCCAAGCTCTTCAACCTTTTTTGAACCCAGGCTGACCGTGACGTTTGGAATCCGCCGAGACCGCTCGACATCGGCAAGCGCCGCAAAACGATCGGCCTCGTGGCGTGCTCGGGCAAGTACCGGAGAGTTGTTCAAGCGACGATCGATCTCGTCGGCGGAGAGGATTTCTGGCAGATTGTCGGTACGCCCCTCGACCTGTCCAAACCGTGGTGTCTTACTTCCCCAGGTCGCTGCCAGACGATTTCGTGCTGCGACCAAATCGCCTTTGGCTTGATTCAACTCGACCCGTGCAGACGCCTCAGCAACGCGCGCCTTGGTTTCCTCAACGGGTGAGATTTTGCCGGCCGTAACCCGGCGCGATGCAGCTTGGGTAGCGCGTTGGGCGAGGCCGAGCAAATCCTCTGTTTGCAGTATCCGTTCTTGAGCCACCAGAACATCGAAGAAGGCACCAACAACGCTAGCTCGGATGCTCTGGCGTTTGGCCACCAAGTCGGCAGAGGCTACATCCCGTCCCCGCTCGGCGGAAACAATCCGTGCAGCGCGCCTGCCCCCCAACTCGATTAATTGGCTGATCTGAACGGTTGTGGTTCGCGTTGCCTTATTCTGCGTATCTTCAACCAAGGTTGAAATTTCCGGGTTCGGCAGTATCCCTGCTTGAATCACTGCTCCCTCGACTGCTCGCAATTCGTTGGTTGCGGCAGATAGTTCGGGATTGGCCGTTAGCGCGAGATCAATTGCAGTGGAAAGGGTCAAGGTTCCGGTCGGTTCCTTGGCAAGCGCAGGTACTGCCTCGATCGGCGACGGCGCATTTTGCATCTGCGCCCAGAGGTTGGTGCTGGCAAGCACCGTAAATCCGAAAAAGGTTCGGGCCAGTAAAGTGATAATTGGTTGTTGGCGGTACATCCGACTCTCCGTTGATGAAAGGTACATCAGGAAATCGGCGGGGCACCACCCCGCAAGCGGCATGGCACAGTGCGCAGCTCAAGCTGCGGCGAACTGATATGGGAAAGTAACCCAACCCCGCCGATCAGGCGGAGATCGACCAGTTGGGACGTTCAGGCAAATCGCTAGGTGGCGACGTCAAAAAGTGGGGAGACCAAGGGTGATCGGCTACGCCACCGGCAACAAGTTGGGCATTGGCAACACTGGTCAATACTGCAATACAGCTGGCATGGCAGACAGCACAATCACTGTCGATGCCAGAGAGTTGGCCTTTGGTATCTTTAGTTCTATCGTCAGTCTGATGCTTGTGCTCGTGGTGACCAAAATGATGCGCAGTGGCTCCCGTTTCATGCTGGCAATAGGCAGCCGCCACCGACCAGGTAGTCTGGAGTGACAGTAATACCAACAGGAAAACGGCAAGCCAACGACGCATGAAGCGGATTCTATCTGAAGTGGCCCCCTCAGTCAAGACAGTAATGCCGTCAGTTTAAGCTGCACATTCGACTTCACTCGCAGCTGGACGGCGCTGCCCCGGTGTTGCTTCTGCTCTGGTTGTTGCTCTTGCTTCTGATCTTGTCTTTGCGGTGGAGGAATCCCCTGTGGAGCGTAGCGGAACAGGGGTTTCCTCCACCGCGCCGGCGAATTTATCGACGATCATCGCGCCGCCACCGATAGCGCTTCGATACACGACATCGGGCGTCTGCTGCCCCAGCGACTGGTGCGGACGCTCGCCGTTGTAGAAGGCAAAGTATTCCGTCAGGCCGACCAACAACTCGCCCATCGAGGCGTAGCCCTTCAAATACACGTCCTCGTGCTTGACGCTGCGCCACAGCCGCTCGACGAAGATGTTGTCGAACGCTCGCCCCCGGCCATCCATGCTGATGACCACGCCTTCCCGTTTCAGCACATCGGTGAAGGCTGCGCTGGTGAACTGCGAGCCTTGGTCGCTGTTGAAGATTTCCGGCGTGCCGTGATGGCGCAAGGCGTCCTCCAGGCAATCGACGCAGAACACCGCTTCCATGCTGTTGCTGATCCGCCAGCTGAGTACCCGCCGCGAGTACCAGTCGATGATCGCCACCAGGTAGGCGAAGCCGCGTGGCAGCCGGATATACGTGATGTCGGTGCTCCAAACCTGATTCGGCCGGACCACCGGCACGCCGCGCAGCAGGTAGGGATAGACCTTGTGCGCCGGGTGCGGACGGCTGGTGTTGGGGCCTGGCGCCATCCCCGCCAGCCCCATCTGGCGCATCAGGCGTCGTACCCGCTTGCGATTGACAGGGTGACCCGTCTCCTTGAGAAAGACCACCATCTTGCGGCTGCCGTAAAACGGGTGTCGCGTGTACTCTTCATCGATCAGGCGGCTGAGCAGCAGATCGCTTTCATCGACCGGCCTGGCTTTTTGCTGCGCATAGACCGTGGCACGGGAGACGCTGGCCAGCACGCATTGCCGGACAACGGCCACCGCATCCCCTGCGTCGATCCACCCGCGCCGGATCACGGCAGGTTGATCCCGGACTTTTTTTTGAGCCAGTCGAGTTCCATCTTCAACTTGCCGATCTCGCTGTAGAGAAGCTCTGGCTCGCGGTGCGCGGCCAGCGGTTTCGGGCCGCGCTTGCCTTCAAACAGCGTGCTCGCTTGTGCCTGGATTTCCTTCTTCCACTGCCCAACCTGTACCGGATGAACGCCGTACTCCTGGCCAATCTCATTGATCGTCTTCACCCCGCGCAACGCTTCCAGACCCACCTTGGCCTTGAATTCGGGGCTGTGATACTTCCGCTTCTTCACGTCGCTCATTACGGCTCGTTCCTTATGACAGCGCGCAGCTTAAACCGCTGTCTTGAAAACGGGGGCCACTATAGACTGCGCCCGATGAAGCGATTCTGGATCGCCTCGCAGCCATCCTCTGGGGGGCTGCCTTGATCGGGAGTGCCGCAATCACCCTTGGCGGCTACTTGGTCGTTTATTTCGGACTGGCCCCCATTCGGACGCTGGCTGAGCAAACGCGCAGTCTCGCAATCCTTTCCCTCGACACGCGCTTGGAAACAGAGGGTATCCCTGCCGAGTTGCAAGTTCTCGTCGATCATTTCAACGAGTTGCTGAATCGACTGGAAAAAGCCTATCAGCAACTCGAAGGGTTCAATGCCGATGTGGCTCACGAATTGAGAACCCCATTGGCAAACATCATCGCCAGCAGCGAGTTGGCCTTGCGTAGCAACGACAAGGACGAACACCTGCGCGATTGCATCGGTTCAAATCTCGAAGAAATGCACAGGCTGTCATGCATCGTCAATGACATGCTGTTTCTGTCGCAAGCCGACCGGGGTGCTAAAGCACGGCGGATGCCCATTCAAAGCCTTGCCCAGCTCTGCGCCGAAGTGGCCGACTACTACGAAGCGGTGCTGATCGAATCTGACCTTCAATGGTCTATCGAAGGCGATGCATCAGGCCAGTACGACGCGGCGCTGCTCCGGCGCGTGCTGTCCAATCTGCTGAATAATGCGGCTCGGTATGCCGATCACGGAAGTTCAATCGTGATTCGTATCGCCGCGGAAACTCATGGACACATCAAGCTCTCGGTGATCAATCGAGGGGAACCGATTTCTGCTGAGAGTCTGCCTCATATCTTCGACCGCTTTTTCCGCGTAGATGCCTCACGTAGCCACGGTCATCAGAATCATGGACTGGGTCTCGCCATCGTTGGCGCGATTGCCCGGATGCATGACGGGGAGGCCTTCGCAAAATCCGCCCATGGTGAGACAGAAATAGGCGTACGACTGGCCTGCTGACGGCCCTGCTGCTTTGGCCGATGCCGACCAACAACGGGTCTTTAGTCTTTGGTTTGCGGTGCAGAGGTTCGAAACATCCGCAGACCGTTGGCGACGACCAGCAGGCTGGCACCCATGTCGGCAAACACAGCCATCCACATGGTTGCGCTACCGAAGAGTGCCAGCCCCAAAAATATGACCTTGATGCCCAGCGCCAAGGAAATGTTCTGCCACAGCACGGCATGCGTACGTCGCGACAAACGAATTGTCTCCGGAATACGCCGTAAATCGTCGTTCATGATGACGATATCCGCCGCCTCCATGGCGGTATCGGTGCCGGCAGCTCCCATGGCGACACCGATATCGGCGCGTGCCAAGGCGGGCGCATCGTTGATGCCGTCGCCGGTCATGGCGGTCGAACCATAGCGCTTTTGCATTTCCTCGATGGCCGCCAGCTTTTCTTCGGGCAGCAGGTTGCCGCGCGCATCGTCGATGCCGGCCTCGCGGGCGATGGTTCTGGCCGTCGCGCTGTTGTCGCCGGTGAGCATCACCGAGGCGACGCCAAGTTGATGCAGTTCGGCGATGGCCGTGCGCGAGCTGTCCTTGATCGTGTCGGCGACGGCAAAAATCGCCAGCACCTGCTGCTGCGAGGCCAGCAGCGTCACGCTGCGCCCCTGCGATTCATGTACCTCCAGCCGCGCCTCGATTTCCTTGCTGCACAGGCCGCGCTCCTCGATCAAGCGATGATTGCCCAGCGTCAGCCGTTCGCCATCGGTGCGTGCCTCGATGCCTCGTCCGGGAAGGGCGATGAAATCCTGGAGGGCATTCTCGGGCAGCTCGAGTCCGCGCGCGATAGCCTTCGAGACGGGATGGTCGGAGTGCCCGGCGAGACTGGCTGCCCAGGCCAACACCCGGGCTTCCGGCACGGCCGAGGACAGCACCTCGGTCGCCACCAGGCGTGGCTTGCCTTCGGTGATGGTGCCGGTCTTGTCCAGCGCGATAACGCGCAGTTTGCGCGCCTCTTCCAGATAGACGCCGCCCTTGATCAGAATGCCGCGCCGGGCCGCCGCCGCCAATCCGCTGACCACCGTGACCGGTGTGGCGATCACCAAGGCACACGGGCAGGCGATTACCAGCAGCACGAGCGCCTTGTACAGCGCATCGGACCAGTTCCAGCCGAGCAGCCAGGGCGTCAGCAGGGCCACCGCGACGGCGATCGCGAATACCGACGGCGTATAGATCTCGGCAAATCGGTCGACGAAACGCTGAGTCGGTGCCTTTGTTCCTTGGGCTTGCTCCACGGCATGGATGATCCGGGCCAGCGTCGTATTGGTGGAGATCGCCGTGACCCGGAATTCGAGCATGCCGGTCTCGTTGATCGTGCCGGCGAACACCATGTCGCCCTCGGCCTTGTCCACCGGGATGCTCTCGCCGGTGACCGGGGCCTGGTTGACCGCGCTTGTTCCTGCCGTCACGCGGCCATCGAGCGGGATTCGCGCACCAGGCTTGACGCGCGCGCAGGCGTCGAGCGCCACCTGCCCGGCAGGGACTTCCCGCCAGACACCATCAGCCTGCCGGACCTCAGCCGTATCGGGCGTCAGATCGAGCAGGCTCTTGATGGCATTGCGCGCCCGATCCACCGAACGCGCCTCGATCAGCTCGGCGATGGCATACAGGGCCATGACCATCGCCGCCTCGGGCCATTGTCCGATCAGGAAGGCACCGGTGACGGCGACCCCCATCAGCGCGTTCATGTTCAATTGGCCTCGGCGCAATGCCGCCAGCCCCTTGGTGTAGGTCGACAACCCGGCGAGCCCGATGGCGATGGCCGCCACCGCCATGCCCAGCACCCTGAACGGCAGCGTATCGGGCGCAATAAAGTGCACCAGTTCGGCGCCCGTGGCCAGGGCCAGTGCCAGCACGGCTTTCCACAAATCGGCCTTTACGGAACCGCCTTCACTTGTTTCGCTGCCGGCGGCGAGCGTCTTGGTTTCGTAGCCGGCCTGCCGAATGGCCGCGATGGCGGCAGGCAATACCGAGTCCGGTGCGTCGATGGACAGCGTCCGTGCTGAAAGCTGGAAACTCAAGGAACGAATGCCCTCGACCACCGCCAAGGCGCGGCGAATATCGTTTTCCTCGCTGGGGCAATCCATCGCCGGAATCCGCAGCACGGTCGCGCCAGCCTGACCAGAAGCGACTGGCGGCTCGGACAGGGGAAGCGTTGTCGAGCAACTGCCGCTGCAACCGCAGCCGGCTGACTTGATCGGAATAGCGTGTTCGGACGTAGGCAATGCCATGAAAGAATCTCCTTGCGTGACGACATTTAAAACCCTGTAGCGGCTAAAGAGTCAAGGGGCTAGAATCCATGTTGGAAGGAGCGAAAATGCTGGAGTTTTTCAGGATATCTGGTCTCTTCGTCATTACGGCACTGGCTGAGATTGTCGGTTGCTACCTGCCGTGGCTTGTCTTGACCCAAGAACGTTCCCGTTGGTTGCTTATCCCAGCCGCTCTGTCACTGGCAGCGTTCGCTTGGTTGCTCACGTTGCATCCTGGTGCTGCCGGGCGTATCTATGCAGCCTATGGCGGCGTCTATGTTGGCATCGCCATGCTTTGGCTTTGGCAGGTCGACGGCCTCACTCCGACGCGCTGGGATCTAATCGGCAGCGCTGTGAGCCTTGTCGGCATGGCCATCATTGCCATGCAGCCGGATCGCAACGTTTAGGCGCTCATGAAGATTGGGGAACTTGCCCGCCATACCGGCACCCAGGTGGAGACCATCCGTTATTACGAACGCGAGGGCCTGCTGCCTGAACCCGCGCGTACCGAGGGCAACTACCGCATCTATGGGCCCTCGCATGCGGAACGGCTGCGCTTCATCCGCAACTGCCGCAGCCTGGACATGACGCTCGACGAGATTCGCTTGCTGCTGCGCTTCAAGGATTCGCCGGCGAAGAACTGCGGAGGCGTGAATGACTTGCTCGACGAGCACATCGGCCATGTCGCCAGCCGCATCCTCGAACTGCGCCAACTGGAACGGCAACTCAAAAGTCTGCGCGAACTTTGTCAGGATGCCAGCGATGCGGGCAGTTGCGGCATCCTGAATCAACTAACGCAATCGGATACCTCAAAGCCACGTGCCCGGGCGATATCCCATGTATCTAAGGCCCACAGTACAGGTAGAAGGTAAGCAGACACCTCGTATTCGCGACGAATCGCGGAATCCTAGCCAGGGGTGTGTTCTGTTATCGATGTAAATCGGCGCCCGGTGTACTTTCAGGTTCGCGATGAGGTGTCGCCGAGAGTTCATTGATCAGCGTTGCTTCCTTCTCCTCTGCAGCTATCTCGGCGTTCTCTTTCTTCCGAGCAGCCAGAATGGCTCGCGTGGCGAGAGTACGTATTTGTCCGGCCAAGCGAAGAATCCTGCGCTTCCATTGGTAGGCCTCAACAGCGTAGTGGGTGTCGTCGATGATGCACGCCAGCCACAAGGTGTCCATAGCGGCGATCAACTGATCGAACTCGCGGATGATGGCCAGGAACCGGATCGAGCGCGGCGAGGTGATCTGAATCTCGACCGTCCGGGAATTGGTGTAGCTGATCATTGTCTCGCAGCCGTTGGACTCGCTAAGTTCTTTCATGCGTGCGATTTCCTGGCGAATCTCATCCAATGCCTTATTGAGCAGGTCATCCACCATCGTCTCGACGGCCTGGGCCTGTTCCTCGGTGCCAATGAACCGCAATACGACTGTCAGCGAGAACAGGCCATTGGCGCACATGTCGTATCCACGCTCGAATATCTGTTGTGCGTGCAAAGAGTTCAGGACGGCCTTCTGTGTAATGAAAGGTCGGCTGTTACTCAGCCTGACGGTGGGTATGTTCGATGAAGGCTTGTACTGACGTGTGGCCATGACTGTCTCCCGGTTGAAATAGCCTCGGGAGAGTATTCGGGTCGTCACGGGTTCGGTGGCCGAAATGCGTCCAAAAAGTTTGCATTTCGCCTGCCCATGAAATTTGTCGACAGCCAGAATGCGCCCATCTCATGTCCTCCTTATGGTGGGCACGGTGAAGGTAGCTGGCCTTCCGAAATAAACAGCATTTACTAAACCCCGGCGGGGAAACCCCGTCAGGTACTGACGGCCTTCCTGCCAACTTTTTGTCAGGAGGCAACATGGCATCACTCAATAGAGTCACCCTCATCGGCAACTTGGGGGCCGACCCTGAGGTTCGTTACACGCAGAACCGCGAAGCGATCGCAACGATTCGGATCGCAACGACGGAGACGTACAAGGACAAGTCGTCCGGTGAAAAGAAGGAAATCACCGAGTGGCACCGTGTCGTCTTTTTTGGTCGCACGGCGGAGGTCGTCGGCGAGTACCTGAAGAAGGGCTCGCCCGTCTACGTCGAAGGTCGCATCCAGACCCGCAAATGGCAGGACAAAGAGGGTCAGGATCGCTATGTCGTCGAAATTCTCGCCAGCGAGATGAAGATGCTCGGCACTCGTCCAGCGGATGACGATGCGCCCGACGCAGGCAAAGGCAAGCGTACCGGCAACGGTAAAGGCAAGCCTGCAGCTGCTTCGGGACCGGCATTCGAGGATGTACCCGACATCGAGCCGTTCTGAGTCGCACGTTTCTTGTTTCCCCACCGGGAGGTCTTCCTCCCCTGGGGGGCAGGCCTCCATCACTTTTGGAGGTTTGTTCATGGAGCGCGTCATTCTCGTCCTGGCCATGCTGGCAGGACTGCATCTGATCCTTTCGTTTCTTCAGTTTGCGCTGGAAGCCATTCGTGGCTCATTCCTGCGTGCTCCCCTCCAGGCCAAGGTCGATGAGGTGGTGGCTGAGATAGATGAAGTACCCGCCGAGGAACCGGTAACGGATTGGCGGCAGTACGACGTACCGGCGTATCTGCGTCGGAACGGAATCGGCAACGATTCCGGCAACACGGCAAAGGCTTCCTTCGAAGTCATTGCCTGAAGTTTCAACCCCAGCGGGGGCATCGCCTCCGCTAGGGGAGGGGTGCCCCCTTTTTTATTTCAGGAGGCACCTCATGGAACTCGTTCTTCTCGCATGCTGCATTACTGGCTGGATCATCAGCCGTCCGATCGTTCGCGCGCTCGGCCTGTAGTTCGCAGCATTGCCTGCTGGGGTCTTCCCCGCAGGACAAAGCGCTTTTTCCAAAGAGCCCTTTGTCCTGCGGGGATCGCTCCATCTTGGATGCGGTTTTCGCCAGGGTCTTTCATCAACCTCTGGAGAAAATCATGAAACTCAATCCCTATCTCGTTCGACTGTTCGATCCCCTGCCCATGGCCTTTGCCTGCGATCTGTATCAGCGGTTGAGGGACGGCAAGCGGGACACGGAAACCCGCGACATGTTGTTGAAGGCACTCGACATGGCGCGCAAAGCCGGAACTATCGAATGATCCCATCGCCCCGGACCTCCGGGGCTTTCCCGAGGGCGTTCCTGCGGAGCGTCCTGCGGAAAGCCAGATTTGATCGGACGGTTATCCGTTCGATTAAAAAGCGGTAGCTGGCCGCTCGAAACAAACAGCATTTTCTAACCCAGCCGGGGACAACGCCCCGGTTCGGGTCGGTGCTTCCGGCATTCGCTCTGGAGGCATCATGAAACTGAATCATCCCGGCCTGCTCGTCATGCCGGCTACGCAGTATCACGCCGAGAAAGCCATCGGTCATTCGGGCATCGTCAAGATGCTCAAAAGCCCGGCGCACCTTCGCGAGTATCTGGATCATCCGCATGAACCGACGCCAGCCATGGCATTCGGAACCGCAGTGCATACCTATGTGCTGGAGCAGGATCGCTTTGCCGACGAATTCGTCGTGGCGGAGAAATTCGACCGTCGCACCAAGGAAGGCAAGGAGGCGGCGGCGCGCTTCGAGGAGGCCAATCACGGCAAGATCGTGATTACCTCCGAGGAGATGGCTACGCTCAGTCTGGTCCAACGTGCCGTGTTTGCCCATCAAGGGGCGGCAAGGCTCTTATCGACGGGCGATGCCGAACTCTCTGCGTTCTGGAGGGATGCGGAAACGGGCTTGAGCTGCAAGTGTCGGCCGGACTGGTTCAACGGTGAAGCCATCGTTGATCTCAAGACCTGCCTCGATGCCAGCAGTGGCGGGTTTGCACGTTCCATCGCGAACTTCGGTTACGACATCCAGGCGGCGTACTACGTCGATGGGATCAAGGCCGTGACAGGGATGGAGCTTCCATTCCTGTTTATCGCCGTGGAGAAGGAAGCGCCTCACGCTGTAGCGGTGTATCGGGCCGATCCGGAAGTCATCGAGGTCGGGCGCAAGAAGTACCGGGCAGCACTTCAGCTGTTGAAGTGGTGCCATTCATCGGGTAACTGGCCGGCATACCAACCGGGCGGCGAGATCGAACTGATCTCCCTGCCACGCTGGGCCGCCAACACGGAAGCCTTCGAGCTGGACGCCGCCTAAACCGCGGAAACTTTTGTAGGTCATCAACCCCGGCGGGGATACCCATCCCCGTCAAGGGAGACAGGTGTCTTCGCCATTTTTCTTTGGAGAAAAACCATGTCTCAAACCCTACGCAACATCCAGAAGACCCGCCAAGGTGGCCAATCCAACGTGGTGCAATTCCCGGCCATGCTGGAGCAGTTCAAGGGCGAAATTGCCCGCGCACTGCCCAAGCATCTGAGTCCGGATCGCATGGTGCGCATCGCGCTGACCGCTTTCCGGATGAACCCGAAACTGGCTCAGACCGATCCCCGCAGTGTCTTTGCGGCGGTGATCCAGTCCAGCCAGCTCGGGCTCGAAGTGGGATTGATGGGTGAGGCGCACCTCGTGCCTTTCGGCAACCAGTGCCAGTTGATCCCAGGTTATCAGGGGCTCATGAAGCTGGCCCGCAACAGCGGGATCGTGCAAGACATCTACGGTCACGAAGTTCGTATCAACGACAAGTTCGATATCGTTCTGGGCCTTAACCGGACCCTGATGCACGAACCGCTGAAGAAGAACGGATTCCCTGCCTCCGACGAGGAGCGCGGTGTGATCGCGGGTTTCTATGCCGTCGCGGTGTTCAAGGATGGTACGCGCACGTTTCACGCGTTGTCGAAGGAGCAGATCGAGCAGGTGCGCGACAACTCGCGTGGCTACCAGATGGCCAAGAAGTACGGGAAGGAAAGTCCCTGGGATACGCATTTCGTCCCGATGGGCCTCAAGACCGTGATTCGCCGGCTGTGCAACCTGTTGCCGAAGTCGCCGGAACTGGCGATGGCGCTGACGCTCGATGAAGTGACCGAGCGAGGTGAAAGCCAGAACATCGGGATCACCGAGGCCATTGATGGTTCCTGGGCGCCGATCATCGACGAGGAAACGGGAGAAGTCATCCCGACAGCGACCGAGACCGGCGACAAGGGGAACAAGCCTGACAAGGCCGAAGCATCCCAAGCCAACGAGCGTAAAGCTTCCGGCAGGCTGTTGCAGGACACCCTGGTCACCATTGGCAAGGCAGCATCGACCGACGAACTGGATGAAGTCTATGTCCGGGCCGAAGGCTCATTTGAGGGTGGCGAGCTGGAGCAACTGCTCCGTGCTTACCGCAGTCGCAAGGCTGCCTTGGCCAATCCGTCCTCCGCAGACAGTGACATTTTCGGGGAGGAAGGCAAGTGACCATGCTTGGTGACACTGAGTTTGGTGCCATTCGGATCTGTGCCAAGGCAGTGCGTGTGCTCGATAACGTCAGTTTCCTGACGATGAACAAGGAAGATGATGCCGCCGTTGTATTGGCGCGCAATCAGCTTTTGAGCGTCATCCAAGGTAACGGATACCAGATCGAGTACGAAACGTACCGCGTAATCAAGGCCGACAACCGCAACTAGGCGCAACGAATCACCGCGCTTATTCAAGGAGGCGGCCATGCACAGGGAAGACGGTCTGGTGCGTCAACTCAACCTGGCAGGCACGGCAGGAAGTGAAGCGAATTTTGGTGGCGAGCCCCCATGGACCGAGGATGAGATCCTGCGGCTACATGGCCTCCTGCTGGAGAAATCGCTGCACGACCTGTTTGATCGCAGGGTGTCTGCCGCAACGCGGTTAGACATCCTCGATTGGATGCAGGCGCCACGGACGGAGTCGAGCGCATTTGCCTATCGGGCGTGTTGCCGTCTGTTTGGCCTCGATGCCGAAGAGATTCGGGATCAGGTGCTGCAACGCTACCGGCAACGTTACACCCATTAGCTTTTTGCATTTCAACCCAGGCGGGACAGTCGCATTCCCGTCCGGGGATGCGGTTGCCTGCCATTTTTCATGGAGGCATCATGCAACTGCAAGCATCTATCAAGGTCGGGAACATTCTTCCCGGTCGAAATCCTCGTGGTTACTTCGATCCTGCTGAGATGACGGAGCTGGAAGAGTCCGTCAAATCCAAGGGAGTGCTGCAGGCGATTCTGGTGCGGCCTCGCGATGCGGGACGCTACGAGATCGTCGCCGGCGAACGTCGCTGGCGTGCGGCGAAGAAGGTGTTCGGGGATGAGTATGAAATCCCTGCGCTGGTACGCGACCTGGACGATGGTGAAGCCGACGAGGCGGCGCTGATCGAGAACATCCAGCGTGCCAATATGAGTCCGACCGAAGAAGCTGAAGCGGCCGCCAAGATTCTTGGCCGTTGTCAGGGAGATCGGGACGAGGCATCACGCCGGCTGGGCTGGTCGCGCACCACGCTCGACAAACGCCTGGCGCTGATGAACTGTTCGGAACGGGTCCGTCGGGCCTTGTCCGAGCGACGCATTCAGCTGGGCCATGCCGAGCTGCTGGCCGCAGTCACACGCGACAAGCAGGACGCCGTCCTCGATAAGTTGCTGTCCCAGGCCTGTCTGCCTACCGTGGTCCAGTTTCGCGGACAACTTGAGCAGATATCGCGGGCCTTGGGCAGCGCGATTTTCGACAAGGGCGAGTGCACGTCTTGTCCCCACAATTCGGGGAACCAGCAGGCACTCTTTGGCGAGGCGATTGCAGCGGGTCATTGCACCCACGGTTCGTGCTTCGATAGCAAGACCGATGCGGCGCTGGATGCCAAAAGGGCTTCGCTTGCCGACGACTATCCGACCATTCGGATCGTTCGCCCCGGCGAGAACTTCACGCTGCTGCGACTGGTGGCCGTCGGCGATACCGGAGTAGGCGAGGATCAGGCGAAAGCCTGCCGTGCCTGCAAGAACTTCGGTGCCGCAATTTCGGCCGTGCCAGGCAAGCTGGGCAATGTCTATTCCGATCTGTGCTTCGATGCGAGCTGCAATGCCAAGAAGGTGGCGGCACGCCTCAAGCAGGAAAAGGAAAAGGCGGCGCCGGCAGAGGGTGCCACCAAGGTAGCTACCGGCAAAACGGCCACCAGTGGCAAGTCCATGGGAAAGGCCGAAACCAAGTCTGAAGCCAAGGTCCAGGACTCGCAACGGGTCAAGGACTACCGACTGGAAGTCTGGCGCAAGGTGCTGCGTCGGGAGTTGATGGCCAACCGTGAAAACAATCTCACGGTGCTCATCGCCCTGGCGTTGTCGGGCAATGCCCGGCATATCAGCGATACCAAGCTGGGCAAGGCATTCGCCGCGATCACCAAGCAGGAGTTCACCAGCTTCGTGTTCAAGACGGATGAGGCAGCACGCCTGGTTGCGCAGTCGGATGAGTCTGTTCGGGACAAGCTGTTCCTCGGACTGGCGGCATCCGCTGCGGACGGCATTGAGGAAAAGACCCTGGTCCAGCTCCTCAACTATCTCGAGATCGATCTCGGGCGGCACTGGAAGCTCTGTGAAGAGTTTCTCAAGCTGCTCACCAAGAGCGAAATCGAGGCGATGTGCGACGAGATCAGCTTGAAGGCAGCGATGGGCGGGGCATTTGCCAAGGCCATGAGCGGCAAGAAGGACGACATCATCAAGGCGCTGTTGAACGTGGCGGCCTTCCCTTATGAGGGCAAGGTGCCGCGGTCGATGCGTTTCAACATCGCGTAAGACAATTTCTTTCCACCCAAGCGGGGACCACGTTCCCCGCAAGGGGCGTGGTGCGCCTGCAATTTTCTCTTTGGAGGTACCACCATGTTTTTTCAGGAACTCAAATCGTTGTTGGACGGCTGCGCGGCGCTGGCAGTCACGTTGTCATCTGCCCGGGAAGGATTGATCACCGTCACGGTGCGACCCACCCCGAAAGATGCGAAGGATGCCGAGGCATTGGCGATCCCGTTGGTCCTGACCGGAACGGCGGAGGAGCTGGATGCACAGTTCGTCGGTCTGCTTCGCAGCTTTGCTGAAGAGCACCAGTCGCTTGCCGAGCAATTGGAGGCGACCCGCAGCATTCTTGAGGCGGCGAAGAAAGACGCCAGCAAGAAAGCCGAAGGCGCGCTCAGGAAAGGCACCGCCAAGGTAACGGCGGCGGCCGGTGTCGATGATGACAATGAAGTCGAGAGCGGGACGCCGGCAGTCGCCGATGTTTCGGTCGAAGACAACCTTTTCGCATGAGGAGGCGGTCATGACCATTACCGTTCAGAAGCTTCAGCGTTCGTTTGCCTACAACGGCATTGCCTTGCCCGATCCCGGATGCGAGTTGTCACCGGAGCAGGTGCGGGATGTCTATTCCGCCACCTACCCGGAGATCACGACGGCCTCCATCGAGGGGCCGGAGCAGAAGGGTGATCGATTGATCTACACCTTCCGGCGTGCCGTCGGCACCAAGGGTGCCTTGTCGGCCAATGCATCGCGAACCTCCCGGATCGTGGTGCGGCGGCGCGATGACGGCCTGAGCTATGTCGAACCGCAATCGGCTGTTGTGACACCGGTTGAACGCCTGACGATCGCCTTGGGACGATTGGTCAGGTGGCTGGATCGGCGTTGGCCTGTCGTCCTGCGCAAGGAGTAGGTCATGGTGTCGCTCAAGGAACGGCTGCAAGCCGCTGCCGATGGCGACTTCTCGCACTTTGAAGGCGGAATCCCGAACGGGGTTCCTGCCTTCGATCACGAGGAGATGAAACGATGCGTGCAAGCCTTGCAACGCTTGGTGATACGGTCTCAAGCAACCGTCGCACCCGGCGATCGCTGTCAGGTGGCCGCTTCCGTCCAGGCCCTGATCCTCTGAGCCTGCCGCAGTTTGGCGCTGGCCTCACGGTCAGCCTCAATCCCAGTCTCGATATTCGTCGCTGGGCGATGCTGGCCTTGCGCTGGCTGGAGGTTGGGGAGCTTCCCGAGTCTGCGAGCGGTCTGCCGCCTACGCTGGTGCAACAAGCGTTGGTTGCGTGGATCAACCGCATGGTGGGGCAATTGCAGCACATTGCCTTCGAGGTTCATGCGGCCGCTAGTCCAGCAACATTGGGCTATGGATCGCTGTTTCCCGATGCCAGTGACGACGATGACCGGTGGTACTGGGCCATCCAGTCTGAACAGGTGGAATGGCTTGGCATGAAAGATCGGCTGACCCGGATCGAGACGCTCTGTCCCGGTTTGGGTGAGACGGCGCTGCATTGGTTGCAACGGGCTTCGGGGCGCACGCTGTATGCCCTGACGCCGCAATCGACGCGCGATCTGTGCGAGTACATCCACTGGCAAGGGAGTGGCGATCAGGCCGACTGGCTGGAAGAAATGCGCTCGATGGGAATGACCGAAGAGGATCTGGGGGATGCAATTTCTCCGGATTGGTATGACGGTCATTTCCCGGATTGGGTGCTTTGCGCCAAGCCGGTGCTGGATGAGGATGCCCTGTCAGGCATCCAGGCCACTTTGCCTGAAGTCGCTCCGGTGGCTGCCGTGGTGCTCGAAATCGGGCAGTTGCTGGCGGACGGCGGGCAGCTTCCCGGCCTGGACGGCATGGAGGTCGAGTGCGTCTATTTCGGGACCTACCTGAGGTGGGATGTCGATGACCCCATGGATCGGGTGTTCGATGACTTTATCGAATACGCGAACTGCGCCAGCGATGGCTATACCGATCTGTTCGGCGCCCAGGCAGTCCCTCTCGATTCCGAGGGGTTCCATGTCTGGCTCAACAAGACCGGTCTGGGGTTGCAGTTGTTGTCGTCACTGGATCGGCTGATCGCCCTGATCGCCGAGCCGCTGTGAGTTCCATTAACCCGGTGCGGGTGATGTCCTGCCCGCCGGGCTCGACACGCCTGCGCCATTTCAACAAGGAGGTCGCGATGGCGATCAATGTCAGTACGTTTTCAAGTGAACAGTCGTACCGGCTGACCCATGCCGTGCTGGTCTATCAGGATGCGCAACGAAAGCCCGCTTTCGTGTCTGTCCATGATGTGGGATCGGACGATGGCAATCGTCCGGTCATTCAAGCCGGTGTTCCGGCCAGCAAGGCGGGACTGTTGGCGCTGATGCGGATTCTCGATCCGGAAACGATGCTCAAGCCTGCCATCAAGCCGGCCCATGTACTCGCGGAAGGATCGGGGTTCTTCGTCTGGTACAGCGCACCGCAGGACAGGCAGGTCTGGTTCGACTGCAAGGAACTCGGAGCACGCACCGCGCGGGTTCCCTGTCCGGGGCTGGTGTTCGTGGTGACCACAAAGGCATGGAAGGTGTTTGCGTTCAAGGGGCGGCAACGTCCCGATGCCGACACGCCGCTGTCCGTCGCGCCATTCTTCAACGTCTGGCAAAACGGCACGATCTGTGTCGGCAGTGCCCGCTTGCCGAAAGGCGATCAGGTGCACAACCACCGGGCCTGGGAGGAAGCCTTCTTTCGTTCCTACTTCACCCATCCGAACATCCATACCCCAAGGGGGCTGACCCGTTACCGGGCCGGTCCGTTTGCCTTGTGGCGGGATCTGCTGGATGGACGCCTGAGTCACTTTCCAACGCGCACGCTCGTTCCGACGGGTTGGACGCTACGGCAAGCCTTTGAGGCCGCCGTTCTGGAAGGAGAGGGATGATGGATGCGAGAGATGTCGCCTTGCAGCAGTCAGCGCCGGTGGTGACAGTGCCGCGTTATGGCGGATTCGCACCGTTGGCCGGTAATGGTCATCGCTTTTTGGTGACCGGTGACGGCCTCTGGCTCGAAGCTCGGCGTCCGTGGTTGTATCTGCGGGTGCCGTTGGTCAGCCAGAAAAGCATACCCATGCCCTATGGCTGGGTGGGCCGGGAGTTGTCCCTGACCTTTGGCAAGATTCCTCGCCATCTGGTCACGGAGTTCTACCGGTACGCGCTCGATCGGTGTCCTGAGGAGTGCGTGGGATGGATCGAGTGGCATGCCATGTCCGGCGATATGCGGCTGGTGTTCCCGACGGAAGAATCGGCGGGATGCTGTCATGTCCGCTATCACCGGCCGGTGCTCGACGAAGACGAGCATCTGGTTGTCGATCTGCATTCTCATGGTCGCCTCTCGGCATTCTTCTCGACGCAGGATGATCGAGATGATCGCGGTGAGTTCAAGATTGCCGGCGTGATTGGCAATTGCGATCGCGGGCAGTGTTCGACAGCGTTTCGTCTCTGTGCCAATGGGCTGTTCGTGCCGCTGGCATTCGACGCTACCGGTTTGAGCGATCAGGCAGGAGGAAGCGATGGCTATCCATCATCTTGCGCCTGAGTTGCTCTCGCGGGAGGTTCGTGTCGCCGTGATTGGGGCCGGGGGAACCGGTTCCCAGATGCTGATGGGTCTGGCCCAGCTGCACACAGCCATGCTCGCGCTGGGCCATCCCGGTGGTCTGGATGTGACCGTCATCGATGCTGATCAGGTGTCGGAAGCCAATGTGGGGCGGCAGATGTTCTATCCGTCCGACGTGGGGCTGCCCAAGGCCACGGTGCTCGTCAATCGCATCAACATGGCGATGGGCACCGGCTGGAAGGCGGAGACAAGGCGAGTGACTGCGGCCGAGAGTTTGCGCACCGATTTGGCGATTGGTTGTGTGGACAATCGGCTGGCGCGTAAAGCGATTCTGGAATCGGTGGCACGGTCTGGCGGCGGGTATTGGCTCGATCTGGGCAACCGCCTGCATGACGGTCAGGTCATTCTCGGCGAGGTGCCGGCGCGTTGGGCCAAATCCGATGCGCATCGGTTGCCGCATGCCGTCGATCTTCTCCCGGAGATCGCGGATGAGTCGCAGGAAGCCGACGATGACACGCCATCCTGTTCGCTCGCCGATGCCCTCGAAAAGCAGTCGCTGTTCGTGAATCGCGGCGTATCGCTGTATGCCCTGAATCTGTTGTGGGAGTTGTTTCGCTACGGACAGATTGGCTATCACGGCGTTTTCGTCAATCTCAAGAACGCCCGGACGACACCGCTTCCCGTCGATCCCGAAGCATGGGTCCGATTTGGCTATCCAAAACCCAAGCGCAGTCGCAAGCGCAAGGGTGGCTGATGACAGGCTTCTTTCTCCCGGCACACACATTTCTTCGTGTGCCGGGCTTTCCAGAACGGGTTTCGTTCCATTCGACGATAGCCCGTTGTGGAAAGCTCCGGTTTCGTTGTTCCTCTATGGGGACGGCTGAAAGGCGGTAGCTGGCCGCTGGAAACAAACAGCATTTACTTAACCCTGTGGGGGCGCGGCCCCCACAGGGGATTCGTGTCTCCCGACTTTGACTGGAGGCACCATGAGGCAACACTTATGCATGCTGCGCGAAGCGATTCGCATGGCAAGGGGATGGTCATGATGTTTGATCGCTATCCCCGCTTTGAAGGATTTCGGGACACCCCGAGAAAACGATCAGCCGTTCTGCGCAAGCAGAAGGCCGAGCGCGATGCCTTGCCGCTTTTCGCGGATCAGGTCGCCGCGTTGCAGCCATCGGTGGATGAAGTCATGTCCCGCCGTGCGCAGCGTGCAGACGTCGTAGAGATCGAGCACCGCAAATTCACCGCCAAATGGTGGCGGATCGCCCGATCGACCTACTTCAGTCTGCCGGTTGAGCAGAAAGCCAAAGTGCATGCCCGCTGGCGTCGATGGTGGGGACCGCGCAATTCGAGCTGTCTGCTGTATCTATGTTCGCAAGCCAAAGCGGAACAGTTGTAATTTCTTTCGGCCTCACGGCCATTACCCGAGCGGGGAACCCTCCCGCACGGGAATGGGTGTCTCCGCCTTTTATTTGGAGAGCACCATGGGCGTAGGTAATTGGCTTCCGAATCGGGAGCATCGTTTGTTTTATGTGGATATCGATTCCTGCGGTTGGGTACGTGTGGCAGTCAAGGAGATTGAAATCTCCAAGCTGGCAGTAGTGACGTACCCTCTTCAGCATCAGGATGACGATAGTGATTTGGCCAATCTGCCCCGTGCGGAATTTGTTACCGAGCATGGAGTGACACCGGAGCGCTGCATTACTGCTACTTCATTACAGATGAATGCCCTTGATCAGTTGCTGGTTGCGGTCATCGAAGCAGAGATCAGTGCGGTCAGCGCCAAGACGGTTACGCGTCGAGGCTGCGCCTGGACGAGTCGTCTTGTGGATGAGTCGATGCCGGTAAAGACAGCTCTATCGAAATTCCGCAATACATACCGATACGGCTTGTCGAGACGGCACCAGAAGCAGGCGGCATAACCGATGTCTGCGCTGTTTGAAATATTGCGGTTCCGTTCTGTTCATTTGTACCGCAGCACTTAGTACTCAAAAAGCATCACGAGGTCATCTGACGGGTGGCGAAAGCTGAACGTCCATGACGAGTAATCGATTTTCAACCCATCCGGGGACACACCCCGGATGGGGACACGTGTCTCCGGCATTTTCAGGAGATAAACGTGAAACTCAAGAAACTGGCGGAAGTCACCATGTGGCTGCCGGGGTTCGCTCCGGACGATCCGCTTCCGATGATCTCCCACGTCGTTACGTCGGCGGAAATCATCGCGTTCCCCTTGGTGGTACCGGTACAGATCACCGTACCGGCGGGCAATAACGAAGTCGAATTTGTGTCTCCCGCGCTGATCGGGGAGCCGCAACCTCAACGGCCACCGCGGGTGTTGTGGCCCAGCCTGGATGCCACCGTGCATTCGATGCTGCGAGGCGACGTCACCAAGTTCGATGCGAACCTGGCTGCTGTCTCGCTGTTGTCGTGTCTGGAAGCGGAGAACCGTCCGCCGACTGAAGACGAGCGCAATGTCCTCAACTGCTATACCGGGTGGGGTGGCATTTCCAAAGCGTTCAATCCCGATCAGGACGATCCTGCGTGGAGGGCGAGAGCTGAATCCTTGCCTGACTTGCTTGGCGGAGACTACGAAAGCGCCAAGGGAAGCGTCGTCAATGCCCACTTCACGGAAGTTTTCGTGATCGAAGCACTCTGGGCGGCGGTGCGTCGCATGGGATTCCAGGGTGGTCGTGTTCTGGAGCCTTCTGCCGGCATCGGGTATTTCATCGGTGCCATGCCGAAGGATATGGCGGAAGCGTCGGAAATTACCGCTATCGAGATCGACCGTCTGTCGTCACGCATCCTGCAGCGCCAGTACGGGCATCACGGTGTTCGGACACTGCCGATCGGTTTTGAAAAGGCACGGCTACCCAAGGACTGGTTCGATCTGGTGATCTCTAATGTTCCCTTCGGGAACTATCAGGTGCCGGACGACCGGAATGTGCCCTACGCCGATTTTCTGATCCATGACTACTTCTTCGGGCGAGCCCTGGAAGTGACCCGTCCGGGTGGTCTGGTGGCGTTCATTACGTCGGCCGGAACGCTGGACAAATGGGAAGACCGGGCGCGGAGATACATTGCGTCGCAGGCACGACTGGTCGGTGCAATTCGTTTGCCGTCCGGGACGTTTTCACCGCTGGCCAATACCGACGTCACGACCGATATCGTCTTCCTGCAGAAGTTGGCAGCAGGCGAGAAGGCCGCAGACGATTGGCTGAGTGTGGTGGAAGCACCGTATGGTCTCTGTGATGGGCATCGCCGCCTGTTTGTCTCGAACTGGTATGTCCAGAACCCGGACATGCTGATCGGACGCTTGAGCCAGAAGTCGAATGGCTATGGCCTCGCCAATGCAGCCATTTTCAATGGCGATGTGAAGGCGGCGTTGCACGATCGGGTAGCCCATTTGCCCGAAGGGATCTACGTGCCGCGTCTGACCCGCAAGGCTGATCGGTCGGAGCAGGTGCAGCGGGACATTCGTGTTGCAGCGCCTGAGTTCGTCAAACCCGGTGCGTACTGCTTCACTGAGGATGGCCGTCTGGCTGTTTCGGAGGGGCAGGAACTGCTGGTCATTGAGGGGGCGGTATCGGCAACGGTTGCCAAGCGCATTGTCGGCTTGATGGCCATCCGGGACGCAGCACGCCGGCTACTCCATGTTCAGCATGTCACGGCGGACGATAGTCGGTTGGGCAGTTACCGGCTGGCACTCAACATGGCCTATGACGGCTTTGTGGCACGGCATGGCTATCTGCATGCCAAAGCCAACAAGCTGGCCTTCAAGGGCGATCCTGACCTGCCACTGCTGCTTTCTCTGGAGAATTTCGATCCGGAAAGCGGCACGGCAGAGAAGGCGGACATTTTCTACCGCAGAACGGTGGGGGTGGTTCGCAAGGTGGATCGGTGTGAGTCAGCCGAAGAAGCGCTGCTTGTCTCTTTGCACGAGCGTGGTCGCATCGACGTTCCGTTGATGGAGTCCTTGCTGGGGCGGGAGAGGGCGCAGTTCCTCCCGGATATGGCGGATCGCGGTCTGATCTTCCTGAATCCGGAAAGTGCGCTTTGGGAAACCGCCGATGCCTATCTGTCGGGCAATGTGCGCCATAAGCTGGACATGGCGGACGTCGCGGGTGATGACTATGCCCGTAACGTCATGGCGCTCAAGGCGGTCATTCCGGCGGATTTGGGACCGGGCGAAATCGATGCCCGGATAGGTTCAACGTGGATTCCGTCGCGTGACTATGCAGCATTCCTCGATCATCTTCTGGAATGCGAAGGTTGCACGGTGGAGTTCAGTGCCGAGGCTGGCGCATGGAACATCGATGTGCCGTGGCAGGGCGAACGGTCGGTAGCATCGACCCAAACCTATGGTACGGGTCGCATGACGGCGGGCGAGCTGTTTGTGGTTACGCTCAATCAGATGGTGCCAACGATACGGGATCGCGATCCGGTCACTGACCGGTATTTCGTGAACACGGAGGAAACCATTGCCGTACGGGAAAAGCAGCAGGCACTCAAGGAGGCATTTCGCTCCTGGGTTTTCGCCGATCCCGAACGGTGTGAGCGGCTGGTCAGGATGTACAACGACCAGTTCAATGCCGTCAGGCTCAGGGAGTTCGATGGGTCAAGGCTTTCCTTGCCGGGATTTTCGGAGGTGTACAACCTCCATCGGCATCAGAAAGACGCCATCTGGCGAATCGTCTCCGGCGGGGTGAATACCTTGCTGGCCCATGTGGTCGGCGCCGGTAAAACCCTGACGATGATTTGCGGCGGGATGGAGTTGCGGCGTTTTGGCATCGCGGGCAAGCCCTGCTATGTCGTGCCCAACCACATGCTGGAGCAGTTTGCCGCCGAGTTTTTGCGAGCCTATCCAGGTGCCAACATCCTGATGGCCAGCAAGGACGATCTGGTGGGAGATAAACGCCGGACGCTGTTGTCACGGATTGCCACCGGTGACTGGGATGGCGTACTGATTACCCATGCCTCTTTCGAGAGGATCAAGATGAGCGATGACGCAATGGCGTCGTTCATCGAAGAGCGAGTTTACGAAATCGAGTGCGCCATCCGGGCCTCGACGACGAACAAGCGGGGAAATCGGATCGTCAAGGAGTTGGAGCGGGCCAAAAAGATCTGGCTCGCCAGGCTGGAGAAACTGTCAGCCAAATCGAAAAAGGATGACATGCTCACGTTCGAGGAACTGGGCATCGATTTTCTGTTCATCGATGAGGCGCACTACTTCAAGAACCTGTACCGCTTCACCAAAATGACGCGGGTGGCAGGTTTGCCGAATTCCAACTCGGAACGCGCCTTCGATATGTTTGTGAAGACGCGTCATGTGATGGAAAAGCAGGGCGGCTGTTCGGGTGTGGTATTCGCGACCGGAACACCAGTGTCGAACTCGATGGCCGAAATGTGGACCATGCAACGGTTCCTGCAGCCGACAACGCTGCGTGCCAACCATGTAGCGCAATTTGATACATGGGCGGGGAACTTCGGGGAATCGGTCACGGCGCTCGAGTTATCGCCGGACGGTGGGGGCTATCGCATGAACACGCGGTTTGCTCGCTTCGTCAATTTGCCGGAACTGATGACCATGTTCCGGGAAGTGGCCGATATTCGTACCGCGGAGATGCTGAAGCTGCCCGTGCCTCGCTTCCATTTGGAGACGGTCGCCGCCAAGCCTACGTTGGAACTGAAGGCCTTTGTGGCAACCCTGGTTGCTCGTGCGGAAGCCATACGCAATGGGGATGTGTCGCCCAATGAGGACAACATGCTCGCTGTCACCAACGATGGCCGCAAGGCGGCGTTGGATATGCGGCTGGTCGATCCATCAGGGCAAGAGGCACAGGACGGCAAGGTCAGTTTGTGTGCAGACAGGATCTACGGAATCTGGCGGGATACCACAGCGTTTCGTGGCACCCAGGCCGTGTTCTGCGATCTGAGCACACCGACGGACGATGGACGGTTCAGTGTCTATCACGTCGTTCGAGCCAAGCTCGTGGAAATGGGCGTTCCCGGAACCGAGATCGCCTTCATCCACGATTACGACAGCGATACCGCAAAGGCAGAACTGTTCAAGTCGGTAAGGGAAGGGCGGATTCGTGTCCTGTTGGGCAGCACCCTGAAAATGGGGGTGGGCACCAATATCCAGACCCGACTGGCGGCGTTGCACCATTTGGACGCCCCGTGGCGACCGGCGGATGTCGAACAGCGGGAGGGGCGCATTATTCGACAGGGCAACCTGAACGAAGAAGTGCGCATCATTCGCTACGTGACTGAAGCCTCGTTTGATGCCTACATCTGGCAGACCCTCGAAACCAAGGCGCGCTTCATTGCCCAGGTGATGCGGGGAGATACCGGCATGCGGAGTGCGGAAGACGTGGAGTTGGCGGCCCTGTCCTATGCCGAGGTGAAAGCCCTGGCATCGGGAAATCCGTTGGTGATGGAAAAGGCGGGCATCGATGCCGATGTCGCGAAGCTGTCCCTGTTGAAATCCCAATGGGACAACCAGCGATGGTCGAACCAGCGGGAGTCGGCGACATTGCCCGGCCAGATCGAGAAAATCCGGCAACGGATCGCATCGATTGAAGCCGATATTGCTGATCGAGTAGATGTACGGGGTGTGCGCTTTTGCATGCAGATCGATGGCGAGCGGTATGTCGAACGATCGGCGGCGGGAGAGGCACTGGCGCGGTTCTATAACGAAGCCAAGGCCAGAACCCGGAAAATCGGGAACTGGAAGTCCGCGGCGGGAGAGATTGCAGTCGGGCAGTACGCCGGCTTTGCTGTCTCGGTGCTGATACCGACGGGCGCATCGGATGGCCCGTGTTTCCTTCTGAAAGGTCGTCGAGCTTATGCGGCGCATCATTCCGACAACCCGCAAGGGATGGTCAGGGTGATCGAGAACGTTGCCAACGGTCTGGAAGGTCGGTTGTCAGAAGTGCATGAGGATCTGGCTCGGGCAGAAAAGCGCCTGGCAGACATTCTGATGGAGTTGGCCAAACCCTTCGACAAGGAGAAGAGGCTGGCGCAGTTGCTGGTTCGCCAACGCGAGATCAATGCGGCACTCGATCTCGACAAAGGGAACGCCGGGGCGATGGAGGCGGAAGCCGAAGCTGCCTGACGTGAAAACCTGCACTCGGTAGGAGGCCGTTGCCCAACAGGGCAGCGGTTTCCGCTACCGACGTGGCGCGCTGATGCGGGCCATGCTGGTTGTATTTCAGGAACGTCGAAATCGATCCAAAAAGGTCACATTTCAAATCCCAGGCGGGATCAGGTCTGCGTAGCATCGCTCCTGTTTCCTCCCCTGTGTCTTTCCCGGCGCACGCACTGTGTGCCGGGGTTTTTCAGAGCGGGTTTAACGGGCTGTGTGAGCCCGCTGTGCAAAGCCTGAACATGGGATTCAGTCTGACGCCATAAGGCATCGGACGGACGTGTGGTAGCTGGCCACGAGAAAACAAACAGCATTCACTAACCCCGCCGGGGAGCCATTCCCGGTCGGGATTGCTCCATGCCGCGCGGAGATTTCCACACGGAGTTTTACATGGAGGCATCGGCAATGAAGCACGAGTACGAGACGCAGCAAGTCAAGGAAGATGCGTGTGATCGCTGGGAGCGAGTGCTGCTCACTCTGGCGCCATCGCTGAAAGCCGCTCTGGAACGTAAAGGCAAACACGTGCCTTGTCCGGTTCATGGCGGTCGGGATGGCTTTCGCCTGTTTCGGGATGTCGCCGAAACGGGTGGGGGCATCTGTAATACCTGCGGCAGTTTTGCCAACGGCTTTGCGCTGCTGATGTGGATCAACGGCTGGGATTTTGGCCGCGCCATCCGCGAGGTGGCCGAACAGGTCGGCAGCCGCTCTCGCCACGCCAAGTCGGGAACGGCGAAATCCGAAGACGAGATTCGCCGGGAGCAGTTGAATCGAACCTGGCGGGAGTCTGTTCCCTTGTCGCATCCCAGCGCCGAACCGGCCCGTTTGTATCTGGCCCGGCGTGGATTGTCGGTCAAGGTGCCCGTGACGCTGCGGTTTCATGCGGCGCTCGGTTACTTCGAGGACAACCGGCTGCTCGCCGACTACCCAACCCTGATCGCGCAAGTGACCGGGAAAGGGGGGGATGCGGTGACGATCCATCGTACCTATCTGACCTCAGACGGTCGCAAAGCGCCGGTGGATGCACCCAAGAAACTGATGCGCCATCCTTTGGCGCGACAGATGACCGGGAGTGCCATTCGGCTGGCGCCGGCGGGAAATCGTTTGGCAGTGACCGAGGGTATCGAGACGGCACTTGCCGTCACCGAGGCGGTTGGAATTCCGACCTGGGCGACCGGCAACGCTCATCTGCTGGCGACGTTTCAACCGCCGGCCGGTATCGAGCAGGTGTTGGTCTTCGCTGACAAGGACCGGCCATCGCCGCAGCATCCATCCGGCCACGGACAGGAAGCGGCACGCGAACTGGTTACGCGGCTGTGGGGCATGGGAATTCGGGCAGGTGCGATTGCGCCGGCGCTCGATATACCCGAAGGCAAGAAGGGAATCGACTGGCTGGATGTATTCGTCCATCTGGGCAAGGCGGGGTTTCCCGCGCTGGGCTGCGTCGAACAGGCGCTGCACCAGGCCGCTTAGGAGACCGTTCATGTACGGCGTAATCGATTTCAGTCTGATCGACACCATGCCGGGTGGTCAGGGGGCATTTGCACCTCCTGCCGGATGGCAAGGCGACTACCAGCAATTCCTGCGCGCGCGCTTTCAGTCGGATTGTGGCGCGCGTCAGCACATTGCCGTGGTTGGTCGGCGACTCTTCATCAAGATCGAAGGCAAGCCCAGCGAGTTTCTCGGGCCGCATGCGGTCGAAGCGAAGGAGTTCGCGCTGTCGGTCTGGTCTGCGAAACGGAAGTAACCAAGCAGCAACGCGAAGGGCTATCCAGTCCTTCCACTCACCACCTGGCTTCGGCCGGAAATTTCATCCCACGGGGAACGCATTGCTCCCCGACAGGGGCGGTGCCTCCCCATTTTTCATAGGAGGCACCATGCACGACAAATTTTCACCACTGCTCAAACAGGCACTGACGGAGCCTGGCATCGTCAGCGCGGCCTATGGCCGGTTTCATCGCTTCAGTCTCGGCAACCAGATCCTGGCAGCCATTCAGTTGCAGGAGCGGAATCTGCCTCTGTCGCCGATCGCCAGTTTCAACCGCTGGAAGGAACTGGGACGTTCGGTATCCAAGGGACAGAAAGCCCTGTCGCTCTGGATGCCGATCACGGTCAAGCACAGAGACACGGAATCAGACGGTGATTTGTCTAACGACAACATCCGTCTCCTGACGCTGTTCAAGTTGGCGCCGCGCTGGTTCAGTCTGGAACAGACCGAAGGCGAGGACTACCTCGAACCGATCGAGTCGCCCCAGTGGAATGCCGATGTTGCCTTGACGGGGCTGGGCATTACGCAGGAGGCATTCGAATTCATGGACGGGAATGTGCAGGGCTATGCGGTGAAACGGCGAATTGCCGTGAGTCCGATCGCCGAGTATCCGCACAAGACGCGTTTTCATGAAATGGCGCATGTAGTGCTCGGTCATACCGAGGAAGACGATTGCCACGATGCCGCGACGATTCCCAGAAGCATTCAGGAGGTCGAGGCGGAAGGCGTGGCTTTCCTGCTGTGCTCCATTCTCGATCTGCCCGGACGCGATGAGTCGCGTGGCTACATCCAGTCGTGGCTCGACGGCGAACCCTTGCCGGAGAAGTCGGCGCAGAAGATTTTCAGCGCAAGCCAGAAGATCCTTGATGCCGGAAAAGCCGCTGACGAAGCTGGCGTATTGCAGTAATCCGAATCCATTCATTCCACCCCGCGGGGCGACTCATCGCCCGCAGGGGGAGGGGCCGTCCTGCATTTCTTTGGAGGCACCCAAGATGATGAATCAAACCAACCGTGAGCTACTGGAGATCCTGCTCGAATCGTCGGCGGCCAATTGTCTCAATCATTCGCTGGCTGAGCTGTTCGGCCTGAGGCGAAATTTCCCGGCAACCGTTCCCGGTATTGCCGAGGAGATTCCTGCGTATGCCGTTTCCGACCGGCTGCTTGCGGCACGTGAACTACTGCGACGTGCGCTGGAGGAAACTTTAAGGGAACCTTCGGACTCTCTGGCATCTCCCGATGCCGTGAAAAGCTACTTGAGATTGTTTCTAGGAGGTCAGGAGTATGAGAGCTTTGTTGCGCTGTGGCTCGACGCCCAGAACCGGTTGATCGCCGGCATGGAGATGTTTCGCGGCACGACCACGCAAACATCGGTGTATCCGCGCGAAATGGTGCGTGTTGGTTTGAAGCTAAATGCGTCGGCGGTGATCGTTGCCCATAACCACCCCAGTGGTAACGCGGAGCCATCACGAGCCGATGAGATGCTGACACAGCAGCTTCGTCAGGCGCTTGCGCTGATTGACGTCAAGGTGCTCGATCACTTCATTGTGACCGATGCCTCGGTCATGTCCTTTGCAGAACGGGGACTGATTTAGAAAAAATGGCCCTGCACACCAATTGGTGTGCAGGGCCATTTTGTTTGTAATAGTGTATTACATATACGATACGCTATCGTAATGGTTAACGAATTCGGCCGGAAAAAATCACCGTTCCTATCAGGATGATGTCCGATGTGAGCGATAGGATTGGGTTGGGCCAACACGGGTTCAGTGTCTTGAGAAACCGGCCTTCAGGTGTCTCTACGAATCGCCTGAGTAGTCCGCCTTTCGGGCTGACTGCGACAACATCGCAACCGTGCGTGGGTTTCACGGCCGGATCAACAAAAATCACTTCCCCTTCCCGATAGCCGTCTTCACCCACCATGGCTTCTCCAATTACCGGCAGAGCGAAGCACATATCGCTATGGGGTATCGGGCAAATCAAAGCTTGGCCCGGCGGCATATCGCCCGAGTACGGGATGTGGGTCAGCGTTTCCCAGCGTCCGATGGGTACTGCACCCTTGTCAAATAAGCGTACTGAAATGGGGTCTTGCCCCGTGAGTTGCTCGGGTGTGACGCCCAGCACGCCGCTAATTTTCTCCAAAGTTTCGCGGCGAGGTTTCTTGGCCTTGTTGCGTTCCTTGAGGATGCGATTGATCGCAGGCTGGGAGACTCCAGAGCGGTGCGCTAAGTCAGTCTGATTCAGGCTGTGCTTGTCCATCAGCGCTTCCAGAATCTCTGCAACGGGGTTTTGTCCAAGGAAGGTTGCTCCCATAGTGGTCGTCATAATTTATTCCTCGCGGCAGTTACATTTGTGATAATTGTAATATAAAATGCGCACTCGTGACCATTCATTGGAATTTTTATTATGGAACAGCGCGACATTCTCAAAATCAACCGGCAGCTTCTCCTTCTGACCCGTCAAATGGCCAACGACAGCGATGCCGCCGAATTGATGACAGGTCTATCAAAGCCCGTCATCGACAAGATTGCCACCCTGGATATGGAAGAGATCGAAGAGTTGGCTGAGACAGTCGGTGTCTCGCTCTATACCTTGCGGTTCTCCGATTCGGTATTCACCCGGTTATTGCAACTGCCACGAGATGCTCGAAGTACGTACGCCGAGGCAACGCTGGCAGGCAATAGTCGTGGCGGCGCTACTTTCCCCTGAGGAGTTGGAAAATCATCGGATAGCCCACGAGCTGGTCAGACTGAAGCTCAGGCTACCGATCGTGAATCATCTGACCCAGATTCATATCAAGCCACTCCGACTTCGCTGGCGCGTGATTCATGCCGAAAGTCCGCCGAATGGCAGGCTCCCCGAGTCGGTTCGACCTTTCATCGTCGATGCCCTCTCGGCGGCAGAGCTGGCGAGTTTCGTCGCAGTGTATCAACGCCTTGGTGGCGCTGATGACAGCAGGGTTTCTGCCCCGATGCTGTTACGGGCGAGGGAAATACATCGGCGGATGGCGCATCGGGAACTCGATATCAATGCCGCCTATTTCGCCGTGCGAGACGTTCGCGCCAAGATCGTCGAGTGGCGGAGATGCTGTCGCTGCCAGACCTACTATATCTTCGACATGAACGAATTTCACGCCAGATCCTGCCCATACTGCGAGTTAAGCACCAGAGGGTGATCAGGGCGACAGCCAGTACCAGAGCAGCAAATTACAAACTGCCCTTGAGTCGCTGTATCAGCTTGGTCGCCGTTTCCCTTTGATCCGGTTTTGATACGTCCTCGGTTGCTGGAGATTCTCGAACCGACTGTGGCGGCAGTCTTTGTACATCTCTGAGACCAAGCAAAGCCAGTATCCGAAGTCGCTCGGCCCGGTCTCGGAGTTGAACTTTTGACAGATCCGCAACGAGTTCCGGGTAAATGCTGATCGGGATTTTGACGACGACCCTGATCGAGGACATCTCAAGCTCCTATCCGCCAGAAACCGCGAGCATTGGCAAAGACTGGCAGATCGGATGTTGAGACCTTGAGGTTCGGAAATGCTTCTTTCACCGATGGCTCAAAGAATCCTGCGCCACCTCCAACCAACAGTACGATGTCGGCACCGGCGTTTTCTTTGCGCAGAGATTCTCTTAGCCGTGTGGCCACAATCGGCCCCACTTTTTCGGCAGCTTTTTTGAGGTAGGAGGCGAAATCGATTCGCTCTCCAAACAATCGAACCTCAGTCTGATTCTGCCTGATGGCGTTTTCAAGCCGCTCGCGTCCGATGTTTCCCCCGAAGTCATTGGCGACCAGCTTCGCTGCTTCATCCAGGATGACGGAAGATGCTTCGAGACTGGTGCCGCAGGATTGGCGACGCAGCTCTCCATGGCTGATCAGCACCCAGTCAACTGAGAAGAAACCTGGATCGACCACCAGGACTCGCGACTCTTCAAACTCGGAGGCGTCAGTCAAGTTCCAGACATGATCGACAAATCCTCCGACCGGCTGCGGCACTACTTTGACTTGTTGGACAGTGATCCGTCGGCGTGGGGTGACCTGGTGTTCTCCCTGCATCTGCGATTGAAGCCGTTCGCGGAGGTCCGGGCTCAAGTACTGATTGACGGGCAGGCCAGTGACGAGCACGTCTACCTGATCGAGTTCCGAAAGCAGCAATCCGGCATGGAAGAGTGCGCGATACGACTCTGTCGATGGATAGTCCTCATGGAGTTCGCGACTCCACAATTCGGCACGGTCCGGCGATAGTCCTGCAACGAACGGGTTGCCGTTGACCATCACGCGCAGAAAGTCATCTTCTGCCTTGCCGGAAACTTTCTCGCCCAACCGGTCTGCTGGTGCCGCACCGGCAGGGCGCAACAGAACTTGTGGATTGTGGCCCGCCTTGCCAAACGCCAGCTTGAGATTGGAATAGCCAATATCGATTCCGAGCACATTCATTTCAGGTTCTCTCCCGTAGCACTTCAGTGGCTGTCATGCCCGACATTGGGTCATGAGACCTGGCAGTAGCACTGCAGGGCACCCCGAGACAGGACGTAATGCCTGGGATTGCGCGAGTGCATATCGCGAGTGCACCGCCAGAGCACCTGATCCTATGGCGCGCCCTGTGGCTGTGGATTTTGAAATGCGCCCAAAAAGGTCACATTTCGAGCGCGCAGAGACACGGATGCTTTCTACGATGGCGTCCGTTGAATCCGGAACAACAGGGGTTCCAGCGTCATGCCTGGGCTTGCTGTGGTTTCACTGGTACGACGGGTGCAATCGAACGTCAGATTGCCCCGAATGCCGGGTCGGGCGTACTTCCAGAGGGATTCAACGGGCGATCCAATTCTCGGCGCGGCCGAGAAATAGGTCGAAAGCCCCGCTGTGGATTGTGCGGGGGATGCAACCGGAGCTTAAAGCTTGGAGAGATGGTATGGATGAACGACTCGGGCAGGTTCGAACGATACTCAAAAACTACATTGGTGATCTGTTCGATCAGGCCTCCAACACGGCGGTCAGATTTGAGCTCTTTACTGTCGAGGGGAATTCCCTCCGTAAGGGCTGGGACGACCAAAATACCCTGAAATATCGCGTTCGGCATGAGAAGAATACGCTCATGCTGGAATGGTATCAACGGGTATGGAAGCGCGACGCCAAGGGCAATCGGACCACAGAGCATCATTACATTCGTAAGCGCAACAAGAACAAGCGCGGCACCGATCTCGTATATAGCTATGACATGGGCGACTTGTTCAAGTTCGCGCCTGAGTGGAGCCGTGAGCGGGTTGTGGAGGCCGAGACCGAGGCTGCATCCTTCCGCCGTCAGGCTCATTACTGTTCTTCGATGCTGGTGATCCTTGGGCGAATGGAGCGCTATTTGGCCGACTGTGCCGGAGAGTCGCTGCCAGAGGAGGACGCAGCATGAACATGCCGCCGCGGTATCTCGTGACCGACACGTTCGACTTGCGCATGCTGGCATCGTTGACTGTTGGCATCACGCTGAAAGAGCTGTCGCTGAGCGATGTTTGCGATCTGATCGAGAGAGCGGAACAGGAACAACGCATGGGCCTTCATGGCGGCTGGGCAGATGGTCTCAAGCATCCGCTCGCCACCGCGTTGGTACCCAACGGACCAATCCTGCTGGTAGCAAATCAAGTACCGACAGCACAGGGGGACGTCATGAAGTGGGTTCAGGTGGAAATAGTCGATTGAGATTTCCTTGGACTCCGGTGCTGACCGGATTCCAACCCTATTTCAAATTGCGGCCAGGAAGGGCGCATTTCGGCCGCCGGTGAGTTTTTCGTCCTGCTAAAAGCGTGGGAATGATTTTCGATGCAATTCTTCCCACGGCCGCTTTCTATTTCTGCTGCATGAGGATTCGCCAACCGTTGCGAGCCGTAGATTTGTCATGACAGGCTCGGAACGAGTCCATAAATTGATCGGACTTGCATCCGATATTGCCGCCGGCGAGAACGATGCCGAGTCCATCGGATTCCTGGGGCAGGCGTTGGTGCAGACAACCTTGCCGCATAGCGATCCTGGCGTTCCGTACTTCGAACGCTCCAGCGGGGCCGTGTCGCTCTCGATCATCGCCAATCCGAAATTCGGATTGCCTTTCGGCACGGTTCCGCGGCTATTGCTTGCATGGATATGTACCGAAGCAGTACGTACCAAGTCGCCCACACTGGGGCTTGGCCGGAGTCAGAACGAATTCCTCAGAAAACTCGGAATGCGCACGGACGGCAGGGACTGTCTGCGCCTGCGGACACAATCGCTGAAACTGTTTTCGTCGATGCTGTCCATCACGTACCAAATCGAAGGACGGTACGGGCTCAAGAACATGCCTATTGCCGATGAGGCCTTTGTGCTGTGGGATCCTCACCGGCCGGATGATCGGATGCTCTGGGAAAGCAGCCTCAGACTTTCCAATACCTTCTTCAAGAACATTACCGACTCTCCCGTACCGATCGACATGCGCGTGTTGCGTGCGCTGTCGAAATCACCGTTGGCAATGGATATCTATTCCTGGCTGGTCTATCGAATATTTCTGTTGCGGGTGAAAAACCGACCTGGCGTGATGATTCCTTGGGCAGCCTTGAAGCTTCAATTCGGTGCCGACTACGGCGATAGTCCACGAGGCCTGATCGATTTCAAGAAGCGGTTTCTTCTTCGCTTGAAAGAAGCTCAGTTGTTCTATCCAGAAGCCAATGCCACGCCGCAGGACGCTGGCCTGTTTGTGGGTGCAAGCCGATTGCATACCCGGCATACCGGTTCCGCCAAACTATCCAGACTCTGACGACGGGTTTTCGGTGTAGTCCTGCTGAGAGATCGGTTGGCCTTTTCCCCGTGTCGGTCTTTGATGATTTTTCCACAGAAAAAGGGGGGCTCTACTTGCAATCTACTTGTAAACCTACAAGCAACTACTTGAGGCAGGCTGTATGCCTTGTCCCATAAGGGATCCCCGCCGATGGCCGGGACAGTTGTCACGTAATCCGGGGACAGATGTCACATGGTCGCGGGACAGATGTCACGTGGGCAAAATTTCGTGGCGCCGGAGATCCCCCAGTCTGTCGACGATCCAGCTGAATTCTGCGGTGAGACAGATTTCACGTGGATAACTTCTCCATCGGCAGGCGACCTGTGGATAACTGGTATTCGAAATGTGACCGATTTGGATCGATTTCGGATGTTGCATATTTTTGGAAATCCGTAAGATGAATTTCAGGCGGTAGGTTTCCACCTCGACAGACATCGGGGATATCCGCCCGAGGTCGGCCGGCGGTGCCTCGCAATCAACACCGGCAATGCGAGGACTTGACCGCACGCTATACGGTGCCTCCATCGGGTCTGATCGCATCGCTTGCCCCACGATACGGGGCTTAACGAATTCTAAGCAAGGGGATCATGATGAGTCTGACGAAACCGGGGTTGATGGCAACACTGTGTTGGCATGGGTGGAATCTTCTGCGACTGCGCGGCGACTGGAAGTCGATGCCAGATTCCAGGAGTTTTCTCGGCATTGTGTTGATCCTGGTATTCCTTGGCGGGATGGCAGAGCAGTTTGCGCGCGGACATGAGCTCTTGACCGCTGTCGTTGTTACCGTTTCCTGGCTTGTGATTCTCCTTTGGTCGTCGCGGCAAGCCGGCACAATCAACCGGCGTTTGGCGTTCGCACTGGGTCTCCTTTCGATCATGGTCCAGATGGGATTGATCCTGTCGACCTGGATGCCGGCGGCAGAATGGCCGGTAGCAATTTGGTCGGGAATTGCGGTCATGCACCTACTTTCCCAAGCGTCCCAAGACGGCGCGGGAGCATGGCGCTGAACGGGAATGGTCAAAAATAATGGCCAATGCATCCTCACCCTACCAGTTTGAAGTCCCATGGCGTCCGAACTTCGAAGCGCGCATGGCGGTAGTCTGGACTGTTGGCGCAGTTTCGATTTTTCTCCTGACCACTGTGGCGCCGATCTTCCGGGGTTTTGGTGTCGTGCTTGGAATCGGCTGTGTAGCCGGTGCAGCGGTGCGCAGTTTTCAGGCCTATCGCCGGAATGTCGAAGATCGACGTCTCAAATTCTTCGGTAAGGAATTTATCGATCTGGAAGCCTTGCGGTGCAAATCTCGGCAGGCCATCGCATCGAAGTCGTATTGGTTGGGGCGTGGTTTTCCCTGGACCGATATCGAAGCGACCAAACTGCACACCTTGATGTCGATGGGTGTGGTTCGCACCCTTGGAACGGCTGCTCAGCACGCAGAAGGTTCCTACTGGGTTCATGGTCTTGCCCCCGAAAAGGATATTTATTCCGAGTTGGCAAACCTGGTGGGCCATAGCCTGATCGTTGGTAGCACTCGGGTCGGCAAGACTCGCCTGTTCGACATTTTGATCGCCCAGGCAATCTTTCGCGGTGAAACCGTGATCATCATCGATCCCAAAGGGGATCATGGTCTCGCCCAGAATGCACGTGCTGCCTGTGATGCCAGCGGGGAGGGTGATCGCTTCGTCTATTTCCATCCGGCACACCCGGACCGATCGGCGTGCATTGACCCGCTGCGCAACTGGAACCGCAAGACTGAGCTGGCCAGCCGCGTCGCCGCACTGATTCCTTCCGAAACCGGCGCCGATCCCTTCACTGCATTTGGCTGGAAGGTGTTGAACGACATCACCAATGGCATGATTGCCACTGGTCATCGTCCCAATCTGGTCCAGCTTCGGCGCTACGTGGAAGGTGGACCGGAAAGTCTTCTGCAACGAGCGCTGAAAGTCCACTTTGTCGCGCATGTTCGCGACTGGGAGACACGTGCCTCGTCCTACATTCGGAAGAACAAGGACCGCTTGCTCCAGGCTTATGTGGCCTTCTACCAAGAGGTTGCCATCCACGAAGCCCAGTCGGTTGACCTGGACGGCCTGATCTCGACCTACGAGCACAATCGGGATCACTTTCAAAAGATGGTGGCATCCTTGATTCCGATTCTCTCAATGCTTACCAGTGATCCGCTGCAGGAGCTGCTGTCGCCGGACTTCGAGCCTGGTCATGAACGCCTTGTGACCGACATGTCCAAGATAATTCGCGGCAACAAGGTGGTCTATATCGGTCTCGACTCTCTGGCGGACTCGACGGTTGGTAGCGCCATCGGTTCCATCATGCTGGCTGATCTTGCCGCTGTGGCGGGGGATCGCTACAACTACGGGATTGATACCCTGACGCCGGTGAATCTCTTCATCGACGAGGCGGCCGAGGTTCTCAATCAGCCGGCGATCCAGCTCATGAACAAGGGCGGAGGCGCAGATTTTCGAGTAACGATAGCGACGCAGACCTTTGCTGACTTTGCCAGCCGCCTCGGTGATGAGAACAAGGCTCGCCAGGTATTGGCCAACACCAACAACAAGATCGCCTTGCGGGTACTCGATTCAGAGACACAAAAGTACATCGCCGAAGGCATGCCACAGACCAAGGTGCGGTCGATGGCGCTACGCTACGGTCACAATGTGGACACGCATATTCACGACGAATACAGCGCGTCGTATCAGGAGCAGATTCTCGAAGAGGAGGCCGACTTGTTTCCCGCGGCCATGCTGGGGGAGTTGCCGCCCTTGCATTTCATTGCTCGATTGTCGGGTGGTCGAACCTTGAAAGGGCGTATCCCGATTCTGGTTACGGAGCGGTAATGGCTCAGAGAAATGACTCCGGGGTTGCTACGGTACTGGCTATTGGCGTTTTCATTGCCGTCGTGGCGACGTGGGTTTTCATACCACCCGCCGTGATTCGATCAGCCTGGATGACTGAGCGTGGCGAGGTCTATGCCCTTGCAGGTGAAGGTGAGCACGTGGTCTATGGTCAGGCTGTCCGTGGCCTTAAGGATTCGATGTCGAAGGACTTCCAGGGCTTTCTGACCGAAGCGGAATCCATCGGGCAAGGACCTTTGGGGAACGCGAGCCTCAGTCAATGGATGCGCTCGCGTATCGAGGCGACCTGGCTATGGGTAGGTCTATTGGTGTACCGGCTGCATGTGTTGATCGGATGGCTTGTTCCCGGTATTCCACTTGCCATCGTTGCCTATCTGGATGGACATTACATTCGGGAGATACGCAAGTTCTCCTTTGTTGCCCAAAGCCCAATCCGCCACAAGTTGGGGATTCGTGTCATGTGGGTGGTGCTGGTGGGGCTCTCCTGTTGGTTGTTGATTCCGGTTCCGCTCCCCGCCCTGATTGCCCCGGCGCTGACGGTGTCTCTGTCGTATTCACTATGGCTCTGGGTCAGCAATCTTCAGAAGCGGCTATAAGCGGAATAGGAGATCCGGACGGTTTACTGACTATTTTCAAAAAACAGCGAACTGCTCTTGCAGTCAGCGCACTCACGGTAGAACTTTAGGCTGTCCTTGCGGATACGTTCCTTGTGTCCCGCGACACCACAGCCAATCTTGATCGGCGTGTTTCCATCGCAATCGGCGCACTTGAAGTAATAGCCGAATTTTCCATATTGCGCGGAAATCTTCGCACTTCCGCATGCGCGGCAGACCGGGGTTGCGTTGGTCAGCGCGATCGGTTGCGGCGTGGTCGGCGCCGGTATATGGGTGGGTAAGGCTACTGGTGCTTTTGGTTCAGATACTTTCGGGGCCGTCGTCACCGGTGACTCGGCTGGGATTGCCGGTGTAGGGATGGGTCGGTGCGGCAATTTGTTTAATCCAAACTTTGCCAGCCAATCGAACCGAAACGGTTTGTGAAGTCGGGCGATCTGTGTTGCCACGTTTTCCAATGTGTCACTGCCGATGATTTTGGCTGTCGCGAGAATGCCGTTCTCGTCGACGGCCTTGTCGACGTGCTTGAAAAACTGATCGTTCTTGATGACGCACTCAATGCCGTCGATCTTGACCTCAGGCCGGCTAATTCTGGCACCCTTGGATACCAGCACGAGACTTTTCAGGTCAGGCTTGATGGTGAAGCCCAAACGCTTCGGAAGTTCAACCATTCCGGCATCAAGGATGCGCTTCAGAATCAGGATGTGCCGTTCGTTTTGCTCAATCGGGGACGGAACACCATAGGGCTTGTGGTTGAAGAAGGCAGTGAATTCGCCATGGTTATTGATCGCGACTCCTTCGGAAAAATGCTTGCTCTCGCACACCCAGATGTCCAGCCAACGATTGATGACCAGATGATCAATCTGAGCAACCAGATCACCGAACTCGACGCGTAGATCATGGATGATCGCCCAGTTACGGGATTCTCCGTAACGGACCTTCATTTCCTGCGTTGCCTCGCTTTCGCCACGAACTCCTGCCTTGATATTGCGAACCTCCTGCTCGATCCGCTTGCGGATCTCGGGAGTTGCTGATGGATGGGCCAGCAGCGATTGAAGGGTGTCGATGTCCGTCGATTTGTCGTCAGCGTGCTTGATGATCATTGGCGATTCCGTTGGCAGTGTTGGATCGGTACGCCCGTCATCATATCCAATGTCATTGCGCTGTACTACGACCAATTCAACTCTCGTTGATTCTCGAAATGCGTCCATAAAGGTCACATTTCGGCTGCGCAGGCAGCTGCTCGCTCCCTACCATGCGGGCCATGAATCGCATTCTGGTCGCAGCCCACTTTCTGCTGTTTTCGCTTTCGAGCCACGCCCATTGTTTTGAACAGGCTGGGGCACGCTATGGCATCGCTCCAGTGTTGCTGGAAGCCATCTCGACCGTCGAGTCCGGAGGAAATCCGCAAGCGCGGAATTTGAACCGGGATGGCAGCGAAGATCTTGGCCACATGCAAATCAACAGTCGTTGGCTGGGGATTCTTGCCAGCTACGGAATTGATCGACAGAAGCTGCTTGATCCCTGTCTCAACACGCATGTCGGCGCCTGGATACTTGCGCAGAACGTTCGCCAGCATGGATACGGCTGGGAGGCGGTAGGTGCCTATAACGCACGCTCACCAGCCAAGCGGAATGCCTATGCCCACCGCGTAGCTGCCCGACTCAAGTCATGGCGATCCTGATGCGCATGCTGAGCCTCGGATCGGCATTCGCTCTGATGGGCTGTAGCACAGCACCTGAGCTTCCGGTATCGGACCATATCCGCCACGGCATCGGCTGGATAGAGCGTCAATTCTCGACGTGCGCGGAAGCGAACTGTCCTCGCACTACGCAAAAGACCCTGGCCGTCATCGAGCGATCCAGAAGTTCGATCACTGTCGCGCCGCAGCCACCAATTGATCCGGCACCTTCGTCGCCTCTGACAAGTGAGCAGATCAATGAGCATGTCATTCATTTCGATTTCGGAAAAAGCCATCTGACCGAGATCGGGGAAAGAAAGATGAAGGCACTTCTGCCTGAAGCCAAGAAATCGATCCGCATCGAGGTGATCGGTCGAACCGATGACATCGGTACCAGGGCTTTCAATGATCGGCTGGCGAGGCAGCGTGCCGACACCGTCAGGGATTGGCTTGTCCGTCAGGGGGTTTTGGCATCGATCAAGGTGGATGCGGAGGGCATGTGTTGTTACGTGGACGGTTCTCGTACCGAAGTCGCTCGCCGCCAGAACCGGCGCGTGGAAATTCGTTTGGTGCATCTCGTTGCAAAGCGGGGTGTGGTCAGCAACAGCAAGGGAGTGCAATTAAGTGAAGTTACCTCATAACCGCGGATTCATCCGCGACATCGCTATCGCCGGCGGATTCATCGCCATCGGCATCCTCGCCCCGGGCTCGCCCATCGAAAGCGGTTTTGAAGCCCATCTGGGTGGAATTTCGGTTGGCCTGGGACTGGGCTGGCTCATCAAGTGTTTTATCGATCTTCAAGGGGGAAGTCATGCAAAGCAGTCGTAATGCGTTGAAGGGCGCGCTCGCGCTCATGTTGCTGGTCGCCGCGACAGGCGCCATAGCAGGCACTACCGGTACGGAATTCCAGAGTCTCTATACCTGGCTCACCGGCCTCGTCCAAGGCTACTTTGGCAAGGCCGCCGCCGTCGCCGCAATTGGCTTGGGCGCGTTGTTTTCTCTGGCGCGGCTGAATCCGATAGCCATCCTGTCGGGCATCGGTTTCGCGGTATTCCTCCAATACGCCCCGACGATCGCCTCGGGCATCCTGACCGCGACGATCTGAGGCTGGCCCAGGCATGGACGAGATCGGCTATATCCCAAAGTCCCTGGAAGCGCAGGAGCGCTTCCTGTGGTGGGATTTCGACCAGGCGATCCTGTTCCTGCTGGTTATGGGCATGGGCGTCGTTTCCGGGGCGATGGTGGCCGGGATGCTCTTCGGTGGCGTGGTCGCCTGGCAATACGGGCGCATCAAGACAGGCAAGCATCCGAAGTTCGCGCTGCATGCCCTGTATTGGTGGCTGCCCAGCTGGATCGTGATCCGTGCTCGAGCGACACCGCCTTCGCACTATCGGTTCTTTCTGGGCTGACCCATGAAGTTCAGCAAATTCACCGCCGAGCGGGACAACCAGCGCAACGAAATATTGTTCATGAGAATCGCGCTCGCCGGCCTGGTTCTGGCGCTGCTGGCGAACGCGGGGGCTTCGCTCACCGTGGCCGGTTCGGAACGGACGATTCTCGTCCCCCCTGAAATCCACCAATCCTTCTGGGTGAGCGGGCAGAAGGTTTCCGTGGAGTACCTGAAGGAAATGGCGTACTGGTATGCCGGGCTCGCGCTGAATATCACGCCCCATGTCGCCGAGTACCAAAAGGACCAGTTCCTCAAATACACCGCGCCCAGCGACTACGGCAGGCTACAGGCCGAGTTTGGCGCACGGGTGGACTTCATCCGCAAGAACAACACCTCGACCCAGTTCTCTACGCAGGCCATGACGGTCGACGAGTCGGCCATGAAGGTGGCGCTCTCTGGCGTGCTGCAAACCTGGGTTAGCGACAAGAAAGCCGCCGAGAAGCAGACGACCTATGTCGTCGGCTTTCGTTATCTCAACGGGAGACTCCATGTATCCGAGTTCAAGGAAACCAGCGACCAGGATCCCTTCGGGATCGCCAGCGCTGTTACCAATGCTCAAGCCGCTACTACTGGCACTGTGCCTCGCTAGCGCCAGCTTGGCGGCGTTCGCGGGTCAAACCCTGGACGGCAGCCCCGACGATGGGCTCATCGCCACGATGTCGCGCAGCGAACCCAACCTGATCCGGATCGAGGGGCGGAAGATTCGACGCATCCAGGGCGTCGAGGGCGAATTCCAGGTGACGCCGGACAAGGACAGCGGAGTGGCCTACGTGAAGCCTGCTGCGGACAAGTCCTTTCTGACACTGTTTGTCGCCGACGATGCCGGACGGCACTGGAAGCTGAATATCAAAGTGGCCGATGTTCCAGCCGAGACGATCGTGATACGTGATCGCAGCCGGCTGCGTCAGGAGCCCAAAGCGTTTGTCGCCGACGAATCGCGCAATGCCGCCATCCGTCGCGTCATGTTGGCCTTGGCGCGCGATGCAGAGCCGGAGGACATGATCGCCAAGGATGTCCTGGACATCGTTCCGCTCTGGAACGAAGCCCGCTTTGTCTTGGTGCGCACGCTGGAAGGCGCGCTCGTCGGCGAGAAGTACCAGCTGACCAATGTTTCCAAGCAACGGATGGTGATCGACGAGCGCGAACTCTATCGCCGTGGCGTACTCGCGGTGATGGTCGAGACGCTGGAGCTGGAGCCTGGCGAATCGACCCAGATCATGGTGGTGCTGGAGGGGCGCGATGGCTAATCCGCCGCCGTCCAAGTTCGCCGGGGCCATTTCACGCCTGTCGCCGAAGCATCGGCAATACCTGATCCTCGGGTTGGGAATCGGCGCTTTCCTGTTGTTGGTATTTGGCGGCGTGGCCATCTGGGACAAACCGGTGCAGCTACCTCAGGGAAACAACCAGTCGCGACCGCAACCGATGCCGATTGCCACTCCTGGTGCTCAGGCCGATCCCCGTGATATCTGGATGAGCAAGAGCGCGGAACAGATGCGGCAAATGGAGGACATGATCCAGGGCTTGCGCCAGCAGGTCGATACGCTCGACAAGAAACCCACGACCGTTGCGCCGCTGGCACTGACGTTGCCGCCTCCGCCAGCCCCGATGCCGGCGCAGACACCCATGTCGCCGCTGCCGCCACCGCCCATGCCGACTTCACTCAGTGGCGCGAAGGAGGACCGCACCACGGAACCGCCACCGCCGCCACGGCCCCCAGGCATTGCCTCCTTTGAGGTAAGCGATGCACGCGTGGTGCCTCCGGAAACAGCAGGCAAGGCGGAGGCCAAACGCGACGCCCGCAGTTATGTCCCTTCGGGATCATTCTTTCGGGCGGCACTGCTCGGCGGACTGGATGCGCCGACCGGCGGGCAGGCGCAGAGCAATCCTCATCCGATTCTGATGCGGGTTCAGGACAACGCATTCCTGCCCAATCGCTACCGCTTCAAGATCAAGGAATGCTTGGCATTGGGTGCAAGCCATGGCGACATCAGCTCGGAGCGTGCCTATATCCGGCTCGAATCACTTTCCTGCGTTCGCCATGACGGCAAGGCCATCGATGTGCCCGTAAAGGGCTATGTCGTCGGCGAGGATGGCAAAGCCGGGATGCGCGGCCGTCTGGTGAGCAAACAAGGACAGGTGCTAGCCAACGCGCTGGTTGCCGGTATCGGCGCTGGCATCGGACAAGCCTTTCAGCAAAGCGCAACCACGATCTCGACCAATCCGCTGGGTTCCGTCGGCACCATCGATCCGGGCAAGCAGTTCCAGGCCGGTATCGGTACCGGAGTCGGTAAGGCCTTGGACCGCCTGTCCCAGTACTACATCACGTTGGCCGAAAAGATGTTCCCAATCATCGAAGTCGATGCCGGGCGCACCGTGGATGTGGTGTTCACCAAGGGATTCGCGCTTGAAACCGAAGCGGCAGGCGGAGATCCCGATACCTACACCGATATCTGGCGGCGCGGCAGGGAAATCCAGAAAAAGCCGCTTGAGCCCTACCAAGCCAATTGACCTCGAACAGGAGTACGACAACATGAGCATCAAATTACCCATGGCCGTGCTCGGCCTCATTCTTGCCGTCGCCAACTCGACCACCGTGGCGGCCGATGAGTCTGCCGAGGCATTGTCGGTCCGTCTCAAGGAGATGTATCCGGCCACCAAGATCGAGCGGGTGCAGCGCTCTGAAATTCCGTCGTTGTTTGAAGTCGTGATGGGTAAGAACGCGGCATACACCGACGCAACCGGCCGCTATTTCGTTTTCGGGCACCTGTTCGACATGAAGGAACAGCGCGATCTGACCGCCGAGCGGGTGGAGAAGGCGGCACGGGTTGCCTTCGGTGACTTGCCGCTGGCGGATGCCATCAAAATCGTGCGTGGCAAGGGCGAGCGGGTGCTGGCGGTGTTTTCCGATCCGGATTGCCCGTATTGCCGACGCCTGGAATCGGAACTCGACAAGCTCGACAACGTCACGCTCTATACCTTCCCCTATCCGCTCGAAGGTTTGCACCCCGAGGCCAGGGACAAGTCGATCGCCGTCTGGTGCGCGGCGAATCGCGCGCAGGCGTGGGCGGAGTTGATGAAATCGGGTAAGGCGCCGGCCAGCCGCAAGTGTGATCATCCAATCGAACGGAACATTCAGCTTGGCCAGCGTCTGGGCATTCAGGGGACGCCGACCTTGCTGTCTGCCGATGGCCGCATCCTGCCTGGCGCGGCACCAAAGGAGCGCATCGAGCAGTGGCTGCAGGAGTCTGGGCGATGAGTATCGGCCAGACGCTGCTCGTCCCGCTCATGCTCGGGCTGGCCGGCTGTGCCGGCATGACCGGCCTGGATGGACAGGGGGGCTTTTCCTGCAAGGCGCCGGACGGGATTTCCTGCGCTTCGCTGTCTGGCGTCTATGCCAATGCGGTGCAGAATAATCTGCCTGGGCAACGTCCTGCGGTCAAACCGGGCAATGCCTTGAATGCTCAGGCCAGGATCGATGCGTTGGCCCCGCGCTCCGGTGATCCCTTGAGAAGTGCTCAGAAGGTGCGTCGCGTGTGGCTGGCCCCTTGGGAAGATGACGACGAGGTGCTGCACGATCAGTCCTATTTCTACATGGTTGTCGACTCCGGCCGCTGGCAAATCGAGCACTCTCGGCGCAAGGCGACGGAAGGCTACCGCCCGGTCGTGCCGCCGAAGACGTTCGTGCCGCAATCGCCGCCAACGGGTGGACAGTCCCTGCAAATGGAGCGTGCATCGCCACCGAGTGGCGCGATGTTGCCGACCCTACCGCCCGGATCGTCTGCGCGCTCGGTGCCGTCCGTGTCTGGCGAGGGGGAGTGATGGGATTCGCTGAAATCTTGAGAGAGGCATTCTTGTCCGAACGGAATGCGGAAGCCGATCGTTTGCCCAGGCATCTGCTGCAGGAAATTTCACGGATGCCTCGCCTGAGCGGAATTCTTCCCTATCTTGCCTGGCAGGAGGACACACGTCTCTTCGCACTGGATCAAGGAGGCTTTGGGGAGCGCGAGGAACACGCCATCGGCTTTTGTATCGAGACGCTGCCGCAGACCGGTGCCAACGACGAAATGGAAAAGGTCCTGGCCAGTCTGTTCGTGTCCTGTCCACCGGGTACTGGTATTCAAGTCTCGCTGTACGGCAGCCCGCACATCCTGCCCACGCTGAAAAAACAGGCCAACTTGCTGCCAGCTTCTGCGATTGATTCCGATGACGAAGGTATTCAGCGTCGGCACGGCAACATCTTCCGCCTGCTGGCGCGCCGCCGGATCGATCACTACCTGAAAGGCACCGGCGAATCGATCTTTGGTCACCAGACCTACCTGCTGCGAGATTTTCGTTCGGTCATCTCGGTCACATTGCCGCTCGATCCCGAACTGCCGGCCGATGTGGATGAAGCCTTGCGCATCCGGGAAAGCATTCATGCCACCCTGAAGTCCGCCCATTTGCCTGGCCATGACTGGGGGCCGGATGAACTGCTCAACTTTGTCGGAGATTTCTTCGACCACTCACGGTTGTTTTCCGGGGGAGCAGTGGCGCCGATCGACTGGAATGCCGATCAGCCGCTGCGCAAGCAGATTTCCAACCTGGAAATCGCTTCGCGAGTGGGTGATGGCGACATCCGCTTTCGCAAGGCTGGCGGGGATGAGTCCGTCCTGCAGCTGTTTTCGGTGCGTCAGTATCCGAGATATTTCCGGCTGTCCGGCATGAACTACCTGATCGGCGATCCCTATCAGTTGGCCCTCGCGATGCCCTGTCCTTTCATCATCACCATGGGGGCGGTGGCACTTGACTACGAGTCGGCGCGTACCCGGGCCCAGATGAAGGCCGCACGGGCGACCCAGAGTGCCGGTTCCTATCTCGCCCATTTTCAGCCCGATCTGCAAGAACGCAAACGCGACTGGGACATGGTGCTGAAGGCATTCGACAGCGGACGCACCGTGGTCGGGATGTATCACCAGGTATGCCTGGTTTCGCGGGTGGGGGAGGCTTCGCGCTGCGAGCATTCCGTACGCGCCGTCTGGCGTGCCCGCGGCTTCGATCTGACCAAGGATTTCTACCTTCAGCATCAGGCGCTGACCGCAACCATGCCGATGACACTGACCCCGGCCCTGCAAAACGACCTGCGTCAGTTCGGCCGGATCAATACCAAGACCGCCGACAACGCGGTGATGACATCACCGCTGATCGCCGAGTGGAAGGGTACGCAGACGCCGGTGATGACGCTGTTCGGGCGGCGCGGCCAGATCATCGGCTTCGACCTGTTCGACAACACGGGCGGAAATTTCAACTTTGCCGTCGCGGCGCTTTCTGGTTCCGGCAAGTCGGTGTTCGTCAATGAAATGACTTATCGCTACCTCGGCGCCGGCGCAAAGGTTTGGATCATTGACGTCGGTCGTTCCTACAAGAACCTGTGCGAATTGCTGGACGGCGAGTTCATCGAGTTTTCCGACGAGCGTCAGAACACGATCTGCCTCAACCCGTTCTCCATGATCATCGATATCAACGCCGACATGGAGATGGTCCTGCCGCTGCTGGCCCAGATGGCCAGCCCGCGTGAACCGCTCGACAACTACAGCTACACGGCGTTGGGGTCCGCCATCAAGCGTGTCTGGGACGCCAAGGGACGCTCGGCCACGATCACCGATATCTACGAGTTGCTCCAGACTGGTCGTCTATCCAGCGAAGGTGAATACGAGCGGGATCTGAGTCGCCTGGCGACGGCGCTGGAACCCTATACCCGCCACGGCGTGTATGCGAGTTACTTCGAGGGCGATGCCAACATCCAGTTCGACAAGGACTTCGTTGTGCTCGAGCTGGAAGAACTGAAATCCAAGAAAGACCTGCAATCGGTAGTGATGCAACTGATCATGTACCGCATCACTCAGGAGATGTACCGCGACCGTTCCCGGCGCAAGCTGGTCATCATCGACGAAAGCTGGGATTTGATGGGTTCGGGGTCAAGCGGCAGCTTCATCGAGGCTGGCTATCGGCGCGCCCGCAAGTATGGCGGGGCTTTCGGCACGATCACCCAGTCGGTCGACGACTACTACAAGAACGAAGCGACCAAGGCGGCCATCAACAACGCCGACTGGCTGTTCCTGCTGCGCCAGAAAGCGGAGAACATCGAGCGCCTGGGCAAGGAAGGGAAACTCTCCCTCGACGAGTGGCTGAAGCGCCAGCTTGGCTCCGTCAGTACCGAGCATGGAAATTTCTCCGAAATCTATATTCACTCGCCCATGGGGTCGGGCCTGGGACGCCTCCTGCTCGATCCCTTCTCCATGTTGGTTTATTCGACGCGCGCCGAAGATTACGAGGCGATCAAACGTCTGCGCGATCAAGGATTGTCGGTGGCGGATGCCATCGAACAACTGGTAACCCAACGTGCAACCTGATCCTGAGAGTCGTGCCGTGCCATCGATCAAGCCCTACGTCCTGACCAGCATCGCCACCTTGCTGGCGGGGGCCATGCTTCTGGTCGTCTGGATGTACCGCCATCCGCCGGAGATTCCCCGTTTTGGGCGGGTCGATATCGCCCGCTTGGTCGCCCATCAGCAGCAATCCATGGTGCAACGGATCAAGCCGGGACTGGACGCCCAGGAGCAAGCAAAACTCTTCGAGGAGGCCAAGGCCTTCGGCGCCAGGCTCGATGCTGCCCTCGAACAGGTCAGCCGGGGATGTGCCTGTGCTTTGGTAAATACGGCGGCACTGCTCAAGACCTCCGATTCGCGAATTCCAGACCTGACCGAGCAGGTTGCGCAGGCGACGGGTCTTGTCCTGCCGGCGTCGACGACCAAGTGATCCATGCCGATGAGACGCTTGTTGGCGCTACTTGCCGTCCTGCTTTGTTCAAGCGCCCAGGCGCGTGAGGCGTTGGACTATCCGTCCTCCTGGCAGTGCGATGAAGCCAGGTTTCACTGGTATTGCGATCTGGCGGAAGAGGAAGCCGCCGCAGCCAGTCCAAAGAAGACTCCAGACCGCGCAGAGAGCGAAGGCGAACGAGCCGTTGATGCGCTCAAGAAGCTGCGCGAGGAGGTCGAGCAGAAACGGGCGATCGCCATCCTCAAGCCGACTTCGGAAAACCTGAAGACCTACATCGTTGCTCAGGAAGCCCTGATGGACCGGGCATCGTTGTTTTCGGATGTATGGCGGCGAGTGGTCTGGGCCAATCCCGAAATCAACTATCAGCTGCGTAATCCGTCGAACAACGCGGCCATCCAGGTGCGCGACAGTCAGCGCAACCGGCGCGAGACAGACACGCTGGCGGCGCTGGCGAAGGAATGGGGCCTGTTCTTCATCTTCCGCTCGGATTGCCCTTACTGCCATCGCCTGGCGCCCACGCTCAAGCTGCTGTCCGAGCAATACGGCATCACCGTGTTTCCCGTTTCGCTCGATGGCGGCGGTCTTCCCGACTATCCAAGACCGGCCAAAGATAACGGGATGGCCGGTGCGCTGGGTGTATCGGTTGTGCCGCTGGTCGTGCTCGGCAATGTCAAGGATCGGCGTCTGCTGCCCATTGGCTCCGGCGTCCTCTCGGCGCAGGAAATCGTCGAGCGCATCTACATCCTGACCCAGACCAAACCAGGCGAACTTTACTGATGGAGATCGGCATGGCACTTTCATCACGGCGCTGTGCGCAACTTGCATCCTTCGTGCTTGCGCTGACCTGCGTTCCTGCGCACGCCACCGTCAACCAGTCGATGCAGGACTGGTTCAACGAGATCGGCGCCTACGGCAACGTCACCGGCCCCAATGCCTACCGCGGTCAGACCATGAACATGTACACCGGCGGCAGCCTGTACATGCGAACGCCTGTCCGAAACTATCAACTGGCCAGCATCTCGCCGCCGTCCTTCAGCGCCGGATGCGGCGGCATTGATCTCTTCGCTGGGTCGTTTTCCTTCATCAACAAGGAACAGTTTGTCTCGCTGCTGCGGAACATCGGCAATAACGCCATTGGCGCCGCCTTCAACATGGCCCTGTGCTCGATGTCGCCCGACCTTTGCGATCTGCTGAAGTACCTGCAGGACCAGGCCACCAAGATGAACAACCTGAACATCAACTCCTGCCAGGCGGCAGAGGGCATAGTCAGCGCGGTGGGCAGCATGGTCACGGATCGCGTCCAGGAAAAGGAAGGCAAGACGGCCGGGGCCAGTCTCAACATGTTCGGTGACGTCTTTGAGTCCTGGGATGAATGGAAGAAGAGTCGCACCACGGCGAAGAACATTCGCAATGCCGCAAAAGCCACCTCGCAGGGCGCGCGGGAAATCTTCGATCCCGGCAACGTGGTCTGGCGCTCACTCAACCGCATTTCCGGCATCACCGACGAAACACGAGAATTGTTGATGAGTCTGACCGGCACCATCATCGTCACGCCACCTGGTGAAAACGCCGATGAAAAAGCCAGATGGACCTACCTGCCCGGGGGCAAGCTGACGTTTCGCCAGTTTGTTGGTGACGGCGCGTCGGCCACCGTCAATCTCCCAGGCCTCAAATGTGGAACGGATCTGGCTGAATGTATGACGCCGAGTTTTTCGGAGACGGCATTCACGGTTGCGCCGTTTTCCCGCCAGGTCCGTACCCGGATTGCCACCATGCGCGACAAGATCGTCAATCGTGACACGGGTGGACAGTCCTCCATGGATGCGGCTCTGATTGGTAGTTCCTCGTTGCCTGTCTGGAAGATGCTCGCGGTATCCAGCAGTATCCCTGGCGGTGACCGCATCACCGAGGATTACGCCCAACTGATCGCCGTGGATGTCGCCTACGCGTACTTCACGAACCTTTCAAAGACTCTGCGCAATGCCTTGCAGAACGATGCCGGAAAAAGCGGACCGGATGCCGTGATGGCTGCAGAAAAAATCCTTGTTCGGCTGACCGAGGTCGAGCAGGAAGCGCGTGACATGCTTCGTGCCGAATATCAGAAAGGGATGCAGGTCGCCGAACTCAGCCGTTCGCTGCAATTGATGCACCAGAGTCTCAATTCCGGGATGCCGACCAACATCTTCCAGTCGATGGCTGTCTTCAACCGGTAAGCCATGTACGAGGTCTATGCCTACTGGAATGTCGTCGAGCTGGAGGCGATGTTCAATGCGGTTGCCTCGCTCATGGGCAGTGGCGATTACCGTGGCCTGCTTCAAACCATCGCCATCGTCGGCATGATCGTCGTCGTCATCGCCACTTTGACCGGGAGGGAGCGGCTTGACGGCATGTGGAAGTGGCTTTTCTTCCTCGCCATTTTCCAGTCGATGCTGCTTATTCCCAAAGTGACGGTCATGATCATTGATCGCACGGGCAACGAGCCACCGCGGGCCGTGGCCAATGTGCCGATTGGTCTCGGGGCATTCGCGCACACGATGAGCAAGGTAGGGGATTGGCTCACCGGTTCTTTCGAGACGGTTTTTTCGCTGCCTGACGATGTGAAGTTCCGCAGGAACGGGACGCTCTTCGGGCATCGCGTCCTTTCGGAACGGCAGGCGATCAAGAGCGGGAATCCGGTATTGACCAGTAATCTGCTGGAGTTCTACCGGGAGTGTGTTGCGCCCGACATTGCGACCGGCTATATCCGCATGAAGGAAGACATTCTCCAGGTCAATAACATCTGGGACAGCCTGAACGGCAAAACCAATCCATCGAGGTTGGTGACGATCCGCGATCTCGCCGATCCGACGCTGATGAGCACTGTGGGATGTGACGCGGGCTATCAGACGCTGACAACCCAGATCACCGCCGAGACGAGCCGGCAAGTGACATTGCTTGGTTCCAGGCTCTATCCCCGCATGACGACAGCTGATGCCGGCGTTGCCATTGCGGGATCGCTGGCGACTTCGACCAACTATCTTCTCGGGATTTCGTCGTCGGCACAGGACACGGTGAAGCAGGCCATCGTCGCCAATTTCATGATCGATGCCCAGTACATGTTGCCGGCGCAACTGGGCGATGCGGCCAGCGCCCAGACCAATCTGGCGATGGCGCAATCGCTGCGCTCGACCAGTGATTCCTACAAACTGATGGCGCGGGTCGCCGAGTCGACCATGCCGAAGGTGAGGAACGCCATCGAGATGGTGCAATACGCGATCTTTCCGGTGTTCCTCCTTTTCGTGGTGTTGAGCGGTCACCAGGCGACCGGGGTCATCAAGTCCTATGCGGCGAGTCTCTTCTGGATACAGCTTTGGGCGCCGCTGTACGCCGTGATGAACTTCATCATCACCATGTATTCGAGAAGCCAGTACATCAGCGGCAGCGCATCGAGCGGCCTGTCGATCGAACAGATGAGCTTCTTGAACACCGCGATTGTCAGCGACCAGGCCATTGCCGGCATGCTGGTCATCTCCATTCCCGCCATTGCCGCCGCTGTCGTGAAGGGCGGTGAGGTCGGCATGCAGGCCGTGGCAGGTCTGGTTGCGCCACCCCGCGACCCCGAGAAGATCGCCAGCAGCCTGGCTATGGGCAACATGCAGATGGGTAATGCCTCGCTCAACAACGCCAGCCACGACACCATGAAGGGTCTGGCCGTCGATATGAACCCGAGCCTGCGCCAAGGGGCAACCCAGTATCAGGCGCGGGGCGGCTTCGACTACAGCCACTTTTCCGGCGGTGGCTTTGTGGTGAAACAGGCCAAGAGCGATGTGCGCGCCGACATGGCACTCAACGATTCGCTCGGCGCTGCGGCCAAGGAGAACTATGAGCGCTCGCAGCAGGCGTCGCAGCAACGATCCTCGGAGTACGCTGAAAGTGCTCTGGCGGCGATCAAGCAGGAAGCCGGATTCGAAAGATCACATGCGAAGGGCGCCAGTGACACTACAGGCTACCGGCACGGCATGGGGTCGAGCCGGAATCAGGAAGCAAATGACACCCTGCGGCAGGTCGATCAATGGGCCCGAAAACTCGGCGTCAGCGAAAAGGTGGCCATGGAACTCATGGTTGGGGCTTCGATGGGCATGAGTACGCCGAAGCTGCTCGAAATTACCGGCCTGCGTGGTGGTGTGGAAATGTCAGCCAAAATGCGAAACTCGGCCGACTCGATGCGCTCCCTGGAGGAAATGGCTCAGTTTGCCCGTGAGTCGAGCTTTGGCAAGAAAGTCGGCACCGTCATCGACAATGGCTGGGAGCGAAACTATCGAACTTCCGACGAAGGAAAGACGTCGGGATCGGAAGGACAGCGAGCGTCTCTTGATCGGGCACGGCAGTCCCGTGATGCGCTCAGTTCCTCGTTTCAGGAAACCGAGGGGCATCGCCAGATGTGGGAGCTGTCCCATTCCGGGCAGCTTGGCTCCAACCTCCAGCTTCAGGATCACTTCATCAAGGACTTCCTGCTGCCGAAGCTTGAATACAACTACGAGAAGTTCCAGGGCGTCATGGGCGATCCGCATCGCCTGCGACCCTACATCGAGGAATACACCACCCAGAACTACGACCGGATGCTGGGAGAAATGGCGGGGCAAGTATCTGGCGCCGAGGCAGTGCGGGCGCGCCATGAGGCGAATCGCGCGGGAGTGCCGGACGGACAGACGGTCGAGGCAGCAGGCGCGGGTTATCTGGGACAGGTGAAGGGTGCCGCCAGACGCTCTGGCGTGTCTCCTCAGGCTACTCCGACGGATCAGGCCATGCATACGGCGATGCAGGAGTTCTCCCGAAACAGCTTCGAGGTTCGTGACCGGCAGGCTGGGGCGGGGCAAACCCATCAGGAAAACGCGACACCTTCGACGTTCCGGAAGCTCAAGCCGACCTCGGTGGCAGGCAAGACGGCTGAAACGGTCGAACAGGTCGGAGAAGCGGCGGGCCGGATTGCAGACGGTCTTACCGGAGACAATCCGGGCAAATATTTGACCGACACGCTTGCCGGAAAGAAATGATCACATCCGGTCCAGGTACTGCGCTAGACGTTCAAGAATGCTCTGAAACGGCACTTGTCCGGCGTAGTAAAGCGAGGCGGTTTCACGGTACTTGCTGTCGTAGAGCGCGCGAACTGAGGAATCTGTCAGCAAGAAGGCTTCGTTGCTGGCGATGTGCAGGTTATCGCCGGCCCGAAAGCGTTCTTTCTTGCGGGCATGGTAGGCCGTCGTGCCGAGGAATGCCTGCACCTCCGGATTGTCCAGAAGGCAGTACAGATCGTAGTAATGGCGCAGGAAGTTCTTCGGGAAAACCTCGGCATCCTGTTGCTGCCGAAACTTGGTCGACACCGTTTGCAGCTTTTCCACGAAGGTGTAGGCCGGGCTGTAGCAAGGTACCGCGAGGGCACGATTGTCGATTACCTTCACCGTGCTTTTGAGCGCCGCATCCAGTGCCCACGAGGTGATGGTACAGGGCGTGTTGGGTGCGGTATCGTCAAAACCGACTTCCAGCAGGATGCCTTCCTTGATTCCCGGGAGGAATTCGGTTTGCACCGGGTAGCGTAACCGGATGCCGGCGCTGCGGTACTTAGCATCGTCGTATTCGGTATCCCGTTCGACAGCCTCGAAACCCGCGATCCCCTTTTTGGCGATCTCCTCGGCCAGCCAGTCGAAATACAGCCGTCGTGTCTCGACGTGGGCGGGTTTGTCCTGGTTCTTACCTGTTTTGACATCGCGATCCGCCGGCGGCTCGATGCGAAGATCGATGTCTTCGGAGAAGCGCTGGATAATCTGATGCCCTTTCGAGAGGGATGTTCCGCCTTTGAGCTGAAACGTCCAACCCTGCTGCTGCAATCCCCACAGGCTTTGCATCAGCCAATAGTCCTTCTCAACCAGATAGGAGGCAACGTGTTGAGCCTGGGCAACCTGGCGGATCAGATCCGTGAAGTTGGGATGGTCGTGCAGAAGGGTCGCGGCTTTAGGCATGGACAGCCGACTTCATTTGCCGAAAAACGCGGCGCGTCCTGGCCGATCCGAAATCGGCCAGCATCTTCTCGAGACGGCCCTCGTCAAAGGTGTCGAGCTTGCGGCGCACATTGGACAACACGGTTTCCGGATCTTCTGCCAGGTCGGTCAGGTTGTTCAGCATATCGACCAGCAGATATTCGCGATTGACCTGCTTGCGCGAAGGGAAACGCGGCTTGTCTCGAAAGTCGAATTCAAACCCGGCCAGGGCGAACTTGCCGTGGCGTTTGTGGTTGTAGACGACGGTCTTGTCGTAAAGCTGCGTGGTACCCAGGCCCAATGCGTTGTAGCAGCTCGGGTTGAACATCAAGAAATGATGATCATCGAGAAACTTTTCGACGAGCGCTTCCTCGCTTGGCGGTACATCGCCAAACGGCGTTCTTCGGGGGACGTAATAAAGCCCCTGAGCAGCCTTTCGCACGGTTCCGGCCTTCACTGCCAGACCGAGCTCCCGATCAACGCTGGGCAATTCATCGGCCAGGTCTTTACGTCGAAAAACCTTGCCGGCCAGTTGCTTCCATCGCCGGTCGAGTGCGGCATTCACAGTGTTTTTTCGGTGTAGCATGTTTCAAAAACCTCACTGACGTTTCATGCAAGTATGCCACAGCCTTCCGGTCAAGGGAAATCGACTCTTGAGCGTTGCGTTTTACGTCACCACGACGGCGGTACCGGAATAGATCACTCGGGAAACCCGCCATTGCGATCCTGGTTGGTCGTAATGGGCATGGGTTTTCCTCAGGCCGACGATGGCGTTCGCTCCCTTTGCCAAGGCGTTTCGGGCCAGAGTCAGAAGGGCATCGCATTCGGCGAGTTGGTAATCAGCATCCGACGCGGCCTCGACTGCTGATACCGACTCCAGGTAGCCGATCGTCCGGATCGCCGCCCTTGATGGTGGCAGGTCGGTCGAGATCAGCAGAACCTGGTGTTTGATCGCCTCCAGATCCGAAAGCATTCGATCCATCTGACGATGAGCGACTGTTTTGTTCCGCCGGTTCCAGCGGTACAGCGTGAGTCCTGCAAGGACGCACGCTACGATGGGCATCCACCCGAAAAAACTGCTCGTCTGGGTTGCTGCGGCCAGGCTCATGAAAAGTCTCCAAAGGCTGTATTTCGTTTCAGCTTCTCACAGTCGCCCGAAACTGCAACGGGCAAAGTCAGTCGTCAAGGCCGATCCTGAGACGGCTCTTCTTGCTTGCGTGGGTGAAATGCGGCCAGGAAGTGCGCATTTCAAAAACCGGCACCGCTGGCTATCCCATAGAGTCAGGCCATGCGATTCCGATACTCGACATGGCAAGAAATCCGATTTCCGCTCATCCTCTGGCTGATGGCCGCCTACTTGGCGGTGAGCGGAAGCTACATGCTCGCTTTCAACCTGACGGAAAGCCTGCCGGGAACGGTATTTGTCATCTGCAAGGACACCTTCCCCGATAGTGGTGAGTTCGTGGCTTTTCGGTGGGAGCGAAACTGGCCGTATCCGAAAGGAAGCATCTTCGTTAAGCGCCTGGTTGGCCTGCCTGGATCGCGTGTGACGACGCAAGGACGGGATTTCTACGTGGATGGCCGGGCGGTGGGGCAAGCCAAGGAACGGGCAAGAACTGGCGAACCGCTGATTCCAGGACCCGTGGGGGTGATTCCGGAAGGTAGCTATTACGTCGCGGGCGGGCACCCCGACAGTCTCGATTCCCGCTACCAACTGACGGGATGGGTAAAACGCGATCAAGTTATCGGCCGTGCGTTTCGGCTGATATGAGCGGATTAAAGATGCCGCTCGAATTTTGCGGGTGTGCCGTCAACGTCTCCGCCAGGAAACTCGCATGTTGCACTTGCTGAAGAAAGTGATGGGCAAGGGAGAGATTTCTTTGCCGCAGCAAGTAATCGAGATACCGCCCATCGCCAAATCCTTGCCTGACGATGAAATCCCGCGTTACCCCCCCTTTGTCAAAGGGTTGCCGGCATCCCATCCCGATCGGCTGATCGAAACCCAGCAAGAACTGATTGGGCAGATTCGAGAGTCCGGGTTGGCGTCGAAAGATGTCTATGAGGAATTTTATCTGGGGCCCTTGCGCCGCTTTGCCTCCTACGCCCATTTGCTGCCCGCCAGCGAGACTCACCATCATCGTGGCGCCGGGGGCTTGTTCCGGCATGCCATCGAGGTTGCCTTGTGGTCATTACAGTCCGGGGATAGGGTACTTCTGCCGGGCGATCAAACTCCGCGACGGCGGCGGGAACTCGAACCGCGTTGGCATTCGGCGGTTTTTCTCGCGGCACTGTGTCATGACCTGGGTAAGCCCATCACCGATCTGATGGTGACCAACCAGGATGGAGGGAAAATATGGGATCCATTTTGCGAAGATCTTTACGCTTGGGCGATCCGCAATCAGGTAGACCGCTATTTCCTGCGCTGGCGCAAGAACCGCGGAACATCCCACACCTCGGTCTCGCTGCTGCTGGTTGAACGCATCGTCGGTAGAACCGGATTGGGCTGGATATCGCAGGGCGATCCCAATCTGGTGACCTGGATGATGGAAGCGATCAGTGGCCATCCCAGTCAGGAAAACATGATCCACAACCTGATCGTACGATCTGATCAGGTCAGCGTGACGCGTGACATCGAGAGCATGGGCGCCAACTTTGCTGGCTACGAAATAGGAATCCCCGTTGAGCGGATTCTTCTCGATATCATGCGTCGACTGGTTCGGGACGGGGTCTGGATTGTCAACGAACCGGGATCGAGGCTATGGCACATGGACGGACATCTCTACCTGGTCTGGCCAGCAGGGGGCGAGGAGATCGCTGCGATCATCAACCAGGAAAAAATGCCCGGACTGCCGAGGACACCGAACAGCATTCTCGACATGCTGGTCGAGCGCAAATTGGCTGAATTCAAAGTCGGGCAGCTCGATGGCAACCGCTACTGGTTGATCGCGCCGGCCATCCTTGCGGAAAAAATTCCCAACATACAACTGAAGGCGATACGCCTCAACAACCCGGGCGCACTGTTGGATTCACTGCCTGCATCGGTAGCTGGAAGGCTGGTTGGTAACGACGATCCGCCCACCAAGTCGTTGAGCAACGCATCGGTTGTCGCGCCGACAAAACCCGCGGAGCCGACCGTCGAAGTGGTTCCAGCCGCCGTCGTCACTTCGGCCACACCGGCTGCACCGCCCGCTGATCAACCGCCTGATCAACCGCCTGATCAACTGGATGGTCCGGTTGGCGAAGCGCTTAAAGCGCTGGTGGAGGATATCGAGCACGGCCGCAGAGACGGCAGCAAGCTCACTCATGTCGATTCGGAAGGAATCCTGTGTCTGAAGTGGCCTGATGCGTTCAAGGGGTACGGACTGGAGAACAAGACGATCCTCGACGAACTTGGGCGAAGAAACTGGCTGGTGGTCGATCCCATGGCACCATTCAGAAAAGTCGCCGAGCTTCAGGTCGGTATTGGAGCCCCTTGGAAGATCCTCCGCCTCCAGCCGGTCGTGGCGGCATTGATGGACATCAATAGGGCAAAGAGTACGTCCAAAAAAGCTTCGAAACCGGTGCCCAAGTCAGAATCCAAACCTGTAGCGAAGGTCGAAACGACGGAAAAGGACGCGACAGAACCTCTACCTTCGGTAACTCATCCTGTCCTCCCGATGGTTTCCTCGAAGGAGGAGGGCGCCGTAGAAAAGATGGTTGCCCGCCAACGTGCGCTGCTTGAGGATGTCGTGCGCGTGCTTCGGCAAGCGGTGAACGATGGGACGTTGGCTGCCGATCACGAAAACGGCTATCTGCTGATCAATGTCCGGGATGCCGAGGCAGTGCTGAAAGCCGGCATCAAGGCGTCACGCTCGCAAATTTTTGGCTTGAAGGGCATCGATCCTGATCGATTCACGACAGAGGACAGAAAACCGAAGGTGTATTTTCGGATTCGAGCGTAACGGGCACCGAGGTTTCTGTTCAAATATTAACTACCGCTCGATACAGTTCAGTGGTATTCGGCATATCGGCAAAGCCGCCGTCCTTGTGTACTTCGCGATACGGCCGCTCAAAGCTAGGCAGCGGCCGTTAGGTGCCTATGAGTTTGGGGGCGTTCAAGCCAGACTTTTGAGTGAGTGGTTCAGGCGTAAAGGGCAATCTCTTTGCAGTCGAGGCCGTGTCGGCTTACTAGCGGCGCCTGCTTCGCCCCGGCCATGGCAGTTCTCCCGTTAGTTCAGCCAAGCCCCCATCGTCTTCGACACGTGCGCCGAAGCGATTTACCTCCACCGTTGGCAATTCGTCACTGTCGAACCATAGCAGTGAGATGGTGGTGTCGGTGCGCTGGTAATGCCTTGAAAGTTCCCAGAGATCAAGGCCTTGTTCCCAGTTGTCGAACCAGACGTCCTGTGAAACCTCCCCCGTCTCCGTGACACTATTTCCTGAGGAGCGGATTCGGTGAGCCACGGAGCCCGCTGGAATCGCCGACCTGGGAGGTATCCATGCTCCTGCTTGCCGCAACGCCGTGGAGCGTGCGGCATATCGCACTGCCCCGCGCTCCATGGTGACGAATGCGCAAGGCATATCGCTGAGACTGGCGAACCTTGACGCCGCTGCTGGGAATGATGCGCAGAACATATCGGCCATGTGTTGGATAAGCTCGGGGGATGGCTCTTCTTTGGGTGCAGCGGACAGCCACTGCTGATATGGCATCAGCAGTTCAGCGGCAAACGTATCGCAGGCGATCTCATTCGGATGTCGTTTTGCATAGGACCACGAAGGTACTTCCTCGTGACTTGAGTCCAAGCCGAGCACGATATGCGCTATTTCGTGGCAGACAGTGAAGCGCTGGCGCTCGTCAGTTTCTATGGAGTTCACTGTGATGATGTGCTTACCGTTTGGTTTGGTAACCGTATAGCCAGACTCCCCTTCGCCAAGCTCATCCTTCTTGACCTTGGCGTTAGCTGCTGTCACATAGGGGGACAAGTCTTCCCGGATGTTCGAAACATCGACATTCGCAACAAACGCTCTTGCTTTCTGTCTGACATCCGCCTCGTCCATATTCAGTCGTCCTCGTCGTCGAAGGCTTTTTTGATTCGAGCGATCAGCGTCGCGGGGTCAGGCCTCGCATTTCCCCGATGCCTAACTCCAGCTGCGGTCGAAAAAATATCGATGCTGATTGAGGGGTCATGTAGCACGAATTCAACAAGGTTTGGATCAGCGTCGGCATGGTCAACCAGCCACATCAAAAGCGCTGCATCTCTTTCTCCTGGTTTGAGAACCCTCAACAGCTTCGCAACCAAGTCTTGGGATGGGTTTGTCTTCTCGCCGGTCTCAAGACGGTGGATATAAGCATGATCAACTGACGACAGCTGGCCGATTTCACGCAGGGAAAGAGTTCTGCGTTCGCGTAGCGTCTTGAGGGCGACGCCTAGGCCTGTTTGCGGCATGAGTTCTGATCCTCGCGAATACGGGGGGGGAGAGAGCCAAGTCATCTGCTACCTCTCCGCATCTGGTTGATGTTCAAAGGCGTGCGCCGCATGCTAGTTGCACCGGTGTCCGTGTTCTGATACATTGTTGTCTAGCCAGACAACGGACGTAGGTTTTATAACTGCTCCAGATTGGATTGGCTCGACCTTCCCGTTGTCTGCATGAGCAACGTATTGTGCTACAGCAGGTGGTCTTTGACAACCCACCCAGCCTAGCAGCTGGGGCTTTGACAGTTCCACTGTAGGAGATCCATCATGGCAGGCAAGAATCAGCATGTTGTCCCTCACCAGGACGGCTGGGCCGTCAAGGGCGCCGGCAATCAGCGGGCAACCTCGGTGCACGACACGCAGCAACAGGCGATCGACGCAGCGAGGGACATTGCACGCAACCAGCAGTCCGAACTCGTCATCCATCGTCCGGATGGCCGTATCCGTGACAAGGATAGCCACGGCAACGACTCCTTCCCGCCGAAGGGCTGAAGTGCCATGACGGGTATCCCTACCTACCATGTGCTTGCCTTGTCAGGGGGCGGTTATCGCAGCCTGTACACGGCGACAGTTCTTGCCGAACTCGAAACTGTGCTGGGCCGTCCTATTGCTTCGCACTTTGATCTGATTTGCGGCACATCAGCAGGAGGGATGCTGGCTTTGGGGCTGGCTGCGGAAATTCCGGCCCAAGAGCTTAAAGCACTGTTTGAAGACGAAGGCAGCCGCATCTTTGGTTGCCGCAGCCTTCCACGGCGGCTGCTGGGATTCTGGCTGACCGCAAAGCATGACTCGGCGGGACTTCGGGAAGTGCTGACCGAACGCTTCCAAGGGACCACGATAGGCGACCTGAAGCATCGTGTTCTCGTGCCGGCAGTCAACTATTCGACGGGGCGCGGGCAATTCTTCAAGACACCTCACCATCCTTCGTTTGAGTTGGATCACCGCATGAGGATCATCGATGTTGCGTTGGCGACCGCCGCCGCGCCCGTCTACTTTCCTTTGGAGCGCAACGACCGCGGTGTCTTCGCGGACGGGGGGCTTGTGGGCAACGCGCCCGGCCTGTTCGGATTGCACGAAGTCAATACGTTCCTGGCACCAAAGCAGAACGCGCTGGTTCGGGTTCTCTCCATCGGCACGATGACGATCGGCGCGACCGTTCGCGGTGGCGCTAGCCTTGACCGCGGGTTCGGCAAGTGGCGCGGGGGACTCTTCGACCTCGTGATCTCCGCTCAGGAATCTTCGGTGGACTACATGCTGCGGCAGTTGTTGGGAAGCGACTACTTTCAGATCGATGACAAGGCGACGCCGGATCAAAGCAAGGATGTGAAGGCACTGGATCGGGTTTCCATTGGCGCAACGAACACGCTCAAGGATCGCGGTAACCACGCGGCGCAGCGCGCGCTCGGCGATCCTCTTTTCCAACCGTTTAGAGCGCATCAGGCCGGCGCACCAACCTTTTATCACGGCCCCAATAAGAATGTTCCGGAGGCCGCATGCTGAACCTCAGCCCGCTTTTCTTCACCACCGTTGATGACGAATCCTGCATGCATGACGAGTTGGATCTGACGCCTGAACAACGCGTCTGGATTGCCAGCGCACGCGCGAGTGTCCGGGACTGCCTGCGCACAGGCATCCCTCGAGTGCTGAAGGCAAGCGGATACACGGAAGAGGTGCCGCAACCGCGCTTCTTCACGCAAGGGTCGTGGGCGTACAAAACGTTGAACTCCCCGGCACAACGACCGCAGCAGGCGGATGTCGATGACGGCTGCTATCTGCCAATGAGTTTCGTCTCACAGACGAAGCGTCCGAGCACCTCAACGACGGTCTTCTTCTCCGCTGCGGAAGAAGCCTTGAGGCCGCTGGTTGAGGAAAAGCAGTGGAAGCTCGTCACCGACAAGCCGACTTGCATCCGTATCGTCATTTCAACGCATGCCCACATTGACATCCCGCTGTACGCGATCCCCGACCAAGAATTCGTGAGTCTGGCAGAGGCCTCGATGAGGCGATATGGCTATGACTCGGTGATGGACGCAGTGATTAAGGCGGAGAGGGATGCATGGACGGCGTTGCCTCGCGACAAAGTGCTCCTGGCTCATCGTGAATGCAACTGGATGCCCTCCGACCCCAGGCCCGTGAAAGAGTGGTTTCTGGGCGAAGTGGATGCCAAGGGGGAGCAGTTCCGCCGCGTCGTTCGTTACTTGAAGGCGTTCCGCGATTGGAGGTGGGCCAGCGGTGGGCCCGCTTCCATTCTGTTGATGGCGGCTGCCGCGCCGCTTTTTGAAAAGCGTGATCGGCGTGACGACATCGCCTTATTGGATGTCGTCGCTGCCCTTCCAGCCCGGTTGCGTGGCGGAGTGAACAACCCTGTGGATGACTCCGAATCGCTCACGGAGCGACTTGGCCAAGCGGGTGTCGAAGAGGCGGCAAAGGCGTTCGAAGAATTTGAGAAAGTGCTTCGCGGAGCAACCGGTGCCGGCAGTCCTTCACAGGCTTGTATCTGGGTGCAAGGCCAGTTCGGCCCGCGCTTTCCGAACGAGCCGGATCGGGTCAAGGTGGTATCTGTCGCCGCCACCATTGCCGCAGCTCCCGCAACAGCCGGCCCGAGCGAACTTGTTGGGCGAACTAAGGCCGGATGAGTAGCGCCGCTGCGATCGCAGATGTGATCGACGCCTTCAAGCAGCGAGGCTTCGAGTTTGTTGGCAAGACGGATGACGGCTGGTTCACGCTGCGTGGGCGATTGTCCCAGCCCCAGGGGGACAAGGATTGTCCGTGCGAAGTCGAGCTTGACCCAACGTTCGTCGACTTGCCTCGCATTCGGCTGCTGGAGATCCCTCCTGACCTGCCCGCAGCGGTTCCCCATCTTGGCGCTGATGGCGGGATTTGCTATCTTGCCAAGGGCACGGTCGTTCTGGATATCTATGATCCCGTCGGACAGTCGCTGGCGTGCCTGCAACGCGCCGCTGTCGTGTTCGGACAGATCGTAAAAGGGGAGATGGTCGAAGATCTCGCGGAAGAGTTCTTCGCCTATTGGGATGGTTGGCTTTGTTTCGTGGACATGCAAGGTGAGGACTTAGGGCGACAGAAATGCATAGTCGCGCAGGCCAACGGGAATCCTTTGTGGTTTATCACCGACAACGAAGATCGAACAACTAAGAAGCTAAAGTCGCTCGGCTACCAAGCTACTGACAGAACGGTGCTGACTTACCGGGTAAAAACTGGTGCTCAACCCCGACCTTTGACCAACAGTTGGCCTCCTGAAACAGTTGGGGATATGTTGGCATGGCAAGGCAACCTTGACCCTCGGTGCCGGCGCAAGATTCACGAGCGCATCAAGGAGGGAAAAAGGAAACAGGCCAACGGCGTACTGATCGTCATCGAATCGCCGTTAATGACCTATGGCTTTGTGGTTCTCTATGACCACCAACGTCCGGTCCAGAAGAGCAAGCTCGCAGATCGCAGGGATCTGACCTATGGGTTGAAGGTAACGCCAATCTCAGTTGTCAGAATCGACGATCGATACCTTGCTCAGCGGAACATACCCAAGTCAAAGACGCTGGCAGGTAAAAAAATTGCGATAGTGGGTTGCGGAACGATCGGCGGATATCTGTCGGATATGCTGGTCAAGGCCGGGGCGGGAACATGCGGCGGAAAACTTACGCTCGTGGATTTCGATAGTCTTCTTCCGCAAAACATCGGGCGCCATCGCCTGGGATTCCCGGACCTCCTGTCGAACAAAGCAGAGGCCATGGCGAAAGAGCTTTGCCGCTTGGCGCCAGGTGCCGAGATTCGTGCACTCCCCGTGGATGTCAGGCAAGCCCAATTGGGAGAGCTGGACCTGCTCATAGATGCCACCGGGGAAGAATCCCTCGGGCATTGGCTGGCCGGCCGCTATCCGCCTCCGATGCCGATGCTTTCGGTCTGGATCGAGGGGCCGGGAACGGCTGTCCGTGCGCTCCTGAAGACCAACGCATCTGGTGCGTGTTATCGCTGCCTGTGGCATAGCAACAGGAGAGGCGAACTCCGCTCCACCGTTGATCCTCTTCCTGCCATATTGGCGGGGCATGGATGCGAGGGCTTGTACGTGCCATTCCCCGCTTCGGTGTCGGTGAACGCTGCCAGCCTAGGCGCTGAGGTGACCCTTGACTGGGTCAACGGCGTTTATTCCCCTGCGCTACGAACCAGGATGATCGGCGGCGCCTATCGACTTGCGACACCCGATTGCGATCCACTTCGGGATCGGGAGTGTCCCCTATGCAATTCATGAGTTCCTGGGCGACCGATGATAAAAGAACGCTGCTGCATTTCTCGCCGGCCACGATGGAGACGTTCTGTCTGCATGTTCAAGCCAGTGATTCCGACTGCGAAGCTGGTGGACTTCTGCTCGGTTCGGTTCATGGAGCCCATATGCTCATCGAGCAAGCGACGGTTCCTACGGCATGGGATAAACGGTTTCGCTTCCTGTTTGAGCGGATGCCATTTGGCCACGAAGCAATCGCTCTGTCTCGTTGGACGGCGAGTCAGGGAACCGTTCGATACTTGGGCGAATGGCACACCCATCCGGAAGACTATCCACAACCTTCTGGTCTCGATAGATCGGAATGGAACCTCTTATCAGCGAAGCGTCGGGACAAGAGACCTATGTTGTCTGTCATCGTTGGGCGAAAATCCATGTTTGTTGAATTAGTGCCGAGTTCAGGACGCGGTTCGGTGCTTACGCCTGTCGAATAGGGCACAAACCAATGGCGTACCGGCATTCCAGTCTCGATCAGATGTCCGGCAGGGGCACCGTCAGCGACCAGCTGGGCGATTTGATCGCCGTCATCGACGGACGAGACGATCTGATCTCAGAATGTTTGCAGGGTGCGGCCGAATTGCGCTGCTTCTTGCGCGAGAACACGCGTGCGTTGCTTGCAACGCACGCCTTCCACGACGCATTGGCTGGTCATCTGCCCGGTGATGTCGCGAGTCAAGCCGGCCTGCCTGATCTGCTGGCGAAGCTGCACACTATCGCGGACCTGGAGTAAGGGAAAATGGCATTCAACGATTTCGACATGAAGCGCATTGAGAAAGCGACGGATGCATTCCTCGCGAAGCGTCGGCCTCCTGCGCACATTCGTGCCGACCTCGACATCGGCTATCGCATTTCCGGGCAAAGCGTCGAGATACTCGAAATTCGTTCGCAATGGGATGATCGCAGCATTGTCCATCAGCACCCGATCGCCAAGGCAACCTATGTGCGTACCCAGAATCATTGGACGGTATTCTGGATGCGCGCGAGCCTCAAGTGGCAAAGCTACGAACCGGTGCCGACTGTCGCGTCCATCGGCGAATTCCTGCAAGTCGTCGATGCCGACGCGCATGGCTGCTTTTTCGGCTGACCAGCGATATGGCGACTATCCGTAGCCAGGAATCGCGGAGATGTCGCAGAGCCAATCCCGTTTTTTTGCTGACGTAAGATGATCGCATGTCCCGTCGCCAAAGCATCCAAACGCAGTCCGTAGCGCATCCGAGCATGTCGGAGGAAGTCGAAACCTACCTGAAGAGCGGGGGCCACGATCCGAAGTTCGAAGCCTGGCCGGGCAGCGGATTCTTCGACCGATCACAAAACGGAAGCAAGGAAATGCGCGAGGCGTTGGTCGCAGAAGTGCTGGCAAGAACGCAGGATCGCCCTGCCACTGCGCTTCCCGACGATCTGGATATTCTCCAGTTCACACACCAGAAATTCAGCGGCATGGTGAAGGGGCTTTTCCCCAAAATTGAGCAGGCGATCGTCCTTGCCATGCTTGAACGCTCCGTGATATTCCTAACGCCAAGGAACATCGTCCCGGTTCTGCGGGAAATGCCTTGGCTCGGTACGGCATGGGACTTGGCCAACCTCTATCTGGCCAGCCACTCAGCGGAATTGCTGTCGGTTGAGGCTCAACCGATCCTTGGATTGAGCATCGAAACGACCTGCTACGTTTCGACAGACTATTTCCGCGCAGCAAATCCCTTCGACGATTTCGTCCTCCATGAAGCCGCTCATGTTTTCCACAACTGCAAACGCGAGACGCTGGGGCTGCCCCATTCACGGCATCGGGAATGGCTGCTCGAGATTGAGTATCGGAAGCGCGAAACATTTGCCTATGCCTGCGAGGCATACAGCCGCCTGCTCGAACTAGGGCGCGATTCAAAACATCGCCAAGACTTGTTGAGCGAATTGGCTGCAACCCCGCTGCCCAACGATGAACGCGTGGACGGTGCGGAGTATCTCGACATTCTTGCCGAAGCCGTAACCGCCAGAAATGGCTGGAAGCGCATCCTCGCGCGATGCTCCCCGTCCAGGGTTCGCAACCAGACAATTCCGACGCCTACATCGTAGTTCGTTTCCTCTACGTAGCGCCCCGTCGAGTCGTCAGCGACCGTAGCTGCTAACAGGTAGCCGAAATGCGCCCGAAAAGTGCGCATTTCAAAAATCCAGAGGTGTTCCCCCCAGCCAAAATCGCCCCTTATGTGGTCTCTGGTTCGCATTCTCCTTGTGCTTTTCACCTGTACGACATTTTCTGCGTTCGCTGCGGAATTGGGTGTCGTCGGCCCGACCTATGAGATCGCGGAACCGGATTTGATCGAGGTCATCCAGGCCCGATTGAAGCAAATGGAAAAATCCGGTGAACTGGCGCGCAAGCAGACTGAATATCGCGACAAGGTGATCGGCGGCATCGAGGCGCCCAAGGTTGTTGCTGGCGTCAAGGCCACCGACGCACCCCGTACCTACCATGTCGATCCGACCTTGACCGTGGATCGGGATATTCGCAACGCGGAAGGCGCCTTGCTTTTCGCTCGCGGCATCAAGATCAATCCGTTCGATCATGTTTCTTTGACCCGAAAGCTGCTGTTTTTCGACGGGCGTGATAGTCGGCAGGTGGCCTTTGCCAAGCTTCGGCTGGGCGAGGGGGGCGGGAAGAACAAACCGATCCTGGTGGCCGGAGAACCCCTGAAACTGATGCGGGCCTGGAAGCAGGCGGTGTATTACGACCAAGGTGGATCGTTGGTTCGGCGACTGGGGATTCGCCAAGTGCCGGCGATCGTCAGCCAGGACGGCAAGAGATTGCGGATCGATGAAGTCCGCCCGTAGCCTCGCATTCGTTTCGGTCATTGTGCTCGGCGTGCTTTTCTTGCGCCCAGCCTTTGCTACGGCAACCTGTACCGGGCGGTTTGCCAATCCGATTACGGACATCTGCTGGAGCTGCCTGATGCCGCTCCGATTTGGCGGCCTCGATCTGGTTTCCCTCGATCAGGAAGACACTCCGAATCCTGGTGGATCTCCCGTCTGCCTCTGTCCATCGCAATTGCGTGTCGGCTTCAAGGTCAGCTTCTGGGAGCCGGTGCGGCGCGTGGATGTGGTGCGCCGTCCCTTCTGCATGACCAGTCTTGGTGGCATCGAACTCAATCCCGGCTTCGATGCGCCGCGCGGGTCCCGCTTCAGCCAGGACAGCACCGCGACATCGTCGTTTTATCAGGTGCATTGGTATGTCGATCCAATCATTTTCTGGCTCGAAGCGATCTTTGATAACGCCTGCCTGGAACAAAGTTCATTCGACGTGGCGTACCTCACCGAACTCGATCCCATGTGGAACGACGACGAACTGACCTTCATCTTCAATCCCGATGTTGCCTTGTTCGGCAATCTCCCGGCACGAGCCGCCTGTGCTGCGGATTGTGTCTCGGCAACCGCAGGTTTTCCATCGAACGCCTTGTTCTGGTGTGCCGGATGTCAGGGCAGCTTGTATCCACTCAACGGAAACGTGCAAGCGCATATCGGTGGGGTACAGGCTTCCAGCCTGGAAATGACGCGACTGATCGCCAAGATGCACCGCGAAGGTCTGATGTGGGCCGCCTCCGGCGAGGACGGCTTGTGCGGTTACTACCCGCAGCCGATCATGGACAAGACCGGCTACAAGTATCAGATGCTGTACCCGGTTCCGCAAACCGCGAAGATCGCCGGGAAGTGCTGCCAGCCCTTGGGGCGTTCGACGATCTTGTGGGGTGCCGGAAAGGAATATCCGTTTGAGGGCGAAGACTTCGCCTACATGGTGTTCCGCAAGCGCAACTGCTGCCAGGGAGCCTTCTGACGCCATGAACGGCTCTACGCGCACCTTTCCCGTCGCCATATGCCTTTGGGTTTGCATGGCTACTCAAGCCTGGGGACAGGCAGCGTTACCGACTGATTACGACATGCGACTGGCCAGGCAGCGCATGGAGGAAGCACTTGGCTCCGGCAAGCTGCCCAAGGACTTCGGTGCGCCTTCAGTCCCCAAGGTCGAGTCCTTGCCCAAGCCAGAGGCAAAGCAGGCCGATATTGCCAAGATCGCCGAAGGCTACCGCCAGTTTCCGGCCGCAAGCAATCGGCCGAACGCATCAGACTCGCCGGAGTTGATGATTTTTGTGTCCTTCTCGATGCCTCGGGAATCTCTGGAGCGAATCGTCATCCAGTCGGAAAAGTCGGGTGCGGTCCTGGTTTTACGTGGTTTCAAAGGCGATTCGATGGCACGGATGGGAGAGGAAATTGCCAAGCTGATCGGCAAGCGAAACGTCACTGCCATCATCCACCCACCGGCGTTCACCCAATTCAAGGTGACGCAGGTCCCGGCGCTGGTTCTGGCCAAACCAAGCCAGGCAACCCGGATTGGCACGGATGGCTGCGCGGCCCCGACGAGTTACATCAAGGTCGACGGCGATGTCACCCAGGACTACGCCCTTGATCTCATCGAGCGTCAGGCACCGACTTGGGCCGATGCGGCTCGACGGTTCTCGGTCAGGCTGGCGGGCCGCATGCCATGAGATTCCTCTGGCTACTCTATCTCGTCAGCGGAATAACGTCGGTATTTGCTCAGGGTTATGACGCCAGCACCGCCTTTGGCGATGGAAGGTCGCTCGGGTCAGGAGCGGTGGGCGGCGCATTTCAGGGAATCGGCACCGGTAATGCGACAACCATTATTCCGGGCTATGGCCAGAGCGCCAGCCAGACCCAGTATTTCCAAGGGGGAATGGGGCAGCTTTCCGGCCCCGGGGTTGCCAAGGTGACGGATTGTTCCAGCCAGGCTCCAGATGCGGACGCCTATCGACGGCAGGAGTGCGATGCCGTCAATTTCGTTGCCCGGAATCCCAGCGTCAGGCCCGCTTTCTCGATCGACCGGGCCACGGATCCTCTGATCAGTCGCGCCAACTCGATCGCCAGCAATCCCGCGCTGCAATTCACCGGAATCAACGTGGGTTCGAGCACGGAATCCTGCCGGGTGGTGACGGATACGACCCCCGCGACTTTTACGACGGAAATCTGCACCGAGTATCGGCCGGTGACCAGCAATTTGTGCACGACCGCGCGCCAGATCACGGTCGATCAGTATCACCTTTACCAGTGCGTCGAGCAGATGCAGACGCTGAGCAACGCAACGTGTTTCATCGGTCGGCAGATTTCGGTGAACACCGCCTACAACTACCAGTGCAACCAGACCGTTCAAGGCTACGAGACCTTGAGTTGTCGCCGCGGCGTCTCGGCGACAGTTGGTTTCGGTCAATGCACGCCCGGGGCATGGCTGGGCCGAACCGCATTCATGGACTGCAGCTGGTGTGTCGATCCCTATATGGCCATGAACATTTTCTGCGGAAGTGATGGCCACTCCTATGTCGTCGAACCATACCGTTCCTACGACGGTGTCAATCGCTACGACTACAACTGGATCGGCTATCCGTGGGATGGCAGCTATGGCCAGTTTCCGGTGGCGGTTGCCCCAGGCCAATCCGTCACCGATTACTACGTCAGCAATCTCGGTTTCGGTTGCAACCTGTACGTCTACTTCAGCGTCAGCTGCAACTCGACGACCTGCACGCCGTCCATGCGGAATGTGAGTTCCGGATGTAACTCCTCGGGTGGAACGGGTACTGGGGCTGCCTTGCAACTCCCCATGTCGAAGACGGTCGGCAGCTGGACATCGAATGAGTGCGCCACCTTGCAGCAGCGGGCAAGATGAGAAAGGCCATCCGATGCGTGCTGGTGGTTTTGCTCGTTGTCGGCGGGTATGCGTACGCGGGCGATTGCAGGCTGGAAAGTTCGAGCTGCGTGGATAGCACCGCAAGCAAGACGATATCGGGAGTCGTGGTGACGCTGACGGATGTCGGTGGCTGCTGGGAGTATCAGGATACCTACACCTGCATCAAGCCGAACTCGATCGACTACTGTTCAGCTTTGACGGCCGCAGGCTGTGGGCAGACCAGCTCGGTGTGTAGCGATACGGCATTCAATGGCACTTGCAATACCTACACCAAGACGTTCCGGTGCGGAAACAACCAGGGCACGCCCACCAATACAGTACGTCTCGACAACACCTATTCACTGGTCACGGATACGGCGAATACCAGTCAGTGCAGCAGCTATGCGCAAAACTCGCGATGCCGCCTGGCGTCGCATGCCTGCGTGGATTCCACCCCTTGCAAACTCGATTCCAGTGGGGCGACCGTCTGCCTGGCCGGTGTCACACCGCCCGCGGGCGGACTGAATTCCACGGCAACCTGTTGGAGCTACCAGGACGACTATTCCTGCATCGCCGAGAACCATGTCGACTATTGCGCAGCTATCAAGGCGACGCAAGGGTGCGCCTTGGTCAGCTCGACCTGCGACAGCTCGGCGTTTGATGGCTCCTGCAACCAATATACCCGTCGCTACCAGTGCACCAATGTCACGGCATCGACCGGTACGCCGACCGTGGTTGAACTCAACACGTCCTACACCATCCGATCCAACACGCTCGATACCAGTCAATGCGCCTCGCTCGCCAACAGTAGCAACTGCGTGCATGCGGCGACTACTTGTACCGACAGCACACCGTGCAAAACCATCAATGGCTTGCAAGTGTGCCTTTCGACGGTCTCTCCCTTGCCGACTGGGGCACAAAGCTCCGGAGATTCCTGCTGGACGAGATCTGAGGACTACACCTGTGCCGGCAGCACCCTGACAAACGATTGTCAGCCCTTGATCGATCGCGGGTGCACGCCAGTGTCCTCGCAGTGTGTTGATCCCTTGCCATCGGGTGGGTGCGACATGAGCGAGCGGACGTATTCTTGCCCGGCGTCGCCAGCAACCCAGAGCCAGCGCACCGTGTGCGACCAGCGGTCATTTTGCCAAGGTGGCGCCAACTGTTTTGACACCAGCAATCCTGCGGATCAGGATTTCGGCAAAGCCATGGCCTCCATGGAGGCAGCCCGCGAGGCCGGGGTTTATGGTGCCGATCAACGCCTGTTCAAGGGTACGGGCGAGCGATGCCGGAAGAAACTCTTCGGTCTGGTCGACTGCTGCAAGAAAGGCGGTGGTGGTGCGGCCAGGAGCAATCACAACCTGATGGCAGCCACCATGCAGGGTGTGATGATTGGTGGCCAGCTCGCCATCAACGCCGGCAGCAAGTACATGTTCGACTTCATGTACCCGGAATTCACCAGCTATGTCGAAGCCGGTGCGCAGGCCATGATTTCCTCCGAGGTACTCTTCACGCCGACGAATTTTCAGCCGTCTTTCACCTTCTACGGTCTGACATTTTCGACGGGGGTGGTGAGCAGTGGGCTGCTGGGCGGACCGATTTATTCGCTCGGGTCCTTGGGGAGCTTCAACCTGTACTTCGATCCCTATTCCATGGCGGCGGCCATCGCGCTGCAACTATTGTCGGAACTGCTTTCCTGCGAGCAATCTGAACAGCTTCTCGCGATGCATCGGGAGGCCAACCTTTGCGTGCATGTCGGATCGTACTGTTCGGCTCGGGTGCCCATTATCCGGACCTGTATTGAACAGACTCAGTCCTACTGCTGTTTCAACTCCCGCCTGGCCCGGATCATCAATGAGCAGGGCAGGAGCCAGGTCGGCAAAAGCTGGGGGAGCGGCGAGAACCCGGATTGCTCAGGCTTCACCACGGCTGAGTTCGAGCGCTTGGACTTTTCCCGGATAGATATGAGCGAATTCATCCAGGAAATATCGTCCAGCGTTCGCATTCCCAGTGCGAGCTCCTTCGGTCAGAACGTGCAAGGCACCGTCCAGCAGCGCGTAAACAGCTACTACAACCGATGAAACGATACCGGGCACTCGCAATGGCACTTTGTTTCTTTGCTCTGTTATCGAGTGAGGAGATCCTCGCGACCGAATTAAAGCAATATCTTCTGACTGCCATCGATGCGTCAAGCGGCCGATCCGATGGCGAATTGAGCGGCCCGATGGCCGACTTTTTCAAGGCGCAGACACGTTCATCGTTGCCGGTACGGGTTCAGGTCAGGACCATCAGGCACTTCTCTGCTGCGGGGTGTGCTCGATTGGAGGCCACTTTGTTGCAAGACGGCGTTCCCACGACCAATGGTCAGCAAATCCCTTTTGCAGTCCGCTATGAACTGAATCTGTGCCGTGATGGACGTCCGCCGACTGAGGGCATTGATCTCGACGCGGCATCACGGGCGCTGTCCCGCGATGTGCCTTCGCAATAGTGAGAGAATCCAGTTTTTATTGATAAACCATAGGGAGCACCTTGATGAACAAATCCGAGCTGGTCGAAGCGTTGGCAACAAAGGCTGAGCTTTCCAAGGCGGCCGCTGGTCGTGCCGTGGATGTACTGGTCGAAGAAATTGTGACCGCTGTCGCCAAGGGTGATTCGGTGACGCTGGTGGGCTTTGGTACATTCAAGTCGGCAGCGCGTGCGGCTCGCGAAGGCAAGAATCCGAAAACCGGCGAGAAAATCAAGATCGCTGCAACGACGGTGCCGAAGTTCTCTGCGGGCGCCACCTTCAAACAGGAAGTCGCCGGCAAAGCCAAAAAGAAGTAAGCCGTCAGGGTTGTGCCGTCACCGGAAAAGGAGCGGCATCAATAATTAACGATCGTTTAGTTTTTCTTGCATTAAGGACTAATGCAGGGCAAAATTCAACGATCGTTTATCTTTTTCGGGGAATCTATGGCAAACAGGGAAGTTGGTATCTCCTCTGTCGTCGAGCTCGGAGAGATTCTTCGGGCTGTTCGCAAGGAATCTGGACTGACTCAACGCGATGCCGCTGCGCTATGCAACGTCAGTCTGCCATTTCTTAATGGTCTGGAGCAAGGGAAGCCGACAGCCCAGATCGGAAAAGTTCTGTCCGTCTGCAGCCGGTTCGGTATTGACGTCAGGCTGAGATTGCCGGGTGAAGCGGCATGAGCGCTTTGATTGTCTCGGCCAATGGGATTCCAGTTGGAACCATTGAAATTGAAAATGGGCGGTGGAAGTTCGGCTACGCGGCTGAGTGGAAGGATTATGCACTCTCGCCCAATTTTCCGATCGCCACCCGAAAATTCGAAGACACTGCGGACGCCAAGCCGGTTGAGTGGTTCTTCGAGAACCTGTTGCCCGAAGGCCGACTGCGAGACCTGATCGCCTTTCGGGACAGAATCGACCCCCGAGATACGTGGGCGCTTCTGATTCGACACGGACAGGACACCGCAGGTGCGCTTTCGCTGATCCCCGAAGGGTTCGATGCGGCGATAGGGGAAATTCTGGTTCCACTCGCGCGAGAGGCGCTACAGGAAAAGATTGAGGAATCCAGGTCGCGCAATCTCCCTCTGATGGCGTCATGGGAGGAAATCCGCATGTCGCTGGCAGGTGCCCAGGAGAAACTGGGGCTGCGAATCGACGCCCATGGCGCAATGTTCCTGCCCGAAGGTTCGGCGCCATCGACCCATATCGTCAAGCCAGAGAACGCCAGCGCGGATTTTCCTCACTGCCCAGCGAACGAATTTTTCTGCATGCGCCTCGCCCATGAGCTGAAGGTTCCGGTACCTGCGGTTGGGTTACTGCATCTCCCCGAGCCACTTTATGTCATCGAACGGTTTGACCGGGCGCCATTGGATAAGAGCCCGGAGAAGGCGGCTGGCAGGGCATTCGGGCGGCTTCATCAGATAGACCTGTGCCAGGCGTTGGGTGTGGCGCCTTCAAAAAAATACGAGAGCGAGGGCGGCCTGGGTTTGCATCACTTGTTTGGAGTTCTTCGAGGCACGTTCATCGATCGCCCAATCGTGGCTGCCAATGCAGTTGTCCAGTGGGTTGCCTTCAATTATTTGATCGGCAACCTGGACGCTCACGCCAAGAACATTGCTTTCCTGATGCGGGGGCAGAAAGCGGCGGTGGCTCCGTTCTACGACATGCTCTGCGTAGAGGCGTATCTGCCAAGGCAGACCATGTCCATGTCCATCGCCGGGGAGAACAAGCCTGGCTGGGTTGAGGGGCCGCACTGGGATGCGATGGCCTATGAGGCCGGTGTAGCGCCAAGGCTGGTTCGCGGCGTCTTGTCGCGGATGAGCGCAGACCTGCCGGAAGCCATCTCCAAAATCATCGGAGACGAACGGCTGTTGCCGGTCGAGCGAGATTTTCTGAGAGAGAAAGTGCTGCCCGTCATTGAAGAGCGACGAGGGTTCGTCGCCGATGCGATCAAGTCTCGACAATCGACGATTGGAGAACTGCTAACCAGGAAGGAATTCGACCCGTCGGTAGCAGAACGTCTGACCAAGCTTTCCTGATTCCTGTCGGGAGGTATCAGGCGGCGGTCGCAACGGATTGCGAATCGACAGGTGCTTTCAGGTGGCGCCTATTCCATGCAGCAACAGATAAAGCCTCGGTTCGACCGATAGGCCCGGTCACATGACAATCCATGCACTCAACCATCCATCCGTTGATATCTACTTCGCTGGATTCAACATGCTGACTTCCGCAAAATGGGCACGATTCGAGAATGACCATGGCTCCTCCTGTTGTTTGTCATAAGTATAGTGGAATGTCGCAAATGTCCAGTGGCCGCAGGTGGATTGGACCGCACGGGGACGTACAGTCAGGCATGGTTGGTTTGAATTTCCAGCTTTTCCGTGCATCCATTCGTCTGTGTCACCTTCATGGGGAGATGGCTCTCCGTTCCGCCAGTGCGCCGTAATAGATCGATGTACCCAGCCAGGTCCTCGACATGAACATAGCGCCGCCGAGCTTGCAGAATGGTTGGAACGGGGAATATTCCCTTGCTGATCTGATTGTGTGCCGTTCGGAGGTTGATGCCGATTTCGCGAGCAGCCATGGAGAGTGGAAGCAGAGAACCGCCGTAGCGCAGGGACAGAATCTCCAGGCTATTTTTTGTGGTGACGTGGCTCATTTCAGACTCCATTTTGCGACATCGTGATCGTAGCAATGGAGGGACGGGGCCTGTGACTGAAATGCGACCGTAAAGTACGCATTTCGGGCGGCTCGCGTGATTTACTGTGTCCCAGCACCGATAATGGTGCCAAGGCTGCCACCCAGAATGCCGTCAAAAGCGCCACATGAAATGTAATACCCGCCAGTGACAGCAACTTGCCCCAATGCTGACCTTCGGCCCGTCACCTAATGAAAGGCGGGTACCAAAGTACAGCAGTTGTTCTAGAAATAGCGTTTATCCGCCGTAGCGGAAGCGGTTGAAGAAAGCGCATTGCCATGACGGTGGATAAACCTCGTTGGACGACGTGTCTACACGAAGGTCGACCAAAAGTTCATTAGAATAATGCATTCTGAATTGCCAACACGGACTTTGCTAGAAGGCCCCATGGCGCCACTGGTGGTGACCTTAATGAACCTCACCGACCAAAGGAGTCCAAATAGCGCGTCGCTGTTGAGGCCTCAAGCATGAACACGTTAGTTCTGCCCAGGGAGATGAAATTATTGAAAAGACGCGTCGCCACGATCGTGGTGTGGCCACGAACGGAGTCAACGTGATGATCGACTACTTCAGCGATCGTCAGAACGGTCCACGCACACGCACCGAGCAGGAGATTTTGCCCACGGTCTGGGCGGGCCTCGTGGCAACGGTACAGGCCTTGATCAATAGCGGCGCATTCGGCCTGCGTTTTCCCGAACGCTGCCCGGATGGACAAGCCACTTGCGGCGGCGATGCGGACGCGTTGGCGGCTTCCGTAAGCGCAGAAATGCCGGGTCTGGCTTGGCCGTTGGAGACCGTCTCCATTGACGGGGAGGGCTACTTTGCTGAGCGCCAGCCGTTCGCGCCGGACACCTTGCTCGTCTTGGACTTCATCGAGTTCGTTCACACATCAGTGGCAAAGCCGATCTCCGGGAAGTATCACGACTTCTTCAGTCATCACCACCTGACCTTCGACCAGGAAGCTGGGCAGGAGGACTTCCGCGCGACCGTCAATCGCATATTCGCGCGCAACGGGGTTGCGTTCGAGATGCTGCCCAATGGTCGAATTGAACGAGTGCTCCCGCCTGTGCTTGGCGAAGAGCTGAAACGAACGCTCTTCAATACGGGGGATCGCACGCTCGATAACATGCTGGACGAGTGCCGGGCCAAGTTTTCGGACTGCAATCCATTGGTGCGTCGCGAAGCGCTGGAGCGGTTGTGGGACGCATGGGAGCGTCTCAAATCACTCGCTGACCCGAGCGATAAGAAACGGTCGGTCAAGATCATCCTCGACGCGGTGACTTCTGTGCCGTCGCTGCGGGAGAGACTGGAGACAGAAGCGACAGAACTGAACTCCATTGGAAACAGTCACCTCATACGGCATTCGGAGATCAGCCAGGTGCCGGTGATCGATGTGGATCAGGTCGACTACCTGTTCCACCGCCTGTTCGCGATGATCCAGTTGATGCTGCGAAAGAAGTAGGAAGTCAACCTGGGAGAGACGCAATGCTTGAATGGTACCTGGAGGTAAATGCCCTGTTTCGGGCAATGCGTCAGAAAGCAATCGATGCACAAGGCCTCCTTGCGAGCGACGATAAAGCAGGGGCCAAGTTGATTAATGGCTATTTGAAAGCCGACTATCAACTGCTGCGCAAGCTGTGGACCGGCGCAGGGTTCCCTGAGCAAGACATGGGAAATCTTGGGAGGCATATCGGATTTGGCGACGCTAATGATTACGACGACATCCTTGCGCGCGATCTACCCCAGGTTGAGGTGAGGGCAGAAGCGCATGTGCGCGACGCGACGGGCACCAAACCGAGCATAGGCTTCGAGGAACTGCTGCATCCGGTTATCTTCGCGCATGCCTTCCAGCACTATGTGGACGGACACTACCGCGATGCCGTGTTGAACTCCGTCGTTGCAATCTTTGATCTGATGCGAGAGCGCACCGGCCTGGATCTCGACGGCGCGGCTCTAGCGACACAAGTGTTGAGCTTGGAAAAGCCGCACCTGATCCTCAGCGAACTCGACACGGAGTCGGGAAAAAATGACCAGAAGGGGTTCATGCAAATTTTGGTCGGAGCTTACCTTGGCATTCGCAATCCCAAGGCTCATTCGCTAAATCATGATCTCGACCCGGAGAAGGCCGCGCAGTATCTGATTTTCGCCAGCCTTCTAGCCCGGCGGATCTATGAAGCGAAAGACGCTCCGAAGACCTGAGTCGCGTCAGTTGCATCGGTGGTTATCGATATGACCGTGGGCCATTGGAACTCAGGCGATGTCCTGCGAAAGAATGCAGGCAGCGCAAAGAATCGAACACTTCGCAATGTGCTTCTGCACCAGGACTTTCTTAAGCGGAACAGGCCGCATCATCACAGGGGCACCCAATGGCAAGAATAAGAAAGATCGAGATCGCCAACTTCCGTGGCATCAAGCAACTGGTGTGGTGTCCATCGCCTGGCATCAATTGTCTGATCGGCACGGGCGATAGCGGAAAATCCACGGTGCTGGATGCGGTCGATCTGTGCATGGGCGCTAGGCGCAATGTCCAGATTTCCGACGCTGACTTCTTCGGCCTGGACATCACCGCTCCAATCAGCATCACGCTGACGCTGGGCGCGCTGGATGACAGCATGAGTGCGCTGGAAAGCTTCGGTGCGTTTCTGCGCGGCTATCACGCCGCCACGGGCATCGTCGAAGACGAGCCGTCCGCCGGTGCAGAGGTGGTTCTCTGCCTCAATCTGACCGTCGCCAGCGACCTGGAGCCATCCTGGACTCTCATCTCCGACCGCGCTTCCCAGCAAGGTCTGGTGAAGACACTCGCGTGGAAGGACCGTCTGGCCCTGGCGCCGACGCGGATCGGCGCGCTCGCTGACTACAACTTGGGCTGGCAGCGAGGCTCGGTCCTGAACCGCATCTCGGAGGAGCGCGCTGATGCCTCGGCAGCCCTCGTGAAGGCTGCGCGGGATGCGCGCGGCACCTTTGGCGATCAGGCCGAGCTGCAATTGGGAGAAGCGCTGGGGATCGTCGCTGCGACCGCGCAGGAACTCGGCGTCCACATCGGCGCGAAGGCGAGAGCACTGCTCGACTCGCATTCCGTGTCGTTCGGAGGCGGGACCATCTCCCTGCACAACGAGGGCGGCATCCCGCTTCGCAGTCTCGGGGTCGGGTCCACGCGCCTGTTGGTCGCTGGTCTACAGCGTAAGGCGGCCAGCCAAGCGTCGATCGTCCTTTCGGACGAACTGGAGTACGGCCTTGAGCCGCACCGCATTGCTCGGTTTCTCGGCTCTCTCGGAGCGAAGGAAGCGGCCCCGCTGCAGGCGTTTCTCACTACGCATTCGCCAGTGGCGCTCAGGGAGCTGTCGGGCGGCCAGCTCTTCGTACTGCGCCGCAGTCTCCATCGCCACGAGGCCCGCATGGTGGGCACCGATAACGACACCCAAAGCACCATTCGCCTCTATCCCGAGGCCTTTCTGGCTGGCTCCGTGATCGTGTGCGAAGGGGCCAGCGAGATCGGACTCCTGCGTGGCCTGGATTTGCACCGGGTCGAACACGGCGGCGTGTCCCTGGCAGCACAGGGCATTGCCATGGTCGATTGTGGCGGTGGCGAGCCCGAACGCCCCTATGCCCGCGCGGCCGCCTTCCAGTCATTAGGCTACAGGGTGATGGTGGTGCGGGATGACGATAAGAATCCCACGCCTGCCATCGAACAGGCATTTCTGCAGGCCGGTGGCGCGGTCGTCGCCTACCGCGCAGGACGCGCATTGGAGGACGAACTTTTTGGCAGCCTCACGCCGGTGGCCTGCCAGCACTTGATCAAATATGCCCACGACCTGCATGGCGACCTGATTCACGAACACCTGCGCACCGTCTCTAACAACACGCTGACCGTTCAGGCCGTCTGGGACGAAATCCAGAACACGCAAGCGCTGTCAGTGCCAAGCCGAGCCATGCTCGGGCAGGCGGCGCGCATACGCAAGGCCGGTTGGTTCAAGTCCATCTCTTGGATGGAGGACGTAGCACGGACCATCGTGGCGCCGGACTTGCCGCTATGCGATCCAGGCTTCAAGGCGCTGGTGGACCAGGTATCTGCGTGGGCTGCCCATGGGCCCCGCTGAAATCGACCTGCGCGCGATTGCCCGCGGTACCGTTACGGCACCGGCCGGGTGCGGCAAGACACAGTTGATCGCCCACGCCCTGGCCGCTCACCGAGGTCGCAAACCCATCCTCGTGCTCACGCACACGAATGCTGGCGTGGCGGCACTTCGTGGCCGGCTGGACCGTGCCGGTGTGCCGCACAGTGCCTATCGATTGAGCACCATCGACGGCTGGGCCATTCGGTTGATTGCGAGCTTTCCGGGTCGCAGCGGTCACGACCCGGACATCCTGCGGCTCGCCACGCCGGCGCGAGACTACCCGGCGATCCGCGAATTCGCCTGGAAGCTGTTGCAGGCCGGGCACGTCAGCGAGGTTCTGAAAGCGTCCTACACGCACCTCATTGTTGACGAGTACCAGGACTGTTCGGTGCCTCAGCACTATCTCATCTACTTTCTCTCGCTGATTCTGCCGGCCTGCGTGCTTGGCGATCCGATGCAGGGCATCTTCGGGTTCGGTGGCAACGCGTTGGCCAACTGGGAGCAGCAAGTGTGCGCGCATTTCCCGGTCGTGGCGGAACTGGCCACACCGTGGCGGTGGCGCAGTGCCGGTGCGGAAGCACTCGGACAATGGCTGCTGGAGGTTCGCCGCCTGTTGGTGGCTGGTCAGTCGGTGGATCTGCGCACCGGGCCACCAGCACATGTGACGTGGGTTCAGACCATCCCGCCCAACGACCACCCGCAGCGACTGGCTGCCGCGCGGACGCTGCCGCCCACCGCCGACGGGCGCGTGCTGATCATCGCGGACAGCCGTAACCGTTCGAGCCAGCAGAACTTTGCAAGCCAGACGCCAGGGGCCTCGACCGTTGAGGCAGTTGATTTGCAAGACCTCATCGCCTTCGGTAATAGTTTCGATGTTGCGTCTGCGGGGGCCATGGGGCAGTTGCTTGCGCTGGCGCAAAGCGTCATGACCAACGTGGGTGTCGCAGAGCTGACACGGCGTCTGGAGTCGTTGGCCCGAGGAACCGCAAGGAATCCGCCGTCCGCAGCGGAGAGCTGTGCCTTGGCGTTCCAGCGCGCCCCCTGCATCGCCGCAGCCGCAACACTGCTGTCAGAGCTGCGTGAGATGCCGAACGTGCGCGTGCATCGGCCCGCCATTCTTTACGGCGTGCTCAAGGCGCTGCGTGGCGCTTCGGCAGGAAACGTCCCGCTTGCGGAGGCTGCTAGGCGCGTGCGCGAAGAGAACCGATTGTTGGGCCGCCCGTTGCCCAAGCGTGCAGTCGGCAGCACGCTGCTGCTCAAAGGGCTGGAGGCGGAAGTGGCGGTGGTGCTGAATACGGAGGGCATGAGCGCACAGCACTTATATGTGGCCATGACCCGCGGATCAATGAAGCTGGTTGTGTGTAGCGCCAGCCCCATATTGGGCTAAGTAGGAAGGGAAAATGGCAAGAGAGAACAAGTTTGCAAGCTCGGGCGGTGCAACAGAGACGCCCGCTGGAAAGCTCATGGAGACGATCGTCGAGGACGTGATCAAGGCGAAGGCGATGACCTTTGCTCAATGGCATGCCCTCAGCGCGAACCCATTGGTTCCACTTGCCATTCCGGTGTCGCAAGGCGGTCAGTATCCGGTCACGCAAGTCGGCGTGGACGCGGCTCACTTGCTGTCACAGCAAAACTGGAAATCACGCGAAGCCCTGCGCCAGACGATTGATCGGGAGGCCTTCATGAATCTCTCGTTCCAGGCCATCGGGGACACGCTTCGCGACTGCCAATCGCGCCTTCCAACAGTACCGGACGGCCAGAATGAGCACGACGTGCTGCTCGGTGACGATTTTTATGCTGTGCTCGCCGACGACTACCAAGCGCGCTTGCAGCAACTGGCCGCCAGCGCGAGTCCCGACGTCGACCGGCATATCCCTTGCCATCTGTTTCACTCTGATCAGGCTGTGCCGGCATTCGCCGTGGGGCCAGTGCGGTTCCTGCCGAGAGCGGAGTGGCTCGATTCCTTTGTCAAGGACTCGGAGGTCCGCGAGCTCATCCGCCAGTTCGAGGCCCGTGAACTGGACATGGAGGAGTTGACCACTCGATCAGCTGCCACCGAGGGTGGCCGCCGTGCGTCGCATGCGTTGGACGTTCTGCGTACGCTGCGCCATTACAGCTGGGTAGCGACCATCCGGATGGAAGGGCATGAGCATGCGCGGTCTCATTTCAAAGCGTCGGTGGTGGTGGGACTTGCGATTGACGCAATCGGACTGAGGTTCCAGGTCGAGGATGCGCGACGATTTACGAAAGCCGGCCGGCAGCATCTTTTTGTAGAGGACCGGTTCGCGACCACGCTGGACGGCCGGATATTGCGTGGGTCGAGCGTACAGATGCCTGGCCTTGGCGGACGTCCGGGTGCGCTGGCTGCCAAGATGGCGGGCGAGCAATCCTTCCTGGATGCCGCCGGGTGCATCTTGCAGCACTACGTCGATGGACGGCGAAGCGGACATGCGCTGCATCTCGTCGAACGCTGGGCCAATGCGCTGTACTGGGTCGGTGAAGCTCGTCGCGAGGCTTCCGACTTCATGGCAGTGGTCAACTATGGCTGTGCCGCTGACGGGCTATCGGGCGCAGGCGGCAAGGCGAACGATATGAAAAGCTTCGCCGAGACTGCGCTCAGGCCTGAGGGGGAGACCGTGCCCGAGGGCGCGCTCACGGTGGATACCGCCGTCCACAAGGTCTATCGAGAAGGCCGCAACAAGCTCGCCCACGGCGAAATGTCGGGGCTGCTGGAGGATCTTGCAGAGCCGCGTGCAGTCGGCGAAGCGCTGCTGTCGGCGCTGTTCGATGTTGTGACGCCGGTGCTGGCTGATCTCTTGCAGTACGAACCGAACCTCCCGAAGCTCGATGAGAAGCTGGCCTATCGTCTGCTTGAGGCAAAACTGGCAGCGCGGAAAGTGATGACATGATCGTTACTTGCGAGGCTGGAAAGCCTCCGGAACGCGCCGCCAGTCGGTGGCCTCCAGCAGATCGCGGGACACGACGGTCTGGCCGTTGTCGGGCCTGCCTAACCGGCAGCATAGTGGCCGGTTGCTTCCATATTGCCTGCACCGAAACGCCCGAGATTAATCGTGTCGCCATTGCAGTATTATCAGTGGCGGATTCATTGGCGGGATTGGAGCAGCGTACGGACTGCACTATCCGTTTTGGCATTCGTGACGGTATCAGCGGGGTGAAAATCTCGTCGGTATTCACGTGCGCTTGATCTGCTGTCGGCTACTATTTCAACGCTTGAGAGCGGTTTCAGAACCAATAGTCTTGAATAGTCAGTACGAGATCAGTTTTTCGTCATCGCCCGGAAACCCGCATGAACACTAAGTATTCTTCTGGAGACGGTATCGGTGACGGTATTGAGAGGGGTAAATCTGATGAAACCCAATAATGGCAAGGCTTACAAGGCCATTGTAATAATCGAGTGGGAGAGCTATCGTGGATCTAGGACTGAAGGGAAAACGGGCGCTCGTGACGGGATCAACGGTCGGGATCGGATTCGCAACAGCACGTGCGCTGGCTGCAGAAGGTGCTGACGTCACTGTGAACGGTCGGACTCAGGCGCGCGTCGACAGCGCGATGAATGAGCTACGACGTGACTTTCCCGGAGCGACCATTGCCGGGATCGCAGCCGATCTGAGCAGCAGCAAAGGCTGCGAGGCCTTGGTTGGCCAACTGCCGGAGGTGGATGTGTTGGTCAACAACCTCGGCATCTTCGAGCAGAAATCGTTCGAAGATATTGCGGATGACGATTGGCTTCGTTTCTTCGAAACCAACGTCCTCAGCGGCGTCCGGCTCTCGCGTCACTATGTGCGCGGAATGCGATCGCGCAACTGGGGGCGGATCGTCTTTGTTTCGAGCGAATCGGCCCTTCAGATTCCAACTGAGATGGTCCACTACGGTGTGACCAAGACCGCACAACTCGCCGTGGCGCGCGGGCTCGCCGAGACGCTCGCCGGTACCGGTGTCACGGTCAACAGCGTACTGCCCGGGCCCACCACCTCGGAAGGCGTTGGCGGATTCGTTGCGCAGATGGCGGCGAGCCGCGGCATTGACGTCGCCACCGTGGAACGGGAGTTCTTCGCGACGGCTCGCCCTTCCTCAGTGCTCCAGCGATTCACAACACCAGACGAGGTAGCGGCGATGATTGTGTATGTCTGTAGTGCACGGGCGTCGGCAACGACCGGGGCGGCGCTGCGAGTTGACGGTGGGGTGGTGCGGGCGATTGCGTAGACATGCTTTGCCTGTTAGTAATGCTGGCCTTCCCGCTCCCTGGCGGGGATAGCCCCATGGTGCAGACCGCATGCGTCATGGCAACATATTTTCAGTAAATAGCGTCGAAAGTCTAATAAGGAGATGATATTGAACTCGCCAACCATCAATGGATATCTGATTGCAACGCTACGTGTAAAGAACACAGAAGAATACATGCAGCGTTATGGTATGCCCGCGATCGTGCAGCTCAACGAGATAGGAGCCGAAGTCCAAGTTGCATCAGCCGCTACAGACGTATTAGAAGGTCAGTGGGATTGCAATTGGACTGTGGTCATTCGTTTTCCTAGCAAAGCAAAGGCCACTGAATTTTACAATTCAGCTGCCTACACGCCACTCCGAATGCTTCGCATCAACGAACTCACGGATGGAGGGTCGGTCGTCATAGTAGAGGGCCTTGATCCAACGGCGTTCGGATAGCCGGTTACTGTGACCGCTAGAGATTGAAAAGTTAAATCCGACCCAAGAACTATTCCTTGTATTTCAACCAAAAAACTCTGACGAAACATGAGAAAAGTAACGCCTAACCGCCGGTGCGAACGCTGCACCGGCTCAGGCCATCGGTGGCTCACTGCGTAACCGTTAACTGCCTTCTGACATAAACCCTCGCCCTCCAGAACCTAGCGCAGAACATATTCACCGTCGGCGGACGCAGTCGCTCGCAGTACTCGGGCGTTGACGCAAACGCTTAGAGCACTACGGTTTATGGTGGCTGGCCTTCAGAAATATGGTTTGGGTGCTTCGTAAACAACCACGTCCAGCTGTCATATATAGCTCGTTAGCGAAGTTCAGATGGGCAAACATTAATCAGACAGAGGGGCCACGCTGCCGTCCAATCTCCCACGACACACTGCCACCTCTTACCGTTGCAACTATCGACTGTCCAAGCCGCTGATCGATCACCGGCTTCCATGGCACCAGGCTGAACCCGATGCCATCGTCCAGCATGGCGAAGCGCCCACTGGCGAGCATCACGCTGCGGCGATAGACACCGCTGATCCGCTCGCCATCGATCGTGGGCCGATATTGCAATCCGGTCTCCGCCGCCATGTCCTGCGCAGCATTCGCCAGTTCCCGGCTGCGCAAAGTTGCGAGCAGGTTGCGCGCCAGGATCACGCGCTGTCCGCGTTGCTCACCCAACCCCTGTTCGATCAGAAAATCCGAGCGCCGCCGCAGTGCTTCCCGCACTTCACTGCCGAAACCGCTGTCAGCGATACCGCTGGCGCCACCGATCAATTGCTGGTCCAGCCAGGTCGCGCCGGTCACACGAGTCTGGCGCTCAATAGGCAAGTGCGAACGTAGTTCCACCGATACGCCACCCAGCCGCTGCCTGTCGTATTGCCGACCTTGCTCAAGCAGGTCTGCTGGCACGCGCCAGACGCCCTCGGCGATGCGCTCAATAATGCCCGCCCGCCGCAGTGCTTCCAAACGCCGGACATGGGCATTGACCACCTCGTGCGGATCGCGTTCGACTGTTGACTGGGATTGAGCCCGCGACTTGGCAACGGCGAGGTGATGATCGGTACGGTAGAGGCCGTCGACTGCCAGCGCGACGATGTTCTTGTCGGCCGCGCGGAATCCGGCTGAACCGCGTGCTTCGATCACGGCACCGACCGGGTACTGCGCCAGCTCCGTCTTGGCAGGCAATGCCACGTAGTGCGCCTTGCCATCAATGCCATCGACCACCAAATAACCCTTGTCGTACAGCTCGTCCGCAAGCCCTTTGCCGGCTACCCGGCCGATAATGGAACGGCTTTCTTCTTCTGGCTGAAACACGGCCAGGTCGCGCTGCGCACCGCCCATGGCCCGCAGCATGGTGCGGATGATGTCGCCGCGTTCGCCCATCGCTCGCAAGACGGGTTCGGTATCGGCGTGAACCACCCAGACGCCGGGCTGCTGCTCGCTCGCCAATCCCATGCGTTGCAGCCGCTGCAAGCGACCCACCAGCAGCACGCGCTGCTGCCGCAGTTCCGGGTCGAGAGCAGGCTGATCCACATGGTTCAGCCCATCCTTTGCTTCGCGTTGCAGCGTGCGGTCCAGGCCGGTCCAGCGCTCCTGATCGACCTCGCGCAGCAAGGTACGCTGGATCTCCAGCTCGGTGCGCGGCCCCAGCCATTCGGTCGCCAATTCCGAGGCGCGCTCGCGCATGCCGTGTGAGATGTAGTTGCTAGAAATGATCAGGTCTTTCCCCGTGTCGTCTTTGCCGCGCAGCACGACGTGGGTATGCGGGTTGTCGGTGTTCCAGTGGTTCACGGCCACCCAGTCCAGGTTCGTTCCCAGGTCGGCCTCCATACGGCTCATCAGGTGTCGCGTGTAGGTGCGCAGCTCGTCGAGCTGCTCGGCATCCTCCGGCGAGACAATGAAGCGGAACTGGTGCCTATCTTCTCGTCCCCGTTCCTCGAAGGCGGCCAGGTCGGTGTTGTCTGTCGCCGGTCCGTAGGCTTGGCCTGGCTCACCGGCCGGGCCCACACCTTCACGCTCGACGTAGCGTAGGTGCGTGGTGGTAGAGCGCCCCCCGGCCTGCTTGAGGTTCACCAGACGCGTCTTGATGGTGACGCGCCGTGAGCCCGGCTGCGCAGTGCTGCCGGTAAAACGCGCGGCCACGTGCCCACGCCCAAGGCGTGCACCAGGCCGCGCCCCTGACTTGCGCCCCGACTTGCCACCGGCCTTGCTCACCTCCTTCAGCACCTGCGAAACGAACTTCTGCTGGCGGTTCTTGGGCGTGCCAGGCCGTACCCGAAAACGATCATCTTCGCGATTACTCACGATGCAGACTCCGGCGCAGTACAGCGCAACCCGACGAACGAAGCACGTAACATCTTCAATGCTCGCGCAGCCTTCGCGCCGCGCGCGGCACATCGCGACAAGCAGCCCGTGCCGCGCCAACCCACGTGCAGACAAGGCTTTCGACGCGACGAAGTGCCGCGTCCTTTTATCTTGCCCTCCGTCTTTTCCGATCGCTGACGCGACCGACCCCGACGGTCAGGGTGCGATCGTCTGCACGGGTGATGCACCGCTGCCGCAGGCTGTGGTGCAAGCGAAGTGCAGTGACACTGCACGAAGAACGGCATGCAGCGCTGCACGTTCATGGAGCGTTCCACGTCCATAACGGCTGCGCGCTACCGATCACGTCGGAGACAGGAATGGGACCGAAGTACCGGCTGTCAAACGATGCTGGATTCGTCTTGCTGAGCAAGAACAGTTCGCCGTTGCGAAGCCGCCGACATTGCTGCCAGACCGACAGTGGACGGCCATTTCCATCTGTTGCTCGGACATGAGCTACCGCCACACCGTCGATGCGAGCGATGCGGTCGTCGATGCACACCAGCTGTGGTTCCATTGCGCCGATACGCTTGAGCAGCGGGATGTGCTCGGGCAGATAGCCGCGCTGCGCAGCCAGTGCGGCGGCATCTGCCGGAAGCTGGGCCAGCACAATGCTACCGACGTGCAATGAGTCCGCCGAGCCGATGCGGTACCAGCCGCGCGGCACGCTGTTGCTAGGGTTGTAGACGATGCGCGCAACGGGCGTATGCACTGACGGCCAAGCAAGCGCAGCAATGCCGAGGCCGGTGAAAAGCGAGACAAGCAGGCGACGAGCGTTCATCGCAGCACTTCACCCGCGAGGAATGCTGCATGCCGTTCAGCGGAGTAGGGCGGCAATGGTAGGCGTGCGGATAATCGATTGCCCAGCGTGCGCCAGTACGCGGGCGACACGGCCGCCGGATCAATGCCCAGCGCTTCGATGGTGTCGATCAGTGGCAGCACCGATTGCACTTGCAACGCGCCTTCGGCGTGCAGCAGTAGGCGCGCGCCGGGTTGGACACCGGCGATGCGTTGCACCGCATCGAGCGGGGTACAGGCTTGCAACACCATGAGCTGCCAGCGTGTCGTGCCGTAGTCGTTGGACTCCCAGCGCACGCGGCAGAAGATGGCAGCAGGCAGAAAGGTTGCGCAGCGTCGCCAGCGATCCAATTGCTGCTCGCGTACCGGATGGCCAAAACGCAGATAGAGGTTGATTCGCTGCACAACGAACGCCAGCGACACGCGCGTCAGCGGCGTGGTGTTCGTGACGCTTGATAGCACGGCAGGTGGCGCTGTGGCCGCATGACGAGTGGTTTGCTGAAGTGCATTCATGGCTGTTTCTCCGGGAATTCGTGTTCCAACAGGTCGCGCAGCATTTCGGCGACCGTGATGCCTTGCGTGAAGGCGGCGACCTTGATGCGGGCGCGCATGGCCGGTGTCACGTCGATAGTCAGCCGCGCGGTGTAGAGATCGGTCTTGCCGATGTCGGCACCGTCGCCTTGGCGGACCCAGGCATCTGCGTGCGGATCGGTGGGAGGACGCGCGCCGATGGCAACACGCTTGCCGTTCTTCATCGCGCCAGCCTCAGCACTTCATTGGTGAGCGCTGCGATCTCGCGCGCCGCGATGCTGTCCGCATCGAGTTCGCGCGCGAGTTCACCTCTGGCGACGCTGTCGGCAAAGACGATGCGTTGCCGAATTTCAGACAACAGTGAGGGCAGAGGTTGATCGGCGAGCGCGCTGCGCGCCTCGCGTCCGATTACCGTGGTGCTGACACGCCGGTTGATGACGAAGGCCGCGCGAAGCGCAGGCCGAAACACCTGCGCTTCACGAATCAGCGCCACCATTTCGGCGCTGGCCCACACGTCGTAGGGGCTGGGCTGCACGGGGATCAACACTAGATCGGCGGCAAGCAGCGCGGAGCGTGCGAGGGCCGCGATTCGAGGCGGCCCATCAATCACGATGTGATCGCAGCGCCTCGCGAGTTCCGGTGCTTCCTGATGCAGGGTTTCGCGTGCGAGACCAACTGCACCGAATAGTCTGGGCAAACCGTTCTGACTGCGACGCTGCGTCCAATCGAGTGCGGAGCCTTGCGGGTCCGCATCGAGCAGGATCACCGAGCTGCCTTGCATCGCCAGCTCGCCCGCGATGTGCGTGGCGAGGGTTGTCTTGCCGACGCCGCCTTTCTGGTTCAGTAGCGCGATGATCATGAGGCGCTACCTCCAGCACGTCGCCGGTTTATCCACAGCGCGCCGGGTCTTCTTATCGTTAGTTTTATAGATTCAAAGTTAGAACCTAAGTTAGAAAACGCCGAAGCCCGCGCTGTACAAGGCTTTGCGGCCGATCCATACTCCTGATAGCACGACAGCGCTGCGCCTGATAGCACGAGGATGCCCACTCCCGATAGCACGAGCGGATTCACCGTTTTTCCACAGGCACGTGCCTTACACCGAACTCCGCGCCGGGGCTGGTGTTGAAGCTGCCGCCGGGGCGCAGTGGTGCCGTAGACGGCACAGCTCGAAAGGTCAGCACTTCCGGCCCATGCCTCGGCCGCAGTACGGCGAGCGTGTAACCCGGCAACGGCTGGCGCGCCACGATGCAGCGCAGGTCGTAGGCGAAGTCGGTGAAGCGCGCCAGGCTGCCGGACTTGCGATGCAGGTGTGGGAACTCGAAGCGCCAGCCCTCGCGCTGCCAGCCGCCGTGCTTGCGCACCAGGCGGTACAGCCAGCGCTCGATGCCACCGGTCAGGCGGAAGTAGTTGGCGTCGATGGTCAGCACCAGGCTCTCTTCGAGCACTCCCGCGTAGAACCAGTCTGGCAGGATCAACTCGATGCCCTGCGGCCGGCCCTGGCCGTTGGCACGCTCCTTCCACTCGTTGATCCACGAGAAACGGTGCAGGCGTCGCGCATTGGCTTGGCGGATCGAGGTGGCCACGCTGGTGGACTGCAAGCGGTCCAAAGCCGCTTTGAGGCGCTGGTAGTCGCGCAGCGACGTACCGCGGCCGATGAAGCGCAGGATCTCGTAGGGCGTGGCCGCCATCAGCCGCGACGAACGAATGCCTGCGTCGCGTGCTTCGACGATATGGCTGGCGGCCCAGATCAGGATGTCGGCATCCCAGATGGTCGCGATGCCATGCTCGGCCGTGCCCTCGACACGCACCGTCACGCTGCTGGTGCGGAAGTCGATCGGCACTGTGCGTTTGCTCTTGGCCAGCGAGAAGAACGGGTAGGCCATCAGATCCTGCGCATCGCGCGCCGGTAGCTCGCCGGAGAAGGCGTGGAACAGTTCGAGCTGCTCGCGCTGTGGGTCGCGCTCGATGGTCATCAGCAAAGGAGTCCATCGAAGATCAACGTCCGCTGTTCCGGCGGGCGGCGTATTCGGGATCAGAGGTCATTTCGAAGCTGCGCGCATCGGCCCAGGTTTCGAGGTCGACGACGGCGTACATCACGCGCCGACCAAACTTCCGAAAGCGCGGCCCACCGCCGATGACACGCTGCTTTTCCAGCGTGCGCGGCGACAGCCGCAGGAAGGCAGCAGCTTCGTCGTTGGTCAGGTAGCGCGCCGGCTGTTTCGTCGAAGTGGACTGCGGCGTAGCGGCGGGTGCAGCCTGCGGCCGGTTCGGCATTGGTCTCATAGGGTGGGCCTTCATCGGTGTTCATCGCCGACGGGCCAAGCGCCGCCGGATGGAGGCAGTCTGGGAAAAGACCGGCGTTCTGCGCAGGGATGAAGTGCGCCCCGCGCGAACGTCCCTAGTCGAACATGTCGAACTGGAGCAGGCGGCGGTAGCCGCCGCTCATCAGCGCCTTGCCCGCGCGGATGGTGCGCCGCACTTGGGCACGCAGGTCGCCATCGGCGTACCAGCGCTCGGCAACGGCCTGGCGGCCGAACACTGCGGCGGCCACTTCGCGTTGCGAGGCCCCGGACAGCACGCCATCGAGCGCCTGCAAGGCGTGCATGTGGGCGAGGGCGGTGCGACTGGGGCGCGGGTGCGAAGCTTCCGGCGCGGTATTCAGCATTGCCAGTTGTGCTTCAATGGCGCGCCAGCGGGCACCGGCCTGTTGTCCCGCGCGTACGGCATAGGCGTAGGGCATACCGTCTTCCAGGTCGCGTGCGAGGGTCATGTGCGCCACTTGGTCGCCAACGGTGCTGGTCAGGCGCAACTGCCGGCCGTCGTCGCTGAGCGACTTATGGCCGGGGATGTTCCACAGGCAAAAGGCCGGCGCGACCTCGGGTGGGTCGTCGTCTACGCGCAAGGGGATCGAGGCATCGAACTCAGGCAGCCATGCAGGCTGCACGCATCGCGCGTCGCGGCCCGGGTCTTCGTACTGCCGCAGATACCAGCATTGCGCCTGTGTGTCTTCGCAGCGATGGTGTTGCCAATCGAGTCGATAGTTCGGGTTGCGCCGCAGGTACTCCCACGCCAGCGATGGCCCGTCGAGATGCAGGACAAACAGATACGCGGCAACAGGGTGCCAATGTCTGGCGTGTTGGTTCATGGCGCAATCTCCTATCGGCCAACAGGGCGCGCCACGGCCGAGACGTTGATATCGTTTTACGTGAGGAAATCCGTCGAGACGCCAAAGCAGACAGCAGCAAGTCCTGCCGCCAGTCGTGGCGGCATCGCAGGTTGCGGCAATGCGCGCGGTGGATTCAGGCCGTTTACGTCAGCGCTGTGCCGGCGTGCCATGCAATCGCGATTGATGCAGTGTGAGTCTTAATCCTGATGACATCAGGCTGCGGCGGCCTTCGCCAACCCCGTCAGTCGTTGATCGACCCATCCTCGCGCGCCAGCCGGGCGTACTCGGAGAGTGGCCGCCGTGGCGTGAAATACGGATCGCGTGCAACGGCCAAGTCCCGTGGTCCGCGAATGCTCTCCAGCACGGAGAGCCGCACATGGCCGAGTTCGGGCGTTCCCATGCCGAGGTCGAGCAAACCGAAGGCCGTGTCGCCGTCGGCGGGATTGAGTTCGGTCAGCAGCCAGGTCGCGTGCGCGTCCAGAGTGACCAGCTTGACCACCGGCAACGGGTCGCGTTGCTCGCCGCGTGCGGCGGCAGCGCCGTTGTCCAGTAGTTGGGTGCGGTGGTCGTCGGTGATGAGCGGGGTCATGGCTGCCTCCTCCATCTTGCACAGAATCGCCATTGTGTATTTGTTCTGTTACGTCGAAGCACACAAGCGGATGCCGCCAAATCCGTGGATGCACGAATCGACGAAGGCGGAAGTACGGAAGCCCTGATTTCAGTAAAAGCGGCTTTCAGCATAAGCACGTCCGGCGCAAGCTCAAGCAGGGAAGATTATCAAATGAACACTATAGATTGTAGCCCTATAGGGCGCTATCGGGTGTCATCTTCGTTTTACCTGAAACGATCTGATGACATCGAAGAACTCATTCCCTGCGGCGCTCAAGACAGTCAGAAAAGCCCGTGGCCTCAGCCAGGAAGCTTTCTCGGACGTGTCGAGCCGCACCTACATGAGTTCGCTCGAACGTGGCCTCAAAAGTCCGACCTTGAGCAAGGTCGCCGAGCTGTGCGAGGTGATGGAGGTGCATCCGCTCACGCTGCTGACGCTGGCCTATGCAGGCGCCAGCGAACGCAAGCTTGAGCACCTGCTAGGACAGGTGCGGCAGGAATTGTCAGCCCTTGCCATCAAAGAAGAAGAAAACTAAACACTGATGATCTATGTTGATTCGACGGACGACAGCATTGACGGACTCGTGAAGCACGTCTGTGCCCCTTTGTTCGCGACTACGCAGTTCTTGCAGGGAGGGCACAACGAATCGATAACCAGCGCAACGGTGACGTTTGTGCAGTTTGAGTCGCACGTGTACGCAGTGACATGCCACCATGTCCTTTCGGCATTCTTCGCTGAGGCCATTCGGACTGGGAAGCGCATAGCTCCCGCAATCCATGCAGGAACAACAGTTCGCCACTTCGCCTCCTACAGCCCCGAAGGAAAGTACCGATGGGCATTCGTGAGCTGCCGCAACTTTCCTCTGGCATCTGACGTAGATAACGCTGAAGCGCTCGCCGATCTAGATCGCGAGAATGCGGAGAGACCCGATATCGCCATTGCTGATGTGAGCGAGGTTTGGCCAGCTATTCAGGACAACCGAGGTGCCGAAGCGATCAATCTCGACGCCTGGACAGAGCCGAACTGGTCGATCGCTCAGCCGGTGTGGATGGCGTACGGCTTTCCTGACGACCACAAGTACCGGTCCAGCGATAAGGTGGCGGCACCGATGCCGCGAGTTACGGTGGACCTAGCAACCTCGCCGCCGTCACCAGAGAAACCGACCTACATACTGTGCTCGACGCTGGACGTCGAGCATGGATGGGGATTCAGTGGCCTGAGTGGAGGCCCGGTTTTGGTCGCGCATACATCGGAAGACCGCTATGCGTATGTTGGGCTGACGTTCGAGGGGGCTCCAAGTTCCAAAGACCCACAACAGGACGCAGAGGCGTTCGTCCGGAAGGACGACATCATCTTGAAAGGCTATCACCTGACGCCGCACGAATTTCGAAGCTGGCTATCGCAGCGAAAGTTCGGTGTTGAGCTTTCCTGACGCACCATCTCAAAATTTCCGGCGATGGGCATTTGTCGGAATGCGCCCCGCCGAAGCGGGGCGCGAAGGCGACGCTCAGTCGCCCTTGCTGCGCGACCAGATCAGGTTGTGCGCGCCGTCCTCGCCTTCGACCAGGCGGGCGTAGATGGTCGCCGGGAACGACGGGTCATCCAGGGTTGCCGACAGGTAAGGACGTTCCGCCTTGCTGACTTTCTTCCACGCCGCGCCGATCTCGAAATTGCCGGCGACGATGCGGTAGTCCGGAGCGTTCTCGCTCTCCTTGGCGTTCGGAACGAATTTGACCTTGACGTTGAGCGTTAGGGTGCGAACCGTGCCGGCGAAGCTGTCGTTTTGTGCGGTGAAGATGCCGATGTTTGCCATGATGAAATTTCCTTTCGGTGAATCAAGGTCGCGCCCATCGCGGCCTTGTCGGTGATCCGAAGGGCGAGGGTCGGGCGGGCTGCATTGCGCAGCGGCCGCAACGCAGTGGAGGACCGGGAGGCACAAGAAATTTGTCTCGCGAGGAAGACCGCAGGTCGGGGAAATTTGCTGGGCCGGACGGTTGCAGCCATCAAGCCCGAGGCGCAAGCCGTGCCCTCGCCAGGATTCACGACAAGCCAAGGCCGCCGTTGGGTGCGATCCCGCCGAAAGGCAGCCTGGCTCCGGCATCTCCGCACAGCAGCGCCACCGGCACGCATCCTCCCGCAGTCAAGGTCAGTTCCAAACGCCCGAGGATGAACGCTCCTCGCGCGTCGGCGTAGGCTTGATCGTTCGCGGTGTGGAAGAGCATGGTGGACGGCCTTGTCGGTGAGCCGTCCTTCGTGACGACCAGGCGGTGAATCGCCAGCGTCGAGGACGGCACACTTTGGCACAACCTGCCGCAGCAAGCCGGGGCGTAGCCCCACAAGCCCCGCCATTGCGGCGGTCCGCGCGCAAGGCCGCTGTGCGTTGCCATTGCCGCACGCCAGCGTTTCTATCAGCGTGGCGTCGGTCGAGCAGATTGATGGGAAACTGAGTCGATGCTAAAGTGATCCCGTCGGAAAAGGCAGACTTGGTTTGGTAAGCCCAAGTCCTTTCGGAAACGAAAGCTCTGTCTCTCGCTAACGCAGGAGACCCCACGACGAACAGCCGATGCCGTTTTGGCATTCATTTGTTCGTCCGTGTGGTTCCTTATCCCGACGAACCGCTCCGGTCGAACATCGACAAAGGAGCGATTCATGCAAAGTCTTCCCTCTGTTTCCCGTACGGCACTGATCACCGGCGCAAGCCGTTCGCTGGGCCTCGGCTTCGCCGTGGCTCGCGCGCTTGCCGAGAAGAACCATCACGTCATCTTAGCCGCAAGGGACGAAAGCCAAGCGGAACGGCTCGCCGCAGAACTGCGCGAAGCGGGCCACCAAGCGACTTCGCTGCGCCTCGATCTGGCCGACCGGTCCAGCATTCACGAAGCGGCCGATCGTCTCACCCGAACGATCAATCGCCTCGACGTGCTGGTGAATAACGCGGGCACCATGCCCGACTTCGATACCAGTTCGGCGCTCGAGGTCGATTTCGACGCGCTCCATTCGGCATTCCAGGTCAATGTGTTCGGCTGTTGGGGGCTGATCCAGGCCCTGCTCCCGCTTCTGCGACAGGCTCCGGCCGCCCGCATCGTCAATGTCACGAGCGCTGCGACACAGCAGATAGAAAGTCCCGAACCCGGCCCCATTTTTTCACCTGCCTATTCGTTCTCCAAATACACCCTCAACGCGCTGACGGCGACCCTGGCCGCGGCGCTCGCCGACACATCGATCCTCGTCAATGCCGTCGATCCGGGGGCGGTCGCCACCCACCCGGAACGAGGCGACGACGCCGACGACCGGCCTCCTGCCGAAGCCGCAAAGGGCATCGTCTGGGCCGCAACGCTTGGCGCAGACGGGCCGACAGGCGGGGTCTTCCACGACGGCAAGCCCGTCACTGACGCGTCGCGATGAATAAACCCCTCATCGTCATCTTCGCAGCCATCGCGCTTGATGCGGTCGGGATCGGCCTGATCTTTCCGATCCTGCCGCGGTTGATCGAGGACGTGACCCATGCGGCGAACGTCGCGTCATACGTCGGCGTCCTCACCGCGCTCTACGCGGCGATGCAGTTCGTCTTCGCGCCCGTCCTCGGTGCCTTGAGCGATCGACTTGGCCGTCGACCGGTGCTGCTGATCTCACTGGGCGGCGCGGCCGTCAACTACGTGCTGATGGCGTTCGCTCCGTCCCTGTGGTTGCTGATCGTCGGCCGTGCCATCGCGGGGTTGACGAGTGCCAATATCTCGGTCGCAACGGCCTACATCACGGACATCTCACCCGAGAGCACGCGCGCAAGGCGCTTTGGTCTGTTCAATGCCATGTTCGGGATCGGCTTCATCCTCGGCCCAATCCTCGGCGGTGTTCTCGGCGACTACGGACTGCGGCTGCCGTTTATCGCTGCGGCCGTGCTGAACGCGGGTAATTTGCTGCTGGCGCTCCTCGTCCTGCCGGAGTCTCGCATGCCAAGCCGAGAGAAGATCGACTTTGCAGCGCTCAATCCGCTGCGCCCGTTGCGCTGGGCCTTTTCGATGAAGACGCTGATGCCGGTCATTGGGGTCTTCTTCATCTTGAGCGCGACCGGCGAGGTGTATGGCACTTGCTGGGCGCTATGGGGCCATGATGTGTTCCGGTGGAACGGCCTATGGATCGGCCTGTCGCTGGGCACCTTCGGCGTGTGCCAGGCACTGGCGCAAGCGGTCCTGCCAGGCCCCGCCGTCCAATGGCTGGGAGAACGCGGAGTTGTCCTGACCGGCATCGCCGGAGCCTGTGTCGCGCTGGTGGTAATGGCCTTTGCCACCCAAGGCTGGGTGGTGTTCGCGATCATGCCGGTGGTTGCTCTCGCTGGCCTGGGCACGCCCGCCTTGCAATCGCTTGCGACCCGCCTCGTCGATGAGAGTCGGCAAGGCCAGTTTCAAGGAGTGCTTGCGTCCGCGATGAGTCTGGCATCCATCGTCGGGCCACTCGTGTTTTCGAGCGTCTATTTCGTCGTTCGCGAGCGATGGCCGGGGGCCATCTGGCTGTCGGCTTTGATTGTCAACGCGATAGCTGTGCCGCTGGTGCTCAGCTTGCGATTCAGTGCGACGAGGGACTCTGTGCGCGGATTGAGCTGATGCCCGCGCCAACGGCACTAATCGCTGCGCCGCGCAAGACCGTTGCACGCAGCCCTGTCATCGCTGGTCGAAGGCGGCGACGGGGCGATTTTTGCTGTGGCCGTTGAATCCAGGCGCGACAGACCAGGCGCGCCTGATTCAGGAAAAGCCCCGGCGCGGCGCGCCGGGCCATGCTGCTGTGTCACGCGGCCAGCGCGTGGACCTCCTCAGTGGAATCAACAGCAACTCGTATGCTGCAACGGTAGCGGCGGCGACCGCGCGCAATGCTTTGGTTTAATTTTAGTGCAATGGTGTTCATGGTCGTAGCTCCTATCCCTCGCGGGACGTTCAAGATGAGAGAAAGAAAATCGATGCGTGATCAAGGGGGCGCAGCCCCCTCGGGCGGTCTTGCCAATCAGTCCTTGAGTCGTTTCATGCCCTCGGCCAGCAGCCACAGGGCGCGATTGACCTTGACGTTCTGGTCGATGCCTTGAATGGGCCGGGTGCGCTGCTGGCGGCCGTTGGCGTTACGTCCCAACAATCCGCCCTGCGTCAGGTTCTCCTGCGTGCGGTTGAATACGCTCCACAGGTCGGAGCGCGCATCCTCATTGCGGCGTGGCATCAGCAGTTGCGATTCGGTGATGGGCGCAGGCGTGGCCGGGTCGTCGTACTTGAGGGACAGCGCCGCATGGGCGAATACTTCGGCCTCGCCCCGGTCGAGCGTGAGGGCGCGCATTTCATCGCGGTGCTCGCGCACCAGATCGAAGCCATCCAGCACGTCATACGCGCCCTCGATTACTTGCCCGACCACATCGCCTTTGTGCGGGATGCGCAGATCGGCCACGGTATCGCCGCACACCAAGCCGTTTTTGCAGACGAAGCGGAACATGCCCGCCAACATCTGATAGCTGCTGGTGCCATCGTGCGAGTTCAGCAGGATGATTTCGTTGGCTTCCGCGCCATTGATCTGGTCGGCATGGCGCAGCCGCACCATGTGCTTGGTGTGCTCGCGCTTGCCTTCATCGCGCACACGGGTCTGGCACACCATGAACGGCTGAAAGCCCTCCTTGCGCAGCTCCGACAGCACCGCGCCGGTCGGGATGTAGGCGTAGCGTTCGGAGCGGCTGGCGTGCTTGTCCTCGGCGAAGATGGACGGGGCCACAGTGCGAATCTGGTCATCCGACAACGGATGGTCGGCGCGCAGCACCGGGGAGCGGGATGCGAAACGGGAACTGAGTTGCATGGTCTTTCTCCAATCAATGAGGTTGCGGTTTCAAAGCTGACCGGATTCCAAGATTCGGAGCCCGTTGTGGCTTTGGTTGGTTCGGCGCAGCGACCTGGGCCGGTCCCTGTTTGCCGCCGTCTTTCCTGAGTTCATCGCCCGCGAAAAACCGGGCCGGCGAGGGCTGGCTGTCAAGGAAACAAGCGCCGGGTGGGTGCGGCCCGCAGCGCAGCGAGGACACGGCCCGGCGCGCCTTGACGGCCGGACAGCGCTGGCTACGGTCGCGGGAATGGCGATGAACGTGGGGAAAGACGATCGAGCGGCCGAAGGGCCAGGGATGCGCAGAATCAACGCCGCGCGGCGAGCGCCACTGCGTGCCACCGGCACGCCTGACTGGAAGTGAACGAAGCGCGCAGCGCGAAAACAGCACCGTGCGCAGGCCGATCAGGCGCAGCCTGTTCGGCGGTCTTGCGGGGCGCCAAGCCGGCGCGGCGGGGTGGGCGTCAGCCGACCCCTGGAGGCAAGCGCAGCGCGCAGCTTTTCCACCAAACCAAGGACGCAGCAAAAAAAAGGGGGCAAGGCCCCCCTCGGGTTACAACAGCCCGCGTTCGGCAAAGCTCAGTCTGCGACCTCGACCGCCTCGTCGCGCGTCATCCGACGTTCAGCGCGGGCTTGATGGGCGTGGCTTGGGTCTCGGCGCGGTGGACGGCCTGTCGGTGAAGCGCTCGGCGGCCATGCCCGCCTGTTTGCTCGTGTCGGGGACTCACAACTCGGTGAACAGTGCAAGGAGTCTTCGTGTATTCTTTCCTGGTCGGAAAAGAGCTGATCGGTACGGTAAGCCCGATTCCTTCCCTCTCCGGGAAGCTCTGCACCCCAACCGGGGCCCACGACAAGCGAGCTACGCATTTGCGTAGCGGGCTTGTTGGGTCGCGGAAGTCGATTGCCTCAATCGTTGCTACGTCTCCAGCAGGTCGAACATCACCGTTCACTGGAGAACACCATGCAACTCAACCACCTTGACCTCCCCGTACCGCAGACCTCCGCGACAAAGGCGTTCTTCGTGGAGCACCTTGGCTTCACGTGCGTCTTCGAGCGCGAAGACGGCCTGACGGTACTGATCGATGAAGCGGGCTTCGCCCTGACGCTGAGTCCGCTACCTAGCGGCGAATCGCTCAAATATCCAACTGGATTTCATGTGGGCTTCAACTTCCAAGAGGAAGCTCAGGTCGTGCAAGCCCATGACAGACTGGCTTCCATGGGCGTGGAGATCGTTCGACCCCTTGGCCAGTTGGGTGGTGCGCTCACCTTTCACTGCAACGCGCCTGGGCCGGTGCTTGTCGAGTTTGGCTGGCGACCACGCGACTAGCTGCACTGTGCGTTTTGCATTCGCTGCCTTGCTTAGGTGCGCGCGAGAAGCGGAAATTCTTTAGCCTTTGTGAGCGCGTCATAAGGCGAATGGAGTAACGATGTTGTCGCCAGCGTCGCCGCAGAGTCCACGTGCCAGGTCCGTGCTACTTGCCGCCTAACAATAGAGCGGCCAACAGCCCAAAACCGATTGCAATGGCCGCAGTGTGGTCCTGTTTCTCGGCAACCACGTCAACACCTTGTTGCCGCAGTTGGGCTTCATATTGATCGGCCCACTTCAGGACTTGGCTGGGCTGTAGACCGAGCTGGGCTGCAACGTTTCGTAGTTGCGATAAGTTCAGCACCGACTCGCCAGATTCCAATCTGGAGTATGCGGACTGTGACAGCCCGAGTTGGGCCGCGAGCTCACCTTGTTTGATGCCTCGGGCTTCGCGCTGTTGGGCCAATATTCGACCGACCAGAGAGGGGTAGGTAACAACGGGTTTCAACGGTTGAGGGGTTGACTTCGCTTTCATTTATGCATTTAATGCAAATATGTTTAAAGCGAGGATACCATGTTCCCACTTCCGATACAGCAAGAACTTTGGACGTTGTCTGCCGGTACTGTCATTCGGGTGAGTCACGGTTTGTATAACCACGTGGCCTTGATCGGTGATCAGTTCATCATGGGCGAACGCAGCGTGCTGGCCTTTTCCGCCCAGGCTGGTGGGTTTGTCGAGCAACCATATTCGGCGTTTGCCGCAGGACGCGCCGTGACCAGCGATGGCTATCCTAGCGGGTTGCCATCACAGGTCGTTATGCAGCGTGCGCGATTGAAACAGGGACAAGCTTATTCCTGGATGGACTTCAACTGTGAACACTTTGTGCGTTATGCCCATGGGCTTCCCGTTGAGAGCCCACAGTTGCGGCAGTGGGCGTTCCTTGCTGGCGCGCTTGGTCTTGTAACGCTCGCCACGGCGCGCGGCTAAGCTCCAAGTCGGAATCTGCCTGCAATGACGTCCTATTCGGTTGCTGATCCGCAGATTGATGAACTCCTCGACCTGGAGACTGGCGAATATCTAAATGCTGGTGAGCTCATTGGCACTGACTACGGCCATGTTATGCAGTTGCGCATGGCGTTGCGCACTGACATCGCAGCCGGTACGCCTCGTTATGGCTGTGCCTTGTGTGGTGTCCCGGTATACCTTGTTCGCATGGCGCAGGCTGAGCACTTCTTTTTCAGGCACCAACTTGAAGACGGGCGCTGCCCGGCTCAGACGCGTGGCCAGCTGTCTGAAACGGAGATATTGGCGCGTAAGTACGACGGCGCCAAAGAAAGCAGGTTGCACCAGCGGATGAAGGAATGGATAGCGCGCAGTCTCGCTGCCGATCCGGCGTTCTCGGACATTCAAACCGAAGTGACTTGGAAGGGCAGCGGGACCGGACGGTGGCGGAGGCCGGACGTGCGGGCGCGTTATGGCAATCTTCCCGTGGCCTTCGAAGTGCAACTATCGACCACGTTCATCCGTGTGATTGCGGAGCGCAGACAATTCTATCTGAGCGAGGGTGGGCTGCTCTTTTGGGTGTTCGGGCGTTTCGGCGAAGCTGACCGTAGGTTGACCGAAGACGACGTGTTCTACAACAACAATCGCAACGCGTTCGTCGTCAGCGCGCAGACGGCCGAGGTTTCTATGCAAGCAGGGCAGTTTCAGCTCGATTGCTACTGGAGTGATCCGGCGCAATCGGCGAGCGGTCCGCTGCAGCATCAAAGGGTGGATTTTTCTCAGCTCACGCTCGAACAAGAACGGCAACGTGTTTTCTACTTTGACTTCGATCGTCAGGTCGCGGAACTCCACGCACAAGAGCGCGAGCGTCGTTTAGCGATTGAGGCGCCGTTGCGCGCCCGGTTCGACGCGTTCTGGATGGCCTACATGACAGATGGGTCGCACGACGATGCAGCGTGGCTGGAACTGCGCCGTGAATTGAAAGATCGCGGGGTGCCTTTGCCACGCTATCTGGGTCAATTCATGCAACGACAATTGCTGAATGCGCTGTATTCGGCGCGTGAGGGACGGCCGATCGGTTTTGGCTACTCAACGTTCATTGAGCTGGCGCACTGGATTGCTTCGAGTCACAAGGGCTACTTGCGGGCATTTCGTCACGCCTTGGAGGTGTATTGCCGTGCCGAACAATTGAAAGCGGAGGATCACACCGGGAAGTGGCGAGTTAAGGTCGCAGGCTACAAGCCAAAACTTGCCGCCAACGATCCGGCCTATGCGCCGGTCAATCCGTATCCGGAGCTGGTTGCCTTCGTGTTTCCTGAGTTACTGTAGTAACGGTGGGCGAGGTATTGGGGTGAGACCCAGGCCCCCTGATGCGCGGCCAGATCCGCCGCGTTATCACACCGAGTCGCCAATGTGCGCAGACCGATCAGGCACCGTCTGTTCGACGGGCTTGTGGCGCGCCAAGCCGGCGCGGCGGGGTGGGCGTCAGCCGACCCCTGGAGGCAAGCGCAGCGCGCAGCTTTTCCACCAAACCAGGGACGCAGCAAAAAGGGGGCAATGCCCCCTCGGGCTACAACAGCCCGCGTTCGGCAAAGCTCAGGATGGCACTGCCGGCGACGATCAGGTGATCCAGTACCCGCACGTCCACCAGCGCCAGCGCCGATTTCAGTGTTTGCGTCAGCATCTCGTCGGCTCGCGAAGGCTCCGCCACACCCGACGGATGGTTGTGCACCAGCAGCAGCGCAGCACTGTTTTTGGCCAGCGCCTCCTTGACCACCTCGCGCGGATACACCGATGTCTGGCTCACCGTGCCGCGGAACATTTCGACGTAGTCGATGACACGGTGCTGCGCATCTAGATGGATGACGGCGAACACCTCGTGCTCCAGCGCCCCCAGCTTGACCCGCAGGAAGTCACGCACCACCTGCGGCGAGGTCAGGGCTTCGCAGCCGCGCATTTGCCCGGCGAGCACACGCCGCGCCGCCTGAAGCACCTCATCGGCATTGGCCGGACGGTAGTCGCCCGCGACATCGCGAACGAGAAGGGAAGAATCGAGAGAAAGAGAAAGTTGCGACATGATCGTGCTCCGGTCCGAATCGGGCGGAATTGCCCGGAACCGGCGAAACACGACGCAGCGCAGCAGTCAGGGGTCGCAGACGGCCGCATGGACGCCAGCGCTCAACCGAAGGGCAGGGCGCGCAGCCTTTGACGGCGAGAACGACGTGGTACGTTGAAGGGAACAGCAAGGCCAACCCCTCCCACACTCCGCTACCTACATGGCAAGCGGCGCGCGCAGGCCCCAGAGGGCCGGAGGCGTCAGGGATCAACGCCGGATGGCCGCGACTCGACACGAGGCGCGGGGTAACGCCCGCGAGCCTGACGGCGGAAGCGCCGGGACGCTCAATAACTTGCGAAGAAAGCGATTTGGGAATGCTGGGATGTGTCTGAGATCAAACGCATCGTGGGCTCGTAGCCTAAGGCCACCGATCAGTTGTCGGTATCGAGTGGTGTTTGAATAGCTACGACCACTGCGCGATCTCCGTCTAGTACGGCCTGCACCAAAATACTCAGATGGTTCGTCGTTGCTGCGTGTGCACCGATGTATCCCGACTGGATCAGGTCGAGGAATGCACCCTGGCGCATGTATCGTCCACCGAGTGATTCGTAGCTGATTCGGATCGCCTTGCGTGGCCCCTTGCAGGCAGGGTCCGCAAGTAGACGTTCGTAGTGGTCAATCGGCGTCACTATGCCGCCGCTACTCAACGCGGCGTCGCGCTTCACGAATTTTAGATAGAAGACTTGCGGGTTGAGGCGGTACTCCAATGGCCCCGGCGCGTGTTGCTTGGCGAAGCGCTTCATTCGCACCAGCTCTTTCGCCATGCCGGAGTCCGGCCGGTATAGCCAGTCAGTCGCTGCGCTATCGCGCCGATTGGGTTCCAACATCTTGTATTGAACCATGACGATGTTTTTCTTCGTCAGGTTCACGTAAATCAGGTCCACCCCAAAGACATGCTCCAAGTCACGCCGATTCGCCGTGAACACTTCGAGCGTTTCGCGTCCTTTCTTGAAAACGGCACGGCCGGTGAGATCGCTCGTAGTCAGGGTGTAGCCCGGTACCGATCGAGCATCCTTTTCGATTGCAGAGTCTTCAATCAGCGGCGTCCGAGTCTGCAGCATGGCTTGATCGTCAGTCGGTGACGGCTTCTCTTCCACAGCGTCTTCCATCACTGGTAGCCGTGCCAATGCCGTCGCCTTCCCTTCAATCAGCTCGACCCGTTCAGCACGGTCATTGGCGGCCAAGCCGAATGCTTTCAGAGCCGTCTGTACCGCGTCCTCCTGCACGGCGGAGAAGCTGTTGTAGCGCTGGGGAACGTGAAGTGATTCGGTCACCGTCCGCATTGGGCCGTGGTTGGCGGGAATTGCTGCCAATGAGGAGATCAGGGCGCCGCTGAGTTTGGGCGACAACACGACAACTGGTGTGGTCGGCTCCAGTTTCTTGCGCAGCAGGGTTGCTTGCCGCCCCGTTCCGAGCAAGCTCACGAGACCACTTTCCGTTCCCGGTTCGATGCGAACGGCGCGCTTGATCTTGATGCGCGTATCGAGGGTAGTGATCGCACTGCGCGAACTGACGATCCCAAGGTAGGCCCTAGGATTCGTATCCTCAGTTTGCATCCAATCCGGCGGTGAGCTAAAAATCAGGCATGCGGTCGGCGTCTTGATGTCAGACAGAAGTCCATGCGGCCGTGCCAACGTGAACTCGCTGAAGCCTCGCCGCGATTCGACGAGGCTTGTGCTGTCGCTCTCATCCAGTCGCAGCAGCACGCAGGGTTTGGACTCGACATGCTGCGTTAACGTGGTGAGCCACGACGGGTCGATAGACTTCTTGGGCATGTCAGTCATCTCCCGCAGCAGCGGGTGCCGACAGGTGCTGGATACGCCAGCCGCTCGCAATCAACTTCTCCTGGTTCGAGGAATAGGCATTGCCGGTCCCCAGCGATCCCTTGCGTAGCGCCAAACAGAGCAGGTGTGTTGGCCGTGTCATCGCCACATACATTTGCAGCAGACGTTGAGCGGCTTTGTCAGTAGTGCATCTCGTGCCGTTCTGATGTTTGCCCAGAAGCCAAGGCATCAAGCCGTGCAGGAAGTGGGACAGATAGAAGGTTTCGAGAACCAGAGTCGCTGAATGAGTCTGTCCCTTCGCAACATGAATCGAACTGAGCTGGATATCAACGCTCGCGCCACCATGGCTGCATCGATAGCTGTTGGGTGTTGCTGCGTTTACTTGGTACTGATCCGTATGCTGAGGTAGATGCATGGTTTCGCGCCAAGCAAGAAAATCGTTGGCGGCAGCCGAGCTAGCATCGCCGCCGCCCAATGTGGCGCCCAGCAGCTTCAAGCTTGGACACAGCGTGATCCACGACGTACGCGTGAGTGCCTCCCGGTCGGTCAGGAAGCGCGTCAATACGCTGCGATAGATGGCCCTTGCTTCGTCGGCAATACTGAGCCTGTCCTCGATCTGCAGGTGTTGGCGACGGCGTGCCTTGAGTTGCGTCGTGCCGGCTAGGAGGTTGGCGAGATGGGTCATCCCGAAGGCAACACTGTCTACACATTGGTATAGCGGGCCACCGCTCTGCGCGACAGCCTGCGCCGCAAGGATGTATTCGGCGAGTGTCCGGGGACGATAGGCTTGGCGGCTTGCACCCGGTTGATAGCCAGCCCAGTAATGTGCGACGGTTTTTGGATAGTGCTTGTGATCTGAGCCTACATCCTCAAAGAGCTTGTGGACCGCGCCGATCGCCGTGATCGCGGAGGTTTCGATCAATGCTGGCGGCAAGGTGGCGAGTACGTGGCGCCCGAAGGCGTCCAAGACCGCCGACGTATCGTTGTCGGGGAACACAAAGATCGTGTGTGGCAGGCCTTGGCCTGGCACATCCGTGACACGTATTCCATTCAAGCCGGCGGGCTGCACAGGCAGATATGCAAAAGGTGTAGCAAGCGCGGCGATGGAGGTATCGAACCGAAAGCTGTCGGCGATGCCGAGACAGTTGGCCGGATCGGGGAACGCATCTACAACCGGCTGGATGCCGCCTTCAAAAATTGCCTGATTGGGATCGCCGACACGCTGGACACACACAGCGTTTGAAGCACGCGGGAAGAGACGGCGCAAGAAGTTGTTCTGCTGTTCGGACGTGTCCTGCATCTCGTCGATCAGGACGAACGGAAATCGTTGCTGGAGAATCGATGGAAGCGCGGGTTGCTGCGTGAGCAGCGCCTCCCCAAGCACGAAGATTTCGTCGTAGCAGAAGTAACCCTGTTCGGCGGCATACCGAAGGGCCGATGCAGCGAGCTTGTACATGTCCGTGTGTGGGCCGTCGGGAAACGCGCCATCGGCCAATGGCGCAGCAAAATCCGCGGTACCGATGCGCAAACCGTCAAAGCTTCTGAACTTCTTTTCGAGGTAGCTATTCAGTCGGCGATAGTCCTTCTCACCGAGGTGGCGTCGGCGCACTCTCGTGGTGAGATCGTTGTCGATCGCAGCGACGCGGTATCCCGCTGACAGCAGCCACGGGGTGGCGAGAAAGCGGTTGACGAACCCGTGGATCGTGTCGATGAAATGTGGATAGCTGAGCAGGCGCTGGCCCACATCGGTGCTTCCCAGGCGATGCTCGATTTCCTCGCGTGCGACGTTGGTGTGTGAGAGGACGCAGATGCCCCGTGTGTTGCTCGTCCATTTGCGCGCGAGGATGGCCAGTTTGGCGACGACGAGAGTGGTCTTGCCACTGCCAGGACAAGCAGATACGTCCACGGTCGCGAGCGACTTCAAAAACTCCTGCCGCGGTACGTCGAGCGGACGAAGTTTCATTAGCTGGCAAATCCAATCAACGTCGTCGTCAGTGACAGCGTCGATCAGATTCACTGGCTCGGTCACGCCGCAGCTCCAGCGGCGACCGCCGCGGGTGGAGTCGGCGTTGTGGCGAAGGTGACCGCATCCTTGATGTAGCTTGGCAGGCGTGCTGCCAGCCACGCAGCATCGATGTCGCCCTTGGTCTTTCTTTCAGTCAACAACTCCGCGAGGTATTGCGCGGCGATGGCTTTGGACGCCCGTTTACTTGAAAACATTTCATACACGTGAGAGCAAAGCACGTCGCGACTGCCGGCGGCCAAGGTGACTAGCGCCTCGTAGGCTGCTTTCGCATCGACCTCTACCGCGTCGCGTTTTTTCTTGGCGTCGTTGAGCGGATCATCGTTGGCAGCGAGCACAGCCGCGACGTAAACCTCTTCGGTGAGGCCGGCGAATGCCAGGTCGTATTCCAACGTCCATTCATCGGCGACAAAGGTTTTGACGTTCTGTGCGTCGCCTATGCAGAGTTTGGTTCGCTTCGCGGCCAATCCAACAAGTTGTTCAGCGGCAGTGGTCCCAAACTCTTTCTTGACACGCCACTTGCGTCGCGGACTAGCCCATTTGGGGTCGGCATCGCTTGCCACTAGATCCAGGATAGCCGGTGCGCAGTCGGGCATGACATCCATGTCGGCTAGGCAGGCTGTCGGGATAGCGAGCACGCCTTTCGTGGCGTCACGACGCTGGAGGATTCTGGCGTAGCGGCGCAAGCCCGTGCCGCCGACATTGACGACCGACACTCCGTGTTCGGTCAAGTCCCGCCCCAACAAGCGGGCGAGTGTCGGAAGAAGGATGGACTCACCGTCGCCCTCGACCACGATTACGCCACGAGCGAAGAAGAGATTCGCTTTAGTGACGTCGAGAAACCGCTGCAGGAACCGATAGTCGCCCTCGCTCAGATTCGTCTCACCTTCGGCCAAGGAGAACGCACGCTGTCGGTGCAGAAGAACGAGGTTCTCCAGCGGAATCTTCGAGGCCAGATTGGGGCTGTGGGTGGTGACGATGACTTGAACGGGGCGACGCGTTGGGTCCGCGGTGGGCTGCGCGGCCGTCTCAAGAAACTCCATCAGACGCAACTGTCGTTGCGGGTGAAGATGTGCCTCCGGCTCTTCGATCAGCAGCAATGGCAAGCCATCCGGCTCTTTGCCGAGCAGCAGCAGCTCACATGCCATGAACAGCAGGTTGTTTGAGCCCAGTCCATAGTTGCCTCGGGCTTTGCCATCGGGGCCTTCCAACAAATCAAGTTCCAATCGCTCCAGAATCTGGCGAAGTCGGGCTGATTCACTGCCGCCTTGGGCGAAGCTGATACGGCCGTGCAGGCTCTCCCCGGACAGCGACAGGGGGGCGAGATAGTCGGTGTTGATGGCCTTCTGCGCGCCGCCGACGCCGTCATGCTGATCCACCAGATGGCGCAGGTAGTCGGACAAGCCCGCCAAGCTCAGTTGTTCTGCCTGCGCCGCATCCGCCGGCGGCGCCGCTTTGTCGAACGGCGCGCCTTTCTTCATGTCGGGGAAATTATTGAGAATCTGCGACAAGCGCGAGCCGCGCCCCGGCGACATCTCGCGCTCCGCGTCGCGTAATGGACGCAGGTAGGCTGTGGCCAGCAATTGGCGAGCGGCAGCATCCAGTGCTGGGCCGCTACCGTCGGGACCGCTGCGCACTGCAATGTCAACCCAGCGGCGACTGCCCGGCAATTCGCTCAGACGGCGTGCAAACCAATGCACATACAGCGCTACGTCTTGGCCCTCGTAGGTCAGGTACTCGGCAAACGCACCTTTCTCCGGCGCGGTCAGACCAGATAGTTTGCAGCAGATCGTGATTTCGGCGACCTGCTGTCCATCCGCCTGGATATGGAAGTCTTCGACCTGCAGCCGCATGAATTCCATATCGCGGGTCAGCAAGACATGACGGATAGCATCGATGACAGCAGTTTTTCCCGCGTCGTTTTCGCCAACGAGTGCGGTCACGCCTTCGTGGAATTGCACCGAGAAGACGGGCTCGACCGCGCCGAACTGGCGGAAATTCTTGATCTTGAGTTCTGACAAATACATCGCGCGCCCCGTCTCGGAGTTGTGTGTGGCGTTACGTGGCGCGGCCAACTGGTGCGCTTGTGTTTGACAGCCGAACGCCCGCTATCGAGCGCAACCAAGGTCCACCGCCTCCGTGCCTGCGGGTCGCGGCTGCGAATGTCATTCGCTTAGAACGGTGACTCGAAATCAATCTTGCGTGGGATAACCACATTGAGTTCTGTTGTCGAATGCGTCCTATCGTGATGCTCATGGCGCGTTGGCCTTCTGCTGAATTGCCCGACATCGCTCCAGCAGTGCTTCGAAAGGTTCGGCGTCATCGAGAAACAAACCGTCATCGACCATGTGCTGATAGTCGGCTGCCAGTGTTGCCAATGCGCCGTCATCAGGTACAAGGTGGAGCGCGCCTGCGATGGCGGCGTGATAGTCGATGACATCGCCTTGAGTGTTCTTCTCTGCAAAGAACACGCTCTTGTGTTCGGCAACTGCTTGGGCGAGAGCTTTGTCCGCGATGGCGGCGTCGGCGAAGCCGGCGGCATCCAGTCTCGTCACGTCATGCCAGTGCCGCGCGAAACGGTCACCACCCCGGAACTCGCCTTGCGCGCAGAAGACGTGAATCGCCGTGGCCTTCTCCCAGAAGGTGCGCTCGGCACGCATGACCTTCGGCGTCGCGGTTGGAAACGCAATGCCTTGCAGATGTGTGGCTGCGTCGCAATGGATGGCGCGTGGTTCGCTGGGCTCGCCGGTCGAACGGGCGCCGAACTCCAACATGACGGCGGGCGCGACATAGCCGGTACCGACGGCCAGCGGTGCGTAGTCGATGAACACTCTGTCATCTTCCGCTCGCACGGTTGCGGGTAAGGCATGCCGCTCAAGATCGACCTTGAGACGCGGCACGATCTCGACGCTGACCCATTCCGAGAGACGCGCACGAATCTCTTTGGTCCATTTCTTCTCTTGGCTCTTGCTGGCGGGTAGCGGTGCATCCGCGTCGCCAACCAGATCACCGGCGATAGCGCGGATGTCATAGGTCAGATCCACGTCTTCGGAGAAGCGCCGGATAACACCGTAGGCTTTCGACAAGGACGTACCGCCCTTGAATACCAAGTGTTCCGCGTAAGGGCCGGCAAAGAGGTGTCGCAGCGACCAGACCACCCAGATGTCTTTTTCCAGCAAATGGGGCAACAGGCCCGATGTGTTGGCTGCAGCGTTGAGCGCGTCCAGGCGTTCGGCGGCGGAGAGTTGGAAGAACTCAACCATGAGTCACCAGGGCGCTGACCTCTTGGGCCATCCACGTCGGTAGGCGCGACCGCACCGATGCAACTTCCTTCAACTCGGATGCGGGCAGTTTGGCGCGCAGTTTTTGGATCGCTTCTCCGGCTTTTTCCGGACCCAGCCAAGCCAGTGCCCGCACCACCTCGCCGGCGGCTCGTCCAGGAAAGATCAATTGCCAAATCGGCGCGTGCCGGAACTCGACCATCTGTGCGCCCAATTTCAAGCGGCGACTGGGGCCTGACGTGAGATAGACCGCCCGCATCGGCACCTGTGTGGTCAGGCCCAGCGCGTTGGCTGCGGCGGCGCCGTGCGACACGATGGTTTCCCCACGCTGGTTTGCTAGGCCCTCGACCATCTTGACGGCCGAAGGCGCGCGGGTACCGAAGCGGCTTTCGACGGGCAGGACATAGATGCCGCGGCCGGCGCGCAGCAGGGTGCCACGCTGCACCAGGCGGGACAGCACTTGGTCTACAGCTGCGCGGCTGCCCAAGTGCAACAGCTCTTTGGCGACCAAAGGTGTGCCTTCCGGCATTCCGGCGGCGTGTTCAAGGACTTGTTTGGCGAGGGTTTGCATGACGATAGCTCCTGATTGGAAGAATTATCTACCTACTTCTGACACTTTTCAAGCCGTGTGGTTCGGGGTGGAGCGTGGGCATTAAGGACGCCATAGCCTCGATATTGACGAAGGGGTTGACGAATCAAGAAAATTGCACCAATATTGCATTGACGAATCTTAAAAAGTGCACAAAATGACCCTGCCGCCTCCCGTAGCCTTCAATTCCGAACTTTCCCCCGATCGGCTGGAAGCCGTGTCGCAATGGCTGTTGGATGAGCTCTATGCGACAGAAGATGATCTGTCGCGAGCCACTGATAGCGGCTACACGCGCGGTTGCACCACCTTCGGACGACAAAAGAACCGGATCATTGCGGAGGCTTTGTCTGGTCGGCATGCTTGGCTCGCACTGCCCAACAGCAACAACGACATCGTTTTCAGCATCGGCGGGATTCCTTGCCGTTTCAGCAACGACGATCCGTCGAATCCATCGAAAGATGCGGTGCTGACCGCCAATCGCTACCAGATGGACTTTCTGGAATTCGCGACTGATGGCGGGCCGGCCCGTTTCTGTTTCATCATTGATCGCGGCCATGATGGCTCTGCCGAACCGCGGGTCGAGTTTCTCGGCTTCACGCCCAGCGACGAAATTGCTTGCCGCTGGGTGTCGAACGCCGTGCGTGTATTGCGGGTGGAGGGTCAGCAGACCTTGCCGCAATCCGTCGATGTGGCGAAGCCGCAGGTAGCGCCGAAGCGGCGCGACGAAGGGGATGCAGCCTCCGAAGCAGTGCGATGAGCGACTTCATTGGAACCAACCTTCGACTCATCCGCCTCTTCCACGACTTGTCGCTCACAGAGCTGGGGGAGCGGGTTGGGGTATCGAAGCAGTTCCTTAGTCGTGTAGAAACTGGTGCTGAATCGGTTGCCACTGCGCTTGAGAATTCGCTCGCCGGAGAACTGAATGTTCTGCCGGAGTTTTTCTATCACCTCGATCCAAATCCGATTGCCGATGAGCAGTGCCACTTTCGTCGGCAGCTGACGACCAAGGTGGTGTTGCGCCAGGTCGCGCGCGCGCGCGGCGAAATGCTCAAGCGTCTGGTGGGTGTGCTGGATGAGCATGTCGAACTGCCACATTACCAGGTTGGGGAGGCCGATCCAGAGTCTCCTGAGACGATCGAGCGCGCTGCCGAGAAATTCCGTTCACTGTTCAATCTCGGTCTGGGTCCGCTGAGCAATGTCACGCGTATTGCGGAGAACGCCGGCGCCGTCGTGATGAAGGTGCATGGTCTGGCAACTGAAATCGACGCCGTGTCGTTTGCGACAAAGCGGCCCTTGATTGCGTTGAACGCCTCTGGTCGTTCGGCATGTCGTGAGCGCTTTGGCATTGCTCACGAGCTGGGGCACTTCTCGCTGCACATTGGCGTCTTGACCGGCGACCGATTAACCGAGATGCAGGCCAATCGTTTCGCCAGCGCATTTCTGATGCCGCGAAGCACGTTCGCCAGCGAATGCAAACTGGCAATTCGTGGCACGCGTCTCAACTGGCCGGGCCTGTCCGAATTGAAGTTGCGTTGGGGTGTGTCCAAGGCGGCGATCATTTTTCGTGGCCGGCAGCTTGGTATGTTTTCGGATGATCAGGCGAGGGCAGGGTATGTGGGGCTCAATCGCCATGGCGAAGCCCTGCAGGAGACAGAAGATCACCTGATCGCCAATGAAGAGCCCGAGGTCATCGCCGAGAGCTTGAAAGTAATGAAGGACCATTTCGGCGTGCCGCAATCTGCTGTTGCGCGTGAGATGCGTGTGCAGCCGAGCTTGCTTCAAACATTGTTGATGTCGTCCAGCCAGGAGAGCGTGGGCAATGTTGTCAGCTTGCTCGGTGCAAGTCGTTGAGGCTGGGGTGGGGGCTCAGGTTCGAGGTGATGCGTAGCATCGCTTCGGTCCGAAAAATATGTGAACAGATAGGTGAGGAACGAGGGAAACCAGATGGCTATCAGGATTGACGCATTGCGTTCGGCGGCGACGCGACAAGCCACCGTTGTCGCCCGTTCATTGAACGAGGCTCGGACATTGGGTGTTAAGACGGCTTTCCTATGCCATAGCCACCATGACGCGAATTTGGCGAAGGGCTTGGTTCAACTGCTGTCCGACGCCGGCTGGCGTGTCTACATCGATTGGCAGGACGCCGAAATGCCGGACACGCCGAATCGGGAGACCGCCCAACGCATCAAGCAGAAAATCAGTGACCTGGAATATTTTCTGTTCCTGGCGACACCGAAGTCGATGGCGTCGCGCTGGTGCCCTTGGGAAATTGGCTATGCGGACGGGAAGAAGCAGCTCGACCGGATCTTGATCGTTCCCACGGAAGACGGCGCACAGACGCACGGCAACGAATACCTGCAGTTGTATCGCCGCGTCGATCTGTCTGACAAGAACGAACTCGCTGTATGGCAACCCGGCCAGAACACTAATGGTGTGCTCGTCAGGAATCTTTGAGGGGAGAATGCCTTGACCATCCTTTACGAACTGGCTGTCCTCGGCGCGCCTACGGATGCGATCCTCGGTGAACTCGAAAGCAGCATCTCAGCGGCAACTGCGCCATTCGGGCTGCGCTTAGGCGACGAGATCGCTTGGCATGTGCGCCCAAACGCGTTCGATCCTGCGCAGACGAAGTCTGCCGCTGCGGTGTTCTTCGGGGCGGCAGGTGCCCCAGTTGCCAATGTGGAAAGTTTGCTGCGTCGCGGAATTCCGATTCTGCCTGTCGTCTCTGACATCACCAAAGTGCATGAAGAGATTCCGGCGGTGCTGCGCCCTCTGAATTGCCTTGCCTATAACGTCGGCGGTGTTCAGCGGACGACCTCCGCGCTGTTGGAGTGTGCGGGCTTGTTGCCCCGCCAACGCCGCGTCTTTGTGAGCTATCGCCGAGACGAGGCACGACAGGCGGCATTGCAGCTGTTCGATGCGTTCTCCGCCCGGTTGTTTGATGTTTTCCTGGACACCCACGGCATTGCTCCGGCCGAGGATTTCCAGGCCATGCTGTGGCATCGGCTGTGCGACTCGGATGTTCTGGTCATGCTCGACACGCCTAACTATTTCGGTAGTCGCTGGACGAGCGCCGAGTTCGGACGTGCGCTGGCCAAGGGTATCTCGGTGCTTCGCGTCGGGTGGCCGGATTCGACACCTTCGGTACGCACCGGAACTGCAAGCCGAGCTGAACTTGTTCCCGATGAGGTCGATCCGGCGACGGGGCGACTGAAGGAGGAAGCCGTAGCGCGAATCTGTCTGCAACTCGAGGCCGTGCGCAGCCAAAGCCATGCAGTTCGCAATCTCAACCTGGTGAGCAACATCCGCAATGCGGTAGAGCAACTCGGGGGGCAGGTTGCGGGCGTTGGTCTGAACAAGGCCGTCTATGTTCACTTGCCAGACGGGCGGGACGTTGTGGTCTATCCCACCGTCGGTGTGCCTACTTCGATGACCTTGCATGATGCGACGACCAATGCGCCTGATCGCTCTGTCGCCGTGGTGTATGACCCGATCGGCCTGCACCCCAGCTGGCTCGGACATCTCGATTGGCTAGGAAGCCATGTTCGGGGCGCTCGCTGGGTCAAGGCCAGCGAAGCCGCATGGCAGTTCGCAGATTGGGAGGCATAAGAGATGGGCGCTATCTTTCTGTCCGCCAGTGTGCCGTTGGTTGGCCGAGGCAACTACCATGAAACGGCCGACCCATTTTTGATTCAATGCGCCGTCCGTGAACTAGTGATGGCCGTGATCAAGACTCAGCGGATAGTCTGGGGCGGGCATCCCGCCATCACGCCGATGATCTGGTCCATCTGCGAGGACCTCGGAATCGACTACGCAAAGTCGGTCGTGCTGTACCAGAGCCGGTTTTTTGAGGACCGATTCCCTGACGAGAACAAAAACTTCGGCAATGTCGTGTTTGTCGATGCAGTGCCCAATGACAGGGAGGCCAGTCTTTTGAGCATGCGGGAAGCCATGCTATCGCGATCCGATCTGACCGCGGCTGTGTTCATTGGCGGCATGGAGGGCGTCGAAGCGGAGTTTGATCTGTTTGGGCATTTTCATCCTAATGCAAAAACTCTGGCAGTTGCAGCACCCGGCGGCGCTGCGCGCCAACTTGCCGAACGGATCGGAATTTCCAACGAGTCTGCACTTTTCAGCGTGGATTTCGCCCGTTTGTTTCACTCGGAACTGGCCTCTTCGCCGAGGCAAGGCGCAATCACGCATCAATCGACGAACGACAATAGTTAACTCAAGGAGGCCGGTATGGCGCGCAGGGCATTTTTCAGTTTTCACTACCAACGCGATGTCTGGCGCGCATCTCAAGTTCGGAATATTGGCGTCGTCGAGGGCAACCCCTCGGCCACCGACAACAAGTGGGAAGAAGTGAAGCGCGGTGGTGACGCGGCAATCCGCAGATGGATTGACGAACAACTGACCGGACGAAGCTGCACCATCGTGCTGGTTGGTGCCGAAACAGCAAGCCGTCAGTGGGTCAAGTACGAAATCGAGAAGTCCTGGAACGATGGAAATAAAGGACTCTTTGGCATTCGCATCCACCGTCTTCTTGATCATAGCCAGCAGGCGACGGTTGCTGGCAGCAACCCGTTCGATCAGTTCACGTTGAAAGACGGACGCAAGTTGTCGGCGGCCGTGAAGCTCTATGACCCGCCCTACACCGCCAGTGGCGATGTCTATGCGTACATCAGCCAGAACATCGGGCAGTGGATTGAAGCTGCTATTGCGAGCCGCTAACCATGGCCAAAAGAGTTTTTTTCAGTTTCCACTACAAGGACGTGATTGAGTTTCGGGCCAATGTCGTCCGCAAGCATTGGGTCGCAAAAGTAGATCGCGAGGAAGCTGGATACTTTGACGCTTCGATCTGGGAAGAAGCGCAGAAAACGAACGATCTCGGGCTGACGAGATTGATCAACGGTGCGCTGGACAACACCTCCGCGACGTGTGTCCTCGTTGGAAGTCAGACCTATGCGCGTCCCTGGGTGCGCTACGAGATTATCAAGAGCCTCTGTAGAGGAAACCGTGTTTTCGCGGTTCACATCAATCAGATCAAGGGTAAGGATCGACTAACAAAGTCGAATGGCCCCAACCCATTCGACTATCTGGCCTTGAAGTACAGCGACGATGGCAAGAAGGTCGAGGTCTTCGAAGCCAAAGACGGGAAGTGGGTGGCCTACGCGAAGGTGTCGGGCTACACACTAAAAAATACCGCTGCTGAGCAGCGATGGGGGAAGCTCTTCAAGCTTTCGTCGCTGGGCTACAAGATCTATTGTTGGTCTGGGGATGATGGGTACAACAACTTTGCCGCTTGGGCTGGTTGACATCCCGATGTATTCACGCCGCTCGTCGGGTAGGCCGTGACTGCTAAGCGCGGCGGAATCCCTAACGACCTTGATGGTCTTGCCACACGGATCGATGCGGCGTCCGACCAAGGTGATCGCGACACACTGGTGCAGTTGGATGAGCATTGCGCAGACCAACTAAAGAGTAGCCAGGGTGCACGCACATCGGTTCTTTGGTACTACCGCGCCAACATCCAAGCCGCGCTAAGGTCGGCGCAGGATGCACTGAACTGGAGTTGGCGTCAGCCGCACCGCGAGCGCGAAATTCTTTTCCTGCGTCGTGCTCGAAACAATGTCGGCTTCGAAGAGCTGAATTGGATTGTCCGTGCGCAGATCACGACAAATCTTGGTAACAGCCTCAATCATCTTGGACGCAGCGTTGAAGCGCTTGGCCTATACGATACCGTTCTTGCGCAGGTGCCTCGCTTTGCCATGGCGTTGGGCAACCGTGGCCAAGCGCGCATAGACTTCGCGCGGGCATTGCACGACGATGGCCACTCTGGTCTTGCATTGCTCGGCGCTCATGATGACCTGATGATTGCTGCTGGGGCCGACGCTATCTGGGATGGCCCATACGTTGGGGTGCGTGAGCAGTTTCTTGCGATGTCGGAGCAGATCTCGACCATGATTGACGTGGAGGCGATTCGCTCGCTCGATCTGGACAACTACTCGCTTGGCCGCTCCAAGCGAGAGCGGGCTTATCGGCAGTGGGCGTTGAACCACCAACTGTTCCTGAACCCGCTCAATGTTCTGGGCCGACAAGCTATCGCTGCAACCGATCGATTCGGTTTGCCAAGCTACCGATCACCGATCGGAGAACCTCCCCAGTTCATCGCGTGGTTCAACCAGCTAAAGCAGGAGTATGCCGCGGCCCGACTGCTTTTGTTTGAAGCAGGTGAGGGAAAGGGGCGACATTTCGCCGATCACGAATTGATGCTCGTCGACACGCTGGACTATTCTGCGTTTGGGGCCGGGCTTGAGAAGCTCCGGCTGGCATTCCGGGTTGCATACAGTCTGCTGGACAAAGTCGCGGGTTTCATCAACGCATATTTCCAGCTTGGCGAAAAACCAGAGCGGGTCAATTTGCGCAATGTTTGGTTGGCCAAAGACGGGCGGTCAATTCGTCCAGAATTCGCCGAGCAACCGAACTGGTCATTGCGAGGCCTGTACTGGCTGGCTTTCGACATTGTGGGGAGCGAACCCGCAGAGCCAGACGCCATTGCGCCAGAGGCAGCTGAACTCAACCAGTTGCGCAACGCCCTTGAGCATCGTTGTCTGATCCTTCGGGAGTTTGATGCAGGACACCCCTCGGGCATTCTCGAAACCTGCACGGTGGACTCGTTCCGTGAACGCACCTTCACGATGGTTCGCTTGGCGCGTGCGTCTCTGATCTATTTGTCCCTGGCCATTGGGAGGGAAGAGCAGTTGCGGTCCGAATCAGACAGAGGACTCGCAATGCCGATGACCTTGCCGACCTACGCGGGAAGGGCTGTTCTCTAGAAGCTGCCGACGTAGAAAATTTGCTGTTGATCGCGGTATTGATTCGCTTTCGGTATGCCTGTGCCGTGATTGACGCCGCGCTGTGAGCACGTAGTTTCAGATCCGTAGGCAATCGCTAGAACTAGCTTGCGTGCGAAGCTGCCAAAGCAGACCGAGCCTATCTATGCCAATTCGACTTCCGCGAGTCGATGCCGTCCGGCGAATGATATTTTTCGCGCAACCTGAGTCTTCAAGAGAAACGGACGGCGCGAAAAATATAACGATCACAATCGCAAGGTCGGCGTGCGGGATTGGCTCATAAAGTGTCTAGGGAAACACCGAATAAGTCCCACCTGAAGTGAACGAATTGATTGTCATGCTGTCAGACGATGCAGATTGATCACGTGAGGCGAAACGATGAAGCAAATGACACTGGCGACGGGCTTCGAGAAACCTGGGCGGCCGACGCGGAAAGCGGAATTCCTGGCGGAGATGGAGCGGCTGATGCCGTGGTCGGCAATCTGCACCTTGATAGAGCCGCACTACCCCAAGGCGGGTAACGGCCGGCCGCCGATTGGCTTGGAACGAATGCTGCGCATGTACTGTATCGCCAACTGGTTCAACCTCGCCGACGAAGCTTGCGAGGAAGCACTCTACGACATCGCCCTGTTCCGGGATTTCTGTGGCTTCGACCTCGGCGACGAGTCCATCGCTGACGCCACGACCTTGGCGAACTTTCGTCATCTGCTCGAAGCCCATGGTCTTGGCACGGCGATCTTCGTCAAGGTCGGCGAGTTGCTGATGCAAAACGGCCTGCGCCTCTCCGGTGGCACCATCGTTGATGCGACGCTGATTGCCGCCCCACCCTCGACCAAGAACCAGGACAAAGCGCGCGATCCGGAAATGCATCAGACCAAGAAGGGCAACCAGTGGCACTTTGGTATGAAGGTGCATATCGGTGTCGATAGTGCCAGTGGCCTGATTCATAGCGCCAGCGTCACCGCAGCCAACGTGCATGACCGCCATGAAGTGCCGAACCTGCTGCATGGCAACGAGACCCGCTTCTACGGCGACAGCGCCTACCGTGGCAAGGAGCAGAGAGAACGCCTCAAGCAGCTTGCGCCGCAGGCAAAGGACTTCACCAACAAGCGGGCCTATCGGAACAGTCCGCTCTCCGATGCAGACAGAGAAACCAATCGGCGTAAATCCGCAGTCCGTTCCAAGGTTGAGCATCCGTTCCTGACCTTGAAGCGGCTGTGGGGTTTCACCAAGACCCGCTATCGCGGCCTGGCCAAAAACGCCAACCGCGCTTTCGCCATGCTGGCGATGATCAATCTCGTCAAGTGGGGACGACCACTGATAGGAGAGGTGCGTCCGATATGAGCGGGAAATGGGGAAATTCCCCGCTTCCTGCCTTATACGAGGTATCGCTGACGATGACATTCTGTTTCGCTTCACCATTTCCCTTCAATTCGCTCTCAGGTCGTTACGATGCGAGGGCTTGTTCGGTGTTTCCCTAAAACATTAGGTGTTATTGATGTTTGTGCCTAATTTACTGAGCAATCGCGTGATGCCGCTATGCCACCGAGCGGATTGTTCAACTGGCCAGCACATCCGGCTTGCGCGGATTCGGCGCGATGCTGGTAAGGCACTCGAAGCATCTCACCGCCCGACATCCGCCAGCAAGGCGCGGACCTAACCCAGCCGTTGCGCAAGTGCTTCAGCCTGCTCAGCGAACTTCCCCGGACTCTTGCGTTCCAGTTGCGCGAGGTTGTGCAGCTTCCAGCGAATCCCGGGCAGGTGTTCGGCGTGCGCGATTCCCAGCAACGGCCATTCCGGGCGGCCATTAACGAGGGACAACAAAAAGCGGCGTTCATCTGCATCCAGGCCACTTTGAAGTTCCTGCACCATTCGTTCGCGTGCGGCCAGTAGCGCAGCCAGTTCAACCGGCTCGGTGGTCATGCCTTTGAAGTTGCGTTCGTAGTCCTGGCCGATGTCGCGCATGGCTGGGAACAACACTTCGTGAACGGGTCGGTTGTGGCTGGCGAGGTAGACCACGAAGGCGCGCCGGATACCGGTGGTGATGCCTTCATGCGCGAACAACTGCATAACGTCGAACAAGTCGCGGGGATGCTGACGGTCCATGGCGGCGACGAGCTTGCCGCCATACACGTCCTCCAGCGACACCACTGGAATTTCGAGGTCGGCCAGCAAGGTATCGCGGGCCAGGGGTGTCAAGGCCATGCTGCGGACTGGGTAGACGGTGCCGCGCATCACGAAATTGACTTCGACCTTGACCTCAATGCCCGCACGGCGCACCAGCAGCTTGGTTTCGCCGGCATCGGCCGTCGCGAGCACATGGGTTTGAAAGCCCCGAGCCTTCAGACGCTCCGCAGACTGCTGGATGGCTTCATTGATGCGAGCCAGCGCCTCGTCGCGCGGCAGGCTGTGATCGGGAAACACGAGGTCCAGATCGACCGACAGGCGCGGCATGTCGCGGATGAACAGATTGATCGCGGTGCCGCCCTTGAGGGCGAAGGTGTCGTCCACAAAAACGAGCGGCGCGACCTGGGTCAGCAGGCGTGCGGTATCGAGGTAGGTCTGGTTCATGGCTTCAGCACCAGCAGCCCCTCGGCCGAGCGGGACACCCAGGCGCGGGCGCTGCCGGTGGGCAGTTGCGCGGGGTCCAGCTTCGCGGCCCAGGGCAGGGCGAGTTCGCGTCCGAGTTGCAGGCACAGGCGCACCGTCTTGACGCTGGTGCAGCGCTGCAGCAATTCACGCAGTACATCGGCACGCAGGCCATAGGCACTCTCGGCGAGTTCGCGTGCTTCCTGCAGCGGCTGACGCACGCCCACCTCGCTGAGCACTTCCAGTAGCGCTCGTTCTGGTGTCGAGACCCGAGGTGCGCCGTTGCGCTTTTCGAACGGTCCGGCATGAAGCGGGTCGGCGGGTGGCTCATCGAACAGGCGCTTGCGGTGGTACTCCGCCGGGAAGCGCTCGGTGAACCAGTCGGGGAGGCGGGCGGTTGTCCAGCCGTAGAGATGCAGAACGGACTGCTGCGATAGATACTGCCGCACACCGTACCAGTCGAGGGCTGACTTGCCGCCGACATGCAGTCCTTCGACGGAGCGCTGCATCAGGATCAGGCAGGCATGGAGATCCAGCGTATCGTTGGGGCGGCGGTACACCCCGCGTGCCAAGCGAGTAAGCCAGCCAGCGCGCGCGTAGTGAACGGCCAAGTCCGCAGAGACACCCAATGCCGCCAGGTCCTCCGACGTCAAGGGGATTCCCGGGGCCCACTGCCTGTAGAGGGAGTTTAGTTTAGTTCGCTCAGTCGTAGCCATGCTACGATATTTACCATCATTTTAAAGAATTGCCAAGCTTTGTTTGCGTGCGTTAGTCGTAGTTGTGCTACGATAACGAAGAATAATCCAAAGTTTCAGGTTGGCTGGCTCGCAGCGTTCGTTGATGATTGATGGGCTGGAGTAGCTGCCGCGCAAACCGAGTGCATCTCCCGCGCCAGCAAAAGCGCTCTGTTTTTGACGGTATAAATGACGGTAAAAGCGAGCGATGACAACCAAGAAAGCTAGCATTTATGCGGGTTTTAAGGCCTCGGAAACAATAGAGTGGGAGTGAGGAAATTTTTTAATTATATAAATCAATAGCTTGGGAGATTATCCGAAGTAAGTGGTTAGAATGTGCTTATTCTAGGTTATTGATTTAAAGGTTTTGGAAAGAAATTCGCTCCTGAGCAGCTCCCAAAGTGGCGAAGCTGACGGTAAACCGGAGCCTTGTTTTGCTAACAAGGGACCAACCTCGCAGCTGGTCGCCTGTCGGAGCTGCGCCCTCGAACTACAGAATATGCTCCCTAGTCAGATACGCTGTGACCGACCCGCGCTCAAGTAAAAAATTCAAAATCCGCAATACTGCTTGCTTCACATGAACTGTTCGGCGAATCATCTCTCGGTTACTCAGCACGTAGCCGCGAATGAGGTTCTCAAGGTAGTACTCAGTGTTCTTTTCGAGGTTCTCGCCCGATAAGGACGGATTGCGCTCGATGATGCCACTAATCCACAATATGCCGTCGGACACGAACGGCGTACCAACCTCGTTCAAGAACTTTACAAGCGAATAGAACACAGAAAGATGCCCCCCAATGTCAGTCGCTACTCTGGCAAAGAAGGACTTCTCCCTATCCCTTAAAGATCCCCATTGTTTTGCGGTTTTGCTCCAATAGGGCCAGGCAAGCAGGTAATTGTGGACGATGTTGGACTTATTTCCTCCTGATTGACACAACTTCACAATCTTCGGGTAGAGGAGCTCCCATACCGCCCAAAAGGCATCGTACCTGGGGGTGCGATCTTCGGTAAGAATGAACTCTTGGAGGAGCTTGTCGGCGTCCTCAACGTCTTCAAACCGCTCCAATACAGGACTCATATAGTGAGCAATTTCCGGGCCGTTTGAATGCAGTACAAGTTGTGCAAATTTCTCGTAAAAGCTAATCCGCTTACTGTAGTCAAACCTCTCTTTCTCTCGATGCCGCTGCTGCGACCCTTGGATTACAACGGCGGTTGCTTCTATGGCGAACGATTTATGGTGTGCGTTGTTAGTGCCTAGTGGAAGAAGCCCTAATGCGGTAACTACACCTTCGTGGTCAAGCGCTCCTGCCGTAGGAAGTTGGTCGGTTCCGACGCCACTTTCAAGCGCACTAACTAACTCGTCCTGGTGCTCTTGAATGAAGTGCCGTATCAGCTCAAAGTGAGAGATGCGGTACCACTTTCCGGCGTGTCTATCTTTTATGGCCGCATCGCAGACGCGCTTCCAGATCGGGTAAATGTAGAGATATCCCGAGAATAGAGTGTTGACTACATCAGGATGCGTCTTTCCGATTTCAGCTATTGCGGCGACTGCATAGCTATTAAATTGGTCAGACATGTTAATTGGATTTATGTCGAGCAGGGTGAGAAGGAGGATTGCCTTAATGTGGTCGACATCATCTGGAAAACTTCTCAGTAGCGCTGGAAGTATCCCGATCGCTGCATCGATGCCGTCGCCGACTTGGTATTTGTAGTCCTGCTTGAAGGGGGTAGACGCATAGTGGAGCACGACCTCCTTGCAAAAGTTCACATCAGCGGGCTCCAGTACGGCCGAGAAATCTCTGAGTAACACAGCACAGGCTGAAGGCGGGATGGCGACATTAGACAAGAAGAATCGTCCATCAACGTCTTTGTCCGACAAGAGGGTTTCATAGACTATTCGAGTTTCGTCAACGGCTTGCTTCGGATTGTCGTCGTATTTTGGATACTGCGAATAACCGGCTTTGTCACGTTCCCAGCGCTTGCGTGACCACAGATGCAACCCTATGTAGCGCATCGAGTCCGTCAGCGTGGCTAAGGTAGTCTCGCTGTAGGTCCTTAAATCGCTATCTAGCTCCGGGTTGAACGAAATCTGAATCCCGTCATCGCGCACTTCTGATGAAATTGTCATTTTGCGCCGGTCCATGCGCGCGAGACATAGTCGCCAGGTCTTGGTCTCCGGGCTCTCAGTCGACGAAGTATCCAGCTTTACATAGTGGTCATCCAGTATCTTCCAGAGGGTATTCTGCCTAGCCTGCGCTTCTGCTTCGCTCTCCGATTCTGAACGGAACATTTGATAGCTGAGAGCGATATGTTCCAGCGTGCCCTTCCTATGCTCTTCATCACAAGTGGCCAAGCGCTCGTTTTGGAAAAAATCGTCCCAATGGTTGGCTATCGCGTATAAACTTTTGGCCTGGGACTCAAAAATCATCCTGTCAATATCGTGCCGAAGGATTTCTCGGCAGCGCAGAAGGATGTAAGCGATGTTGGCCAGTTTTTTGGGCTCGGCGAAGAGAACGCTGGTTACGATAGAGGTGATTGACGCAGACCTTGAATGCTCTAGCAGGTAGATGCACCAACTCTCAGCGATGTTGGCTTCGGTCTTCTTGACTAGAAGCAGAAGCCACTTCTCCAGTGCCATATGCATCGAACTAAGCAAGCTGGGAGCAGGCATCCCGCCACGATACATCAGCCAAAGGCGTCTCGAAATGAATTGCTTGACCGGAGAGTGTGCTAGTGGAAGCAGAAGTTCTATCTCCTCTACCTCGTTCTTATCGAGGTCTGAGTTGGCGTAGTGGGCGACCGCATCATTAACGAAAGCTAGAATGAAACTAACTGTCGATCGAGGATCAACTTGCAGGAGTCGTAGTAAAGGAGTTCGAAATGCACTTGCATAGTAGTCTTGAATCGATTTATTCGGAAGATTGAAGTACTGCTCCAGGTCGTTTCTATAGCCGAATCCTCGATGACTAGACACGTGCGGGGTCTGACGCCAGAAGACGTTAGCGAGTCCGAGCACTTGCTTTGGCAGGTTAGCCGCAATCAGCGCACTCTTATCGATTGATGAAAGTGCAGTTTCGACTAGATCTTCGTATGTATCATCGTAGTCCGGGTCGTTCAGGCCAATGACATCATCGAAAAGTTGTGCCAACTCGGGCTTTATCTCTTCAGCGCTATTACTAACGACCGTTGTGAGTTGGGCACGCACGGCGCGCGAAGGGCGCCCGTGATTCTCGTTATCTTGGTCGAGCCCACGCAAGTAGTTCAGTGCCATCAGTCCCGCAGACCGTGTGGCCATTCCAGTCTTATAGTAGTTCGTCCAATCTACTAAAACCGGTAACACGGCTTGGAGGAATAGTGGGCCAATTTCTGTGGTGTGTTGGTGAGCAAACTCGATCATGGCGCTCCATCCAGTGCCCTTCGGGCGAGTGAAGAAAGCGGACACTTGGCTTCGAAGTGCTTCTTCCGGGAATATTTTCAGCAAGCTTTGATCCACCTCCTTGCAGGCGATTCGAAGCAAGAACAGCATTTGGTAAAGAAGCGAGCTGTTGGCAACTTGGGGACTTGTGCTTAGCTTTCCTTTGCGGGACGAGTCCGTTAGCTGCGCTAAGGCCAATACTTGATCGAGCATCTTTCTAGCAAAGCGTTGGACGAGTGGACTAGCTTGTTCGGAGAGCAGCGCCGCTACTAACGTTTCATCTTTCCAATGCCGAGGCGTGTCGCTATCTTCAACGGTGGAAACAATCAATTGGGAGGCTTCATCAGTAGCTGACAAGAGCCTCTCGCCCAGCCAAGTGCGAAACGCTCGTCGAACGGGAAGGGAATCCCCAATCTCCCGGTAGAAATCTGAACGCTGCGTGAATGCGCGATACGATTGCTCAATCAGCCGTTCCAGCGCCCATTCTTCATAGATGTCGTGGGTGATGAAATAGCCCTGCGCGGTTGAGTCGAACTTAATGATTTCGTCAGCCTCAAGCTGTCCAAGCGCGTCATCATTTCCAGACATTGGTACGTAGAAGAGTCCGGCTGTAGCCCGTTTGCGCGCAATTTGGATGAAGCGTTCGCCTCGTCGCCGATGGATGTTGTCGCGCCGGATAGACGTGTGTTCAATCTGGTTGTTCCATAAGGCTTCACGGAATTTGCTGTACTCAGCGGTGCCACTTCCCTGCGGATAAACGCGCAGGTATTCTTTCAAGTAAAAGAGGTTATGCAGGAGGCTTCGTAACCGTTCGTTATCGGGCAGGAGAAAGCCGTGCTCGGAAGCTAGTTGGGACAGTTGTGCCGGCGTGAGCCCGGGGACATTGAGCGGCTCGAACGGCACGCCGTACCGCTCAACGAGTTGATACTTGAGGTCCTCAAGGTAGCCAAGACGTGTCGTAAAAATGATCTTCCAGCCATCCCGCCTAAGCGCACTTAGGAATTCCTCAAAAACATCTGGATATTCGACGTCCGCTAATTTTTCGGCTGAATCGACAACCACAAATTTTTCCGTAACGTCGCGGTGGGCACCGATGAACTGCGACAGGGTCAGCGCGCCGTAGTGACTAAAGAGCTCATTGACGTTCCTAATATTGAACTCCGAGGCCTTGAACACGAAGAACGGCGCCTTGTCCTTGACCAGACTGTGAAACTCTTTGACAACTGCTGTCTTACCGACACCGCCGTCTCCACTCAGGATGACGACAGAAGTACATGCCAACGTCTGTTGGAGCTGCTCGACCACATGTTGGCGGTCAAGTCTCACCATACGGCTGTCTACCGTGATCTTTGATTGGATTGGGGATAGTAGTGCATCGCCATGTTCGGCGACTTGACGTACTAGGTCGAAGATACTTGGCTCTAGATTGAAGAAGTGGCTCGAGATTGCAGCATGTGTCTGACACACGAATGGCGACTCGAAGAAGCTGGCCGTTTTCCATGTGACGGTCACCCCGGCAGCAGCAGCGCGAGCTTCGATTGTGGTCTTGTAGGTTGGGTCCTTAGCCTTCCGACCCTGACCGAAGTCCGCGTTTATGTAGAAATAGATTTGCGTCAGGGCAGGGTGTTGGGCTTTAGCCGTCGTAATTGAAGCGACGAGTTGGTCTTTATAGCTCGCCAGCTCACGATCCGTGAACTTGGCCTGCCATCCAATTACTTCTGAGCCTACACTGATAGGCTCGGCTTCGATACCTGCTTGGTTGAAGTACCTAGACGCACCGAGCGGACGGTTATGCTCGCTGTAGAAGAAGAGTGACGCCATCCACTCAAACGTCTTTTGCTCACGGCCGTTAAATTTTGCTCGGAAATTACCCCAGTTCGATTCTACTATCATGATTTGTTATTGCTGCACGTTGGATATGGTTGAGTTGGCAAACATTCTATAACTCATAGACGCTCATTCGTTGTGACCGTGGCGATTCATCCAGCCAATCTGCACCAGCTACCGGTCGATCAGGTTCCCCTGCCGAAATATACTGATCTCTGATCCCGCTTGGCCGGTGACCTCCTGCCTCCCTACATGCTGGTTTGACTCGGTCCCATTGAAGGCGCGAAATAGCCTTAGGTGCACGGTGATTGGGTATTCGTACTGATGGTCCCGGATGATGGTATTACTTTAGTGAGAGTGAAATATTCTAATTATAATCAATTAGTTAATAAAACTATTGGTAATAGAGTGGGAATGATGCTGGCCGTGTTTTAAGCTAAACCAGAAGCCGAAAATCCTCAGAGGAATTTCGGCTTTTTAATTATCCGTAATCGGTAAAGCTTTCGCTTGTTCAATGCCACATTGCGCGTTTCGATCCAGCACTTTTTCAAGCATGGCGGTATCGCAATAAATGCGTAATTCGGTGACTTTGCCCCAACGTAAGGTGATGAAGTGGGTGCCTTGATTCTGAAACGGTATCCCGTCACATGTCGTGCCAAAGTCGCGCCACTCGGCCACTGCTTTGGTATGCCACGGCCATCCCTCTACCACAATATTTTTAACTTCAAAGTGGAGATCGGGTAGGGCGCGGGGTAAGCGCTCGTACCATTGCCTGATTGAGTGTGGATGGATTCTGCTACCACTCAAGGCATGATCACCGTAAAAAACATGATGCGCCTTTTGTGCAAAAACCTCGGGGATTTTGTCATATTGGCGATCATTAAGCAGTTGAAATACTTTCCGTAGATTGCGTTTGACAATGGAGTGATACATGGTGAGACAGCCTGTTTGAGAGTGAGATCTGCAAATATTGAATTTTTATTTATTCGGTAATTCGAGTCCAGGTATCCGTTCTGCCAAATAATGACACCCCGATAAAGCCCCGAATCTGAAGCGTTTGCGAGTCTTTCAGTTCAACCCGACATGAATAGGTTTTACCGTTATTGGGATCATATATCGTGCCTTCGTGCCATTTACCTTGCCCTGCATAATGCAGGTTTTGCAGGATAGTCGTGCCAACTAGCAGTCGTTCTTTGAGTGCGGGATCAGGGTTGAGATTATCTTTACGTTTTGGATCACCTTTGCCGCCGATAATGGTGCCGCTATAGTTTTTGTTGTCTTGTTGTGTAATTTGTATGATGCCGTCCTTGTTTGGCGTGTGCCACTTGCCAATGATCAGTGATTCCAACTCATCGGCATGGGCCGAATTCAACAAGGTAGCAAGCAAGAGTAGGGCGATCGAATTGATAAAAGCGACAAGTACTGATTTCATCAAGTTGGCCTCAGTTCAATAATGACATTAGGCTTTGCAAATAACGACAATGGATGTCGTAGCCAAAGCTGCTTTGGTTTCTAAGTTAACTGTGTACCGTCATTTTCAAAGTTAAGAAAATTTATTTCGTGAACGGATGGCGGAGCAGTGTGAAATGCATTTGCGAGTCGTGAGTCAATTCAAAATAGTCAATTTGGCTGTTGAAAAAGCCGTATTTGCGTTGCAAGGGGGTTTATCTGTGCGTTTTATCTGTGTTGACTCATCCTGGAGTTGCGATCAATCAATGCAATTTGCTCGTGCTTCATTTAAAGTTGTGGCAAAGCTTTTGCTTGATAAGTTCATCATGCTGATAGATGGCGGCATAATGCCGATAAGTCCTTTTTTGAAATGAAGTCCTACTATGAGTGATAAACCTGCCAAACCGGCTTTGCCTGCGTGGGAAGAACTGGCCCGTGGTGTTGGCTGCCCTTTGTGCGAGCCACGGGTGAAGATCGACGATAAACATTACTTTGTCATTAAGCTACCGGTAAGTTCGGTCTATTTGTCACGAAATCAGACTAATCTCGGCTATTGCACGCTGGTTTATGATCCCCGTCATGTCACGCGCATGGAAGATCTGACTGAGGAGGAATATGTGGCATTCAATAGTGATTTGTATGTGCTGAGCCGGGCTTTGTCTAGCACTTTTTCACCCGATCATATGAACTATGCGATCCTCGGCAACAATGTGCCGCACTTGCACTGGCACGTCATTCCTCGTTATCAGACCGATCCACGTTGGCGTCAGCCGGTTTGGCGGACTCGTATTGAAGAGATTGATGTGGTCTGGTTAAAAGATGAAGATTGCGAACTGATTGCTAAAAAAATCAGAAACGCTGTGAAACCCTTGCTTTAACCATCACCGGCTGGGCTGGCAAGTGCAAACTGGGTTTGCTGGCCAGCGCCCGCATGACAGTGCGCATGAAGAATGCGCCAAAGGCTGCGCCGGCACCATTGACTAAAAAGTCTGCCAGTTCAAACGGGTGACCGTGACTCCATATTTCATAAAACTCATGCAAGCCCCCAATGCTGACCACGACCAGTGTTGCCACAATGGTGGAATGTTTGGGCAGGCCACTGCGATATAGCCCGGCCATGATGGCATAGGTTGAAAAATGGGCGATCCAATGCCAGTTACCCTGAAATACATAGCTGGCGGAAGGATGTCCCCCCACAACAAACAAGGCAATGGTCATCAGAATGGCAATGGCGAAAAAGAATTGATGGGTACGTGACATGACTAATAGCAAACGGCGGTGATATTCAAGGGTGTAGTGGATCGGTGTGATTGAGCCGGGTTATACAATTTAACGGCAGCCAAAGGATATACTGTAGCGCTGATAAATTTTATGACAATCCTGACAAGATTTGATTCCGCTAATGAATGATGAGTTTTTCATGCGCAAGGCGCTGGATCAGGCGCATAACGCCTGGATGATTGGCGAAGTGCCGGTCGGCGCAGTGCTGGTGCGCGATGGCGAGGTCATCGCGACGGGTTTTAATCAGGTGATTACCCAGTCTGACCCAACCTGTCATGCCGAAATCGTGGCGCTCCGTAATGCCGCGCATCAGTTGGGCAATTATCGGCTGCCTGATTGTGAGTTGTATGTCACTCTGGAACCCTGCATGATGTGCGTCGGTGCAATGATTCATGCGCGGCTCAAACGCGTTATTTTTGCGGCGGCTGATCCTAAAACCGGGGCTTGTGGCAGCGTACTGGATCTGTTTGGTCAAACTACGCTCAATCATCACACACAAGTCACGGGTGGGGTGCTGGCCGAGGAGGGTGGGCAAATTTTGAAAGACTTTTTTGCCGAACGACGCAAGGCAGCCAGCCAATCCAATCTCGATGTCGATGTGATTTCGACATCGCTTGAACAACCACCTGATTTTTGAGTCGCTTGAGTCAATTCATTGAAGCCAATAAAAGAACAACCCACTATGGCCACTATCGCAAAAACTCAACCCTACTCATCATGGTCATCTTTACAAGGTAAAACCTTGGGATTGATTGCCCCTTCCGGTTATCCGCTGGAACCCAAGTCGATTGATCTGGCTGCTAGATATTTAAGCACTCAAGGTTTGAATGTGGTGGCGCATGATAGTGTCTGGGCCAAACATGAACGCTTTGCCGGCAATGATGATTTGCGTGCCGATGCCTTTAATGACTTTGCCCTGGGTGGCCACGATGTGGTCATGGCAGTACGTGGCGGCTATGGTTTGTCGCGCTTGTTGGATCAGCTGAAATATAAAAAACTGGCCAGGTCAGGCAGTCTTTTTGTGGGTCATTCCGACTTTACCGCCTTTCAATTGGCTTATCTGGCCAAGACTGGGCAGGTGAGTTTTGCCGGGCCGATGGCTTGTTATGATTTTGGTCAAACTGTGGTGTCGGCTTATACCGAACAACATTGCTGGGGCTTGCTGACAGTGCCGCAATATGAAGTCAAGGTGACGGCGCCCAAACAGCCCAAGGTCAATCTGCAAGGCACGATCTGGGGTGGTAATCTGGCTGTGTTGAACCATCTGGTGGGCACGCCTTATCTACCCAACATCAAGCAGGGGATTTTGTTTATTGAAGATATCAATGAACATCCCTACCGAGTAGAGCGGATGATTTATCAACTGCTTTATGCAGGCGTTCTGGATCGTCAACAAGCCTTGCTGTTGGGGGATTTCTCTGACTATAAACTCAGTGCTGCCGATAACGGTTACGACTTTGACAGCATGGTGGCGCATTTGCGAGAACGTCTGCCGATGCCTGTTTTGACAGGTCTGCCGTTTGGGCACATTCGCGACAAGCTCACTATACCAGTCGGAGCGACGGTGGAACTCAAGTCCGCACCGCGTGGTTATTCATTGAATTTTTCAAACTATCCTTATCTTGATTAAGCAGCCCGTTTGATTAAATTTTCAACTTAAGCCTTTTAACCATCGCCTTTTCAACCATTTTTGTCCACTTGATGTATTCCAGCAATCAAGCCTTACTCGCCGCCAGCCTTCAGTATGTCTGGCATCCCTGCACGCAGATGAAGCATCATGAGCAATTGCCATTGATTCCAATTCGCTCGGGGCAAGGTGCCTGGCTGATTGATATGGATGGTCAGCGATATCTGGATGGCATCAGCTCGTGGTGGGTAAATCTGTTTGGTCATGCCAATCCACGTATCAGTCAGGCCATCAAGCAACAGCTTGATCAACTCGAACACGTGATGCTGGCAGGTTTTACCCATGAGCCGGTGGTGACATTGTCCGAACGTTTGAGCCAGATGACGGGTGGTGTGCTGGGGCATGCCTTTTATGGTTCTGATGGTGCTTCCTGTATCGAGATTGCGCTCAAGATGAGTTTTCATGCCTGGCGTAATCAAGGGCATACCAATAAGCGCGAATTTGTTTGTCTGAAAAACAGTTATCACGGCGAAACATTGGGCGCTCTGTCCGTCACCGATGTGGCGCTGTTTCGTGAGGCTTATGGCCCCTTGTTAAACCAAGTGCATATCGTGGCGGGTGCCGATAGTCGTGAGGCTGACTCCGTGACTCAGGCCTTGCAACGCATGCAGATTTTGTTTGAGGAACGCCATCAGCAGATTGCGGCATTGATAGTCGAGCCGCTGGTGCAATGTGCGGCCGGCATGGTGATGAGTGATCCTGCGTATTTAAGAGGCTTACGGGATTTATGCGATCGTTATCAGATTCATCTGATTGCCGATGAAGTGGCCGTGGGTTGTGGTCGCACCGGGACTTTTTTTGCCTGTGAACAGGCCGGTATCTGGCCCGATTTGCTTTGTCTTTCCAAGGGCATTAGTGGCGGTTATTTACCTTTGTCTTTGGTATTGTCGCGTGAGTCAATTTATCAGTCCTTTTATGATGATCAAATGACGCGGGGGTTTTTGCATTCGCATTCCTATACCGGCAATCCACTCGCTTGTGCCGCGGCGGTGGCCACCCTCAATATCTTTACCGAAGATCAGGTGCTATTGCGCAATCGAGGGTTGGCTGCGCAGATCAGTCAGCAATTGCATGCCGTTAAAGCCCATCCGGCGGTACGGAATTTTCGTCAGCAGGGGATGATCTGGGCCTTTGAAGTGGCGACCGATTTGCCTGATTTTGCCCGCCAGTTTTTCAGCGCAGCTTTGCAGCATGGTTTGTTGTTACGCCCCATTGGCAAGACGGTCTACCTGATGCCACCCTATATTTTGAATGAGGCGGAAGTCAGCCATCTGACTCAGGCAACCTTGCAATCCTTGAATGAGGTAATCAAGCCTTGATGCATTCACCCAGCCCAGCCTGGTTTGTGACCGGCACGGATACCGAAATCGGCAAGACCACAATCACTGCTGCCATCTTGCATGGCCTGGTTGAGCGCGGTTATCGTGCGGTCGGCTTAAAGCCGATTGCAGCGGGACTGGATGCACTTAATCAAGACGGCAAGCCTGACAATGGCGATGTATTGCAACTCATGGCCGCCAGTAATGTGAGTCTGCCGCGCGCCATCATCAATCCTTATCTGTTGGCCGAACCGGTGGCACCACATAGTGCGGCTGAGCAAGCCGGCGTGTATTTTGAGTTGGCAGTCATGGATGCAGCACTACAACAGGCGCGAGCGCATGCCGACATCGTGTTGGTGGAGGGCGTTGGCGGCTTTCGAGTCCCTTTGCAAGACGGACTGGACACCGCCGATTGGGCACAACATATGGCGTTGCCGGTGTTGCTGGTGGTGGGGTTGCGACTGGGTTGTATTAACCATGCCTTGCTAACTGCCGAGGCGATTGCCGCGCGTGGGTTGACCATTGCGGGCTGGATTGCCAACCAGGTTGATCCGCAGATGTTGCGACCATCGGCCAGTGTGGCAGCAATACAGGCTAAAATAGCGGCTCCCTTGCTGGGAGTGGTGCCTTATCAGGATAAAAAACTGGATTGGCGCGAGCAGGCTGATGAAATCAGTCGCCATCTCAATCTGGCCGCATTTCTCGGAAGCTAAGTTGACCGATGACTTGATGGCTGCAGGTTGGCTGCTTTTGGACTAACTCTTGGCGACGCAATATTTGATCGACAACCCTGACATTCTGGCTGGCAAGGGTCAGCACACAACTCAACGGAACACATGGAAACCAAAACCCTGAATTTTGTCAAACCGGCAGTCACCGCCACTCAAGCCAATCAAAGTAGCTGTGCGACCACCCATCCAGCCAATCAAGCCGAGCGCTGGTCGGTCGATGCCATTGAAGCCTTGTTCAATTTAAGCCTGAATGATTTGCTCTTTCAAGCGCAACAAGTGCATCGCGATAACTTTGATCCCAACGCGGTACAGCTGTCGACTCTGTTATCAGTAAAAACCGGTGGCTGTCCGGAAGACTGCGGCTATTGCCCGCAATCGGCGCGTTACGACACCGGTGTAACTTCGCAAGACCTGTTGCCTTTGGATGATGTCTTGTCGGCTGCTAAAGCGGCCAAAGCGCAAGGCGCAACCCGTTTTTGCATGGGCGCTGCCTGGCGTGGCCCCAAACAGCATCAGCTGGAACCGGTGCTCGACATGGTCAAGGCGGTCAAGGCGCTGGGTCTGGAAACCTGCGCCACCTTGGGTATGTTGCGTGAAGGTCAGGCCGAGCAGCTCAAAGCAGCGGGCCTCGACTACTACAACCACAATCTGGATACGGCACCGGAATATTATGGTGAGGTGATTTCCACCCGTGATTATGATGATCGTCTGCAAACCCTGGAGCGAGTGCGTGCCACCGGGATGAATGTGTGTTGCGGCGGCATTGTCGGGATGGGTGAGTCACGACGTCAGCGCGCCGGACTGATTGCGCAGTTGGCCAATATGGAGCCTTATCCTGAGTCAGTGCCCATCAATCATCTGGTACAGGTAGAAGGCACACCCATGTATGGTCAGGAAGCGCTGGATCCATTTGAATTTGTCCGCACCATTGCGGTTGCCCGCATCACCATGCCAACGACTTTTGTGCGCTTGTCGGCAGGTCGTCAAGAACTCGGTGATGCGGTGCAGGCACTCTGTTTTATGGCAGGTGCCAACTCGATATTTTATGGTGATAAATTATTGGTCACCGGTAACCCCGAGGCCGATCGTGATAAAGCCCTGATGGCCAAGCTTGGGCTATACCCTGCCCAGTAAAAAATAGCCACTCTACAAGACTAATAAATACGCACTTAAGCAGGCATTTATCCATTTTAGGTAGACGAAATGACGGGAGTATGTGAAATTCCCGCATTTTTAATGGCACTGGAAGCAGGTGGTATGGCAGCACTGGAAGCGCAATTTTCAACCCATTTAAGCGAGCTGGAAACCCGTGGCTTGCGGCGGCGCTTGCCAGCTGTCAGTCCGGCCGGGCAAAGCCCCTGGTTGGCCGATTTTTCCCATAATGATTATTTAGGCTTGGCCAATCAGGCCAGCCTGACGCAAGCCGGTTTTGCCGTAGCGCGCGAGTATGGCATGGGCGCGACTGGTTCGCGCCTATTATCGGGCAATAGCGCCGTGCATGAAGCGCTGGAGGCCGACATTGCCAAGGCCAAAGGCTGTGACTGTGCCTTGATTTTCAACTCGGGCTATCAGGCCAACGCCACGGCGCTGGCGGCATTGCTCGACAAAAAAGTGCTGGGTGCCGAGCCGCTGGTGTTTGCTGATCGGCTCAATCACGCCAGTTTGCATCACGCCTGTCAGTTGATGGGTGTGCATCAGCAGCGCTATCGCCACAATGACCTGGCGCATCTGCGTGACTTGCTGTTGAAACATCAACACTTGCCTCAGCCCAAGTTCATCATTGCCGAGACCGTGTTTGGCATGGATGGGGATCAACTCGATGTGCCCGCCTTGATGCAACTGGCAGATGAATTTGATGCCTTTGTCTATCTCGATGAAGCCCATGCCACCGGGGTGTTTGGCGCGCAGGGTTATGGGCTCGCAGCGGGGCAGATGCGCAATGCGCAAGGCCAACACCGCGGCATGGTGATGGGCACCTTCAGCAAGGCGCTGGGCGCATCAGGTGCCTATGTGGCCTGCAGTGAGACAGTGCGTGATTATCTACTTAATCGTTGTGGTGGTTTTATTTATTCAACCGCTTTGTCACCGGCGGTCATCGGCGCGGTGCAAGCGGCCTGGCAAAGTCTGCCCGGCTTGCAAGCGGTGCGCAGCCAGTTGCTGGAAACTGCCCAGGCGCTGCGCGATCAATTGCAGGCGCAGGGCTTTGACGCGGGTACATCGACAAGCCATATCGTGCCGATTATTCTGGGTGATGAAGCGCGTGTCCAGGCGCTCAAAGTGCATTTGCAAGAGCAGGGGATATTGACTTCAGCCATTCGTCCCCCGACGGTGCCGCCCAATACAGCGCGTTTGCGTATTGCTTTAAGCAGCCTGCATCGACCTGAACAGATTCAGGCCTTACTGGATGGCTTGGCGAGCTGGCAAAGGTGAGGCACCATGAATTTTGTCCTGTGTCATGGATGGAGCCTGGATCAGCGCAGCATGCTGGCCTTGGCCGCGGCTTTGCAAATCCACTATCCACAGGCCAGTCTGCAGTTGATAGAGCTGGGTATGACCGGTATGCCAATCAATGAGCAGATCTTGATTGAACCCAATGTGCCCATGATTGCGATTGGTCATTCCTACGGCTTTGCCTGGTTGCTCAAACAGTCAGTCAATTGGCAGGCACTGGTGGCCATCAATGGCTTCACCCATTTTTGTCGTGGTCCTCATCACCCAACTGGCACGCCAAAACGCTTACTGGAAGCGATGTTGGCGCGCTTAGGCAATGAAGCAGAAGCCTTACTGGCAGAGTTTTATCAGCGTTGTGGATTGCCAGAGGGTGCTTTGTTCAAAACACCTGCACGGCTTGATACGGCACGGTTAAGCCATTTTTTAAGCAAATTGCGCGACACCCACTTAAGTTTGCCTGACTTGCCCGTATTGGCCATTGCCGGTAAGCAAGACACCATTGTCGCTGCAGATTTAAGCCAGGACTGCTTTAAAGAGCTTGCCTGGCTGGATGGCCAACATGCCTTACCTCAACAGCATCCAGCTGCCTGTGCGAGACTGATTGCCAAGTTTATTGAGCAATCAGCGAATTTGAGAAATCCTGAGAAGTTGGATTAACGCATGTTTGAAATTTCAATTTCTGAGTCTAGGTTAAGCGCGATACCCAATGGTGATACACAAATTGCTCAACGATTTGCACAGGCGGCAGGTCAATACGAGGCGAATGCCCATGCTCAGCGCGAGATCGCTGCTCAGTTTTCAGCATGGCTTAAAGTCCAGGCTCAACAAAGCAAGCAGCAACCGGAAAAAATAGCTGAAATCGGTTGCGGCACCGGCTTGCTGTCGGCCCATTTGTGTCATGATTATCCAGCCGCACAATTGCTTTTGACTGATATTGCTCCGGCCATGTTGGCCCGTTGTCAGCAACGCTTTGCTGATGAAGTGGTCACCTTGACGGATAGCCAGTCACCCGCAATCCACTATGCCCTGGCCGATGGTCAGCAGATCAGTTTTGCACCACAGCCCGACTGGATTGTTTCATCCATGTGCTTTCAGTGGTTTGTTGACTTACCCAAGGTGCTTGCCATGCATGCCGCGCAGTGCCAAGTGCTGGCCTTTGCTGTTTTGCTGGATGGTTCGTTCGCTCCTTGGCGTGCAGCGCATGAGCATCTTGGCTTGCGCCATGGTTTGCGGGCTTTGCCGAGTTTGATCGAGATTGAACGTGCTTGTCAGACGATACCTCATTGCCAATTTAAAACTCAGCAAATCAGCGTGAAGCAGGTTCATCACAATGGTCTGGATTTTGCCCGCGCCTTGCGTGCGATTGGCGCTGATACGCCGCATCAGCAACATCAACCAGTGCTATTGCGCCCGGTGTTGCGCCAGCTGGAGCAGGGTTGTATGGCCAATTATGAAGTCGGGCTGTTTTGGATTGAGCGTGCCTGACGCGACTGCCAACGCAATGGCATGACAATCTGCTAGCAAATTTGTATGACGTTGCCTGAATGCGGCATGAGCACGCTCGATAGCGGGTACAATGTCAAGCTTTGCCGAAAACCGTATTAAACTCGGTGTTTTTGCTGCCATTCTATGGAGTATATGTAAATTTAAGCTCCTTAAGTGCATTAAATATAGTCCTATTTTTATACCTCCACTCAGTATCTTTAAAGAAGTCTCATGCTTTCTACCGCCAATATCACCATGCAGTTTGGGCCTAAGCCCTTGTTTGAAAATATATCCGTCAAGTTTGGCGGGGGTAACCGTTATGGCCTGATCGGCGCCAACGGTTGCGGCAAGTCCACCTTCATGAAGATTTTAGGTGGCGATCTTGAGCCCTCGGCAGGCAATGTCTCGCTGGATGCCAATGAGCGTCTCGGTAAACTGAAGCAGGATCAGTTTGCCTATGAAGACATGCGGGTGCTGGATGTGGTGATGATGGGGCACACTGATATGTGGGATGCGATGACTGAGCGTGATGCGATTTACGCCAATCCTGAAGCCACCGATGACGACTACATGAAGGCGGCTGAGCTCGAAGCCAAGTTTGCTGAATATGATGGCTATACCGCCGAAGCAAGAGCAGGGGAGTTGCTGCTGGGTGTGGGGATTGCCACGGATTTGCATGGTGCCAATATGAGCGCGGTGGCACCAGGCTGGAAATTGCGGGTATTGCTGGCGCAGGCGCTGTTTTCCAATCCGGATATTTTGCTGCTTGATGAGCCAACCAACAACTTGGATATTGACACCATTCGTTGGCTGGAAGACGTGTTGAATGAACGTAATTCAACCATGATCATCATTAGTCACGATCGTCACTTCTTGAATCAGGTGTGCACGCACATGGCAGATATGGATTTTGGCACGCTCAAGATCTATCCCGGTAACTATGATGACTACATGCTGGCCAGCTCACAGGCACGTGAACGTCAGTTGTCGGCCAATGCCAAGGCCAAGGAACGGGTTGCCGATTTGCAAGACTTTGTACGCCGCTTTTCAGCCAATAAATCCAAGGCACGTCAGGCAACCTCACGTCTGAAGCAGATCGACAAGATCAAGGTGGAAGACATCAAGCCATCGTCACGGCAGAACCCGTTCATTCGTTTTGATGGTGAGAAGAAACTGCATCGTCTGGCGGTGGAAGCCATTGAAATCAGCAAAAAATTTGATCGTCAGATTTTCGGCAATTTGAGTTTCATGGTCGAGGCGGGTGAAAGAATTGCCATCATCGGTGCCAATGGTGCCGGTAAGACCACACTCTTGCGTTGCCTGGCCGGTGCTGAAATCAGTGGGCTGGCACCTGATCATGGTCAAGCCAAATGGGCTGAACAAGCCAATATTGGTTATATGCCACAGGATCCGACTGAAGAGTTTGCTGCTGGCGATACCTTGACCGACTGGATGACGCAATGGACCAAAGAAGGCGACGATGATCAGATGATTCGTGGCATTCTAGGGCGCTTGCTGTTTTCTGGCGATGATGTGAAGAAGTCCGTCAAGGTACTGTCTGGTGGCGAAAAAGGTCGCATGATGTATGGCAAGCTGATGCTCGGTCGTCATAATGTCTTGTTGATGGATGAGCCGACCAACCACATGGATATGGAATCCATCGAGTCACTCAATATTGCGCTGGATAAATATGCGGGTACGTTGATTTTTGTTTCGCATGACCGTGAGTTTGTGAGTTCGTTGGCAACCCGTATTCTGGATGTGCGCAATGGCGAAATCATTGACTTCCATGGCAACTATGAAGATTATCTGAGCAGCCAGGGGATCGAATAATCAGTTTAAAGTGACGGGTTTTTTACAGATCGTTTGCTGATTCAACCATCAAGACAGTCTGCTTGCTGAAACAGTTGGCAGGCTGCTCATCAATCAATCCAGCATCCAGATGATTATGCAATGTCGTCCGCTTTGTGCCGCGTGCTGTATTGAGCCATCAATTTCCAGTGCCATTCCTGGTATGCCAAATGGTAAGCCTGCGGGTATACGTTGTATTCAGTTGAACGAAGCTGATCAATGCATGCTGTTTAATCTGCCCGAACGCCCAGTCGTATGCGGCAGCATTCAGCCCTCATTGGAGATGTGTGGTAATTCGCGTGACGAAGCCATCATGTGGTTGAGACGACTTGAGGCGCAAACTTCTTAAATACTCTTTGCTCTTAATATTTTGGCGATGATATGGCCGACCAGAGCATAGAAACTCAAGCAGGTATAAACGCAAAGAGTGGAGAAGAGAGAGTCCCAAGGACTCTCCATGGTGATTGGTTGGTTAATTCAATACGGTGAATAGACATCTTCTTCATCATCCAGCGTAACAGGCTCTGAACGCATAAAGACCATGACGATTGCAACCACAACGACACTCAAAATTACCAATGGAATATCAACTAGCATACGCATAAGTACTGACCTTTGAACTTGTGGAATGCCCCGTGGCAAACCTTCGATAAAGTCGAGTTTGTCATCGTAGAGGGGGCGATGGAACATAAGTTACATCTCCTTAAATCTAAAATGTAAGCAAACCTTGCAGCTCTTGACGCGTGCATAGGCTTGCCGCCTAGCCCCATTCAAGTGCCTGATGACCTTAAGATCAAAGTCCGACTTGATTTGTTCCCTAGATATTGAGTACTGGTCAGCGTGTGACAGTAGTCTTTTTATTATCGAGTGGCTAATTTAGCCGATCATGAGCAAGAGCGCAATCAGAAAAAAAGCGCATGCTACCCGAAAGCAACATGCGCAACGCCCTGTAAAACGAAGAAAACTTTTTTATATCAACCGATTAGAAGAACAGGATAGCACCCAGACCAACACCATTGGCTTTGGCTTTTTCGCCATTGAATGTTTTGGATTCGGTACGGCTCAGTTCAGCAACCAGAGTCAGGCTAGGTGTCAGGCTGTGGTACAGACCCAGTGTGACGTTGGTGTTGTCTTTCAAAGCCAGACCAGTGCCATCTTTGATACGGCTTACGCCATAACCCAAGCCGAGTTTGTTGACTGGGGTAACTTTGTATGTACCTTGCAGCAAGAAGTTGTTCTGTTTCAGGTCACCAGAGTCTCCGTCTGCCAAAATACCCAGGCCTTTACCAGTTTGGTAGTTAGCTAGTACGCCAGCATCGCCGAATGATGCGCTACCACCAATTTCAAAACCATTCATAGTGAAATCAGGAGTGCCAGCCGTTGTGGAGTAGAATTTCTGGGTTTTAACGCCAGCCCAACCCTTGAAACCAGCGTCAGCATAGTTCAAGCGCAACTGGATCTGTGGCTGATTTTTGGATTGAAAAGTACCGCCGTTATCGACCGGACTATACAAGCCACCGCTAAATGTCATACCACTCATTGCAGGTGATTTATAAGTAATTTGACCATAGTGACCCAGGTAGCTATAGCCAGCACCAATGTGGCCCAGTGAAACGCGGTTACGCTGAGTTGCTTGTACCGGAGCACCAACGCCCAACAAAGTCATGTCGCTCAAAATAGCATCGGAGCCAAAGCTACCATAGTCACGGCCAACCTTAACAGTACCCATTTCAGCAGTACCAAAAGTCAGGAATGACTGACGAATATCTACGTTGTTGTTATTGGCAATCGCATTGTCAGATGAAATGGCAGCACCAATCATGAACGTACCACCAATATCAATACCATTCTGTTTGGTCTTGAATGACGTGATCAGTGCGTTTGGCAACAGGCCGTTACCAATGTTAGTGGCACCATCTTTACCACCACAGCCCAATTGTTTTCCACCCAAGGCCAAGCCAGAATTAGCAATCGTGACATTGGCGCTACCGGAGCAGCTCACATGGGTGTAGTAACCATTCAGGTAGCCATTGATGGACATGTCGAAATCACCAGCTTTGAAATCGATAGCCATGGCTGAAGTTGATGCCAGAGCGGCAGAAACACACACAATAATCTTGCGGGCCGAAAATGTTGTTGAAACTGACTGCTTCATATGTTCTCCTCGAATCGGTTATTTTTTAACGTTGATGCTTATTTATGAGTGCATTCAACAATTTACATATAGGCAAGCACTGTGCCGATTGTTAACTATTTGATTTTTAATGAAATTTAAATTTACAAGAAATTGACAATAGAATGCGCCTGCTCCAAAAGTGTCATTGTGTTGATGCACTTTGAAACACTCGTAACGCATTGGTACATGCTGCAGAGCAAAATAGATTGAACTTTTTAGGGCGGAGTGGATTGACTGACCGATTCCAAAAAGTTCTTGATGGCCCAAATTGACTCTTGGCTCAATAATCCTTTCCAAGCTGGCATGTGGGTAACGCCAATCCTTGTTTTTCCTTCTAGTACTGAATTCAGAAAATACTGATCGGTGTCTTTCATGCAGGCATCGAAGTATTCTCTGTCGACTTTATTTCGACAGTAACTATCCAGCTTGCGTAGCTCGGGAGCGCCTGCCGGCTTTAAAGCATCAACACCATGGCAACGTGCACAATTTTCATTGAATAGGGTATTCCCTAGTTTTACAATCAATTCACTATTACTTTGAATACCTCGATAAGGATTGGGTATTTGCCACTGATTGCCTAACTTTGGCAATTCGCCGGGTGTAGGTAATGAGCCTTTCACTTCATCAGCTTGAGTAATGACATGTACTGTTGAAAGACTGACGAATAGAATGAGCAGAGATGATTTGAATAACAAGCGATATAGTTTGTTGAGATTCATAATAGTAGTGGTCAATTGAGTTTTCATTGATTACCAATCCTTGGGGCAACCCTTGCAGCCCTCCATGAAGGCGTCAGGAAATATGGTGTATTTGATTAATGCGCCTTCCAGATTCGCATTTTTCAAATTGGAAGCGACAAATTTTGTTTCTTGAACGTTGGCATTGGTCAGATTTGCTTCAACAAACCAACCAAAATTGGCGCGCGCTGCTTCAAGATTGGCTGCTGTCAAATCGGCTTGCGATAGATCGGTTCTGAGTAGTCGTGCCAACTCAAGATTGACGCCGACCATTTTTGCTCCTTTAAGCGACGCACCTGATAGATTGGCTTGCTTTAAATTTGCTCCTGTCAAATCGGCACCATCCAGAATTGCGCCACCTAAATTGGCTGCCCGTAAATCTGCGCGTGCGAGGTTGGCACCCGTCAAGTCGGCACCCGCCAGGTTTTTATAAGCGAGGTTGGCATGTCGAAGATCAGCACCTTTACATTGTGCATATGGCCAGATAAAGCAACCTTTGATATTTAATGGTTCTTCGGCTTTAATTGAACAACAAGCAATTAGCATGATTGTGAGTAGCAGAATTTTTGGAAAGATCTTTTTTGGATCCATGGGCTAATCCTTAATGAATAAAAAAAGGCTGACCGGTTTAGCAGTCAGCCTGTCAAGACGAAGCCTTTCAGAAGCTACAGAAGTTGAGACCAATCTTCCTCTATAGCACAAGTCAAATGCTTAATTCTTAGGTAATTTGAATACCCAGTAAGAACCGCCTTGCTGCAATTGCTTGGTCAACTCAGCCATATCACCACCCCAGAGTGGAACTGCGCCACCGTAGCCGGAATGCAAGCCAACATATTGCTCACCATCCATTTCCCAGGTGATAGGGGCTGAAACAATGCCGGAGCCAGTTTGGAATTTCCATACTTCTTTACCAGTTTTTGCATCCAGCGCAAGCAGATAGCCATCACCAGTACCGGTAAAGGTAATGCCGCCAGCAGTCGTCAAAGTACCTGCCCACATTGGGAATTTTTCAGTTCTTTTCCAGACAACTTTACCTGTTTTAGGATCCAGTGCTTCGATGATGCCTACGTGATCATCAAACAGTTTTTTAATCCGGAAACCTTGTCCCAAGTAAGCAGAGCCAGCCTTGTAGGAAACTTCTTCAGTCCAGTAATCTTCAGCCCATTCGTTACCTGCAATGTAAAACAAGCCAGTGTCTGGGTTATATGACATGGGATTCCAGTTTTTACCACCGAGGAATGGTGGCGAAACGAATACTGGTTTACCACTTTTTTCGCCAGGCGCTGGCAGTGGAGGGCGTTGACCTTCAACTTCATTTGGCTTGCCAGTCTTCAGATCAAAACCTTTCGCCCAAGTAATGCCTTCAACAAACGGGTAGGCTGCCAAAAGTGATGTGGGTTTGTTTGGATAACCTGCGCCATCAGCGAGTTTGTTACGGTCAGTGACGAAGAAGAAGCCATTACGGTCTGCGTGTGCACCGGCTTTAACGATCTTTCCTGAGCTGTCTTTGTATTCAAACAAGACGATTTCGTTGTTGCCAGAGAAGTCCCAGGCATCATTGGGAGTATGTTGGAAGAAGCCTTTCAGATTACCGTTGGATGGGTCAATGTAAGCTTGACCAGAAGTGAACAGGCTTTCCCATTTACGCGGATCATCACCTGGTTTAGTCCGCTTCCAGGTATTCCACGGGGCAGGGTTTCCTGTACCAACAACGATGGTGTTGTTTTCCACGTCAAAAGAAGCCGATTGCCAGGGTGCGCCGCCGCCATGACTCCATGGCTCTACCTTGCCCGTTACAGAGCCAGCTTCATCTGGCCATGATGGACCTTTTGCATCACCAGAAGGTGTACTGTCCTTGCCATTCAAGCGGCCAACATGACCTTCAACAAGAGGCCGCATCCAGACTTCTTCACCGGTATCGGGATCACGAGCATAGAGTTTACCGACAACACCGAACTCATCGCCAGATGAGCCATGTACCAGCAGGACTTTGCCAGTTTTTTGATCTTTAACAATAGTTGGTGCGCCACTCATTGTGTAACCAACTTTGTGATCTTCAAACTTTTGTTTCCAGACCACTTTACCGGTATCTTTATTCAGTGCAACGATACCAGCATCCAATGTACCAAAGAACACCTTGTCACCATAGATGGCCGGACCACGGTTTACCACGTCACAGCATGGACGAATATCTTCTGGCAGGCGATATTCATATTCCCAGATTTTTTTTCCGGTACGAGCATCCAGGGCAAAAAAACGTGAATAAGATGCGGTGGCATAAATCACGCCGTCATAAACCAGGGCTTGTCCTTCTTGCCCACGTTGTTTTTCACCACCGAAGGAGAATGACCATACTGGTGTAATTTTGGAAGCGGTTTGTGGAGTGATCTGTTTGGCTGGGCTGTAACGCTGTGCTTTAACACCCATGCCATACTGCAAAACATCACTAGTAGTTTTGTCGTCGTTTAAAATATCGTTCCAAGTGACTTGTGAAGCCGCAAATGCTGACATTGAAAATGTGGCAGCAATAGCAAGCACCAAAGCCTTCGGTGCGACTTGTTGGTACAAACCTCGTTTCATTTTATCTCCTCATGCAGTGAGTTATTTTGTTAAAGGCAATCGCAATTCTGTTTTCGCCTTCGAGAAGTATAGAAAGCTGAGGGGTTAAGGCATAGGGAGTGCTGCCCTGTTACGTAGGGAGTTATTCCCGGTTGCATTGATGTGCTGTGAAAATTAATTTTTCACTTAGATTATTGAAATATTTCTTGTGAAAACAGTACTTTCAGGCTTAGATAAGCAATAAGCTGGATTTCAAATTTTTATGATTTTCTTTTAGATTTTTTTAGAAGATTTGTCTTCATTCTGGGAAAGAAATGGACCTAAGAGTACGTTTGGTTTTTAGTCTTGGTATTGCTCTTGTGATTATGTTGATCACATCGTTAGTTGTTTTAACGAGCAATATTCTTAGCGATGTTGAGCATGAAATAACGGCTACTTCCGAGCTTATTGATCTTGTTTTATTGGCAAATGAAGCAAAGCAACAAGGCGGTGTCGGTGTATCGGAAATGATTTCACCTTTTCAACTTAAAAATTTAAGGCATGTATCTGCAAGATTAATTAAGCCTACAGATAGTGGTATTGAAAATAATGCAGAGTCAGACAAATGGGCTGTTGCCTTTTTCAACAAGGAACTCAGTATTAGTAAGACCTATAGAATTCCAATGGGTGAAGATATATTGTTAATTCAACCAAATGCTCAGTCTGAATTGGATGAATCAGTTTCGGATGTGATCAGGATTATGGTTGCTTTTTTACTTTTCTCATTAATTACCTTATTGGTGGCATGGTGGGTAGCACATTGGGCATTATCACCAGTTAGAGAGTTGTTAGATTGTTTAACTAAATTGGAAAAAGATGAGTCAATTAAGTCCCGTCGCCATTTTCAACTCAAAGAGTTTGAACGGATTGCATTAGGCATTGACCATCTTGCGGAGAGCTTAAGAGAAGCAAGGCATAATCAAAAGCAGTTAACTCATAGACTATTGGAACTGCAGGAAAGTGAACGCAAAGAAATCGCGCGAGAATTGCATGACGAGTTGGGTCAGGTGCTTACCGCAATAACAGTCGATGGCGCTTTTATAGAGCGCCATGTGCTAACTGCGAATCCCCAGCAAATTAAATCTTGCGCGCATAATATTGTCTTGCATTCAAGAAGTATTGCTATGCATGTTCGAACTTTGTTAACAAGGCTCAAGCCGCACGGTTTAGAAGGCTTGGGTTTGCTTGATGCGATGAGAGATTTGATTGGTAGTTGGCAGGGACGTGTTAACGGGCCAACAATACACATTAATCTCCCTGAAAAACTGCAAATTCAAGATCAGAGTACCGGTTTGGTTCTCTATCGATCTTTGCAAGAAATGCTTACCAATGTTTTTCGTCATAGTGAGGCCAAGAATTGCTATATCAAACTAGAACATGAAATAGAGGGCTTGCGCTTAAGAATTGAGGACGATGGTGTCGGGAGTTTGAGTAAGATTAATCAAAGTAAGGGCTATGGCCTGTTAGGATTGAGAGAGCGCCTAAGTATGGTAGATGGTCAATTGACAATTACCGAGCGAATACCAATTGGTTTGGCTGTTGATATATTTATACCGAATTAAATTAATTGCGCTAATTGGAATTGATAATGATAAGAATTTTACTTGTAGATGATCACGCGGTAGTAAGAGCAGGGTATCGGCGTTTTCTTGATGCAGAGCCCGATTTTACTGTGATTGCTGAAGCAGCAACGGCAGATGATGCTTATGCCTTGTTGAGTCAAGGTAATATTGACTTGGCAATAGTTGATATCAATCTGGGTGCTAGTAGCGGTATAGAGGCAATTCGTCGAATGCTGTTACGTCAAAGTGGTTTGAAGGTGTTGGTTTTTTCTATGCACAATAATCCATTATTTGTGACGCAGGCGATGAGAGTGGGGGCGCTAGGTTATATAACAAAAAACAGTGAACCATCTGAAATGATTGATGCAATCAGACGCGTAGCAATAGGGCAAAAAGTCTTATCTTCTGAGATAGCTCAAACGATTGCTAAGCAAACACTGGAGCAAGAAAGCTTAATGAGTCGATTGACACCAAGAGAATTTGAAGTATTAAGAATGATGGTGAAGGGCGAGTCAACTAACGAAATTGCTACCGCCATGCATCTCAGTCCTAAAACCATATTTAACTACTTGTCATTGATACGCCAAAAGTTGGAGGCCGAAAACGATTTTCAATTATTATGGTTAGCAATTCGATATGGTGTAGTGGATTCAAATTAAGGGCTGCAGGCATCTATCTGCCTACAGCCTTCAAAGCACTCCCTATACCAAGTCAAATTTGGCACCTTCAGTAACAATCCAATTTCTTTCTCTTGTCAAAATAACTGCATCAGTACCTGGAATTTTTTTCAAGAAATCGAGCGAAGCCTGCGGTGACATCATGAACAGTGGTTTGGTTAATGCATCTGCGACAGCACCTGTCTCAGCCAATACAGTGACACTCAAAATTTCTGTAGGTGAGTGTCCGGTTCTTGGATCAAAGATATGATGATTTTTTCTATCTTGGGTAAATGTCGTATAAGCAGCACTTGATGTGGCAATATATCGGCCATCTAATTGAAGGCGCCCTAAAATATCTTTATTTGACTTATCCTTCGAGAAAATTTCAGGATTCTCCAATCCTAAATTCCAGTTTCTATCTGAACTTGCTTTTCCTAAAGAGGCAAACTCACCGGCATTGATTAATGCATGTTTGATACCAAATTGCTTAAGTACTTCGGTCGCCTTCTGGGAGGCGTAGCCTTGAGCAATTCCATTCAGGGTGAGCTGAATATCTTTATGATTCAATAAAATTTGATCGTTATTTATGGAAATAGAACGCCAGTCAATCAGTTTTTTGGCAGTTTGAATTTCTAATGGTGAAGGTGTGCGATTTTCTATACTGGCTTGTGCATAGGTTTCCCATAATCGTTGCACGGTGATATCAAATAAACCATTAGATATTTCAGCCATTGCTTGAGATTGTTTTAGTATCTCAAGTAGCCATGGGTGGGCATTATTCAAAAAGCCATTTTTATTTAATTGACTTAATTGACTATTTTTTTCGTAAATACTCATGAGATCATTGACTTGCTTAATTGCTTGTAAAGCGGCATCAATGGCTGCTACCAGAACAGTTGAGTTCTCATGGCGAGCTTGTACCGTGACGACAGTACCAAAAGCTAGGGTGCTTTTTTGCTGTTCAATCAATGCATCTTCATTTGAATGACTTGTCTCGGTTTGTTGAATGGTATATCTGGCACCGAGGAGAAGACCGCTCGTTGCTACGAAAGCCCCGAGGCCTGCAAATAGGAATTGTCTTTTTTTCATTATGCTGCCTTCTGTTCAGAATTATTGCCACGCACTTCGATGATCTTGCCATTTTTCTGTTGAATGATGACTGGAACGCAGCGAGTAGGACTATCGTGAATGACGACACAATCAAGGCATTGGAAGCAGTCGTCATATTGGATTTCTCCTTTTTTATCAATGGCTTTATATTGACAGGCTGGGCGACAGGCTTGACAAGGTTTGCCGCACTCAGCTCTTCTGGCTAACCATTTAAACATGCGCAACTTTCCACCTAAAGCCATTGCCGCACCGAGTGGGCAAAGGAAGCGGCAGTAAAATTTATAAATAAACAATCCCGCAAACAGTAATACACCAACATAGATGATGAATGGATAGGAGCGAACGAAAGCCAAGGTAATACTGGTTTTGAATGGTTCAACCTCATTAATGCTATCACTGACTTTTGGAGCAAGGACTGCAGCTGTAATGCAGACAAAAAGTACAACATATTTAAGATATTTAAGCTTGCCATCAACTGAATCTGATAACTTGATTTGAGGAATTTTTATCAATTTTGCAATAGCACCTAAGAATTCTTGCATGGCCCCGAATGGGCATAGCCATCCGCAAAATGTACCTCGTCCCCAAACAAAGAATGTAATGATGGTGAAGATCCAAAGTAAGGTGCTCATTGGATCAAAGAGGAAAAACGTTAGTGCACGTTTTTCTTTCAGCGCTTGCAAAATGGACGTAATGTTGACGATAGAGAGTTGTCCTTGAGCGTAGTAACCGATGAAAAATAAGGTATAGACTAAAAAGCCAAATCGGAATGCTTTGAAGAATTTTTCATTACGTGTCACACGCTTCTGCAACACCAAGACCGCCGTCAAAATAGCCAAGCTAGCGACTAATGCAAGTAATTCAAACTTTCTTTGAATCCAGCTAACACGCCATCCTTTAATTTGCTTGGGAGGAATGTCTATATAATTTTTATTGACTTCAAAATCAAGTGGGTAAGAATGTGTGATTCTCTCTGGATAGATGTACCCTTTGACCCGGGTAACGTGAAGGGCAAAATTTTCTGGTATGGCAACATCAAGTCCTGATTGACCGATTACTTTAAATATCTTGTAATCGGTGAATGGCGTAGAGTCATTTGTCTGGATATTAAAGTCCATATCCATGTCACGCATGGTAATGGGAAGACCTCCCTGTGTGAGCGTTAATCTGTTAGGAACCGCAGCACGTACAAATTGCTCATCAACAAAACTGTATCTACCTTTACTGGCAATCAAAAAGGCCATATCCCCAGGCTTGAGGTGTTTCTGGAGAAAATTCCAATCTTTTTCGCTTAAAAGATTTTTTCCTACTGTTGGCAAATTAAGTAATGCAATACTGACGTCAATAAAATTTGCCTCAGGCTCCTCTAGCGCTGCTTTATCTAAGCCTTCCCATCCAGTGTTTGAAAAACCTTGCTCAATCGTTTTATTGTTTATGGTGATATGTTTAATCAATCCATCTTTTTCTAGATCTTGCCAGGTTTTCTTTTGATAAAAATCGGTTTTAATTCTGGCAACACTATCAAGATCAGCGCCACCGGTATACCCTAATTTGGCACGGGCAATTTTTAATGAGGCAGATAAGATGGTGTCAGTAATAATTCGGCAAGATGAAGTGGCTTTTAGGACGCCATCAATCAATACATTGGCTGCGCTGGAGTTATCTGAGCCAGGTGGTTTTTTCCCGATCTTGATACTCTGTTTAAGAGATAACCCCGGGAATTGTGAAACAAATGCCCGCATAGGGGTTTCACCTAGGCCTTCAACAAAAACTGGTTCATGATGTGATAACACGCGAGCATCATGAAATTTTCCATCCGGTGTCAAGATGACCAGTAAGTTAATTGGAATTCCTGCAAATCCAGGAATAGGAGCAAGATCAATGGATTCAAAGGCATAGCCTACTAGATCGGTTACTGGGCCATTTTCTTCAAAAATGGGCCATAGTGGTGGATCATTTTCTAATTTGCCAATTTTATATTTGGGGTACAGTTTTTGAAGATCGGCTTCTGTGAGTGTAGTTGCAGCTGAATTGAACGAAATGCAACTTAATACACTCACAAGAAGCCATCCTAGTAATTTGACTAACGAGAAGTTTATGAGTCGATGAGCGCCTGTATGATGCATTGTGTCTCCTGATTGTTTTTATCTTCTTTTGTTTATAAGTTTTATACAATCTACTCAGCGAAATGTATGCCAAGGAGTTAAGTCTTTTACTTTTTGTTTTTTATTAGAATTTTTGGAGATCGTATGACCATTAGCTTTATTAATAGAATCAGCTCAATAGTTGCTTCAGTACTTTTTTTAATTGGTGTAAACCCTGCTTTGTCAGCCCCTTTGGCCTATGTGCCAAATGAGAAGTCGGGCAGTCTTTCTGTTATCGATACTGAAACAGACTCGGTGATTGCCACGATTCCAGCAGGTAAAAAGCCACGTGGATTGGCGTTTAGTAAATTGAATAAACTACTCTATATTAGTGACCAGCCAAACAATGCACTATTGGTGTTAGATGTAAAGGCAATGAAGCCAGTAACGACTATTTCTTTAGGTGAATCACCAGAGGGAGTGGAAGCATCACCAGATGGAAAGTGGATTGTTGCTGCTGTGGAAACTTCAAATAGTATTAATTTAATTGAGGCCGCTACCAATACCAAGGTGGCGAATATTGTCAGCAAGGGTAAAAATCCAGAGCATGCTGTTTTTACGCCAGATGGGCGCTGGTTGTGGGTATCTGCTGAGGAATCTGATGTGGTAGATATCATTGATATGAAAACCAAAACGCAAATAGCCCAGGTCAAGGTGAGCGAGCGTCCTCGTGGCATAGTCTTTACACCAGATGGAAAAATTGGTTTTGTTGCTTGTGAATTAGAAGGCAAAGTCTATGCGATTGATGTAGCTACCAAATCTGTACTAACAATCATTAATGCTGGGCAGCGCAGTAATGGCGTTGCAGTGCACCCAAGTGGCCAATTTGTCTATGTCTCAAATGGTGGTGGCGCTAACGTTGTCGTTATTGATGTTGCAACACTGAAAGTTGTGGATAAGATTACTGTTGGTCAAAGACCATGGAACATGGCAATTACACCTGATGGTAAAAAGCTTTACGTTGCCAATGGGCGGTCTAATTCAGTGTCAGTGATCGATACAGAAAAAAAACAAAGCATTAAAGAAATTCCAGTAGGAGAACTGCCTTGGGGGGTTGTCATAAGTCCTGATTAAATTTTGTAGCATGATCTGTCACACTTTGAAACACAAGTATAGGACTGTTTCAAGCTTGATCAGTTGTTGCAGCTAAAAGTGCCATTAATTCTTAGTTTTTTACTAAAAATGCTTGGCACGTAGTTTGCCAGTTATATCGGGAAGTTTTCCTGACTTTAGACGGAAAATTTCACCGGCCAATTGTGTGTAATTATAAAATTGGACAACAACATGACCTTTCAGGAGACCTATATGCGAGTTATCCCATCTCGTCTGGCAGTAGCGATGGCGTTTGCTTTGCCAGCCGTTTTCAGTGTGTCAACGAGCCAGGCGGTGGTGACCGATCAGATGATCGAAGCCGGTTCCAGTAACACAAAAGAAGTTTTGACTTGGGGTTTGAGTACCAACGGTCAACGCTTCAGCCCGCTCAAACAAATTAATACTTCTACAGTAAAAAGCCTTGTTCCAGCTTGGACATTCTCTTTTGGTGGTGAGAAGCAGCGCGGCCAAGAGTCACAACCTGTGATTCACAATGGCAAGATGTTCGTTACTGCATCATACTCACGAATTTATGCACTGGATGTTAAAACTGGTACAAAGCTTTGGAAATATGAGCATCGTTTGCCGGAAGGTATCATGCCATGTTGTGACGTAATTAACCGTGGTGCTGCGCTTTATGACAACCTGGTTATTTTTGGAACACTGGATGCGCAATTGGTTGCTCTGGATCAAGATACCGGTAAAGTGGTTTGGAAAGAGAAGCTGGAAGATTACCAAGCTGGTTATTCATATTCAGCAGCACCAATCATTGCCAAGGGTATGGTAATTACGGGTGTTTCTGGTGGCGAGTTTGGTATTGTTGGTAAGGTTGAGGCACGTGATGCCAAGACTGGTGAGCTGGTGTGGTCACGTCCAACAGTTGAAGGTCATATGGGTACTCTGAAAGGCCAGCCGAATGGCATTACAGGTACCACCAATGCCTCATGGCCTGGTGATACATGGAAAACAGGTGGTGCAGCTACCTGGTTGGGCGGCACTTATGATGACAAGACTGGTTTGCTGTATTTTGGTACAGGTAATCCAGGTCCATGGAATAGCTGGACACGTCCTGGTGATAACCTCTACTCCTGCTCAACATTGGCAATTGATGTCAATACCGGCAAAATTGTTTGGTCTTATCAAACAACGCCTCATGACGGTTGGGATTTTGACGGCGTAAACGAGTTTGTTACTTTCGATATGGACGGCAAGCGTGTTGGTGCCAAAGCTGACCGTAACGGTTTCTTCTACGTTATTGATGCTAAAAATGGAAAATTGCAAAATGCTTTCCCATTTGTTAAGAAAATTACTTGGGCTAGCAGTATCGATCTGAAAACAGGTCGTCCTAACTTTGTCGATGACAATCGTCCAGGTAACCCAACAGATGCAACCGAGGGTAAAAAAGGTAAATCAGTTCTCGCTGCCCCATCATTCTTGGGCGGTAAGAATCAAATGCCTATGGCTTATAGCCCGCAAACTGGTCTGTTCTATGTGCCTTCCAATGAGTGGTCAATGGAAATCTGGAACGAACCAATTAGCTATAAAAAAGGTGCTGCATACCTAGGTGCTGGTTTTACCATCAAAACCAATGCTGATTACATTGGTGCACTCCGTGCGGTTGATCCTAAGTCTGGAAAGATCGTTTGGGAAACCAAAAACAATGCTCCTTTGTGGGGTGGTGTGATGACTACGGGCGGTGGATTGGTATTCTACGGTACACCTGAAGGTTATCTGAAAGCCATGGATGCCAAGACTGGTCAAGAGTTGTGGAAATTCCAGACTGGTTCGGGCGTAGTCGCTCCTCCGATCACTTGGGATGACAATGGTACACAATATGTTGCTGTTGTTTCAGGTTGGGGTGGTGCTGTTCCATTATGGGGCGGTGACGTTGCCAGCAAAGTTAATTATCTGGAACAAGGTGGTTCTGTTTGGGTATTTAAACTTGCAAAATAAACGCTTCACATTGTGATGTTGTTTTAAGTAACTTGATGGGTGTTTGATGCCCATTGCTAAAAAGGGCTTGGATACACCAAGCCCTTTTTTATTATCAGTAAATAGTTGTGATTTGGGTCGCAGATCTAAGCAGAATAAAAAAAGCTCACATGTCTATGTGAGCTTTTAAACAGCGGGGATTGATTAAATCGTGTCGATTGTCAAATATACCAAGGTTTGATTCAGTAACTGGTAAGCAATTTCTCCAAATGTAATGGGACCAGTTAAGTTGCCGGTCTTTTTGCCTGCCAATTCAGAGTACAGATAATTGAGAATACAGTTACATGAAAAAACAGTTGAAGCAGTATCTTCAGGGATATTCTTTTGGAAGGTTTGTACGTAGTTATCAACTTTGGCCGCTATCTTATATTCTGTTTCTGTAAAAACTGGAGCATAAAATTCGACAAATCCTTTTTCTGTATTCACTGATTGAAAACTAACATTAATGAGTGCGCCACTGTAGTCGGCAACAAGCGGCAGCTTAGTGTCAGTTTCTTGAGATGTAAGGTACTGAGCAAGATTAGTAAGTTTGCCATTTATCAAGCAGTTTCTTACTTTAAATCCATTTTCAAGAAATTGAATACTATCGCCTTCACCTTGATTAAATAGATTAATAATCCCAATATTCGCTACGGAATCATTTGGCAAAGTTAAGTGTAATACGATGGCCTGATCATTACTGACTTCACCAGTTTGCCCATTGATGACAAATGCGGGCTGATTACCTAGATCATTGAGATGCATGCCAGATATCCAACCAATCAGAGGTTTCATATACATATCCTCATAACTGGGTGCATTTTTAGCGAACTCTTGATGAGCTTCGCTGAACGCAGGCAATATTAAAATAGAGAAGCCATTTTCTGGTGCATCCTGACATATTGTTGGTAAAGCCGCTTTGTCGTATAAACGAATGTTGGGACGGCGAGCGGTATCCGGCAATTCGTGAATAAAGATTTTTTCTTTAGTATCAGTGCCACCATCCTGACCAATAAAGTAAGGGATGGAACCACCAATCCAATTGCCTTTGGGTAGTTTCTTTAATAATGCAATATCAGCAGCGACTGTGCATGGTCGACCATCTGCCAAAATTCCAACGGCTTCTTCTAAAGAATAGAGTTTTCCGGGTAAATTATTCATGTCGTCATTCGCCTGTTTTCGTTAGCTGTTTTGACCAGAGAATTGCTGCATTTGCTTGATCTCATGACCAAGAAGTTTGGCATTTTTTTCAAAATATCGGTGAAGTTCACCTAATTTCATTTGTTTAACGCCATCATCCTGTATGACTCGCATTTGAGATTTGAGTCTGGTTAATAACAATTTCAGGCTAAGTACTTGAATATCGAGTTCAATCCGACCAGTAATGATTTGCTCCCAGATTGGATCTATCGCGTCTGGCACGGAGGTTTCCACATTGTTTGCTGTGGCCACTGGTGCAGCTACGGGTGCGGTTACCGGGGTGCTGACTGGGTTTAGTGCGGGAATAGTTTGTTGTGGTTCAATTCCGACTTTGCCACCTAATGATGTCGTGCCGTTATCCAAACCAAATTTGAGTTTCCAGATATCCTCTACGTTTACATTTAAGAGTGAGCAAATCAAATTAATGGATAGGCCTTCTCTAAAGTATTCAGCAATCCTATTTGCCATGCCATAGGTAAATGGCAGTTTGGTGTCGCCTTGCCAATTTTGTTTATCGAGATCTTTTTCTGATGGCGTCTGAACATGCAAATAGCAATGCATGTCTAGCATATCCAAATGTCGCCATGTATAAATGGCGCCAGATTTAAAGGTTTTGGTTGAAAACCAGAATTTATTACGTTCTTCCGGTACACCAAGCCAAATATCTAAAGTTTGTGTTTTACGATTGATTTTGTAGCGCATTACATCCCATTGAGCTGATAAACCCAATAGGCCAATGGCAAATTCTTCCTGCTTGCTGCTGGTCATATCTCCTCCTTATTAAGCCGTTGCATTATTTATTAGACTAATGTGTAAGTGAAATCGAAATCACTGATGTATGTGTACTTGACTCAGCGTTTCAATTTTTATCTGACTCTTCGGCCAGCATTTATTCTTACCATTTTCTTACATACGGGGCGGACTCTTTTTTACCAAGATTTAACAGTTAGCAATGAGAATTTATTGGCTAAGAATGAGGGTTTTTATTAATTTTCAAGAATCATGAGATATTGTTCATGATGATTTAGGGTAATTTAGCCCTTTGGCTAGTCATTATCGAATTGGATTAAGAAAGATGAGTGGCGCGAATTTTAATAGGTTATGAGATTGTAAAATACAATATTTGAAGTCGACATGGATATAGCAGGGTTTGAGATCGCTTGAAAATAGTGTTGATTTGTGAGAGCGCTGTCGATTTAATCTTAGTCAGAACAAGTGATGAAGTACGGTTGATTCTTATGAAAATCTTATTGTTTTGTATAAATACTTGATGCTCAAGTGAAATTCATACTGCCTACGAAGGGCAATATGAATTCAATTGATGATTATTGAAGCTTACGATAAATCGTATTGCGAGAGATGCCAAGTGCTCTGGCCGCTGCAGAAACATTGCCATGATGTGCTTGTAAAGCTTTTTGTATTGCTTGAACTTCAAGGTCTTCAAGTTTGCCCATGTTGTCAGGGGGAATATGACCAGTTGTGTGTGACTGATTGATTATTGGTGCCAGGGTTTGTAACGGCTCGCTGGATATGGTTTGAGAAGATTCTTGGGTTGAGCGAATTTGACGTAACGTTTCCATAAAATCTTCGGGCAAATGCTCGATACGAATCACGTGATCTTCATCTGTCATCACGATGGCAGTTCTTAATAAATTGGCAAGTTGTCTGAAGTTGCCGGGCCATGAGTGTTGCCTAAAAAGATCCATTACCTCGCTGGCAATCGTAAAACGACCATGACCAGCTGATTCCTGTGCCAGAATTTTTTCAGTTACTACATCCAAATCGGTTCGTTCTCGTAATGGCGGTAATTTGACCACGAGTCCATTGAGTCGGTAATACAAATCTTCACGGAATGATTTTTGTTCGATCATATTGTGCAAATTACGATGTGTTGCACAAATGACCATGACATTTACAGGAATCGATTTGGTGCTACCCAGTGGGGTGACAACGCGTTCCTGAAGAACCCGTAGCAGTCGAACTTGCAGGTTGAGTGGCATGTCACCAATTTCATCCAGGAAGAGAGTGCCACCATTTGCCTGAATAATCTTACCAACGGTACCTTTCTTCCGTGCGCCGGTAAAGGCGCCATCTTCATAGCCAAACAATTCTGATTCGATCAGGTTTTCCGGAATGGATGCACAATTCAATGCCACAAATGGCGCTTTGGCTCGCGGGGAGTCATTATGGATTGCCTGTGCTAAAAGATCTTTTCCTGTTCCTGTTTCTCCAGTGATGAGAATCGGGATGTCTCTACCCAGCACTTTGCCAACCCGTAAGATTAATTCAGCTAATTTAGGGTCGCCAGTATTGAGATAACGCAGACTGGAAAGTCGCGCAACTGACCGCTCGTTTTGTTGGTAGTTGATTGACGGTGAGATGTTATTGTTTTCTTCAGAAACTTTAGATGTTTGATTTTCTTGTGTCAGACTTTGCTGATCCGGTCTGATAACTTCACCGCTATGGCTTGGAAATGACGGGTTGTTTTTAACAATGGCCTTCCCATAAGCTTTTACACCATTATGCAATGACATGCTCAACAAGCCAGGATTGATGGTGCGATAGTGATCGTACAGTGCAGGGATGGTCAGTCCAAACAACGAACCAATAGTATGGGTACGTAATGCAGACAAGGTTAAACCCAACTGAAACATACAGGCACGATTTCCTGCGACAAATTTACCTGTTGGAGAAAAGACGGCAATACCTTCCATCAAGGTACCAATAAATTCTGGTCGTGTATGAAAGTGAATTTTTACCAGGTCAGCAAATGAGTTGACGATCATCTGATTTTCAATCATCTGTGCTGACATCCGAACGAGCGCCATCGTATGTTTATGATAAGTCCGATAGTCACCAGTCACATCCAATACACCTATTTGATTACCCGTGGCGTCAATGATTGGGCAAGCCGAACAGGTAATGCTTCTGTTGGCCATGAGAAAATGTTCTTCACCATGAACCAGTGTGGGCAGTTGTGTATAGATGGCAGTGCCAATGGCATTGGTTCCTTTGGTTTCTTCTGCCCACGAAACACCAGGAGACAGCGCGACTCTTTTGGCGTGCTCAATGATGTCTGTGTCACCAATTGAATGCATGATCATGCCATCTGCATCGGTCAACAATACCATGCTTTGTGTGTTGATAATTTGCTCGTAGAGCGTTTCCATGACGGGCAGGGCATGTTGATAGAGTAGCCGGTTTTGCTCTATGAGCCCATGCAATTGATGTTTTGCTATTGGTTCATTGTCAACAATTGCATTTTCAGTAAGTCCGTTAATCAGGCTACGTTGATGTGATTGCCCAATTATCCTGGCATGTTCGGTCTCAGCAGAAATAATTTGATCAGGGTTTTTCAGAGTCAATGAAGAGTCTGTCATTAGATATCTCCAATCTTGTTTTTATTGTTTAGTAATATGCAGTGAGTTGTTTCAGGTTGCAATTGGTAATTGTCCTCCTGGCAACAACTGCTCCATATTGTAGCAGCACACTGTTACATTAAACCGCACAAACTATTCAAATCAGTACAAAAATTAAAATGTACTTCAATGTTGTGATAAATTTTTTAACATGATGCTCTGTATAGGGTTTCTTCTTAGAGATTGTTGTTAACTTTATTGCTACTAATGACGTTACTGGCAATAGTAGTCAAGCCATAGTTCGTGGCATGGCTCTTGCCTCTTAGGCTGTTTTTATCAGGAGACGACTCATGCGTTTTAAGAAGTTTGCAATTACCGGTTTGTTGTTGGCTATGACTCAATTCGCCTGGGCTCATGGTGATGTGGTACCCCATGCTGTTGATACAAGTTCATTGCCACAGCTGGGCGCGGATTGGAAAGATAGCAATCCTTACAAAGGTAATCAAGCTGCTATCACACTTGGTTCGTCCGCTTTTAACCAAAACTGCGCTCGCTGTCATGGTCTTGAAGCTATTTCTGGTGGCGTAGCGCCAGATTTGCGTAAGTTGAGTCTGGATTGTCTGGACTTGGCTAAAGCCGAGAAGAAAGCTGCTTGCGAAAAAGATGTTGATGGCTACTTTTTGACTTCTATTCGTCATGGCAAAGTACGTAATGGTGCTGTGTATATGCCTCCGTTTGAAGGTACTTTGAGTCAAGAAGCGATGTGGGCTATTAAGTCATATATCGAGAGTCGTCCTTTCAAATAATCATTCATGACAAATCGTCGCGGTTTTTGCGCTGCCTTGATTGCAGCTGGTCTCGGTGGTTTTTCCTGGGTACAAGCCCAGGAGAAGTCATTGTGGGACGCTATTGTTCAGCGTGGATCTTTAAAGGTCGCAGTATATGAGGACTATGCGCCTTATTTTTCCAAGGGCATTGGTATTGAAGCCGATTTGGCTAATGCTTTGGCAACCAAACTTGGTCTCAAATTAACGTTGCTGCCTTTTAAGGCCGGCGAGAATTTGAACGATGATTTACGTAATATGGTTTGGAAAGGTCATTATCTTGGATATGGTCCGGCCGATGTCATGTTGCATGTACCCATCGACAAGATGCTCATGCGCGAAAATGACAAGGTCTTTATTTTTTCTCCCTATTATCGTCAGACTGTTCGGGTTGCCTATGATGGTGCTCGTTTTAATCAGTTGAACGATCTGAGTCAACTTGGTAAAACCGACTCGATTGGTGTATCACGTGATGGGATGGCGGCCACTTTGCTTCTTGGTAAAAATGGTGGTCAATACAAAGATCAAATCAGAATTTATAACGATTTGGCTGAGGCTGTTCCCCTGCTGAAGGAGGGTAAGCTCGCCGCAGTGGTGGGTGATCGGGCTGAAATCGAGTCATTGGATAAGGGTGAGCCTAAGCTGACTATTGATCCTGTACCTTTTTTGCCAATTTTGCCAAAAGGTTGGGCGATTGGTATGGCAGTGAAAAAGGATGAAATGGTTTTGGCACACAAACTGGATGATGCACTGACAGCCATGATTTCTTCAGGTGAGTTGGCTGCTTTGTTCAAACGAAATGGTGTTAATTATATTGCGCCATAAAATTCATTTTTTGCTTGCTTGATTGTCATCCTTCAATTGGCCTGATGTAATTCATCGGGCCAATTGACTTTTATAGAGAGACTACATGAGCCAACAACAATTACATCGTATCGTCGTAGTAGGTGGCGGAGCCGGCGGTCTTGAATTGGTCACGCAATTGGGTGATAAATTAGGTAGAACCGGTAAAGCACAAATCATTCTGGTTGATCGAAACCAGACGCACATCTGGAAACCACTCTTGCACGAAGTTGCTGCAGGTAGTCTGGATCCCAATTCTCAACAACTTGATTATGCTGCGCAAGCCTTATGGCATGGCTTTGAATTTCATTGTGGTGAACTCATTGGCCTGAATCGCGCTCAAAAAGTGATTACCATTGGCCCATTTCTTAGTGATACTGGAGAGGCGTTATTGCCAGAGCGTGAGCTTGCCTATGACATACTGGTTTTAGCCTTGGGCAGTAAAACGCATTTCTTTGGTGTTCCAGGTGCAGAAGAAAATACGATTGCCCTTGATACGGTACAGCAGGCTGAGCGCTTTCGCCGTGCTTTGATGGCGGTTTGTATGAAAACCCAAACTGCCTTGGATAAAGGTGCGGGACATCCACAGGTTAATCTGGCCATTATTGGGGCGGGTGCAACTGGGGTTGAGCTATCTGCTGAATTGCGTAATACTGCGCGGATTTTGGGTGCCTATGGCTTGCACAAGCTCGATGGTTTTCACGACATCAATATTACTTTGATTGAAGCTGGTCCACGTATTTTGCCAGCTTTGCCAGAAAAACTTTCTTCTACAACCCAAAAATTACTCAACGAGTTGGGTATTCAGGTCAGTACCTCGGATCCGGTTGCCGAAATCAAGCCTAACCTCATTTTGACAAAAAGTGGTCGGGAAATGCCGTTTGACCTGGCTGTTTGGGCTGCAGGTATCAAGGCACCACCGGTATTGGCTGAGTTAGATGGACTGGCTGTGAATCGAATTGCGCAGATTGAAGTGAATGCTTCTTTACAAAGTAAAAGTGACGTGAATATTTTTGCCTTGGGTGATTGTGCCGCTTGCGTCTGGCCGGAAAAAAATACGCAAGTGCCGCCACGTGCACAGGCAGCGCATCAGCAAGCCAGCTTTTTGTACAAGGCTATCTTATGTCGCCTGGAAGGCAAACCTTTGGCGATTTTCCATTACCGGGATTTTGGTTCCCTGGTTTCCTTGGGTGACTATAGTGCGGTGGGTAGTTTGATGGGTGGACTCATCAGTCGGAGCATGTTTATTGAAGGTGTGTTTGCTCGCCTGATGTACATCTCGCTTTATCGGATGCATTTCATGGCCTTGCATGGTGTGATGCGAACGGTATTGGATGTGCTGGCGCAACGGCTCAGAAAGTCAACGTTGCCTAAAGTCAAGTTGCACTAGCGGTTGCGTCTCATGATAAAATACCCCTGGGTAGTAAAATAATCGATCCTTATTTTACGCACTTGTGGGGTATTGATTTTATATATACTCCATTAATTCAATATATTTCTGCCTAAATCTGGTCAAAAATCTGCTGAACGATTTTTAGTGTTTTAGGGCTTGGATTGGCCGTCTCAGTTTGAGTCACCAGTAAAGCCAGCATTAAAACAATTCTCGCTTGAAAGGGGGATAAGTCATTGGCGCAGATAAAGCCCAGCTTGCTATCATCTTCTGCCGTATCTCGTTCCACCTTGCCATTGCCGGTACGGCTACTGCGCACGACCCACAAGCCGTGTTGGATTGCTTCATGCACCGTGTTAGCCAGATCGGCACTTAAACTGCCATTGCCAGTACCCGCCATCACCAAACCGGCGACACCCAGATTTTGATAGGCATTCACCATTTTGCTCGCAACGCCAGCGTAATGCAGCATGATTTCAACCATCGGCAAATCGTGCAAGGCATCTAAATTGATCTTGCTGAATTTGGCGAGTGCCAGGCCACTTTGCGTTCGGGCACCCTTAAAAAAATCAATCTGATCTAGTCCTATTTTCCCAAGTAATCCGTATTCACCAGAGCTAAACGCATCAATACCCGTGGTACGTTTTTTGGCAATATGGCGGGCAGCGTGGATACCATCATTCATCACCACCATGACGCCACGATGCCAGGCATTTTCATCGCTAGCGAGCTGAATGGCCTGATAAAGATTGCGTGGCCCATCGGTTGATAAGGCATCGGCGGGGCGCATCGCTGCGGTGAGGACGACAGGCTTGTTATGGGGAATGGTCAGGTGCAGAAAAAAAGCAGTTTCTTCCAGGGTATCGGTGCCATGCGTAATCACGATGCCATCAACCTCATTATTGGCGAGCAATTTTTTAACCTGACGGGCCAGTTCGAGCCAAATGACGGGTGTCATGTCCTTGCTATCAATGGCGCACAGTGCAGTTGTTTCAATCTGAGCCAGATTGGCTACCTGTGGAATCGCGGCTAACAATGCCTGTGCCGTCAATATTCCCGCTTGATAACGGGATGCATCGGGTGCAATTGCCTGGCCAGCAATCGTTCCACCGGTGGTGATCAGATGAATTTTAGGTAAATGCGAGGTATCACGATTTTGCGATTTCACGATGACATTGGCCAAATAATAGGGTGGTCTTATTGTAGGGGCTAGGAATACAGCATGTCATTTTGTGTGAGTTGATATTGTTAAAAAGACTTGCCAAATAAGAAATACTGTATAAAATAACAGCACTGATTATATGAACAGAGTTTGAAAAAATTCCTGTGCTTCAGCAACTGCAATAACCAGGTCTGGCCACTTCATCAAGTTAACGGAATCACACCATGATCAAACTGACTGCTCGCCAACAAGAAATTTACGATCTGATTCGTCGCGCAATCGACCAGACAGGCTTTCCCCCAACGCGTGCTGAAATTGCTACACAACTTGGTTTTCGTTCGGCGAATGCAGCCGAAGACCACCTGCAGGCTTTAGCTCGCAAAGGTGTGATCGAGTTGGTACCAGGTGCTTCGCGTGGTATTCGAGTTGTGGCGGAAACCAATTCAGCATCGTCGTCTTTCCAGTTCAGTTTACCCAGTGCTGCACTGATGCAATTGGCGTTGCCGTTGATCGGTCGGGTTGCTGCAGGTAGTCCGATTTTGGCTGAAGAACATATTGAGCAGCATTACCAGGTTGATCCGGCACTTTTTGCCAGTAAACCTGATTACCTGCTCAAGGTGCGCGGTATGAGCATGTGTGATGTTGGCATTATGGATGGTGATCTGCTGGCCGTACAAAAACAGCATGAAGCACGTAATGGTCAGATCATCGTCGCGCGTATCGGCGAAGAAGTGACCGTCAAGCGTTTTTCACGTAAAGGTAAAACCGTTGAGTTGATTGCCGAAAACCCGGATTTTTCCAATATTGTGGTGAATTTGGAGATTGAAGAATTCAGTATTGAAGGTCTAGCTGTTGGTTTAATTCGTCCAACAGAAATTCATTGATCAATCTTCCAGGAAGATCCGTTTTTTCACTTTTTGTAGTTGGAGTGTTCCATGAAAGCCCTGCATCGCTTGCCAGCATTACTGACTAACGGTATTCAATCTATTGCGCAGCGACCTTTGTCGCAATGGGCCATTGGGCGAAAAACCTCTGCTTATCGCTTGACACAGTCGTTACGTAATTCTGCTGTAGCCAGTGTTTCATCAGGACATTACTGGCTGGATCAGCGATTGCCATTTAAAGGATGGGCAGTCAGCCAGATTAATGAGTTATCTGTTGATACCTATAAAACTGACTACTATGAATTACTCACGTCCATTGTTCGTAGTACTGAACGAGCAAAACAAGGTGTCGTGCTGGTTGATTTGGATGCTGAGCAAGCGGGTGAGGCACATCGTGCAGCGCATTATTGGGTGAAGCAGGGTATCTCGGCAAATCATCTCATCATGATTGAAAAAGGAAATTTACAAGATCGACTTTGGACTGCTCAGCAATTACTGCAATGTGGTTCAGCAAGTACCATGATTTTATGGGGTGGTACAAGGCCATTGCCTGATAAGCTTGAGCAAGCCATTCAAGCTGCAGTTAAAAGCAGCCAAGCCATTGTTATCTGGCTTAGTCATGTTTGACGGGGCTTCATTGATTTGGCCGCTGTTAGTTTGAAATTTTCTGCCTGATCCGCACTTGATCAATTATTAACTTGATAGTTACCATAATTCGCTGACCATTAGCTTATGTTTTTGCTTCCCTATCAATGGTTGGGGGTTATCAATTAATCTTTATTAAACTTGTTGCTCCGTCAGACATACAAGATTGTGCTATGTAATTGATATCTCATTAATCAATACCGCATCTTGGTCTCAGGTTGCAGAGCGTCTCCCTTCCTTATCCTTGCGATATCACTAGTCCGTTCAGACTAATTTTTCCCTCTTCATCGTCATTGCTGCGTCACGCAGTCAGCTAACAATAGGGCTGTTGTTAATCAAGTCAGCTTGATTATTTGAGTCTTGTATAAATAGGGGGTGTTATGTTTCTGAAGAAAACGGCGATTGCTGTAGCCATGTTTACAGCTTTGTTAAGTCAAGCACATGCGACTTTGATCACAACAGATGGTTCCTGGAATCAGTTTGATGTTGACGATCTAACTGCACAATCCGGTGGCGTAGAGTGGATCCATATCAATGATGGAACGCAGCTTAATTATCAATTCACCATTGCCAATGGCTTTCAAGGTAAATTGACTGTCGTTGATGCCGTTTTTGCTGGGGACACTTTTAAAGTATTCAACGGTAATACGCTACTTGGCACAACGTCCCCGGTAACAGCGACCAATTATGAACAAAACCCACTCAACCTGGGCTATGACTTTGATGCTGCTTTGGCAAACAGTCAATTCAGTAAGGCCACTTACATTCTCACAGCCGGCACCTATGATATCCACGGCATGCTGGACCAATCTGTTTTGCTGGGTGGGACACCGCTCAATTCAACGAGTGGTGCTCTGAAGGTTGAGGTCGCTGCTGTACCTGTACCTTCCACCTTATTAAGCCTGATCAGTGGTTTGGCCTTGATCGGTTGTGGTATTCGTCGCCGTAATAAGTGATCTTTGAATAGAGTAGGGAGTTGAAAATGAAATTACGTCACATTACCGCTGCTGTCATTACCAGTTTATTGTGTGTTGGTGGCGTGCAAGCCGCCACGCCCAAAGTACCTTTCATTGTCAAGATCATCGGATTTAATGATTATCATGGCAATCTGCAGTCGCCAGGCACTTTCGGTATCAACACTTCGATTCCTACTGCACAGCGTCCAGCCGTAGGGGGAGCAGAATACATGGCGGCCTATGTCGCCAGTCTCAAAGTACAGAATCCATTGAATGCTGTCGTGGGTGCTGGCGATTTTATCGGTGCATCACCATTAATCTCTGCCTTGTTTTTTGATGAGCCCGCTATTGAAACACTCAATAAGATTGGTGTTGAATTCAATGCTGTTGGTAATCACGAATTTGACAAGGGTTCGGTTGAGTTAAAACGGCTCCAAAACGGGGGTTGTAAGATTGTCAATGGTGTACAGGATTCAAACAGTTGCAAGGGCTTGGGTTCAACGGTGCCCGGTACTTTTGATGGTGCCAAATTTAAATGGCTGTCTGCCAACGTCTATGAAACTGCAACCGGTAAAACCTTGTTGCCGGCCTATGGTATTAAAGTATTCAATGGCGTCAAGGTCGCTTTTATTGGTATGACACTTAAGGCGACGCCTACCATTGTGACGCCGACTGGTGTTGCTGGCTTGGAATTCAAGGACGAAGCTGCCACAGTGAATGCGCTGATTCCTCGTCTGCGTGCACAAGGTGTGGAATCGATTGTCGTGCTGGTGCATCAAGGTGGTTTCCAGGGCAGCGGTTTTTCTGACATTAATGGCTGTGATGGCAATCTGGTCGGTTCAGATATCGCTGCTATCGTTGCCCAGCTTGATGATGCAGTTGATCTGGTGATCAGTGGTCATACGCACGCTGCCTACAATTGTTCCAGCAATACGGTTGATGTGAAAAAAGTCAATAATGTCGTTACCAGCACACCTCGTCCAACAGGTTTACCCAATGCGCTGGGACGTCTGGTTCCTGTCACCAGTTCGAGTGCTTTTGGCCGGGTTCTGACCAGTGTGGATATCACGATTGATCCAACCACTCGTGATATCACTAACGTTAGCCCCAATAATATTCTGGTCGACAGGACTGATCCAGCCATGACCGCGGCGATTGCCACTGACCCAACGGTGCTCAACATTGTCAATGGCTACAACAACCTCGTATCGCCGATTGCCAATCAAGTGATCGGTGCCATTACTGGTGACCTTTCCAACTCCAACACGTTTGATCGCTCTTGCAACATGCCTGCCGGTGATTTGATTGCCGATTCACAACTTGCCGCCACCGCATTGAGCGGTTTTGGGGATGCGGTAATTGCTTTCATGAATCGTGGTGGTGTGCGTGCTCCTGGTTTTGTGTTTAACCAGATCAGTGGTACGGAAGCGCCTGGTGATGTGACTTATGGTGAAGCATTCACTGTGCAGCCCTTTGGTAACAGTCTGGTGACGATGACTTTGACTGCTGCGCAAATCAAGGATGCATTGGAGCAGCAGTTTGCTGGTTGCATGGGGCAGTCAACGACCGCCACCCGTATTCTGATTCCTTCCAAAGGTTTCAAGTACAACTGGGATGGCAGCAAAACATGTGGTGCCCGTATCAGCAATGTCACCCTGACACGTAATAACACCACGCAAATCCTGGTGGATGGTGGTGGCGTGGTAGTTTCTCCCAATACCTATCGGGTCACGGTCAATAATTTCCTGTCCACCGGTGGTGACGGCTTCACAACACTCTTGGGTGGTACGAATTTATTGGGTGGTGCGCAGGATATTGATTCGCTGGTGGCTTATATGTCTGCCAATTACAAGTCTCCCAAGCTGCCTTATACAGATAACACCAGTGTTGAAGATGCAGGCACTCGTCGTATCAATCGGGTTGCCACTGCCAATGGCAATATCTGTCCAGCTTCAGTGAGTACCGGTAATGTCAATCCCTAAAGTTGTCGATTCATTCTTTGCGTTTAACTGACTTAATCGGCCTGCCAGTCGACCTGCTTTAACGGGCAGGTCGATTGGTTTTGTAGAGGGACAAATGCCAATCTTGAATCATTGGATTCATTCAGCGTTACTGAGCCTGTGTGTGATCATCGGATCCAGTCTGATCATTGTTGCGAGAGCAACAGAAAAAGAACCAATCAACAATCAGGTTGCTCACTTGCTCAAAAAAGGGGAAACCGATCTGGTACTTGGTCATGCGGAATTAGCATTGCCAGCATTCGAGCAGGCAGCCAATCTTGAGCACGCGGCTGATATTGAAATGGGTATTTTGCGATCTTTCATGCAGCTCGGAGAATACCGTCGCGCATTGGCCTTTGCCGCGCATACGGCCGGTGCCCATCAGGATGAACCGGGTGGCAGTGCTCTCTACGCATGGTTATTGCACTGTGGTGGGCAGCGTACTTTTGCACAGCAATTCCTGAAAGAGGCACAAGTCAGAATGCCAAACGAAGTATTGCTTGGCCTGACCAAAAAGCAGCTCGACACGGCAGCCCCCATTGCGGATGGCTTACTACTGGAAGCACCTAACCGTTTGGCACCATATAGTTATCCCGATCAACCTATACCTGCTCAAGCAGCTGTTGTCGGCAGTGCTCTGCTAGTCAATGCTGGCAAGTCCGCCCTGGTTCCAACTGTCGTGATTGCCCATTCACGAGAAATTTTCTTGCGTAATGGTCTGGGTAACACCACCAGGGCGACGGTGCAATCCCAATCACAAGAACTGGGGCTGAGTTTATTGCGTCTAGATGTTGCATTACCTGCGCAGAATGGCCTGGTGGTGCCATCGCGCGATGCTTTTCCTGGCAGCATTGCTTACGCCATTGACTATGTGTCATCAGTAAAGAGTGATCCGGCTTGGCCACTTTTATATCAGGGATTTTTAGGTATGCCCGACGGAGCAACAAGTCTGCGATTGCTCGGCATTGACATCCCGGATGGCCAGCATGGCGGACCAGTATTGGATGGTGCAGGGCGCCTGGTTGGTCTGATATTGCCAACTACTGATAAAGCACAGACCGGAGCTAAAACAAGGTTTGTGCCGATTTCACGTTTACGCCAACAATTTGGTGAATTATTTGGTGCAATCTCGGAGCAACCGGCTTCCGCCAAAATCCCCATGGATGAGGTGTATGAAAAGTCATTGGGCCAAACTCTTCAGGTGATGACAGCACCATGAAAAGATAACTATCCAGGTTTGCTGCCTATTCTGTTACCTATTCATGCATACCTTTCATCCGGTGATTGCATCGGTTGGCGACAATGCCGGGTAGCAAAATGCTGTAATTAGACGGATCCTGTCATGATTGATGCAGGCAAGCTAGAATAGCTCTTTTGCATACTACTGCTGCATAGTGACCTCACTTTCAAAATTACCTTTCGAGTGGTTGATTGGCCTGCGCTATACCCGTGCCAAAAAAGCGACTCGTAATGGCTTTATTTCCATCATTTCCACGATTTCCATGTTGGGTATTGCGCTGGGTGTTGCCGCGCTGATTGTGGTGCTGTCTGTCATGAATGGCTTTCAGAAAGAAGTGCGTGACCGCATGCTGTCGGTACTTTCGCACATTGAAGTCTTTACCCTGGATGAGCCGATTACCGATTGGCAGGCGCTGGCCAGTCAAGCCATGCAAAATAAGTCGGTCAAAGGTGCGGCTCCCTATGTGAATGCGCAGGCCATGCTGACGCGCGATGAGGTGGTGCGCGGTGTGATGGTGCGTGGTGTGGTGCCAGATCAGGAACCTAAAGTGTCCGAACTGGACCAGCAATTCAAGGAAGGCATGCTCGATAATCTCAAGTCAGGTGAATTTGGTGTCGCACTGGGTAAAGAGTTGGCGGGAGCGCTGGGCGTCGGCTTAAATGACAAAATCACTTTGATTGCGCCACAAGGCTCCTTTACCGTCACTGGTGTGGTGCCCCGCCTCAAACAATTTACCGTAGTGGGTATCTTCGAATCAGGCCATTTTGAATATGATAGTGCGCTTGCCGTGATTCATATGGATGATGCCGCCAAACTGTTTCAAATTACGGGTGTGTCCGGCATTCGTCTGAAGGTTGCCGATATGCACAAAGCCCCGCAAGTGGCCGAAGAGCTCTCCACCACCTTGCCAGGCAAACTGTATATTCGTGACTGGTCCAGGCAAAACCGCACCTGGTTTGCTGCGGTACAGGTGGAAAAACGCATGATGTTTATTATCCTGACGCTCATCATTGCGGTTGCTGCGTTCAATCTTGTTTCAACCTTGGTCATGACCGTGACCGATAAACAATCCGATATCGCCATCTTGCGTACCTTGGGTGCCAGCCCCGGTTCGATCATGAAAATCTTTGTGGTGCAGGGTGCGCTGGTTGGTTTATTGGGGACCGGTCTTGGCGTGGGGCTGGGCGTGTTACTGGCCAAAAATATTGATACTGTGATTCCAGCTATTGAGCATGCGCTCGGTGTGCAATTCTTGCCCAAGGACATTTACTTCATCAGCGAGTTGCCTTCGGATCTGAATTGGTCTGACGTTGGTGTGATCGGCATGGTGTCCCTGGTGCTCAGTCTGGTGGCCACGCTTTATCCCAGCTACAAGGCCTCACAGGTTAAACCTGCGGAGGCACTGCGTTATGAGTAGGATCATTCTTCAGGCACAAGGCCTGAGCAAGACTTTTTATGATGGCCGCAACGAAGGCCTGACCGTCCTGAAAGACATCGACTTGCAAATTCATGCTGGCGAAAAGATCGCCATCGTTGGCGCTTCCGGTTCGGGTAAAAGCACCTTGCTGCATTGTCTGGGTGGCCTGGATAGCCCAAGCACGGGTACGGTCAGTCTTTTGGGTAAAGACATGTTTGCCGTGGGTGAGACCGAACGTGGTCAGCTGCGCAATCAGTCGTTGGGCTTTGTCTATCAGTTTCATCATCTGCTGCCCGAATTCACCGCCATGGAAAATGTCGCCATGCCTTTGTTGATTCGGCGTATGCCTGCAGCGCAAGCCCAGGCCAAAGCAGCAGCCATTCTGACTAAAGTTGGTTTGAATGAACGCTTGACACATCGCCCCAGTGAATTATCGGGTGGTGAAAGGCAACGGGTGGCACTGGCGCGTGCCTTGGTCAGTGATCCCGCCTGTGTGTTGGCCGATGAGCCGACCGGCAATCTGGATACCAGTACGGCCGAGCAGGTGTTTGAGTTGATGCTCGACTTGTCACGCACACTGCAAACCAGCTTTATTATCGTCACGCATGATATGGCCTTGGCAGAGCGTTGTGATCGTATTCTGCGACTGCGCCACGGGCACTTCATTTAACGCATGCTGATCGACACCCATTGCCATCTTGATGCTGCTGAATTTGCTGTCGATCAGGCGGCAGTCATCAGTCAGGCGCAGGCACTGGGTGTGCAACAGATAGTCGTGCCAGCGGTGGAGCGCGCCAATTTTGCCGTGGTGCGTGATCTGGCTGCGCATCATTTTGGCTTGCATTACGCGCTGGGCATTCATCCGATGTATGTGGCACAAGCGCTTGAAAGTGATCTGCAGGCTTTGCGTGATGCCATCAACTCAGCACTCAATGATTCTCACTTTGTGGGGATTGGTGAAATTGGCCTGGACTATTTTGTCCCCGAACTGACTCAAAACCCCCTCAAAGAAAAGCAGGAATATTTTTATGCGGAACAGGTCCGTATCGCCACCGAGTTTGGTTTGCCGGTGATCCTGCATGTGCGTCGCTCACAGGATCAGGTACTCAAACAATTGCGCCGTTTCAGGCCGGTCGGTGGGATTGCTCATGCCTTTAATGGCAGTGTGCAGCAAGCCGAGGCGTATCTCGCACTGGGTTTTAAACTCGGCTTTGGTGGTGCGATGACCTTTACGCGCGCCTTGCAGATTCGTCGTTTGGCTGCCGAGCTACCACTCGATGCCCTTGTGCTGGAAACCGATGCACCGGACATTGCCCCGAGCTGGTTGATGAACGAAGCAACCGCAGATAACCCGACCAGTCAGCCCATCAGCAAACCACGCAATACCCCGGCTGAGTTACCGCGTATTGCTCAAGTGTTGGCTGAACTACGTGGTGTGACTGTGGCGACCATTGCCACGCAAACCTGTGCCAATGCGCTGGCAGTGTTGCCGCGTCTGGCATTGTCTGGAATCACGCACTGACACCATGACGGTCACGCCAGCGCGGTGGCATATCAGTTGTTTGATGATCTTCACACTGGGCTTTTTGCTTGGCTGTATTGGCTTGCAACAGGAAGCTGCGTTATGGCAAACGCAGAGCTGGTCGATCATGGCAGCCCTGTTGGTGGTGGCGCTTATCATTCACCTCTGCCACCACAGTTTGAAATCAAGGTTCAATCAAGCCGGCACGTCAGGCTCACAATCCATCATCCAATTTTTCACGCGCTGTTTGCAAGGTTTGCCCATCCTGCTGCTGGCCGTGGTACTGGGCTTTGCCTGGGCCAGTTGGCGTGCTGACTGGCGCTTGCGTGAGGCATTGCCTTTATTACTGGAAGGACAGGATGTGCGCATCCTCGCCAGCATCAACTCGTTACCTACAACCTTTGAACGTGGTCTACGTTTTCAGGTGCATGTCCTGCAAGTCGAAACACCCGGGTTGGCGCAGCAGATTCCCAGCCATCTGGCGCTTTCCTGGTATCACGAAGGCGGGTTTGGACAGGATGATGCGACTCCCTTCAGCGCCAATATCCATGGCCCAGCCAATATTCAACCCGGCCAACTATGGCAGATGACGGTGCGCCTCAAACGACCACATGGCAATGCTAACCCATATGGTTTTGACTACGAATACTGGTTGATGGAAGAGGGCATTCGCGCTACGGGTTATCTGCGTGACAAGCCTGCCGCTGTGTTGCTGGATGTCGTGCAACTCAGTTGGCCACAACGGCTGCAGCGTTGGCTTGATCTGACTGTCATTGAGCAATGGCGCTATGCCATCCGCGCCCGCATTCAAACTGCATTGAGCAATCAGCCCTATGCGGGCGTGATTGTCGCGCTCGTGGTGGGGGATCAACAAAGTATCAGCAATGCTGACTGGCAGCGCTTCAACACCGCCGCCATCAGTCATCTGGTGGCGATTTCGGGTGTGCATATCACCATGCTCGCCTGGTTGTGTGGCAGTTTGATTGCGGCACTTTGGCGTCATTCATTCTGGCTGGTGAGCTGGCTCAAGACACCTTTACCCTTGCTCATTCCAGCGCCATTGGTCGGTGCGGTTGGCGGTGGTGTGATGGCGCTCGCGTATGCACTCTTGGCCGGGCTGGGGATTCCCGCACAAAGAACCTTATTGATGTTGGCCGTCGTCATCGTCGCCATGCTGCTCAAACGTCGTCCACCGGCCAGTCATGTACTGTGTCTGGCGTTACTTGTGGTGTTGTTGTGTGATCCCTGGGCGGTGATGGCAGCGGGTTTCTGGTTGTCATTTGCTGCTGTGGCTTTGTTGATGTGGCAAGGCAGAGCGATCTTGATTCATAGTCTGGTAAATCCAAAACAAGACCCAAAACCTATCAGCAAACTGCAGCAGTGTTGGCTGACTTTGCAGTCAGCCACACGTGCCCAACTGGCGGTCACACTGGGTCTGCTGCCATTGACCCTGCTGCTGTTTCAGCAGGTGTCATTCATTGGCCCATTGGCCAATGCACTGGCGATTCCTTTAATCAGCTTTGTCATCACACCGATAAGCTTGTTGGCAAGTTTGTTACCCGATTTGCTGGCACAACCGTTATGGACGCTGGCGGCAACCTTGTTCAGTCTGCTTGCACAATGGATCAACTGGCTTCTGGCATGGCCACTGGTGAGCTGGCAAGCCGCACAACCTCCCATCTTGCTGGTCTTGCTGGCGGGGATGGGTTTGATCATCCTGTTTGCGCCTTTGCATAGCACATGGCGTTGGCCCATCCGAGCGATTGGAATCCTGGCTTGTCTGCCGCTCTTGTTCAATCAGCCAGCGCGGCCAGCAGCAGGGCAGTTGTGGATGACGGTGATTGATATTGGTCAGGGCAATGCCATTTTGCTGGAGACAGCTCGACATCGCCTGCTCTATGACACCGGCCCACAATTCAATGAAGAATCCAATGCGGGCAATCGCACCATCGTGCCGTATCTGCGTGCCCGTGGTATTCAAGCCCTTGATGGACTGATGGTCAGCCATCGTGATAATGATCATTCCGGTGGTCTGGCGTCCATCATGCAAACCCTGCCGGTTGGCTGGTTGAGTAGCTCGATTGAGTTACCGTGGCTGGTGGCGCAAGGCATTGTGCCCAATAGCAACCATGATGTTCAGATCGCGAGTCAGTCAATGAGTCAGTCACAAAAACAACGACAAACCCAGCCACTGAATCGGCAATCTCCAATCAATAATAACTTGGTCAACCGCAACCCAGTGATCCAACGCTGTGAGGCTGGTCAGTCCTGGCAATGGGATGGTGTTGACTTTGCGGTGCTGCATCCAACTGCCACGAGTTATGAATATCAAAAACTCAAGACCAATGCACGCAGTTGTGTCTTGCGGGTGCGTATCGGTCAACAGCAAATCATCTTGCCCGGTGATATGGAGGCCGATCAGGAGCTTGAGTTACTGGCACGCACTGCAGACTCGAGCAGCCTGCACACCACCTTGCTCATGGCCCCACATCATGGCAGCAAGACCAGTTCAAGCGACATTTTTTTAGCGGCACTATCACCCAAACTCACCATATTTCAGATGGGTTATCGCAATCGCTATGGACATCCGGCTGCGGAGGTGGCGGCACGTTATCAGCAACTCGGGCTCAACACATTGCGTACCGACCAGACCGGTGCATTGCATTTTGAGTTGAATAGCCAAACATCTGCCGATCAATTTACGACCGATATCTATCGACTCAGCCATGCGCGTTACTGGTATGGGCGATGATTCAGCTTAATGGATACTATCGGGGTGTAATTTAAAGCATCCTTAATATACGCACTTAAGGAGTTAAATATGACTTATACCCTATTCGAGTATAGGCTTTTAATTATTTTGAGCGTAGTTTGGTATCAATTTGTACTTGTCAATTTAATTGATTAATTTTAAGATACATACATATATGTACACACAATAGAGGTGAAAAATGAGTCATTCCACTACGCGAGTCTTCATGAACGGCAATAGTCAGGCCGTCCGCATACCGGCCGAATTTCGTCTGGACACCGATCAAGTACAAATCTTTCGTAATCAACAAGGTGATCTCGTACTCCATCCCATAACTGCAAAACGAGGAGCTGCATTGCTTTTGGCATTGCAGGATTTTGACGATGACTTTATTCAGGCTCTTGAGTCTGAACAAGCGACATCTCTGCCGATGCAGGAGCGGGATTCATTGTGATGGCTGAGGTGACAAATTACCTGCTTGATACCAACATCCTGATTTATCTCATCAAACAACGACCAATCAACATTGTCGAACGTGTCGATGCCTTGCCAGAGGAAAGCAGTATCTCAATGTCATTTATTACCTGGGCTGAATTACTCAAAGGTGCTGAACGCAGTAATCGAAAAACAGAAGTGCTACGTCGTCTGGAAGCATTGGCAAGACAAGTGACCGTGCTGTATCCAGCGGAGCCTGCGATTTGTCGACATTATGCTGAACAGTTCACGCGGCTTAAAGAGGCTGGAACTCCGATTGGTGCCAATGATCTTTGGATTGCCTGTCACGCTTTGGCTGAAGATGCCACGCTGGTGACACACAACACACGAGAGTTTGAGCGGATTGCAGGATTACGAATTGAGGATTGGGTGGTATAGATTGATATAGAAGGCGGTTTATAGTCTCTGGGTTCTTTAGAGCCACTTACTTTGATGTTTTTTATTAAATTATTGGAACAATAAATGGGGCCTTTCGATATTCCTTATGGTGGTTCGTTTCAAAGAGGTAAATACATACGTAAAGGAAATCCTGATACAGATCCTTGGAAGTATATTCAAAAAATAGGCACTCTTGATAATTTAGGACGTATTGCTATAAAAAAGCAACTTGATACCAAGTTATCAACTATTACAAGTATAAGTTTAAGAATTAGACAAAGTTTGGAGTTGCATGAAGCTTCAATGAATTGTTCTGAGTTAACTCGACCTTTACTACTTTATTATTCATCGCTCAATTTGATTAGGGCAGCACTACTTATAACTAAAGGAGATGCAGGGAAACCCACACATGGGCTAAGTTTTAAAGCTAATTCGGATTTATTACGTTGTTCAGCCTCCATATCAACTAATGGAACTTTCCCTAAAATTATTGAAGCCTCAGGAAATCAACATTCTTCATATCTAAAGAAAAAGGAAATGACTCTATCAGAAATGTTGGCGCAAATTCCTGAGATATACGATGAATACAGTATTATTGCTAAACAAGAACAAATTATTGCAAGCGTAAATGTCGATGCGTGTTTCGATAGAGATATTTTTTTAAAATATGAAATTCATACTCTTAGTGCAACTGACTTTGAGAAACGTTGGCGTGAGTTGTTACCGTGGATGAGTGAGTATTGTGAGTATGCTGCCCCTTATACCCTAAGAGTATTGCGTCGACCAAACGACCATGATGATGTATCTTCTTTTTGCCACAAGCATTTGTGGCGAGATTTAATGTGGCGAAACGATGCCACATGGTACGACTTACTGAATAAGTCTGAAGTTAATTTATTACCAAGAATTGCTTCGCATATAGGCGCACTATTTATACTTTCAAATATTTCTAGATACGAACCCGAGTTATTAATTGAAGTATTGAAACCCACAGATATTGCTTTTGTAATTACCTCATTTCTTGACGCCACTGAACGTGCTATTCCCTTATTAGCTATTGAGATATTTGAAGGGGCAACCTACTTTGGTTAGATAGCGTCTAATTATTTTAGAAGAGGTATTGTTTTTAGCTTAGAGTTTTGATTTCTGATTACCCTAAATTAAAAAATGCGGTAAGTCCGCTCTCACAGACCTACCGCCAATCTAGCGACCTAACACTTTTGCAACTGTCAGCCGGCCATGTTTTTACGTGGCCACTAACCATGGTCTCGTCGCACACCTCCTCGTTAACTCAGCTAATGCCACTGCCCGTATAGGGGATGCCGGCAATCGGTGCTTCTTTAGTACCAACGGTATCGCGCGTAATGGCTTCCACTTGTTTGCGCGTGGCTTCGGGGTCTTTGATCCATTGGGCATAAAACTCATAAGGGCAGGTGGCGACGCCTTGCTCGCCTTCCTTGGAATTGATCAGGCCGGTATAACCGCGATGCAGCAGTTTGAACAGGTGATTTTCTGATTGACCATGACGACGAAAATCTCGGATCAAATGTTTGGACAAGGCGGCGTATTGAATGCCCATTTCTTCTTCGCCACATTCACCCAGGGTGCGGCCATCAAAGCCAATGATGGCGGAATGGCCAAAGTAGGAATACACACCATCAAAGCCTGCTGCGTTGGCAACTGCCACATAGGTGTTATTGGCAAAGGCCATGGCTTTGGAGATCAGGATCTGCTGTTCTTTGGCCGGGTACATATAGCCCTGGCAACGGATGATGAGTTCGGCACCTTTCATGGCACAGTCGCGCCAGATCTCGGGGTAGTTGCCATCGTCACAGATGATGAGGCTGATCTTCATGCCCTTGGGGCCATCGCTGACATAGGTTTTATCACCGGGATACCAGCCTTCAATCGGCGTCCAGGGCATGATCTTGCGATACTTCTGCACAATCTCCCCCTGATCGTTCATCAGGATCAGCGTGTTATAGGGCGCTTTATGCGGGTGTTGTTCGTGTTGCTCACCGGTGAGTGAAAAGACGCCCCAAACCTTGGCCTTGCGGCAAGCTGCGGCAAAAATTTCGGTTTCAGCACCCGGCACTGTGGCCGCAGTGTCATACATTTCCTGGCTGTCGTACATGATGCCGTGGGTGCTGTATTCAGGAAAGATCACCAGATCCAGCCCCGGCAAACCGGCCTTCATGCCTATCAGCATCGTTGCAATCTTTTGCGCGTTGTCCAGAACCTCCGCCTTGCTGTGCAGTCGTGGCATTTTGTAGTTGACCACGGCGACACCAACGGTGTCATTACTGCTCGAAATATCACCATGAATCATGTTGGGCTCCTTAATGAAAGGGTTAACAGTTGCAATCAAGATCCAGAAGTCATGGCCCTCAGCAAGGTAGGCTCATTCAACATGACTTGCTAATGGCTAATCATCCAGGGTCGTTTATTGGCAAACGATTTGGCCGGTTTGGGGCGCCCCGGATCGGTGAAGAAACGGCCGCTTGAATCAGTCACTTTAGCGCTGCTGCTACTGGCCGAGCAGCAACTACAACCGGCGCGATGCCGATATTGCGAGGACAACTTGGGCTCGTGGCTGGCTTTTTCATTGACCGCCATCGCCAGGCGTCGATCGGCCGGCATATCTGCAAAGCTCGGCGCCACAATCAGCTGGCGCTCGCTGGCACTGCCGCAATGCGGACAGAAGGCGGGTTCATCACGTTGGGCAATCTTGCGCACGGCTTCAAAAGCGCCACATTGCGGGCAGGCGTAATCGTAAGTTGGCATAAGTGCTCGACTGGTTGAGTAAATAATTGATCCGACTGCCCTCTATTGAGCCGCATAAGAAAACTGGCTCAATAGAAGGCGCTACTTTAAATTTTGAATATCTGGTGTGTTCAACTAACGACCAACGTTCAATTCAAATCCGGCGACATCGGTATATCCGGTCCACCACTCAAAAACTTGGTGGGCCCATTGGCATTGGGTCGGATATCAAAGTCAAAGATCTGCGTCGGTATCCATAAGGTCGCGCACGAGTTGGGAATATCCACTACGCCACTGATATGGCCTTGCACTGGTGCCGTACCCAGGATTGCATAAGCCTGGGCTGGGGTGTAGCCAAACTTGGTCAGGTAATTGATGGCATTCAAACAGGCCTGACGATAGGCAACGTTGACGTCCAGATAATATTGTTTGCCTGCTTCATCAACGGAGATGCCTTCAAAGATCAGGTAGTCGTTATAGTTGGGCGTGATCGGGGAAGGCTTGAAAATCGGGTTTTTAATCCCGTACTTGCTCATGCCATCCTTGATGACTGCCACTTTCATATGAACCCAGCCAGCCATTTCAATCGCGCCACAGAAGGTGATCTCACCATCGCCCTGGCTGAAGTGCAAGTCACCTACCGACAGGCCCGCACCTTTGACATATACCGGGAAATAAATTTTGGAGCCGCGCGACAAGTCTTTAATGTCACAGTTACCGCCATGCTCACGCGGTGGTACGGTCCGCGCACCGGTGGCGGCGGCTTGTGCCTTGGCATCACCCGTCAACTTGCCCATATGGGCTGTGGCGGCAAATGGTGGATTGGCCAACGGTGGTACGCGATCTGGCTCGGTGGCAATCAGGCCGACTTCACGCTCATTCCATTTTTCCAGCATGGCCGGATCTGGCAGACAACCAATCAATCCAGGGTGAATCAGACCGGCATAGTTCACGCCGGGTACATGGCGTGACTTGGTAAACATACCCTGAAAATCCCAGATGGATTTTTGTGCCAGTGGAAAATGATCGGTTAAAAAGCCACCACCATTTTTCTTGGAAAAGAAGCCATTAAAACCCCATTGGCTATCTGCCTTGGCACCAATATCCAGCAAGTCAACTACCAGCAGATCACCAGGCTCTGCGCCTTCAACGCCCACCGGGCCTGACAGAAAGTGCACGATGGACAAGTCGATATCACGCACATCATCGGCGCTGTCATTGTTTTTGATGAAGCCGCCAGTCCAGTCATAGGTTTCCAAAATGAAGTCATCCCCAGGCTTGACCCAGCAGGCCATGGGAATGTCCGGATGCCAGCGGTTATGAACCTGCTCGTTTTCGTAAGGGGACTGGTTAAGATCAACTTTAATCAGTGTGTCTGCCATGTTGTGCTCCTTGATATATATGAATGAATAATCAAACGCGTACTGCGACTGTCAAATTCAGGTTAAAACTGCACGCATCAAACCGACAAAAACTGCTTGATGTGCGCCGTGTCGGTATTGGCACGGCTGCTTTCATGCACCAGCCGGCCACCTTCAATCACAAACAGGCGATCGGCCACATCCATGGCAAAACTCAAGACCTGTTCCGAGACGATGATGGTGATTTCGCGCATCTTGCGAATTTCATTCAAGGCCTTGGCAATGTCCTTGATGATGGACGGCTGAATTCCTTCGGTAGGCTCATCCAGCAACAGCACCTTGGGGTCTGTCACCAGGGCACGGGCAATCGCCAGTTGTTGCTGCTGGCCGCCTGACAGGTTGCCACCCTTGCGTTTGCGCATGTCGTACAAGACCGGAAAGAGGGCATAAATTTCATCCGGAATTTTTTTGCTTTTGGCATTTTCCAGACCGGTTTCAATGTTTTCCTGTACGGTCAGGGTTGAAAAAATCATGCGCCCTTGCGGTACATAGGCAATCCCTTTAGCAACCCGGCGAAAGCTTTCATCGCCAGAAACTTCGTTATCGGCAACCTTGATGCTGCCCGACTTGAGCGGCAGCATACCAATCAGGGACTTGAACAACGTGGTCTTGCCCATTCCGTTGCGGCCCATGATGGCCACGGTTTCATTCTTGTTGGCCTCAAACGAAATGCCATGCAGTGCTTCGCTCTGGCCGTAACTGACATACACATCATTGACATTGAGCATCATCGACTCCTGCAAAAATAATTAGTAATGAATGAGTAATGCGAACCATTCGATTGGCACATCGGTTCCGTAGCACCTGGCTCAATGTCCCAGATACACATCAATCACCCGTGGGTCTGACTGCACGGTTTCCATCGAACCTTCGGCGAGAATCTTGCCCTGATGCATGACCGTGACACGATGGGCAATCTGCTTCACAAAGTCCATGTCATGCTCAATCACAATCATCGAGCGGTTCTGGCAAATGCGTTTCAGCAGGTCAGCTGTCAGTTCCCGTTCACGGGCGCTCATGCCGGCAATGGGTTCATCGAGCATCAGCAATTCCGGGTCTTGCATCAACAGCATGCCAATTTCCAGCCATTGTTTTTGCCCATGAGAAAGCAGGCCGGCCTCGGTATATAGCTTGTCGGCCAGACCAATTTCTTCGGCGACTTTTTGTACCTCGTCCTTGACTTCTGCATCACACTTGAAGGCCAGTGCCCCAAACACACCGCGGCCACGCGGAAAGGACACTTCGAGGTTTTGAAACACACTCAGGTTTTCATAGATGGATGGGGTCTGGAACTTGCGACCAATACCCGAGCGCACAATTTCGTACTCGGGCAGTTTGGTCATCTCGCCATTTTTAAATTTGATACTGCCTTTACTGGCCTTGGTCTTGCCACAGATCAAGTCCAGCAGCGTGGTTTTACCCGCGCCATTGGGGCCAATCACCACGCGCAGCTCACCCTTGTCGATATACAGATTCAGGTTGTCGATGGCCTTGAAGCCATCAAAGGAGACGGTTAAATCTTCAATGGCCAGCACGATTTCTTTACTCATGATGTTTCCTTTGATGTTTTCTTTTCGCTAGTTGCCGGGTTGCCTGTCTGTATCAGGCCTGTTTACCTTGCATGCCAGGGGGGAGCACGGGAGGGACTGCAGCTCCCGGTACATGAAGTGGTACGGATTTGAGTACTGTGGCTGGGTTGGCTGGTGTGGATTCATCCGCCAGAGACTCCGGCGAGATGGCGTTTTTTTTTGCCAGCTTTTTGGCCAATTGTTTCTGCATCCAGGGCTTGATATGGCTTTCATACAAGCCAGCCAAGCCATTCGGAAACGCCAACACCACACCAATGAACAGTGCTGACATCAAAAACAGCCAGAGATCAGGAAAGCTCTCGGAAAAGTAAGTCTTGCCAAAGTTGACCAGCAACGTGCCATAGACGGCACCCACCAAAGACATGCGCCCACCGACTGCGGCGTAGATCACCATTTCAATGGAGGGTACGATGCCCACAAAGGACGGGGACATAAAACCAACCTGCAAGGTGAACATGGCACCGCCAATGGCTGACAACATCGCAGCCAGACAGAACACAAATACCTTGAACATGGCAACGTCATAACCAGAAAAGCGCACCCGGTCTTCCTTGTCACGCATGGCCAGCAGCAGCGTGCCTAGCTTGCTTTTTTGAATCCAGCGGCAGGCCAGAATCGAGCCAAGCAAGAGGGCAGCATTGGCAAAGTAAAGAATGTACTTGGAGCTGTCATCGCGGATGTCCCAACCCAACATGGTTTTCAGATCTGTGATGCCATTCACGCCACCGGTATAACCTTGCTGACCAATGATCAGCACCGTCAGAATCAAGGCCACTGCCTGGGTGATGATGGCAAAGTAAACCCCACCAACGCGCCGTTTGAACATCGCAAAACTTACAATGAATGCGAGTGCAGTTGGTACCAGCAAGACTGCCAGCAAGGCCAGTGGCAAATGCTGAAACGGTTTCCACCAGAACGGCAATTCAGTGAGCTGGTTCCAGTCCATAAAGTCAGGAATGCCCGGTGTGGACTGAATTTTGGTGGTGATCGGGTCAGACGCTTCGAGCTTGAGAAACATCGCCATGCAGTAACCACCCAAGCCAAAAAATACACCTTGGCCCAGACTCAAAATACCACCGTAACCCCACAGCATCACCAGACCAATTGCGATAAAAGCATAGGTCAGATATTTACCAACCAGATTGAGCCGAAAGATATCCATGGCCATTGGAAAGACGACCAACAGGATCAGCGCGAGGATGAGAAAACTGCCCAGTCCGCTTTGGTTAATCCAGTTTTTGATTGCATTCATAGATCACTCCTCATGATGGATTAGCGGCGGATTTTGGAGGCGAACAGACCTTGCGGACGGATCATCAGGATCGTGACAATCAACAGCAGCGTCAGTACCTTGGCCATCGAGCCTGTCAGGAAAAATTCGGCAATCGACTGCATCTGCGCAATCCCAAAGGCCGAGGCCACCGTACCCAGCAGGCTGGCGGCACCACCAAACGTGACTACCAAAAAGGCATCTACGATATACAGCGAGCCGCTGGTTGGGCCGGTAGAGCCTATCGTCGTAAAGGCTGCACCGGCCACACCGGCAATGCCGCAACCAATGGCATAGGTGAGTCGGTCAGTCTTGCTGGTATTGATGCCGGCTGCATTGGCCATCGGCCGGTTGGCCACCGTGGCACGCACGCGCAGGCCCCAACGCGATTTATAAAGCGCCACCAGCACACCGGCAGTAACGAGCAGGGTGAGCGCCATCACAAACAGACCATTGATCGGAATATCCAGACCTTCATGCGGTGACCACGAACCCATCATCCAGTCAGGCAAGGTCGGGCTGACTTCTTTAGGGCCAAAGGTTGAGCGAAAAATCTGTTGCATACCCAATGACAAGCCCCAAGTGGCGAGCAGGGTATCGAGAGGCCGTTTGTACAGACGCCGGATCAGCGCCCATTCAACCAGCCAGCCCACGGCAAAGGCAATAGCAAAGGCCGCTATGATGGCGACCAGAAAGTAGCCTTGCACCAGACTGGGAAAGTAGGTTTCGGTCAGCGTGGAAAACAGATAGATGGTGTAGGCACCAATGGTCATGAATTCACCATGCGCCATATTGATTACACCCATCTGTCCAAAAATGATGGCCAGCCCCAGGCCCATCAGCAATAGCACTGAAAACAGGCTCAAACCTGCAAAGCCCTGCATCAGTCCAATATTCCACATCTCGGATAAGGTCATGGCATTCCTCCTGCAAACTGTCAAATTCAGCCTGATATGCTCAATTCAACGTCAACTTACATCGCTAGAAACAGACTTGTGTTTACCTTCTATCCAACTTTCTATTCAACCGGCACACCGCAAGGCAGTTAAAAAAACGATCAAACTGTGTGTTGATGAATCGCCTTGATAAGCTGCCTTGGTGAACCATCTTGATGTTTAAATATTCAATATGGTTCACCGTATGCCATGCCGAGCTGGATTATTGATACCCTTTTGGGAATGGGTTAGGTTCGATCAGATTGGGAGATTCGGCCACGACCTTGAATTGACCATCCAGTTGCGCCTGACCAATGCGCGTTTTGCTCCACAGGTGATGGTTTTCGTGAATCTTCACGTAACCCTCTGGTGCACCTTTGAATTCAATGCCTGCCGAGGCGGCAGCGATCTTGTCAACATCAAAACTGCCGGCTTTTTCAACCGTCGCTTTCCAGAGCCAGGGGCCGAGATAAGCCGCTTGTGTCACATCTCCAATCACCGATTTGGGACCATATTTGGCCTTGAAGGCTTCCACAAACTTTTTGTTGTTGGCGTTGTCGAGTGACTCGAAGTACTTCATGGAAGCGTAGTAGCCCGCCATGTTTTCACCACCAATACCGAGCACTTCATCTTCGGTCACCGAAATGGTCAGCAGGAACTGTTTGTCAGCCGTCACGCCAGCTGCCTTGAGCTGTTTGTAGAAAGCCACGTTGGAGCCACCGACCACCGCAATGAAAATACAGTCGGGCTTGGCAACCTTGATCTTGTTGATCAACGAGTTGAAGTTGGTATTGCCCAGTGGATAATATTCTTCGCCAACGACTGTGCCTTTCTGGAAGTTTTCAATATGCTTGCGTGCAATCTTCATGGAAGTGCGTGGCCAGATGTAGTCTGAGCCCACCAGGAAAAACGACTTGGCTTTCTTCTCTTTTTGCGCCCAGTCCAGGCCCCACAAAATCTGTTGGGTCGCCTCCTGGCCGGTGTAGATCACGTTCTTGGATTGCTCCAGACCTTCATAGAAAGTGGGGTAGTAGAGCATGCCGTTTTCTTTTTCAAAAATTGGCAATACGGCTTTACGGGAGGCCGAAGTCCAGCAGCCAAATACGCAGGCCACGCGGTCGTTGACCAGCAGTTTCTTGGATTTTTCAGCAAAGGTTGGCCAGTCGGAAGCACCGTCTTCCTTGATCACCTTGATCTTGCGACCGAGCACACCACCCATTTCATTGATCTGGTCAATGGCCAATTGCTCGGCCTGAATCGAGCCGGTTTCACTGATTGCCATCGTGCCGGTGGCCGAGTGCAATTGACCCACAACGACTTCCGTATCAGTCACCGCCAGTTTGGTGGTGTTGACCTTGGCAGTGGGATATTGGTCTGCTGAAAACGATATGCCAGGCAGCCCCAGAATTGGCAGAGAAAACAGACCTTGGGTAATCAACCGACGCGAATTGGAAATCTGCTCGACCTGCTTGCCCGGTAAACCTTTTTCGTTGTTTGAGTCTTGTTTCGACATAGTCACTCCTTGGGTTGGTTTGTCATGAATACCGCATTAACGCTGTTGCTATAAATTGCTGTTGCTATACATTTTTTGCTTAAAACTGTGTTGCCGAATCAACTGCTGGCAAAGTGAAGGATTAGCTTGCTGCACTGGGAGTGAACTGTAGTGGCATTGCTGCGATGCGCAAATACGTCAAATTGCGTAGGTCAATACGTACGTCAGGAGCAGCCCAATTCAACAAGTTGGCATGTTTGTTGTTATGCACAAGGCAGATCTATCCCGAGCAAGCGGGGAGGGGGGATTGTGCGGCCTGTGGTGTTTAGCGCACTGCACTAAGCAGTCATTCAAACAGGTCTGATGCACGAATTGGTGCTGAGTCTTGCAAAGTCAGCGCACTATCAAAGCGCAGTGGGCTGGCGGTTGCACCAGTTTGAAAGGTATTTACCGTGGCAAAGAAGTGGTCACTGCGTGCTGACCTGTCTGGCTTTTTATTGAATCCATCACAAGAGTTGTCATCAGCCATGCCCGGAACGCAAAAGATTCTTCGTTTTCGTCGTGAATACAATCGTTGGGTCGCCAATCAGACGCTGGAAGATTACGCCCTGCGTTTTACCGCCAAAGGAGCGCGGCAATGGTCGGCATGGCGGGTGGCCAACACGGCCATCGGTTCGATTTCATTTCTGGCACTCGAAGCGATTGGTGGCGCCATCACGCTCAACTATGGTTTTACCAATGCCTTCTGGGCGATTCTGGTGGTGGGTCTGGTCATCTTCATCACCAGCTTGCCAGTGAGTTTTTATGCGGCCAAGTATGGCGTGGATATGGATTTGCTCACACGGGGAGCAGGCTTTGGCTATATTGGCTCCACCATTACTTCGCTGATCTACGCCTCGTTTACCTTTATCTTTTTTGCGATTGAGGCCGCCATCATGGCGCTGGCCTTTGAAATGTGCGCCGGTATTCCCTTATGGATTGGCTATGTGATCAGCGCCTTGCTGGTCATCCCGCTGGTCACCCACGGTATTACGCTGATCAGTAAATTTCAAATGTGGACACAGCCGCTCTGGCTGATCCTGATGCTTTTGCCGTTTGTGGTGATTGCCATGCGCCTGCCCAGTGCTTTTACCGACTGGACCAGCTTTACTGGCCGACATGGTGAATCGGCCGGCAGCTTTAATCTCATGCTGTTTGGTGCGGCCTCGGCGGTGGTGTTTTCATTGGTCGCGCAAATTGGTGAGCAGGTCGACTTCTTGCGCTTTTTACCGCGCCCGGCCACACAACTGAGCCGCACTACCTGGTGGGTGGCCCTCATCAGTGCGGGGCCGGGCTGGATCTTGCTGGGTATTCTCAAATTGTTGGCCGGCTCGTTTTTATTGTTTTTATGTTTGCAACATGAAGTCCCCATCGACAAAGTGGCCGAGCCGACGCAAATGTATTTTGTGGCCTTCAAATATGTGTTCACTTCGCCTGAAATGGCCTTGCTGGTCACCGGTGTGTTTGTGGTTTTGTCCCAGTTGAAGATCAATGTGACCAATGCCTATGCGGGCTCGATTGCCTGGTCCAATTTTTTTGCTCGGCTTACCCATAGCCATCCGGGACGCGTCGTGTGGCTGGTATTCAATGTGGCAATTGCGCTGATGCTCATGGAACTGGGTATCTTTAAAGCGCTGGAAGCCACACTCGGCTTTTATGCCAATGTGGCGATTGCCTGGGTCGGTGCCATCTTTGCCGATCTGGTCATCAACAAACCCTTGGGGTTGAGCCCGCCGGGCATTGAATTCAAACGCGCGCATTTATATGACATCAACCCGGTGGGGGTTGGCGCAATGGGTATTGCAGCCTTGTGCTCGATGATGGCCTATGTCGGTTTTTGGGGCAGTGAGGCGCAGGCCTTGTCGCCGTTTATTGCCCTGGGTGTGTCGATTGCATTGGCGCCGTTGATTGCCTATGTGACCAAAGGGCGCTATTACCTGGCGCGGCAATCACGGACCGACTGGCAAGGCCGCAGCATGATTTTGTGCTGTGTTTGCCGTCACAAGTTTGAGCCGGAAGACATGGCCCATTGTCCGGCTTATTCGGGGCCGATCTGTTCCTTGTGCTGCTCGCTGGATGTGCGTTGTGAAGACAGTTGCAAAAAAAATGCAAAGCTGCACGAGCAACTGATTACCTTCTTCAACCTGTTTTTGCCACCGCGTGCGGTCACCATGCTCGACTCGCGGTTGGGGCATTATCTGGGTGTGTTTATCCTGTCCAGCCTGCTGTTGATGAGCGTGTTTGGGCTGGTCTATTTTCAGGAGACTTTGCTCAATCCCGCGGCCAGTGAAGTGATTCAACCCTTGCTCAAGGTGTTTTTTATTCTGTTTTTGATTGTCGGTGTGGTGGCCTGGTTATTTATTTTGGCGCAGGAAAGCCGCAAGGTGGCGCAGGAAGAATCGACCCGGCAAAATGCCTTGCTCATGAAAGAAATTGACGCCCACAAAAAAACCGACGCCGCGCTCAAGCATGCCAAAGAAGTTGCCGAAGCCGCCAACCTGGCCAAGAGCCGTTATATGTCGGGCATCAGCCACGAGCTGCGCACGCCGCTCAATGCCATCATGGGTTATGCGCAATTGCTTTCACAGGATGACGGTATACCGAGTGTGCATCGTGATGCCATCTCGGTGATTAGGCGTAGTGGTGATCATCTGTCCGGCCTGATTGATGGCCTGCTCGATATTGCCAAGATTGAAGCGGGCAAGCTCATGCTCAGTCGTGACACCATCATCCTGCGGGACTACATTGACCACCTGGTGCGCATGTTTGAGTTGCAGGCCCATGCGCGTGGCATTGGCTTCAGTCTGGAGATCAACGGTAATTTACCGGAAGCAGTACGCACCGATGAAAAACGCCTGCGCCAGATTTTGATCAACCTCTTGTCCAATGCCATCAAGTTTACCGAGAAGGGCAAAGTGCTGTTGCGTGTCACGCATCAACGGCAACTGACCATCTTTGAAATTATCGATACCGGCCCCGGCATTGCTGCCAATGAGCTGAACAATATCTTCAACCCGTTTGAACGTGGTCAGGCTGCCGCGGGTGTGGCAGGTACCGGTTTGGGTTTGACGATTGCCAAGCTGCTGACGCACCTGATGGGCGGTGAGCTGACGGTGGAAAGTGCAGTAGGCAGGGGCAGTACCTTCAAGGTCAAGCTGATGTTTTCGGTGGAAGCCAATCCGCCGCAAACCCTGCCACCACAAAGCCGCATTGTGGGTTATGAAGGCAGCCGTAAAACCATTCTGGTGGCCGATGATGATGAAGACCACCGCCGGCTGATGCAGGATGTGCTCAGCCCGCTCGGCTTTACGCTGGTACTGGCCAGTGATGGCGCACAAGCCTTGGAGCTGGCGCAAGCCGTGCAGCCCGACTTGCTCCTGCTCGACATAGCCATGCCCGGGCGCGATGGCTGGAGCGTGGCACGCGAACTGCGTGCATTGGGCAATGAACGCGTGCCGATTGTGCTGGTCTCGGCCAATGTGTTTGAAAGCCAGCATCGCGCTGCCGATACCACGATGATTCAGGATTTTCTGGTCAAGCCGGTGGATTTGCCGCAGCTCCTGCAACTGGTACGCAAACATTTAAATTTTAATTGGCTCACCGAAACCCAGCATGCCGACCTGCTGCCCGCCGGTGCCGCTGAAATCAGCATCAGCCGTCTGGCTGAAGATGATGTGACCGAACTCAAGGCACTGGCCCAGATTGGCCATGTGCGTGCCATTCGTGACAAGCTGGCGGCCTTGCGCCACAGCCTGCCACACGCCCATTTGTATTTAGATGAACTGGAAGATCATGTCAGCCATTTTCGCCTCAAAGCTTTCATTCAATGTCTGGACGCCACTCGCCAGCCCGAACAGTAAACCCGGTGGTGCAGGAGAATTCAAGTTGCAAGCGCGTGATAAAGCAGTACAGCAGGGCATGGACAAGTCGATTGTGCTAGTCGTTGACGATAACCCCGAAACTCTGCATTTTGTGACGGCTGCGCTCGAGTCAGCAGGCATGACGGTGCTGGTGGCACTCGATGGCGAAAGTGCCTTGAGTACCGTTGAACAAATGTTGCCCGATGTGATCTTGCTCGACGCACTCATGCCCGGCATGGATGGTTTTGAAACCTGTAAACGCTTAAAAGCCGGAGTAGCTATACACACGCCCATTATCTTCATGACCGGTTTGAATGAGACCGAGCACATCGTCAAAGGGCTGGAAAGTGGCGGCATTGATTACCTCACCAAACCCATTTCACCCAATGAACTGCTGGCGCGCATGCGCGTCCATTTGCGTAATGCCAGACAAGCCAGCCGTTCCTTGGCCGCGCTCGACCATTCGGCCAAGCCAGTGCTATCAGTGAGCCTGGATGGTGAATTGCTCTGGGCCACGCCCGCTGCCCAAAAGCTCATGAACCTCGATTTGCTCGAAGCCAATGCGCCACGGCAATTGCCCGAAGACGTGGTGCAATGGTTAACCGGCACCCATCTTGAATCGGCCACCTTGCCCCTGACGATTAACTTTAACCATCAAATATTAAGCCTGCGCCGCCTGCAACGACTGGGTAACCAGGTCAGCAGTGAACATCTGCTTACCGTACAACTCGCCGAAGGTGAACACAAAGAAAAGCAGGGCATCGTGCGCCTGCAACAGCAGTTTGCACTCACCCTGCGCGAAGCCGAAGTGCTGTTCTGGATATCACGCGGCAAAAGCAACCGCGACGTCGCCGACATCCTCGGCATCAGCCCCCGTACCGTCAACAAACATCTCGAACACGTCTACGTCAAGCAAGGCGTCGAATCCCGCTCCGCCGCCACCGCACTCGCCATCCGTCTGCTGGGTGAAGCCTCCGCCAATTAAGACTTATATAGTAGGGTAGGGTATTTTTAAAGGCATAATATATACGCACATAATAAGGCTATTTTTAAGCATACTCCTTAAAAATGGCTTAAAATTGCATGTTTTATTGTGCTGCTGAAATGTCAGTCTGGCGAGGGATTCGCATCAATTAAAGCCTGTAAAAGCGGTTGGCTAGGTGGGTGTTTGGTATTTAAGTTTTGTTGAGTATTCAAATATCAATGGCATGATTAGATCCAGTGTTTATATAAGCCAACGAATACTTCAAACGGATTCAATTAGGTGTTTGTGATCAGGCTTTTTATAGACCGGAAAAATTAACTAATGTAGTCAAGTGCATGGTTACAATGGTTGCTGTTCAATCACGAGTTGTATAGGAAAAAACGTAGTTTTTTTACCTATATTTGGAAATTTCATTAGCCATCATTGAGAGCCTCATGTATTCAGCAACATTTATTTTTGAGAAGAAACAGTATGACGAAGAGTTTTACAAACTCGACCAGATCATTGCGGAAGTTGCTAAAGAATCTGTTGGCTACCTTGGTGAAGAGGCTTGGGAGAATCCCCAAACCGGTCGTATTTCAAATGTGTATTATTGGGAAACGATGGAAGGCCTCCAAGAATTAATCAAACACCCCAAGCATTTAGAAGCTAAGGCTGCTCAAGCCAAATGGCTTAATGGATATCAAGTTGTGATTTCGCAAGTTCTTCGTGCGTATGGAGATGACGCATTTTTGCATCCTGCGTCTAACTTCAAGAATGATTAGCCCGATTACTCAAATGGGACACGGTAAAGCTGATAAATTCTCAATGGCAAAAGAACTCTATTCGGGCGAGCATGACTAGTCTACGGTTAGATGCAAAGATAATTTGCCTAGTTGTTAAATGAAACTAAAATTGCTTAACATTCATTAGAGGGCGACTGCTATATGAGTAAGCATAGAGATTTCACGGTTCAACTTGAGAATCTGCGCCATGAAGCAAGCACTGTAGCAAGATTCTTCTATGCAGACATGGCAATTAATCATGCTGCATCTAAATCTAAGGTACTTTTAAGTAAACTAAATAACACGCCATTGTTTTGGATATCATGTAGTGCAGCATTACAGTCTAGTGCTTACATCTCCCTTGGTCGAATATTTGATACCTCCTCAAAATATAATATTTCAGCTCTATTAGATGCAATGGAGAAAAATATTGAAATATTCCAAAGCCCAGCACTGATCAGCAGAAAGAAAGACGGTCATTTAGAAGATCCTCCTTGGCTTGCCGACTACATTCAAAATGCTTATTACCCTACAAAAAAGGATGTAGAAAAAATTCGAGTGAAAGTGGCTGCTTATAGAGAAATATATGATCGTGCGATCAAGCCTGTACGTCACAAGTACTTGGCTCATCGAGAAAAACAAGACAGAGATGAAGTTAATGCTCTGTATGCTGCAGGCAAAGTAGAAGAAATTTGGAAACTAACCACGTTTCTTCTACAGCTTCACAAAGTATTGCAGGAGTTGCTGATTAATGGCCGGAAACCAAAGTTTCATCCGATACGATATTCTGTCAAGACTATATTTGATTCAAATAATCACAGTGGTGAGATGCATGAAAGGATTACAAAAGATGTGAAGAAGTTAATGCATTTTATTGAGTTCGCAACTGTCTCCACTACTGAAGATAAATCCAATAAGAAACAAAAAAAATAGCATAAACCGGGTCAAAGTTAGATTAACTCACTGCTTCTTAACCCTTCAATTAATATGACGCAATCTTTCAAACTGAAATAAGCCATCCATGACCAAAACCACATCCAACGACTGGGGACCCAATTTTGACGATGAGAAGGCGCAGGCTGTGATTGGCAAGCACGTTCTGGTTGATGTGACGTATCGCAGCCGCAGTGAAAAGGTGCTTGAGCAAAAGCAGTTTCATGGCGAGATCATCAGTGCCAGTCGATTTGACGGCATCATCCTGCGCTTAAGTGGTTCCAATGAAGAACGGCGCTTGCCGCCCGATCTTTCTCGCCTGCAACCGGCTAATCCGGGTCAATATCCGCTCAAGGGTAGCGATGAAGTCGTTGTTGATCCCGACTTTCTCTCATCTTGGACGGTCTATCCACCAGAATAGATGTTTGAAGATTAAATTTTATCCGCGCTGCAAGATGAAATACTGCATGTTGCACGCAATTCCGGGCTTGAGTGATACCGCAAGGATGATTCATCATTTTTCGGCAACGTAGGCGGCCAGCTCATCCGATGTGCCCATTGGGAAGGCTTCCTTCAAGTAGCTGAGGAAAGCGGATACGCGAGGACTCAGCAGTCGGCGTGATGGATAAAGGGCCCATAGTTCGATATCCGGTCCATCCAGGTTGCCCCAGCTAGTGAATATTCCGGCGGCCAGATCATGACTGACCAGTGACAAGGGCAGACGTGCAATGCCAGCGCCTTGCCGTACTGCATCACGAATCATGAAGAGCGATGACAAACAAAGGATTGGCTCAATGGCAATCGTTGATGTTGTCACGTTCCAGGTTGTTTCCCGATCACCGGTGCCGCGCACGATGGCTGGGACTGGTGAGTGGTTATTCGGTCGAATAAAATCAGGATGGGCGACAACGATCAGCCGATCACGCAAGAATATCCGCCCGACCAGGCTTGCATCCGGGTCTGGATTAATCCGGATCACCAGATCATAACCTTCCTCAACCATATCGACTGAACGGTCTTCGGTCGTCACTTCAAGTTTGACTGAAGGAAATTTCAAAGCAAATCCTGCAGCTAGTTTGCCCATCGTCGCCTGCGAAAAAAGCAGCGGCGCGCTGATTCGTAATTGACCGCGCGGTGTTTCCCCACCCGCAGTGATTGCGGTCACCACCTCGTCGAGTTCAGCCAGTAATGCCCCTGTCCGCTCATGCAGTGCACGGCCTTCCTGGGTGAGTTTCAGGACACGCGAGCCGCGTTCGAGCAAGCGCAGGCCAAGATCACTTTCCAGTTCGGCGACTCGGCGCGACAACGTGGCTTTGGGACGGCCCGCAGCACGTGCACCTCGTCCAAATCCGCCGTGCTTGGCGACAAGATTGAAATCAGCAAGGGCAAGCAGGTCCATGGTGTTCCATAGGTGAGACGATGTGTTCAATTATATGGGCTATCACTTCATTTTTGGAATATCTAATATACAAACTCCTTTCAACCTCTATTCAGGAGAATAATCATGACGATTCTTGTTATCGGTGCCACAGGTCGTGTTGGTCATCAAGTCGTTCAGCAATTAGTCAAGCGCGGCGCCAAAGTGCGTGTTCTGGTCCGCAATCCCTCCAAGACCGGTTTTTCAGCGAATGTAGAAGTCGTACAAGGTGATTTGCTTGATATTGATTCGCTCCGTGCCGCATTTTCTGGCGTGAGCACATTCTTTCTGCTCAATGCCGTCGCGGCAGACGAATTCACGCAGGCACTGATCACGCTGAACATTGCCCTTGAATCCGGTGTCAAACGGGTTGTCTATCTTTCGGTGATCCATAGTGACCGCTTTGTGAATGTGCCGCATTTTGCAGTGAAACTGGGCGCTGAGCGAATGATCGAGCAGATGGGTTTCAGCGCCACGATTCTGCGTCCTGCTTACTTCATTGACAACGAGCTCATGATCAAAGATACCATCCTCAACTACGGTGTCTATCCGATGCCAATCGGCAGCAAAGGTGTTGCCATGGTTGATACCCGTGACATTGCCGAAATTGCTGCGATTGAGCTGATCTGTCGTGAACAGGCACCAGGCAAGCTGCCGATCGAAACCATCAATCTGGTTGGCCCTGATACACTGACTGGCTCAGACGTGGCAGCGGTCTGGTCAGATGTATTAGGACGTCAAATTGCCTATGGTGGCGATGATCCCACCATCTTCGAGCAGAATCTGGCGACCTTCATGCCAAAGTGGACGGCTTATGAGATGCGCCTGATGGCAGAACGCTATGTCAGCGATGGGATGATCCCGGAGGCTGGTGATGTCGAACGTCTGAGCAAAATTCTGGGGCGTCCACTGCATTCTTATCGAAGCTTTGCTGCTGAAGTCGCCCGGCAGACATCCCATTCGACGATGCAAACTGGATCAGCCGCCCGTGATTGAAATCATCAATGCCAAACACGTCAGATATATGATGACCATTTATTCACATCTGTCTTCATGACATTAGACCGGAGAAACCTATGACACCCAGTCTCGAAAGTTTTGATCATATTCATATTTTTGTCGTTAATCGTTTGGCATCAGAAGCGTGGTACGCGCAGGTACTAGGGTTGCACCGCGCGCCAGAGTTTGAAGGCTGGGTCTCTGAGCGCGGCCCACTGACCATCGGCAATCCTTCCGGCACGGTTCATCTGGCGCTATTTGAGCGTCCAGCAGAAACGTGCCGCTCGGTAGTGGCCTTTCGGGCTACTGCCTCCGAGTTTCTTGTCTGGCGGTCGCATCTCTGCGCAGTCCTTGGTCATGCGGTCGAGGCGGTTGACTATGATTTTTCCTGGTCACTTTACTTCACCGATCCCGATGGTAATCCTTTTGAGATAACGTCTTATGAGTACGAGCCAATCGCACAAGCACTTGAGCATCAATCGGCTCAGTGACAGTCAGGTTTCCTGTCCCATGAAAGCATTTCGCATTTTTATCATTGCTGTTGTGTCCTGTTGCTCGGGACCGGTCTGTGCCACTTGTGACAAAGACACGGTGGCAAGTACGCCTTCATCAAGGAAAAATGGGGTCAGGAAAACTTTACCCCCAATCACAGATCATGCATCCTGTCTGCCTGATCGTGTGACAATCGGTAGAGACAATGGTGTGTTTGATTCTGATTGAGGAGTGCTGATGGACGCTGATTTCTGGCTGCAAAAATGGGACAAGAACGAGATTGCCTTTCACAATGCCGAGGTTAATCCTCTGCTGGTGCAGCATATTCATGCGCTCAAACTGGCACCAGGAGCACGGATCTTTTTGCCTTTGTGCGGTAAAACCCGGGATATTGCCTGGCTGCTTGGGCAAGGTTATCAGGTGGTCGGGGCCGAACTGAGCGAGCTGGCTGTTAAGCAGTTGTTTGATGAGCTGGGTGTCGTGCCCAATATAGCGCCGCTGGGTTCGTTGCAACATTACAGCCAGACCGGGATTGATATTTTCATGGGTGATATTTTTGCCCTGACTAGTAGCATGCTTGGTAAGGTGGATGCGGTTTATGATCGTGCCGCACTGGTGGCCTTGCCAGCACCCATGCGCGAGCGCTACAGCGCCCATCTGACCGCGCTAACCCATCAGGCAAAGCAGCTACTCATCTGCTATGAATACGATCAAAACCTGCAAGCCGGCCCACCATTTTCGGTAACACAGGCCGAAGTCACCCAGCATTATGCCGGTGCTTACGATTTACACCTGCTGCAAAGTAGTGAACTGGCTGGTGGACTAAAAGGAAAGTGTGCCGCAACAGAAAAGGTCTGGTTGCTGACTTCCCGAAGCAAATAAGTAGGATAGGATTCAGGTTGATTCGCAGGAGGAAAATACGATGCCACATCTTGAAGGCCTTGATCATATTCATATCTTTGTCGTTAATCGTTTGCTAGCGGCGGCGTGGTACGCCCGTGTGCTGGGATTACAGCGCACGTCCGAGTTGGCAGGCTCAATTTCAGAGCGTGGTCCACTAACCATCGGCAATCCTTCTGGTAGTGTTCATCTGGCACTATTTGAACGGCCAGCCGAGCAATGCCGTTCTGTCGTGGCTTTTCGTGCCTCGGCTGTGGAGTTTCTTGCATGGCAGTCTCATCTTTCTTTTGTCCTGGGATACAAGGTTAATGCCATTGATCATGAATTTTCCTGGTCGTTGTATTTCACTGATCCTGATGGTAATCCCTTTGAGATTACGTCCTATGAGCACCAAAATATTGCGGATGAGTTGGCTAAATCAGGAATTGGATCCTGATTGCACAGGGGTGTTCTGGTGGTTCCTTAATTGGATGTGATCGGTCTTGGCCTCCTTGAGCTTCAAGACTGGAGGCCAACAGAACCACCAACCGTTATTTAACACTTGGCACTATTGACCGATTTGCCATTTATTTAGGTAATGAGATTCACGTAATCGGTCACTCAAGGAGATACACGATGCTTCCTAAAAATACGATTTGCCTTTGGTACGATGGCACCGCGCTGGATGCAGCAAAGTTTTATGCTGAGACGTTTCCGGACAGTGCAGTGGGCACGATTTATCGAGCACCTGCCGACTATCCGGCGGGCAAACAAGGGGATGTCTTGACAGTCGAATTCACTGTGGTTGGCATTCCCTGTTTAGGCTTGAATGGTGGCCCCACGTTTAAGCACAACGAGGCGTTTTCGTTCCAGATCGCAACGGATGATCAGGCTGAAACCGACCGTCTATGGAACGCGATCGTGGGTAATGGTGGCCAGGAGAGTGCCTGCGGCTGGTGCCGGGACAAATGGGGTCTGTCATGGCAAATCACACCACGCGCACTGACTGCGGCTATCACCAATCCCGATCGTGCCGCAGCCAAGCGCGCTTTCGAGGCAATGATGCAAATGAGCAAGATCGATATTGCCGCAATTGAAGCGGCCCTGCATGGTTGATAAGTAAATGGGATCAGATTCAAATTAACACCCATGTCATTCCTCGAACACAAAATCCCGCCGCCGCTACTGACAGTTCTGATCGCCTTGCTGATGTGGAGGAGCACTTCGATAACGGCGACAGAAACCCTGGCACCGTCCTGGCGTTATGCGGTGGTGATAGTGTTGGTCGTGGTTGGTGTGACATTTGGCCTGCTTGGGGTATTGGCTTTTAGGGCGGCGCAGACTACCACCAATCCGCTCAAACCTGAGCAAGCCTCGGCATTGGTGACGACCGGTGTGTATCAGGTGACACGCAATCCCATGTATCTTGGTTTATTGCTATGGTTGTTGGCTTTGGCTGCTTATTTATGGTCATGGTGGCTGTTGGCCGGGCCATTGATCTATGTGATCTACATGACGCGCTTTCAGATTCAGCCGGAAGAGCGGATATTGCAAAACTGCTTTGGTGAACGTTATTCGGCGTATGTCGCCAAGGTGCGGCGCTGGATTTAAAACCTGAGTCAATTCAACGCCGCCTACCTGGCGACCCATCTTTAATTTTTCTCAAACAGGTGTTTGGCGGCTGCCTGTGCAGCGGCAAGTGCTTTGCTAAAGTCGCCCTCAGGATCACTGGTCAGTAGGGTGGGCTGAAAGCGCACCTCGTCAATATCAACTACGCCCGCCTGGTTTAACCAGGCTCTTAAATACGTACCATGATGGTCGGTGCCAAAGGTGGGCGCAGGAATTGCCGGTGAGTAGGCTCCGCTGGTGAGTATCAGCGTGGCTTGTTTGTTTTTGAGTAGTCCAAAATAGCCGGTGCTGCGATCCAGCCCAAACAGCAATCCAGGTTGATGAATCAGATCAATATAGTGCTTGAGCTTATAGGGAATGCCACCATTCCACATCGGCACCGCCAATACATAGTAGTCAGCCTCCATAAAGCGTTGCGCAAGTGACTTGATCTCATGCCAGGCGTTTTGTTGGGCTGAATCATGCGCTTGTTGGGTAATGACGGCCATTTTGGCAGCGGCTTTATTACCATCAAATTCTGGCAAGTTGACTTGTGCAAGATCAAGCCGATCAATCAGCAGAGCGGGGCGCAGAGTTTGTACCTCGGTGAGATAAGCCTCGGCAATCGCCGCCGACTTGGAGTGCTCACCACGCGGTGATGCCTTGATGTAAAGAAGTGTTGTCATGACTTGTCCTTGGCCGCGCTGCTCATCAAGTGCATGAGCAGCGACTTGCCCTATCGATTAAATTAAATGGCAAACATGGCCTTGATTTCGGTTGCCACAGTTGGGGTGTGTTCATCGAGCACAAAATGCCCACCATCCAGCCAGACTAGTTTGGCTTGTGGCAAATCTTCTAAGAAGGCTTCGGCACCAGCCGGAATAAAGAAGGGGTCATGCTTGCCCCATACCAACAGGGTTTTAGGTTGATGCTGACGCAAGGCGATATGCCAGTTGTCATATTGCGCCACATTGGTCTGGTAGTTGACCAGCAAATCAAGCTGGTAGGCATCGGTGCCAGGGCGGTCCAATAATGCCTGATCGACTACCCAGTTGTCGGGGCTAATGGCTTGCGGGTCTTGCGCGCCAACCAGATATTGAAACTGGGTGGTTTCGGCTTTTAAAAAGGTTCGTGCTGCGGCTTCGGTGGTGGCATTACGTTCTTGCCAGAGTGGCAAAAAGACTTGCTTGGCGGCATCGCCCACACCCGCCATATAGGCATTGGCATTTTGAATCACCAGACCCTTTACCTGCTCAGGGCGCTGGCTGAAAATCCGCAAACCGATCGGGCCACCATAGTCTTGCATATAGAGGACATATTCGTTCAGGCCGAGCTGATCGAGCAGGCCGCTGACGTGCTCGGTCAGGTTATGGAAGGTGTAATCAAACTCAGTTGCCGAAGGTGCATCCGATTGGCCAAAGCCAATGTAGTCTGGGGCAATGACATGAAACTGATCGGCCAGTGCCGGAATCAGATCACGAAACATATGTGAGCTGCTGGGAAAACCATGCAATAGCACTATGCTGGGAGACTGTGGATTACCGGCTTCACGGTAAAACACATTACGACCATGGACGTTGCTGTATCGATAATAAATCTTAGGTTGCGACATGATGACACCTTTCAATTGAGTTTGTGACCGCAAACATGTGGATGAGATTTCGTGTCAAACCTAAACTGCGGTGCGCTTAAGTGTTTTCTTGACATGAATTTAGTCAAATACATGTAACTAGTAATAACTTGATAATATGGTGTCACGCAAAATGAAACCTGTCAAATAAATCTATTATGGTTACTCAATTACACGGATTGCGCTTTGCTGATTGGCGGGTATCTGGCGCGGTTCTGCCATATTGGTGTACTTGAAAACATTCAGCGCAGAGCCGACTGCTACAATCATCAACACATTTTTGATTGTTTAAAAAACAGCATGACACTGACCTAATACGCATAACAATCAAGCAGCCAGCCATGTCCCAACATTCTCCCGAACCCGTTGATCTGCTGCCATATCTTGGCAAGTGGCTGTTGTTGGCTGGCGTGGTGGCGTTGTTGGCCGGATCGGCCTCGGCACTGTTTTTGTTTGCGCTGGAATGGGCAACCACAACACGGGAGAGTCATCGCTGGTTGATCTGGCTGTTGCCTCTGGCGGGCTTTGCGGTAGGCTGGATTTATCTGCGCTATGGTCAGCAGGTCGAGGCGGGTAATAACCTGTTGATTGACGAGATTCATGATCCCAGAAAGGTGATACCGCTGCGCATGGCACCGTTGATTCTTGGTGCGACGGTCGTCTCGCATTTGTTTGGCGCGTCGGTGGGGCGCGAAGGCACTGCCGTGCAAATGGGTGGCGCATTGGCTGATCAGATTACTCATTGGTGCAGGCTTAAACATGAAGACCGGCGCATCATCTTGATGGCGGGCATCAGCGCGGGTTTTGCTTCGGTGTTTGGTACGCCCTTGGCCGGTGCCATTTTTGGCCTGGAAGTATTGGCGATTGGTCGCCTGCGATATGACGCCATCCTGCCTTGTCTGGTTGCCGCGCTGATGGCTGATCAAGTGGGGTTGCGAATAGGCTTGTTATTGGGTGTGCACCATACCCATTATGCAATTGGTGCGGTGCCGTTGATGTCGGTGTGGGGTTTTGTGGCCATGCTGATTGCCGGTGCATTATTTGGCCTGACGGGCAAACTGTTTGCCAATGCGACGCATCAGCTCAATGCACTGGTCAAGCAGTTCATTCCTTATGCGCCCTTGCGTCCCATGTTGGGTGGAGTAATCGTGGCCGCCATTGTCATGTTACTCGCGGCAGATCGTTATATTGGCCTGGGCATTCCGGTGATTCAGGAAGCCTTTCAGCATGCCTTGCCCACCTATGAGTTTGCGGCCAAATTTGGCATGACGGTGTTGTCCCTGGCCACCGGTTTTAAAGGCGGGGAGGTGACGCCGCTGTTTTATATAGGCGCTACCTTGGGCAATGCGCTTGCACCACTTTTGCATATGCCGATTGCGCTGATGGCGGGCATGGGCTTTGTAGCCGTGTTTGCGGGTGCGGCCAATACGCCCATTGCGTCCACCCTGATGGCGATGGAGTTGTTTGGTGCCGAAGCCGGGCTCTACGCCGCGATTGCCTGTGTGATCAGCTACCTGTTTTCCGGCCACAGCGGCATCTATCGCTCGCAACGCGTTGGCCATGGCAAGTACCGCAGTCTGCCCGAAGAGATGAAGCTGGGCGAGGTGTCGGCCTGGCGCAAGCGGACTCGGGCGGATGCGACGAGTGGTAATCAGGATAAGACTGACCAATAGTCTGAGGAACAGCCGGACAAATGGTCTGATGAACAGACTGACAGCGCTGGATCAAGGCCAAGTTGTCATGACTGATTCCGCTCAACATGATCTACAGATTCGCAGCATTATTTTTTTAATAGATTTGCTGATCTTTGTGTTGGGCTATTGGGCGCTTAAAAAGAAGTGGCAAATAGACTTCCTGTTTACGCAAGTAGCAACCATTGCCTTTGCCATCGTGGTTGCCGCATTTTTCATCATCACGGTGGTTTAGGGCTGATCAATCAGTTGCGTCTGGTTGCCACCGATTTTCAAGTACCTTTGTCAGGGCGTAATCAGAATGCCGATGTCGACAAACCAGCTTGATTGGCTGACTGGTTACTTGACAAGCCATCATTGCACTACGTATGATGATCCGACCATAGTTTGGGTAATCAATGAAGCCTTCTCGCTCATCTCGTTTGTTGGCGGTGTTGTTCACGCTGTTTTGCATGCTGTTCATGCAGCTTGCTGAAGCGTCGTATGCATGCCCGAATATGATGCTGGACGGATCAGCCTCAGTCTCTGATACCGCCGAGATACCCGTGATGTTGAACTGTGCTGGCATGGATAGTGAGCAGCCCACGCTTTGCCATACTCATGCTCACGACCCGCTCAGCCAGCAATCACTCGATAAAAACCCGCAACCCGATATTCAACCGTTTATGACAACCGGCTTGATACGAACTTTAAGTATCAATGTGGTCGTCGTTTCTGTACATTGGCTGCAACCCTCTGCCAGCCTATATAGACGCACCACAGCGCCGCCCATCGCCATTCGTCACTGCTGTTTCCGCATTTAACCTTCTGATCGCCAAGGTTTGCAAGGCACGCCCTGGGTGTGCCTCATGATCAATTGCTGTCAGGAGGTTTTATGTCGTTTTCTTTTGCTGTGCCTGAAAGTGCACGGTATTGTGCTGTTTGTGCAGCAGTCATTGTCTGCACCTTTCCCATATTCAGCCCCTGCGTTCTGGCTGCTGATGGTTTGACATTGGCACAGGCCCAGCAATTCGCTGTGGTTCGATCCCATCAATTATCAGGGCAGGATCAGGCGGTGATGGCTGCTCGTGACATGGCCATTGCGGCTGGTCAGTTGCCTGACCCCGTGCTCAAGATCGGTATCGACAATTTACCCGTTGATGGTCCTGACAAGGGAAGCCTGACTCGTGATTTCATGACAATGCGCCGACTGGGTGTCATGCAGGAGTTGACGAGTAACCAAAAACTTAAATGGCGTACCGAGCGCTATGCCCGCTCTGCAGATAGGGCTTTGGCTGAAAAAGCGACCATCATCGCGTCAATTCAACGGGCCACGGCGCTGGTATGGCTGGAGCGTTTTTATGCAGAACGGATGGCTGAAGTCATGGTCGAGCAGGCGACGCAGGCCAGGTTGGAAGTCGCGGCTGCAGAAGGAAATTATCGTGCCGGTCGTGGTAGTCAGGCCGATATTTTTGCTGCACGCAGTGCATTGGCAATGGTGGATGATCGTGCCGCTGATATTCAACGAAAAGTACGCAATGCCAAGACAATGCTTGTCCGTTGGACTGGCCGGGATGTTGACGAGCCATTGGCTGGCATACCCGATATTGCCAGTCATCATGTAGACCCGGCGATGCTGGATGCGACCTTGTCAGCGCATCCCGATATTGCCGTATTGACCAGACAAACAGAGATTGCCGAAGCCGAAGCGAAATTGGCAGAAGCTGACAAGCAATCTGATTGGACTGTCGAGATTGCGTATCAGCAACGTGGTCCGGCCTATTCGAATATGGTTTCAGTGGGGTTTTCGAGGCCCTTTCAATGGGATCAGAAAAATCGGCAGGATCGGGCACTTTCCTCCAGGCTGGCAATGCTTGAACAGGTCCGGCAGGAGCGTGAGGAGATGTTGCGCGCTCGCATTGCCGACACGCATACGATGATCAATGAATGGCAAAGTGATATCGATCGTGTCAAGCGTTATGAAAACGAACTGATTCCCTTGGCAATCCAGCGCAGTCAGGCTACGTTAGGGGCTTATCGCGGTGGCAAGGCCAGTTTGACCGAACTGCTCGCAGCGCGCCGCAATGAAACGGATGTGCGTTTGCAGGCTTTGGAATTGCAGGCTGAACGTGCGCGTCTATGGGCGCAACTCAATTTTATTTTTCCGATGACGCAAGACAGTCAATCTGCTCAACTGCAGTACCAGGACAAGCCATGAATAATAAACCGTTAATGATTGCACTGATTGCCGTGGCAATATTGGCTGGCGGTGGTTACGCCTCGTACCGGTTCGGTGTCCAGCAGGGTATGCAGAACATTGGCACGACTGCGACTGGCGCAGAGGTGCCTGCCAACAATGGCCGCAAGGTTTTGTACTGGCATGATCCGATGGTACCGGCTCAAAAGTTTGATAAACCCGGTAAATCACCGTTCATGGACATGCAACTGATCCCGGTCTATGCGGATGAAGGTGATCCCGGTAGCGTGACGATCAATCCGCGAGTACAGCAGAATCTGGGGGTCCGTACCACTCAAGTCATGCGTGGCAATCTGGCTTCGACACTATCTGCTGTTGGCAATATTGCCTATGACGAGCGCGATATGGCATTGGTGCAGGCAAGAAGTAATGGCTTTGTAGAAAAGCTTTTTGTTCGGGCACCATGGGATCCTGTCAAAAAAGGTCAGGCCTTGGCCGAGCTCTATGTGCCTGAATGGGTGGCGGCCCAGGAAGAGTGGTTGACCATCAGCCAGATGCAAACCAATGACAGGGATGCACTGCTTGATGCGGCCAGACAGCGGATGCGGCTGGCGGGTATGAGTAATGAACAGATTCATCAGGTTGAATTACTGGGTAAGGTGCAAGCTCGGATCACACTCATCGCGCCGATGAGTGGCATCATCACCGAACTGGCCGTGCGTGAAGGAATGACTGTTGCAGTCGGTACGCCCTTGTTTCGAATCAATGGCTTGAGTACGGTCTGGGTCAATGCCGATGTCCCTGAAAGTCTGGCAGCCCAGGTGCAGCCTGGTAATCTGGTCGAGGCACGGACGCCATCTTTGCCTGGCGTGGTTTTCAAGGGTAAGGTCAATGCAATCTTGCCGCAGGTGGACCCAATCACCCGTACGCTCAAAGCCCGTATAGCGTTGAACAACCCCCTTGCGCAGCTGGTTCCTGGCATGTTCATCACGCTCGACCTTGTCACCAAAGCACGCAATGATGTGCTGTTTGTGCCTACTGAAGCCATTATTCAGACGGGTACCCGTGTCGTGGTGATCGTCGCCCAGGAGGAGGGCAGATTCATGCCTGTGGAGGTTGAAACTGGCGCGGAGAGTCATGGTCATACCCAGATTTTAAAAGGTCTGGAGGCAGGCCAGAAGATTGTGATTTCCAGCCAGTTTCTGATTGATTCGGAAGCGAGTTTAAAAGGTAGCAGTACTCGCATGAGTGACATGCCTGCATCAGATAATAGCCAGGGCAGCGGCCCTGTCCATCGTGCCGAAGGCAAGGTCGAGAAGCTGGGTAAAGATGACATCACCATTTCTCATGGCCCGATTTCAAGTTTGCAATGGGGGCCCATGACCATGAATTTCAAACTACCGGTGGCCGGACTGCCAGGCAATATTGCAGTGGGTGATACGGTCATTTTTGAAATTCGGGCAGTGCCGGGCGGCCAGTTTGAAATTGTCACCATTGCGCCAGCCGTTCTTGCACCGAATGGAGCAATGCCATGATTGCAAGGTTGATTCGCTGGTCAATTGGCAACCGCTTTCTGGTACTGCTGGCGACAGTACTGATCACGGCCTGGGGTCTATGGTCAGTGTCGCGCACCTCATTGGATGCGATTCCTGACCTATCCGATGTCCAGGTCATTATTCGTACCACCTATCCAGGTCAGGCACCCCAGATTGTTGAAAATCAAATTACCTATCCGCTGACCACCACGATGTTGTCGGTACCCGGTGCCAAAACAGTACGGGGTTACTCGTTTTTTGGTGATTCATTTGTTTACGTACTGTTTGAGGATGGCACCGATCAGTATTGGGCCCGTTCCAGAGTGCTGGAATATCTCAATCAGGTACAGTCGCGTCTGCCAGCCCAAGCCAGGACATCACTGGGGCCCGATGCCACAGGGGTTGGTTGGGTATACGAATATGCCTTGGTGGATCGCAGTGGCAAGCTGGATCTGTCGCAACTACGGACATTGCAAGACTGGTTTCTCAAGTATGAACTGAAATCCGTACCCAATGTTTCCGAAGTGGCAAGTATCGGTGGCATGGTTCGCCAGTATCAGATTCAGTTGGATCAGGACAGAATGCGTGCCTATCACATCACGCATGGCAGGATCATTGAGGCCGTACAAAAAGCCAATCAGGAAGCGGGCGGCTCGGTACTGGAGTTGGCTGAAGCCGAATACATGGTGCGTGCTTCAGGTTATTTAAAGAGTCTGGATGACTTTCGCAAGATTCCATTAATGACTACCGATACCGGCGTTTCGGTTCGATTAGGTGATGTCGCACGCATTCAGATCGGGCCTGAGATGCGTCGTGGTATTGCCGATTTGAATGGCGAGGGTGAGGTGGTCGGCGGCGTGATCGTGATGCGCTCAGGCAAAAATGCCCTGGATACGATCAATGCAGTCAAAGCCAAGCTGGCTGCATTGAAGCGCAGCTTGCCGGCCGGTGTTGAAATGATTCCCACCTATGATCGTTCTCATCTGATCAAACGTGCTGTCAATCATTTACAAGAAAAATTGATCGAAGAGTTTGCCGTGGTAGCGATTGTCTGCGCCATTTTCCTGTTTCATTTACGCTCTGCCCTGGTGGCCGTTGTCACTTTGCCAATTGGCATACTGCTTGCCTTTATCATCATGTATTACCAGGGGGTCAATGCCAACATCATGTCTTTGGGTGGCATTGCCATTGCAATTGGTGCCATGGTGGATGCTGCGGTGGTGATGATCGAAAATGCCCACAAGCATATGGCGGTTTGGTATCACCAACATCCTGGTGAAAAACTCAAGGGTGAAGCTCATTGGCAGGTTATTGGTCATGCAGCCGCTGAAGTTGGCCCCGCCTTGTTCTTCTCGCTGCTGATCATCGTGTTGTCTTTCATGCCAGTTTTTACGCTGGAAGCACAGGAGGGCCGCTTATTTGCACCGCTGGCATATACCAAGACCTACGCCATGGCAGCGGCTGCGGGATTGGCCGTGACTTTGATTCCCGTACTGATGGGTTATCTGATTCGTGGCCGGATTCCTGATGAGCAAAAAAATCCACTCAATCGTGTCCTGATTGCGCTGTATCGCCCTCTGCTTGATAGGGTGCTGCGTTTTCCAAAGTCAACGCTCTGGATTGCAGCGCTTGTTGTGGCAGTCACCATCTGGCCAGTCACCCGCCTGGGAGGGGAGTTCATGCCACCTTTGGATGAGGGGGATCTGTTGTATATGCCCTCGGCGTTGCCAGGTATTGGCGCGGGTAAAGTCTCCGAACTGCTGCAGCAGACTGATCGTCTGATCAAGACGTTACCCGAGGTGCAAACTGTGTTTGGAAAAGCCGGACGGGCCGAATCTGCAACTGATCCGGCACCGCTGGAGATGTTTGAGACGACCATCCAGTTCAAGCCACGCGATCAATGGCGTCCTGGCATGACCAGCGACAAGCTGGTGGAAGAGTTGGATCATATCGTCAAGGTGCCGGGTTTATCCAATGTCTGGGTGCCCCCCATTCGAAACCGGATTGATATGCTCGCTACCGGCATCAAAAGCCCGATTGGTATCAAGGTGGCCGGTACCAGCCTGAAGGAGATAGACCGCATTACGGGCGAGATTGAACGAGTCATTAAAAATGTGCCCGGTGTATCGTCTGTATTGGCAGAGCGACTCAATGGCGGACGCTATATTGACATCGACATCAACCGGGATGCGGCAGCACGATACGGTCTCAATATTGCCGATGTGCAAAGCATCATTGCGGCGGCCATCGGTGGTGACAATATTGGTGAAACAGTCGAAGGTCTGCAGCGTTTCCCAATCAATGTGCGCTATCCGCGGGAGGTGCGTGATTCGGTCGAGAAGCTCCGCCAGCTTGCCGTGCTGACTGAACGTGGTGCTCAAATTCGTCTTGGTGATGTGGCCACCATCCGCATCAGCGATGGACCACCCATGCTGAAAAGCGAAAATGCCCGGCTGTCGGGATGGGTCTATGTTGATATAAGAGATCGCGACCTCCGTTCAGCGGTGCATGACATGCAGCAAGTCGTCACCAAAGCCGTGACATTGCCAGCCGGCTATTCGATTGCCTGGTCAGGACAGTTTGAATATCTGGAGCGGGCAACCGCCAAACTGAAAATGGTGGTACCAGCCACCTTGCTGATCATTTTTGTCTTGCTTTATCTCACCTTCAAGCGATTTGACGAGGCCATGCTCATCATGACGACGGTACCCTTTGCATTAGCGGGTGGCATCTGGTTGTTATGGGCGCTGGGGCATCATCTGTCCGTGGCCAGTGGTGTCGGGTTCATCGCCCTGGCAGGCGTTTCAGCCGAATTTGGTGTGATCATGTTGCTCTACCTCAAGCATGCCTGGGAAACTCGTCTCATGCTGGGGCAATGTGACGAACAGAATCTGCTGGCGGCGATTCGTGAAGGTGCCGTCTTGCGGGTGCGTCCCAAGGCCATGACCGTAACCGTTATCATTGCGGGCCTGGTTCCTGTCATGTATGGCGCTGGCACAGGTTCTGAAGTCATGAAAAGAATTGCTGCACCAATGGTTGGCGGCATGGTGACGGCACCATTGCTATCCATGTTTGTAGTACCGGCGATTTATCTTTTATTGCGTCGCCGGTCGTTACGAAAACTGCCTGACTAAAATAGCCGATTGATGATTTCTTCAATCAATAATTTGCCAGGATAATTGAAAAATGCATCTTCAAGTCATTCCTCCTGATCCATGCCTGGCGCATTTGCTGATGCCTTTCATGGCCATGCAGCTGGATGGCGAGGACTCGCATTTACCGGCCAGCCTGAATCCCCAAGTGCATTTATATTTGCGTGGCACGGTCACCGTGTTGCTGCCCGATGGTGGCACCTGGCAGCCGCCACGCTTTGGGCTGTGCGGGCCTTGTCCACAGCCACGCTATTCGCATGCTGCTGCTGATACGCGTTTTATTGTGGTGTCGTTTCGTCCCGGTCTGTTGCCCGATGCGATGCAGGTGGTGATGGCAGAACTGGTGCAAAACATGCTGCCGATGGATCATTTTGCGCCACAGGCGAGTATCGGTTTGATGGATCAAGTCGATACGCTGCTCGCCCAACAGTTACCCATGCAAGCGGAGCTGGCAGCAGCTACGGCACTGTTGCAGCAGTTTTTATTGCAGACGCTTAATTTGTCCGCACGCCAGAGTTATGGGCAAAAAATGCTGGCAGCTCATCCGCGGATATTTTTGCCCATTCTGAAACTGGCCGAAGTGATCGGGCTTGGTACACGGCAGATGGAGCGTCAGGTGCTGACGTATTTTGGTGTGCCACTACGTGAGGTGCGGCGCATGGCCCGTTTTGGCCTGACCTTGCCCATGTTGTGGCAGGCGAGCGGGCGAGGGGACTTGACCCGGATTGCGCACGAGGCGGGCTATTTTGACCAGGCGCATATGCATCGTGAATTTGTGGCTTTGGCGGGGATTGCGCCCAGTGAGTTACTGGACAAGATCACCAGCGCTGATCCGGCTTATTGGCTGTATCGCATGCCGCTGGCACAATTTGAGCAATTGTTTTACCCCATGCCACTCAAGGATTGGCGTGGCTGGGAACTGCCTGATGGCTGAAAGCCTGTTGACTAATCGAATTTAACGGCAAGAAATTAACGGCAAGAGAGTTAACAACAAGAGAGTTAACAACAAGAGAGTTAACAACAAGAGAACTGGCTGCGAGACAAGTCGCTGCGCAGTAAAGCATCATTTCAGTAAAGCGGCATTATCAACTCTATCTTCAATTTTTCAATCTTTTGTCCTGATTTCCTCGCCGCATTTTCTCGTGATGTCGCATTGATACAAGCCAGTTGGTGAACCAACTCATACAGTAGTGGCTGATTCTTTTTTTGCTCGCTACTCCTATGAACGCACTGACACTGTATAGTTTTCTCACGCTGCTCTTTATGATTTTCTTTGTGCTGGAGCGCTGCTTTCCGGCGCGTCAACAATCTTGGCAATGGCGCTGGTTCTGGCGTGCTTATCTGATCAACAGTCTGCAATGGGGCGCTGTCATTGTGGCGATGGTTGGATTGAACTAATGGCTGGCGGGTGCACCGCTCGTGCATTTGCCCGATGCCTGGCCGAGCTTTGTCAAAGGTGGTGTGGCGTATCTCGTGGCCACGTTTTTTCAGTACTGGTTGCACCGTGCGCTGCATGGCGTGCCGCTGTTGTGGCGGATTCATCAACTGCATCACAGCCCATCACGCATGGAAGTGCTGGTCAGCAATTACGCGCATCCCCTCGACTTTTTAAGCTTTGTGTTTGCCAACAGTCTGGCCGCTTACTGGGTGTTTGGCTTAAGTGATGCCGATGCCAATTGGGTGGTCTTGCTGACAGGCGCCGTGTCGTACTGGACGCATGCCAATTTGCGCTCGCCCAATTGGGTTGGTTATATCGTGCAGCGCTCGGCCATGCATTGCGTGCATCATCAGGCCAACCATCACGCCCAAAACTATGGGTTGCCAATTTGGGATATTCTGTTTGGCACCTGGGTCAACCCACCTGTCATGCAAGAGGCGCTGGGCTTTAACGCGCAACAGGAAGAACAGATCATGCCCATGATGCTGGGGCAAGATGTGGCCCGTTCTTAAATACCCCTATACTGTATTTTTTCAGAGGTAATTAAAACGTACTATACAAGCCTAAAAATAGCCATACTCCTTATAAATAGCCTGTTTAACGGTTTTTTAACCGGCTTGTTTCTCCCAATAACAACGCCACGGCGTCGTTCAAACAGTCAATCACACCGAGCTTGTACTGTGTCAATATGGCTGCCAACGAGTGCGCGATGATGCCTAGGTATCAAGGAGAACGAGTTGAAGCAGTGGATCGTAAAAAGATGCCTGGGCTATCTGCTACTGGGTGGCATGGTTGTTAGTGGCTTGCTGGGTTGCAGTGACAAGCCGGTTGATTATTTTTCTGGCTATGGTGAAGCCGATTATGTGCGCCTGAGTGCACCGCTCTCAGGTACTTTGCGGCAGTTGCAATTGGTGCGTGGTGGCGCAGCGCAGGCGGGCAACCCGGCGTTTGTGCTGGAGCAGGACAGCGAACGGGCCGCACATGATGAAGCCATCGCCCGCTTGCAACAGGCGCAAGCCACCTTGGCCGATTTGCAAAAGGGCAAGCGGCCTGATGAGATGGCCGCTTTGCAGGCTCAGGTGCAACAGACGCAGGCGGCACTGCAACTGGCGCAGAGCGATTTGCAGCGTCAGCAAAAACTGGTGGATACGCACTTCATTGCGCCTTCCCAACTTGATAAATTTCAATCTGCCGTGCTGCAGAATCAGGCGCTTCTGCAGCAGACCCAGGCGCAGTTGCGAGTTGCACGGTTAGGCGCGCGGGCCGATGAAATCAAGGCGGCTGAACAGGCGGTTGCCACTGCGCAAGCGCAGTTGGCACAGGCCGATTGGAAGGTTAGCCAAAAATCGGTGGCGGTGCCTATCAACGCCCAGGTGGCCGATATTTATTACCGTGAAGGGGAGTGGGTGGCTGCGGGTTCGCCTGTGATCAGCCTGCTGCCTGCGGTCAATATCAAGGCCCGATTTTTTGTACCGCAGGCAGCGCTGAGCCGTTTTCAGTTAGGCCAGCCAGTCAGCCTGCAATGTGACGGTTGCCAGCCGATTGATGCCACGGTCAGCTATATCGCTGCCCAGGCCGAGTACACCTCGCCCTTCATCTACAGCCGTGAAAGCCGCGCCACCCTGGTCTTTATGCTGGAAGCCAAGCCCATCAAGCCAGACGGCCTGACTCTGCATCCGGGCCAGCCACTAGAAGTGCATCTGCCGGTGGGACAGGTCAATCCGGCAGTCGGTTCCGGCAGTCATCAACCCGAGCCTGGTGTGGCAAAACCCAGCGGGCAGGACACAACCCATGATTAACCCAATCAGTGGTGCACTGGGTAAGCGCAAGCTGGCCGCCCAACGCTTGCCCTCCGCCGTGGGCGAGCAGGCATGGGTGATTGATGTCAAGGGCCTGACCAAGCGCTATGGCAAGCGCACTGTGGTGGCCGACTTTGATCTGCATGTGGCCAAAGGCCGTATCTATGGTTTCCTGGGACCCAATGGCAGCGGCAAGACCACCACGATTCGCATGTTGTGTGGTTTGCTCACGCCCGATGCCGGCAGTGGTACTTGTCTGGGCTTTGATATTCTGCGGGAAAGCCATCTGATCAAACCGCATGTCGGTTATATGACGCAAAAGTTTGGTCTGTATGATGACTTGAGCATTGAAGAAAATCTGGATTTCATTGCGCGCCTGTATGGCATGCCCAATCGTTTGCAAAAGGTCGATCAAACGCTGGCGCAGCTTGATCTCACCAATCGGCGCGAGCAACTGGCGGGTTCATTGTCGGGTGGCTGGAAACAACGCCTGGCCCTGGCGGCCTGCTTGTTGCATGAACCGCAACTGCTGTTGCTGGACGAACCGACCGCGGGCGTGGACCCCAAGGCACGGCGCGATTTTTGGGAGCAGATTCATGCGCTCGCCGCACAAGGTTTGACCGTATTGGTTTCCACCCACTATATGGATGAGGCCGAGCGTTGCCATGAGCTGGCGTACATCTCCTATGGTCGTTTGCTGACCCATGGCACGGTGCCCGAAGTGATTGCCCATGCCGGTTTGACAACCTATGAATTGAGTGGTGTTGATCCCATTGCCCTGGCAGCGCGTCTGCGTGGTGAGCCTGCGGTACAGAGTCTGGCTGCGTTTGGTACCAGCCTGCATGTGAGTGGTCGTAGCCAGGCACCATTGGCAGCACTGCTCGCCAGCTTGCCGTTAGAGCCAGAACAAATTCGTGCGATTGCACCAAGCCTGGAAGACGTCTTCATCGCCCTCATGCAAGAGGCCACCGATAATTTTTCCCACGACGGAGTCTGAGCATGTGGGGCAGAATTCTGGCGGTCCTGATCAAGGAGTTTGCCCAGGTACGGCGTGACCGGCTGACCTTCATGATGATGGTGGCCATCCCCATCATTCAACTGATCCTGTTTGGCTTTGCCATCAATACTGATCCCAAGCACTTACCCCTGGTGGTAGTCGAAGCCGATAGCAGCGAGTTTTCGCGCACGCTCAGCGCGGCACTGCAAAATTCAGGCTACTTCACGCTCATTAAACAAACCGCCAGCGAGGCTGAAGCCGATACCTTGCTGGCCCAGGGCAAGGCGCAGTTTGCCTTGATTGTGCCGCCGGACTTTGCCAGCAAACTGGTGCGTGGTGAGCATCCGGCGATCCTGCTGGCGGCTGATGCTACCGATCCGGCAGCCACCGGCAATGCATTGGCCGCGCTCAACAACATCAGTCTGCATGCCTTGAATCATGATCTCTCGGGTAGCCTGACGACCTTGCAATCGCGTGATGCGCCCTTTGAAATTCGTGTGCAGCGGCGCTATAACCCTGAAGGACTATCCCGCTATAACGTCGTGCCCGGCCTGATTGGCGTGGTGCTGACCATGACCATGGTGATGATGACGGCACTCGCCATGACCCGTGAGCGTGAACGCGGCACCATGGAAAATCTGCTCGCCACACCAGTACGTCCCATTGAAGTGATGATCGGCAAGATCGTGCCCTACATCATGATTGGTTACGTGCAAGTCACGGTGATATTGGTGGCCTCGCGCATCCTATTCAATGTGCCGATGGTGGGTAGTTTATGGCTCTTGAGTATTGCGCTGATCATTTATATTGCCGCCAATCTGGCCGTCGGCTTCACCTTCTCGACCCTGGCACGCAACCAGATGCAGGCCATGCAGATGACCTTCTTCTTTTTTCTGCCAAGCATGTTGTTAAGTGGCTTCATGTTTCCGTTCAGAGGCCTGCCCGGCTGGGCACAGCATATTGGCAACCTGCTGCCCCTGACCCATTTTTTGCGCATCGTGCGCGGCATCATGCTCAAGGGCAATCAGTGGCCGGACATCCAGCACGAGGTGGGGGCGATTCTGTTGTTTATGTTGTCAGTCGCCGCGATTGCATTGCTGCGCTATCGCAGGACGCTGGATTGACAGTGCGCGATTAACTGCCAGAATTGACACACTGATATTAATTAAATGATGAACATGCAGGCAACCTGTCCATTGTTGGTTACGCTTCAGACGGTTGTGGCCGTGCCTTGTACTCGTCATATTTGCGCGCATCACCGCGCACCAGATCCGCTGGATATTTGGCACGGTTGATCGTCATTTTTTCATCTACGGCAGTCATCAGATCAATCTCCAGCTTGTCGGCCAGTCGAATCAGATAAACCAGCACATCAGCCACCTCATGGCGCACCTGCCGATATTTTTCAGCACCCAGCTCGACCACATCGCCACGCTGCAACCACTGAAAGTGCTCCAGCAATTCCGCCGCTTCCACACTCAACGCCATTGACAAGTTTTTAGGGGAATGAAACTGATCCCAGTCACGTTCGTCGACAAATTGGCGGATCATATCGCGCAGGCTTGTGAAATCAGTTTGGGCGGGGTGAGTGGACATGAGGTTGCTCGCGTGAAGATGGTTGAATATCTACGTTTTACCTAGTGTAGCGATATCTGTCATCCCTTTTTTGTAATTCACATTGTTAATGGGTTTGTCAAAATGAGCCGGCAGACTTTGATGTTGCAGATGAACAATTTTCGAAGCAGAAATTTAGCAATTTTTGATTTACTTATGATGCTATGATGGAAAAAATGTTCAGGAGACAACATGAACGATACCAAAAATTTGCCCAATATTATTCGTAGAAAAATCCTGTTAAGCAGTTCTGGTTTATTGGTGGGAGGCAATCTCCTCAGCGCTTCACAAAGTGCTTTTGGGCAAACCACCACGGAACTGCCCTTTGCCAACGGCAAGCGCAATATGGCGGTCTATCCCGAAAAGCGATCGATGATTGTGCTTACATCGCGGCCGCCGCAACTGGAAACCCCGTTTGAAGTCTTTAATGAAGGCATCATCACTCCCAATGATGCTTTCTTTGTTCGCTACCATAATGCCGCCATTCCAACCAATATTGATGGCGATAAGCATGTCATTAAAATCGGTGGCAATGCCTGTGCCAAACCCTTTGAAATTTCTATGGCAGATCTGCGTTCGCAGTTCACGCCGATTGAATACCTTGCAGTCAATCAATGTTCAGGCAATAGTCGTGGTCATTTCACCCCACGAGTGACCGGTGGTCAGTTGTCCAATGGTGCGATGGGTAATGCGCACTGGGTGGGCGTACCGCTCAAGGACATATTGGCTCGTGCCGAGATCAAGACAAGCGCCAAGCAGGTTACTTTTAATGGCCTGGATAACGGCGTCTTGGGCGGTGGTGATTTCGTCAAGGCACTGGATATCAACCATGCCCTGGATGGTGAAGTGATGTTGGCGTATCAGATGAATGGTACGGACCTACCTATGCTGAATGGTTATCCCGTCAAGCTGATTGTGCCTGGCTACTATGGCACTTACTGGGTCAAGCATTTATCCGAAATTGAAATTATTGATCAGGTATTTGATGGCTTCTGGATGAAACCGGCTTATCGTGTTCCTGATAATGATTGTGCCTGTATCGAACCCGGCACGACACCTACAGCAACGCGGCCAATCGGGCGCTTTAATGTGCGCTCCTTTGTTACCTCATTGCAAAATGGTGCGCGAGTGACGGCGGGGCAGACTATTGGTGTCAAGGGGATTGCTTTTGATGGTGGCCAAGGGATTCGTGAAGTGGCGTACTCAACCGATGGCGGGCAAAGCTGGCGTGCCGCTAAATTGGGTAGTGATATGGGGCGCTATTCCTTCCGCGAATTTTCGTTTGGTTTCACCCCCGAGCGCGGTGCCTACGATTTACGCGTGCGCGCATGGAATCGTTCCGGACAAAGTCAACCCATGGAAGCGCTATGGCAGCCCGCAGGCTATATGCGCAATGTGGTTGAGTCCGTCAAAATCACTGCAGTGTGAGGAGCCAGATCATGACTAGAAAAATGTTCATCACACTGACGACGATGTTGTTGGTAACGGCACATCAAGTTCCAGCGTTAGCCAAAACCATCGAGTTGCCGCCCGACGCGATTCAGTTGCAACCCAGTAATTTACCCGGCTATGCCAAGGCACAGAACAACTGTGTGGCATGTCATTCTGCCGAGTATATGCAATACCAACCGCCAACAGCGGCTCGTCCTTATTGGGACGCCATGGTGAAGCGAATGAAGGCAGTTTTCAAAGCGCCTATCAATGATGAGGATATGCCGGTCATCATCGACTATCTGGTCAAAACTTATGGCAACGAGCAAGGTAAATAATTTGCTGCAGGGTTCAAGTTGGTATTTTTAAAATTTGAATAGTTACTTGAATCAGTAATTATCAATACCCCATACTCAAATACTTCAACTGCAGATAGTCCTCAATCCCATGCCGTGAACCTTCACGGCCCAGGCCGGATTGTTTGACGCCGCCGAATGGTGCGACCTCGGTGGAGATCAGGCCCGCGTTGATGCCCACAATGCCATATTCCAGTGCTTCACTGACGCGCCAGACACGGCCTATGTCGCGGCTGTAAAAGTAGGCGGCCAGACCAAATGGGGTGTCGTTGGCCAGCGCAATGGCTTCGGCCTCAGTATCAAAGACGGTGATGGGTGCAACCGGGCCAAAGATTTCTTCTTTTGACAGCGCCATGGTGGGGGTGACATCGGTGAGAATGGTGGGCTCATACCAGGTGCCGCCGAGTGCATGGCGCTGGCCACCGAGCAGCACCTTGGCACCCTGACTAACCGCCTGATTCACCAGTTTTTCTACTTTGTTGATGGCGGCTTCATCAATCAAGGGGCCGATATGGACGCCTGCTTCGAGGCCATTGCCAACCTTGAGTTGCATCACGGCCTGTTTGAATTTTTCAGTAAATTCGGCCGCTACACTACGCTGTACCAGCAAGCGGTTGGAGCACACACAAGTCTGGCCGGCATTACGGTATTTGGAGGCGATGGCGCCTTGTACTGCTGCATCAATATCGGCATCATCAAACACAATGAACGGTGCGTTGCCACCCAATTCAAGCGACAGTTTTTTTAATGTCGGTGCACATTGCGCCATCAATATCCGGCCAACTTCGGTCGAGCCGGTAAAGCTGAGTTTGCGCACAATCGGGCTGGCGGTCAGTACACCACCAATGGTTTTTGCGTCACCGGTAACGGCATTGATGACACCGGCGGGCAGGCCAGCCCGTTCTGCCAATACCATCAGGGCGAGGGCGGTGAGTGGGGTTTGTTCGGCGGGTTTGACGACCATGGTGCAGCCGGCCGCGAGAGCCGGTGCAATTTTTCTGGTGAGCATGGCGGCTGGGAAATTCCAGGGGGTGATGGCTGCGCAGACACCAACTGGCTCATGCAGCACAATGATCTTGCGGGAATCAAAAGGAGCAGGAATGGTTTCACCATAAACGCGTTTGGCTTCTTCGGCAAACCACTCAATATAGCTGGCGGCATAGACAATTTCACCCTTGGCTTCGGCGAGTGGTTTGCCTTGTTCCTGCGTCATGATGCGGGCCAGATCATCCTGATGGGCGATGAGTAGATCAAACCATTTTCTCAGTAACTTTGAACGCTCAGCCGCCTGCTTGCTGCGCCAGGCGGGCAATGCCGCCTGGGCTGCGGCAATGGCAGCGGTGGTTTCTGGTGCGCCGCAATCGGGTATGTGGGCAATCATGGCACCCGTGGCCGGATCATGGACTGCCACCTGCGCGCCATTGTGTGCGCCTTGCCATTGACCCTGCCAATAACAGGCTTCGCGCAACAGCTGCGGATCGTTGAGTTGAAAATCAAATGAGGCAGACATGCCTATGCTCCTTGAATCCAATTCGTCTGGATAATCGATGTAAAAGCATTTACCACAAAGATACAAAGTACACCAAGCTAAAGCCAATGGCATTATCTGCTTTGTCTCAATCTCATTTCAGCACTGGACAGCACTGGAGTCTCTTCGTGTTTCTTGATGTCTTTGTGGTGAAAGCTTTTGGCTCAGGCAGTCTAAACCAGCACCAATCGGTGTGTCTTGTTACTTATCAAAACTGTGAGATTACTCCGGCAGTTCCGGCAGGTTGCAGGGAGTGCAGTAAGCGCCATCACGATAGAGCAGTGCGGGACTGGCGGATGGGTGTTGAGCAATGGCAATCACTTCGGCAATGGCTACGGTGTGGGTACCGGCATCAATCAGATTGATGACCTTGCAATCAAAACTGACCAGGGCAGTTTGCAGAATGGGCGAACCACTCAGCAAGATATCCCATTGGCCTTCCAGAAAGCGCTCACTCCCTATCACGCCACCGGCAAAACGATGCGACAGGTTGTGATCCGCAGTAGACAGTACATTGACGGCAAAATGGCCTGCCTGACGAATGGCTTCGTAACTGCCATTGAGGCGATTGATACAGACCAGCAAGGTCGGTGGTTCGGCACTGACCGAAGCAACGGCAGTGGCAGTAAAGCCGGAGCGCACCCCCTCAGCGTCGGTAGCAGTGATCAGGCTGACGGCGGCTGTCAGTTGGCGCATGCCATTTTTAAAAGTAGGGGAATCGATAGACATAGTTGGTTGGCGCGGCGTCAACCGGTTACTTTCTGAATCGCCAGCAATCCGGTTGAATGGGTGCCTAGTCGTGTTTTATGCTCCTATTCTACTCAAGCGGGCTGGTTTCGTCTGAATCATATGTCAGATCGGCCATGCCAAAACAACAGCATTTGCTAATCTGTGTCTTATTTGTCCTGAATAAGGATGGGTCCCGGCTATGGTGCCACCATCCCGTTCATTTTGACCACTTCCAGAGCGCTACCTTGCACGCTATTGACTTCTTTGGCCAGCGTTTCATCATTCCAGCGTGAGTCGGGTGCGCCACTGATATACCAGTTGGAGCCATTGTCAGCCAGCAACATGCCGTAAGTTTTCAGTGCCTGCAAAATGGCTTTGCTTTCCTTGCTGAAATTGGCTGGAATCTGATAACTGGCCTTCAGACGTACACGCATGCCCATTGGCGGGCGATTCACATCGGTATTGCTCGACGCCCAGTGAGTGGCCGGTGGCAGATAGGCTTTGCGGGTTACCGATGCAGTGAAGCGCAGCGCATGAAAAATCCCGCCACCATTGGCTTCATCATAACGAACCAAGCCCGGAAAGATGGGTAAACCGGCCGCGTCGGCACTGGTCCAACCGGGTTGGGCGGTCGGGCGCGCAATCGTGCCATCCAAATTGAAAATTGCACCGCCTGAAGCCAACCAGCTGCCATCGGGTTGTGGATAGGCATTGCCCATTTCGTAAAGCCGGTTATTGTCCTTGTCGATGACGAGCACATGGCGATCACCACCAAATGCGGCACCAGAAATCTGCTGGCCTTCAATCGGCGCATTGGCGGAGACGGGGTAAGGGCCAGCATCGCTTTCATCGCCATAATCGGTAAAGGTGATCTTGACCTTGGTCTGGCTACTACTCACCACCAGATACGGAATGCCAATCGGCGCACCTTGCCAGACCGTACCAAAGTCGGACTTGAGATGACCACCAACGCCAATGGCCGCAATCAGATTATCGGAATTGGGATCAACCGGATCACTGCTGATATCACGATTCCATTCGCTGGTACTGGTAAACGGAATCGCACCATTCAGGTTGGCGCCGATACCCAGGCTGGCGGCGGCCATGCTGCCATAAACTTTGCCAGTGGCCTGGCTCCCTGATGAGCTGGATGAGCTTCCTGATGAACTGCTGCCTGAGCTACTGCTGGTTTGCGCACCAGTGCCGGTGTCATTGCTGGCGGTGCTACTGCTCCCACCACCACAGGCACTTAGCAGGCCCAAAGCACAACCGGCAACAAGTAAGCTGATTTGCGATGTCTTGCATGAGGTCCGTGCGTGGTTATTTAAAGGGGGCAATGCGATTTGGTTATGGGGCATGGCTGGCAGGTGCAAAGTGATCAACCCTGTCAGGATAAAGGTGCAGCAACGCTTTGGGGATGGTCCAGCGGGCTGCTCTTGTAACCGATTGCAACGCCAGATTGCAACACCACGCCCAGCTTTTAATTGTCAAGATCAATTTTTGGTTGATGCGGGCGCAAGTCGACAACTAGTCGATGACAGCCATTGATCCAGCTTGTATCCAATTTTTCAATACGCCATAAAAAACGCCCGATCCTCAGGGAGAAAGACCGGGCGCCAAGGGAATTACCCGGCAGGAGACTTACTTCATGTTACGGCTTTGCAATCAGTCTGGCAGATTGGACTGATCGTGCAGCACGATGGCAAACAAGTCGGCCAGGGCGGCCAAAGCACTGCGTTGGACTTGTTCTGCCGCCACTTCTTCGTCATTGAGCAAGGGCAGGTTGCGCGTGGCGGTCGCTGCGGCCACCACGGTATTGGCGTAGCCAAGATCAAACGCCGCTCGCGCCGTGGAAGAGATGCACATATGCGTCATGAAGCCCACAATCACCAGATTTTTGACCTGTAGCGCTTGCAGCTGCTCATGCAGATTAGTATTCAAAAATGAATTGGGATAATTTTTGGTGATGACCGGTTCGCCATTGGCGGGTGCCACCTTGTCGGCAATCATGCCGATATCGGCACGGACATCATAGGGGGTACCAGGGCCAGCATCATGCTGGATATGGATGATGGGAATTTTGAGCCGACGGGCTCGTGCCAACAGTTGCTGACATTGTTCCAGTGCCGGTTCGACCGCACTTAATTGCATCATGCCACGCCGATAGGTGTTTTGACAGTCGACCAGCACCAGCGCGGATTGCGACAAGGGCGCGGGTGTGGCTGGTAAACCGAGCAGGCCACGAAGGGTAACGAGATCTGACATGAACGACTCCTCAAGATAGTATGATGGATATGGAAACGATCATTCTAGGCAGGCAAGCAAGTCAGGCCAATAGAGAATCATGCAGCACCAAGCTGCAAAAATGCAGGAGGGAAGATGAATAAAAAAACGCGAGCGATGCATGAATTGGGATGATGTCCGTTTTTTGGTGGTGCTGGGTCGCGAGCGTTCTTTTGCGGGCGGCGCGCGCCAGCTCAAGGTTGACCAAACCACGGTGGCGCGCCGTCTCAAGCTGCTGGAACAACAGCTGGGTGTGAGCCTGTTTGAAAAGGTTTCCGGTAACTGGGTGCCTACCGAAGCGGGCCGCGTTGTGTTGATACAAGCCGAACGGATTGAACAGGAAATGAATGCGCTGGTGCGCGTGGCGGAAACCGGCAATGTGCTGGTCGGCGGGGTGGTGCGGATTACGGCGGTGGATACGATTGTCGGTACTTATTTATTGCCCGCCTTGCCCAAACTGTACGCGCAGCATCCTGATCTGCGCATTGAGTTTGTCACCAGTGATCACAACCTCAGCCTGACCCGACGCGAGGCCGATATTGCCTTGCGGCTGGCGCGACCGCAGGATGGCAATCTATTGATTCGCAAGTTGACCAGTTGTGCTTTTTCGGTTTATCTCAATCCTTTGCGCTGCCTGAATAATCATGACTGGGTGGCCTATGATCATGATCTGGCGCATCTGCCCGAATCGTGCTGGCTGGCCAGTCAATATCCGCATGTCAATGTCAAACTGCGCAGCAATAATCTGCATGTCTTGATGGATGCGGTACGCATGGGCATTGGGCAGGCTGTTTTGCCCGACTTTTTGGCCGAGCAGGATAGGGCGCTGAAAAAACTGCATCACAATCTGCCCACCTTAAGCCGTGACTTATGGTTGCTGGTTCATCCCGAAATGCGTCATGTGCCACGCATCGATGCCGTCTATGAATGGATCGCTGGGATTTTTGATCAGGCGGTATGGCTGAAAAGTGAAGCGATGGGCGTTAAAGGTTAAACCACAAAGCAATGAAGAAATAAGCAGAAGAAAGGCCGAGGGCGCAGCGAGTACTCAGGACAAAAGACATGGTGACCAGTTTTGCTGGGCCGATCGGGGCATGCAACTGCATGCCGAGTCAGAAAATCTATCGTACCGTCGACCAACCATCTGGTGTTCAAAGCTTATCCTGCCGCAGCATGCTTGCGATTTGCCGCCTCTTTGCCTGGAACTTGAAAAATTCAACTTTTCCCATTCAGGTAGCGCGCCGGTGTGTCACCAAATACCTTTTTAAACACGGTGATAAAGGATGACACATCCTGATAGCCAACCTGATCCGCTACATTGCCCACGCTGGTTCCTTGACTAAGCAGCTGGATAGCGCATAACAGGCGCAACTGCTGGCGCCATTGGGCAAAGGTAATACCGGTTTCTTTGATAAATAATCGTGCGGCGGTTCGGTCGCTCATGCCACTGGTGCTGGCCAGTACGGTGAGTGATCGAGCATCGGCCGGATTGTCCTCGAGCAAGGCGGTAAGCTTGCGGAGCCGTGCATCTTGCGGCGCAGGCAGATAGGCCGGGATCGCCTGCAGATGGGCCAGCCGATCAATGATGACTTGCAGCAAGCGCTGTTGCGGACCAGCGGCGGGATAGTCGGTACCAAAACTGGCGGCCTCGCTGAACAAGGCATCCAGCAAGGGATCAATGGTCACTGCGCAGCAGTGGGTCGGTACGGGGGCAATTTCTGGCGTGACATACAGGGTCTTCAGATGAAAACCCTTGGGTGCACAAGCTTTATGACGTATCCCCGGCACAATCCAGACGGCGCGATGCGGCGGTACGACCCACAGCCCTTGCTCAGTTTTGACGGTGAGCAAGCCTTCACTGGCATAGATCAGCTGTGCACGTTGATGTTGATGCCAGACACCGTCATAGCTGGGATATTGCTGTGTCAGCACAAAAACCGGACAGGCCAGCAAATCGGGATTGATGATTTTCATGAATTTGTCTGTCATGGCATATTAATTGTCAGTATAGTCCAAGACGGCCATAAATAAGTTCTTTAAGCTGACAGTCCTTTCATTGCTTAGGAACTTACTCATGAAATTTAACTTATGTCGATACCTTGTCTTATTGCTGGCTTTGGGCATGATGCACCGTGTTTGGGCCGGTCAACTGCACGTGTTTACATCGGATGTGGCTGGCTTTAACACGCATTCATTCTGGTATGACGATGGTCAGGAGGTGACTGTCGTGGATGCACAATTTACGACCGCACAGGCTGAGGCATTATTGAACGACATTCGGAGTCACACCCGTTCGAGAATTAAACGGATCATCGTGACGCATCCCAATCCAGATAAATTCAATGGCTTGTCGGTATTTCATCGAGCCGGCATTCAAAGCATGGCGGCGGCGAATACGGCAGCAGCCATGCCGGATGTGGATGCCTACAAGCGTCATTTCTGGGTGCAGATTGCCAAGGCTTTTACCGATGCCACTTATCCTCAATTTGAACCGGTCGAAACGACTTTCAAAGGCAAACAGCAGATTCGACTGGCATCGGGTGAGACGATCAGTTTGATTGAATTGCCCAAGGCGGGTATATCCAGCCATCAGACCGTGGTACGGATTGATGCCAGTGGCGATTTGATCGTGGGCGATCTGGTTCATACTCGCACGCATGCTTGGCTGGAAGGGGGTATTGTCAATGGCAAGCCGGTTCCCAATCTGCCCGGCTGGAAAACTGACCTGCTGGCATTGAACCAGTTGGGTCGGGGCAAGGTTTATGGTGGACGAGGTGAGTTTGTACCAGTCAAGCAAGCAGTGGCAGAGCAAATGGCTTATCTGGATCAGGCCGACCAGATTGTTTCGGCTTATATCAAGGACTTGGGCGAACGGGTGAGCGAACTGTCCGACCCCGCCAGGCAAGGCCAGCACTATGCAGCCATTCAAGCCAGACTGGTGGCGGCTTATCCGGACTATGCCATGCCCGATCTGGTGGGTTATAGCGTTTATGGCTTGGTTGCCCAAAAGCTGGGACACTAGTTAGTGGTGCATGGACAAAACAGGAACAATACAGACAATGCTCTGTGAACCTGAATGATATAGTCAATATAATGGATACTATTATGGAGTACCCATTATATTTAAGCGGTTAGGTATGTTATTAAAGGGGCCTATTTTTTACTCCCCGATACTATCTGGTTTCTGATCAATATCCGATGGTATAAAAATGCACCATCCAAACAATGCCTTACCGAGTAAGACACTCAGGTCGATTTACGTGCGATGTAGAGTTGATGCCTGATTGCCCATTTTTCCAGTGTTAAACGGCGTTGGCTCACTCGCTGTTTTCAACTGATCAATACCAGGTGACGTGGTGTTGCTTGCTATTTTTATCGCGCACGCTTTTGGTTTTCAATCTTTGGTGATTAAGTAGGCTACTCAAGTGACAGATCAATTGATCTGATCAGACAAACAGATTGAGCACGCCATCCAGACCGACATAGTTGAAGGCGACACTGGCTTGCTGACGTACCACCGGCTTGGCACGAAACGCGACAGACAGCCCTGCCAGACCCATCATGGTCAGATCGTTGGCGCCGTCGCCCATCACCAGCGCTTCATGGGTGCCAATACCCAGCTCATTGCAAACCTGGCGTACTGTAGCGGCTTTTTCATTACCGTCGACAACCGTGCCGAGCACTTTGCCAGTCAGTTTGCCGTCAATGATTTCCAGGGTGTTGGCGCGGGTGTAAGTCAGGTTCAGACGGGGTTGCAGACGTTCGGTAAAAAAGGTGAAGCCGCCTGATACCAATAAGGATTTGCTGCCTTGTGCCTGTATGGCGTCAAGCATGGCTTCGACACCCATGGAGAGTTGCAGCCGTTCGTTATAGACTCGTTCCAGAGCACTGGCATCCAGGCCCTTGAGCAAGGCGACCCGGCGCGTCAGGCTTTCAGAAAAATCCTTGATCTCGCCGCGCATGGCGGCTTCGGTAATCGCCGAGACTTCTTTTTTCAGGCCGCACATGTCGGCAATTTCATCAATGCACTCAATGGTGATGACGGTAGAGTCCATATCCATGGCCACCAGTTTGAAGTCGCTCAGTTGCAGGTCATCGGCGATCAGGGCATAGTCCAGCTGGGCTGGTGCGCAGAGTTTATCGAGTGCGGCCAGCAATTCGGGCGTTTTATTCACATGCCGCAGCGCAAAGGCTTCATACGGTGTAGCGGAGTCAATCTTGTCAATGGTGCTGGCTGCAGCGGTTTTGGCGATGGTTTTGAGGGTGGGCGTATCGACTTGCAAGCCCTGGATAATCAGATTCATTGGATTAGCTTTACAACAATAAGGAGTGCGCAAAAAAGGAGTGCGTTAGGCGTGCGATAGGTTTGCATCAAATGTGTACTACCGGCTGAGCCCTTCTGTAAAAAGGCTTGCAGATAGCCAGACAGCAGGCAAAGGCGTGATTATACTGTCGCCCAAACCAAGAATAAGCTTCAAGGAATGAAAACCTCAATTTGCAGAGTAGGGAGAACAAGGCATGAACCGCTGGAATAGCGATCTGATTCCTGATCAGCATGGTCGTCGCATCATGGTAACGGGTGCCAATAGTGGTATCGGTTTTTACATTGCCAAGGCATTGGCCCACGCGGGGGCTGAAGTGATCATGGCCTGTCGCAATATGGAAAAGGCGCGTCTGGCCAAGAATGATATTTTGGGCGAGCTGCCGCATGCGCGCCTGAGCCTGTGTGAACTTGATCTGGCATCGCAAGCTTCGGTGCGCCAGTGTGCGGCCGACTTTCAGCGCAACTATGGTTCTCTGGATGGTTTGATCAATAATGCTGGGGTGATGGCATTGCCACGGCAAATGCTGACGCTGGATGGCTTTGAAATGCATCTGGCGGTCAACCATCTGGGGCACTTTGCTCTGACGGGTTTGCTGTTGCCAAGCCTGATGAAAGGCAAACAGCCACGCGTGGTCAGCACTGCCAGCGTGGTGCATAAGATGGGGCGGATTCATTTCAGTGACCTGCAATGCAGTCGCACCTATACACCGTACCGCGCCTACAACCAGTCCAAGCTGGCCAATCTCATGTTCATGCTGGAGCTGGATCGCCGCGCCATTCAGCATGAGTGGCCGATCGTGTCGCTGGCGGCGCATCCCGGCTTGTCCAATACCAATATCAAACGGGAAGGCTTGCGCATGCAGGGCACCACACTGGCCGCGCAAGTCGTGGCACTGACAATCCGTCTGATTGGGCAGTCAGCCGAGAAGGGTGCTTTGCCAACCCTTTATGCGGCTACCATGCCAGATGCCAGGGCTGGCCAATATTGGGGCCCGGATAGCTGGATGGAAAGTCGCGGATATCCCACCTTGGCGCATATTGCACCCCATGCACATAATCCGGATGTGGCTCGCCGTTTATGGGATGTCTCCGAAGAACTGACCGGAGTGCGTTTTGCATAAAGCTGATCAGTTGGTTTGCATATGAACGACATGCTGCATCGCACGTTGCATCAACTGCGGGCCGGTGAATTGACCGGTGCCAAGCGGTTGGATCTATCGGCTGGCCTGACCGAGTTTCCGCGTGAAATTTTAGATTTGGCCGATACGCTCGAAGTGCTCAATCTTTCGGGCAATGCCTTGAGTGCATTGCCGCCTGATTTTGCCCGTCTGCAAAAACTGCGCATTCTGTTTTGTTCAGATAATCAATTTACCCGTTTGCCAGAAGTATTAGGGCAATGCCCCAGGCTGAGCATGATTGGTTTTAAAGCCAATCAGATTGCTGAGGTGCCTGCGGTTGCCTTGGGGCCATCATTACGCTGGCTGATTTTGACGGGTAATCAAATCAGCGAATTACCCAGCAGCATTGGCCAATGTCGTCAGCTGCAAAAATGCATGCTGGCCGGTAACCGCTTAAGCAGTTTGCCAATGGCCATGGCGGCTTGCACGCAACTGGAGCTGTTGCGCATTTCGGCCAACCAATTTGCAGCGCTACCCAGTTTTTTGACGAGTTTGCCCAGGCTCTCCTGGCTGGCCTACGCAGGCAATCCTTTTTGTCTGGAACAGGAAACCCAAGCCTTGACAGCCCATGCGAGTGAGCAGGTTGATTGGACGCATCTGCAACTTCAACAAAAACTGGGCGAAGGTGCCAGTGGCCTGATTTATCAGGCCAGTTATTGGCCACAGACTGAGCATGGTGTTTGTCATATTGAACCAGGCACGCATGCCGAGGCAGTTGCCGTAAAGGTTTTTAAAGGTGCGATGACCAGCGATGGCACACCCGATAGTGAGATTGCGGCCTGTCTGGCAGCAGGCCAGCATGCGCAATTGATACCGGTACATGGCACGGTCGCCAATCATCCCGATGGCTTGCATGGCATGGTCATGGCGCTGATTGATCCGTGCTTTCATAACCTGGCCGGGCCGCCCAGCTGGGATTCCTGTACGCGCGACGTGTATGCAAGCAATCAGCGGTTTTCACTCAAGACCATCATTTCAATGGCTTGTCAGATGGCTGCGGTGACGGCACATCTGCATGCCCAAGGCATCATGCATGGTGATCTATATGCTCACAACACGCTCAAAACGCATGCGGGTGAATGCCTGCTGGGTGACTTTGGCGCGGCCTCGTTCTTGCCTGTCGACAAGCAGGCTACAGAAGCGCTGCAGCGTATTGAAGTACGTGCTTATGGTTGTCTGCTGGAGGAATTGCTGACACATTGCGAGCCGGATGAGCAACAGCATGAAGCCTTTCATGCACTCAAGCAGTTGATGACCCATTGTCTGCAGCCCGAGTTGATGGGCAGGCCTTTAATGGTTGACGTCGCCGCGGTGATCAACCATATTCAGCCTACATTGCCGTGAGCAGTCATGGTTCTTGATGTCTGATCAACACGATTCAATGGTGCAGGTTCTCGATATCCTCAACTTGCGCTGTCAATAATTCATTGATTGGTGCAGGTCGATGCAATAAAAAGCCTTGTGCGTAATCAACGCCGATTATTTTGATCTTATCCAAAATCGCCTCTTTGTCGACAAATTCAGCAACCGTTTTGACATTGATGACTTTGGCTACATCGACAAAGCAACGTACTGCGGCTTCATCCAGGGGATCATCCACCACATCACGGATGAATTGCCCATCAATCTTGAGGCTATCGAGGGGCAGATTTTTTAGATAACCGAAAGAAGCAGCGCCCGCACCAAAATCGTCCAGGGCAATCTTCACACCCTGGGCGCGAACCTGATCAATGAATAGCACGGCATCAGCCATATTGGTAATGGCGGCAGTTTCGGTAATTTCAAATACCAGCCTGGAACAGATGTCTGCACCGGCTTCTTGCAGTACTTCATGGGCCCAGCGATGGAATGCCCGATCACCAATGGATTGACCAGAAAGATTGACGTTCAGTGTGGTGATTGGGATGGTACCTGGGATAGCGTTTGCGTCATGTTCCAGGGTGTTCTTCATCCAGGCAATCACATGTTGCAAGACCCAACGATCGATCCTTGAAGCCAGATGAAAACGTTCGGCAGCCGGAAGAAATGCTTCGGGCAAAACCAGCGAACCATCCTTATCCAGCATGCGCAGCAACACTTCGGCATTCAACACCTCGTTATTGTCGTGCAGACAAATGATGCGTTGAGCAAACAGGACAAAACGGTTTTCATCGAGCGCCTGTTCGATACGGCCAGTCCACTGCATTTCGCCATGACGGGCACGCATGGCCTGATCGGTATCAAACCAGACATGCACGCGATTACGACCCGCTTCCTTGGCCGCATAGCAAGAGGTATCGGCGGCCTGCAAGATCAGGGTGGTATTACCCCAATGATTGTCAATGGGTACCAGCCCAATGCTTGCGCCAATTCGAAAGCGCCGTTCGTCATGGGTGAAACGGAAATCTTCCATGCGTTCGCAAATCTGTTGCGCGACACGTTGTGCCTGCTGCATGGGGCAATGCTCCAGAATGATGGCAAACTCGTCGCCCCCTAGTCGCGCCAATGTGTCGCGGGCGCGAATGGTGGTGCCGAACAATTTGGAGACCTGCTGTAAAAGCTGGTCTCCAATGGCATGGCCACAGGCATCATTGACCAGTTTGAACTGGTCAAGATCAATATACATCAAGGCGTGAACGGTTTTGTCATCATGTGCCTGCTGCAGGACACGACGCAAACGTGCTTCAAATTCGCCACGATTGATGAGTCCGGTGAGTGAATCATGCGTGGCGCGATAACTCATTTCACCAGAGAGACGGCGCTGCTCGGTCACATCGTGAAAGACCAGCACCACACCGAGCAGATCACCTTGCTCGTTGCGGATGGGGGCCGCAGAGTCTTCAATGCCGTATTCATGACCATCACGGGAAATCAACAGGGTGTGATTGGCCAGTCCGACGATCTTGCGTTCCTGCAGGCAGAGCGCGACCGGATTTTCGGTGGGTTGGCGGGTTGCCTCATTGACGATATTGAAAACATGATTGAGCGGCCGACCTTCCGCCTCTTCGGACAACCAGCCCGTCATGCGTTCGGCTGCCGGATTCAGCCAGCTGATATGGCCCGATCCGTCGGTCGTGATCACGGCATCACCAATCGATTGCAGGGTCACTCGAAGCAGTTCGTGCTCTTTGGCCAGTTCGCGTTCGACACGACGTCGCAAGGTAATGTCTTCAATGACCGCCACACTGCGTAAAGGTCGGCCCTGTTCGTCATGCTCAAGAATGGCCGACAGCAGGACATCAATGATTTTTCCTGTTTTGGTGACCATCTGATACTCGATATTCTCGCAATGGCCAGCCTTGAAAAAGATCGGCAGAACGATCTGGTTGGCGTAATCGCGCGAGTACGGTGTCAGAAAATCAGAGGATGGTCGACCAATCACCTCACCACGGGTATAGCCCATTTTGAGCAGCCAGAGATCACTGACACTGCACAGGCTACCTTCCGTATCAATTGAGTGCAGCATGGCAGGTGTGGCTTCATAAAGGCGTTGCAGGTGTGCCTGTTTGTCTGCCAGATGCAGCATCATTGCCTTGCGGTCGCTGATATCTTCTACTGAGCCAACATAGCCAATGATTTGATGTGTGGCATTCTTGACTGCATGCGCACGGGCGTAGACGGTACGTACTGTATTGTCACCCCGACGAATCCGGAATTCCATCTCGGCTTCATCTTGTCCAGGTGCGGTGTTTTGCCACAGGTTCAGGACAGCTGTACGGTCGTCTGGATGTACACCTTCGGCCCAGCCCTGTCCAAGGCTTTGCTCAAATGTCAGACCATAGATCTCTTGCCAGCGCTGATTGGTATAGGTGCAAGAACCATGACTGTCCGTATAAAAAACACCATGAGGAGAGTAGTCGCACAGTGTTCTGAATCGCGCTTCACTGGCATAGTTCTCTGCAATCGCCTGTTGATGCAGTCGCAGGACATGACGTGCCTCCAGCGCAGCGACTGCCGCCTGTCCCAGGCAACGCAATACTTCGCGTTGAGTTTCATCAAGTTGACGGGGTTCACGATCAATCACGCATAAAGTACCAACCCGATAACCATTACTCAGCTGCAAAGGCATGCCAGCATAAAAACGGATGTCTGGCTGACCGACCACCAGGGGGTTATCCGCAAAACAGGGATCCTGCGTGGCATCGGACACTTCAAACAATCGGTTGTCCAGTATGGTGTGCGAGCAGAATGCGATGTCACGAGGTGTTTCCTGAACTCCTGGCAAGCCAATATTGGCTTTGAACCATTGACGTTCGGAGTCGACCAGACTGATCAGGGAAATGGGGACATGGCAGACCAGGGACGCGGCTTTAACCAGGGCATCAAACTCGGCTTCTGGTGGACTATCGAGTATTTCCAAAGCGCGCAGCGCGACCAATCGAAGTGCTTCATCATCTGGAAAAGGTACAGAAATCATAGGCCCGTTTGAAAATGGAAGTGCGGTTATATCTGGATATTGATCGGGTTGATCGTATCAACGCGGTGAAGTATATCGCCACCAATCCGTTCTGGATTGATGGGAATGACTCGGGTAAATAGGTTTACTCACTTGGGATGATGCCATGTTACCTCGTCGTCATGGGAAAAGACCATGAGAGAAATTGGGGATTGCACAGATAACACCCGCGTCAACATGAGGTCTGCAGATTTTGATGAAAGCGCAAGCGGGTAAATATACTTATTTTTTTCACGAGATTCCACAAGTGCGCTTTAACCTGATCTCAGAAAATCAACAGTGATGCTCAGAGCAAAATGATTGGTTGTCGAAACAAGTAAATCATCCTGTGCAGTAGGTTTGCTGAATGTCTAGGCTTTTTTCAAAAAGCAGGTTTTCAACACCAGGCCTTTGACCTTGTCGGCATTGCATTCAATTTCCTCTTCATCTTCGGTCAGTCGAATATTTTTGATGACGGTGCCACGTTTGAGCGTGACTGAGGTACCCTTGACCTTGAGATCTTTGATGACCATGACCGAGTCACCCGAGTTGAGCAGGGTGCCGTTGCTATCCTTGACTTCCATAGAGTTCCTTGTGATGGCTGGTTGAAAAGCATGATGTCTGGATGACCATGGTAGGCATCATGGCAGGCCGCTATTATCAACGAAGTCAACACAACAGAATTAATTAAAAATGGGAAAATGATTGAGCAAGCGACGATCAACCAAGTACAGGCTGGCACAGTGGCCAGCCAGGAGTCAGGTATCAGGTATCAGGTATCAGGTATCAGGTATCAGGTATCAGGTATCAGGTATCAGGTATCAGGTATTAGGGGTTGAAGTGTTGCCAGAAGTAGAGTACGACCAAAGCACCAATCACGGACATGAAAAAGCCAGCCGGTTGCGGTTTGGCACCTTCAGCGGGTTTGCTGAAAAATTGCCCGATCATGCCGCCAATGAATGAGCCAGCGATCCCTAACAGGCCCGTCAATAAAATGCCAATGTGAGCATGACCAGGCATCAGTACGCGAGCCACGCCGCCGACAACAATACCAATCAGCAGCATCCATAAATATTTCAACATAGGACCTCCCAGAAATGAACCAACCGTGCTGTCGCCACGAGTTGGTTTGGATATTTATTTGGTTTAATAAGCAGCGAATCAGGCTGTGCGGCAATTGATTAGGTAATTGATTAAGCAGGCAGCCTTGATGATGGTCGAGTTTATTCTTCAGTTGCAATACAACGATAAGCCAGCGCACCCAGCACAGCGCCAGCAATGGGAGCCAGCCAAAACAGCCAGAGTTGTGAGAGGGCCCAGTCACCGACAAACAAGGCCACACCGGTACTGCGTGCGGGATTGACCGAGGTGTTGGTGACAGGAATGCTGATCAGGTGAATTAGAGTAAGGGCCAAGCCAATCGGAATGGGGGCAAAACCGGCTGGTGCACGTTTATCAGTGGCACCCAGAATCACAATCAAAAAGAACATGGTCATGACCACTTCGGTGATTAAAGCGGCTTGCAAGGAATAACCGCCCGGTGAGTGTTCGCCATAGCCATTGGAGGCAAAGCCCTTGCTGACATCAAAGCCGGCTGCACCACTGGCAATTAAATAGAGCACGCCAGCGGCGACAATTGCTCCGAGCACCTGGGCCACAATATAAGGTACAAGCTTACTGGCAGGAAAGCGACCACCAGCATAGAGGCCAATTGAAACCGCCGGGTTGAAGTGGCCGCCAGAAATATGACCAACCGCATAGGCCATCGTTAAAACTGTCAGGCCAAAAGCCAGTGACACCCCATGCAGGCCAATCCCAACATGGGGGAAGGCCACCGCCAGCACTGCGCTACCGCAACCACCTAGTACCAACCAGAAAGTACCTAAAAATTCTGCACCATATTGTTTCATCAGATTCTCCAATCAAAAAAGTAAGGACGTCCTGCTTGTTTCCCCAGACTGTTTTATACGTTAAAAATCAACAGCTGTTTGGTAGTTTGCTTTTGTTTGCAGTTTGATGGAGTTTGCCTGGCAAATCAATGTGTCATGGACATGACAACGATCATGAATCCAACTGCCCATGCATTCAAAGTGGCGTGACAAAAGTAGATGTCAGATACACTCTATATGTATTTTTTGTGTGCCTTTACTTACGTACTTAAGCGGATGTTTTGTTTTTATACTTGGTGGGAGTATGACTTATTTTGAGTAATAACTTGCCATCTTCTAGGCTGTCGTAAGTTGAAGACTGTTTAGCCATTCTTGCCAAAAATCTTGTATCGCCAGTTGGAATCTGCTGCCGTATTGTTTGGTATCCATCCGCAGTTCGGAAAGACTGATATTGCGCGTGTGTGCAATTTCGTATGCTCGTCCAATTAACCATTGTTCAAGCATATGGATATCTAACTCGGGGTGAAACTGCAAAGCCAAACAGTTGTCGCCCCAGGAAAAGGCTTGGTTCTGATATTGATCAGTTGAAGCAAGATGTTTTGCCCCTTTGGGTAAATCAAAGGTATCGCCATGCCAATGCAGAACATGGGTGCCTTGCTCAATCAATTTTCTTAGACAGGGACTTTCCTCGGTATCAAGTGCTGGTTTTAAACGGTTCCAGCCAATCTCTTTGCCACATGTACCTGGATAAACTCTGGCATGTAAGGCTGCCGCTATGAGTTGTGCACCAAGGCAAATTCCCAGTGTTGGCAAATCTTCAATTAACCGTGCACGTAGCCATGCAATTTCTGTACGTAAGTAAGGATATTCTTCCACATCGTATGCGGAAATCGGACCATCCAGTACAACGACAATATCAGCATTGAGAGGAGAAATATCTGAAAAAGAATCAATACCGACTTCAAAATAATGCGTATCAAATCCATTCTTTTTCAAGAAAATCCCCAGTTGACCCAAACTCTCAGATGAACCGTGGCGTAGTGCTAGTACGCTTTTCATATACCGCCTCCAAATTTTACCTAGAAACATCGCCAGAGGGCACTGAGAAGTCATTCATGGGATCTGTTCAATCCTCAATACAATAGCCAGGTTGATACAGAAACATCAATCAGAAACATCAATATATATCGCGAAGATAACGTCTATCGGTGGCTAACTGTTGTACATAACTATTGGTTTTGTCATCGTTTAATCCACCCTGTGTCTGAACGATCTTTCTGAGTGCGTTATCAACGTCCTTGGCCATTCGACTGGCATCGCCGCAAACATAGAAGTGCCCGCCTTCTTGCAACCAGGCCCAGAGTTGCGCGCCATGCTCAATCATTCGATGTTGAACATAGATCTTGTCGGTCTGGTCACGGGAGAACGCGGTATCAAGTCGATGCAGGTAGCCGTTGCGCTGCATCGTCTCCAGTTCTTCCCTGTAGTAGAAGTCGGTGGCAGCACGTTGCTCACCAAAAAACAACCAGTTTTTCCCTTTTGCGCCAGTGGCTTGGCGTTCTTGGAGAAAGGCTCTGAAAGGCGCAACACCAGTACCGGGTCCCACCATGATCATTGGTGCATCAGGGTTCTGCGGCGGTCGAAAATGTGCCGACTTCTGTACAAAGATTGGTACTGTCATGGATTGCGCCGCCCGGTCGGCCAGAAAAGTGGAACATACCCCGCCGCGCGCCTGGCCTTCGCAGACATAGCGCACGGTCGAGACCGTGAGATGTACCTGATTCGGCGTAGCCTTGGGGCTTGACGAAATTGAGTAAAGACGCGGTTGCAAACGCTTGAGCACAGCCAGCCATTCACTGGCCTGAATCTGGATCGGGAACGAATGCAACAGATCAATGATCTGTCGGCCCCACAGCCATTGCTTCAACTCGTCCTTGCGATCCTCCTTGAGGAGATTGGCCAGCACTTCACTGCCCGAGCGTGTGCTGACGAATTGCAGGACCTCGGGTGTGATGCGCGCAATTTCGAAGTGCCTCGACAAGGCATCGGTCAGTGTTGTGTCACCCTGATCCTTGATGGTCACCACTGTCGATGGCGCAAGCTTGAGCGCGGCCAGCATATCGCCGACCAGCGAAGGACAGTTGGTCGGCCAAACGCCGAGTGCATCACCGGCTTCATAGTTGAAACCATGGCTTGTCAGATCGAAAGCGAACTGACGAGTTTCCTTTTCCGCCCCTGGCGCGTTGAGCAGCTGGTTCAGTACGAGATGTGTGTGCAGGGGAGCACTACGACTAAAAGTCGATGGTGTGGAAGTTCGCAATGTAACCGCTTCTTCCCCGATGTCTCCTGCCAGCACCTTGACCGGGGTTACCGCTACCTTGGCTCCTGATTGTTCGGTGGTTTTTGCCAATGCCTGGATGACGCTGCCTAACCAGGCGTTGGCAGCCTCCTGGTAATCCGGCTCACAGTCGACTCGTGCTGACAGCCGCCGCGCACCCAGTGCCTCCAGGCGTGCATCGAGCTTGCGACCAAAGCCACAAAACTGGTCATAGTTGGAATCACCCAATGCCAGTACGGAGAACGTTATCGTGTCAAGTCTGGGCACCGTGTCCGCTTGTAAGGCTGCCCAAAACGGGCCGCCATTATCAGGTGGATCACCGTCACCGAAAGTGCTGGCCAGCAGTAACAAACGTGACACGTTGACCAAGTCCACCAATTTGAAACTGTCCATGCCTGCAAGGGTGACGAGGTAGCCCTCTGTCTTCAGCCGCTGCGCGCATTGTTCAGCAAAACCTTCCGCATTGCCGGTTGACGAAGCCCACAGAATCGTGATCGATTGCGGTGCTGAAACTGCTGTGACAGCGGCTGTTGCCGGGTTGGCTGTCGGCAGAGCAACTGCCTCGCCGCCAGGTAACCAGGTGCGCGCGAAGAGTCCCGCCAGCATGCCATCAAGTAACAGACGCTTGGCAGGTTCCAGTGGTGCGGTGATTGGTAGTACAGGCACCCCGCCAGTCTGCCTGGATACATCGGTACGCAGGGCAGTCAGATAGCCCTGCAGATAGAGTTGTTCGTGAGCGTCCAGCACAACGGTGGGTACGGCATCGAGGCCAAGTAGCGCGGCCAGCGCGTCGATGTGCTTCATGTTGAGTTCCTTGATGACAATGGCCGACGTGCCTGCATTGGCACTTTCCATGGCGGGCACAAGAACTTGGTTGTTCTCGCTGGTCGGGGAGGGTGATGATGGTTCCTCTGCGACGCGCAGCAACGCTACGGCACAGAACTTGAATTCGGGTTGCTGAGAAATCGGGTCAATGGCATCACTGGTAACGGCGTTGATTGTCAGATCCTCGCCAAAAACATCGTTCCAGTGAAACGGAGCAAAACAGTTGCCGGGACGCACCCGGTCTGTCACAACAGCAGGCAGTACCGCACGCCCACGGCGCGAGCATACCGCCACCCTGTCTTTGTCACGAATGCCAAGCACGGTAGCATCCTCGGGATGTATTTCCACAAAAGGCCCGGGATTGAGCTTGTTGAGCGTTGGAATCTTTCCGGTCTTGGTCATTGTGTGCCACTGGTGCTGTAAGCGGCCAGTATTGAGAACAAACGGGAAGTCGCTGTCCGGCATCTCGGCTGGTGGCATGTCCGGACGGGGCAGAAACACTCCCTTGCCGTTTGCTGTGGCAAAGGCGATACGCGGTCGCGAACCATCTGGCGATTCTTTGTACGCTTGGCTCACCCCATCGTTGAGGTAACGGATCGGATGGCGATCGCGATCGTCATCGGGTGGACAAGGCCATTGCAAGGGCGTCTGGCGCAATCGCTCGTAGCTCGCGCCACGAATATCGTAACCGGTTTTCGGATTCCAGGCCTGCTTGATTTCCTCGAATACTTCGGAAGCGGAGTCGTAGCTGAATCCTTGCGAGTAGCCCATCTCGCAGGCTACTTGTGCAATGATCTGCCAGTCAGCCATCGACTCACCGGGCGGGTCGACAGCCTTTTGCATGAGCGTCAGATTGCGCTCGGAGTTGATCATTACGCCCTCAGCCTCGGCCCATAGTGCACCTGGTAGCAAGATGTCCGCGTAACGGTTGGTTTCGGTGTCGAGAAAGGCATCCTGCGTGATGACCAGCTCGGCTACTTGCAGGCCCTTGATCACATTCTTGCGGTTGGGTACCGTGGCCACCGGATTGGTACAGATGATCCAGCATGCCTTGATCTTGCCAGCCTGCATGTCTTCGAACATGGCCACCGTACCACCACCCAGGTCAGTGCGCAGGGTACCGGCCGGCACGCCCCACAATGCTTCAATGAAGGCGCGATCCTTGTCCACCAGCACGGTACGTTGCCCCGGCAGGCCCATGCCCATGTAGCCCATCTCGCGCCCACCCATCGCATTAGGCTGCCCAGTCAGCGAAAATGGGCCACTGCCAGGACGACAGATTGCCCCCGTCGCCAGATGCAGGTTGCAGATTGCATTGGTGTTCCAGGTGCCGTGAGTACTCTGATTGAGTCCCATAGTCCAGCAGCTCATCCACTCGGCTGCGGTGCCGATCCATTCGGCTGCCTTGCGAATATCTGCCTCAGCCAATCCGGTAAGCTCAGCGACCCTCTTTGGCGGGTAGTCGTCCAGAAAGTCCGGCATGGTTTCCCAGCCTTCGGTAAATGCTTCGATGAAGGCTGAGTCGGTATGACCGTTTTTGACGATCAGGTGCAACAGGCCATTGAGCAAGGCCAAGTCAGTACCGGGTTTGACTTGAAGAAAAAGGCTTGCCTTGTCAGCCGTGGCATTGCGGCGTGGATCAACCACGATCAGCCTGGCACCGGCCTTGACCCGATCCATCATGCGCAGGAAGAGGATCGGGTGGCAGTCGGCCATGTTTGCGCCGATGACGAAGAATACGTCGGCACGATCGAAGTCCTGGTAAGAACCGGGCGGACCATCCGAGCCCAGCGAGAGTTTGTACCCGCTGCCAGCACTGGCCATGCATAGACGCGAATTCGATTCGATATTGTTTGTGCCGATGAAACCCTTGGCGAGCTTGTTGGCCAGGTATTGCGCCTCCAGCGACATCTGGCCTGAAACATAGAGCGCCACTGCATCCGGGCCATGGACATCAAGGATGGCACGCAATCGCTGTGCGGTTTCTTTGATGGCATGTGCCATATCGACCCGGGCTGGATCGCGCAGGCGATCCTCACGCAGATAGGCATGCTCCAGTCGTCCCGATTCGGCGATGGCCTGAGCGCAAGTGTTGCCCTTGGTACACAGTCGCCCAAAGTTGGTGGGATGGGTTTTATCGCCGGTTATCTTGACGACGCGGTTACTGGTTACATCCATCAGAATGCCACAACCCACACCACAATAAGGACAGACAGATTTAACTGTTTTTGTTGTCATTTAGCTGGATTGATTTAATATTTTCGTTATATTATTTAATATATAACGAATGTGAAAGCAAAATGTAATCCAAACAGACAACTTCAACCAATCATCTTAAGAAACAGATATTTAGGTTAGTAAGACTTTATTGACTTATTGTCGACTCGATTGGCTTATTTGAATCGTTGCTTGTATTTGGTGCGCAAATATATTTTTGCGCAATTTTGGTGCAATGCTGGATGCATTGATGGCGTAATTCATTTTTTACATGGAAACAGAATGTATACAGCTTTAGCTATCACACATGTCGCATTCGAAGACCTTGGATCTTTAGGAATAGCATTGAAGCGAGCTGGTTTCAATATTGAAGTCATTGATGCATGTACCCAAAATCTACGTGAAATAGATTCGTTAGCGCCAGATCTGGTCATTGTGATGGGTGGACCGATTGGTGTTTATGATCACGATGACTATCCATTTATTCAGGCGGAAATTGATCTATTGCGATCACGGCTAGTCGCTAAACTTCCAACATTGGGTATTTGTCTGGGTGCACAATTGATTGCAGCAGCGCTAGGAGCGAAAGTTTATCCCGGAGAGCATGGTAAAGAACTTGGTTGGGCACCGATTCATGGAGTTTTGGTCAGTGATTCCAGATTGGTTTACGCCGCTGCTTAATCCTGATATCAGAGTTTTACATTGGCATGGAGATACCTATGATCTGCCTCAAGAGGCGGTTCACCTTGCGGGTACTCCTCACTATCCCCATCAAGCATTTACAGTTGGAAATTACGCTGTAGCTTTTCAGTTCCATCCAGAAGTGACAGTCTGTGGCCTGGAAAGCTGGTATGTTGGACATGCTTTTGAGTTGGCACATGCGTGTATTGAAATCAGACAATTGCGAGAAGATAGTCATCGTTTTGGACCATTTCTTGAAACCGCAGCCCAACATGTTTGGCAGCAATGGCTTGATCATGTATTTAAACCAAACCGGTATACTCATGAAAATACGGCTAAGGTGATTGATCCATGGATATCGACGGACGGTTTTGGTTAAAAAGACAAGGCTATACTTTTGTTGGTCCGGGTCGTATCCAGTTACTGGAAAGAATTCGTGATAGTGGCTCTATCAATGAGGCTGCAAAATCAATGAAGATGAGTTACAAGGCCGCATGGGATATGGTGGACGCAATGAATCGAGTAGCGGCCAGACCAGTTGTTGTAAGAATCAAAGGTGGGCGCTCTGGTGGTGGTACTCAGTTAACTGAGTATGGACAGACCTTGATTGATTCATTTAGAAACATGGAGCAAGAACATCGTGACTTTCTGAATGCGTTGAATACCAAGTACGCTATCGCGTTGATCTGAACTGTCAAATAATGCAAGGCGCCATTTATTGCTCGCAAATTTAAATCCAACGTGTAATTTTGAACTACAGATTGAGCGCTATCAGGTAGAAGATAGTGCGCTTTTATTTATTGCAGCGCCTTCAAAATCAGCTTGACGGTCTGCACCCGAATTTTCAGATCAGGCGACTTGGCTTCGATTTTGAGTTTGTCCTGACCAGCCAGTTTGATGTGTTTGTTCTTTTGAATCAGCTCAATGATTTTGATCGCATCAATCGGTGGGTTGGGGATGAACTGAATGGCGATGCTGTCTTCATGGGCGTCAATCTTGTTTACACCCAATCGCCTGGCTTGCAGACGTAGTCGATGCGTTTCCAGCAAGGCCAAAACCTGTTCCGGCATCTTGCCAAAGCGGTCAATCATTTCTTCCTGAATATCATCAATGGCTTCATCGCTGTCGCCATTGGCCAGGCGTTTGTAGATGGACAGGCGTTCATGCACATCACCGCAATAGTCGTTTGGCATGAGGGCAGGCACATGCAGGTTGATCTCGGTCGTGGCCGCCATTGGGTTAAGCAAGTCCGGCTCTTTACCGGCTTTGAGCGCCTTGACGGCTTCGGTGAGTAATTCGGAATAAAGCTGAAAGCCAATCTCTTGCATATTGCCGGACTGATTTTCACCCAGCACTTCACCAGCACCCCGAATTTCCAGATCATGCATGGCCAGATAAAAGCCGGAGCCGAGTTCTTCCATGCTCTGAATCGCATCGAGGCGCTTGAGTGCCTGCTTGGTCAAACCCTTGACGTCGTGCACCAGCAAATAGGCATAGGCCTGATGGTGCGAGCGACCCACGCGGCCGCGCAGTTGATGCAACTGGCCCAGGCCAAATTTGTCGGCCCGATGCATGATGATGGTGTTGGCGGTTGGCACGTCAATGCCGGTTTCAATGATGGTGGTACAGAGCAGAATATTGAAGCGCTGCGTCACAAACTCGTGCATGATGCGCTCCAGATCACGCTCTGGCATCTGGCCATGCGCTACAGCAATGCGCGCTTCGGGGATCAGCTCTTCGAGCATGGCGCGACGGTTTTCAATGGTCTCGACTTCATTGTGTAAAAAATAAACCTGGCCACCCCGTTTCAGTTCCCGCAAGATCGCTTCACGGATGGTGTCCTTGGTTTCGGCGCGCACAAAGGTTTTGATGGCCAAGCGTTTTTGCGGTGCGGTGGCAATTACTGAAAACTCGCGCAAGCCTTCCAGTGCCAAGCCCAGGGTACGCGGAATCGGCGTGGCGGTGAGCGTGAGAATATCTACTTCAGCCCGCAATGATTTGAGCAATTCTTTTTGCCGCACCCCAAAACGGTGTTCCTCATCAATGATCACCAGACCGAGTCGCTTGAAGTTGACTTCGGGAGACAGCAGTTTGTGCGTGCCAATCACAATATCCACGGTACCGGCATTGATCTCTTTAATGGCGGCATTGATTTCTTTGGTGGAACGAAAGCGCGATAGCTCGGCCAGCCGCACTGGCCATTCTGAAAAGCGGTCGGAAAAAGTCTGAAAATGTTGTTCGGCCAATAGCGTGGTGGGCGCCAGAATGGCAACCTGCTTGCCGCCCATGACCGCAATAAAAGCAGCCCGCAAAGCCACTTCGGTCTTGCCAAAACCAACATCGCCACAGACCAGCCGATCCATGGGTTTGCCACTGGTCATGTCGACAATGACTGAGTTGATGGCGGCAGCCTGATCGGGTGTTTCTTCAAAACCAAAACCTTCGGCAAAGCGAATGTAATCGGCCTCGGTATAGTCAAAGGCATGACCTTGCCGTGCCGCACGGCGTGCATACAAATTCAGCAACTCGGCTGCGGCATCGCGGACCTGTTCCGCCGCCTTGCGACGCGCTTTTTCCCATTGTCCGGAACCGAGTGTGTGCAATGGCGCATCTTCCGGTGCCGCACCGCTATAGCGGCTGATCACATGGAGTTGCGAGACGGGTACATATAACTGACTTTGATTGGCGTATTCCAGATGTAAAAACTCAGTCTCGCCTTCACCGAGATCGACACTGACCAGGCCTAAATAGCGCCCAATCCCATGCTGGCTATGTACGACCGGATCACCAATCCGCAACTCGGCCAGATCTTTCACCATCGCATCGACCGAACTGGTTTCGCGATCTTTGGCAATCCGTCGCTTGCCACTGCGGCGGCGCATGGACTGCGCGTACAGCTCGCTTTCGGTAATCAGTGCCAGTTGTTCATCGGCAATCGCAAAGCCACCGGTGATGGGCGCGATGCCCAGCATAAAGGGGGCATCCGCTGCCAGAAATTCTTGAATCGTGTCGCAAATGGCCGGCTTGAGGCCACCTGATTCAAACAGCTGCAATAAGGTTTCGCGACGGCCAGCAGATTCGGCCGCAATCATCACCCGTGATTTCGTGTGCGCAATAAAATGGCGCAAGCTGGCCAGTGGATCTTCGGCGCGGCGTTCAATCGCGAGGTCGGGCAGGGGTTGTGTTAATGAGGCTTCGTTGTGGTCATCACTCAAGACTAGTCTTGCATAGGGCTTGGCAAAGGTGAACAAATCTTCGGTGGTCAAAAACAAGGCTTCTGGGGGCAGCACCGGACGACTGATGTCATGCGATAAAAACTTGTAGCGCTCCTGGGTATCTACCCAAAAGCGTTTCATCACGGCTTCACAATCCCCGACAAAAGCCAGTTGACTGGTTTTGCCTGCTGTTTCGGGCAGATAGTGAAAGATGGTTGAGAGTTCATCAAAAAACAGCGGCAAATAATATTCAATGCCTGCCGATGGCACACCATTGCCCATGTCTTTATAAATCGTGGAGCGAGTCGGGTCGCCTTCCATTTTTTCGCGATAGCGACCACGAAAGGCGGTGCGTGAATTTTCATCCATGGGAAACTCACGGCCCGGCAATAAGCGGACTTCACCAACTGGATAGAGGCTGCGCTGGGTATCCACATCAAAGGTACGGATGGTTTCGATCTCATCACCAAACAGATCAAGCCGATAAGGCAAGGCCGAGCCCATTGGAAACAGATCGATCAAACCACCACGCACACTGTACTCACCGGGTGACATAACCTGGGTCACATGGGTATAGCCCGCCAGGGACAATTGTGATTTCAGTTTGGCTTCATCGAGCTTTTCACCCTTGCGAAAAAAGAAGGTGTAAGCAGCCAGAAACTCGGGCGGTGCCAGTCGATACAAGGCGGTTGATGCTGGTACCAGTAAAATTTTGCAGTCACCGTGTTGTAGTTGATGCAAGGTGGCCAGTCGTTCAGATATCAGGTCCTGATGCGGTGAAAAGGCATCGTAGGGCAGGGTTTCCCAATCGGGTAAGACATGGATTGAGGTATTGGGTAAGAAGGCCGCAATTTCTTCACGCAGTCGCTGCGCATCACTCGGTTGTGCGCAAATCACAGCCAGCGTGGCAATGCTGTTGCCATGTTGCTCGACATAGCGCGCAATGGCCAGCGCATCGGCCGACCCGGTCAAACCATGAAATACAAAACGCTGACCTGCTTTGGCCAGAGGGAGTGATTGCAACGAGACAGAAGAGGACATGAGCAAATACTGAAAAAGACTAAGGCCAGATTGATTGACCAAAGCGGTACTGGCAAAGCAAAACCCCCGGCTTTGTTAAAAGACGGGGGGAGGGAAGTTGGCAAGATTATAAGCGTCGATGCCTGATGCAGTAACTGGTTGCTCAGTGCGACGTTGATTAATGTGTCACAGTCGTTTTATTGTTAACTATCGCTATACAATTCAATACTTGTGCTTAAATAAGCTCCTATTTGAATGAACGACTTCTAATCATTAATTCTGGAAAAAGCAGACTGGAATTTGATCAAATATTTATAAATTTTAAGATTTACAATCGAAATCGAATAAAAACAAGTCACCACCCATGATCGTCTCACCGACTTATAGTCTGCATCAGCTAGTCTACTTTGCCCATCAACTTACTTTGCGCGCTGCATCCAACTCCATGGATCGTATTGCAGGCGCTTTGCTGGATGCTCAAGTTGACCTGAATCCACACCAGATTGACGCGGCTTTGTTTGCCACAAGCAACCCGCTGTCGAAAGGGGCGATCCTTGCCGACGAAGTTGGCCTTGGCAAAACCATTGAGGCGGGGCTGCTCATTGCCCAACGCTGGGCAGAGCGTAAGCGCCGCATCCTCGTGATTGCTCCTGCCAATCTGCGCAAGCAGTGGCACCAAGAGTTGGCCGATAAATTTGGCATTGCTGCGGCAGTGCTGGAGGCCAAATCTTTTAGACAGGCCATCAAAGATGGGGTCAGCAACCCGTTTGATGCATCCAGCGTGCTCATTACCTCCTACCAGTTCGCGAGCGGCAAGGCCAAGCAGGTTCAGTCTGTGCCATGGGACTTGGTGGTCATTGACGAAGCGCACCGCCTGCGCAACGTCTATAAGCCCGACAACAAAACGGCACGCACGCTGAAGGATGCACTGATCTCAGCACCCAAGGTGCTGCTGACCGCTACACCACTGCAAAACTCCCTGCTGGAGTTGTATGGCCTTGTGAGCTTCGTCGATGAAAAAGTCTTTGGCGACCTGGACAGCTTTCGCAGTCAGTTCGGCTCACTCAAGGATGCGGCCAGTTTTGATGCACTGAAGCGCCGTATCGCACCCGTTTGCAAGCGCACCTTGCGGCGACAGGTCGAGGCCTATGTCAAATACACCAAGCGTATTCCGCTGCTGCAAGAGTTCGTGCCGGGCGCAGATGAAACCGACCTCTACAACCTTGTTTCGGAATACTTGCAGCGCGACTCTTTGTTTGCACTTCCCAATAGCCAGCGGCAACTGATTACCTTGGTTCTGCGCAAGCTGCTGGCCTCCAGTACGTTTGCCATTGCAGGCGCATTGGAATCACTTGCCAAACGCCTGTGGCAAACGCTGGATGAAAAATCCGCGAGTCTTGCTCAGTTACCGACGCTCGCAGAAGAGCTTGACCAGGACGTTGAAGGCTTGGATGCTTGGGTTGACGAACAACAGGCCGATGAAATCGATCGCCTCGAAGAACAAGAGGCGCAACCCGGTAAGAAGACCAAGACGGAAAAAGAAATACTGGCTATCAAGGCCGAGATTATCGAATTGGAGTTGTTCCGTGACTTGGCGGTGTCCATCACGGAAAACGCCAAGGGCTTGGCGTTGCTGCAAGCCCTCAAGGTGGCTTTTGCCAAACTGCAAGAACTAGGCGCTGCCCAGAAAGCCATCATCTTCACCGAGTCACGCCGTACTCAGGATTACTTGCTCGGGCTGCTGTCCAAAACCCCTTACGCGCCGGGCGTTGTTTTGTTCAACGGAACCAACAACGATGCTCGCTCCAAGGAGGTTTACGCCGCTTGGATGAAAAAGCACGCGGGCACAGACCGTATCAGCGGGTCGCGTTCAGCCGATACCCGTGCCGCGCTGGTTGAATATTTCAAGGAGCAAGGCACCATCATGATCGCCACCGAGGCTGGCGCTGAGGGGATCAACCTTCAGTTCTGCTCCATGGTCATCAACTACGACTTGCCTTGGAATCCGCAGCGGGTGGAACAGCGCATTGGGCGCTGCCATCGCTATGGCCAGAAGCATGACGTGGTGGTGGTGAACTTCCTCAACAAGGAAAACGAAGCTGACCGGCGTGTCTATGAATTGCTGGCTCTCAAGTTTCAGTTGTTTGATGGCGTGTTCGGAGCCAGTGACGAAGTTCTAGGGGCAGTCGAGTCCGGGGTTGATTTCGAGCGGCGCATTGCCGAGATTTATCAAACCTGCCGTCATCCAGACCAAATTCAATCGGCCTTCCAGCAACTGCAAGATGACCTGGCTGGTGAGATCAGCGACGCCATGCTCAATGCCCGCAAGGCCTTGCTTGAAAACTTCGACGAGGACGTGCAGGAGCGGCTGCGCCTCCGTGACCAAGCCGCCAAGGCATCCCTAGGCAGGCTGGAACGCCTGTTGATGCGCTTCACGCAGGCAGCCTTGCCACACCATGCTGCATTTGATGAAGATGGCGCAGGCTTTGTCTTGCGTGCGCTGCCAGCAGACATCGCAGACGGTGCCACGAGTGAAATACCAATTGACATCCCGCTGGGGCGCTATGAATTGCCACGGCGCACCGAAGATGCACACATCTACCGGCTCCAGCATCCGCTGGCACAGCGCCTCATCACATTCGCAAAAGGCCAGACCCTTTCACCGGCCAAGCTCCACATGCACTACGACAGCTATGGAGCCCATGTCGGCGTGGTAAAGCAGCTCATCGGTCGATCTGGAACATTGGCGGTCAGCCTGCTCAGTGTCGAGTCACTTGGATCGAAAGAGGATTACCTTCTGTTAGCCGCACAGGATGACACCGGCGCAATACATGATGGCGAGACCGTCGAAAAACTGCTCTCTATCCCGGCGCATGCGGTAGAACTGGCTTCAGCTCAAAGTGCGGGGCATGCAATAAGCGAAGACGGCTTGACTTCAGATCAACCCGCACTGGACTTTACTGCGCCACACATTCCGTTGCACTCCGCACTTGAGCAGGAACTTGGTCGCCAAAAAATGACCGTGTTGTCAGCCCTCGAATCTCGCAACCTTGCCTCGTTCGAGCAGGAGACGGAGAAGCTGGATACATGGGCCGACGATCTCAAAGTTGGTCTTGAACGCGAGATAAAAGACCTTGACCGACGCATCAAGGAAGTCAGAACGCTTAGCAAAGGCGCTGCCACCTTGTCCGAAAAGCTTGCCGCCCAAAAAGAACAGCGTGATCTTGAGGGACAGCGCGACCGCAAGCGTCGAGAGCTATTCGACCGTCAGGATGAAATTCAGGCTCGACGTGATGGACTGATTGATGAATTGGAAAAACAACTATCGCAACAAGTGACAGTGTTGCCATTGATTACCTGTGAATGGGAGGTGGTATGACAGAGTCATGCCAATTTGAACGCTGTCGAATTCGATAGGTTTTATTCCATCGAATTCGAGGGAATAAAAAGCAAAAGGCTTATTTTTCATTGCGGCGAGTTCGCCACAATGAAAATCCATTTACCGCAGAATGGGAGATAGACCGATGAATCAACAACTGCCAGCGCAAGGCATCCAGACATTCGAGGAACTGAGGCAGACCAACGAGCATGGTGCCGAGTACTGGAGCGCCCGTGGCTTGCAAACCATGCTCGGGTACAGCCAGTGGCGACGGTTTGACGATGCCGTCAAACGGGCCATGACTTCCTGTGAAACCTCTGGAAATAGTGCCGAGCATCACTTTGCCGGCGCCGGCAAACCGATCACCGGCGGCAAGGGCGCGGTTCAGGTCGTGGAGGACTACCACCTCTCCCGCTTCGCCTGCTACCTCATAGCCCAGAACGGCGACCCCCGCAAACTGGAAATCGCCAACGCTCAGAAATACTTTGCCATTCAGGCCCGTCGGCAAGAACTTGGCGACCAGGCGGCCGCCGATATGGAACGGCTGGAACTACGCAAGCAAACCAGCGAAGAATTCAAAGCCCTTTCGGGCGCGGCTCAAGACGCTGGCGTACAAAGCAAGATGTTTGGCGTGTTCCATGATGCCGGATACAAAGGTCTGTATGGTGGTTTAGGCGGGGCGGCCATCAAGGCGCGCAAAGCCATCCCCGAAAAAGACAACCTACTGGACAGGATGAATGCTACTGAGCTGGCTGCTAATCAGTTCCGCATGACCCAAACGCGGGACAAGCTCGCTCGCGACGGGATTCGCAATCAGGCACAAGCGATCCAAACCCACGAGCAGGTCGGCAAAGAGGTCCGTGATGCCATCAAGCGCATCGGCGGCACCCCGCCCGAGCAGATTCCGCCAGCAGAGCACATCAAGGAAGTCGAAAAGCGGCTCAGGAGCACGACACCAAAACTGGAGCTGGATGAGCGTGAAGCAGGTGGTCTGTTGGGAGGAACGGCGAAAAAATCAGGAAAGGACAGGCAATGACCGAGCCAACAATTACCTGCCCGAATTGCAAAACGGAAATTCGGCTGACCGAATCCCTTGCGGCCCCGCTGATTGCTGCCACGCGCCAGCAGTTTGAAAAGCAACTCTCCCAGAAGGATGCCGAGGTTGCCCAGCGAGAACAAGGTGTCCGGGACAAGGAAAAACAGATCGCGGAGGCCAAGCGCACATTGGAGGATCAAGTTGCCGAGCAGGTCGGTACGCAACTGAAGGCAGAGCGCGCCAGGGTCATCGCGGAAGAGTCTCGCCGTGCCAAGCAGGCTGCAGCGGCTGAGCTAGAAGGCAAAGCCCGTGAGCTGGCCGAATTGCAAGAGGTTCTCAAGGTTCGCGATGAAAAGCTGGCCGAGGCCCAAAAGGCACAAGCGGAGCTCATCAAAAAGCAGCGTGAACTGGATGATGCCAAGCGCGAGCTGGAGCTAACCGTTGAAAAGCGCGTGCAGGACGGCCTGTCGGAAGTTCGTACCCAAGCCAAGCGGGAAGCCGAAGACGGCTTGAAGCTGAAGGTTATGGAGAAAGATCAAACCATCGCCTCCATGCAGCAGAAGATTGAAGAGCTCAAGCAGAAGGCCGAGCAAGGCTCCCAGCAACTACAGGGCGAAGTGCAAGAGCTTGAACTGGAAACCTTGCTGCGCGCCAAGTTTCCGTTTGATTCCATCGAGCCAGTGCCCAAAGGCGAATTCGGTGGCGACGTGTTGCAACGGGTTGTGAGCCAGAGCGGACAAGCGAGCGGCGCGATCCTTTGGGAATCGAAACGCACCAAAAACTGGAGCGATGGCTGGCTGGTCAAGTTGCGTGAAGACCAGCGCACTGCCAAAGCGGAAGTGTCCGTATTGGTTAGCCAGGTATTACCCAAAGGCACTGAAACGTTTGACGTGATTGACGGCGTTTGGGTGACCAGCCCGCGTGCGGTACTGCCCGTTGCGACCATATTGCGCCACACCTTGCTTCAGGTCGGTATGGCGCGGCAAGTTTCAGAAGGCCAGCAAACCAAGACAGAAATGATCTACCAGTACCTGACCGGCCCACGGTTCCGCCAACGGGTGGAGGCTATTGTCGAAGCCTTCTCCACCATGCAAGAAGATTTGGACAGAGAGCGTAAGGCCATCATGAAACAGTGGGCGAAGCGTGAGGAGCAGATCGAGCGTGTGATGGGGGCCACTGTTGGGATGTATGGTGACTTGCAAGGCATTGCGGGCAAGTCACTGCAAGAGATCGAGGGACTAGAGCTTGCCGCTATTGAAGACACTTCAAATTTGCTGAATAAATAAGAATAGGAAAAACAGAAATGCCGTTATCAATCAGTCAATATCCACGCGGTGCAGAGTGGAGGCAGTGGGATTTGCATATTCATACTCCGGCATCCTTTCATTGGCTCGGGCAATGCTTTGATTCCAACCCTGACTCGGCAACAAATATTGCATTAGTCGATGAAATGATTGAAGCATTAAACAGTGCGGTGCCTGATATTTTTTCACTGATGGATTATTGGACTTTTGATGGCTGGTTTGCGTTAAAGAGACGATTGGCGCAGCCGGGGGCTCCCAAGTTATTAAAGAAGGTATTTCCGGGCATAGAGCTGCGGCTAATGGCGCCGATGACTGGACGTTTGAATGCACACGTCTTATTTTCTGATGAGATCGAAGATCAGATGCTGCTAGATTTTAAGGCTGGCTTAAACATAGAGCTTGTTAACCGGCCGTTATCAAATGATGCGTTAATTTCTCTCGCTCGAATGGTTGGCGAAGACAAGTTGGAACACCATGGGATCAAAAAGGCGGATGTGGACAGCAACCCCGATGTGGCGTTAAGAGCGGGTTCGGTGATTGCGGAGCTAAGTTGTGAAAGTTACAGAACAGCGATTTCCAAAGTGCCACACAGCTATGCGATTGGATTTATGCCGTTCAATACTAGTGACGGCCTTGCCGAGGTGAAATGGCAAGAGCACTACGCCTTTTGTCTTGGTCTTTTCCGGTCATCGCCTATATTTGAAACCCGAGACCCCGATACAAGGGGTGCTTTTGTTGGTGAACAGACAGAAGGAAATAAAAAGTGGATAGCAAACTTTCAGAGGGCTCTTGGAGGTGTTCCAAGGTTAGCGGTATCTGGGAGTGATGCTCATTGTTTCAAAGGAGTTGCAGGCGACAACAATAAGCGTGGATATGGAGATTTTCCTTCTGGGAAAGCAACTTGGATCAAGGCAGATCCGAGTTTTCAAGGCTTGCTTCAAGCGATTATGGAGCCAGCGAAGAGATCGTTCATTGGCGAACGTCCCTCGAAACTAGCCGAAGTTGTCGCGAACAAAACCTACTTTATTGACAAGGTAGAGGTGGTGAAGTCGTCAGCCACATCAACTCCGGGAACTTGGCTTGATGGCTGCAAGCTGTCGCTCAATCCGGATTTGGTTGCAGTGATTGGAAACAAAGGCAGTGGCAAAAGCGCGCTTGCCGATGTCATCGCCCTTCTGGGGAACTCTCGGCAAAAGGAACATTTTTCTTTCTTGAAGCGTGATCGCTTTCGAGGCAAGTCTGGCGAGCCAGCGAAGCACTTCCAAGGTACGCTGACATGGTGTGACGGGTCTTTCGAGAAGCGCCAGTTGAGTGATGATCCTCCGGCAGACAAGGTGGAGCTCGTTCGGTACATACCGCAAGGGCACTTTGAGGAGCTCTGCAACGAGCACGTCTCTGGGCGCTCGAACGCCTTTGAACGAGAGCTTAGGGCCGTCATTTTTTCTCATGCAGGTGAGGCCATTCGACTCGGAGCACTCGATTTTGACCAACTGATTGAACAGCAGGAACGCACTTTTCGGGATCAGCTTGACGAGTTTCGCAAGGACTTAAAGAGGTTAAACGACGAGATTGCGAGTGCGGAAGCCCAGCTACAGCCGGACGTGAAGCGGTCATTGCAGGAGTTGTTGGGGGTCAAGCAGCGACAGATCGACGAACACATGAAGCTGAAACCTCTTGAGGTAGTAAAGCCCTCCGAGGAGCTTAGTGCCGAACAGAAGGAAGCCGCCGCCGCGCTCGAAGCAATCTCGACCAAGCTGAAAGCAATCGACGAACGGACTGCCACAAATTCTGCTGCCGACTTGGCGGTGGCAAAGAAGTTAAAAGCAGTTCAGACGTTGCGGGAACGCATTCGCCTGCTCGAACGCTCCTATAAACAATTCCTGGACGATGCCGCACCAGAACTTGCAACGTTGGGCCTCAACGTAAATGACGTTGTGAAGTTTACAGTGACGAACGCTCCGATAGATGCTTTGGCCGATGCCATTCCCGTAGAGCAGGCGTCGCTCAAGGTCGCGCTAGACAAGGATGTTGCAGAGCGCACATCGCTTAACTCTGAACAGCAGGTACTAAACGCAAAGTTGAATGCCCCGCAGTTGCTTTACCAACAGAACTTGAAGGCCCTTGAGGATTGGAAGATTAAGTCGGTCGAACTTACGGGCACGCCTGACGCCCCTGAGACATTCAAGGGTATCGAAGCTCGAATTCAACAACTTGAAGTGCTGCCCAACACGGTTACAGAGTTAAGAGCGCAACGACTGAAGCTTTCTGGAGATATTTTCGACATTCTCGATGCTCAGCGAAAGGGGCGGGAACAGTTGTTCAAGCCGGTGCAAGATTTGATTCAAGGCAATAGCCTGATTCGTGAGGAGTACAAGCTTCAGTTTCAAGCAACACTTGCAGGTTCTGCGGACTCCATCGCAACGGCACTATTCACTCTGATTAAGCAGAACTCGGGCGAATTTCGTGGCGAGGATGAGAGTTTTGCGGCAATCAAAAAGCTTGCCGAGGAATTCGATTTCAATACGAAAGTCGGCTCACTCGGGTTTATCTCAGGGCTCCACGACAAGATCATCGGTGCGGCGGGAGGTGGCAGCACTTCCGCTGTCGGCATCGCTAATTTGCTACGCAAAGACAAGACAGCCAGCGATGTCTACAACTTGCTCTTTGGACTGTCGTTTTTGGAGCCCAGATATTCGCTCTTGTTCCAAGATACCCACATCGAACAGCTTTCTCCCGGACAACGAGGTGCTTTGCTGCTGATCTTTTACCTGTTGGTTGATAAAGGACGGACACCGATTATCTTGGATCAACCGGAGGAAAATCTGGACAACGAAACGGTTGTAAGCCTTCTTGTTCCTGTGCTGACTGAGGCCAAGCGTCGGCGGCAAATCATCATGGTCACCCACAATCCAAATCTGGCCGTGGTCTGCGACGCAGAGCAAGTCATTTACTCCAGCTTTGACCGTAAGAGCGGATCAAAGATCGCTTACCTATCTGGCTCCATCGAAAGCCCGGCAATCAATGGGCACGTCGTCAATGTGCTGGAAGGCACCAAGCCTGCCTTCGACAATCGACGAGTGAAGTATCACTGAGTGACTATGAAAAAGACAAAGCTAGAACTGACCTGGATCGGCAAGGATGCACGCCCAAAGTTGGAGCCGCGCATTTTGCTCGAAGACCCGAGCAAGAGTTACCACGCCAAGCAGCGAGTATGCGATGGCGACATCTTCGACAATCGACTGATCTTCGGGGACAACTTGTTGGCATTGAAGGCCCTTGAGCAAGAGTTTGCGGGCAAGGTCAAGTGTGTGTTTATTGATCCGCCATACAACACCGGCAGCGCCTTTACATATTACGACGACGGGTTGGAGCATTCGATATGGTTAGGCCTAATGCGTGATCGGTTGGAGGTTATTCGGCGCCTCCTGTCTGAGGATGGTTCGCTCTGGATCACCATTGACGACAACGAGGCACATTATCTGAAGGTTCTTTGTGATGAAATTTTTGGCCGGGCAAATTTCATTGCAAATGTGGTGTGGCAGAAGGCCTATACGTCGAATCAAACGGCCAAGCATTTGTCGAATACGCATGACCATGTCTTTGCATATGCCAAAGATGTGAATGTATTCCAGATCGGCAAGCTCCCACGAACTGAAGAGCAGAAGCAGACATTTAGCAATCCAGACAATGACTCTAGAGGACCATGGAAGGCTGAAAATCTGTCGGCAGGAAAGTTTTATGCAGCAGGCCAGTTTCCAATTATTGGGCCAAAAGGACAGGAATTTCTTCCGCCCAAAGGCAGGTATTGGCGCTGCAATGAGCGGCAGTACGAGTCTTGGCTTATAGAAAAGAGAATTACTTTTGGAAAGAGTGGCGATGGCCGTCCGATGCTGAAGAAATTTCTCGCCGAAATGAAGGATGAACTAACGGCTAATACATGGTGGTCCCATGAAGAGGTTGGCAGCAATAAGGAAGCAAGTATTGATCTGAAGACGATGTTTGGTGACCGAGATGATATTTTCCAAAATCCGAAACCTGAGAAGTTGCTTCAACGAATTCTGACGTTGACCACTGCGCCGGGAGACCTAGTCGTTGATTCATTTGCAGGCTCAGGCACTACTGGTGCGGTAGCACAAAAGATGGGTCGCAAATGGATCATGGTCGAGCTTGGTGAGCATTGCCACACCCATATCATTCCACGGTTACAAAAAGTCATCAACGGGGAAGATAAGGGCGGCATTACCGAGGCGACAAACTGGCAAGGTGGCGGCGGATTCCGCTACTACCGTCTTGCCCCCAGCTTGTTGCAGCAAGACCGCTGGGGCAACTGGGTCATCAACAAGGAATTCAACGCCGAAATGCTGGCGGCGGCCATCTGCAAGCTGGAAGGCTTTACCTATGCGCCGAACGCCGACCATTATTGGCAGCACGGGTACAGCACCGAATCGGATTTCATCTACGTCACCACACAGACGCTCAACGCCGACCAGTTGCAGGCCTTGAGCGATGAGGTGGGCGAGAGTCGCAGTCTGCTGGTGTGCTGTGCTGCTTATCGGGCAGGGGGTAACAATTCGGCAGACCGGTTCCGCAATCTGACGTTGAAGAAAATCCCCAAGATGGTTTTGACCAAATGCGAATGGGGGCATGACGACTACAGTTTGAACGTGGCGAATTTGCCGATGGCTGCGCCGCGCCCTGTTGAGGCAAGCCCTTCGACAGGCTCAGGGCGAACGGGGAAAGCTGCGCGTACGGGTGATATGGCACAAGGTGGTTTGTTTGGTGGGGAGACGCAGGTATGACCAAGCTACAGCAACAAGATGTTTTATTGGCACGCATTCGTGAGATTTGGGACTCACAGCGGGCGCAGGCAGCGCGCTCTGTTAACACGGCGCATGTGTGTGCTAACTGGCTGATTGGGCAACAGATTGTGGAGGCCGAACAGGGCGGTGCCAAGCGTGCGGGCTATGGTAAAGCCTTGTTGCAAGGTGTCTCTGCGCATCTCAAACAAGAATATGGTGACGGTTTTTCGGTCAGCGCCTTGCAGTACATGCGCAGCTTTTTCTTAGCGTATCCAGAGCTTTTGCCAAAACAACACGCACTGCGTGTTAAATCTGATTTCCAGCCTGAAGGCTGGCAACCGGGGGCGCTGCACCCAGGATTGTCGTGGACGCATTACCGCAGGCTGTTGAAGGAGCAGCGCAGGCCGGTGCGCGATTTTTACGAAATTGAATCTGTTGGCAATGGCTGGGCGGCGCGCGAGCTTGAACGGCAGATGAATTCGTTTTTGTTTGAGCGACTGGCCAAAAGCAAAGACAAGGCGGGCTTGCTGGCGTTGACGCGCCAAGGGCAGGTGGTGGCACGCCCGCAAGATGTCATTAAAGAGCCCTTTGTGCTGGAGTTTTTGGATTTACCGGAGTCACATCGGCTGGTGGAGTCCCGCATTGAAGAGGCGTTAATCAATCAGTTACAGGCATTTTTGTTGGAGCTGGGGAGCGGCTTTGCATTTGTGGGGCGGCAAAAGCGGTTGACGCTGGACGGGGATCATTTTTATCCCGATCTGGTTTTCTATCACGTGAAGTTGAAGTGCTATGTGGTGATTGATCTCAAGGTAGGCAAGCTCACGCATGGGGACTTGGGGCAGATGTTGCTCTATGTGAATTTTTACGATCAAGAGGTGGCTGCAAAAGACGACAACCCGACGATTGGTTTGGTGCTCTGCAGCGAGAAAAATGACGCGGTGGTGCGGTATGTTTTGGCTGACAAGCATGAACAAGTTTTTGCCAGCCGCTACCAGTTTGAGTTACCCAGTGTGGAGGATTTGCGCACAGAAATTTTGCGCGAATTGGAAACGCTAGACAGTCCTGCTGCATTGGAAAGCGATGCCAAAATCGATTCCGATAACGGGGAGTCGGCATGAGTACAGAAAAAATCGTGCGCACGGTGGCTGGGCGCCTGAGCCTGCGCGAGCCGCAAACCGTCAGCCTGGAGCGATTGCACAACGCGCTGGAATCCGTGCCAGCCTTGCGTGACTCAAAAGCCCGTTCGGCCGATGAACTGAAGGCCATGCAGGAAGCGTTGATGGCTGAGTTTCCGAAGTTGACGGACTTCGAGCGAGACTTTCCATCCTTGTGCTTTGCGCTGGCAACGGGTGTCGGTAAGACGCGCCTGATGGGGGCGTTCATCAGCTACCTGCACGCAGCCTACGGCTACAAGCACTTCTTTGTACTGGCGCCAAACCTCACGATCTACGACAAGCTGATCCGGGATTTCAGCGACACCACCGGGCCAAAGTACGTTTTCAAGGGCATCGCAGACTTTGCCGTTGACGCACCGGAGGTGATTACCGGCGAGACCTACGAACAAAAAGGCGACCTGGTTTCACAGGCGATTGATGCGCCCGTTCAGATCAACATCTTCAACATCTCGAAGATCAATTCGGAAGTTCGCGGCGGCAAAGCACCGAAGATCAAGCGGCTTTCTGAGTACCTCGGCCAAAGTTATTTCGAGTACCTGGCTGGTTTACCTGATCTGGTGCTCATCATGGACGAGTCGCACCGCTACCGGGCCAGTGCCGGTATCCGGGCGCTGAACGAGCTGAAGCCGTTGCTGGGCCTTGAACTGACGGCAACGCCATTCACCGAAGGGGCGAAAGGCCCGGTGCCTTTCAAGAACGTGGTGATGGACTACCCGCTGGCACTGGCCATTGAAGACGGCTTTGTCAAAGAGCCCGCCGTAGTGACGCAGCAGAATTTCAACCCTGCCGACCACAGCGCGGAGCAACTAGAGCGCATCAAGCTCATGGACGGCATCCGCGTTCATGAAGAAACCAAGGTGCACTTGCTGACCTATGCCGAGCAGACAGGTCAGAAACCGGTGAAGCCCTTCATGCTGGTGATCGCCCGTGATACCACGCATGCTGCTGCGCTGCTGGGCACGATAGAGGGCCTGTTTGACGGGCAGTACAAAGGCAAGGTGATTCAGGTTGATAGCAGCAAATCGGGCGCGGAAGAGGAAGAAATGATCCGTCGCCTGCTGCTGGTGGAGAGCTACACCGAGCCTACTGAGATTGTGATTCACGTCAATATGCTGAAAGAAGGCTGGGACGTGACGAACCTCTACACCATTGTTCCGTTGCGGGCGGCCAATGCGCGCACCTTGATCGAGCAATCCATCGGACGTGGCTTGCGATTGCCGTATGGCCGCAGAACCGGGGTGGAAGTTGTTGATCGTCTGAATATCATCGCGCATGACAAGTTTCAGGAGGTCATTGAAGAAGCTGGCAAGGGCGATTCGCCTATTCGCCTGAAAGAGCTGAAGCTGGAGCCGACTGACGGCAATGGTAATCGCCTGACCAGCCTTTCGGTGCCATCCAACACAGCCGTCATGCTGGGCATTGCGGATGTAAAAGGCTCTGGTGCGGGTGGTGCAGGGATTGTGTCTGCTGGTTATAGCCAAGGTGCGCAAACACCATCCGTCGTTTTCACAGGTGAGCAACGCAGGATTGCCATGGTGGCACTGGATGCCGTTGCCGAGCTGGGGAAAGACCGCGTTCTGGTGCCAACCAGTATCGCCCTGAGCACCGCCAGCGTACAGGAAAAGCTGACCCAACTGGTTATGCAGCGACTGGTTCCGCAGCAAGGTGAGTTGCTGGACACAGAAACTTCAAACGCCGAGGCTGTTGCTGCCGTGGTCAAGAAGTCGGTGGAGGTCTTCATTCAGCAAACTATCGACATCCCGCGCATTACGGTTGTGCCGGTCGGTCCGGTAACGGGCGGCTACCGCAGTTTTGTGCTGGATGTGTCGCGGATGAATTACCAGGCGACCGACCAGCAATTGCTTTCTCAAGGGCTGCAATCGGGTCGTCAACTGACCTATGGCGAGGCGGCATTGATTGAAGAGGCGCGGCTTGAGGACTACATCGTCCGCGAACTCATCAACTACGATGACGTTTCCTATGATGACCATGCCGATCTGATATACGAGCTGGCAGGGCAGGCGGTTGTGCATTTCCGCAGCAAGCAGCCAGACGAAGCCGCCGTTCACAACATCTTGGGTAACCATGGTCGTGCCATCGCTGAAAACATTCATCTTCAGATGGCGAAGCACTATCAAGAGGATTCTGCCGGGTCTGAGGTAATTGTCAGCCAAGGGTTCATGCCGCTGAAGCCATGCGCCTTCACTGCCAAAGACGAGGTGAAGCCTTTGCACTGGACGCCAGACGACAAACGTACCATCGGCCAGTATGTCTATGGCGGCTTCCAGCGTTGCGCGTATGCCTTCCAGAAATTCCACTCAGACACAGAGCGCATCTTGGCAACGGTGCTGGAACGTGAGGCGCGCCGCTGGTTCCGTCCGGTGTCTGGCCAGTTCAATATCTACTATCGCGCTGGTGTGAATCAGCCCGAGTACATCCCTGATTTTGTGGTTGCCTTGGACGACATCACGCTGATGATTGAGACCAAGAAAGCCCGTGAGGTAACGGAAGCGCAAGAGTCAGAAACCGAGGTCAAGGCCAAAGCCGATCAGGCTGTCATCTGGTGCAAAAACGCGTCGGATTACGCTGCCAAGGTTGGCGGCAAGCCTTGGGCTTATTTGCTGATTCCACATAACATGGTATTCAGCAATATGACGATTGATGCATTGCGAAAACAATGCATTTATCAAGGCTAAGCTTGATCCATGTTGGCATCATTGGCCGTGATGTATAGAAAATCAATGAAGAGTAGTCAGCAACTCATCCAATGGCGCTGGTCGATGACGCAAAAAACCCTGTACATAGTCAATGCCAAAGCCAATCAACAGGTTTTGCACTTCATCATTTTGTACATATTCGGCAATCGTCTGGATATGACAGATTTTGGCGATTTCGCTGATGCAGCGCACGGTGGCTTGGTCGAGCGGACTGGCCGCCAGATTTTCAATAAACAGGCCATCAATCTTGAGAAAATCAACCTGCAAATTTTTCAAGTAACCAAACGAGGAAATGCCGGTGCCAAAATCATCCAGGGAAAACCGCACACCAAGCTTGCGCAGATTGTCGATAAACGTGCCGGTGCGCGCCAGGTTGGTGATAGCTGCAGTTTCGGTAATTTCAAAACATAGTGTCGTGAGATCGCATTGGCTATGGCTAACCAGCTCCAGCAAGTCTTTTTGAAAATGCAGATCATCGAGTGACTGCCCGGATATATTCACCGACAAAGTGGTGAGATGACTTAACTCGGCACGATGTTGTTGCATCCATTGCAGTACATGACGAATCACCCAACGATCAATCCGGCTGATCATATGAAAACGTTCTGCCGCCGGTAAGAAACTGGCTGGCTGCAGGGTTTCATGATCATTCAGGCCTTTGAGACGCAGTAATACCTCGCCATGGATACCGCTTTGTTGCCTTACTGGCATGATCTGCTGCCAGTAAAGCGTAAAGCGTTCTTCATTGAGCGCGTATTCAAGTTCATTGATCAGATTGACATCACCGCGCCGATGATCAGCCTGCTGTTCACTTTCCTGATAAACGTGAACCCGATGACGGCCTGCTTCTTTGGCCGCATAACATGAGGCATCGGCCGCTTGCACCAGAGCCTGCAAATCGCTCCAATGCTTATCAATCACTACCAGGCCAATGCTGGTACCAACCCGAAATTGCTGATTATTGTGAACAAAGCGAAAATCACCGACCCGTTCGCAGATTTGCTGTGCGACCCGCATACCCTGATTAAAGTCGCAATGCTCCAGCAACACGGCAAACTCGTCACCGCCCAAACGAGCCAACGTGTCTACATCACGCATGCACGATGCCATCAAGCCGACCACTTGTTTGAGTAGTTGGTCACCGACTGCATGACCACAGGTATCGTTGACCAACTTGAAGTGATCCAGGTCAATATAAAGCAGGGTATGGCGGGCATCTTGATCGCTGACTTGTGATAGAAGACTTTGCAGGCGGACTTCAAACTCTCGACGATTGATGAGGCCGGTCAGTGCATCATGGGTCGCTTGATAATTCATCTCCTTATTTTGTTGATAATCCGCAGTGACATCGCGAAATACCATGACGGCACCGATTAGCTCATGCTGATTGTCAATGATGGGCGCTGCCGAGTCTTCGACATAGATTTCGTGACCCAGCTGGTTAATCAGGATGGTTTGCCGATCCATCAGTTTGACTTCACGACCAGCCAGACAAGCTAGGATAGGATTGACGACCGGTGCTCGGCTCTCGTCATTAATCAGATACATGACTTCTGCCACTGGATGTCCTAAGACCTCATGAAGCCGCTGACCAAGCAGGTTTTCAGCGACCGGATTGATGTAGTCAATCACGCCATGCTGGTCGGTGGTGACGACGCCCTCACCAATCGCATTCATGGTGATGCGCAGTCTTTCATGCTGATGATTCAGCGCCCGTTCGATGTGTTTGTTATGGCTGATGTCACGGGCGATTTTGGAAATGCCAATGACCTTGCCCTGATCATCATAAATGGGGGAGACGGAAATGGATAAATCAATTAACTGACCATCCTTGCGCAGGCGCTGTGTTTCCATATTTCTTATCGGCTCACCCCGCAAGACGCGTTGCATTAACATGGCTTCTTCATGAATGCGCTCGGGTGGAAAAAGCCGGAGCACCGGTTTACCGATGACTTCTTTGGCGGTATAGCCAAAAATGCGTTCAGCAGCGCGATTCCAGGTCAGGATCAAACCTTCGGGTGTTTTGCTGATGATGGCGTCATTGGAGCTATCAACGATAGCGGCAAGAAATGTTTTATGGTGATTCAAACTACGATAATCAGCGGCTTGATGCCCAAACATCACGGTACCAAGCACTGTATTGTCTTCATCGATATCGGCGCTAAGCTGCAGGTCCAGCATCGTAGAGAAATCATCCGGATTTACCGAACGACGGTCTTCCAGACTGGTGCTATGCCCTGAGAGTGCCAGCTCCAGTACTTTGAGGTAATCATGAAAATGGTCTTTGCCGACCACTTCAAGCAGAGACAAGCGTCGTTCGAAGGGGTAGGGCAGATCAAACCATTGCGCAAACGGCCGGTTGTAATAAACGCAGACCATCTTGGTATCCCAATAGGCCAGCGGATCAGTGAAATTTTCATAGAAGCGTTTGAGGCGACTGTCCGGGATGTCGGTAGCAAGCCGTTCGGTGTTGCTTTCATCGCGGATGTGCTCAATATCCTGACGTTCGGCCAGATAATGTTGCAGTTCATTAGCGGCAATGCCAAAGATGCTTTGCTGTTTGAGATTGAGTTTATTTGGTCGATAATCAAGCAGACACAAAATGCCAATCGTCTGATCATTCACACAAATGGGTAGGCCAGCAAAATAACGGGGTGGGGTGAGCGCTTGCGGCAAGTCTTGAGCACGCGCATGATCAGAGATATCAACAACTTCTATAAAGCCTTCGTGCAATCGTACTTCTTCAATAAATGGTCGAGAGACAGGTAATTGCGTATGCGGCCAATCATAATTGGCCTGGATTTCTGGCACGTCATCGGTAAAAGTAATCAGCAAGGCGATTGGGGTAGCGCAAATTTGAGCAAGCTTTCTCAGTAGTTGCGCATAAAAGGGATCTGTTGTGGCAGCATGATTGCAATGCACTATTGAAGGTTGTAGCGAGGTCCATGGATCGTCTGGCATTACGGGTCTCCTTGGTTTTCAAGCCATTATTTTGATGAGTCAATCATAAAATTCAATGTTGAAAATCTCAAGAGTTAAATGGATGGTGTGTATTGTTTGATACGATATCAAGTTGTCAATTCAGTTCCATTTATTCAATCAATGAACGATTGTTCTTGGTAGGGCCGTATCAGTCAAAGCCAGCGTGGACGGCCAGCTGATGGTTGCAACGCAACATCAGCGTGTAAGGTGTTATTTCATGGTTATGTGACTGCCGTGATGACAGATTGGTTTGCTGCGCTTCTGTCTGGCAGCTATTTGGCAGCACACAAAAGACGATCCGTTTTTATTGGCTTGATGTCAAATCATAAAATGCTTGCAATCAGCATTCATGGTGTCGTTTGGTCTTGCCAAATATTGATCAAACCTGATTGACTGTGTAACTTGAATCGCCAATGGCCACTGTGAAGTGCCATAAGTCTGCGTAACCTCACATCAGGTTAAGCAAGATTGTTAAGTAACTTAAAAAGGGACGTAATCATCATCTTCAAGATTGTCAACTGCCGCAGCATTGTCAGCCATGCCTGAGCTGTTGACCTTGACGACAGTGACTGTGCAATTGGCTTTGGTGACAACTTCAGCCGACACACTGCCCAAATAGCGCTTTAAAGCCGATGGTCCACGGCTTCCCAGGACAATATGATCAGCCTGATTGGTATGGGCATAATCCAGGATGGCCGTGGCCGCATCGGGATCATTGAGTACATGATAGGTAATCAGGTCAGGCGGCAGTTCGAGTGGCCTGGCCCAATGCTTTAATTCAATCAGTTTTTTGACATGCAGATGACGGCCATCTTCATCACGATGATCATCCATACCAATCCGACTGGTTTTCAAGACAGTGACACAGGCCAATCGCGCGCCCGGTGTGGCACGCAAAATGCGCTGCACGACATGGCGCACCATGTCAGCCAGCTCTTCCCATTCCTGTGACAAGTCAACCGCGGCCATCACAATTGCCGCATTGGCCAGCTGGGTCGATACGGTTTGCGTGGGGGCTTCGTGATTCATCATCCGGAACCAGCGCCGAAACTTACCAATGACGCCAGTATTGATTTGCCGATCGGCACGATCGGTGATGACGACGGCATCGGGATGTTGCAGATCAAGTGCGACTTGCGCAGCACTGGCATAGCGCTCGTCCGGATTGACTTCCAGACAGTGCAAGATAACTTCCTGCAACCAGGGTGGGCAGCTTGGGTTGATGCTGGCTGGTGGTTTGGGTTTGGCATAGAGACGTCGCTGCAAACCACGCACTGTGGTAGGAAAACCAAATGGACGTATCCCGGTAATCAGGTGATAGAGCAAAACACCCAGGGCAAAGAGGTCGCTACGGGAATCGGTGCGGATCTGACGCACTTGTTCAGGTGATATGTAGGGACCAGTGCCCATGGGTAGCCGAAATTGTTCGGCCAGCAGATCAGGCAAGCGATCATGATGTGCCAAACCAAAGTCAATCAGCACGACTTCGCCCAGTTGGCCATCGGGCTTGTGGCGAAACATGACATTGCTGTGTTTGAGATCGAGATGGATCACATGCTGACGATGCAGATCATGCAAGGCGGTGGCTATTTTGGCCCCGATGCTGGCGACTTCATCTGAAGTCAGTGGTGCTTCGTCAAAGCGGGCGCGCAGTGAATCACCCGCAATCATTTCCATGACAATATAGGGCTGGTCTTCAAAACCGCCTTGGGCTATAAATTTGGGTACATGAATGCCCGTCAGAAGCGGCATGATCATCTGCTCGACTTCAAAACTGACAATGGCAGTCGGATCACTGTCATCAAGCAACATGGGGGTTTTCATGATGGCCGGTTCGGCCAGATCGGGACTAGTGACTTTCCAGAGTGACGCCATGCCACCCTGATGCAAACGTTCTTCCAGCTTGAAGCCATCAATGATCATGCCACTATGAAGCCGTTCTTTGCCCAGCATGTCAGATTCCTCCCTCTAATCGTGAAGCCAGACGTTGCGGCAGACCGACATCGCGAATCTTGCGGGCGGCCTGATCGTAATCGTACGGTACACGGTAAAAAGTCAGAATGGAAGTCCGTTGGTCAAAGATGGCGTAACAGGCCGCCGGATTGCCATCCCGCGGTTGCCCACAGGAACCCGCAATGGCTAGCCAGCGTCGTGAGCTGGATAAGGGAATGGGACTGCCCGCAACGGGCTGAAAAGCGGCAACCCGTTGGGCACGACCCAGGTGATAGAGCATCTGATCATGCACATGCCCGCAAAAAGTAATGCGGGCGCTGGTCGCATGCATGCTGCGGTCTGCATCCATATCCCCGGCAATATAGGCAAACTGCCCTGGCGCCCACGCATTGGCATGGACATAAAGCACGCCAGCATCTTCATGGGAGAGGGGCAGGCTGCGCAAAAAATCAATCTGGCCTGGATTGAGCTGGGAACGGGTCCATTCGACGGCCTGATGGGCATCCTCGTTCATCTGCTCACCCCGACTTTCAAAGATGGCGGTGTCATGATTGCCTAACACCGCAATGGCACCTTGCGCTCTGAGCTTGATGATCTGATCCACCACCCAGGATGGGTCAGCACCATAACCAACAAAATCACCCAGCAGGGCGTAACGATCGACTTCGCGCCGACTCGCATGCTCCAGACAAGCTGTGAGCGCCTCGCGATTGGCGTGAATGTCGGTGAGAAGGGCTATTCGCACGACATGTCTCCTAATTTTTATATGATTGTGGATTGATTGTGCGACGGCATTCTTGCGCGATGCTTGCGCCAGCCTAAAGACTGGTGCTGATCGTAGAGATTTTTCTGAATGGATTTGTCTCGCAAACCCTGAACCAGGCGATATTTAAAGGAGTATCATTAATAATTGGCTGATCAAGTGCGTAATATATAGATATTAAAATATACATTATAGGAGTATATATTTAAATCGGTTTCGCGCCATTGCGCTATTTTTGCCACGAGCCTGTCGCCCAGCCGTATAATCCAAGGCTGCCGCGGCTAAGGCTGAATGAGCAAGCCGCTGGACAAGCATTTTCAACCTGGTTAAAGACAACGCTCACCGCGCTCAACATTAGACGAAAAACATGAAAGTATCCGAAATCCGCGCCAAGTTTTTGCAGTACTTTGAGTCCAAGGGACACCAGATTGTGGCTTCCAGCCCGGTGGTGCCAGGCGATGACCCGACCCTGCTGTTTACCAATGCGGGGATGAACCAGTTCAAGGATGTTTTTCTGGGCTTTGACAAGCGCCCCTACAGCCGCGCCACTACTGCACAAAAATGCATTCGCGCTGGCGGCAAGCATAACGATCTGGACAACGTTGGCTACACCGCGCGTCACCATACCTTTTTTGAAATGCTCGGCAACTTCAGTTTTGGCGATTATTTCAAGCAGGATGCCATCAGCTTTGCCTGGGAATTATTGACCAAGGTTTTTGGCTTGCCAGAAGCCAAGTTGTGGGTCACTGTCTATGCTGAAGACGATGAGGCCTACGATATCTGGCACAAAACCATTGGTGTGCCTGCCGACCGAATCATCCGCATTGGCGACAACAAAGGTGCCCGTTACGCCTCCGACAATTTCTGGATGATGGGTGACACGGGTCCTTGCGGTCCCTGCACCGAGATTTTTTATGATCATGGTGCAGACATTCCTGGCGGCCCACCCGGTAGCCCCGATGAAGACGGTGATCGCTATATTGAAATCTGGAACAATGTGTTCATGCAGTTCAACCGTGATGAAGCTGGGGTGATGCATAAACTACCCAAGCCCAGTGTGGATACCGGCATGGGGCTGGAGCGGATTGCTGCGGTATTGCAGCACGTCCATTCCAATTATGAGATTGATCTGTTCGTCAATTTGCTTGCTGCGGCCAAGCAGGCTGTCGATGCCGCGGGTGGGCAGAATTGTGACTTGAATAGTCCGTCTCTCAAAGTGATTGCTGACCACATCCGGGCCTGCACCTTTACCGTGGCCGATGGCATTATTCCAGGCAATGAAGGTCGTGGTTATGTATTGCGTCGGATTGCACGTCGTGCCATTCGCCATGGTTATAAGCTTGGTGCCCGGACACCATTTTTTCACAAACTGGTTGCCGCGCTGGTCAAGGAAATGGGTGTTGCCTATCCTGAAATTGCGCGCGATGAACAACGCATTACCGAAGTTCTCAAGCAGGAAGAAGAGCGTTTCTTTCAGACTATTGCCAATGGCATGGAAATCTTGGAGAGCGAATTAAGTTCAGTTATGCGTGGACTAAGAAGTTTTGCCAAAGCGAAAAATTGGAAAATTTCTAGTTATCACAGTCAAACAGGAAGTGGTAACCATTGGGTAAAAGCAAAGGTTATTAAATCCGATCAGATTAGTATAAATGTGGCTTTTTTTGATTATCAGAATAATCAGGAATTACTTGATCAGGAAGTTAGTGCTGCTGCAGCTCAAGAAAATTTCTTCCTGCAAGGGTCTCTGACTAGCAGTCTTGGTGAAATCAACACTTCTATATTTAGTTATGATATTCAGTTTGATGGAGATATAGCCTTCAAGCTGCATGACACCTATGGCTTTCCGCTTGATTTAACGGCCGATGTTTGCCGTGAACGGAATGTCACCGTTGATGCTGCGGGTTTTGAAACGGCCATGAACCGTCAACGTGAACAGGCACGCGCAGCAGGCAAGTTCAAGATGGCGCAAGGGTTGGACTATCAAGGTACTGCGACGACCTTTCATGGCTATGAGTCTTTGACTCAAGAAGAGGCCACCATTACTGGCCTGTACATAGATGGTGCAGCCGTGCCCATTGCCAAGGCAGGTGATGATGTGGTAGTCGTGCTTGACCACACGCCGTTTTATGCAGAATCGGGTGGCCAGGTCGGTGATGCAGGGGAGTTACGCAACGGCACCAGTCGTGTGCTGATTGAGGATACCCTGAAAATCCAGGCAACCGTTTTTGGTCATCATGGTCGGGTTGTCGAAGGTGACATCAAGGTGGGTGACCAATTGGCGGCCAGGGTTGATGCTGAGCGGCGTGCCGAGATTGTTCGCAACCATAGTGCGACTCACTTGATGCACAAAGCCCTGCGTGAAGTGCTGGGTAGTCATGTTCAGCAAAAAGGCTCGCTGGTCAATGCCGAACGGACTCGTTTTGACTTTGCCCATAATGCTGCCTTGACTGAAGCCGAAATTCTTCAGGTTGAACAAAAGGTCAATGCGGAAGTGCTTGCCAATGTGGCCACCAATGCGCGTGTGATGCCGATTGATGATGCGCAGAAACTGGGTGCCATGATGCTGTTTGGTGAAAAATACGGCGATGAAGTTCGGGTTTTGGATATTGGTTCCAGCCGTGAATTGTGCGGTGGTGTCCATGTGAATCGCACGGGTGATATTGGCTTATTCAAGATTGTGGCCGAAGGTGGTGTGGCCGCCGGTGTGCGTCGTGTGGAAGCCATTACCGGTAACAATGCGCTGGCGTATGTTCAAAAATTGAATATCAACCTCAATCAAGCTGCAGCAGTACTTAAGGCACAACCAGAAGAACTGGCGCAACGCATTACACAACTCCAGGAAACCACCCGTGGTCTTGAGAAAGAATTGGATCGATTGAAATCGAAACTGGCTGCATCACAAGGTGACGAACTCATCGCACAAGCTCAGGATATCAAGGGTATCCAGGTGTTGGCTGCCAAGCTCGATGGTGCTGACAGCAAGGTGTTGCGTGAAACCCTGGATAAGCTCAAGTACAAACTTAAAACAGCCGCCATTGTGCTGGCAGCAGTTGAAGGTGACAAAGTCAGTCTGATTGCCGGTGTTACAGCCGATGCAACCAGCCGTATCAAAGCAGGTGATTTGGTTAATTTTGTGGCCCAGCAGGTTGGTGGTAAAGGGGGGGGCCGTCCCGATATGGCACAAGCTGGTGGCACCAATCCTGCTGCTTTGCCTGCCGCGTTGCAATCTGTTGCAGCCTGGCTGGAAGAGAAAGTTTAAACTGCTTGCAGTTGATTTTCCCATGTCCATCTTGTTAACCCACAAGGCACTTATGATTTTGCGACTTTCCCTGCTATGTCTGATGAGCTTGTGTTTAAATGCCTGTACCGCGATTGCCGTTGTCGATGCAGCCGCCAGTGCGGCTGTGGGTGTGGTGGATCTGGCAGCTGATGCTGCGATTGGCACCGCCAAGGTGGTCGGCAAGGGTGTTGGCAAAGCGGCAGATGCCATCATGGATGATGGTAAGGCTGCGGCCGATTGAGCGGCTTGATTGCGCTTATTTTTGCAGGATAAATAAGATGATGAATGATTTTGATGTGGAAGTCGATGCCAGTGGACTAAAGTGTCCATTACCCATTCTACGTGCCAAAAAAGCGTTATCCGCAATGAACAGCGGACAAATTCTCAAAGTGATGGCAACTGATCCGAGTGCGGTAAAGGATTTTCGCGCCTTTTGCAAACAGACAGGTAATGAGCTGATTGACACTGAAGAATCAGAAACCTTATCAACGATTTTTCTGCGCCGACGCTGATAAAGTTGTCACTAGCTTTGTATCGACTGCGTTACTCAGTTTGATAAACAGAGACTCGATTACCACCTTGCTCAATCGATTTTTGCAAAGCAAGTTCAGTTTGCTGCATCAGTTGCCCTGCCGTGACGGGTATCACACCATAATGATTGACGCCAAAATGCATTGTCAGTTTGGTGTCGTCAACATTCAGGCTCGACAAGAATTCTTTCTCGAGTTCCTGCATCATTTCACCAGCGACAAAAATACTCTGTTCCAGATCAGTCTCTGGCAGGATGCAAAGCAATTGTGTGTCCGCCCATATTCCAAGATAGTCGTGAATGCGTAAGCGTCGCCCAATAATCAAAGCACAGCGTTGTCGATATTCCTGTAATTGATGACTGGTTAACAGCGATACATCGGCCAAATGACATGAAAACAAAAACAATCCCATCTGCCTTTGATAACGTTTGACTCGCGCAACTTCTTTTTCCAATAAGAAACGTATTGCTTCTGACTCAAGTAACGTGATGTCAAACAAATCGGATTGAGGCTGCGTGATTGAAACCGTTGGGATATCCAGCGACGCTTTGCTGGTAAGCAGGTCTGAAAATAAAACAGGGGAGGGTTGCTGGACAACGTCTCCCCGTTTTTTACGGAAGAATCGAATCGGCATTGGCAATTAACTCATTGCCGCTCCCGATTGATTAAATGAAGATTGATTAAGCGACTTTGGTAAGTTTGGGAGCGGTCGTAGACTGATTATTTCGCTCTTCCAGATATTTTGCAAACTCTGCCTGAACTTCTGGGTGTTTAAGTGCAAACTCAACGGTTGCTTTCAGATAACCCAGTTTGCTACCGCAGTCATAGCGGACGCCATCGTATTGATAAGCCAGTACTTGTTCTTTTTGCAGCAGCTGTGCAATCGCGTCTGTGAGCTGAATTTCACCGCCAACACCGCGAGTCTGAGTGCGCAGGAAATCGAAAATTCTTGGGGTCAGAATATAACGACCAACAACACCAAGGTTAGATGGTGCATCTTCTGGCTTTGGTTTTTCAACAATACCAGACATCTTGATCAGATTGGCGTCCCATTCACGACCAGCAACGACACCGTACGACTGTGATTGGGCAGGTTCAATCTTTTCAACACCAATGACCGAAGTCAGATAGTGATCATAAACATCGACCATCTGCTTCAGAACCGGTGTTTTACCATCCAGCAAGTCATCGGCCAGGATAACTGCGAATGGGCTATTATTGACCAGACGTTCGGCACACATGACGGCATGTCCCAAACCAAGCGCTTCTTCTTGACGCACATAAAAGCACTGAACATTGGCTGGCTTGATACCGCGTACAATTTCAAGCAGCTTTTGCTTATTGCGTGCTTCAAGCTCGGCTTCGATTTCGTAGGATTTGTCAAAGTGATCAGCAATGGCACGTTTGGTCCGGCCAGTCACAAAAATCATGTCCGTAATACCTGCGGCAATCGCTTCGTCAACGGCATACTGAATCAGTGGCTTGTCCACCACCGGTAGCATTTCTTTGGGGCATGCCTTGGTTGCGGGTAAAAAACGCGTACCTAAACCTGCGACAGGAAAAACGGCTTTAGTAATCTTAGGGCTTTTTTGCATGGCTAGTACCAATGAAGTAATGTGTTGAAGCTAATGTAACGGATGCAATCAGTTTATACGGTGAAGTTGTTCACGAAGCTTGGATAAGTTGTAAAAAAAAGTATCTATACGTAGTTTTTCTTGCTCGACCACGGCAGCAGGTGCTTTTGCCACAAAGCTTTCATTATTGAGTTTTGCTTGTGCCTTGCCGATTTCCGTTTCTAACTTGTTGATTTCTCTGGTAAGTCGTTCTTTTTCAGCAACGATATCAATTTCTATCGAGAGCGCCAATTTATTATTGCCAGCAATAGAAACCGGCGCGCCTTTGGTAGCGGTATCAAACTCATCCTCAGATTCATAAACTTTAAGTTCTGATAACTTGGACAACGCTTCAATATATGATCTGGATGACTCAAAGAAAGCAGTTTCACCTAAAACAAGTAAAGGCACTTTTTGTGCCGGTGAAATATTCATTTCGCCACGCAGGTTACGGCATGCATCAATGACTTGTTTCAGTTTCACGACCCACTCGTCTGCATCATGATCGATACGTTCAAGCTGGGCTGTAGGATATGTCTGAATCATGACAGAGGAGTGACTATTAGCTGCAATTTTGCCAGCCAAGGGCGCCACAGTTTGCCAAACCTCTTCCGTGATGTAAGGCATGATCGGATGAGCCAAGCGTAAAATTGTTTCCAAGACACGCAGCAATGTTCGACGAGTAGCACGCTGTTGAGCGGCATTACCTCTTTGAATCTGTACCTTGGCCAATTCAAGATACCAGTCGCAATACTCGTTCCAGACAAACTCATAAATGGTACGAGCGACGTTGTCCAGCCGGTATTCAGCAAATCCCTTTTCAATTTCGGTTTCGGCCCGTTGTAGCGCTGATACGATCCAGCGATCTGCCTTTGAAAAATCAAGGTACTCACCGGTACCGCATTGTTCTGATGTATGCGGTTCAAGACCACAATCAAAACCCTCGCAATTCATTAATACAAAACGCGTTGCATTCCAGAGCTTATTGCAGAAGTTGCGATAGCCCTCGCAACGTTTCATGTCAAACTTGATGTCGCGGCCCGGTGAGGCCAAAGAGGCAAACGTAAAGCGCAATGCATCGGCACCAAACGCCGGAATACCTTCAGGAAATTCCTTGCGAGTTTTCTTCTCGATACTTGCTGCCTGTTTTGGATTCATCAAACCCGTTGTGCGCTTACCAATCAAGGCATCAAGACTGATGCCATCAATCAGGTCGATTGGATCCAGTACATTGCCCTTAGACTTCGACATCTTCTGCCCTTCGGCATCGCGTATCAAGCCATGGACATAAACCGTCTTGAACGGAATTTTTCCAGTGATCTGTTTGGTCAGCATGACCATTCGAGCTACCCAGAAGAAAATGATATCAAAACCAGTGACCAATACCGAGGAGGGCAGATACAAGTCTAAGGCAGGATTGGAGATGGCTGGATATTCTGGGGTCCAGTCAAGTGTGGAAAATGGCCATAATGCAGATGAGAACCAGGTATCGAGTACATCATCATCGCGCCTTAAGCTGCCCTGATACCCATTTTTGAGGGCAATTTTTTGTGCTTCTTCTTCGCTATGGGCAACAAAAATCTCACCATTTTCACCATACCAGGCAGGAATCTGATGTCCCCACCACAATTGCCGTGAAATACACCAGTCTTGAATATTGTTGAGCCATTGGTTGTAGGTGTTGACCCAGTTTTCTGGCACAAACTTAATTTCGCCAGATGCAACGCATTCCAATGCTTTTGCCGTGATACTGCTTCCCGATGCATCCGCTTTGCTCATGGCAACAAACCATTGGTCAGTCAGCATTGGTTCAATCACGGTATTGGTGCGATCACCACGTGGCACCATCAATTTATGAGGCTTGACTGATTCGAGCAGGCCCTGAGCTGCTAAATCAGCCACAATTTGTTTGCGGGCAGCAAAACGGTCCAAACCTTGGTATGGTTGAGCACCATTTTCGTTGATTTTGGCATCCAGGGTCAAAATACTGATTTGCGGCAAACCATGTCGCTGTCCAACCGCATAATCATTAAAATCATGTGCAGGCGTTACTTTGACGACGCCAGTACCAAATTCCTTGTCGACATAATTGTCTGCAATGATGGGTATTGGTCGATCACTCAGGGGCAGATTGACTGTCTTGCCGATTAAATGGCTATAGCGTTCATCCTCCGGGTGAACCATGACGGCAACGTCGCCGAGCATGGTTTCAGGACGCGTGGTGGCAACAGTTAAATGACCAGTGCCATCGCTAAGCGGGTAGCGAATCTGCCACATCGAACCATCTTCCTCTTCACTCACGACTTCCAGATCAGAGACGGCCGTGCCAAGTACGGGATCCCAGTTAACCAGGCGTTTACCGCGATAAATCAAGCCATCGTTATAGAGTTGTACAAAGGTTTCGGTGACAGCGTTGGACAAACCTTCATCCATCGTAAAACGCTCTCTGGACCAGTCAGGTGAAGTCCCTAAACGACGCATTTGTCGGGTAATGGTGCCACCGGAGTACTCTTTCCATTCCCAGACTTTTTCGAGAAATTTTTCACGCCCCAAATCGTGCCGCGAAATACCCTTTGCATCAAGCTGACGCTCCACGACAATTTGCGTTGCAATGCCCGCATGGTCAGTACCAGGTTGCCAAAGCGTATTGTGGCCCCGCATACGATAATAACGAGTGAGGGCATCCATCACAGTCTGATTAAAGCCGTGTCCCATATGCAAGGTACCAGTCACATTGGGTGGCGGCAACAAAATACAGAAATTATTGGGATTTTGCGTGTCAAGACCGGCTTTGAAATAGCCGCGCTGCTCCCATTCATCGCGCCAACGGGCTTCAATTGCGTGGGGTTCAAAGCTTTTGTCGAGTGCCATAAGTCTGTCAGAGTTAAAGTCAATCTTCGATTATAAGTGACCAGACCTGCCTATTGGCACAAACACCTATAATACGACGCATGTCTGAACTCCTCACCAACCTCAATGAAGAACAGCTTGCTGCTGTTACGCTTCCCAATCAGTCTGCTTTGATCTTGGCCGGTGCCGGCTCAGGTAAAACGCGTGTTTTAACAACCCGTATCGCTTGGCTGTTGCAGCAGGGTATGGCGAGTCCTGGCGGTATTCTGGCCGTGACTTTCACGAACAAAGCCGCTAAAGAAATGATGACCCGTCTGTCGGCTATGGTGCCAATCAGCATTCGCGGCATGTGGATGGGGACATTCCATGGTTTGTGTAATCGTTTTTTACGAGCGCATTATCGAGATGCGGCATTACCGCAAACCTTTCAGATTCTTGATACTCAAGATCAGCTCAGTGCGATCAAGCGTTTATTGAAAGCGCTCAATGTCGATGATGAGAAATTTCCTGCTAAAAATTTGATGTGGTTTATCAACGCGGCCAAAGAACAGGGGCAGCGTGCTGCAGAGATGGAAGCGCATGATGACCATAGTCGCAAGCAAATAGCACTTTATGCGGCATATGAAGATCAATGTCAGCGTGAAGGTGTGGTGGATTTTGCTGAATTGCTGTTGCGCAGCTATGAATTGCTAAAACGTAATCAACCCTTGCGTGAACATTATCAAAACCGTTTTCGTCATATTCTGGTGGATGAGTTTCAGGATACCAACAAACTGCAATATGCCTGGCTGAAGCTGCTGGCAGGTAAACATCACTGTGTCTTTGCTGTGGGTGATGATGATCAGAGCATCTATGCATTTCGCGGTGCCAATGTCGGCAATATGGCGGATTTTGAACGGGAATTCCAGATCCAGGATTTGATCAAACTGGAGCAGAATTATCGTTCACAGGGCAACATTCTTGATGCTGCCAATGAACTGATTGGTCATAATTCCCGCCGCCTGGGCAAGAATTTACGAACCGATGCAGGGCACGGTGAACCGATTCGCATTTATGAAGCGGCAACAGACGGGCAGGAAGCCACTTGGCTGGTTGAAGAAATCAAGGGCTTGATAGCGCAAGGCTACACGCGTGACGAGATTGCAATTCTTTATCGCAGTAACGCCCAGTCCAGGATTATTGAACATGGCCTATTCAGCGCCATGATTGCCTACCGAGTTTATGGTGGCCTGCGCTTTTTTGAGCGTGCCGAAGTCAAACATGCTTTGGCTTATTTGCGGCTGATGGAAAATCCAAATGACGACACCGCATTTGCCCGTGTGGTCAATTTTCCAACTCGCGGCATTGGTGCGCGCTCATTGGAACAACTTCAGGATGTTGCCAAAACAAATCATTGTTCCATGTATGCAGCAACACCTTACTTATCAGGTAAAGCAGGTAGCAGTATCGGGGCATTTGTTAAGCTGGTTGAATCGGCCCGGTTTGAAACACAAGCCATGAGTTTGTCCGAAGTGGTGGATTACATCATCAAGGCCAGTGGTCTGATAACGCATTATCAAAACGACAAAGAGGGACAGGATCGTATTGATAATCTTTTTGAGTTGGTCAATGCCGCCAAAGCTTTTGTGACCGAAGAAGGGCTTGGCCTTGATGCTCGAGCCAATGCCATTCCTGTGCCACGAGCCGAATATCAAAATCTGACTGATAGCCAGACTGGGGATACCTTGATGACTGACTTGTCAGCAAACGAAGTCATGTCGCCGCTTGCCGCATTTTTATCCCATGCTTCGCTGGAGGCCGGTGACAATCAGGCGCAGGCAGGGCAGGATGCGATTCAATTGATGACAGTACACGCTGCCAAGGGGCTTGAATTCAAGGCTGTTTTTATTACGGGGTTGGAAGAGGGCTTATTCCCTCATGAAAACTCTTTGACAGAAATGGATGGCATTGAGGAGGAGCGACGCCTGATGTATGTGGCTATTACACGCGCCCGGGAACGTTTGTATATCAGCACTACGCAAAGCCGGATGCTGCATGGCCAGACACGCTACAACGTGAAATCACGTTTCCTTGATGAATTGCCAGAGCATGCCCTGAAATGGCTGGTTCCCAAAATACAAGCGCGTAGCAACTGGGAAACACAAGAACCTGCCTGGGGTAAAGACTGGTTTGCACGTCCGGCAGCTTTAAATGGCATGCCGGCAAAGAAGGCTGGAAACGATATCAATGGTGTGGCTTACAAAGTCGGCCAAAAGGTATTTCACAACAAGTTTGGCGAGGGCACGATCATTAATTTGGAGGGTGCTGGCACTGATGCAAGGGCGCAGATCAATTTTGGCCGCCATGGAGCTAAATGGTTGGCGTTAGGTGTGGCTAAGTTGGAAGTTATTTAGCGCAAATCTAAAATAAATAAGGGCAGCCTAGGCTGCCCTTATTTTATCAATTCTCAGTGCTTGTTATGCTTGAGCAGCAACGGCACTTTCTTTACGACGACGAGCAATTACACCAATCAACCCTAAACCAGCCAACATCATGGCATAGGTTTCTGGCTCGGGTACGGCTGCAACCGTTAAACCGAATGAGCTAAAACCTGTCGTAGTACCTGGTTTACCAAAAACCAAAGCTGTGTAGGTACCAGTCGTTGCCGCGTTAAATGTGAATGAACCAGCGTGAGGAATACTACCCAGAATAGTTGGTGCTTTGTTAATACTTAGAGCTAAAGAAGTAAAAGTATCTGGAAAATTGTAATCAGTCAGAGTGGCTAGATAAGAGCCTGGAGCTGTAATCTGGAATGTATAGTTTTTGATACCATTTGCAGAGAATCCATCTGTTACATCCAGAACTGTCGCGGCTTGTGCAGACACTGCCGTTAAGGCCAGTACCAAGGCTGAACCAATCGTACGTATTTGCATATGAGCTCCCAAAGCTTTAAGTTGTATGGATTGTATTTGCTGAACGACAAAATGCATAGTCACGTTACAAAAAACATGGATCATGTGTTTTGCAAAAGCAAAAGGTAAGCCAGACCAACTTACTGCGCCACCCAACCTCCATCCATGTTCCAGGCCACGCCGCGCACCTGATCGGCGGCCGCAGAGCATAGGAAAACCGCCAAACCACCAAGCTGCTCAGGTGTCACAAATTCTTTGGATGGTTGTTTTTCGGAAACCAATGCCAGTTTTTCAGCGGCAACTGTGGTGCCATTGGCCTTGGCTCGATCATCGATCTGCTTTTGCACCAAAGGAGTGAGCACCCAACCAGGGCATATGGCGTTACACGTGATACCGGTAGTGGCTGTTTCGAGTGCCACGACTTTGGTCATGCCGACAATACCGTGTTTGGCTGCCACATAGGCTACTTTTTGCGCTGATGCCACTAAGCCATGCGCCGAAGCAATATTGATGATCCGGCCCCAATTACGTTGCTTCATGCCCGGCATGGCAGCCCGAATCGCATGAAATGCCGACGATAAGTTGATTGCAATCACGGCATCCCATTTATCAATTGGAAAGTCCTCAATCAAGGCGGTATGCTGAATGCCTGCATTGTTGACCAGAATATCAACTGCGCCAAATTCCAATTCGGCATAACGCACCATATCGGCAATTTCAGCTGATTTGGTCATGTCTGCACCATGAAAAGCCGCCTTGACACCGAACGTCTTGATTTCTTCAAGCGGAGCAAGATGGTCACCAAAACCATTCAAAATGATATTGGCCCCCTGTTGAGCAAGTGTTTTCGCGATTCCCAAGCCAATTCCGCTGGTAGAACCTGTAACAATGGCAGTTTTTCCGTTCAACATAAGCATTTCTCCTAATTAGGGGGGCGATGAGGTTATGGTTTAAGCTTGTCGTTATACATTTGTGATGAGTCGTGATTTATTGTCATTTTAGCGATGATCCACCGTTTGCGGCCATTATTTAAGGAGTGGATGATGTCAATTGAATCAACGAGCAAAATGAACTTCGTCAATTGTTTAAGTCCCGCCGGCTTACATCGGATGGCGTATAAAGAGTGGGGCGATCCTCACAATCCTCGCGTATTGCTTTGTGTACACGGTCTCACAAGGCGCAGTGATGATTTTGATGTTCTTGCCAAGGTCATGGCAACAGATTTCAGGGTGATCTGTCCTGATGTGGTTGGAAGAGGTCAATCTGACTGGCTAGCCGTGCCAGCCTATTATCAGGTTCCGCAATATATGGCCGATATGGTGACCTTGCTGGCACGCATTAACGCACCAGAAATCAATTGGTTTGGTACTTCAATGGGAGGGCTCATTGGAATGGGGCTTGCCGCTCTGAAAAATAATCCGGTTAAACGTTTGTTGCTTAATGATGTTGGTCCCTCGCTGGCGATTGAGGCATTGACGAGAATTGGCCGTTATGTGGGCAATGCTCCCGAATTTGATTCGATTGAAGCCGGTATCAGTTATTTAAAAGCGATTGCGGGTTCGTTTGGGCAGCATACCGAGCAGGAGTGGGAGGCATTGATGCGACCATGTATTGTCAAAAATCCTGCAAACAATCGCTTTCGGGTGCATTACGATCCCGCCATCGCTGCACCCTTTAAATTGACAACACCTGAGGCTTTGAGTCAGGGGGAGGTACTGTTATGGCGAAGTTATGATGCCATTCAATGTCCCACCTTGGTGGTGCGCGGTGCAAATTCAGATTTACTCACTGAAATCACTGCAGAAGCAATGCGCCATCGTGGTCCCATGGCCAAATTAGCAGTCATTGCGGATACGGGACACGCGCCCACATTTGTGCATGAAGCGCAAATTGCTTTGGCGCAAAATTTTTTTAATGGTAAATGACTCATTAAAAAGTGCTGAAAAAAGGCATTTTTAAGGAGTATATGGATAAATCACCTTCTTAGGTGCTTATTATACATAACCATTTTCAATACTGTGTGGGTGTATATATTATGCTCAAATGTGGATATAAATTGCTGGCACAGGAATGGCTAAAATAGCGTCATGCCTGCTCAAACCATTGCTGGTCAGACCAGCCTCAAAGAAAAAGAAATGTCATTGGTTTCATCCGGTCATACCGACTTAGCCTCGTCCCAACCTTTTGCTGAGGTAGCAGCTTCGTTAAGCTCGCTGTTGGCTGGTTGTGATTCGCTGGCTCAATTTAGCCAAAAGTTGTTGCCTTATCAGCAGACCCGTAGCAGTGAATCGGCTTTGGCGCATGCTCAGGGTGTCGTCGATATCTTGATTAAATTGGGTTTTGACGACGGTGCTATTGACGCTGCGTGGCTGTTTCTGTGCATGGATAAATTGCACAAGGAAGAAAAAGTCATTAAGCCGGCCTTGTTTACCCGCTTTGTCCACCCGGAAGAGCACGACTCAACGGGCTTTTGGCAATTGGCTGAAGGCGTCAATAAGCTCGTTGGTCTGGAGTCGCTGACTCGCAGTCAATCCAAAGATCATTCTGGACGAACCACCAATGTAGCCGCAGTCAATAAGGTAGAGTTACGTCAGCAAGCCGAGAGTTTGCGCAAAATGTTGCTGGCGTTTGCTCAGGATATTCGCGTTGTCATCATCTTTTTGGCATCGCGGCTGCAATCCATGCGTTACTTTGCGGCCAACAAATTGACGCCACCACTGGAAGTTTCACGAGAAGCCATGGATTTGCTCGCACCGTTGGCAAATCGCTTGGGCATTGGTCAACTCAAATGGGAACTCGAGGATCTGGCGTTTCGTTTTACCGAGCCAGAAATCTATAAAAAAATTGCCCGCTTGCTTGATGAAAAACGGGTCGAGCGTGAACAGTTCATTGAGTCGGTCAGCCAGCGAATTCGTGCTGAATTGACTAAAGAAGGTATTCGCGGTGAGGTCACAGGACGTCCCAAAAATATCTACAGCATTTTCAAAAAAATGCGTGACAAGCACATCAATTTTGAGGCACTTTATGATGTGCGCGCATTTCGCATCATCGTTGAGGATATCAAGACCTGCTATACGGTTTTGAGCCTGGTGCATCAGATCTGGTCGCCTATTACCGAGGAATTTGACGACTATATCGCGCGTCCTAAAGCGAATGGTTATAAGTCGCTACATACAGTCGTCATTGATGAAAATGGCAAAAACTTTGAAGTGCAAGTTCGTACCTACGATATGCACCAATTTGCCGAATATGGGGTTGCTGCCCATTGGCGATACAAGGAGCTAGGCGCCAAAGGCTTTGCTGGCATGAAGGGTTTTGCCACCGATTCCGAGCAAAAGAAATATGATGAAAAAATTGCCTTGTTCAGACAACTGCTGGCTTGGAAAACGGATGTTGAAAAAGGTGAGGCAGCGTCGCCCAATCATGCGGACAATAGTTCTAATGAGGCTGATTCAAATGGCGAAAAAAACTATCGCATGGCCGGGTTGGATGAGCAAATCTATATTTTGACTCCTCAAGCCCGTGTTATCGAGCTACCAGCAACGTCAACACCCATCGATTTTGCTTACCATTTGCATACTGATCTGGGCCATCGTTGTCGTGGCGCACGGGTAAATGGTGCGATGGTGCCACTCAATACGCCATTACAAAATGGGCAAACAGTAGAAATTATTTCAGCACGGCGTGGCACACCTGCCACAGGGCCTTCACGAGATTGGCTGAATCCCAATCTGGGTTATATCCAGAGTAATCGGGCACGACAAAAGGTGCGCCAATGGTTTAATGCTTTGGAACTGGCAGAAACCATCGCTTTGGGGCGCAGCCATATAGAGCGGATTTTGCAGCGTGAGGGCAAAACTTCTACCAATCTGGAAGATCTTTCCAGAAAACTGGGATTCGACAGCACTGATGATCTCTTCATTGCCGCAGGTAAAGAGGACATCGGTGCCAAAAGAATTGAATCGGCCCTGCATGGTGATGCCACTGCACTCGATATTGATATCGATAAAGTACCATTGCGTAAAAGTCGCCATGAGCAGCCGGGTTATAAACAAAGTGGGGTGCTGGTCGTGGGGGTCGGGTCGTTACTGACCCAACTGGCCAAGTGCTGCAAACCTGCGCCCCCCGATGCCATTATTGGTTTTGTGACACGTGGCAAAGGTGTTTCTATTCACCGTGAAACCTGTAGCAATTTTGCACAAATGCAAGCACGCTCTCCCGAACGTGTGGTGCAAACCACCTGGGGTGAAAATTCAGTAAGTCCTGCAGACACGCCGATTTATCCCGTCGATATCGTCGTACAAGCACAGGATCGGCAGGGGCTGCTGCGCGATATTTCTGAGGTATTTGCTCGAGAAAAAATGAACGTGATTGGCGTTAATACCCAAACAGTCAGACATGTTGCCTCAATGCAATTCACAGTTGAAGTCAATAACTCCACCCAATTGCAACGTGCAATCAATCTCATTGCCGAGGTTAGCGCCGTCATCTCCGCACGACGGAAATAGTTTTTGTCAATCAACTATGTGAGTTGGCGTTATAGCGTTTACCGTCATTCAGTGATTCAAGCTGATTAAATTGGTTTGCCTCTAGCCAAGTTGTGCAAGTTATGCATATAATGACGGTCTTTCAGGCGAATAGCTCAGTTGGTTAGAGCACCACCTTGACATGGTGGGGGTCGTTGGTTCGAATCCAATTTCGCCTACCAATTTTCAGTTTTGAGCAGCTTATGACATCGCGAACTACTTCTACACAGTTTCAATAAACGAGTCTGCTCAATCTATATATAGCAAGCGCGGCTCGTCCGCGCTTTTTTATTTCTGACTACCTAATAATCATGATCACAATCAAGCTACCCGATGGTTCAGAACGTCAATTTGAATCCCCAGTCACCGTGGCTCAGATCGCTGCTGGCATCGGTACTGGCCTTGCTAAAGCGGCCTTGGGTGGCAAAGTGAATGGTCAGCTGGTCGATACGTCCTATTTGATCGACCACGATGTCAGTCTTGCCATCGTCACCGACAAAGATACGGATGGCCTGGATTTGATCCGCCATTCGACGGCGCATTTGCTTGCCTATGCCGTTAAATCATTGTTCCCTGATGCGCAAGTCACTATCGGCCCAGTCATAGAAAATGGTTTTTATTACGATTTCTCATATAAGCGCCCATTTACGCCAGAAGATTTGGCTGCTATTGAAAAGAAAATGCTGGAATTATCCAAGCAGGATCTACCGGTGACTCGTGAAGTGATGAAGCGAGACGATGCTGTCACCTTCTTCGAGTCCATTGGTGAGCAATACAAGGCAGAAATTATTGCTTCTATTCCTGCTAATGAAGACATTTCCTTGTATCGCGAAGGCAATTTCATCGACTTGTGTCGTGGCCCTCATGTTCCCTCAACAGGAAAACTGAAGGTATTCAAGTTGATGAAAGTTGCGGGTGCCTATTGGCGCGGCAATTCCAGCAATGAAATGTTGCAACGGATTTATGGCACAGCATGGGCTAAAAAAGAAGATCAAGAAGCCTATCTGCATATGCTTGAAGAAGCAGAAAAACGTGATCACCGAAAACTGGGCAAGCAACTCGATTTATTCCATATGCAAGACGAAGCGCCTGGCCTGGTTTTCTGGCATCCCAAAGGCTGGACTATCTGGCAGCAAGTTGAGCAATATATGCGCAAGGTTTATCTCGACAATGGTTATCAGGAAGTCAAAGCACCGCAGATTCTTGATCGCAGTCTATGGGAAAAAACCGGCCATTGGGAAAACTACAAAGACAATATGTTCACGACTGAATCGGAAAGCCGAGCCTATGCACTCAAGCCGATGAACTGTCCAGGTCATGTGCAAATCTTTAATTCAGGCTTGCATAGCTATCGTGATCTCCCTTTGCGTTATGGTGAATTTGGACAATGCCATCGCAATGAGTCATCTGGATCTTTGCATGGACTGATGCGCGTCCGCGGTTTTACCCAGGATGATGGACATGTTTTCTGTACTGAAAATCAGGTTCAGTCTGAAGTGGCCGCATTTGATGCCGTGGTGCGTCAGGTGTATGCGCATTTTGGCTTTAATAACATCACCGTCAAATTAGCATTACGACCAGCAAAACGGATTGGTTCGGATGAAATTTGGGATAAGGCTGAAAATAGCTTGCGTGAAGCTATTCGTGCGGCAGGCAGTCCATGGGAAGAGTTGCCAGGTGAGGGCGCTTTTTATGGCCCCAAAATTGAATATCATCTCAAAGACTCTATTGGACGTTCCTGGCAATGCGGTACCATGCAAGTCGATTTCTCCATGCCAACTCGCTTAGGCGCAGAGTTTGTTGACGAGGATAATAGTCGTAAACCACCAGTGATGCTGCATCGGGCCATTTTGGGTTCATTGGAACGCTTTATTGGCATGTTGATTGAAAATCATGCTGGGGCGCTTCCTGTGTGGCTGTCACCTGAACAGGTGGTAGTGATGAGCATTTCTGAGAATTTTTCTGAATATGCCCAATCTGTTGCTCAATTGCTGAAAAAACAAGGCTTTAGAGTAAAAACAGATTTGCGCAATGAGAAAATAACCTATAAAATCCGCGAGCATTCTTTACAAAAGATACCCTATTTAGTCATTGTGGGTGAAAAAGAGATGCAAGCAAATACAGTAGCCGTAAGAGCGCGTGGTAATGCCGACCTTGGTGCCATGCCTGTCTTAGCACTCATTGAACGAATCAGTTCGGACATTTCTGAATATCTTTAATGCAGGCTAATGGCACTGTTTGGGCTAAATTTTTTATAAGGATATTGAGATAGCTACTGATAAGAGCCACCGTCTAAACGGTGAGATTACCGCCACGGAAGTGCGTTTAATCGGTGTAAACAATGAACAACTAGGCGTTGTAAAGTTGTCGGATGCATTCAAGCTTTCTGAAGAAGCTGATGTTGATTTGGTTGAGATTGCACCTACTGCAGTTCCGCCCGTTTGCCGTTTGATGGATTATGGCAAATTCAAATATCAGGAACAGAAAAAAGCGCACGAAGCGAAACTCAAACAAAAAGTAATCCAGGTCAAAGAAATCAAGTTTCGACCTGGTACTGATGAGGGTGATTATCAGGTTAAGCTACGCAGCTTGATTAAATTTCTGGACGAAGGTGATAAGACCAAAATCACTTTGCGCTTTAGAGGCAGGGAAATGGCTCACCAAGAAATTGGAGCGAGGCTGTTGGAAAGAATTAAAGCCGAGCTTGAGGAATTTGGTCAAGTGGAGCAATTTCCTAAAATTGAAGGTCGCCAGATGGTCATGGTTTTGGCGCCTAAAAAGAAAAAATAATCAGCGTTATTTGACGAGGATTATGCAGCACTAGCTGCAAAATAAGTGATAGACAGGTTAAGCAAGTATCTCCGTGGGGAGGTCACCTTTCATCATAAATCATGGAGTGGTAGAAATGCCTAAGATGAAAACCAAAAAGAGCGCGGCCAAGCGATTTGCTGTTCGTGCCAGTGGTTCTGTCAAACGTGGCCAAGCTTTCAAGCGTCACATTTTGACCAAGAAAACGACTAAAAATAAACGCCAGTTGCGTGGTTCAGCAGCGGTGCATCCAACCAATATGGTCTCCGTCAAGGCCATGTTGCCATACGCATAACCCCTCATTATTTAGGAGAAATATATGCCTCGAGTAAAACGTGGGGTTACTGCAAGAGCCCGCCATAAAAAAGTTTTAGATGCTGCCAAAGGTTACCGTGGCCGTAGAAAAAATGTATTTCGCATTGCCAAAGAAGCGGTCATGCGTGCTGGTCAATATGCTTATCGTGACCGCCGCAATAAAAAACGTGTATTCCGTGCTTTGTGGATTACTCGTATCAATGCAGCAGCGCGTGAACATAATCTGACTTATAGCGTTTTCATGAATGGCTTGAAAAAAGCAGCTATTGAAATCGACCGTAAAGTTCTGGCTGATTTAGCTGTTGCTGATAAAGCTGCTTTCGCTGCAATCGTGAATCAGGTTAAGGCAAGAATCGCTGCCTAAACCATCTTTCGTTTCATGATTCTTGTTAATCATGCGAAATTAAAAGGGCCTGATTATAGAGGCCCTTTTTTTATATATGACTATGGACTTATCACAACTTCAAAATCTTATTGATCGCGCGAAGATATCCTTTCAAGGCGCACAAGATGCGGCAACCCTAGAAAATGAGAAAGCAAAATTTCTGGGTAAAAGCGGCGAGATTACAATTTTGCTAAAAGCATTATCGGCATTGGATCCCGAGTCAAGGCGTGCCAAAGGTGCTGAAGTTAATCGTTGCAAGCAAGAAGTTGAAGTGCTACTGCTGCAACGACGCGATGAGCTCACCGAGCAGCAAATTGCGGCTCAACTTGCTGCTGAGGCTATTGACATTACTCTACCAGGCAGGGGAATTGGGAAAGGCACCATACACCCAGTGATCAAGAGTTGGCAAAGAATCGAGGCCATCTTTAAATCAATTGGATTTGATATTGCGGATGGCCCTGAAATTGAAACAGACTGGTTCAACTTCACTTCATTGAATAGCCCGGAAAATCATCCCGCCAGATCCATGCAAGACACATTTTATGTGGATAGTCTCGATTCAAATGGCAAACCGCTTTTGTTACGTACCCATACCAGCCCTATGCAGGTTCGTTACGCAAAAACGACACAACCACCAATCAAAGTAATTGCACCTGGTCGAACATATAGGGTTGATAGTGATGCGACTCACTCCCCAATGTTTCATCAATTTGAGGGGCTCTGGATTGATAAAAATATCAGCTTTGCCGATCTTAAAGGAGTTTACCTGGGATTTATCAGAGCATTTTTTGAAACCGATGATATCCAGTTACGCTTTCGACCATCTTATTTTCCCTTTACAGAGCCATCTGCTGAAATTGATATCGCATTTGCAAGTGGTCCACTTAAAGGTCGTTGGTTAGAAGTATCGGGGTCGGGGCAGGTACACCCATCGGTCATTCGAAATTTTGGATTAGATCCTGAAGAATATATTGGTTTTGCCTTTGGTAGTGGTATTGAGCGTCTTACTATGCTGCGATATGGTATTAATGATTTGCGCTTGTTTTACGAAAATGATCTGCGCTTTTTAAAACAGTTTACCTAAGCATTTTTCGCCGAACTTAACCCTATTACAACATTATGAAATTTTCTGAAAGTTGGCTACGCTCTTTTATTAATCCAGACCTTTCAACAGAGGCATTATCAAGTCTGTTAACCATGTCTGGCCTGGAAATAGAGGAGCTTGAGAAAGCAGCACCTGAATTTACCGGTGTTGTTGTAGCTAAAATCATTGCTATTCAAAAACATCCAGATGCTGATCGCTTAAATGTTTGCCAAGTTGATATTGGCGACAATGAGGTTCTGACCATTGTTTGTGGTGCTCCCAATGTAGCAGTAGGCTTGCGTGTTCCATGTGCAAAGGTAGGGGCGAAATTACCAGGCGGCCTGTTAATTAAACAAGCAAAAATGCGTGGTATTGATAGCTCTGGCATGCTTTGCTCTTCAAAAGAATTGGGTATCAATGATGAGTCATCTGGACTTATGGTTCTGCCAGAAGATGCAGCGATTGGTGAAAATGTTCGCAAAGTATTGATGCTGGATGATACGATTTTCACAATTAAACTTACCCCAAATCGAGCAGACTGCTTGTCTATTGTTGGTGTGGCGAGAGAGGTTTCTGCATTAACAAATCTATCATTGATAGAAAAACCTGTTAAGACTATTGACACTAATATTGATGATCAAGTTAGCGTCAATATTTTGGCATCTGATCTGTGTGGTCGATTTACTGGAAGAGTCATCAAAAACATTGATGCTAGTACAAAAACACCTGACTGGATGTTGCAGCGTTTACAACGTAGTGATATTCGTAGTGTGAGTATTTTGGTCGACATTTCAAATTATTTGATGCTTGAATATGGTTTACCTACACACGTTTATGATTTAGATAAACTTTCTGGTGGTCTCACCATAAATTGGGCCGAGGAGGGTAGTCAACTACGTTTGTTAAATGACGTTGAGATCAAACTAAATCCAGATTATGGCGTTATTGCAGACGAGTCTGGCCCCATATGTTTGGGTGGAATCATGGGTGGGGCATCGACTGGTATAGATTTAAATACACGTGATATTTTTCTTGAGTGTGCCTTTTGGTGGCCAGATTCTATTCGAGGTAGAAGTCGATCACTGGGTTTTGGTTCCGATGCTTCTCACCGATTTGAACGAGGGGTTGATTACTCTCAAACCTACAATCAAATTGATAGACTGAGCGCTTTAATTAATGCCTTATGTAATCAAAATAATCATGCACAGTTTGGTCCCATAGTAGATCAAAATGTCAATACGCCATCAATCAATTCGGTTCAAATGCGTATTGATAGAGCCAGACGAATTTTAGGTATTGATTTACATGAAAAGGAAGTGGAAACAATTTTTTCAGGACTATCGTTTGACTACGAAAATATAAATGGCGTTTTCTCAGTAAAGGCGCCAGCTTACCGATTTGACATTCAAATTGAAGAGGATTTGATTGAAGAAGTAGCTCGTGTTTATGGCTATGAGCGTATACCAGCTAAAGTACCTGTAGCTGCCCAACCATTTTTGAGTACCAAGGAAACACAAACCTCCTTGGAAAGAATCAGATCTATCTTAGTAGATGCTGAATATCATGAAGTCATCAACTACAGCTTTATAGATGATGAAAGCGAGTTATTGCTTAGTCAAAGTCCGTCCTCAATTAAATTGTTAAATCCAATTACAAGTAATCTCTCCGTAATGCGCTCCACGCTCATTGGCAGTTTAATTGCAAACCTGCAATTTAATCTGAATCATAAAGCGGATCGAGTTAGAGTGTTTGAGATCGCTCGTGTTTATTTGAAAAACAATCAAATTGGCGATGGCAAGTTTGATATCCAAGGTTTTGAACAACCCTACCGTCTTGCAGGATTAGCGTATGGAACTACTTTAGTTGAGCAGTGGGGAGAAAAGAAGCGTGTTGTTGATTTTTATGATGTCAAAAATGATATTGATAAATTAACCTTTGGTTTAAATATTTCTTATTCCCGTTGCCAGCATCCGGCATTACATCCTGGTCGCAGTGCGCAAATTGAACTCAATGGCTTGAGAATAGGTTTTATTGGGGAATTACATCCTAAATTGTCTAAAAAATTTGAATTGCCTTTTTCACCGATCTTATTTGAGATCGACATAGACAGAATTAGGAATTCAAAAATGGCTGAGTATGAAGAAGTCTCAAAATACCCCGTTGTTACTCGAGATTTTGCTGTACTAGCTAAAAATCAAATAACTGCGAGCAATATTACTGACTTGGTGAATGAAGTAAGACTCTCTACCATAGAGTGCACGTGTATCCGTGAATGTAAAATCTTTGATGTTTATAAACTGCCAGAAAACCAAGTCACAGATTTTGACAAAAGCTTGGCTTTTAGGGTTACCCTTCAAAATATTGCTGGAACAATGGATGAAAAGCAGGTAACAACAGCAATTAACACCTTGATATCCACATTAGAAGTAAAACTTGGTGTTAAATTAAGAACTTAAAAGCATTAGTTACTCCCTAGGATTAGATAATTGTGGCTATCATTCACTTACTTGAGTGATCGAATTACGCATGTTCCAAGCGTAAAAATTGTTAATAATTTATCGTCATGAACTTCAGAGAGATATGTTGGTAATTGACCAAAAAATTAAGCAGTCAGCAAACCCGATCACGCTAACCAAAGCAGATCTTGCTGATTTGTTATTTGAGCAAGTCGGGTTAAATAAGCGTGAAGCCAGAGATATGGTGGATATTTTTTTTGACGAAATCCGTGATGCCCTGATTAGGGGGGAATATGTCAAATTATCAAGTTTTGGAAACTTTCAATTAAGAGATAAGCCAGAAAGACCAGGTCGAAACCCTCGAACAGGTGAAGTAATTCCCATTGAAGCTCGTCGTGTTGTGACTTTTCACTCTAGTCACAAATTAAAGCAGATGGTCCTAGTGTCAAATGATATGCCTTTAGAGCAAAATTGATTCTTTATTCAATTTCCATTCAGATTAAGACCATATTGAGCCATGTCTGAAAAAACAAATAAGCCCCAAGACGTGCCGAATTTACCCCCTATCCCAGCCAAACGCTATTTCACGATTGGTGAAGTAGGGGACTTATGTGGGGTCAAACCGCATGTTTTGCGTTATTGGGAACAAGAGTTTGTGCAATTAAAACCGGTTAAAAGACGGGGCAATCGACGCTATTATCAACATCATGAGGTATTATTAATTCGCCGTATTCGACAACTTCTCTATGAAGAGGGTTTTACCATTGTCGGTGCTCGCAACAAACTTGAATCTGGTCCTCATGATTCTGCAGAAACTACAATAACTCAACCATTTAGTGCCTCTGAAGATATTACAGAAACAGCAGAAGTTTCAACATCATCACAAGGCCAATTATGGCCGGAAATAAGCAGTCATGCTGCCGGCTTGAAAATAGAAGATGCTAGAGATTTTTTAAATTTATTACTGAAAATTTTGAGCCGATGAATTCATAGAAAAGGATTCAAATTGAATTTAAAGGCTATTTCAAGTTATAATCTAATGCTTCGGGGCGTAGCGCAGCCTGGTAGCGTACTTGCATGGGGTGCAAGTGGTCGGAGGTTCGAATCCTCTCGCCCCGACCAGGAAAACCAAGGGTTACCAAATCACGGTAACCCTTTTTCATGATAGTTTGAGTTTTCTTACAGTATTATTTCAAAAGCATTATATTTTGCATGGCATTGATACTTTTCTCATAATGAAAGCAATTGCTGCTTAGCAGTAATTTTGTGTTTCATCTACAAATCCTTCATTTCACAATATAAAATAAATTGCTAACCGATTGATTTAGTAAAGAATTAAAATATCCATACTGTCAACAATTTAATGTTGCTTTGCGCGAAAACTAGTTAGTATTGCGTATTCGATTTTTTTAAAGGAGAGCTAAATGAGCACAAGAGAAGCACAAGCTGCAGCTTTGAAACAGGAATGGGAAACTAATCCACGTTGGAAAGGTATTACACGTCCATATTCAGCAGAAGACGTTGTCAAACTGAGAGGTTCACTACCAATCGAGCATACGCTTGCTAAAGTTGGTTCGCAAAAACTGTGGAAACTCATCAACGAAGAACCATTCATCAATGCATTGGGTGCCTTGACTGGTAACCAAGCAATGCAACAAGTTAAAGCTGGCTTGAAAGCTATCTATTTGTCAGGCTGGCAAGTTGCTGGTGATGCAAACTTGGCTGGTGAAATGTATCCAGATCAATCTCTGTATCCAGCAAACTCAGTTCCACAAGTTGTACGCCGTATCAACAATACATTCCAACGTGCTGACCAGATCCAATGGTCAGAAGGCAAAAATGATGTTGATTTCTTTGCCCCAATTGTTGCTGATGCTGAAGCCGGTTTTGGCGGTGTACTGAATGCATTTGAACTGATGAAGGGCATGATTGAGGCTGGTGCATCGGGCGTTCACTTTGAAGATCAGTTGGCTTCTGTTAAAAAATGTGGTCACATGGGTGGCAAAGTATTGGTGCCAACCCGTGAAGCCGTTGAAAAACTGGTTGCTGCTCGTTTGGCTGCTGACGTGATGGGCACACCGACTGTATTGATTGCTCGTACTGATGCTGAAGCGGCCGATCTGTTGACATCAGATGTTGATAGCAACGACAAACCACATTGCACAGGCGAAAGAACCGTTGAAGGTTTCTACAAAACCAAACCAGGCGTAGAACAAGCCATTTCCCGTGGCTTGGCTTATGCACCATACGCTGATTTGATCTGGTGTGAAACTGGCAAACCAGATCTGGCTTTTGCCAAGAAATTTGCTGATGCAATTCATGCCAAGTTCCCAGGCAAAATGCTGTCATACAACTGTTCGCCATCTTTCAACTGGAAGAAAAACCTGGATGATGCAACCATTGCCAAATTCCAGAAAGAATTGGGCGCGATGGGCTATAAATTCCAGTTCATCACATTGGCTGGTTTCCATAGCTTGAATTACTCAATGTTTAACTTGGCTCATGGCTACGCACGTAACCAAATGTCTGCCTTCGTTGAATTGCAAGAAGCCGAGTTTGCGGCTGCTGAAAAAGGCTTTACAGCGGTTAAACATCAACGCGAAGTTGGTACCGGTTACTTTGACGCCGTTACTCAAACCATTCAAGGTGGTCAGTCTTCAACAACTGCATTGCATGGCTCTACAGAAGACGAACAATTCTTCGACAAGAAGTAATTACTAGTTAAATAATAAATGGCCCACAAGGCCATTTATTATTTATATAAATTACTTATAATTTATATTATGTTAAATCAAGGAAAACAAGAAAACGCAAGCAAGCGCTTAATTTCAAAAATAAGAACTGGCCTACTCAACGCTTTGAAGAAAGCATCAAAACGTTATCTCGTCTATTATTTTTGGAGGGTCCGCTCATTCATCGACCCAACTATATTCCATCAGCTATGGCTGTAAGATGACTATCCAACAGGATGTTTTTTCAACAGTGTCTTTGGTAAATTTAAGACAAAAAAAATCGCCATCACTTTTCATGATGGCGATTTAATTAGAGACTTAACTGGTTACAGAGTAACGCTGTCAGCCAATTCTTTAAAGTCACTGACTTGATCAAAGTTCATATATTTATAAACTTGTGATGAGTTCTTATCAAGAACACCAACTTCAGCCAGATACTCTTCTTTGGTAGGAATCTTGCCCAACTTTGAGCAAATAGATGCCAACTCAGCCGAACCCAGATAAACATTACTATTTTTACCTAAACGGTTCGGGAAGTTACGTGTTGATGTAGAAAATACCGTGGCACCTTCACGCACTTGTGCCTGGTTACCCATACACAATGAACAGCCAGGCATCTCCATACGAGCGCCTGCAGAGCCTAAAATACCGTAATGGCCCTCTTCAGTCAGTTGCTTCTGATCCATTTTGGTTGGTGGAGCAACCCACAATTTGACAGGGATATCGCGCTTGCCTTCAAGCAGCTTAGAGGCGGCACGGAAGTGACCAATGTTAGTCATGCAGGAGCCGATGAAAACTTCATCAATTTTTGCACCGGCTACTTCTGACATGGTTTTCACATCATCCGGATCGTTAGGGCAAGCAACAATCGGCTCATGAATATCTGCCAAATCAATTTCGATTACTGCGGCATATTCAGCGTCAGCATCACCTTTCATCAACTCTGGGGTTTTTAGCCAACTTTCCATAGCTTGAATACGACGACCCAAAGTACGGGCATCCGCATAGCCAGTAGCAATCATCCATTTCAGCAAAGTAATGTTGCTATTGATGTATTCAATGATTGGCTCTTTGTTCAAATGAACGGTACAGCCCGCTGCAGAACGCTCGGCAGAGGCATCAGACAATTCGAATGCTTGCTCAACTTTGAGCTCTGGCAAGCCTTCAATTTCGAGAACACGGCCTGAAAAAATGTTTTTCTTGCCTTGTTTTTCAACAGTCAGCAGACCTTGTTTGATTGCATATAAAGGAATGGCATTAACCAGATCACGTAAAGTGATACCAGGTTGCATTTTGCCTTTGAAGCGAACCAATACTGACTCAGGCATATCAAGTGGCATCACGCCAGTTGCTGCTGCGAAAGCAACTAAGCCGGAACCCGCTGGGAAGGAAATACCAATTGGGAAGCGGGTATGTGAATCACCACCAGTACCTACTGTATCAGGCAAGAGCATACGATTCAGCCAGGAGTGAATCACACCGTCACCGGGACGCAAAGCCACACCACCACGAGTACTGATGAAGTCGGGCAATTCATGGTGCATTTTCACATCTACTGGCTTAGGATAAGCGGCTGTGTGACAGAAAGACTGCATAACCAAGTCAGCGGAGAAGCCCAGGCAGGCCAGATCCTTCAACTCATCACGTGTCATCGGACCGGTAGTGTCTTGTGAGCCAACTGAGGTCATGCGTGGTTCACAATAGGTACCTGGACGAACGCCCTGTCCTGCGGGCAAGCCGCAGGCTTTACCAACCATTTTTTGCGCAAGACTAAAGCCTTTGCCTGTATCCGCTGGATTTTGTGGCAGACGGAACAAAGTGCTCACTGGCAAACCCAAGGCTTCGCGTGCCTTGGCAGTCAAACCACGACCAATGATCAATGGAATACGACCACCAGCACGAACTTCATCAAACAACACGTCAGACTTAACCTTGAATTCGGCAATCACATTGCCGTTTTTCAGTGCTTTACCATCATAAGGGCGCAATTCAATGACATCGCCCATTTCCATTTGGCCAACGTCCAATTCAATTGGCAATGCACCCGCATCTTCCATGGTGTTATAGAAAATTGGCGCAATTTTGCTACCCAAACACACACCACCAAACCGTTTGTTAGGTACAAAAGGAATATCTTCACCAGTAAACCAGAGTACTGAGTTAGTGGCAGATTTACGTGAAGAACCGGTACCAACTACGTCACCCACGTAAGCAATCAGATTGCCCTTTTCTTTCAGCGCTTCAATTTGCTTGATAGGTCCCACTTTGCTTGGCTCGTCGGGATTGATACCAGGACGTGGGTTTTTCAGCATGGCCAAAGCATGCAGAGGAATATCTGGACGTGACCAAGCATCAGGTGCTGGTGACAGGTCGTCAGTGTTGGTTTCACCAGTGACTTTAAAGACGGTAATCGTCAGGCTTTCTGGCAATGCAGGGCGGCTGGTAAACCACTCGGCATCGGCCCAGCTCTGCAAAACGCCTTGAGCATTGGCATTGCCTTTGTCGGCTTTTTCTTTGACATCATGAAATGCGTCAAATACCAGCAATGTTTTCTTGAGGGCTGCAGCGGCAAGGCCTGCAACCTTGTTATTGTCGAGAAGATCAACCAAAGGAGCAATGTTATAACCACCCAACATGGTTCCCAACAATTCTGTCGCACGCTCTTCGCTAAGCAGCGCAGATTTTTCAGTACCATGAGCAATCGCAGCCAGATAGGAAGCCTTCACCTTGGCAGCATCATCAACGCCTGCAGGAACCCGGTTGGTCAGCAAATCCAACAGAAAAGCTTCTTTACCAGCGGGAGGATTTTTCAGAAGCTCAATCAATTCAGATGTTTGCTGTGCAGACAGAGGAAGCGGTGGAATGCCTGATGCAGCTCGTTCTGCTACGTGAGCAAGGTAGTTCTCTAACATGAAAGTCCTTTAACAAGGTTTATGAAGGAAAAGTTTAGCCTTATATTATAAAGGCTATAGGGCAGGAAAATAAGACTGGGCACCCGAGATAAGTGATTAATGTGGTAGCAAAAATACCAGATCAGACTTATTTAGAACTTACTCAGTGTCGAATGAGGGGCGGTGAAAAAAATATACGAACGCAATGCTTCAATCGAAGGCATGCCTTGTAGATCATACTGAACAAAACGGATGCCAGCCGCACTTAAAATACGGTTTTTTCTGGCTATCTTCTGTCTTTTTAACGGATCTTTTTTCTTTTTATCTTCCAACTCGATCACTGCAAGAATTTTTGAATCACGACCACAAATCACAAAATCACAATGCATTTTGTCAATTTTATTCATGACAACCCGACGATTTTTGCCTTGCAGTTTGGGCGTGATGATTTGCTTCAGTCCCACTTGAGAAAAGACTAAATCATCCGGAAATGCGTCACGCAGGCGATAGTAAAACGCCTGTTCCATGGCTGTCATGATGGGTCTGGATTTGAATTGAATCCGATCAATTGTGCGATCAAGATCGTCATGCTTTCTGAGCGTACCCAGGAGCATAAAGATAACAATCAACAACAGCAAAATAATCAGAACTGGAATGGGGATCATAAACTTGCCTAATTGCGCAGTAACGATCCCGATTTTGCAAGCCAGACACTTGCAAAAGAAGGAAATAATCTACAAATCAAAAATGTATGCCCAATCCTCCCGAAAAAACCGGCAGGATCAGGCATTCGTTCTGTTTTACTTGATAGCTTCTTCCGCCCAAGCCATTGCTTTGAGGTGGCTATCCGCCACCAATTGCATCAGCTTTTCGTCGGAGGGTGGATAGGCACCCTGCTCTGTGGTTGGTAACTCGCAATATTCGGCCAGTTTCAAACTGACGCCCAATGGCCCTGCCCGACTAATCAATGCATTGTTGACATCATCTGGCAAATGAATGCCAGCCAGCGCATCCAGCATCGGCACACCTAAAATCTTGTCCAACAGTGAAAACAACCCGGTGAGAAAGGCTTGTTCCGGGTTTGTTTTGCATTGCTCTTCGTGGGCCAACAGCTCCATCATCCGGCCACGAGTCAAAGATGCCCGCAACAACAATACATTGGCGGGATGCTTACTCGCTGCAATCAGACGAATACTCAACCAGCGCATCAATTTTTGATAACCCAGAATTTGCAATGCGCGCTGATAGGAGGTGATTTCAGCGGCAGCACCAAAAGCGGCTGAATTCACGTATCGGAGCAAGTTGAAAGACAAAGCTGGATCACGTTTGATCTTTTCTTCAATTTCAGTCAGATCCGCCTGTTTTTGAACCAATCGAATCATGATCAGAATATTTTGCTGGGCCGATTCAATCGCCCTGGCCGTACTGGTAATCGGTTGTGCGTAGAACGGTCCTTGAAATGCCTTATAGCCTGCAGCACCCATCAATTTGAATTGATCCGGTGAAGCAATATGCGTGGCCACCATTTTTAAATTAGGTAAAACCGCCAGCTTCTTGGGCAGCGCCACCAACTTGGCTTCTGGTAAGGAGCGCGTATCAATCTTTAAGTACTGTGTGTAGCGCAATAGCTCTAGAAAAGGTTTTTCCAGAGCATATTGGTTGATCGCCAGCTGGAAACCACGATTTTTCAGTGCAATGATCTGCTCTTTCAGTACGTCGTAATCTTCCTTGTCGTAATCTGGTGGCAATGCCAAATCAATGACAACGCGATCTGGAGAAACATAATCCTCAAAATCAGGCACGATGTCCTCTGGCTCGCAAGCCACGAATGCCAATGCGTTACCCAATAACGCATCAATGGACACGGCGCTCAGACTATCAAACAGGGTCACCATCGAATTGCCATTGGTCTTGATGATGGCGGCCTCACCATGCGGATGGTGCGAATAATTTCGAAAATCGAGTTCGTAGCCTACCAGGGTAAATTTGTCATTAAAAATTGGCTGGCGTTTAATTAATGTGGTCTGACCAACTTTGGGAACCTCAACTTCAGGGTCCACACTCTGTTCATTGGCGATGACTTCCCAGGCATTATTCATGGATATCACTTCTTCAAGATAAATTAAAAGACTTCAGCTCTTTATCGGCACTTGCACAGCATTCATTAAGTCGTTTTGATGCCTTGTTGCGCCAACTAAATCACCTTTGCTGTCCTGATATCAGGATTCTGCGCGTTTTGAAAATTCTCCATCCTTTAAATAAGCAGAAATATCCGCTCTATTCGTAGCTTGGCTTGGCATGACCTGCGTCAATAATGCTTTCATCAATCAAACCATGTAACCAGGATATGGCAGAAGACAACGATCAGGAACGCAACCTACCCGCCTCGGAGCGCAAGCTCCAGAAGGCGCGTGAAGAAGGTCAGATTCCCCGCTCCAAGGAATTGGCTTCCGCAGCAGTGATGCTCGCGGCAGCTGGTGTCATGTCTTTTTCTGGTGACTGGATGACAGCGCAGCAAGGTGGATTGATTCAATCCGGCTTGCGTCTGGATCGTCAAACCATTTTTGATAGTGGCGCCATGATGAATCATCTGGGCACACTGCTCTGGTCAGGTGCAGTATCTGGCCTGCCGTTACTATGTTTTTGCATGGTGGCAGGTGTCGCTGGCTCGATTGCCATCGGTGGCTGGAACTTCACCAGCAAAGCCTTTATGCCCGACTTTGGCCGACTCAACCCCATGAAGGGGCTGGGCAATATGTTTTCCATGCGCAACGGTGTGGAACTGATCAAGGCCTCATTAAAAGCAGCCTTACTCGGTGGCATTGGTTTTGGTCTGGCCTGGAGTCAACGTGACACGTTCATCATGCTGGCTACCCAACAACTGGGCGAAAGCCTGGCCACTTTAGGACGTTTGCTGGTGGGTGACTTATTAATGCTGGCCGCCAGCCTGGTGCTCATTGCTGCACTCGACGTGCCGTTCCAGCTCTGGAATCACTATCGTCAGATGCGTATGTCCTTGCAGGAATTGAAAGAAGAATCAAAAGAATCCGAAGGTGATCCACATGTCAAGGGACAAATCAAGCAGCGCCAGCGTGAAGCAGCGCGCCGCCGCATGATGTCAGCCATTCCGCAGGCCGATGTGATCATCACCAACCCAACCCATTTTGCCGTTGCCTTGCAGTACGCCGATTCCATGGGTGCACCACGCGTGGTTGCCAAAGGTACCGATGAAGTTGCACAAAGAATTCGTGAACTGGGCAAGGAGCATGATGTGCCCTTGCTCGAGGCACCACCCTTGGCGCGTGCACTCTATAAACATACCGATATTGGTGATGAAATTCCGGCTGCGCTCTATAACGCTGTAGCTCAGGTGCTGGCCTATGTATTTCAATTGCGTCAATACAAACTGGGTCAGGCTGATCGTCCCGATGCACCACAAAAAATCACTGTGCCGGATGGGTTTGATCCTTATGCCACAAACTCGACCGCCAATCCCGCCACAGCTCAACCAGCTTAATTATTCTTCATCATTAAAACCTAAAGATCAGCCAGAACATGAATCCATCCCCAATCAACAACCTGCTGCAACGCTTTGTCTCCGAAGGCAATATGGCGGTGTTGCGCAATATGGGTGGTCCCATTTTCATCATCATGATTCTGGCCATGATGATTCTGCCACTGCCACCCTTCATTCTGGATTTGCTGTTCACATTCAATATTGCCCTGGGTCTGATGGTCTTGCTGGTCAGCATGTACACCACCAAACCTTTGGAATTTGCGGCTTTCCCAACGGTGCTATTGCTGACGACCCTGTTGCGTTTGTCATTGAACGTGGCATCGACTCGGGTGGTATTGATCAACGGTCACACCGGCCCTGATGCGGCAGGTAAAGTCATTGAAGCCTTTGGCCATTTTCTGGTCGGTGGCAATTTTGCCGTGGGTCTGGTGGTGTTTGCGATTCTGATCGTAATCAACTTTGTGGTGGTAACCAAAGGTGCAGGCCGAATTGCTGAAGTGTCCGCCCGCTTTACCCTGGATGCCATGCCGGGCAAGCAAATGGCGATTGATGCCGACCTGAATGCAGGCCTGATTGCAGAATCAGAAGCACGCCGTCGTCGTACCGAAATCGCCCAGGAAGCCGATTTTTACGGTGCCATGGACGGTGCCTCAAAATTTGTTCGGGGTGATGCGGTTGCCGGTATTTTGATCTTGTTCATCAACATCATTGGTGGTCTGGCGATTGGCTTGTTGCAACATGATCTGTCTTTGGCAACCGCTGCCAACAACTACGTATTGCTGGCCATTGGTGACGGCTTGGTGGCACAGATTCCCGCCCTGGTGATCTCCATTGCCGCGGGTCTGGTGGTATCACGGGTGGGCGATGATATTGATATCGGCAGCCAGATCGTCAAACAACTGTTCAACTCGCCACAGGCCTTGAGTCTGACCGCCGGCGTGATTGGCATGATGGGTCTGATCCCGGGCATGCCCCATGTTTCCTTCTTGTCATTGGCCGGTTTGACAGGCTGGCTCAGTTATTCATTGGCTAAAAAGCAGAAGGAAGAAGCCCAGCAAGCCACTGCACAAAAGGTACAGGAATCTTTACCTAAGCCTGAATCCACCGATGCCAGCTGGGAAGATCTGCAGCCGGTTGATGTGATTGGTCTTGAAGTTGGCTACCGACTGATTCCTTTGGTCGATAAATCACAAGATGGCGATCTGCTGAAACGTATCAAAGGTCTGCGCAAAAAATTTGCTCAAGAGATTGGCTTTTTGCCACCCGTTGTTCATATTCGTGACAACCTTGAACTCAAGCCCAATGGCTATCGCATCCTGCTCAAAGGCGTGGTGATTGGTGAAGGCGAAGTCTTCCATGGCTTATTCATGGCCATCAACCCTGGCCGTGTCAGCGCCCAATTGCAAGGCACGGCAGCCAAAGACCCGGCCTTTGGTTTACCGGCCGTCTGGATTGAAGCCAACCAACGTGATCTGGCAGTGACTGCCGGCTATACCGTGGTTGACCCGGCAACTGTGGTCGCGACCCACATCAACCACATCATGCAGACGCAAGCCGCAACCTTGTTAGGCCGTGCCGAAGCCCAAGAACTGATTGATCATGTCGCCAAGACTGCGCCCAAACTGGTGGAAGATCTGGTACCCAAACTCATTTCGCTTTCCACCGTTCAACGTGTCTTGCAAAGCCTGCTGGATGAAGGCGTTCACATTCGTGATATGCGTACCATCATTGAAACGTTGTGTGAGCATGGCGGCAAAACCCAGGATCCGGCCGATCTCACTGCGCAAGTTCGAATTGCCCTGGGCCGTGCCATCGTGCAAAGCATTGCCGGTTCCACTGGCGATTTGAATGTAGTGGTCTTTGATCCCGATCTCGAAAAAATTCTCAGTCAGGCCTCAGTCAATGAAAGCCTGGGTCTGGAGCCAGGCTTGGCCGACCGCATCATGCAAGACACCGCACAAGCGGCGCAACGTCAGGAAACTATTGGCCACCCACCCTTGTTGCTGGTACCAGACCGTTTACGCCTGCCAATGGCGCGTCTTTTCAAACGTTTTTTACCGCGACTGCGTGTCTTGTCGCACAGCGAAATCCCTGAATCTCGAACTATCCGTGTTGGTGTAATGATTGGAGCTAAATCATGATCTTAAAAAAATATACTGGAAAAACATCACGTGAAGCCTTACGCAAATTGCGTGAGGATCTAGGCGAAGACGCCATGGTCATCTCTACCAAAGAGCTGGCCGACGGCGTGGAAATCATCGCCATGAAAGAGGCCGATGCTGTCGACGTCATGGCACAAGGTGGTCATGAACCAAGACCAGCTCACTCAGCGGCAAATCCTCCGCAACGTGCTGCAGCCACCAGCCCAGCACCAGCTAATGTGATGGTCGATGGTCTGCGCCCCAAAGTCATCAGCGACCCATTGGTGCAAGCATCGCATCAAGATGAAGGCGAGGCCAATCTGCAAGCCAGTTTGGCGGCGTTTGCAGCGCAAATGGCCGAGAAGCAGCGCTCCAGTTTTGACAAAACCCAGACCGTGGCGCATGAAGGCCTGGTCAATCTGGCTGCCAAAGCACCAGCCGCCAGCTTTCAGTCAGCACCACGGGTGATGAAACCCACTGCGGCAGCCAGCCAACTGACCATTGCCACCGCACCCGGCATGAATGAAGCCGCCTTGATGAATGAGATCAAGGCCATGCGCAATCTGATGGAATCTCAATTTGGCTTGATGGCACTGCGTGAAGACATGAACCGCAACCCATTAAAAGCGCAACTCTGGAAAGATCTGGTCAACGCTGGTTTTTCCCCTGATTTTGCCCGTACCGCATTAAAAAGCCTGCCTGCCGACTACAACGCAACCGAAGCGCGCCGCTGGATTGCCGAAGTCATCGCCATCAATCTACCGATGGCCCGCACTTCTACTACCGAGCCTGATCTGGTTGACATTGGCGGCACCTATGCGCTGGTTGGTCCAACCGGTGTTGGCAAGACCACTACCACCGCCAAACTGGCCGCCCGTTGTGTGGTGAAACACGGTGCGCAGTCATTGGGTTTGATTACGACTGACAGCTATCGGGTTGGCGCGCAAGACCAATTGCGCATTTACGGCAAGCTGCTTGGCGTGCATGTCTTTACTGCCCAGACGCCCAATGATTTGCTCTCCATGTTGGCGCTCATGGCCAATAAGCATATGGTGTTGATTGACACCGTGGGCATGGGTCAACGTGATGGCCGCCTGGCTGAACAGATTGCCTTTTTGGGCCAGCACAACGTCAAACGTTTGTTGCTCCTGAACAGCTCGGCCCATCCTGAAACCTTGGATGATGTGGTCAGCGCCTACAAAGGCGCGGGCGCACATGCCGCCAATCTGGTCGGCACCATCCTGTCCAAGCTCGATGAGAGCGTCAAGCTCGGTGGCGTCCTCGATGTGGTCATGCGCAACAAACTGCAATTGCATTACGTGACCAATGGTCAGCGCGTACCAGAAGACCTGCATCCCGCCAACGCCCTGGCCCTGACCGAAAAAGCCCTGGCCTGTGCCAAGGCACATCGCAGCAGCGCCTTTAGTCTGGCTGACAGTGAATACGATCTCACTTTCTCTAACCTCGCTTGATTGATGCAAGGACTACGATTGTGTTGAATCAAACCATTTTAGAAACCAGGCAAGAAACCCCGGCCTTCTGGCAAGCCGATCAAGCGGCTGGCCTGCGCAATATGTTGCAGCCGACCGTGCTGCCGCAGATTTGTCTGCTGCTCAATGCCAACGATGTTGAAAACCAATCATTGCTGGCTGCGCGTTGGTCGGTGGATGCCATGGAAAGTGGTCGCGCTACACTCTTGCTTGATCAAACCTGTGGTCAAGCTGCGGCTGCCTTGGGTCTGAGTGCACGCTATGAATTGGCGCACACCCTCAATGGCAGCATGACAGTCAATCAAGTCACCCTGCATTACCCTTCACAGGTTTGCAGTCTGGCGGTGTTGCCCTGTGCACGTGGCCTGGGCAAGTTGAGCACTGCTCCCGAACATTTATTTGAAACCGTGCGTGCTGCCAGTGCTGGCCATATCATGCCCGAATACATTGTGATTAACGGTGACAGTCAGAAGCTTGATGGCCTGGTGGCATTTTCAGCACCGCAACGGGTAACGGCTGATTCAGAAATTCGCCTGCTCGTACCTGCTCATGCGCAAGGTTTAAAGCGCGCTTATGGCTTGCTCAAAGACATTTCACAACGCGGCTTTGGCTTTCCGATTCGGATTTTGATCAGCCATGCTGGCGATGCCGAGCAAGCCGCCCAGAGTTTTGCCAATTTATCCAACACCTGTGCCCGCTTTTTAGGCATCAGCGTGGACTACGCCGGTTACTTGTCCGAGGCAGACACCAACTCGTCTGGCTTGCACCAGCAAGCGGCCGCAACACCCCCATTTGCAGCAAGGAGAAATCGTCATGTATAACGCGTCCGGTGTGCTTGATCGGAGCCAGTACGTCAACCAGTACGCGCCGTTGGTAAAGCGGATGGCTCATCATATTTTGGCGCGCCTGCCACCTTCCGTACAGCTTGATGACCTGGTTCAGGCCGGCCTGATTGGCTTGATGGATGCCGTCAACCGCTATGAAGAATCACAGGGTGCACAGTTTGAAACCTACGCCACTCAACGGATTCGCGGTGCCATTCTTGACGAACTGCGTGCCAACGACTGGCTGCCCCGTGGCCTGCGCAAAAGCCAGCGTGATATCGAATCCGCCATTCACAAGATGGAACATAAGCTTGGCCGTGCACCGACTGAGTCGGAAGTGGCCAAGCACATGAAAATTTCATTAGAGGAATACCAGGACCTGCTCGGCGAAGCGCGTGGTTATCAACTGGTTTACTTTGACGATATGAAAGATCGTGATAGCGATGAGGATTATCACGAACGCCATAGCGCCGACAGCACCTACGAGCCACTTGAGCAGGTCAAGGATGCCCGCTTCAAACAAGCGTTGGTGAAAGCCATTGACGACCTGCCTGAACGCGAAAAACAGATGATGGGTATGTACTACGAACAGGACATGAACTTCAGGGAAATTGCCGCCGTGCTCGGCGTCACCGAATCACGTGTCTGCCAGATTCACAGCCAGTCGATCGCCCGACTGCGCAGCAAGCTCAAGGATTGGTAAGTCCAATGATGTAAATGATCGTTTTCCAGTGCTATGACGAAAGTGATAGCTTAACGCCATGATCCGCCAGGTTCTTGGCGTTTTTTTTATTGATTTAATATACTCATATGGAGTAAAAAAATAGAGCTAATCAATAAGCACTTGAGCAGATATATTTTATTAAATGATGTGGGAGTATGAGTGAGAATTGGAAAAACAAGACAATTTTAACGTGATGCTTTTAACGGAATTCTATGCTGACCGATGCTGACTACTGGATCTCAATATTTGAATACTGATTATTTTTTCAAGTGAACAATCAAATTTCAAGAATCTCAATTTGAGTAGTTCGGTTGACGCGTTAAGTTTCACTCATTGCTATCTTCCTCACTTTCATGCCGGTTAACTCGACGCGATTGGCATGATTCTCTGGATAATCCATCCAGGTTCTCCTGGCTGATCTCCGATGTATTGTTGCCTAGACTAGAGCCCAGTTCATCCATCAAAAGAGATTCCCCATGGCAAACCATTCTATTAAAGGCAAAGTCGTCCTCATCGCGGGCGGTGCCAAGAACCTTGGCGGGTTAATCGCCCGGGATTTGGCACAGCACGGTGCCAAGGCCGTGGCCATTCACTACAACAGCGCAAGCAGCAAGGCAGAAGCTGATGCGACTGTTGCCGCGATCAGGGCGACTGGCGCCAATGCCGTGGCGATCCAGGCCAACCTGACGACGGCTGGTGCTGTCGAGAAACTGTTTGCCGATACCGTTGCTGCGGTCGGTAAGCCTGATATCGCCATCAACACGGTTGGCAAGGTGCTCAAGAAAGCGTTTACCGAAATCAGCGAAGCCGAGTACGATGAGATGACGGCAGTCAATTCCAAGATCGCCTTCTTTTTCCTCAGGGAAGCGGGCAGGCATGTCAACGACAATGGCAAGATCGTCATGCTGGTGACATCGCTGCTTGGTGCATTCACGCCGTTCTACGCCGCCTATGCTGGCACCAAGGCACCAGTCGAACACTATACCCGCGCGGCTTCTTGATGTAAGTGCCGGCAGGGTAGATGCCGTGCTCATCCGCGAACTCCCCATCAAGCACTACGATCTCCTCGCCCTGCGGATGCGCATGGGACGGAAACACCGCGCCTGGCTCATAACGAACAATACTGGTGGCCCGAGCATCTTCGTCGCCGTCACGTGCAAGCAAACGCCGCTGGACACCGGCCACAGGACTGGGCTGCCAGGGTAGCTCCGTCGAGCGGAGTACGACGCGCTTGGATGGGTCATCGTTCAGCTTCATTGCCGGTGCGCGTCAGTCAGTCGAATAAATTCGGACTTCGGGATCGACCTTTAGCAAGGGCTTGAGGCTGACCACGACATCCTTCGTAAAGAGGTCACTGCTTAGATAAGCTTCGGCTTGCTTTCGGGTGGCGAATCCATGTAGCACCTGGACGTCGTCATCACGGATCAGAAGCTCCTTCGACTTCGCGCCAGGAATTTTGCTAAGAAATGGCTTCTTGAATTTCGAGTAGATCGATCCGGCAGCGGCCCGATCTTGTGGATCGACCTTGAGCGTGATTTCGAGGTACGCCTTCTCCGCAAATGCAAAGCTTGGTACTGCCAAGGCTGACGCGACGAGTATGGAGGATAAGGGTTTAGCAATCGCGCGTTGGAAGCTATTCGTCATGAGGTTCTCCTGGTGAAATGAGTGGGGACAGTTTTATGTGGGTCAGGCTGCAGCGTAGATGCGCACATCTGGCGGGCTTTGCAGCAGCGGTTTCAGCGCGGTGACTACGTCTTGGTTAAAAAGTGCGCTGGAGAGGTAGGCCTTGGCGTTCTCGACCGAATCAAAGCTGTGCAGGACTTGCACGTCTTCATCTCGGACTAGCAGGTCCTTGGACAGCGCACCCTTCGCCTGAGCCAGGAACGGCCCCTTGAATTGAGTGTAGATCGCAGCGGCCGCTGGACGATCCTTCGCAGCGACATTCAGACTGATTTGCAAATAGACCATCTTCATTCTCCTTGAGGTTTCCGCCAGCGGGATGCCGACATGCATGAAGGTTACGCATTCTCTGATTCATTCGGAAATTGTCTTTTCGCATACAATCCATTCATATGTGCTATAAATAACAAATGAATCTCAGCCAACTCCGCTTTGCCAGTGCCATCGCTTCCACGGGTTCGTTCACGGCCGCCGCAGCGCAGTGCTGCGTGACCCAGCCAACGCTGTCGAACGGCATCGCGCAACTGGAAAGCGAGTTGGGAGACCGCTTGTTCGTGCGCACGACTCGCAAGGTCGCGCTGACGCCCTTTGGGACGCACGTCTTGCCCTACATCAACGAGGTGCTGAGCGCGCAGACCAGCTTGGTTCACCAGACTCAGGTTTTCCTCAGTCCAGACAAGCGTTTGATCCGCATCGGCACGTCGCCGCTCATCAGTGCAAAATTGTTGGGTCTGATGATTGAGCCGTTCCGACTGCGCAACCCAGACGTTGACGTGGTGCTGCGTGAGATGAATATGACGGACCTTTACCGCATGCTCGATGAAGGGCACTTGGATTTTGTTTTTGGCGTCGCAAATGTTTACAAAGGAACGTGGATCGCAACATTCCTTTATGACGAGCCGCTGATCTTCATCCCCCGTGGCGCGGTGTGGCCGAGCGACCCGCCCCCGCATTCTGTACAACTCAAAGACATTGCAGATGAAACCTATGTGATGGTGCCCGACGCCTGTGGGTTGTCACGCGCGACCCGCGCTCTGTTCCGCAGCCAGCGTCGCAAGCTCCAAGAATACTCGGGCGAAGCCATGAGCTACCAGGTGTTGGAGGAATGGGCCGCATTGGGTATCGGATCGGCGATACTGCCAAAATCGAAGGTGGCAGCGAGCGGGCACGCTTCATTTCTGATCGCCGATAAATCTGGCCGCGAGGTCACGATCAGCTTCGAAGCAACTTGGTCGCGCACCGGCACCCAGTCACCTCACTTGCTCGAATTCGCCAACCACCTTCGCAAGGTCGTTCCGGGAATCGTCGGTGGCCTGGAATCCGGCACGCAGCGGTGACCGCTAAACCAGGAGTTGCTGCCATCACAGAGGAACTTGTCTCCCCCCCCTGTAACCCACTACAGTAAGCTAAGCTTAGCGTGCTTTATTTTCGGTTTTCTGAGACGACCGCTACATCTGGAGACCTGACACATCCGAAGTGCATCGCATCGGGGCGCATAGAAGCCATCAGATAAAATGACAACATAGCGCATCGACAAAAGATCACTTTCAGTGATGCCACTTTTATCCTCATCGTCATCACGCCAGACTCACGGCGTTGACACGATGTGAGACTCGGCATGACATTCAAAATTGACCAGTACCACCGTATTAGCGCTTCATCAAGTCATACAACGCCTGGCCGCTTTGGCCTTCACCCGGCTACTGCGGCTGTCATTTGCAGACTGTTCAGGCAGGCGTGCAAGGTGTGCAGATAATCTTCAATCAGGCAGTCGTTCAAACGGTTTTGTGCTTCCACACAGTCAACCGGTGCCGTCATTCAAATTTCCCAACTGCTGCGCGCTCCGGCAATTTCTTGGTCCCCATTGAACTCATGTGCAGTGTCTGAATATAGTTTTGACCATGCCTAAGTCTGGCCTAAGTCTGGGCTGACACACTACGTACCGCCATCCCGCTTTCCTATTTTTTGGATAAACCCATATGACAACACAAACCAGGCAATCAGATAGTCACTGGCTCAACAAGGTGCCACAAGCCACACTCAGTTTTTGGATTATCAAAATCATGTCAACCACGGTCGGTGAGACCATCGCCGACTATCTTGCCGTTGATGTTGGGCTGGGGACCCTGATTACCTGCACCGCCATGACTATCGCGTTGACGCTGGCACTGTTCACACAGTTACGCTTGCGTCATTATGTTCCGGCGGTTTACTGGCTGACGGTGGTATTGGTGAGTGTGGTGGGCACCCAAATCACCGATGCACTGACCGATGGGCTGGGTGTCAGCCTGTATCTGAGTACGGCCGTGTTTGCTGCTGGACTGGCCATGATTTTTGCCTTCTGGTATCGCAGCGAAAAAACGCTGTCAATCCATACTATTTTTACCCGTCGACGAGAACTGTTTTATTGGGCAGCCATTTTGTGCACCTTTGCGCTTGGCACTGCTGCGGGTGACCTCGCTACCGAAGCCCTGGGACTTGGATTTCAGTTTGGCGTTGTGGTCTTTGGGATTTTGATTGCGTTCACGATAGTGGCCTATCGTGCGGGTACCAATGCGGTCCTGACATTCTGGATCGCCTACATTCTGACAAGACCGCTCGGTGCCGCACTGGGTGACCTGCTGTCACAGATGCCAACCTACGGTGGTCTGGGTCTGGGTGCCATGCGCACCAGCGCCCTTTTCCTGACAGTCATCATTGCGCTGGTCGCAATAGCCCAGAAACAACTCAAACAAGCTGAAAAATTTCAACAGGCCGCCTAAGGCAGCCAACTTACTCTTAAAGGAAAATGTCATGACAGTACGTCACTTCTCTCGTCCATTCATGGGTATCACCGTTGCCATGGCGGCATTGTGTGCCGGTCAAGTGGTATTACCAAACATGAATCTGATTTCCACAGCCCAGGCTGCCACACCGTCAAAACTGGGTGATCTGTCGGCTTTTCGCACCATTGCTGCCGATGTCGCTGCCATCGTCGACAAAGGTGATCTGGCTGGTGCCAAAAAACGGATCAAGGATCTGGAGCTGTCATGGGATGTAGCCGAAGCTGGGCTTAAGCCACGTGCTGCATCAGACTGGCATGTCGTCGACAAGGCCATTGATCATGCTCTGGCGGCATTGCGTGCCAGTACACCCAATGCTGCAAACTGCCAGTAATCACTAGCCGAACTACTCAAGGTCATGGACCAGTTCAGCGGCAAAGACTGATTTCTGTCAGCCAGCTTGCATGAATCTGTTAACGAGAATCATGCGCACACTGCAATGCAAGACGATCACTTGCCTGCATCGGGCCATATCACCGTCATCAATCAACCACGGCCTGATTGCATGGCAATCCATCAGTCAATCTGAATAGAAAAACAATCAGTCCATGCACTCACCATCCTCCCAAGTCTTAAGCAAAGTGCCAGCGGTTACCCTGCTCTTCTGGATCATCAAAATTGCCGCCACGACGCTGGGTGAAACAGCAGGTGATGCGGTATCCATGTCAATGGATCTGGGCTATCTACTCGGTACCGCAATTTTTGCGGCCTTCTTTTTGGTCGCCGTAGGGGCACAAATCAGAGCAAAGGCCTTTCATCCATTTTTGTACTGGGCCACAATTATTGCCACCACAACGGTCGGCACAACATTGGCCGATTTTGCCGATCGATCTCTCGGAATCGGTTACGCTGGCGGTTCATCCCTGTTATTTGCCCTGTTGATGGCATCAATATGGATCTGGTATCGCGCCATGGGCACTGTATCTGTTGATACGGTTAACTCACCCAGGGCCGAAATGTTTTACTGGATCACCATCATGTTTTCTCAGACGCTCGGTACCGCACTGGGTGACTGGACTGCCGATACAGCAGGCCTGGGCTATGAAGGTGGCGCAATCGTATTCGGTACACTATTGTTATTGATTATGGCAGCATATTACAAAACAACGTTGTCACGAACGCTGCTCTTTTGGGCCGCATTTATTCTGACCCGTCCATTGGGTGCCGTAGTCGGTGATTTTCTTGATAAACCACTCAGCTCAGGTGGGCTGGCATTGAACCGTTACTCTGCATCAGCAGTATTGTTTGCATTCATGCTCACGTGTCTCCTGCTGTTCAGGCAAAGCGCTGCACAAAAGGCACATTGAAGCAATGATTGCATGGATACGGCAAATCCTGGCGTATGGCATGGCACGATAGACCGGAGAAGCAATGCGAGTGTTGCTCATTGAAGATGATCCCATGATTGGCGAGGTTATTCACGGTGCATTGAAGGATACATCGTATGCGGCCGACTGGGTAAGAAACGGCCAGACGGCACTGCACACCCTCGCATGCCAGCACTACGATCTCATTCTGCTTGATCTGGGTTTACCCGGCAAGGATGGCCTGACAGTACTTAAATCCATTCGTGGCAAGGATAATCCAGTGCCCTTGTTGATCATTACTGCACGTGATGGTCTGGAAGACCGGATTGACGGCCTGGATGCGGGAGCCGATGACTACGTGCTCAAACCATTTGAAATGGCCGAACTGTTGGCACGCATGCGGGCTGTCATGCGACGCAAAGGCGGTATGGCCAGTCCATTGCTAGGCAATGGCTTGATCTCGCTTGATCCCGCAACCCGTAAAGCCAATGTCAAGGAAGGTGAAGCCTGGCAGCTCTCCAACCGCGAATTTGCCTTGCTGCAAGCCTTGATGATAAGACCGGGTACCATTTTATCGCGCACTGAATTGGAAGAACGGATTTATGGCTGGGGCGAAGAAGTGGAAAGTAATGCGATTGAATTCCTGATTCATGCCCTGCGCAAAAAACTGGGAACCGATGCCATAAAAAATGTGAGGGGGGTTGGATGGATGGTCTCAAAAGAACCATGACACAATCCTTGCAGTTCCGGCTGTCGGTATGGCTATCGCTGATCATTCTGGTGATGGCTGTGGCAGCATGCATCTTTTCCTTTGTCTCAGCCTTTCAGGAAGCGATTGAATTTCAGGACAATCAGCTGCGCCAGATGGCGGCGCTGATCCAGCATCAACACTTGCCGATGACGAATCTGCCCGCTCCCGAGATGATTGCTGATTCGGAACCGGAATCCCGCATCATTGTTCAGGTGTTACAACAACCCGATCCACCACCAGCACATCAAGAACAACAGGAAGCGCCCAATCAAAAGTCCAGCCACGAACTGAGCGGGCTGCCACAAAATTTGCCTGAGGGCATTCAAACTCAATCAGTGAACGAGCGTTCATGGCGGCTCTTTGTGAAATCACTCGACAGCCATACTCGCATTGCCATTGCTCAGCAGACCGAAGTACGAGATGAAATAGCACGCGATAGTGCATTACGAACCCTCATGCCGTTTCTGATCCTGATTCCGATCCTGCTCTTGCTGGTAGGCAACCTGATCGGCAAGCTTTTTCGGCCATTGAAAACCATGGCATCAGAGCTGGATCAACGATCGGAGCAGGATATGCGGGAAATCAGCAATCTGCATCTTCCTTCAGAAATTCATCCCTTCATTATTGCCATCAATCGACTGCTCTCAAGAATGACCAATTCGGTGGCCGTGCAACGACGATTTTTAGCCGATGCCGCGCACGAATTGCGCTCTCCTCTGGCAGCCCTGTCATTGCAGGCAGAACGGCTGGATGCGGCAGCCATGTCAACTCAGGCCAGGGAACGTCTGAACGCTTTGCGTCAAGGTATCGAAAGAGCGCGTGGCCTGCTCCAGCAGTTATTGGTCATGGCCAGAGCACAGGAACAGCCATATGGGGCAACCGAAAAGATATCGATGCAGCACATCCTGCGGCTGGTTCTGGAAGACCTGATACCACTGGCCGAAGCAAAATCGATTGATATCGGTGTACTCGGCAATGCCGATATCACCGTACTGGCCAATGAAATTGATTTAAAAACTCTCGTCAAAAATATTGTTGATAATGCCATCTGTTATACCCCAGAAGGGGGGCGCATTGATCTTTCAGTCATTGCCAAGAGTGACAGCATCATTTTGCAGGTTGATGATACCGGTATTGGCATTGCCGAAACAGAACGCGAGCGTGTCTTTGATCCGTTTTATCGTGTATTGGGTAATGATACGGTAGGCTCGGGACTGGGCTTATCGATTGTGAAAACCATTGCTGACCGGCTGGGTGCCAAAGTGCGACTTGCCAATAGCGATGAGCAAACCCAGACAGGGTTGCGCGTACAGGTGATCTTTCCCTCGATCCAGTAAAGGTACGGTGCAGCATCCCGAAATGCCCAGACCAGTCGTATGTGGAAAATATACTCTACCAGAGTAAAGGAACAGGCCCAATATATACCTACATAAACAGCCATATTTACAAGGTATATCTGAGAGTATCAATATTTTTGAGAAAAACAGCGTATTTTGATCAAACAATTCAAGCGTTTTCAATCAACATCACTCTTGATCACTGGTGTCCTCTTCACCTGTTTATCACAAGGTTTCATCTGATCCCCCCGAACAGCATCATAAAAAAAGGCCTTGATCTGAAACCAAGGCCTTAAACTTTCTACGGAGAGAACTACGAAAAACCAGTGTGATGCCAATACTTTAAAATTTGATCATGCTTTAAAACTTGAATATCGGTCTTACCATCAGGCTTGCGCGTAGGCGCGTGAACCGGTGGTATTAACCTGGGTCGCGCCAACTGAGTCATACAATGCCTGGCCGCTTTGACCTTCACCGGACGCTGCCGCGGCTGCCATGTGCAGACTGTTCAGGCGGGCATGCAAGGTGTGCAGATAATCTTCAATCAGGCTGCCATTCAAACGGTTTTGTGCTTCCACACGTTCAACCAGCTCGGTCATCACAACATCGGCGGGCAGTTCAGGATGCTTGAGGCTGGCACGCCAGCTGTCGACCATGCCGTCCATTTCCAGTACGAGCGCGGCTTTGTCTTGCGCCAATTGCGCTACTTGCTGACTGTCATGGGCCACCAGCGCAGCTTCTTCAGCGCTCAGCAGTTTTTCCATTTGCTCAAGTTTTATTGCAAGAGGATCTTTCATCATCATTCCTGGTTAACTATTTAATCTGGTTGGGATTGGCAAGGCACGATGTCGCGATCACGCGCCTTTGCTAAAAATTAAGCAGACTTTTTACCCACCATTTCATTCACGCTGGCGAGCAGCTTGTCAGCGACCACTTCGGAATTCACCTGAAACTTGCCATCACGGATGGCTTGTTTGATGGACTCGACTTTGCCAGCGTCAAACTCATCGGTTTGAGTCAGTTTGGATTCGAGCGCCTGCAGTTGTGATGACAGGCCCGAAAAACTGACTGGCTCACTGGATGAGGTTTCATCAGTCTTGCTTGACTTGATTGCGCCTGACTTGCTCTGGGGCGATGTGATGCCAAGCTTGTCGAGCGGCGAGTTATTGGATTGATTGATTTTCATGCTTTTCTCCAGGTTCAATCAGTGACTGAACAGTGTGACCCCAATGCTTCATTTATCTATTTGACTCTGTCTTGCCAATTTTGGTGACCCATGCAAACCGTTCGTTCTATTGTCACCGCTTATGGGTAATAGCGAACTATCCGCAGAAAACTTTAGCGCAAACATTTGTAAAAAACGGTAATGGTTGGCAGTGCCATGGCTGACAATTGACGATTTTCATCACACGGCTTGGTACTGTGCACCACATTTTTCACACTTTTTTCTTCCCGCATTTTCGACACCACATTTCAACAAGCTAAAAATGTATCGATACCACTTTGCCAGCAAGGGCAACGCCGGACAATTGTTTGCCATTTTCGGTTTGCACCCGCACGGTTTGGCCAAGCATGGCTGATGAGGTTGCTCGCGCATCCATCGTCACCGCAAAACCATCACCCTCCACCACCACTCTGACCATATCACCCAGGCTGACGGCCATTGGTGCGCGCAGCATATCGTCGCGCAACCATTGTCCGGCGGCCACTGGACGAGCCAGTACCTTGCCATTTAACTGCTGCTCCTGACCCGGCAACAGCAACTGCCCGGGCATGAATTGCGTCCATTCGGTGGTCTTGATGGTCAGATCCTGCGGGCTGATCAGTTCACCCGCGCTCAAACTGCGATTGCTGACCCAGGCATCACCGGTAATCTTGATCTGTACCGGCACCAGCAGAGTCCAACCGGCATCCAGACATTTCAGCCCCACCGTGGCACGCCCCCAGAGGCGGGCACCACTGGCGAGCACGGGTTCAATCTTGTTACAGGGTGTCAGACGCAAGCGGCTGTCCATCTCACCCAGATTGATTTCAATATTCTTCACCGCCGGTGCCAAAGCCGGTTCCAGCTCACGCATGACCTGTTGCGTCAACTGCTGCTGAAAGCGCGCCAGCACCTGTGGACTCAAGGCCGCATTGACCGTATTGGCTGCTGGTGCAGCCAGTGCCAGCTGATTGACTGGTACTGGCTGCACCCCGGTTTGTCCATTGGCAGCCATTGCTGCAAACAGGGCAAACAGCCCGGCCAGCAGCGCCTGATGTTGCGATTTCCAGTGTTTTTTGCGGTTATTCATGGGCTCATCCATTACTAGTGAGCCACACTTTACCGATCTTATTGCCATTCATTTGGAAAAAAAGGGGCATTTCCCCCCTGCTATTCCTTCGATGACTTGTTTAACGAATTTGCATAATGCAAGGAAGAAAAAAGCCCCGTATTGATGCCATCCGTCTTGTTGGTCTTCATGACTTGATTAACGGCACGATCCGGAAAAACTGAAACAGATTTTTATTGGGGGTCATATGCTCGGCAATATTCAGGACGCACTGAAGTTTCAGTCCGAAGCGCTCATGCTGCGCTCCAAGCGCCAGGAAACACTGGCCGCCAATATCGTCAACGCCGACACCCCTAATTACAAGGCAGTCGATTTTGACTTTGCCAAAGCACTCAAAAATGCCACCCACACCATGGATGCCAATAGCAGTCAGGCTGCCAGTACCAGCGGCGCCCTGCCCATGACCGCCACCACGGCCGGCCATTTGGGTGGCAACCAGAGTGTGTTTTTATCATCGGCTTCCATGCAGTTTCGCCAGGCGCGTCAGGATTCATTAGACGGCAACACGGTGGATATGGATGCTGAACGCAGCAATATCGCCGACAACGCAGTGCGCTATGAAGCGGCACTGCGAGCCTTGACTGGTCAGATCAAGACGCTGCAAAGCGCCATGCAGACCAGCTGATGAATCAGTTAATAAACAGTTACTGAGCAAAACCAGGGAGCCTTCTCATGTCACTCTTTAAAGCTTTTGAAATTGCCAGCACGGGCGTTTCGGCCCAAAGCATGCGCTTGAACGTGGTGGCCAGCAATATGGCCAACGCTGAAAGCGTGGCCGGGCCGGATGGTCAGACTTACCAGGCACGTCATGTGGTGTTTCAGGCCATGGCGGGCAAACAGGCGGCAGGCCAGTCGGCCAATAGTGCACCAGCCACGGTGGGCGTGAAGCAGGTGGTGACCGACACCACGCCAGGCCGCAAGCTGTACGACCCCAAACATCCTATGGCGGATCAGGATGGCTATATCACCATGCCCAACATCAATCCGGTGGAAGAAATGGTCAACATGATTTCAGCATCACGTTCCTATCAGAGCAACATCGAGGTGATGAATACCGCCAAGACGCTGATGCAGAAAACCCTCTCCCTCGGACAATAAGGAATACTTTCATGGCAACCACTAACTCAGTAACGAATACCACGTCGACCAGCGCTACCAGTAATAGCAGCGCGGTGAGCAGTAAAAATGATGTGGGCAGTTCGGACCGTTTTTTAAAACTGCTGGTCGCACAGATGCAAAACCAGGACCCATTGAACCCCATGGATAACGCCCAGGTGACGTCGCAAATGGCACAGATTCAAACCGTACAAGGCATCTCCGATTTAAAAACCAGCATTGAGGCGATGTCGGCCTCCTATGCCGATGGCCAGTCTTTGCAGGCGGCCAGCCTGGTTGGTCATAACGTATTGGCCGCCGGTAAATCCATCACGGTCAGCGGTGAAAAAGCCTCGGCAGGCTATGAGCTGACTGATTCTGCCGACCAGGTCAGCGTGTCGGTCCGTGATACGGCCGGCAAGCTGGTGGGCAGTTTTGATTTGGGCCCGCAAAAGGCCGGTGTGCATACCTTTGACTGGGACGCCAAGGGCGTGGCCGATCAAACCTATAACTTTACGGTGACCTCGGTGCAAAACGGCAAAGGTACGGCAGTGGATACCTTGAGCCTGCAACGCATCAATGGGGTATCACGCTCTGACAGTGGCACGACTTTGTATCTGGACAAGAACACGTCGATGGCATTGTCGGATGTGAAACAGATCATGTAAGGCAGAAAACCATATGAACCGCCAGGACGCCAGGTTCGCCCAGCAAAACCAATTAAGCAGTCAGATGACACATCGTTTGGTTGTGGCAATACCGAAAATGGGCAGCGCTTTTTTTCCTTTGCGTGCTTGGCGTCCTGGCGGTTCATAAAAAATTATTTCATTGGTTTATTTTGAGTAGCAGCACGCAATACCACTGAGTTAAAGCGTCGTATTTCTAACAAGAAAGGGAACATCATGAGTTTTCAACAAGGCCTGAGCGGCTTGAATGCAGCGTCCAAAAATCTCGATGCGATTGGCAACAACGTATCCAATGCCAACACGGTTGGTTACAAAAGTTCCGCCGCGCAATTTTCTGATGTCTTTGCCGGGGCGCTGGCCAGTGGCGGCACACAGATCGGGATTGGTACTTCGCTGGCCGAAGTGGCGCAAAACTTTTCCCAGGGCAATATCAACACCACCAGTAATGCACTCGATGTGGCCATTAATGGCAAAGGCTTTTTCCGCATGGACAATGCGGGCACGATTACCTATTCGCGTAATGGTCAGTTTCAGATGGACAAGCAGGGTTATTTGGTCAACGCCAAAGATGAAAAGCTGACCGGCTATTCGGTCGATGCCAATGGTGTGATTTCGACGGCTTCCGTCGCACCCATCAAGGTGACAATGGACAATATTTCACCCAAGCCATCCACCACCTCAACCTTGAGCATGAACCTGGATTCCGGCGCGGCCGTCACCACGGTGACACCCTTTAACCCAACCACCGTGGGCAGTTACACCAGTTCTACCTCATTTACGGTGTATGACCAGCAGGGCAAGGCTTCCACATTAGGTCTGTATATGGCCAAATCAGCCACCAATACCTGGGATGTTTATGGCACGCTGGATGGCACGGCCATGGCTGCCAAGGTGGGCACGCTGACTTTTGGCAACAACGGTGTTTTGGCCGGTGGCTCACCGATGACGGCCACGCTGTCCGCCACCAATCCACTGCTCAATAATGTGGCACTCGACTTTACCGGCACCACCCAATTTGGTTCGGCCTTTGGTGTTAACCAGATCACGCAAGATGGCTATACCGCTGGCAAGGTGACCGGTTTTAACATCGGCACCGACGGGGTGATTCAGGCCCGTTATTCCAATGGTCAATCCCGTCCTCAGGCGCAAATCATTCTGGCCAACTTCACCAACGTTAACGGCTTGCAGCAACTGGGCGGTAACGCCTGGGCCGAAACATCGGAATCCGGTCCTGCCATCAATAACTCACCGGGTACCGGCCTGGCAGGCGCACTGCAAGCTGGCGCAGTGGAAGAAGCCAACGTGGATTTGACGGCGGAGCTGGTCAATATGATTACCGCGCAACGGGTTTATCAGGCCAATGCGCAAACCATCAAGACCGAAGATTCCGTCATGCAAACGCTGGTGAACCTGCGTTAAGCAAACTCGTCAACGGGCTTGGGAGGATAAGCTGCTTATTTGGATACTCAATAAGGGTATTTTAAAACACCCTTATTTAACGCACTTAAGCAGTTATTTATTAACCATTCTCCCTCCTAGTATAGGTAAAAGATGGCTTTTTTGAATGATTTCTGGAAGGAAACGGCATTGTGGACAAACTGATTTATGTGAGTATGGCTGGCGCCAAAAACGCCATGCAACGTCAGGAAACGGTTTCCAATAATTTGGCCAACCTGTCCACGTCCGGCTTTCGTGCAGAAATTGCCGCCTATCGAACCGCTCCGGTGCTCGGCCAGGCCATGCCCACCCGAGCTTATGCAGCCGAAACCACCACCGGTGCCGACTTTACGCCCGGCGTGATTCACCAGACTGGCCGCTCACTCGATGTCGCCATCAATGGCAAGGGTTTTTTGGCGGTACAAGCCGCTGATGGCAATGAAGCTTATACCCGCAATGGCCATCTGGAAGTGGATGCCGGCGGTCAGTTGATGACCGCCAATGGTTTGCAGGTACAAGGCGAAGGCGGCCCGATCGTGATTCCACCAGATCATGAAGTCAAGATTGCCGATGACGGTACGGTTTCGGCCGTTCCCAAAACCGGCTCGCGTGCCAGTGTGATCAATGTGGGCAAGCTCAAGCTGGTCGATCCTGATCCCAAAACCATGACTCGCGGCGGCGATGGCTTATTTAGAAGCAGCGCCGGTGATGCTGAAACCTCGCCAACAGTCAAAGTGGCTAACGGCGCTTTGGAATCGAGCAATGTGAATGCCGTGGAAGCGATGATCGACATGATCAGCCTGTCACGCCAGTTTGATACCCATATGAAGTTGCTGCAAAACGCCGAACAATCGGACAAGGCAGCCTCACAGTTGTTGGCCAGCGCTTGATCGCCAGCCCAGTAAAAAGATTGAAATTTAATTAAACGATAACAAGGAACCCCCATCATGATGCGTTCGTTATGGATTGCCAAAACCGGGCTGGATGGTCAGCAGACTCAGCTTGACGTGATCTCCAACAACCTGGCCAACGTCAGCACCAATGGCTTCAAGCGTTCACGCGCCGTGTTTGAGGACTTGTTGTATCAGACCATGCGGCAACCCGGTGCGCAGACTTCGCAACAAACCCAGGTGCCGTCTGGCCTGCAAGTGGGTACCGGTGTGAAACCGGTGGCCACCGTGCGCAACTTTACCCAGGGCAACCTGCAAAATACCGGCAACAAACTTGATGTGGCGATTAACGGCAATGGCTTTTTGCAAGTGCAGATGCCTGATGGCACCACCGCCTATTCGCGCGATGGCAGCCTGCAGCTTGATGCGCAAGGCCAATTGGTCACCTCCAATGGCCATCCGATTCAACCGGCGATCACCCTGCCCGCCAATGCCACCTCGGTCTCGATTGCCAATGACGGCACGATTACTGTCACCCAGCCAGGTAGCACCGCCGCAGTCACGGTTGGGCAATTGCAGTTGGCCAACTTTGTGAATCCGGCCGGTTTGCAGGCATTGGGACAAAACCTGTACGCTGAAACCCCCTCTTCCGGCACACCGGCCACCAATGTGCCAGGTGTGAATGGCGCGGGCACGATCAGCCAGGGTTATGTGGAAACTTCCAATGTGAGCGTGGTGGAAGAACTGGTGAGTTTGATTCAGGCACAACGCGCCTATGAAATCAACTCCAAGGCAATCACCACCTCGGATCAGATGCTGCAAAAACTGACCCAACTCTAAGATGACTGAAACCATGTTGAAAACTGTTTTATTGATGCTTGCCACCAGTCTTTTGACGGCTTGCAATACCCTGCGCACCCCGAATGTGGATATTGGCCCGGCGACCACCGCGCGGCCACAGCCACAGTCGATGGCGGCTGGGAATAGTGGCAGCATCTTTCAGGATGGCAGCCGCACCCAGGTGGCCTACCGGCCCTTGTTTGAGGACATTCGTGCGCGCTATGTGGGCGACACGATTGTCATCAACATCAATGAAAAAGTGTCGGCCACCAATAGCAAAAACTCCAGCGCCGATAAATCCGGTTCGGTCGAGTTGACGACCCCGGGAGTGAAAGGTCTGCTTGGCCAGAATATCAATCCGATTGCATCCGCCAAAGGCAGCAGCTCGGACAAGTTTGAAGGCAAAGGTGCCACCTCGGCACAAAACTCGTTTACCGGCACCATCACTGCCACCGTGATTGAAGTCTTGCCCAATGGCAATTTGATTGTGGCCGGTGAAAAACAGATTGGCCTCAACCAAAACGTGGAAACCGTGCGCATTGCCGGCGTGGTGAATCCGACCACCATTCTGGCAGGCAATCAGGTCAGCTCATCGCAGATTGCTGATGCACGGATTGAGTACCGTGGCAAAGGCTATATGGAAGAAGCCCAGCAAATGGGCTGGCTGTCACGCTTCTTCCTCAATGTCTTGCCATTTTAAATATTGAAATTCTGATCATTGCAACCTTATAAAAATATCATGACACACTGGATAAAACGTAGTTGTTTTGCACTCCTGCTGCTGGCCCAAGGCCTGAGCCTGACTGCCTATGCAGAACGCATCAAGGATCTGGCTTCAGTACAGGGCGTGCGCTCCAACCAATTGATTGGCTATGGCCTGGTCGTCGGTTTGGATGGTACGGGCGACCAGACCACGCAAACACCATTTACGGTACAGAGCATTCAAAATATGCTCGCGCAAATGGGTGTCAATCTGCCGCCGGGACAATCCTTGCAACTTAAAAATGTGGCTGCAGTGATGGTAACCGCCAGCCTGCCCCCTTTCATCAAGCCCGGACAAAATCTGGATGTGACAATTTCATCCATGGGTAATGCCAAGAGCCTGCGTGGCGGCACCTTGCTGATGACGCCACTCAAAGGTGCCGATGGTCAGATTTATGCGATTGGTCAAGGTAATGTGGTGATTGCCGGTGCTGGCGCATCGGCCGGTGGTTCCAAGGCACAAATCAACCAGCTCTCATCGGGGCGCATTCCTGCCGGCGCTACGGTTGAGCGCGCAGTCGCCTCACCCTTTGCCACTGCGCCAGTGCTCACCTTTGAACTCAATAATATGGACTTTGGTACCGCCCGTAAAGTAGCCGAAGCCATCAACGGCGCCATTGCACCGGGTACCGCACAGGCCCTGGATGGCCGCGTGATTGAAGTCAAGGCACCGATGGACAGCAATGAACGCGTGGCCTTTCTGGCGCAAATTGAAAACTTGCCAATTGCCAGCTCAATCGGCGCAGCCAAGGTCATTATCAATGCCCGTACCGGCTCGATAGTCATGAACCAGGCTGTGACATTGGAGCCTTGCGCAGTAGCGCATGGCAATCTGTCGGTGACAATCAATTCCACGCCTTCCGTTAGCCAGCCCGCCCCATTCAGCAATGGTCAGACGGTGGTAACTGAAAAAGCCGACATTCAAATCAAGCAGGATGGTGGTCAGGTGATGTATTTGCAAGCCGGTGCCAAGCTGGCCGATGTGGTCAAGGCACTCAATACGATTGGTGCTACCCCGCAAGACTTGCTCGCCATTTTGCAAGCCATGAAAGCTTCCGGCGCGTTACGCGCCGAGCTGGAAATCATTTAAGGACACGCCATGAACGGTCTTGATCCGGCAGCCCTCTCATCATTGACCTCAGCCAATCAGCTAAGCAGTAACCGTTTGGCATTGGATGCCAACGCACTGGAATCACTCAAACGCGATGCCAAGGCCGACTCACCCGAAACGCGCCGACAAGCCGCCATGGCCGCCGCCAAGCAATTTGAAGCCGTATTCATGAATCTGCTGATGAAGTCGATGCGCGATGCCACGCCACAAGAGGATCCATTTTCGTCGGATGCCTCACGCTCTTATCAGGGGATGCTCGACGAGCAGATGGTGCAATCCATGAGCAGTAGCAAGGGCATGGGTCTGGCCAATATCATTGCCCGTCAGTTGCTTGGCGAAATTGGCACCAATTTGCCGGATGGCATGCGCGGTCTGAATAATCTGGGCAGCAGCCGTCAATTACAAGATAAAACACCGATTGCACCAAGTAGTTCGGCCATCAAAGCTTATCAATCAAGTAACACATCAGCTGCCGATCCCAAGGCCGATGCCTTTGTCCAGCAGCATTGGGCCGCGGCCAAAGCAGCCGAACAGTCGACCGGTGTGCCCGCCCAATTCATTTTGGGACAGGCTGCCCTGGAAAGTGGCTGGGGCAAAAGTGAAATCAAGGCAATCGATGGTTCGACCAGCTTCAACCTGTTTGGTATCAAGGCCGACAAGGGCTGGAAAGGTGCGGTCGCAACCTCCATGACCACCGAATATGTACAGGGTGAAAAAACCAAATCACGTGAAAACTTCCGTGCCTATGGTTCCTACGCCGAAGCCTTTACCGATTACGCCAATCTGCTCAAGAATAACCCGCGTTATCAGAAAGCCTTGAACAGTAGCGGCTCGGTAGCGCAATTTGCCAGCAATCTGCAAAAAGCCGGTTATGCCACCGACCCCAACTACGCCAACAAGCTGACGAGCACCATCAATCGCACCTTACGCGTGGCAGTTTAATCAATTGACTGGCAAAAAATTACACACCATGAAACATATTTCACTCAAGTTTGGCAAACACAGGCCGTAAGCCGATATAGATAACAGGGATCCCATCATGGCCTCTTCCATACTTTCATTAGGTATCAGTGCGTTGAATGCAGCCAATATTGGCTTGCAGACGACTTCGCACAACATCAGCAATGCCAACACACCCAACTACAGCCGTCAGTCGCTAATTCAGACGACCGCGATTGCGCAATTTACCGGTGGTGGTTATTTGGGTAAAGGCGTCGAGATCAGCACGATTCGCCGATCTTATGATGACTTTCTGGAAAGCCAGGTGCGTGAATCCAAATCACGTGGCAGCTATTACGACACCTATTACAACTCGGTCAGCCAACTTGATAATGTACTTTCAGATAGCTCGGCAGGTTTACAACCGGCTCTGACGGATTTTTTTTCCGGTGTGAATAACGTCAGCCAAAATCCTGGCAGCACCTCGGCGCGCCAAAGCATGTTGTCATCCAGCCAAACTTTGATTGACCGTTTTGCCTTATTGCAAGGACGCATGGATGAACTGGAAGCTGCGACCAATACCCAGATTAAAAATTCGGTACAAAACATCAATGGCTATGCCACCCAAATCGCCGACTTGAATAAACAGATTGCCCTGGCCACAGCCAGTGGTCAGCAAAGTCAAACCCCTAACGATCTGCTGGATAAACGCGATGGTCTGTTGTCCGATTTATCCAAGGAAATTGGCATTACCACCGTCAAACAGGATGATGGCTCAATCAATTTGTTTTTGGGTTCGGGCCAATCTTTGGTGGTCGGCAGCAAGTCTTTTGATTTGACCACTTATCCTGATCCAGAAAATGCGGCACGTCTGGCAGTCGGTGTGTCCAATGGCAGTACTGTGACTAAATTCAGTATTTCTGACCTAGGCATGGGCAATATCACTGGTGCCATGACGTTTCGTGACAAAAGTCTTACCCCTGCTGAAAATGAATTAGGCAGAATTGCTGCCACGTTTGCTCATACGTTTAATGAGCAGCATAAAGCAGGTCTGGATCTGAATGGTAATGCTGGCACCAGCTACTTTACCGAAGCTCAGCCCCAGGTCCTGCGCAATATGGACAATACGTCGACTGCCTCTGTCAGTGTGTCGGTGTCCGATTACTCGAAGCTTGTCGCAAGTGATTACCGTCTCAGTTATGACGGATCTAACTATAACGTGACCCGGCTATCCGATGGCAAGCAGATGGCGAGTGCCCAACCCGCGAGCTACCCGCTCGCGGTCGACGGGCTTCAATTTACGCTGAGTGGTGGTACCCCCAATCTGGGTGACAGTTTCCTGATTCAACCTTATGCCAATTCGACACGCGATTTGTCTTTGGCTGTTAACGACCCGACTCAGATTGCAGCAGCATCACCGGTGAGCAGCTCAGCAGCATTAAGCAATACCGGTACCGCAAAAATTTCTGCTGCCACACCGATTGTGCCAATTCCATCCGGTGCAGACTATAGCAGTCCAGTACAAATTCAATTTACCTCGGGCACTCAGTATGTGATTCGTACCGGTGTGGATGCCAATGGCGATGGTTTGCTGGATACCGTCAGTGCGGCGGCAACCCTACCTACGGATGGCAAGATTTCCATGAACGGTTGGTCAGTCAATATCACGGGTGCCATGGCAAAAAATGATGTGTTCAATATCACACATACCAGCAGCCCATCAGGCAATAGTGGCAATGTGCTGGCTCTGGCAGGCCTACAAACGCAAAAACTATTCAATAACGGCAATAGCAGTCTGATGGATACCTTTGGTTCCATGGTAACAGCCGTGGGTGGCACAACCCGTCAGATGGAAACATCGAGCAAGGCGCAAGCCACCTTGTCGGAACAGACCCAGACGCAGCGGGACTCCTTATCAGGTGTCAATCTGGATGAAGAAGCTGCCAATCTGATTCGATACCAACAAGCCTATCAGGCTGCCGGCAAAATGATTTCGATAGCTTCGCAGCTGTTTGATGAAGTCATCAACATGATGAAATAACTGAGAGCAGGTAATCACTATGCGCATTTCCACCAGACAGTATTACGACACCAGCGCCAGGGCAATGTCGGATCAGCAGAGTAATCTGTACAAGGTACAACAGCAGATGTCATCTGGCAAAAAATTGCTGACACCGGCTGATGATCCAGTTGGTGCCGATCAGGCATTGCGATTACAACAGTCTCTGGACTTGACCGGACTATATAAAAATAATCTGTCTGCTGCGCAATCCCAACTCTCGCAATCTGAATCGGTGCTCAGTTCCATGACTGATTCAATGAGTGATATCCGCAGCTTGCTGGTACAGGCTGGCAACAGTACTTATGGCAACTCGGAACGCAATTCAATTTCACAGGAATTGCAGCAAAAACTGGGCAATCTCATGGGGTTGGCCAACTCGCGCGACGGTGCCGGGTTCTATTTGTTTGGTGGCAATGCTGACAATACTGCCCCTTTTTCACAAACAGTGAGTGGGGTTGCCTATAACGGCGATCAGGGTTCGCGTTCTGTTCAGGTTTCAGGCAATCGCAATATGCAGTTAAATGAAAATGGTGCTGATTTGTTCATGCGCACCAAGACTGGCAATGGTATTTTTGATATTCAACCCGCCGTAGCCAATACCGGCAGCGCAGTTGCCATGGTCGGTCGGGTGGCCAATGCCTCTTTACTGACAGGCAATAACTATCAAGTGCAATTTACCAGCGCCAATAGTTATCAAATCGTCAATACCACCACCAGCACCACGGTCAGCTCTGGCACATACGCCAGTGGCTCGGTTCTGAGTATCGATGGTATGGAAATGACCATCACCGGGAACCCGGCTTCAGGTGATGTATTTGATGTCAAACCCGCCACCAATAAAGACATTTTCACTGGCTTGACCGAGCTCTCCAATTTGTTGAGTCAACCCATCAGTACCGATGCCGATAAAGCCAAACTGAAAACCATGCTCAACAATATGATCAATTTGAGTGATCAGACCAGTGATAGTGTTTCCGCAGCCCGTACCCGCATTGGCGCCCGCTCCAAGGAAGTCGACTCACTCACCTCTTTGCAGACAGATGCGGGTTATAACTATACGGCTCGTCTATCCGCTATTACGGACGTGGATTATGCAGCAGCATCGGTTGACCTCACCAAACAGACGGTTGCGCTACAGGCCGCCCAAAAGTCTTACAGCATGTTGTCGCAATTATCGCTATTCAGTTATATCGGTGGATAAGACGCACTCGCAATCACCATCTGTGCTTAGTCATTAGTTGAGCCGTGTGGTTTATCAAATCACACGAATTTGCACGTTAATACAACTGGCTAACAATCTGCCTGCCTGGCTTTTCAAACACATCGATTGCCCGTTTCATCAGCGAAATTAAAGCACAATGATGATACAAAACCGCTTCGCATCTCATGCAATACACAACAAATATCAAATAAGTGCTGCATGATGCACTGCAATAGCATATAATGCGCCTAACAGTTTAAGACTGTAGTTGTTGAGCGTCCTCCTCTGAGTAGTTACCTGTTTTAAAGTAGCTATCTAACTGGTTTCAAAGTTTCATTAGAAGTTTGATTTCTCCAGTTTCAAACGTGCATTGCGCAAATTTGGCGTCATGCATTCGTGACCAGCAGGCCGCAAACGTTTTATTCACCGGCCTGCCTTGTAATCATCTTCTCATTCAAGATTGCAAGCACGTCATATTTGAAAGTCATACATGTTTCAGAACTCTGATTCTCCTGTATCAAACACGTCCCTACCTTTAGAAAACCTCGCTACTCGCATTTTTGCTGAAGAAGCCACTGTTTCATCTGATGCAGCAAACACGCCTAATGCGTTTGTACAATTGGGCATTCCCGAAGCCATTGCCAAAGCCTTGACCGAGTCGGGTTATACCGAACCTACTGCCGTTCAGGCGCAGGCCATTCCTGCCGCATTGGCCGGCCGTAACCTGATCGTTTCCAGTAAAACTGGTTCAGGTAAAACTGCTGCATTCATGCTGCCAGCGCTGACACGTTTTTCACTGCAACCAGGTGAGCCACGCGTCAAAGAAGGTGCTGCCGAAGCCCGTCCTGCACAAGGTCGTAGCGAGCGCGGTGACCGCGATCGTCGTCCTCGTTTTACCAGTGCTGAACCCCGTATGCTGGTATTGGTACCAACTCGTGAACTGGCTCAGCAAGTGACCGATGCGGCCGAAAAATACGGTAAAAACGTGCGCCGTCTGCGTGCTGTCTCCATTTTGGGTGGTATGCCCTACCCTAAACAGCTGCAATTGTTGTCCAAAAACCCTGAAATTCTGGTAGCAACACCGGGTCGTCTGATTGATCACATCCAGAACAAGAAAATTGATCTGTCCAAACTTGAAATTCTGGTACTTGACGAAGCCGACCGTATGCTTGACATGGGCTTTGTGGAAGATATCGAGATGATTGCCAATGCCACACCAGCCACGCGTCAGACTTTGCTGTTTTCAGCAACACTGGATGGCATGATGGATCAGCTGGCCAAAAAACTGGCGCCTAATGCCCAGACGATCAAGATCACTGGTGCCCAATCCAAGCAAACCAATATTGCCCAGCACATTCACATGGCTGATGACCAGTCCCATAAAAATCGTTTGCTGGAACATTGCCTGCGTGATGCATCCATCAACCAGGCGATTGTTTTCACTTCGACCAAGCGTGATTCCGAAAGCATTGCTGACCAATTGGCCGATGCTGGTTTTGCAACGGCTGCCTTGCATGGCGACATGCATCAAGGTGCGCGTAACCGTACTTTGACAGCCTTGCGTCAAGGTCGTGTCAAGGTACTGGTTGCAACCGACGTGGCCGCACGCGGTATTGATATTTCAACCATTACCCACGTATTCAATTACGATTTGCCACGCGTGATTGAAGATTATGTGCATCGAATTGGTCGTACCGGTCGTGCTGGCCGTGATGGCGTGGCAATCAGCCTGGCACATCACTCCGAATCTGCCCAAGTGAAAAAGATTGAGCGTTTCACACAGACGCAAATTCCAGTGGAAGTCATTCCAGGTCTGGAACCCAAGCGTAGCGCACGTCCTGACAGCAACCGTCCACGTTCCGGTGCAGGTTTCCGTTCCGGCTCTGGCTCATTTGGTGGCGGTCGCCCATCTAACCCTGGCGCAAAACCCGGTGGTTACCGTGGCAACGGTGCTGGCAATGGCGGTGGTAGCTATGCTGGCCGTAGCGAAGGTTTCCGTTCCGACGCACCACGCGCTGCAGTCGATGGCAATCGTGCTGAAGGTTATGGCGCTAACCGCGGTGAAGGTCGTCCAGGCAATCGTTCAGAAGCACCACGCCGCTCCTCAGGTTTTGGTGGCGATGCGCCACGTGGCAATTTTGGCGGTGCACCACGTAACAGCGGGTTTCGTGGTCGTTAATTTCTAAACTGTTTTGTACCAGCAATCCCCGCTCAGGCGGGGATTGTCTTTTTAGAGTGATCAATCACTTGTGCAAGGAATGGCATTAAGCCATTTAAAATAAAATAGTTTCAATATTTGATTATCAGGACAATTTGTCCTTACTTATTTTTGCTACTTCATTAACTCTTTCGATCATGCCACATAGCGCTTCCTCTCCTACCCTGGCTTTAACACTTGACCTGATAGCCCGCGACTCTGTCACGCCCGCAGATCAAGGTTGTCAGGAGCTGATGCAACAACGTTTGCAGGCGCTTGGATTTAGTTGTGAAGCCGTTATCAGCAATGGTGTGACTAACTTTTGGGCACGTAAAACAGGAACAGCAGGTACATCGGGTTCTTTACTGGTCTTTGCCGGTCACACCGATGTCGTGCCAACCGGGCCATTGGAACAGTGGGACTCGGCCCCCTTTACGCCAACCCTGCGGGATGGGCGTTTGTATGGACGTGGTGCGGCGGATATGAAAACTTCACTGGCGGCATTCATTGTGGCCACCGAAGAATTTATCAGCCAACATCCCCAACATACAGGCTCGATTGCCTATCTGATCACCAGCGACGAAGAAGGCCCGGCCACCGATGGCACCATCAAAATATGCGAGCTGTTGAAAGCGCGCAATGAACGGCTTGACTACTGCATCGTGGGTGAACCAACCTCAGTCAAATTATTGGGTGATATGGTCAAAAATGGCCGGCGTGGCTCCATGTCTGGCAAATTGACAGTTAAAGGCGTACAAGGCCATATTGCCTATCCGCATCTGGCCAGCAATCCGATTCATCTGGCTGCACCAGCACTTGCCAAACTGGTACAAACTGAATGGGACAAGGGTAATGAATTTTTTCCCCCGACCACCTGGCAAATTTCCAATATTCATGCTGGCACCGGTGCCAGCAATATCATCCCGGGTGAAGTCGTGATCGATTTCAACTTTCGTTTTTCAACTGAAAATACAGTAGAAAGCCTGCAACAACGTGTTCATGCGTTGCTTGATCAATTTGGCTTTGACTATGATCTGCAATGGAGCGTGAGTGGTAAACCCTTTTTGACCGAACGTGGCGATCTCTCAACCGCATTGGCAGCTGCTATTCAGGCTGAAACCGGACTCGAAACTGAACTTTCAACGACGGGCGGAACCTCCGACGGCCGCTTTATTGCCCAAATATGCCCGCAAGTGATCGAGTTTGGTCCGCCCAACGCCAGCATTCACAAAATCAATGAACACATTGAGATTGAATTCATTGATCCACTCAAGAACATCTATCGTGGTGTTCTGGAAAGACTCATCAAATAAATATGAAAAACCCGCTCATCGATAAAACCAGTAAAAAGCCCAAAGATAAACGCTTGAAGCAATTGCTCACGATTCGTGACTTGCTGCGTTATGCAGTCAGCCGTTTCAATCAGTCCCAATTGCATTTTGGGCATGGTAGTGACAATGCATTTGATGAAGCGGTTTATCTAATCCTTAAAACGCTGGATTTGCCGATTGATCAGCTTGAGCCATTTCTGGATGCCAAGCTGCTTAGTGATGAAGTCGCTCATGTCCTCAAACAGATTGATCGGCGCGCTGATGAACATATGCCAGCGGCGTATCTGACCAATGAAGCATTTTTAGGTAATTACCGTTTTTATGTGGATGAGCGAGTGATTGTGCCACGCTCCTTTATTGCCGAATTATTGCGCGAACAATTTGCGCCATGGATTGAAGATCCACTCGGCGTTAAACATGTCCTTGAGCTTTGTACTGGCTCGGGCTGTTTATCCATCCTGGCTGCAGAGTCCTTTCCCAATGCACTGATCAATGCGACCGATTTATCCGAACTGGCCTTGCAGGTTGCCGACATCAATGTGCGTAATTATCAATTACTGGAACGCATCCGACTGATTCATTCCGATGTCTATGCCAAAGTACCAAAACGGAAATTTGATCTGATTTTCAGCAATCCGCCTTATGTCAATTCTGACAGCATGCTCAATCTGCCTGATGAGTATCGCCACGAACCACAAATGGCACTGGAAGGTGGTGCAGATGGCATGGACATTGTCCGGCGCATCATTGCTGAAGCCAAACCACGGCTGACCCGCAAAGGTATTTTGGTGATTGAAGTGGGCCATGAACGTGCCCATGTTGAAGCCGCCTTTCCGGAATTGCCCATGACCTGGCTATCCACCTCGGGCGGTGATGATATGGTCTTCCTGGTACACGCCGCAGATTTGTCTTGATTATAAAAACCATCCGGTCATGATTAAACTCACCCAGGTCATGCTGCAGCGTGGCCTTAAAACGCTCTTGTCCAGCGCAACGGTCACCATCAACCCAGCTCAACGGGTTGGTCTGGTCGGTGCCAATGGTGCGGGCAAATCCAGCCTCTTTGCCCTGTTGCGCAATGAATTGCAAGTCGATGGTGGTGAATTATCTTTTCCACCAACCTGGCAAGTTGCCCATGTGGCACAGGAAACCCCGGCATTGGATATGGTCGCGCTCGACTATGTGTTGCAGGGTGATACTCGTTTGCATAAGCTGACTTTACGGATGGCCGAGCTGGAAGCGCATCCGGCCAATGAGCACGGTGAAGAACTGGCGCATCTACATGCTGATTATGCCGATGCCGATGGTTATACAGCCCGCTCACGGGCTTCAGCTTTGTTACTCGGCCTGGGCTTTACACTGGCGGCTCTGGAGCGCCCAGTGGCGAGTTTTTCGGGTGGTTGGCGGATGCGCTTAAATTTGGCCCAAGCGCTGATGTGCCCGTCCGACTTGCTGCTGCTCGATGAACCCACCAATCACTTGGATCTGGATGCCATTGTCTGGCTGGAAGACTGGCTCAAGCGCTATACCGGTACGCTGATTGTGATCTCCCATGACCGGGAATTTCTGGATGCAATCTGTACCGCCATTGTGCATATTGAAGACGCCCAGCTCAAACTCTATACCGGCGATTATTCCTCGTTTGAAGTGCAACGCGCCACCCAACGCGAACAAGCCGCCGCGGCCTATGCCAAGCAACAACAGCAAGTGGCGCATTTGCAAAGTTTTATTGATCGTTTCAAGGCCAAGGCCACCAAGGCCAAACAGGCGCAAAGTCGGGTCAAGGCATTGGAACGCATGGAAAAGATTGCCGCTGTGCGCGATGAAACCGCCTTCACCTTCAGCTTTGCCGAAGCCAATGCCGCACCCAATCCCTTGCTGCGTTTGGATACCGTGAACTGTGGTTATCAGGTTCAGCAAGTTACCGACGATACTGCCAATAAGCAGATTGTCATCTTGCAGCACATTTCTCAATCACTGCAGCAAGGTCAGCGGATTGGTTTGCTGGGTGCCAATGGTCAGGGCAAATCAACGCTCATCAAAACCTTGGCTCAGGAAATTGCCCCTTTGAGTGGTGAGGTCACACTGGGCAAAGGTTTGGCCATTGGTTATTTTGCCCAGCATCAACTTGAAACGCTGCGCCCTGATGATTCAGCCCTACAACATTTGGCACGCCTCGCACCGGATACGCGCGAACAAGAATTACGCGACTTTTTGGGCCGCTTTAAATTTGCCGGTGACATGGCCACACAAGCCATTGAACCCTTTTCAGGTGGTGAAAAAGCCCGACTGGCTTTGGCTTTAACGGTCTGGCTCAAACCCAATTTGCTGCTGCTTGATGAGCCAACCAATCACCTTGATCTGGAACTCCGTGAAGCGTTGACGCTGGCACTGGCTCAATTTGAAGGCACGATGCTCCTGGTATCGCATGATCGCGCGCTCTTGCGTGCTACCTGCGATGAGTTCTGGCTGGTGGCCGATGGCCAGGTCAAACCATTTGATGGTGATCTGGATGATTACCGTGAATGGCTCAACGCCCGCACTCAGGCACAGCAGGTGCAAATTTCTGCGCCCGCTACCACCAACAATGGCGCTGTCACTAATCCAGCTAGCAATGATGCCTCAGGCAATTTGCGCAAACTGGATCGCAAAGAAGCGGCGCAAGCCCGCCAGGCTTTGTCGGCACAAAAAAAGCCTTTGCTCAATGAATTGAAAAAAGTCGAAACCAATTTACAAAATCTGCAAGCTCGTCTGGTCGAGCTCACCAGCTATCTGGCTGATGAAAGCAGTTATAGCGATGCCAATAAAGCCAAACTGACCGAAGCCATCAAGGAACAAAGCAACAAGCAGGCAGAGTTGGAAACGCTGGAAATGCGCTGGTTGGAATTGCAAGAGACATTGGAGCAGTTGGAACAGGCCTGATGCCCTGTTTTGTTGAATTTCTCAACAAAAATGAAGGTTGCTGCTTGATGCCATTTAAACGGAAAATAGCTTGAAAAATGGCATACTACTGATATGTATAGTTGATAATTAAGCTATATAGTGCGTAAATAAAGGGGTATTTTTTATACCCCCTTATAGTATACAAACAACGCTAGACCATAAAGCCCAGATCCTTGACCGGAAACTTGACCAGACTTGGAAACACCTGAGCCAGTTGCGTATCGTTCAGACCATACCATTTAGCCAGGGTCGCCCCCATCTGACTGACAGAAATCCTGGGAATCCAGCGACCATGCAATTCCCAACTATCTTTACCCACATCGTCAGCCCCACCCAAAACCAGTTCCGGCAAGGTACCCACCATCTGCTGGTTTTGTACCGCACCACCCATCACAAACTGATGATTGCCCCAGGCATGGTCAGTACCACTACTTGAGTTGGGTTTGAGCGTGCGTCCAAAATCGGCCTCGGTAAATGCCGTGACATTTTGCGCTACGCCCAAAGCCTTGGTGGCGTTATAAAACGCGGCCATGGCATCACCCAAAGTTTGCAGCAAGGCTGACTGACGTTCCGGCTGATTGTCATGCGTATCAAAGCCACCCAATGAGGCAAAGAAAATTTGCTGACTGGCACCACCACGATTTTTAATCAACTTGGCAATCTGATACAACTGGCCAGCCAGATCGCTCTTCAGTGAGGTACCAGAAATCACCGGGGCAAAGGCTGCGTCAATTTCACTATTACCGCCCTGGGTTGGGCGGGTTTGCAAAATCGGCGTCAACTGCGCACCTTTTGATAAAGCGTTATTCTGAATATTGGTAAAGGACTTCAACATCAGATTAGCACCGCTATTGGCATTGTTGATGATGGTCGCCAGATTACTTTTGCGCAAGGCATTCTGATAACCATAATAGCCTTCCAGCCCCAGACTGCCGCCCGGGCCAGGCAAGACCAATGGACCACTCAAGGCGCTGAGAGAAAAGTGATTATTACCACCCAAAGACATGACCTGGCTACCGCTGGTCTGCATCGCCGTACGACCACCCCAACCGGTCCGCTCTACCACGCTGGCCGTACCATTTTCCCATTGGGCTTGTTGATCCGAATGAGAAAACAGACTTTCCGGTATCACCTTGCCCAGACTCTTGGCATTGAGATAATCATTTTTTGTGAGCGGCTCGGCAAGCGGGCCAACATTTAAAACACCAGTCAAGCCACCATCATCCCACACCGATTTGAGTGCCGCTAATGAAGGATGCAAACCAAAATTGGCATCCAGTTGCACAATATCGGCGCGATTCAAACCAACCGGGCTGCTGCCCCGCACATTGCTATAGTTGTTCCAACCAGTGCTATCCAAAGGCAGAATGGTGTTATTGCCATCATTGCCACCAAACAGAAAAATACAAACCAGCGCACGATAACCGCTGGCCTGCGCCTGCGCTTCTCCAACGCTCAGCAGATTCATGCTGGACAAGGCACCGAGCGCGAGCCCCTGTTGCAAAAATGTTCGACGATTCATGGCCTACCTCAACGTTGAATGGCGTAATACGGGGATGCAAAGACCATGTAAGCAGCGGTCTTGACGCGCTCGGTCTTGTAAGTGTTTTTGGCATTGGCAATGGTCCAGGCATTGACCGCATCAATGATCAACTGGCGATCGCTACCTGGCATACCGGTAGTACCCGAGACTTGAATGATTTTGTCCACTAACACCGCCGGGTCATCGGCGTAGATTTCAAAACTACCCAGGTTGGCACGGGTGCCTGTGGCCGTCGCACCCAAAGGAGGGGTATCGCTTGCTTTGGGGCACCAATCATTAGCCAGATTGCTGTTATAACAATACACATAACTATTAAAAAAGTTCATCCGTGCCAGCGTGGTGTTTTCATTTTCCAACCCAAACTGCGGCCCCAACTTGCCAGCAACACCCGGCAATGGATAATCGGGCGCATAAAAATTAAATACTGAAGGTGAATTAAATACCTGCTGTCCTACCCCAGTGCCCAACCAGTAAAACGGATCACCATCGGTGGTGCCATTCATCGCCCGTAAAAAACCAAGGTGATACAACACTGGCTCACGCAGCTTGCCAAAGTTGGGATCAGTTGGCGTATCGCCACGAACCTCCTTATCGAGCAAAATTTGCGCAATGACTGCTTTCATGTCACCACGTGCGCCACTACCAATTCCGCCATCAGCCGACACACCACTATTGAATGCCGCACTAACCCGTGCCACATAAGCCGGGCTTGGGTTACTAGTCACCAAAAACTGGATCAAGCGCTGCGCCATGAATGGTGCAATATTGGGATGATTGAACAGACTGTCTATCACCTTGTCGATAGCCGCATCGGCTGTCACACCACCAGGCACCACGACGCCACTGAGCAATTTATGCTCAGCCGTGTCATGTCCGGCCACCTTGCTCACCATCTGACCTTTCAGATAGGTGTAGTTAAACCACTTTGAGCGCCATTGGCCTTGCCCACCTTCTGGATAAGTCCAACCAGTCAGTGCATAAGCGTATTCACGTACCATCGCATTATCGTAAGTAGCCTGACAGGCACCACTCTTCAACGTGCCGTCGTTATTGAGCTCACACACACCAATGGAAAACAGTTGCATCAACTCACGTGCAAAGTTTTCATTCGGATCGGATTTATCATTATTGACGTTATTGAGGTACACACCCATCACTGGATGCAACGCCACTTTTTTAAGCAAGTCGCGCATATTGCCAAAAGCTGAATTGAGCAACATTTGGTGATAGTCACGCAAACCATAGGTACCGGATACTTCATGATTGGAAACCACAAATATCTGGCTCAGCGCAAAAGCCATGCGCTGACGTAGCTGATCAGTGCCCTTTAAGCCATTATGATAAAAATCCCAGGACATGGGCTGAGCGGAATAATAATCACGCCAACAATTGTCACCAATATTGAGATCCTTGCAGAAGTCGCCGATATGCGTATTGATCTGGTCATCACCGCCGGAAACATACAAGGATGGTGCTTCCGCAAATTGCCCCAATACATATTTTTTAGGACCCTGCTTTTGCACCTGAGCGATGGTGCTTTCGGTCGGGCCAAAACTGGCCTGACTGAGCATCCGTATGGCATCCTCGGAACTGGTTGGCTGATCTGGTTCAGCCGCAGCAGCCTGAGCTTCGGTACTGCCTGGACCGGCAACACCTGTCGCAGTGGGTACGTCCGAAGCACTACTGCTGCTACCACCACTGCCACCGCAACCGGACAATACCAGCGCCAAAGCTGATATTGACAGTCCGATCATCGCCCTACCCACTATTACCCGTACCGGTTTATTGGCTAATTGGGTGCTGGCACCTGTGCCTAACAGTTTTTCAGGATAGCAATCCTGTAATAAGCGCCCCGAAATCATCTTATTTAACTCCCCAAAGTTATGTGACGGAGTCTAGCGATTGTCATGGGGTAAAAGACTGACAAATTGCACGCTATTACGCTTGTATCAAATGCTTACAGGATCTTGTTACCAATAATGATCTATCTGTAAAGAATCACCATGGCATGTGTCAAACGATATGTCATTATACTGTATATATATACAGTATAATGACGCAATGAGCCTGCAGATTATCGTTATCGACTTCAACTCCTATTTCGCCTCGGTTGAACAGCAAGTCAACCCAAAATTACGCGACCAGCCGGTTGGCGTTGTACCCGTCGTGGCTGAAACCACCTGCTGCATTGCGGCCAGCCATGAAGCCAAACAATGGGGGGTCAAAACTGGCACCCTGGTTACCGAAGCAAGGCAACGCTGCCCCAATATCATCTTTGTGCCAGCACGTCATGATCTGTATGTGAAATTTCATCACGCTGCCATTGAGATAATCGATACTATTCTGCCGGTCAGCAAAGTCATGTCGATTGATGAAATGGCGTGTGAGTTACCGGTTCGCTGGCGCCATCCTGATGCTGCACGTGAAAAAGCGGCTCAAATCAAGACGGCACTCGAATCGGGATTAGGTCAATGTCTGAAAACATCGATTGGTATTGCACCCAATCTGTTTCTGGCCAAAACGGCCTCCAATCTTCAAAAGCCGGATGGTCTGGTCATTCTTCAACACAGCGATTTACCTGGACCTTTACTCAAACTCCCAATCAATGCCTTGACCGGTATTGGGCCTGGCATGGCCATCCGCTTGAATCAATACGGTGTGCAATCCATGCAGGACCTATGGAAGATCAGTAGTGACGAACTAGGGAAAATGTGGGGCAGTATTGAAGGTCAACATTTTCATGCCAAACTACATGGCTTAGAGACACCCAGCCTGAACTCGCAACGAAGCACACTATCACACTCGCATGTATTACCACCACGCCTGAGAAACGCTCAGGGAGCCTATGGTGTGCTGAACCGTCTGACACAAAAAGCGGCGATGCGCTTGCGCAAAATTGAACTTTTAGCGGGTACGTTAAGCGTTCATATCAAATTTACTGAACGCGATTCAAGGGGCAGACGTTTAGTATGGAAAAAAGAAGTGAGCTTGCCGCATACGCAACACACCGTCAACTTTATAAGGGCACTTGATCATCTCTGGTCCAGTCTACCCAGCCCGCACCCTACGCCGAGTGCTGTCGGTATGGCATTGTTTGACCTGAAAGAAGCACAATATCAAAATGGTTCGTTATTCGATCCTGGTCATCGTCAGGATGCGCTTTACCAAACTCTGGATGATCTCAATATTCGCTATGGCAAACATACTGTCTTTTTTGCCGGAGCCCATGCAGCACTTGAAGAAGCACCAATGCGCATCGCATTCAATCATATTCCCGATTTGCAAACCGAAGCCTGAGAGACAATCTACTTATTCAGGAATGATGTCATGGCAATGACACGCTGCACTTTGCCACTGCGGCCACGAGCAATCGAGGCACCACTATGACAATGAATATGGACATCCCCAATACCTTGCAAAGCAAGATAATTGGCCAGCATGACTTTGGCACGCTGCAAGGACTGCGTAACAGCACGACCATTTTGCTCTGTACACAGCAATAATTCGCATGGGCCTTTTTGGGTCAGTTGAAAATCATACAACCCTGCTTCATGCTCAAGAATTGTACTGAGTGCCAATGGCAGTAGTTGTACTTGTTGAGCGCCAGGATTACCTAAACGCAAAGTTTCATCATTGCGTCCTTGCACTTCAATCAATGGCAGCGATGAACCACATTCACAGCAGGCAGAATGCAAGGTGACGTGATCGCCTAAATCGTAACGAATCAGTGGTTGCAGATGATTGGCAAGATTGGTCAATAATGTCGTTGCCCCTGTCACATTGGCGGGTAACACCCGTCCCTGCTGATCGACCGATTCCAGAATCACCCAATCACTATTCAAGTGTAAATGCCCATATCGGCATTCAGCCGCAATTGGCAAGAATTCCGATGCACCATAGCTATCGGCCACATGACAGGCAAAGGCTTCCTGCACAAAATGGCGCATCGGTGAGGAAAAGGTTTCACCACCTGTCCATATCTCTTTTGGCCTGATATTGAGCCGACCAGCACGGCATTCTTCCGCCAATAAGACTGCCACACTCGGATATGTTGAAATAATCGTGGGTACCAATGCCTGCAACTGTGCGACCAATTGATGAGTTGGCTGCAAAAAGGACAGGCAACGCAAACCTTCCGACAAGCCTGGATTTAATTGCTGCAATCGTTTGATCGAGACAACACTCGCAAAATGTCCATCAATCGCGCCAATAAAGACAAAGCGCTCATTTAAATAAAAAGGATCACACCAGCGCTGCCAAGGCCGTAACGCTGGGCGCCGCAAAAACTCCAGCGCATCATAAACAGCCAAAGCTTTGGCATCCTGCACAAAGATACCCGGTTCCCCACTACTGCCAGAACTTTCCCATACCATATAGCGATCCAGATAGGGGACTGTTATCAACCGCTCATCTGCTACGAAATCTTGTAATGAAGCCAAGTGAATATCAGAATCAGTTACCCAACTGGAAAATTGCGCCATCAGATCTTTTTTGTGTGTAATGGGCAAATCCTCAATACCTGCGGTTGCAGGATCAATCTCTTTCAACAAATCTTGAAACAACTTTGACTTTTGTTTTGCTGTCACGATTAAATCAGTTAAGCGCTTGCTTTGGCGCGATTTCAGCGCAGCAGTTGAACTATGTGCAGCGATGGACACATCAGCTGTCACCGCCAAACCATGCAGTGGATCAAATGGCAGAGGCATAGAAAACACTTAGTTTGATAGTTTGAGAGACTCTTTAAAGAACACTGCCACGTCTGATTGCTGCAAAGCGGTTCAATAATATTTCTGCCATGACTGCCAGTAGCTCAGCTGTTATCGGATTCTTTGCATTTGATAAGTGTCATATTTCGATAGTGTGAAACGTGGATTTGATTAAATAAAATACATAATAAATCAAAATAATTGCTTTTAATTGTGGCACGACAACTTTTATCAATTGAGAGAATGAATATGCAAACTGCTTGGATTGAAGATCAAATATTATCGGCTGGCGCCGCTGCAGTTGGTGCGGGCGTAGTCACTACCTTGCTACAGCTGAATACACTGGATGGCAAGTTGACAATTGCCCTATTCTGCTTTTCTTATTCCATTCCGATGAATACCTTTTTGTTTGTGACGCATGCCTCGGGTCTGAAAGTCAAAACTGGGTTTCCAGCCTATTTGGTAATCGCGGCTTATATGTCTGCGTTATTCGTGTTTTGGGTAGGGATGGTCTATACGGTATCGCATCTGTCTGAACAGGCTGGCATTGTGTTTACCCTAGCGCTATTTCTTTGCTTGGCGCTGCTACTGTGTTTCAACGCAACCGATCACGCCGAAAAGGAATCTAAGGATTAGATTTAATCGATCGTTATTTGCGCCTGATAGGTAATGGTGGATGTGGATCAGCTCCCAAATTCAGCCAGAGTCGTCTCAACAAAAGTACCTTGGAAATTGATTCTGTAAACGGCTCAATCTCTTATCCTCTACAAATATTGATCCGAAGAAGATGATCGGGAAAAAAATGTTAATTGCCGCCAGTAATGTGACTGTTTTTACACCGCTCAAAGCCCTTAAGGATGTAATAAACCCTTAAGCAATCATAAAACGGCTATGGATATTTGGTAGCCACCTTTCTTAGATCATTTGACGACGGCGTACCACCCATCCTAATACACCTAAACCTGACATCATCAATAGATAAGTTTCGGGTTCAGGCACAGCAGCCATGACGGCACCACCATTAATTCCTCGGGATTTAAAACCACCTGCTTGAAACTCAAACCCTCCACCGCCAATCGTTTTTAATAATACGGTGCCACCGGCATTACTTAAGGCTTGACTAAATACCAGACCAAACTGGGCAGTGGAATCTACCGAATGAGTGGGACAACTCACACATGCGCCCGATTTGATACCGAAAGTCGTGTCATTCAGAAAATGATTAGAAGAGGCATTAGTGAGATTATTGGTTGTATATGCCAAACCATTCAATGAAACAAAACCAATGGCACTTGGATTGACTGTGGTTGTAGTAATGATGTCCCAAGTGTTATAGGTGTGGGTGTCGGCGTCATAAACAAATGAACCTGATGCAGTTGCACCATCTCGGAAAGTCACCTCACTGAGCAGCCAGGTTATAGGGGTTGCTTGTACCTCTGAGACAAGAAGGAAAATCAAACCAATTACTGCGAAAGAAAAACCATGTTTCATTTCATTCCCCCCAAGAATTAGACTATTGACGATCCTCAACGAGCAGGCAATCAGTTGTTACCTGTTACCAATACATATGAGTAAATTAACGAAAATTAACGAATGACGCCAATTCACTCTGCCTATGAATTCCAATTGTTAAATTAGGTAACCATTTACTCATTCAAATAGTGTTGGGCGTAAAAAACAAAAAAGCCCAACTATACAAACTGGGCTTTCGTTCAATTTCTTCTCATCTCATGCGCTAGGATGAGATAAATGATGGATAGAAATCATCGTTGTTACCAAACTTCCAATAAGCTGTGCTCTGATACCGTGTTTTAAAAATGATCCTTGAGAAGACAAATTTTCTAATTGGGTTTCACAGCACTCTCATGAAACAAGAAAGCAAAAGGCCCGATCTTGTGAATCGGGCCTAAAGGCTTGATTTAATTGGTGGCCCCCCCGTGAGTCGAACACGGCACCAACGGATTATGAGTCCGCTGCTCTAACCAAGCATGAGCTAGGGGGCCAAGCTTAAAGGCTTAGTTACCCTCAAGGAAACTCTTGAGTTTATCGGAACGACTTGGATGACGCAGTTTGCGTAAAGCCTTGGCTTCTATTTGACGAATTCGTTCACGGGTCACATCAAACTGCTTACCGACTTCTTCGAGAGTATGATCGGTACTCATTTCAATCCCAAAACGCATCCGCAAAACCTTGGCTTCACGTGGTGTCAATGAATCGAGCACATCCTTGACCACATCGCGCATAGAACCATGCAGTGCCGCATCAGCTGGTGCCAATGTGATCTGATCTTCAATAAAATCGCCAAGATGTGAATCATCATCATCACCAATGGGTGTTTCCATGGAGATCGGCTCTTTGGCGATCTTCATGATCTTGCGAACCTTATCCTCTGGCATTTCCATTTTCTCAGCCAGGGTTGCTGGATCTGGCTCTATACCCGTTTCTTGCAATATCTGACGAGAAATACGGTTCATCTTGTTGATCGTTTCGATCATATGCACCGGAATACGAATCGTGCGCGCCTGATCAGCAATGGAGCGTGTAATTGCCTGACGAATCCACCAAGTCGCATAGGTAGAAAACTTATAACCACGACGATATTCAAACTTGTCGACGGCTTTCATCAAGCCAATATTACCCTCCTGAATCAGATCCAGGAATTGCAGGCCACGGTTGGTGTACTTCTTGGCAATCGAAATCACCAGACGCAAGTTCGCCTCGGTCATTTCACGCTTGGCGCGACGCGCCTTGGCTTCACCAGTTGACATCTGTTTATTGATATCGCGCAGATCTTTCAATGGCAATACAACCCGGGCTTGCAGATCAATCAGTTTTTGCTGCAATTCCTTGACTGTCGGAATATTTCTTCCCAGAACGGCGCTATACGGGTGGTTTGCCGCAACTTCCTTGTCAACCCATTCCAGATTAGTTTCATTACCTGGGAAAACCTTAAGGAAATGTGGTCGTGGCATGCCACAACGATCCACACAAACCGCCAATAATTGACGCTCGATAGAACGCACTTCATCAACCTGAGCACGCAGCGTATCGCACAGCCGTTCTACCGTCTTGGCGGTAAAGCGAATCGTCATCAATTCGTTGGTGATGGCTTCCTGGGCACCAATATAGGTTTTCGACTTATAGCCATCTTTTTCAAATGCCTTACGCATTTTGTCAAAAAGATCGCTGATATTTCTGAATTTCTCCAGAGCATCTTGCTTGAGTTGCTCAAGTTGAGCAGCCGAAGCGGCGGCTGAAGCGGCACCATCGTCCTCTTCTTCATCCTCGTCCTCATCATCAAGCTCTTCTTCCTCGATAATTTCCTCTTCCTCTTCCGCAGCCAGTGCACCTTCATCAAGGGCATTAGGATCAATCAGGCCATCAACAAATTCGTCAACACGAATCTCTTCTTTTTCAACTCGTTCAGCCGAAGCAAGAATTTCAGAAATCGTGGTTGGACAAGCGGAGATTGCTTGCACCATGTGTTTCAGACCATCTTCAATCCGTTTGGCGATTTCAATTTCGCCTTCACGAGTCAGCAACTCAACCGTTCCCATTTCACGCATATACATACGCACCGGGTCAGTGGTTCGGCCAAACTCGGAGTCAACGGTCGACAAAGCAGCTTCAGCTTCTTCTTCAGCATCTTCTTCACTGGAAATGGATGGCGCATTGTCATTGAGCAACAAGGTTTCTGCATCAGGTGCCTTGTCATACACAGCAATACCCATATCATTGAAGGTACTGATAATGCCTTCAATGGCTTCCGCATCCACCACGTCATCGGGCAAATGGTCATTGATTTCAGCATAGGTCAGGAAGCCGCGCTCCTTACCCAGTTTGATCAGATTTTTAAGCTTGGTACGACGCGCTTCCAGATCCTGAGCTGTATCAGTTGGCAAAGCCAACGCATCTTTCAGCAAAGCTTTTTCTTTGGCTTTGCGGTCTTTGACTTTCTGTTTATCGAGTTTTTTCTGTTCAGCCACTGTTAACTGGGGTTGCGAAGTAGTTTCTAAATCCATTAAAGCTTTACCATCTATAGAGTGTTTGGAGTCATCCGTTTGTCCAGACTTTGCCCCTTTGGGGCGACCTCGTCGACCTGTTGCAACAACCATTTCTGGCTGTGCGATATCGGCCTGAACAACGGGTACGTCGTGTTTGACTGATGTTGCTTTTTCAGTTTTAACGGCAACTGTTTTTGCTGCAGAGTTTGGTTTCGCCGATTTAGCTGCAGGTTTTGCAGCGGTTTCAATTTTCTTGGCGCTTGGACTATCTACTTTACTTGCATTTTTAGCCGATACCTTGGTTGCCAGCTTTTTCGTAACGACCGTAACCGGTGATGCCGCTTTTTTTACTTCGCCGGCAATTTTGGTAGTTTTCTCTACAACCTTGCTGATAGCCGTAGCCGATTTGCTAGCTTTGGTTGACTTGGTAGCGGCAATGGTTGTGATCACCTTTTTTGATTCCACTTTTTTAGCAGGGCTTTTTTCCTTGGTCACCACACTCTTGGACTTGCTTTTTGGAGCAGTTTTAGGAGCGACCTGAGATTTGGATTGTGGCATGTATTTTCTCCAACCTACAAAATCAAGCAGACGTCTTGAGAAACCAATTCAGACCCAGACTTCACTGCCGGGACCACCAGAAAGAAACCCGCTGACACGAATTTGCAACAGCGCGTCAAAAAGTAAACCTTAGATTATACAGCTATTTAGCGTCAAATTTTCAGATTTCAAGTCAAAAAGCCCTTGCGCTAGCTAATTTCCCTGATTTTTATATTGTCGGTACCATTGTTCATAAGCCTCGCCACCTTGTTTAGCAAGCAAGTTACCCTTATCCACCATCATTTTTCTTTCAAGCTTGATAAGCGCCCCCTCAAACTCAAGCTGCTCAATTTCAGCGTCTTCTTGTTGGATAATTTCTTCGTTCACAAGTTTAGTGAGCAAGGGTAAATAAACCAATTCATAGCGTTGACTATTGGTGTCCTGCGCCAATAAATCACCGAGCGCCGCTGAACTGTTGACCTGATATCGCTCTATCAAGTTGATTAAATGATTCAAATTACCAACCTGGGCTTGTAGTTCAACATCGCGCAATAAGCCCAGTAAGCCAGGTGAAATTTGAGTAAACCAATCAGGATGACTAAGCAAGGCTTGTACGACACGGCTTTCGAGCGATTCTGGTGCCAATCTTGGCAAATTGGCACCCTCAGGTATTTTTTCTCGACCGTAACTATTTTTACCTGAAAACTTACCGAATGACTTGCCCTGGCGATTACCGCTCTGAGCCGCCTTAAAAGAACCGGCTTGATTTGCAACGCCGCGCCGATCAGAAGATTGACGGGAATCATAAGCCTCTGCCTTGGGATGTGACTCAGCAAAACTTTGCACCAAGGCATCAATTTCTTCATGCGGCGTATCAAGCTGATGTCCCAATTCACGTGTTACCTGCATACGCAAAGCACCGCGTGGCAACTGATTCAGCAAAGGACGCGCCTGAAATAATGCCTGGGCGCGGCCTTCGGCACTATTAAGATTGGTATCTTCGCAAACCTGTTGAATCAAAAACTGTGATAGAGGCATGGCGCCGCTGACTGCCTGCAAAAAAGCATCCACTCCATATTCTCGAACATAAGAATCCGGATCATGTTCAGTGGGCAAGAATAAAAACTGGATGGTCTTATTGTCTTCGGCGTGTGGCAAAGCGGCTTCCAATGCCCGGCGAGCCGCACGACGTCCCGCCGCATCCCCGTCAAAGCTAAAAACCACTCGATCGGTCTGGCGCATCAATTTTTGCAAATGCGTTGAGGTACACGCTGTGCCAAGTGTGGCGACCACATTGGCAATGCCAAATTGAGCCAATGCCACCACATCCATATAACCTTCAACAACCAGCACATAGTCGTGTTGGCGAATCGCCTGACGTGCCTCAAACAAGCCGTAAAGTTCGCTGCCCTTATGAAATAGCGGGGTTTCAGGTGAATTCAGATACTTGGGCTCACCTTGCCCCATGACTCGGCCACCAAAACCAATCACCTGCCCTTTGGTATTGCGAATCGGAAACATAATGCGGTCACGAAAACGATCATAACGCTTGGCCTGGCGTGGGGAATCGGTAGCGTCATGCTCATCTTCCTTGGTAATCACCAAACCCGATTCAACCAGCGCCTCCGATTCGTAATTGTCAAAGACTTCCGCCAGATTGCGCCAATCATCTGGCGCATAGCCCAAACCAAAATGAGCAGCAATTTCACCGGTTAACCCTCGTCCCTTTAGGTATTCGATTGCCTTGGGCGCAGTACGCAACTGGCGCCGATAATACTGTGTGGCCTGAACCATGACATCGGAGAGTGTCAGACTGACCGGCTCCGCCTCACCCGATTCGGATGCAGCGGTGTAATAAGATTGTTGCGGCCTTGGCTGGGTTTCTTCTGGCACCTGTAGTCCAGCCTGATAAGCCAGTTGCCTGATCGCCTCCACATAAGTCAGTCCGGTATATTCCATCAGAAAACCGATGGCACTGCCGTGCGCGCCACAACCAAAGCAATGGTAAAACTGCTTGGTGGGACTGACCGTAAATGAAGGGGATTTTTCGCCATGAAATGGGCATAGGCCCATAAAATTGGCACCGCCTTTTTTAAGTTGCACATACTTGCCAACCACATCGACAATATCGACGCGGTTGAGCAAATCAGTAATGAAACTCTGCGGGATCAAGCTGGCTTCTGTGTACGCGAGTTAAGTAGAGCCTGTCTGCCAAATTACTTGGACAAGGCCACTTTAACCAATTTGGATACTTCAGTCATGTCCGTTTTGCCGGCCAGTCTGGCTTTCAGAATGGCCATGACTTTACCCATATCCTGCGGACCTGCCGCACCCGAAGCACTGACTGCAGCGACGACTTCTTGCTCCACCTCAGCTACAGTCAGCTGCTGCGGCAGGTAAGCAGACAAGAAGACAATTTCTGCACTTTCTTTATCAGCCAAATCCTGACGACCTGCCGCCAAAAACTGGCTTAAGGAATCTTTGCGCTGTTTGATGAGTTTATCCACAATCGCAGTGACTTGAACATCATCCAGCGTGATTCGCTCATCCACTTCTTTTTGTTTCAATGCCGCCAATAACATACGGATAGTGCCAAGCTTGTCAGCCTCTTTGGCGCGCATGGCAGTTTTCATGTCTTCGGTGATCTGTTCTTTGAGTGACATATTTATCCTTTGTCAGGTAAGAGCCATAAACACCAAAGCCCGCTTTGGACGAGCCAGAGCGGGCTTGGTATTTACCAATTAAATGAACTGCGGACAAGCCGCAACAATGCAATTAGTAGAGTTTTTTCGGCAGCATTTGGCTGCGGATACGCTTGTAGTGACGCTTAACTGCAGCAGCCAATTTACGTTTACGTTCTGCAGTGGGTTTTTCATAAAACTCACGGGCGCGCAGTTCGGTCAGAAGACCATTTTTTTCAATGGTGCGCTTGAAACGGCGCATTGCAACTTCAAACGGTTCGTTTTCTTTAAGACGGATAGTGGTCATAGAATCAATACGGGTTGAAAAATCTAGTGTCATCCGGATTTTGCGGAAGACTCGTAACTAAGCTTTCGATAGTACTATAGAAATATAGGTATGTAAATGAAATGTGAGCACAAGCGACAAAAAAAGCAAATTAATTTCTTTGACATGCCTGACCAAAAGCCAACTGTATCGGACTCATCGGACAAACCACCAAGCGCGATGAATCTTGCGATCACGACAATCTTCAGGTACAGACCAGCTCGATACTTCTTCTGCCCGTATGTCTGGCAGACCCAATAAATCGGCATCGAGCTTGAAACCAAGGTAATTGGTGGAAAAAATCAACCGCCCACCTTCTGCCAGCAAATCCAGGCAGGCATCGATTAAGCGCCGGTGATCACGCTGTATATCGAGTACATCATCCATTTTTTTGGAATTGGAAAACGTGGGCGGGTCCAGCACAATCACATCAAACTGCTTGTTTGCCTGAATGGCTTCATCCAGATAACGGAATACGTCGGCACGAATCAGCACATGTTTGGCACGATTGAGGCCATTAAGCTCAAAATTACGCGCACTCCATGCCTGATAAGTATTGGAAAGATCAACCGTCTCAGAATAACTGGCCCCGCCCACTGCGGCATGCACTGTAAAAGCGGCGGTATAGGCAAACAGATTCAAGACACGTCGTCCTTGGGACTGTTCAGCCAGCCAGCGTCGCAGTGGCCGATGATCAAGAAACAGGCCGCTATCCAGGTAGGACTGCAAGTTGACCCACAATTTAATGCGCCCTTCCTGAACGATAAAGTCGGTACCCGACTCCCCGGTTTTTTCGTACTGGGCACGTCCCCCCTCTTCACTGCGTTGTCTGGCGCGCAATTTGAAGACAATTCGCTCAACAGGAATCTGCATTGCAGCACCTACCGCCTGCAATACGCCTTCTTGCCAAAACAGGTAGTCCTCTTCAGTTTGCTGCCAACCCGTATCAAACTCTTGCAGATGCAACCACAGCTCAGCCGGATGATTGGATTCAGCTTGCCAGCGCGTATATAAATCAATCACCAATGGGAATGCCGGAATGTCCCGATCATAGAGGCGATAGCAGCTAATCTGCTGACGGCGCGCCCATTTGGCCAGGTGACGCTGATTTTTGATAAGTCGATTTTGTAGTGACTGGAAATCTGGAGTAGCTGACATGGTGAACGAACCAGCGCACAGCGCTTTAAGGGTTGCTGTGTCAGCATAGTCACATTGAACAATACTGAACAGGGGTATTTTTATAACCCCTTATTTTACACACTTAAGCAAGTATTATTAGCTGATACTCCCTTTGAAATAAGGAAATATCGGTTTTGATAGCGCAATGAGTGCTAATTGAAAACAACTTGAAGAAAGTTCTGCTGAATTAAACGGCCTTGGCATGAACCAAGGTTTCAAAAGCACCGTCAACCGCCAAATCCTGAAGCTTGTCTGCACAACGCACCACATCACCAATCACAATGATGCAAGGACTGCCAAGCTGTTCCCGAGTAACTGTGGTCACCAATTCAGCAATGGTAGTGATGGTATGGCGTTGTTGCGGCAAGCTGGCGTGTTGGATCAAGGCGACCGCAGTATCAGCGGCCATACCACCTTCCAGCAAACCAGCTTCAATATGGGCAATGCGTGCAATACCCATGTATACCACCAGCGTCATGCCCGTGCGTGCCAACGCAGCCCAATCCACCCGGGCATCGTCAGACTTGCCATGACCGGTGACAAAAATAGTACCCTGGGCGTGATCACGATGTGTCAGCGGCACACCAATTGAAGTAGCCGCAGCCATGCCACTGGTAATGCCATTGATGACATCAACCTTGATCCCATAAGACTGCAAATGGGTGCGCTCTTCACCACCACGACCAAAAATGAAGGGATCACCCCCCTTCAAGCGCACAACTCGACGCCCAGCCAATGCCTCGGCAATCATCAAACGTTCAATAAATTCTTGCGGCGTAGATTGACAGCCACCTCGTTTGCCAACATGAACAATGCGCGCTTGTTGAGCAGCGTACTGCAATATTTCCGGATTGACCAAATCATCCACCAACACCACATCTGCACAGGCCAAGGCCTTGACCGCCTTGATGGTCAGCAAGTCGGGATCACCCGGACCAGCGCCCACCAGCGTGACTTGGCCAGAGGAAGATTTTCCGTCTGAACTGAATGCAGGCAAATCCAGCACCGAATGCTCATGACTTGCCCCATCAGCTTTGCTCACTAGCAGATTGTTAGGTACTGATTTGATTTCTTTCATGGTGCAATTATCTCAGTTAAGCCAAGGCTGATTTAGACAGAATTGGCATACTCATATTCAAGGCTGATGACACATCAGGCCACTTTTACCGCTGAAGTCTCGGAAGCTTGACTCCGCCTCAGTACATCTAAAATACCATTGACCTGTGCTTCAATCGGCGCTGGTACTGGCCGTTCACCACCCAGTACCGCCTGAATCCATACCGCCGTCGATACGGCATCGATCTGAGTTGGCAAGGCAGGCATATCGGTCAGTACACCACCTTGTGCGTCAACCAATATTTCCACCTGACCATCATGAAACCAGTCGATCTGTGCAGCACGCCGAGCACTGGCGACAGCTTCCCCCTCGGTTCCGCGAGACAGGAGCACATGGTCGTCATACTCAAGAAAATATTGAGTCAAACTTTTCAGATATTCAGGATGCGTGTAATTGACCAGTCGCAAAGCCTGATGACTGAATGGCTGCATGATCTTTGCCAGCATATGGCCTGAATTACGCACCCCCAAGGTACGCCGGATGGATAACAAATAGGCCAATCGTGGCGCCAGAATCTGAATCGGCAAGAAGGCCGGCTCACCACGATTTAAGTTGTCCACCGCCTCCTGAATCGAACGAGAAGGGGGCATGCCCATTGCTGTCATGACTTCACAAGTTGAGACCCGCCCCGGGTCATTCAACACCCCATGCACCAGAACGGGCACACCCTCCTGAGCCAGCAAACGAACCAGCAATGGCGTCAGATTAGGCAAGTTACGCGCACCGTTGTAGCTGGGAATCACCACAGCTTGTTTGTCATGGTTGAGTGTCAGTCGCTCAATGCTTTCGTGCATGGCCTCAGCAAAACCGGCCAACTCTTCTACAGACTCGCCTTTAATGCGCATGGCGAGCAGAATTGCGCCCAACTCCATGTCACTCACGGCACCTTGCAAAATAGCTGCAAATAAAGTGTGTGCGTCATCGCGCGAGAGGCTACGGGCACCTTTGGCACCGCGCCCTATTTCACGAATAAACGGAGCGCAGGCCAGTGGACTTATTGTTGTTGAGTTGTCTGTCAGGGTTGTCATTGCAGCGTTTCCATGTCTGTTTATAGTTTGATTATCTCGTATTGACTCAGCACGGATTGTGCCTGCAACGAGTAACTAAACAGACCACTCATTCAGGCCGCCTGCTGCGTCAGCATGACCAAACGCTTTAACTCTGGAACACACGAACCACAATTGGTGCCACACTTCAATTTTCCTTGCAAGCCAGCCAGTCTGACTTCGGCAGAGCCAGTACAAGTCGCCAGTACTTCATTGATCTCGGTTTCTGCCACATTAAAACAGGTGCAGACAATCTTGCCACGCGCCTTGAAACCTTGCGGTGGCTGACTGCTTGGCATCAAAAGAAAACGTCGTAATGCTGCTACCGACAAACCTTCTTCCAGATAACTCTTCAACCAGCCTTCGGCTTTCAGATCACCCACCAGAGCGACGGCTTCGAGTTTGTCATCACGAACCAGAATACGGCGGGCGTGACCCCGTTTTTTATCCTGGTAAGAAATCGTGTCGCTTGAAGTCAGGCCAAAACGGGTAAAAATTTCCTGTAATGACGTATTGAATTCATCATCAGCATAACTGGCGGCACGAAATAAAATACCGGTCCGTTCGCGACCAAACAAGACGCACGATGCAAAGGCAAAGCGCTTCATTAATGGGCGCAACTCGGTTTGCATGCGTAAGGCCTGTGCGGAATCCACATAAGCAAACACCAAAACCCGTTGTGGCAGCTCGGCCTTCAAAATCTTGATGGCCGCATGCTTCAATTCAGGTTGTTTGGAATAGGCATCAAATGCAGGATTGGTGAGCACATTCACTCCATAACTACCCTGCCCCTGATGGCCTTGCCCTGAAACAAATTCATCGCCCCAATGCATGGCAATAAAAGCCTGTCCCATGCGCACTTCATCAGAGGGTTGAATTGGCAGAATTTGACTGCCGCGTCGTGAAGTCACATGGACCAGATCACCGGCCTGCAGCATGCGTCGTTGTACATCAAGCGGATTCATCTGCACACAAGGTTCTGGCGCATGGGCAAACAATTGGGCAACCGTACCGGTACGACTCATGCCATGCCATTGATCACGCAAACGTCCCGTCGTCAAGGCTACGGGATAACGGGCATCGACTTTTTCAGCAACCGGCAGATATTTGGCCGGAAAGAATTTGGCTTTACCGGTGGCAGTTGGAAAAACGCCATCCTCGTAAAGCCGCTGCTTACCACGCTGGCTACCTTCGGGCATAGGCCATTGCTGTGGCCCTTGCTCACCCAAAATAGCATAGCTAAGTCCGGTGATATCTAGGTCACGACCACGCGTACTTTCGCGATGCTCATTCCAGATTGATTCGGCAGTCGGATAGTCAAACAAAGACTGTTTTGTTAATTTTTTCGCTGTCCCAGTGGGATAACCATACTGCTCAAACCGCGCTTCCAGTCGCTGTGCAAAATCGACCGCAATCTGCCAATCATGACGTGCCACACCGGGGCCTGGCACAGCTGGCCGAACGCGAGTGATGCAGCGTTCTGAGTTAGTCACTGAGCCATCTTTTTCACCCCAGCTGGTAGCGGGCAAGACAACATCGGCATACGCAACCGTAGCGGTATTGCTATAAGCTTCCTGCACAATCACCAGCTCAGCAGTTTCCAATGCCTTGCGTACCAAAGCGATATCGGGCATGGATTGCGCTGGATTGGTACAGGCAATCCAAATAATTTTGATCTTGCCTTCAGCAACAGCATCAAACATTTCCACCGCGCTCTTGCCTTGTGTGGCAGGTACGTCAGCAATTTGCCAAAGCTGAGCCACTTCAGCGCGGTGCGCTGAATTAGCCATGTCACGATGAGCGGATAGCAGATTGGCCAATCCCCCGACCTCACGACCACCCATTGCATTGGGTTGACCTGTTAAAGAAAACGGACCTGCGCCTGGTTTACCAATCTGGCCGGTTGCCAGATGAAGATTGATCAATGCAGCATTTTTAGTGGTGCCTTGGGCCGATTGATTCAAACCCTGGCAATAGAGCGATAAGCTGGCCTTGGAACGGCCAAACCAGTTGGCCGCCTGCACCAAGTCTTCTTCTGCAATACCACAGACTTCGGCCACAAACCTGGGCGTGTAGTCACGCACGATTTGCTTGAGCTCGGCAAAGCCTTCCGTATGAGCCGCGATAAAAGGCTCATCAATAGCGTCATCCCACATCAGTAAATGCAACATGCCATTAAAGAGGGCTACATCTGTGCCGGGCAATATTGGCAAAAAGAGATCGGCTTCCCGAGCCGTATCGGTTCGACGTGGATCAGCCACAATGATCTTCATGGCGGGATTGGCCTTGCGGGCCGCCTCAATGCGTCGATAGATGATTGGATGCGCAAAAGCGGTGTTGGAGCCCACAATGAAAATCACTTCAGCGTGATCGAAATCTTCATAGCAGGCTGGAGGTGCATCGGCACCCAGGGTTTGCTTATAACCAGCAACCGCACTCGACATGCACAAGCGTGAATTGGTATCGACATTATTGGTACCAATCAAGCCCTTGGCGAGTTTGTTGAAAACGTAATAATCTTCGGTCAGCAATTGGCCAGAGATATAAAAAGCGATCGAATCCGGCCCATGGTCACGAATCGTTTGTTCAAATTTTTCAGCCAGGATATCCAGTGTACTGGCCCAGTCAGACGGTTCCAGCACAGCATCTCTTGATTGCCGCATCATGGGCCAAGCAGCACGTACTTGCTCAGCCATACCGGGTTTGGCACTCAAATGCAAAGTACTGCCCTTGGTACACAGTCGACCATAATTGGCTGGGTGATCCGGATCACCCCGTACACCGGTGATGACCGGCTGACCAGCCAGCTCTTCAGTCTGGATCAACACGCCACAACCCACACCGCAATAACAGCAGGTAGAGCGAGTTTCCTTGACGACGGGGTTACCCCCTGGATTGACTTGATTCATGCGTGTGCTTAGGCTTCCACAGCCAGGGTTGTCAGCTCAGCGCGATTGAGATAAATCTGGCCATCTTCAATCTGTACTGCAAATTTTTGGCTGCAGCCTTCATCAGGTGCGACGGCACAACCGCTTACCAGTTCAATATTCCAGTTATGCAGCGGGCACGCCACCTTTTCACCAAACACAATCCCTTGTGACAGAGGGCCACCTTTATGCGGGCATTTATCGAGCAGGGCAAACACTTTGTTTTCAGTATTACGAAACACAGCGACTGGATGGCCTTTTTGTCGCTGCACGACACGTGAACCCAATACCGGTACGTCTTCTACGCCACACAGGGCGACCCATTCGTTTTGATTGATACTTGTCATGATCCTGATCCGTGATAAATCGATTAAATTTTAACTTGCTGGAAAAAGGCCACTCCGGCCAAGATGCTTAAACAGAGAGCGGCGTGAATTGACGCAAATCAACCTGCGCCTTATCAAAGTCTTTCCAGGGATCAGGCTCACCTTCCAGCGAGAACATCAAACGCTCATACAAGACTTTACGATTGGCGGCATCATCCAGCACTTTGGATTTCACGTAATCCAGACCAACACGACCAACGTAATGGACCGTGCGCTCCAGATACCAGGCTTCTTCACGATACAACTGCAGGAAGGCAGCCGAATATTCGAGCACTTCTTCATGGGTCGACACCTTGCAGAAGAACTGCGCGACATCAGTCTTGATACCACCATTACCAGCCACATACATTTCCCAGCCAGAATCCACACCGATCACGCCAACGTCTTTGATACCGGACTCAGCACAATTACGTGGGCAACCTGATACGGCAATCTTGACCTTATGCGGTGCATACATACGCCACAAAGCCAGCTCCAGTTCACGGCCCATCCGGGTTGAGTCCTGTGTGCCAAAGCGGCACCATTCTGATCCGACGCAAGTCTTCACAGTACGCAAAGCCTTGGCATAAGCATGGCCGCAAGCCATGTCCAGATCTTTCCATACGCCTTGCAGGTCTTCTTTCTTGACACCCAGCAAGTCAATCCTTTGACCACCGGTAACCTTGACGCTTGGGATCTGATACTTATCGACCACATCGGCAATACGGCGCAATTCAGACGAATTGGTTTCGCCCGCCCACATGCGAGGAATCACGGAATACGTGCCATCTTTTTGAATATTGGCATGAGCACGTTCATTGATGAAACGCGATTGCGGATCATCTTTCGCTTCATGTGGCCAGGTAGAAATCAGATAGTAATTAACTGCTGGACGGCAAGAAGCACAACCGTTAGGGGTACGCCAACCCATCGCTTTATAAACACCATCAATGGTCAACAGATGCTGCTCTTTAATGGCATCACGGACTTGCTGATGATTGGCTTCTGTACAACCACACATGGCCTTGTTTTTTGGTGAGGCCGTGTAACCGGCCCCTGCTGTTGAAATCAAAATCTGCTCAACCAGTCCAGTACAGGAACCACACGAAGCACTGGCCTTGGTGCACTTGCGCACATCATCCAATGTCAGCAGATTTTTCTCACGAATTGCTTTGACGATGGTGCCCTTGCTCACACCATTACAGCCACACACCTCAGCCGTATCAGCCATGGCTGCAGCACGATTTTCACCCGCATGGCCTGTATCACCCAGATGATGCTCACCAAACATCAGATGATCACGAATCTCGCTCACATCCTTGCCTTCGCGCAGCAGATCAAAGTACCAGCTGCCATCAGTGGTATCGCCATACAGACAGGCACCCACCAATTTGTCACCCTTGATCACCAGCTTTTTATAAACGCCACCATTAGGGTCGGACAAGGTGATTTCTTCATGATCCTCACCACCCATAAAATTACCGGCCGAAAACAGATCGATCCCCGTCACCTTGAGCTTGGTAGAGGTAACCGAACCTTCATAGCGACCAATGCCCATTTCAGCCAGATGGTTGGCGGCCACTTTGGCCTGCTCAAACAAGGGCGCCACCAAACCATAGGCAATACCGCGATGGCTGGCGCATTCGCCGACGGAATAAATCCGTGGATCGAAAGTCTGCATCGTGTCATTAACCACAATCCCGCGATTGCAATGCAGGCCGGCCGATTCTGCCAGTGCTGTGTTGGGGCGAATACCCACGGCCATGACAACCAGATCAGCAGCCACTTCCTGGCCATCGGCAAACACAATCTTGCTGACCCGACCATCCGGACCAGCCACCAATTCTTTAGTGGTTTTACCAATCAAAAATTGAATGCCACGATCTTCCAAGGATTTTTGCAGCAGTTTGCCTGCGACATCATCAAGCTGGCGCTCCATCAACCACGGTGCAATATGCACAACGCTCACATTCATACCGCGCAACTTCAAACCATTGGCAGCTTCCAGACCCAGCAAGCCACCACCGATCACTACCGCATTTTTATATTTGGTCGCCGTATCGATCATCTCGTGCGTATCTTTGATATCGCGATAGCCAATCACACCTGCCAAATCCTTGCCAGGTACAGGCAAGATGAAAGGATTGGAACCGGTTGCCAGCAACAGGCGATCATACTCAGCCCGTGTGCCATCGGTCGCCTCGACAAAACGCTCATTGCGATCAATCTTGGTGATGGTTTTGTTCAGATGCAGGGTGATGTTATTTTCTTGATACCAGTCCACATCATTGAGCATGATGTCGGCAATGGTTTGCTCACCTGCCAGCACGGGCGAGAGCAAGATGCGGTTGTAGTTGGCATGGGGTTCCGAGCCAAATACAGTGATATCGTAGAGATCGGGGGCAACCTTCAGCAGCTCTTCGAGTGTCCGAACACCCGCCATGCCATTGCCCACCATTACCAGTTTGAGTTTTTTCATAATCACGCAGCCTTATTCACGAATTCGCCAATCTGTCTTGCGACAGATCACCACAGTTATTAACAGTTCGGTCTGGCATCCGCCCTTGGACACCTACGCGACACAGCCAAGCTGTTGCGGCCTTCGTTGGCCACGCGCCTACTTCTTGATAAAAGCATCGCAACATTTAAGCCAGCAAGGAAATTCCTATGATAGTGCTATTAATTTCTATCAACTTGCCCCAAAAGTTGGCCTGCTACGCGTCTTTTACGGGCATTTGCCACCAAATTGGCACAGTTTCAATGAAATTATCATCACTTACGATATCCAACCAAGGTCATAGAAAAATCCTTAACAAGCGCACCATAAATCAATGAACCAGCTTGAAACATAATAAATAAGCCACACTCCTCATTTTGGTGCGCAAACTCTTGGGTTTGGTGCGCAGCATCATTCCACCTTAGGAACAGTTATTGCGTAGACAACCTTGCGCATAACGACGTGCGTCATTATTAGTAATTGGTTTTGTTCTGATTACTGTCCCCCGCTACGCAAAGCCGCGTGGCATCCACCCATAGACGGGTAAAGATTCTAGTTTGATCAATTGCACTTCAGCATGTTGCTTGCCTTGCTTTGGCTTGCCATGATTTCTGAAATGCAACTGGGTTTTGACTGTGGTTTAGCTTTCATATTTAGAGGATTCATGAAAACGTCATTCTTAAAGGCGGGTCATACGCCCACGCTGTTTTGCGCCTTCCTGTATTTCGACCTGAGCTTCATGGTTTGGGTATTACTTGGTCCATTGGGCGTGCAGATCGCCAAAGACCTGGGACTCAACGCAGCTCAAAAGGGGCTGATGGTGGCCACGCCAATTTTGGCCGGTGCCTTATTGCGTTTTGTCATGGGTCTGCTGGTTGATCATCTCAAACCCAAACTGGCAGGTGCCATTGGTCAGGTGATTGTGATTGCCGCACTGGCCTGGGCTTGGCTGGCGGGTATTCACAGCTATACCGAAGTGCTGATTCTTGGTCTGTTTTTTGGTGTGGCTGGCGCTTCTTTCGCAGTGGCGCTGCCTTTGGCTTCACGCTGGTATCCGCCGGAGCATCAGGGCAAGGCCATGGGTATTGCCGGTGCCGGTAATTCGGGCACGGCGATTGGCGCATTGTTTGGCCCAACGCTGGCCAATATCTTTGGCTGGAACAATGTGTTTGGTTTGGCGTTAATTCCAATGTGTCTGGTGTTTATCATTTACATGACTTTTGCCAAGGACAGTCCAGAATGTCCACCAGCCAAAACCCTGGGTGAATATCTCAAGGTGCTCAAGGACAAAGATGCCTGGTGGTTCATGCTGTTTTACGGCGTGACCTTTGGTGGCTTTTCCGGCCTGGCTTCCACACTCTCCATCTACTTCAACACCCAATATGGTCTTGACGCTGTCATCGCCGGTTATTTCACTTCGGCGTGCGTGTTTGCGGGCTCTTTGATGCGTCCCACCGGCGGTCTGTTGGCTGACCGGATTGGTGGCATCAAGTCACTGACCTTCATGTACATTTTTGCTGCCATCTTTTTGTTTGCGGTCAGCTTTGGTGTGGAATCACGCTGGGTTGCCTTGGGCTTGTTTGTCGGTGCCATGCTGTGTCTGGGTATGGGCAATGGTGCGGTATTTCAATTGGTGCCACAACGCTTTCGCAAAGAGATCGGTGTGATCACTGGCCTGGTTGGCATGGGTGGCGGCATTGGTGGTTTTTATCTGGCTTCCAGCATGGGTTATTCGCGTCAGTTGACTGGCAGCTATCAGGCTGGCCTGATCATTTTTGCTCTGCTTGCCGTGGTTGCCTTGATTGGTCTGACTTCCGTCAAAAATCGCTGGCGTACTACCTGGGGTGCCTCGTCAGTCACCAACGCACGCATCTAGAATCAGATTGAGGGCATGCCATTGTTCATGCCACTTATCCCATCCTGAATAACGCCTCCAGGCGTTTTTTAAGTCGGCCGGTCGCACGGTCGGCTTTTTTTTGTTTTATGGAATGGGTGTTTTATCTATCAGCATATCCAGGCATTCTTGCTATAGTGCCGAACTGAGTCACCCATACGAAAAATAATCTACTCAATCATCATGCCATTACAAATCCTGAGTGCCCACGCCTCCCAAGCCGGAGTTCGCGAAAAGAATGAAGACTTTGTCGGGATCGTGATCCCGGTCAATCGTGAAATGGATACCAAAGGTGCCATCGCCGCCGTCGCCGATGGTGTATCGGGTAGTGAGGGTGGTCGTGAAGCCGCCGAATATGCTGTGCGTGGCCTGCTCACCGACTATTACGCCACCCCCGAAACCTGGCAAGTCGCACAATCACTCGACAAACTATTAACCGCGACCAATCGCTGGATTCAAGCCCAAAGTGGCAGCCAAAGCCAGCGTCAGGGCATGGCTACCACGCTGACCAGTGTGGTATTACGAGGCCGCAATTATTACTTTGCCCACGTGGGTGACACCCGCCTCTATCTGTTTCGGCAAGGCAAGTTGATCAAGCTGACCACCGATCACGTCTGGGATCGCCCTGAAATGCAGCATGTGCTGACTCGGGCGATTGGACTGGACTCCAAGCTGTCCGTCGATCATGGTTTGGGTGATTTATATGTAAATGATATTTTCTTGCTGATCAGCGATGGCATCTGGGCCAAGCTCTCCAATTACGATCTGGAAAGCGCGCTGGACAAATTGCTGCAAGGCCACCTGACAGTGGAACAAACCGCTCAGCAACTGGTACAGGAAGCCCTGACGGCAGGTTCGGCAGATAACGCTTCAGCCATTGTGCTGCAGATCACGGCCTTGCCTGAATCCAGTCTGGCTGACACATTTTCAGAACAAAAAGAGTTACCTGTACCGCCTCATTTCAAGGTAGGTGATAGCGTCGATGGCATGACTGTCGAAGCCATTATTCATGATTCACGCATTACCCGGCTGTATCGCGTGCAAGACCCGGCCACACAGCGGCAATTGGTTCTTAAAACCCTGCAGCCCGATCTCGCTAAGGATGCTCAGGAACGGCTCGCTTTTGCGCATGAAGAATGGATCGCCAAACGCATTACAGCGCGCTTTTTTCCGCAAGTCATCAGCCGCGAATACAAGAGCTCGCTCTACTACCTGACTACCTGGCATGAAGGCACCACGCTGGAACAGCGTAGCGAGGATGGCTATCACTACACCGTACCCGAAATCATCAAATTGGCGACACTGCTGGCGCGCGCAGTGGGCGCATTACATCGGCGCAGCGTGATTCATCGCGACATCAAGCCTGCCAATTTGCATTGGGGCAAAGATGAAGAATTGCGTGTGCTCGACTTTGGCATTGCCCAATCAGGGTTGCAAAATGATTTGCTGGAGCGTACCCATCAGGCCGGCACACCCAGCTTCTTGGCGCCGGAGCAATTTGAAGGTACAGCGGCCAGCCGTCAGAGCGATATTTATGCGGTGGGCGTGACACTGTACTGGTTGCTCACACGTCATTACCCCTATGGCGAAATCGAACCCTTTCAAAAACCACGCTTTGGCGACCCCACCCCGCCCAGTCGCTATCGCCCTGACCTGCCCGCCTGGCTGGAAGGTATTTTGCTCAAGGCGTTGGCCGAACTACCAGAAAACCGTTTTGAAACTGCCGAGGAAATGCTGCTCGCCTTGGAGCGTGGGCCGATGGCCGGCATCAAACCCGTTGCTACCCCCTTGGTGAGTCGCAATCCGATGCTGATGTGGCAAGGCATTGCACTGAGCTCAATTGTGATCAATCTGCTACTGATTTTTCTGTTACTGGCTACGCATTAAACATAGCATCAACACAATCAAAACGGCGCAATTCCATCCTCCCTTATTGTTTGAATCTTGAAGATCAACATCAGCATATTGATCAAATGAACCCATGTCTGGGTCGCTCGATAAAACACACACGATAGCAATCGCGTTATGCAACGTCTTTCGACTCTTCTGATATAGCAAGTGATGCATGCAACTTAGTCATCCAGTAGCTGACAGGGTCAAATGCACTACAAGCATTAAGACCAAAAATTAAACTTATCAAAGTTCTTATATAAAATATCCGAACTGTCTTTATATCCCATCCAATTTTCAGCCATACTTGCGTACACACTTCTAAAATCAACTGTGTATTTCAGATTACCGCCCTCATCCAAATCAGTTAATGATGGAGCCTTGCCGTAGTGTCCACCCTTCACATTATGTCCAACGACATACATGTGATTGGCGGTTCCGTGGTCAGTACCCAAGCTGGTATTTTCTGCTGGACGGCGGCCAAACTCAGAAAAAATCATCACAGTGACATCATCTTGCCTGCCTAGACGTTTCAGATCTTTCATGAAAGCATCAATTGCATCAGACACATACATCAATAAACGTTGATGCACATTAGTTTGTTGAACATGCGTATCAAAAGCATTGTGCCTGTATGACGTATAAAAGATTCTGGAATTTATACCAGCAGCAATCATGGCCGCAACCTTATTTAGGCCCATAGGATTAAGACCGTAATCTATTGGCGTCCCATAATTGTCCCAAGCCGATTTAATTAATTGCGAAGAATTTTTAGCGTTAGCATCTGCTGCGTTCAAATAGCTTTTGATTTCAGAAGTTTCATTCATTGAGTTCTGCATATTTAAGATATCACGCGCCTGATACAAACCCTTCCGAGTAAATTTATCGGGATCATCGAACACCAGTGGCATATGATTTTTGGCCATTACCGCCAAAGACTGACGTTCATCAATATTTACCAAATAATTCGCCTGCATCTGTGGATCAATAGCATCGGCTAGACGTCCTAGCCAGCCATAACGCTCACCAGTATTTGGCGCACCAGTATGCCAATAAGCCATGGATGTAAAGTGCGACAAAGATGGTTGAGCGTAACCGCAACCATGAATAACTGCTACTTGCCCGTCCTTATATAAATTTTGAAAAGCCACCATACCTGGATTAAAACCATATTGATCATCGATTTTTAAAACTTTATGAGCAGGTATGCCAATACGAGGACGTAATTTGTAATAAACATCATTGGCATAAGGCACGAATGTATTAAGGCCATCATTGGCGCCAGACAATTCAACCACCACAAGAATTTTTTCATTGGATGAATTTTTAGCCAGAGAAACACTCGGCAATATGCTTCCGACTACCATGGTGCTCGCAAGTGACTGAATAAACTGACGCCTTGAGAATGAGTGATGATTTGTCATAGTATAAAGTCCAATGAGTACTCAATTCAGTTGATACGCTGGCAATGCCAAGATAACGTGCAATGCATTTCTTAAGGCATCCTCCATATATGTATCGGCCTTAGCCAGATCTTCCGTTCCCAAATCATTGGTTAACATCGCAGTCATTTTATTTTTTAAATCAAAATTAATCGGAACTAAAACAAATCTGAGCAAGAAGTAGTCAATTACCTCTCCTGTTGTTTTACAACCGGCTTTACGAATCATGGAAGACAAATCAACTCGGGCAGTGGCACGAGGAATCGGCTTAACTCGGTCAATCGCCGTCCTCCAGGCGACATAACTAGCCAACCCAGTATTGAAATCCTCTTCGCGATCACCTTGCATAGATACAGATACTGACTCCTTTCCATCTGGACGAGTTGCAGAAGAAACATCGACTCCCATGGCAAGTTTTTCAGCAACAGGAATGTTTTGATAGAAACGACTAGGCACTCGATCATGCGCCACAAAATTAATCGGAGAAATAATGTGTCATACACAAAATTACTTCGTACGATCAATAAACTTGGCGTGATCCAGCTCTTTCCTTCCGGCCAGCCCGCTACATTTGGCGGGAAGAAAAGTCTTTGCCCCATAGCATCCGTCGTCTCATTAAAGTCAACAATACCCGGCACTTCTTTTAAGCCCATTTTTTTATATGTAGAAATCACAAAGTCAACCGGTGATTTGATCTGACTTGCGAGTGACTCTTCAGAGTAAAAATCTTTTGAAGTGAAAATTGTTCTTAAGAATGGTGCAATCTCATAATTTGATTTTCTTAACAAAGCACCCAATTTCTCAACTAATTCAGGGCTAACCTCGTCACGCACAAAATAACGATACAGCTTGCTGGCCATATATTCAGATGTAGCCTTTTGACTTAAGATAATGTCAATAACTTGCTCACCATTGAAATTTCCTGTTTTACCTAAAACAGTTTTCTTATCGGCATCATGTTGCTCTGCCACTTGTAAAAAAGTTAAGTTCTTAAAGTTCCAACCAGTAAAAGCTCGCGCAGCTTCCTGAATATCTCGCTCTGTGTAGTGCCCCACTCCCATCGTGAATAACTCCATGATCTCTCGGGCAAAGTTTTCGTTTGGTGCGCCTTTGACGTTGACTCCCGCATCCAAGAAAACCAACATTGCAGGATCTTTGGCGGTGGCAATTAAAAATCACGATAGTTGCCTGTAGCTTTTTGTCTAAACAGCTCATTTTGTTTGAGCATTTTCCGATAGTCGCGTACCTTATCTTCAGTCGTCGCAAAATGCCCATGCCAGAACAATGTCATCTTTTCTTCTAATGGACGGTCGGTTTGCAACATTCTGTTGGCCCACCAATAACTAACTCGTTGGGTTTCCAACATGCTGGCTCTCAGCCAATAAAGATATTTATCAGCGACTTGTTGCAGGGGTCTGTTACCACTCGGCTTGACCTTAACCCCTATTGCCTCACCTGTCTTCTTGGCAAGATCTGTCGCTTCAGGTCGTGAACTAGGAAAGTTTTCAAAAGCTGGATCATAAATATCTGACTGATCAAATGCAGGTAAACGATCAGGAAATTGCTTGTAATTGACTAATTGACCTACCGCTTGAGTCGGCTTCATATTGGCCAACTTTTTAATTTCTTCCGGCGTACCACCAAAACCTGCACGATCTAACAAATGTGCCGCCTTTTGATAATTCCATTCTTCACCAGAAACAGGACTTAGATCATTTTTCCAACTTGTTACGTCAGTAGCGCCAACACCACCACTAACCATTAAGAAGAGGGCAAGTAAATATTTTTTACTAGGCACATATCTAATGAGACTCATATTTTTGCCTCCTAATGTAATCATTTTTCACCCAATTATTATCTATACAGCCTTACCAACCCACATCATGATAATCATGATTATTTCGTCTGTGCCTGTTCTTCAGGCAATTTGCCTGTATGCATTAAAATCATTACCGCTATCGTTAATCTGCGTTTTTACCTAAGTAGAAAAGCACTAAAGCTATTGGCTATTTGTTGGGCTCACGAACATGTAACCTCTAACCTGGCGAGCCAGTTTGCCAGGCTCGACAAACACTCAGGCTAGTTGTGGCATATATTCATCAATACATTGATAACAAACTCTCGAAAAATAGCTCACCTAGGCCAAAGCATCGCAATTGGGCTACACTTGTCGACTGGCTTGACCCACAAACAGGATAATCAATGCGTCTCTCCAAACTATTCATCAACCCATTATTGATAGCCTGTGTTGGCGCTGTCATTTTGGTTTCAACCACCGCCTGCTCGCAACAGCAGGCAGCTACTCCTCAGAAAGCGAGCACCATGTCAGAACTTATCATCACTGATGTCAAGGTCGGCGAAGGCGATACTGCCAGCGCAGGCAAACAGGTTTCCGTTCATTACACCGGCTGGTTGTACGATGCCGCTGCACCTGATCATCATGGTGCCAAGTTTGACAGCTCACGCGATCGTGGTCAGCCTTTTGACTTCCCACTTGGCGCTGGCCGTGTGATTCAAGGTTGGGATAAAGGCGTGGACGGCATGAAAATCGGCGGTCAGCGTACCCTGATCATCCCACCTGAAATGGGCTATGGCGCACGTGGTGCTGGCGGCGTGATTCCACCCAATGCCACACTGGTATTTGATGTTGAACTGCTGGGCGTGAAGTAATAAAAATCTGTCAGTTCACTCTTCAGTAAGAGACTAATTCATAGAAGATTCAAATGAAGCTAAAGCAAAGGGTTCTTACAAAATTTGATCGCATAAGATTATCTGAATGTGTAATTAAGTTTGAGCTAGATTTTGATTGTGATAAGCGATCTAGTGAATCAATGAGAAAAATCCTATCTAACAAACGAAGAGTAACGACAGATTATTTATTAACACGTTTATCAGAACCTGAAGTCAAAGATATTTGTTCTCAAGTTGGTATCTCGGTCATAGGACGTAAGTCTGTGCTCATAGATCGACTGCAGCTTAAAGATGATGAATCAGTAAACGATTCCATTAATGAAATAGATTTTTCAAATGAAAAAGAATGTATTGCTGATTCAAAGTTCTATTTATCAAGACAGGAAATCAAAAGAAAATTAATAGAAGCAATGGAAATTGTTACCTTACGCAATATCATCAAAGAATACGATCTGAGTGATGAGGTTATTGATGGTAGGAAACGTGATGACTTAAAAAAAATAATTTCTAGGAAAAGACGTATTTATCCTGAGGAATTGCTTGCAGAAATGCGAGAAACAGAAATTAAATATGCATGTGAAATTCTTGGAATGAATTCAATTGGCAGACGTGCATACCTAATTGATCAAATTCATGATTATCTAGAAGTCGAAAATGTTGGTGACAATTTCAGCAAAAAAACACCCAGTAAGAAAAAACAACATGACCAGTTTGATAGTATTAACGTTCTATCAACAAGAAACGCCAAAGGGAATATCAAAACTTATGGGTTTAAATTTTTGGAAGATATCATTCAGCAGATTGATGGGAACCATAGCACGATTTGTATAGCCACTGCGTATTACGATACAAGTTTTTTGCTTAAATTAATTAAAAATAGAACTAGTAAAATTCGCATAGTTATACAAGCATTAGGTGGGCGACGACTTGCTACTCAAATTGACGAATTAGAAAAAATAACCTTAAATAGGAACGTCGAAATTCAACTTGTTTCTTCATATACGTTATTTCATACTAAATTATTTCTTTTTCGTTCACCTACCAAACAATATGGAATCATTGGTTCAGCAAACGCAACTACAAATGCTCATGATGGAACAAATGAAGAGTGCGTAGTTCAATTAAGTCAGATTAACGATTTAGAGTTCTATTTTGAAGAAATTTGGAAAAATGAAAGTATTTCGCTAAAAGATGCTAGAAACGAAAAGAAGATAAAAAATTTAATTAACTTCTTTCGAACTGGCGTTTTGTATTACAAGCCAACACATAGTGTCTCTACCACGTACAATCCGTTCAACACATTATTTCTCAAACTATCGACTTCCCAAAAACAATCTTTGACATCGAATATCAAATTAAGAAACTCCAGTAAAACCTCTGAAGCCTTTCCAGCTTTTAGCTTAAAAGCGGCTTTAAAAATCAATGACGATGACTCACATATCGAAAGAGTACTAAGATTAAAAAGGTTGGCTGTTCAAACTTGTCTTGGTCAGTGGGTTCCCTCTCAATATGCAGATCAAGTTGATATAGATATTGAAAAAAAATCAAAATCAACACGAAAAAAATGGCTAGACTTTAAAAATTTATTAAACAACAACATTGTTGAAAAGGCATACAAAGATTACATAACTGATGTTGAAGAACTATTCAATAACGTTGACATACCTTTACAAAAAGAATGGTCTAAACATAAAAAAAATCTGGACTATGGGTATCAGGATCTAGAACTTTTTGAAAGTTTTATTTTAAGACTAAAGAATCGACTTGATGATGACGACTTTCTTAAACGATTAAGTCAACCCTTAATTGCGGAGGTTATGCCAGAAATTTGGGGGGATACTGTAGTGACAACAGAATTTCAAGAAACATTTTTTGAGTCTGTAACAGCGCTTATATCATCAAATCAAACAAGGAAAAATTCTCTTGTTGCTAAAAGCATAATGACAAAATTCCAAGATTTATCTGAAATAGATTCAGGTGAACAAGCTGCCTCTTTTTTTATAAAAAATTTAAAAAAAAATGGTTGGCAAAATAATGATTGGTGTAAACCCTAAATCACACAATGCCAAAAATATAGTATAATATAATCGCCACTAGCACCGCACTGGTCTTGATGAGCGTAATGGCAAAAATATCTTTGTAGGCCTGTTTGTGCGTCAGCCCCGTGACACCAAGTAATGTGATCACCGCACCATTATGCGGTAACGTATCCATCCCGCCGCTGGCCATCGAGGCAATCCGGTGCAAGACCTCCATTGGAATGCCCGCTGCTTGCGCGTGGCTGATAAAGGTGTCGGCCATTGCGGCCAGTGCAATCCCCAAGCCGCCAGAGGCTGAGCCGGTAATACCAGCCAGGGTGGTTACAGTAATGGCTTCATTGAGCAACGGGTTGGGAATGCTGCGCAGTGCATCGGCAATCACCAAAAAACCGGGCAAGCTGGCAATCACTGCACCAAAACCATATTCAGAAGCGGTATTCATGGAGGCCAGCAAAGCACCGCCTACTGCGGCTTTACTACCTTCGGCAAACTCCTGCATGACCGGTTTCCAGGCAAACAGCAAGACCGTCAAAATACCCAGCAACAAGGCCGCTTCAACCGACCAGATGGCCGTCACCTTGCCAATATCGGCCGTGATGGGCGCTTTGGCACCAGCCAGTGCCACGGTAAAGGTTTTGCCATACACTGAAGGAATCCAGAAGGTAAAAAACTTGTTCATCACGCCCACAACCAGAAGCGGTGCCAGGGCAATCCAGGGACTCACCAGATTACCTGACACTGGCGCAGCTGGCTCATTGAGCAGATTGGTGCCATAGCCTTCCTGTTGAGCCACGGCACGACGCCGACGCCAGTTCAAGTACAGCAAACCCACCGTCAAAATATACAACGATGACAGTCCACCCAGCCAGGGCGCTGCCCAGGTGTCGGTATGAAAAAAGGTGGTGGGAATGATATTTTGAATCTGCGGTGTGCCGGGCACCGAATCCATCGTAAAGCTGAAAGCGCCCAAGGCAATCGTGCCCGGAATCAGCCGCTTGGGAATTTGCCCCTGACGAAACATTTCGGCGGCAAAGGGATAAACCGCAAACACCGCCACAAACAGTGACACCCCACCATAGGTCAGCAAGGCGGCCACCAGCACAATCGACAACATCGCCCTTTCCTGCCCGACCAGACCAATTACCGCGGTGACGATTGAGCGCGAAAAACCCGACAACTCAATCACCTTGCCAAACACCGCACCCAGCACAAACACCGGAAAGTAGAGTTTGACAAACTCCACCATTTTTTCCATGAACAGGCCCGAATACACCGGTGCAACCGACATCGGACTAGTCAGCAACACAGCAGCCAAAGCCGCCACTGGTGCAAACAGAATCACGCTGTAACCTCGGTAGGCAATCAACATCAAAAAGGCCAGCGCGGCCAGCACAATCACAAATTCCATGTTTCACTCCCGGGTTGGCAAGCTGACTGAATCACTCAGCCAGACAGCGTAGGCACAAGCCTAACAAGGTGACTGACACCTGTCTGTCAGACCAGGATGACAGTTTCTCATGTCAAATTGATTGTGTGGCAAGTAAGTCAATAAGAAACTTGTTGGTCTGGCTTGAGATAGCCCTTGAATTGACACGACAATACCCCATCTTGTTATCAAGACGATGTCAAGATCACACCGTGATCGCAAGGAGCCCTATGAATCCCATCCGACTTGAAACCCTGCCAGAAAGCCTCAAGGTCATTCTGATGCTCTCGCGCCTATTGGAACATCTGGAATGCAATAACAGTTCGTTCAACGCCGAGCAGTACCGTAGTGTGGTGCAACACCTGACACTGGCCATCAGCCAGGAAACGCCGAGCGATGAGTTCAAGGCCATGCTGGAGCAGTATCCTGCGACGGCGGCCTTGTATGAAAACCTGCATTATGAATATGCGGGTCTGTGCCGCTCACAGTTGGAGGCCAGCCTGCATTCCGAGCAGGCCATGCGTGAGGTACTGCAACGCGTCAATGAGTCTGCCAAGTCTTAAAGACTGCTGACAGCGGTTCATACTGCATGAAAGCGCCGTTGCCTGTTCAGACGACGGCGCTTTTTATTTGCGACCTCAAAATGACTGGCATGGTGGGTAACGTGACTTTTTCCAAAAAGTTTAACCATCAATTTGTCCCATCTTTTTCACTCTAACCACATCTCCCTCTTCCCAATCAGCCCGATTGGGCGATAATCTGCGGCATCAGTCGTTTTAAACGCCATACCCAAACGCTAGCCTGGCAACGACGAAAACCAACCACTTTTTGCATCAACCCACAGGAAACCACGCATGAGCGACGCTATCCTCGTATTGAACGGCCCCAACCTGAATCTGCTCGGCACGCGCGAGCCGCATATTTATGGCTCGGCAACATTGGAAGATGTGGCGGCTCAATGTCTGGCCTGGGGGCAGGATAACGAGGTGAAAATTGAGTTTCGCCAGACCAACCATGAAGGCGTGCTGATTGACTGGATTCACGAAGCGCGTGGTGTATATCAAGGGATTGTGATCAATCCGGGTGGCCTCACCCATACTTCGGTCGCGCTGCATGATGCTCTCAAGGGTGTGGACTTGCCAGTGATTGAAGTGCATATTTCCAATATCCACAAGCGCGAGCCATTTCGCCATCATTCGTATGTATCATCGGTCGCTGAGGGGGTGATTGCCGGCCTGGGTACCGGTGGTTATCTGCTGGCCTTGCATGGCATGCTGACCTTATTGAGAAAATAAATACTCTTATAGGGTATTTTTACAGAGATCCATTTTACTTACCTGATCAGGTAAATTTCAGATATACCCCCATCATTTTGATTAACGATGAGTGGCGAATGACTCAATGATACAGATCCATTGCAATTCAAAATAAGTGGATGCAGAACGCAATTTGAAATAAATGACTGCGTCAAGCCTGCCTATCTCAGTGCCAGCGCTCAATACCTGTGCTCAATGCACTTCATCAATATCCACCACCACGCTCGCCTCATATTGCTGCCAGGCCAGGTTGATGATAAAGGGCCGGTCACGCACGCCCATGCTGGATAAATGGCGATCACCACGACACAGTACAGGAGGCGAAATTTCCAGCGTTTCACCAAAATGCTGACGCACATTGCCTGAAATGGTGTTGGCAATCTCACCCACGGCATCCAGCAAATTGCTGTCGGTGGTTTCGGTTTCGCCCGACTCCAGCAAAAATGCCAGCATCATATGGCGTGGTGCGGTGAAGTAAACGCTGCCGGTGTAATCACCCGATACCTTGATCAACCCGGTATAGTCGTTGACTGGCATGGGCAGATAGTTGTCATCGCTCTGGCCAATCGTGTCATCGGCACCTTCGCCCAGCAAGGTCTGGCTGATTTCCGAATTACCCAGATAGGCAGAACGAATTTCGGCGGGATATTGGGTCATCTGGCCAAACAGATGTTTGATCGCATCCACAAATACACGCAACTCGTTTTCATTCAAATGGCTCATGGTACCCAATCAGTCTAAAAGCATTTCCAGCAAGGCATTGATCAGTTGATCATCGGTAAAAGGCTTGTGCAGAAAACCGCGCGCCCCTTTTTTGATGGCCTTGATTGCCGTCGGTTTGTCATTCAACGCAGAAATCACCAGGATATTGATACGTGGATTGAAGCGGATCAGCTGTTCGATACAGGTGGCACCATCCATTTCGGGCATGGTCAGGTCCATTGTTACCATCTGCGGCTGATGCTGCATGCACATCTCAATGGCTTCGGTGCCATTACGCGCCAGCCCAACCACCTTGAATGGAGGCAAGCCCGGATGCTGGCTGATCCGCGCAATACGCGAACGGATTAAGTTGGAATCATCAACGATCAGCAGTTTCACTGTTGCCCTTGAATCGAGAAACGAATCGAGAACTGGGTGTAACGCTGCTCTTTGGTAGTGATGCGCAGTTGCGCGCCCATCTGCTGGATTTTTTGTTTGATGATATCCATGCCCACGCCAAAGCCGCTATTCTTGCTGGCGGCGGGGGCGGCACTCATACCCGGATCAAAAATCTTTTTCAGGATGGAACGATCATCCAATGATGCCAGCTGCGCTTCGGTGTAGCGACCACTCCTAATCAGGGAAGCACGAATGCCCTTAGGCGACAGGCCACGGCCATCATCCTTGACCGACAGCTCATATTCAAACGGTGCCACCGCCTTGAGCGCAACTGTCACTGCACCAGCCTCCGTCTTGTTGTGCTGCAGGCGCTCACCAGAGGGCTCAATACCATGCGCGACGGCATTGCGCACCAGTTGAATGGCCAGTTCACGCACCGAATCACGGATCTTGTCGGGAATCTGGCTGAAGGGATCGAGGTCAATCGCCATGCCGATTTTCTTGCCTTCATCGGTGGCCGCACGCGTCACCAGGCGCTGCAAATCCTGTTTGAGATTGAGTGCTTCATCTTGCGAAATGGTCTGTTGGGTGCGTTTGACCATTGCATCACTCATATGCAGATCAATCCGCTCAATCAGATCTTTCACCGACTGGGTCTGCACAATAAAGGTTTCCAGCTGTACCAGCAGTGACAGCAAGTCATCACCGCTGACATTATTTTTGCCGCGAATCTTTTGCAGCTCGGCTTCAAACTGTTGCGCCAGATTTTCAAACATCGACAAACCCAGCGATGAGGCTTCGCCCTTGAGTGTATGCACGGTGCGGAAAATCGCATCAACCTGACTGCGGTAGCTGGCGGTCTGGCCGTCACTGGACTTGAGCATCTGATTGACCACCGAGAGCGCCGACTCGGTCGAAACAATAAACTGACGCAGACGTACCGGTCCCAGATTGAGCAATTCAAAAATCGCATCAATGCCAGTCGTTGAGCGGGTTTTCAGGGTTTCGACAGTCTGGGCGGTTTCTACCTGAGCAGTCACATCCTGCACCGTCACCAGCAAGTGCACCACTTCGTCATTGTGTTTGACGCGGCTGAACTGGATAGCCAAATAACGCGTCGTCATCTGGCCGCGTAAATTGGGCACTTGCACCACCACTTGCGTCAGCGGATTAAGCTCCTTGACCAGTGACTCCTTGACCCGATCGCCAAACAGCAATTCGATGTAGTCACGCGTGGCATTGAGCGTGGAGGGATCAACCCGTCCCGACAGCAATTGAATGAAGTCAGCCTGCTGCGGGATGATCTGGCCAAACACATGCTCCAGCGAGGCGGAACGCTGTGCCCCAATCTTGAACTCACGATCCAGCAAAAACAGCCCTTCTTTCACTGTGCCCAAAATCTCGGCCATTTCGCTGCGTGCCTGATCCACCTTGCGGTCATTTTCCTGCAAGCGCCCGAGAAATTTAAACAGGATGAAAAAGAAATTCATCAGTGCGAGGATAATGCCGATGGTTTGCACCAGCCTTAATTTATCGGCCTTGTCCTTGGCCACCATTTCCAAGTGTGAGGTCAGATCATTCATCAAGGCCAGCAATTTGAGATTGTTGGCACGTGAATAGGTAATGGCTTCTTCAAGCTGGGTCGCATTAAAACCCGCTTGGGTCACCTTGGCCAAAATCACCTGATAAGGCAACCAGATATCGCGCGCCTGATTTAAAAACTGCTGGCCTTCGGATGATTCAATCGCCGGTAAAAATTCTTCACGGTTATTGCTGCCCATCACCCGAGCGCCGTTTTGGAAGGCGCTGAGGGTTTCACCAAAGAGCTTGCTGGTGTTGCGCAGTTCTTCCAGGCTGGAGCCCGCGGGTTTGGCCTGTTTGAGGTCGCTGTCCAGGGTCAGCAAGGATTTGGTCATGCGCTGTGTGAGCATGCGCTGTCGTCCAGCCAGATTGATCGAGACAGCATCATTGGCAATCTGGAACGAGATGAAAAAGCTCAGAACCAGTACCGATAAATCCAGAATGATGAAAAACGCAATTGCCAGGATGATTTCCCGGTATTTGCCAAATGCAAAACCTTTGAGCATGGTTTAGCCTGCTTTAATGAATGATCGGGAATAAGTGGCATTCTGCTCAACCTGCCAATCAGACTGGCTGTCAAAGCGAATGCATACATTTTATGGCCCTATTGTCAGGGCTGGCGTGGCACTTGGCAATAGATCAGCACCACAGTGTAGCAGGCGAACAGAAAGAAAAACGCCACCCGAAGGTGGCGCGAACAGGACTATAACCGAAACTACACCTTGCGACAAAACTGGTTCACAAGTTAAAACATCCAGCCTGAATCTTCAGGTTAAAAAGATCAGGCAGCCTCTTTCATATCGCTCTTGGCATGGCGACGGTAGAGAAACTCGATCACCGCCGCGCGGTAATGCGAATAATCCTTGTCCTCGGCCAGTGCCACTCGATCCCGTGGCTTGGCCAGTTTGACGGACAATACCTCGCCAATGGTCGCTGAAGGGCCATTGGTCATCATGACGATCTTGTCGGAGAGCAACACAGCCTCGTCGACATCATGCGTCACCATGACGACCGTGCTTTGGGTTTTGGCAACAATCTTTAACAACTCATCTTGCAAATGCGCACGGGTCAAAGCATCCAGGGCACCAAATGGCTCATCCATCAGCAAAACCTTGGGTTCCATGGACAAGGCGCGGGCAATCCCGACCCGCTGCTTCATACCGCCCGAGATTTCATGCGGCAATTTGGTTTCGGCATGGCTCAAACCTACCAGCGCCAGCGCATCGTGCGTACGCTTTTTGAGCTGATCTTTGCTTTCATTCTTGCCAAACACCCGCTCCACCGCCAGGTAGACGTTTTCAAAGCAGGTCAGCCAGGGCAACAGCGAATGGTTTTGGAAAACCACACCACGATCAGGGCCGGGGCCGGTGATTTCGCGCTCGGCACAAATCAGCACACCCGAAGTTGGCAAGGTCAGCCCGGCAATCAGGTTGAGCAAGGTGGACTTGCCGCAGCCCGAGTGACCAATCAAGGTTACAAATTCGCCTTTGGCAATCGTCAGATTGATATCACGCAAAGCGATAAAGGGGCCTTTTTTGGTCTTGAAAACTTGTCCGACATTATCAATCTTGACGTATTGATCATTTTTGTGGCTCATGATGGCTCCTTAAGAATGTTCGGCGTAGCTGAAACGTTTGGCAATCAACAGCAGGAACTGCTCAAGCATCAGTCCCACAATACCAATCACAAAAATGGCGATGACGATGTGATCCACTTTCAGGTTGTTCCACTCGTCCCACACCCAAAAACCAATGCCCACGCCACCCGTCAGCATTTCGGCAGCCACAATCACCAGCCAGGCAGTGCCAATGGAAAGGCGTACACCCGTCAACATATAAGGCAGTACAGCCGGAAAGAGTACCTTGGTGACGATCTTCCACTCAGACAAATTGAGCACGCGAGCCACATTCAAATAATCTTGTGGCACCCGTTGCACACCGACTGCGGTATTGATAATCATCGGCCAGATCGAGCAGATGAAAATCGACCAGATGGCGGCCGGATTGGCTGACTTGAACATCAGCAAACCCAAAGGCAACCAGGCCAATGGAGAAACCGGACGCAGCAGACTGATGATCGGTGAGGCCATCGAATTGATGAACTTGAAGCGACCCAGCACAAAACCCAGCGGAATACCCACCACCGCAGCCAGGCCAAAACCAATACCGACGCGACGCAGGGAAGACAGCACATTCCAGCCAATGCCTTGATCGTTCGGTCCGTTGGAATAGAAAGGATCACTGAACAATTTCACTGCTTCGGTCCAGGTCACGCCTGGTGTTGGGATGGCAGGGGTGACAAAAGAAGTCAGACGCCAGACCACGATCAACATGACAAAACCAAAGATGACGGGCAACACTTTAAGGATGGCTTCACGCAACCAGTCACGCCGCGCTTCGGCCTTGATTTCGGCCACTGATTTAGGACGTGGTGCCGTCACTGTGCTGACCTTGGCTTTGGTGGATGTATCTTTTTCAGCATCATTGGCAGCCGATACAGCCATGGTTGTTGAACTTGCATCCACAGTGGACTCCTCGGGTATGGCATTGGCAGACGATAAAACGGCATTCATAGACAACTCCTGAACTGATTGTGAGAGAACGCTGGCCAAAGCGCTGATTGCTACATTAATTGCTACATTGACTGCCACTTCGGCCAGCAACAGGTCTCCTTGCTCCTATGTCCAGACCTTATGCCCGGACTTTGAAGCTGTTGGCGTAGGCCTTGGGATCTTTTGCATCCCACACCACGCCATCGATCAATTTGGAAGTACGAATTTCAGATTTTGGCAAAGCGATGCCACCCACCGCCGTAGCAGCCTGTTTGTAAATATCCACTCGGTTAACCTGTTTGGCCACGGCCAGATAATCAACGTCTTCCTTGAGCAGACCCCAGCGTTTGTGCTGAGTCAGGAACCAGGCACCATCACTGTAGTAGGGATAGTTAACCGCACCATCGTTATAGAATTTCATGGCGTTTGGATCATCCCAGCTCTTGCCGATACCATTATCGTAACGCCCCAGCATGCGGGCCAGAATCACATCCATATCGGTGTTGACGTAAGACTTCTGAGCAATGGTCTCAGCAGTCTGGCGACGGTTGGAAACAGAAGCATCAATCCACTTGCCTGCCTCAAGCACTGCTGCCGTCATGGCGCGTGCGGTATTGGGGTACTTTTGTACAAACTCGGCGGTAGTGCCCAATACTTTTTCCGGATGATCTTTCCAGATATCCTGGGTGGTCACGGCAGTAAAGCCGACCTTGTCCACAATCGCACGGTTATTCCAGGGCTCACCCACACAGTAACCATCCATATTGCCCACGCGCATATTGGCAACCATTTGGGGTGGTGGTACGGTAATCACTTTGACATCTTTCATTGGATTGATGCCATTGGCTGCCAGCCAGTAGTACAGCCACATGGCATGCGTACCAGTTGGGAAAGTCTGAGCAAAGGTGTATTCACGTTTTTCGGTTTGAATCAGCTTGGCCAGGGAAGCACCATCAGTGACGCCCTTCTCTTTCAAGCCGGAAGACAGGGTGATGGCCTGACCATTGTTATTGAGCGTCATCAATGTGGCCATGTCTTTCTTGGGGCCACCAATACCGAGCTGTACACCATAAATCAGGCCGTACAAGACATGGGCTGCGTCAAGTTCACCATTGACCAGCTTGTCACGGACACCCGCCCAGGAAGCTTCCTTGGATGGTACGATTTTCACGCCATATTTTTTGTCCAGACCCAGTGTTGCCGCCATGACCACCGAGGCGCAATCAGTCAGCGGGATGAAACCGATCTTCACTTCGGGTTTTTCGGGTGCATCGGAGCCAGCTGCCCAGGCACCGGCTTTAACCAGTGGATCCACCATAGTCATGATGCTGCCTGCTGCAGCGCTTTGCAGAAGTTTGCGACGCATTGGATTAGCCTCTTTGGTTGTGCTGTCAGCCGTTATTGAAGTTACGATGGACTGTTCTGGCAGTTTGCTCGTCATGCTTGATCCTCGTGTTAGAAAAATTGGGCAAAAAAAATGGCGTCCATCTACCCAAGACCTGTATTGGTTCAAGTAGAAGGACGCCGTTATCCTTGTTGCCATTGACCTAGCAAAGATGCCCAGTCAATGAAAAGCGCCGCCATTGGCGCACACCAAGGATTTAGCAATGGTTGTGCCAACAAAATCTATCAGCCGCAAAGCCTTTTAAATAAAGGCTGTGCGGGGATCATATTAGAAATCTCACTTTTTTCAGCAACTCATCAAAGCACATTTTGGTGCGCCACAGCAGTGCATGAATAGTTTAAATTAAGCAGATAGTTGTGCACAGCACCAAACTGGCGCGTTGACGGGTATCACTGAGTCAATCAGTTATTACCCGCAATTACCCACAATAAACCTGAGCAGCCAAGCTAGCCAAAATGACTTGGCCAGTCAAAATAAATTGCAATAAGAGCGATGGTGCGAAACCGGCCACGGGGCTGGCACAAAGGGCTATCAATTGGGTATTGCAAGCATAAACAGGCATACTCATCTACAGTACATGACTATATTGGACTGTTAGGTGCGTAATTATTGAGTGATATTTTTTACTCTGGATGAGTATGTGATCATGAAATGGATGATCAGGAGAAATCAATGACGCGTTGTGCCACTTCGATCAGACGCAGATTCTTGTCCATCGCCAGTGAGCGCATTTTCTTGTAAGCCTGTTCTTCACTCAACTGATTGTTTTGCATCAGAATGCCCTTGGCCTTTTCGATGATCTTGCGTTCTGCCAGTTGAGTGCGGGTTTCGTCGAGCTCCTGACGCAAGGATTGCTCAAGCTGAAAACGGGCAATTGCTACATCCAGCACCGGCTTGACGCGCTCAGGCTGCAGACCATCAACCACATAACCTGTAATGCCCGAGGCAATGGCGCGTTGTACGTTACTGGTATCCGAGTTATCGGTAAACAAAACAATCGGGCGTGGCGCGCTGATGGTGGAAACGCAAACGTGCTCAAGTACATCTCGACCAGCCGCTTCGGATTCAATCATGATCAGATCAGGCTGCAATTGGGCAACCCGTTCGGGCAGCATGATGTCGGCGTCCACCGTGGCAATCAACTGATAGCCCTGCTCCTTCAGGTGCGTGGCCAATGCCTCGATATCCGTAGTCGGCTCCCCGTCTGCCGGGTCTTTCACTAAGATGATGCGCAATGATTGCATCGTTGTGGTTCCCAAAGAATGCTTAGAAGATTAGTTCGCAAAAAATAAGCCATGCTGATGGCATGACTATTTTCTTCAAGCGCGCGAAGATAACACAACTTATCTTGCAACCAAACTTTCCGAGGGAGATTGATCCTGGGCAAGCAAACCTGCAGGCAGACCAGGGCTTCAGGCTAAAAACTGTCACGCCAAAGACATCAGCGTCACAAGGAAGACCAAGAGCACACGACAAGACACGGTGTAATAACGTCCCGCTTATGGTGCACAGGAACAATGTGCCTGATGTTGGTCCTCTGGTTGTTCTTATGTCGACAATGCCAATACCACCACAGCTTGGTCAGTTTTGCTGGTCTTGCACGGAACAAAACTGACTTACCTTTAACTATGCTTTAACTGCGCTGCCTGGCTTGCTGTACTTTGTTTTGCTTTGCGCTACCTCAAGTTGCTTGAGGTAGCTGCAACTTGCGTCAAGTGACGAGCGGCTGCGTCATGTCCTTGTGACCAAGTACTTGGTCCGTTAATGCTGACTACTGGCTTGTTGCCAGCCACCACCGAGTGCCCGCATCAAATCGACGCTTGATTGCAACGTGGCCGTCCGATTACGCACCAGAGCAAGCTCGGCATCATTGGCGGTACGTTGTGCATCCAGGACTTCCAGATAAGCCGAGTAACCCGCCTTGTAGCGCAACTGCGCCAGACGCAAGACTTCCTTGGCCGAAGTGGTGCGCAATTGCAAGTCGGTATCGGCCAGTTGATACTGGTTGCGATTGCTCAGGGCATCGGCGACTTCCTTGAAGGCTGACTCAAGCGATTTTTGATAAGCCACCAAGGCTTGCTTTTGTCGCGCTTCGGCTTGCTGGGTGCGGGCCGAGTAGCGACCAGCATCCAGAATCGGCAAAGTCGCGCCCAAACCAAATGACCAGATCCGCCCCGGTGCAGTCAGCAAATCGGACAGATCGCGGCTTTGACCACCATAGTTGCCTGTCAATGAAAACGTCGGCAACTGTGCTGCTTTGGACACGCCAATCTGGGCATTGGCCGAGGCCAGCGCCTGTTCGGCCTGCGCCACATCGGGACGCTGGCTGATCAATGCCGAAGGCAGACCGGTTGGGACAATCGGCGGCACGGGTAAATCGGCAACATGAAGAGGTGCCACACGCAAGCCTGGTTGACCTGTGAGCAAGGCCAATTGATGTTCAGCCAATTGTCTTTGCCGCTGCAAATCTTTTATGGTGGCAGCGGTATCGGCACGCGCACTTTCGGCTTGTCGCAAATCCAGATCCGACGCCAAACCTGCCCGTGAACGGGTTTGTGCCAACTGCAAAGACTCATCACGCACAGTCAGACTTTGCTGACTGATCTGCAACTGCGAATCCAGCGAACGCACATTGAAATAGCTCTGCGCCACCAGACCCGACAAAGTCAGCAAGGTCACATCACGTGCATAACGCGTCCCCAATGCCCTGGCCCGATAATCTTCTTGAGTACGGCGAATCTTGCCCCAGAAATCCAGTTCAAACGTGGTGGAGAGCCCCAATTGAAAGGTATTGCGCACCGGGCTGGAGCCAGCCAAGACTGGCGTATTGCTCACCGTACTGATACGCGAACGATTACCGCTGGCACCTAAATCAATTTGCGGCAAAAATGCGGCGCCCACTTCACGCAGCGCAGCATCAGCCTCTTCAATCCGCGCCACAGCTTGTGCTACATCCTGATTATGGACTTGGGCCGTATCAATCAGGCTGTTCAACATGACATCCTGATAAAGCGTCCACCAGTTGTCCGGCACAGACTGGGATGTTGGATTGGTATCAGCGATATTAGGATCACTTGTCACCCCCTGCTCTGCCACACCATAAGTATCCGGCAAGCTCAGATTGGGACGGGCATAATCAGGGCCAACAGCACAAGCACTCAGACTCAACACGACAGCGGTGACTGTCAGTGCAATGGCATGGCGATTCAATTTATTTTGTTTCATGAGCGATTTCATACCGAGCCCTCCTGCGCTGGCAGTGTGGCACTGTCCTCTTTTTTAACCGCATGCTCACGCGTCAGCAATTTATAAAACAGCGGCACAAAAATAGTGGCGACGAAGGTAGCCACCAACATGCCACCCACCACGCCGGTGCCCATTGAACGGCGCGCCGAAGCACCTGCACCCGTCGCAATCGCCAACGGCACGACCCCCAATACAAAGGCCAGTGACGTCATCACAATGGGGCGGAAACGCAGTCGCGCAGCCTCTTTGGCAGAATCGAATACCGATTTGCCTTCGGCATGTTTTTGCTGGGCAAATTCCACAATCAGAATCGCGTTTTTAGCGGCCAGACCAATCAGGGTGACCAAACCAATCTGAAAGTAAATGTCATTGCTCATACCACGCAGCAAGATGGCCGTGAGTGCGCCAAACAGTGCAAATGGCACTGCCAGCAAGACCGCGACCGGCAAGGACCAGCGTTCAAACTGCGCCGCGAGAATCAGGAACACCAGAATCAGGGCCACGCTAAAAGCCACAATGGAGGCACTGCCTACGCGTTTTTCCTGATAGGCCTGACCAGTCCACTCGATCGTGAAGCCCGGTGGCAGGCTGGCCTTGGCAACCCGTTCCACAACCTGAATGGTCTGACCCGAGCTGATGCCTGGCGCGCCATTACCGACCAGCTTGGCCGCGGTAAAGCTGTTATAGCGATCAAACTGTTCTGGTCCCACAATCGGCTGGACAGTGATCAGACTTTTCAGCGGAATCATCTGGCCTGAAGATGCCTTGACGTACATCTGTCCCAAGTCTTCCGGTCTTAAACGATATTGCTGATCGGCCTGCAATTGCACCCGATAAGTACGACCCGATTTGTTGAAATCGTTCACATAGAGCGAACCCATCGTGCTTTGCAGTGTGGTGTAAATATCAGGAATGGCTACCCCCAATGACAGGGCCTTGACCTTGTCGACATCAACGAATAACTGCGGCACAGTGGGTCGGAAAAAAGTATTCACACCGGCCAGCTCAGGCTGTTTCTTGAGCTCGGCCATAAAGGCTTGCACTACCTCATTCAAACGTTTTGAGTCACCATCGGCACGGTTTTGTACATACACCTCAAAGCCCCCCGAAGTACCCAGACCACGGATCGGTGGCGGGTTGAAGGCCAGTGTCATACCATCGGAAAGACCGGCCGTTTTCATGAACACATATTTGATCACGTCATCCGCGTACAAGGTACGCTCATCAAACGGTTTCAATGGCATGAAAACAGTGGCTGCGTTACTCTTGTTGCCGCCACCAATCAAGTCAAAGCCCGTCACCACAAACACATTGCCAATCGCGGGATGATCCTGCACCAGTTGCTGCACCTTGGCACCCATGGCTGCGGTACGTTGCAAGGTGGCAGCATCCGGTAAAAACAAGGCTGCAATCACGTAACCCTGATCTTCGGCTGGCACCAGACTGCCTGGAATTTTCTTGAGCATGAACACCGCACTGCCCACCAGAATCAAAAAGATCAGCACAGAAATCACGGCACGCTTCATTACCATCGACACGCCACCCAGATAAACACGGGTAACCCGCTCGAAGAAATGGTTAAAGGCCTCAAAGAAACGCGAGCTGGAATGTTCGGGCATGGGCTTGAGCAGCAAGGCACACAGTGCCGGCGTCAAGGTCAAGGCGACAATGCCTGAAATCACCACAGAAATGGCCACGGTGACGGCGAACTGCTTGTACAGTGTACCAGCCAGACCACCCAGAAACGCCACGGGCACAAACACCGCACACAATACCAGCACAATGGCGACAATCGCACCGGACACTTCACGCATGGCTTCAATGGCGGCATCCTTGGGCGACATCTTTTCTTCGCTCATGAGCCGCTCAACGTTTTCCAGCACCACGATGGCATCATCGACCACAATCCCGATGGAGAGCACCATCGCAAAGAGCGTCAACGTGTTGATCGAAAAACCCATGACAAACAAGCCACCAAAAGTACCAATCAGTGATACCGGCACGGCGATCATTGGAATCAACGTGGCGCGCCAGCTTTGCAGGAAAATAAACACCACCAGCACCACCAGAATGGCCGCTTCAAACAGGGTATGAATCACTTCAGAGATGGACTGCTTGACGAACAGCGTGGTATCAAACGGAATCACATAACGCACACCTTCAGGAAAGGCTTGCGACAGTTCAGCCATGCGGTCTTTCACATTTTTGGCGACATCCAGGGCATTGGCACCCGATTGCAACACCACCCTGAAAGCAATGGCTGGTTTGCCATTGAGCGTTACGCCAGCATCATAGGCTTGTGCCCCCAACTCGATTCGTGCCACATCCTTCAGGCGCAAAATGCCTTTGCCCGCATCGGCACGCACAATGATTTCGCCAAACTGGGCTGGCTCCACCAAACGGCCTGCGGTGGTGACGGTATATACCAGGGCCTGACCACTTGGCGCTGGTTCCTGACCAACCTTGCCAGCCGCAAACTGGGCATTTTGCGCATTGATGGCGGCCACAATTTCAGGTGTTGTCACTGCCAACTGCGCCATCCGGTCCGGCTTGAGCCAGATGCGCATGCCATAGTCGCGCGGACCAAAAATTGCTGCATCACCGACGCCGGGCAAGCGCTTCATTTCATCCAGAATATTGGTCGTGGCGTAATTGCTCAGAAACAGATCGTCATAACGTGGATCATCGGATTGCAAGGCAATCGCCATCAAAATATCGTTGGAAGCCTTTTGTACCGTAACACCATTACGACGCACTTCATCGGGCAGGCGCGGGGTGGCAATCTGTACACGGTTATTTACATTCACCGTGGCCAGATCAATATTAGTACCCACATTGAAGGTAACAGTGATGGTCACCACGCCGTTGGAAGCCGAAGTTGAGCTGAAATAGATTAGATTTTCAACACCACTCAACTGCTCTTCGATCGGTGCGGCCACCGTCTTGGCCAAAGTTTCCGGGCTGGCACCAGGATAAGTGGCGGTAATCAATACGGTTGGTGGGGCAATTTCTGGATATTGTGCTACCGGTAAAACTTTTAATGCGACCAGACCAATCAGCGTGATGATGATCGAGATGACCGCCGAAAAAATGGGGCGGGTAATGAAAAATTTAGACATGGATTCCCCTTAGCCCATCACACGTGTGGCGCGTTGGGAGACTTTTTCAGCCTTGGCAGGTACAGCAGCATCCTTGGCTTTGTCAGGTTCATTGCTTTGTGGTTGGACTGGCACGCCCGGACGAATCTTGATCAGATTGTCCGTAATCACTTGATCACCACTGGCCAGCCCCTCCAGAACCACCCAGTCCGAACCTGACCAGCTACCAGGTTTGATGGGGCGAATCGCGGCTTTGCCATCTTTATCCACCACAAACACAAAAAAGCCTTTTTCAGTCTGTACCACCGCAGCCTGCGGCACGCTGAAAACCGGATCTTTACGGATAATGGTCAGGCGCACCTTGACAAACTGGCCTGGCAACAACTTTTGAGTCGGATTATCAAACTCGGCACGCAGTTGTTGCGTACCCAAACGGGTATCGAGATTGCTGGCAGTAAAGTTGACGCGTCCTTTGATGGGATAGGCTTCACCATTTTGCTGAACCAGCGAGACTGCCACGCCTTCCGCCTGAAAACGGCCACCGGGCAGGCTGGCAACATCGGAGTCGGACAGACTGAAATTAACCCAGATCGGATTGACTTGTTTGAGAGTGGTCAAGAGGCTATCGGTGGTGGTGATCAGACTGCCTTCAGAACGATTGATCTGACCGGTCACACCCGACACCGGCGCCACCACTTTGGTATAGGAAAGATTGAGTTCGGCGTCACGTACCTGCGCCTCGGCACCCTGCTGTGCAGCACGGGCTGATTGCAATGATGACAAAGCATCATCGTATTCTTTCTGGCTGATGGCACGCTCATCGGCGAGCGGTTTCAAGCGGGCTTCTTCACGTGCGGTCTGATCGGACTTGGCTTTCAACTGTGCCAGCTGCGCCTTGGCCTGGGCCAGCGCATTTTGATATGGCACTGGGTCAATCTGAAACAGCGGAGCACCCGCCTTGACGCTATCACCTTCGCTATAGAGGCGTTTGAGCAAAATGCCGCCCACTCGGGCGCGCACTTCCACTTCTTTGGAGCCCAGCGTCTGGCCAACAGTATCAATGGTGACCGGCATGGTTTGCGCATTGATGCTTGCCACATGTACCGGCACCGCCTGTGGTGCACCCTGGGCAGCTTGTGCATTATTGGCTTCTTGATTGCTACAGGCACTCAGCAAAGCCAGCATGGCAAAAGCCAGTACCGCTGAGCCCTGACGTACATGACTGGAAACCAGCGGGAAGTTTGAGTTATGACGAGAGGCTTGGGATTTCATGGGCGGGCCATCCAAAATAAATATAGAAATGAATAGACTTAAAAAAGGCATCACTGAAAAGTAAAAAATCTCATTCAGTTAATTTGCATCAAGTATACATACATTTTTGCATGTATGTGTATTCCTGTTAGGACTATAATGCGTTACAGGGGATCACAGAGCAGCATACGACAATCGGACCCAATCATGCGTAGGACAAAAGAGGACGCTGAGCAAACTCGTCAGACGATTTTGCAGGCAGCACGAACTGAATTTATGACTAACGGTGTGGCCAATACCACGCTGGATCAAGTCGCCAAAGCTGCGGGCGTCACCCGTGGCGCAGTCTATTGGCACTTTGCCAATAAAAATGAGCTATTTGAAGCACTGCGTGACAGCGTCAATTTGCCGCTGCATGACACGATGGAGCAGCCTGCCGAAGACAGCGCTACTTGCGACGCGCTGGATCAGGTACAAGCGCGTTTACAGGAAGTGATGCGCTTGGTGGAACAGGATATCTCCATTCGCGAGATGTGCTCCATCATGACTTATAAATGTGAATATGTGGGTGAACTGGAATCGCAGCTGATTGCTCACAGTGAATGTCTGAATGAAAAAATTGCCCGTTGCACCGATGATTATGAGCGCGCGCAAAAACAAGGTCTGCTGGCAGAAGGCTTGATTCCTCGTTTTCTGGCCATTGAAAGTGTGATGTTTATTGGCGGCCTGTTACGAATGTCCTTGTTGGACAAACAAAAGAACATTGTTCCAGAAGACTACAGGCAACTTATCAGTCACCACGTCATGGCGCGGCGACACCAGTCACGCAAGTAATCATACAGACCGCATACAAACAGTCACACAAACAAGAAGCCTCACGGCAAAGATATACTCTAACCCGGTATTTTTACAGAGGCAATATATACGCACCGAACAAGCCATATATTGCGTATACCATGCCATATATGGTCAAACAACATGCAAATAGCGGCGTTCATGACCCCGTCAATTGAAAGATGGCTGCACCGTCAGCACTTGCCATTACGTCCCACAAATTAAAAAAATATTGAGGTCTGGGCGTTGATTATCATTCTTGATTGTCACTGTTTTACTGCGCTTTATCATGGCTCTCAGCCTCCTGTATGGCGCACCATACCAATATGCGCAATCCCGGCCTCATCAAACGGCTGCCCCACCCCCACAAAGCCCGCTTTCTGATAAAACCCGGCAGCATATTGTTGTGCGTGCAAAGCCTGAATTGGCCAGCCCTGCACAATGGCGGCATCAATCATCGCATGCAATAAGAAGGCGCCAACACCCTGCCCCCGATAAGCCGACAATACCGCCATCCGCCCAATTCGTGCAGCCGCTTCAGGAATATCCACCTCAACCGGCAATCGTCCTGGCGCAATTAAACGGGCGGTCGCAATGGGAAGATTATCGGCATTAAAAATGATGGCGTGGATGGCAGTATCATCTTCCTCATCCAGCTCCATATCGGCGGGTACACCCTGCTCATCCACAAAAACGGCAAATCGAATTTGACTGGCGGCTTCAGCCCAATCTGCCCAGCTTCCCAATTGGCAGCGCAATGGCGAGAAAGACTTCAAGTCCGTGTTCATTGCTTAACCATGCTATGGCCTACCCAACCTTATGCCTAAGCGGATTGCTGTCAGCCAATGAATCAAAACCCCAGGCCAGCGCTTGCGCCGCCTCATCATGCGCCGTCACCATTTCTGGTACCAGCCCACCCAGTTTGAAAAACTCGTGCACCATGCCGGGATAAAAACGCAAAGTGGTCGGCACCCCCGCCGCTGTCAGCCGATTGGCATAGGCAACTCCCTCGTCATGCAAAGGGTCATACTCGGCCACCGCCACCCAGGCTGGTGCCAGCTTGCTCAGATCGTCATGCAACAGGGGCGCAAAACGCCAGTCAGTGCGATCGGTTTCAGTGCGCAAATAATTGTGGAAAAACCATTGCACGGTGGTCGCACTGAGCAAGTAACCTTCGGCAAAACGTCGGTGTGAATCGGTATCCTGATGTGAACCCGTGCCAGGATAAATCAGCAGTTGCAAAGCCAGTGTGATACCTGCATCACGTGCTTGCAGCGCCAGCACTGCGGCAATCGTGCCACCTGCTGAATCACCACCAACCGCAATCCGACGGGTGTCCAGACCATATTGCGTGCCTTCAGCCAACAGCCATTGCAAAGCATCCATCGCATCATGAATGGCCGTCGGAAATTGAAATTCTGGTGCGAGCCGATAATCAACCGATAACACCGCGCATGGCGTACGCGTTGCCAGGGAGCGGCATAAAGCATCATGCGAATCCAGGCTGCCCACCACAAAACCACCACCATGAAAAAACAGCAGCACCGGCATGGGCGTGGCCCAGCTGAGTGCTTGAGGCGCATAGAGACGAGCGGCAATGGATTGACCATCACGGGTAGAAATCTTCCAATTTTCAACATGCGGCAATACCAGTGGCAAGATATCAAGTACCACTGCACCACGATCGTAATCATGGCGAGCTTCAATAGCGCTTAGCTCGTGTAACTGCTTGCGTTTGCCAGCCTTGCGCGTGCCGGCAATCAGGTACAGCAAATCTTCAATCTTGGGATGTAGGGACATGGGCGATCAATCAAAAACCATCAAAGCAGATCGGGCAGCAAGCACCATTTTGGAGTGCTGCAGCAAGCAATCTGGCCAAACTCAGTGCCCCACCAGCAGCGATTCAACGAGTGTGCCACGTTACTGTTTCAAATTCCTGACGGGATGAACCGCTTGCTCCTGGCAGGTTCATCGATTGGTAAAACTTCGCGCGCCCTGGCAAAAATATCCGGCCCATATTGTTTGAGCTGACGCGAATCAGACATGATCTGACGCCATAAACGCGCACCCTGCACGCCTCGATGCAAACCCAGCATATGACGTGTAATCGCCCCCACATAACGCTCGGGATGACCCTGCAAATAGCTACGCGCATAGTCAGCCATAGCTGTCTCTATATCAGCCAAGCTCATGACCTGCTGGGTGAACTCGGGATACAGCAGCCGATCAACTTCAAGCAATAAAGCCGGGTTGTGATAAGCCTCCCGTCCCAGCATGACGCCATCCAGATGCTGCAAATGCTGCGTCACATCGGCCAACGTGGTCACCCCCCCATTGAGGATGATTTCCAATGCTGGAAAGTCGCGTTTGAGTTGATAGGCCACGTCATAACGCAACGGCGGTACTTCACGATTTTCCTTGGGGCTGAGCCCTTTCAAAATGGCATTGCGAGCATGCACGATAAATGTCGTGCAGCCAGCTTGGGCAATGGTGCCGACAAAATCGCGCACAAAAGCATAATCTTCAATGCGATCAATCCCAATCCGATGTTTGACCGTCACCGGCACCGATACAACATCGCACATGGCCTTGACACAATCGGCCACAAGCTGTGGCTCGGCCATCAGGCAGGCACCAAAAGCACCCCGCTGCACACGTTCGGATGGACAGCCACAGTTCAGATTGATCTCATCGTAGCCCCACTGCTCGCCGAGGCGAGCCGCCTTTGCCAAATCAGCGGGCTCGCTCCCTCCTAATTGCAGGGCAACGGGATGTTCGGACTGATCATAATCAAGATGTCTGGGTACATCACCATAAAGCAAGGCACCGGTGGTCACCATTTCAGTATAAAGCCAGCTATGGCGTGACATTAAACGATGGAAATAACGACAATGCCGATCCGTCCAATCCATCATCGGCGCAACTGAAAAGGTACGGGGTGGCAACAGTTTGGGCTGTGCGGATTGAATAGACTTGAGCTGGGACTCGGCTGTCAAGATGCCATCGGAAGGCTGGTCAGATGGTGAGTGAGGTGAAAAAGACAAGGAATTCATGCCGATATTGTCGCTCAGACTGGTTTTAACTGCATGTTGTATTGAATGGTTAGGCAAAAATACCCCTTTTTTCTTAGGTGTAAGCCCTTAAAACCGTCAGTTTGTAGGACAATTCCTAGATAAAAAGATACAGCTGTTTCATTCATACCCTAACGAAGAGTCTGGTTCGCACCCAATGAAATATCAGGAAACCAAAGAGCAAAGTGCCGAGTTATTGCGCATGGTGATTACCCGCATGTCGCAACAGGATGCCCCCTTGCACCCCATCAGTTATGCCATTTGGTATGAATATCTGTCTGGCTCCAATCCATCACTCAAACAGGCCATGGATCAGATAATGGCCGAAGAAGGCAAACTCAATGATGAGATTGCAAGGCAGTTATATGAGCAACACATTGTGCTTGCCGAAGAAGCCATGGCGATGAAGGCCAGCAATGAGTTTCAGCGGATTCTGGTGAAAATTTCTGATGCGACCGGCAAGACCGAAGATGCCACAGAAAACTATGGCAATCACCTGACTCAGTGGATGGACTCCATCAAGGCTGCCACCACACCTGATGCATTGAGTCAAACCGCCGCCGGCTTATTGAATGACACCAATGCAATCAGACATGCCATTCATGATCTGTCAGAAAATCTGACGCAAAGTCGCGATGAGGTCAATGCGCTCAAAGAGCAGCTCGAACACGCCCGCAATGAGGCCCTGCAAGACGGTTTGACCGGGCTCTTGAATCGCCGGGGATTTGATCAGAATATGGCGCAGTTTGCCCAAAACTTTGACGAACTCCCGCATGGTTTATCGCTGGTCATGGTGGATCTGGATCATTTTAAAAAAATTAACGATACCTACGGTCATCTATTTGGCGACAAAGTATTGCGCTCGATTGCACAAATTCTCAAGGTTGCCACTGAAAAAGTGGGGGGTATCGTGGCTCGCTACGGTGGTGAAGAATTTGCCGCCATTTTTCCACAAAGCCATATTGATCAGGTTTTTCTGGTGATGGATCAGATTCGGCTGGTGGTTGCATCCAGCAAGATTCGACGCATAAAAAATGGAGTGAATGAAAATATTGGTGGTATCAGCATTTCAGCTGGCGTCGCACACTGTGGCAAAAAAATGGATCTTGCTGAATTGATAACACGCGCCGACAAAGCACTTTATCAGGCCAAAAATGCCGGACGCAACCAGGTTGTGATTGCGGCAGCCTAATTAATAATGGTTTGATAGCGGTGGTTGGCTTATGCCAAATCCAAACTGGCCGAACCCGGAGGCACGCTATTCGGCCTACTCACTAACTCTGTGAACACCCTAAAATGGCATGAGTTGTTATGACGCAGCTTTTTGCCTCTTATCTTTCGATAGATTTAATCTATATCCTTTAAATTTCTGCCATACAGAAAATTTAACAATGGTTTGCACTTAACCAGCAAACCTAGAGGATGGTCAAATGACCGAAAAATACCAACATCACCGCGAAAAAACTTTTGAGCTGTTTCGTCTGGCAGTCGCGCAAATGTCGCAACAGCAGGCAGGCCTGCACCCGCTCGCCTATACACTCTGGTACGACTTTGTCGCTGGCATTAACCAGCCTTTGCAAAACGCCGTTGCGGCCGCACTGAGTGAACATGGCAAACTGGATGAAGCACTGACTTTGGCGCTTTATCAAAAATATATTGTTGATGCAACCGCGCTGACTGTTCAAAGGAGCAGTCATGATCTACAACAGATGCTTCATCACAGCGAACAGTTTGCTCAACAGACTACAGCCCGTTATGGCTTGATAGGACAACAGATACGCGATACGCAATTTAAATTACAGACCCACCAGCAACCGGATCAGCTGCAGGCGCTGTTTTTGGGGCTGTATCAACATAGCGACGAATTGTGCGCCCTTACCTCGCAGATGGTGCAGCAGCTGCATGAGCAGCAAAAAGAAATCAACAACCTGCGTAACGAGCTGACCCAGGCAACCCAGATTTCGCTTCATGACAATCTGACCGGCTTGTACAACGAGGCGGGTCTGGAAACATTGTTAGAAGACTTACTGTCATTTGACGATCACACCCACTCTTTGTTGACCCTGGTGATGATCAATATTGATGGCTTTACGCAGCTCAACGAACAATATGGGCATCTTTTCGGTGACAAGGTCCTGCGTACTATTGCGCAGGCTTTGCGCGTTGCATTAAGCAAGGGCACCACCAGCATGGCGCGCATGATGGCCGATAATTTTGCGGTCATCATGCCAAGCATTAGCGTGGTTCAGGCTTTTGCCTTGTGCGAGCAGCTACGCAATGCGGTGATGAACAGCCATATTCGGCGTAGCGGTAAAGACAATGCGATTGAACGAGTGAGTGGCATTACGATTTCGGCTGGCATTGCGGCCAGCCAGATGGGTGATAGCGCTGTGAATCTGATTGAGCGCAGTCGTGCCGCACTGCTGGATGCCAAACAAAAAGGCAAGAACCAGGTATTGATTGCCGAACCAATCACTCAAACCGGTCGAGCCAATGAATCCGCGCAAGCCATTTCAGCAATGCGACTGGCGGTCTTTGGTGACGTCAAAAAGATCGAGGACATATAAAAAAGCCGGAGTATCATCAAAATACTCCGGCTTTAGTGCGTATATTAAGGGGCTCTAAAAATACAGTACCCCTGTATGTTATGCGGCTTCGCGACTGGCTTTCTTGCGCTCGTGTTCTTTCAGGTAACGTTTACGCAGACGAATGCTTTGTGGCGTGATTTCTACCAGCTCATCATCAGCAATGAATTCCACTGCATATTCCAGGGTAAGCTGAATCGGTGGCACCAGGCGCACCGCTTCATCGGTACCGGAAGCACGCACGTTGGTGAGCTGTTTACCCTTGATCGGGTTAACAACCAGATCATTGTCACGACTGTGAATACCGATGATCATGCCTTCATACAAAGGCTCACCCGGTGTCACAAACATGCGACCGCGATCCTGCAGTTTCCACAAGGCATAAGCAACGGCATCACCATCATCCTGGGAAATCAGCACACCATTGCGACGCTCACCGCTGTCACCTTGTTTGACTGGTGCGTATTCATCAAAGATATGGCTCATCAAACCGGTGCCGCGAGTCAATGTCATGAACTCGGACTGAAAGCCAATCAGACCACGCGCAGGAATACGATATTCCAGACGGGTACGGCCTTTGCCATCAGCCTGCATATCTTGCAGATCACCTTTACGACGACCCAGCTCTTCCATCACACCACCCTGATGACCGTCTTCCACGTCTACAGTCAACAACTCAAATGGTTCACAGCGCTCGCCATTGATTTCTTTGAAAACCACACGCGGGCGTGATACGGCGAGTTCGTAACCTTCACGACGCATGTTTTCAATCAGCACAGTCAGGTGCAACTCACCACGGCCCGATACTTCAAAAATGGTTTCATCAGTCGTGTTTTGCACTTTCAAGGCCACGTTGGCCTTGAGTTCACGATCCAGACGATCACGCAACTGACGGCTGGTAATGAATTTCCCTTCACGACCTGCCAATGGTGAGGTGTTGACGCAGAAATTCATGGTCAGGGTTGGCTCATCCACTTTGAGCAATGGCAGCGCATCAGGTGTATCTGGGCGACAAACTGTCGAACCAATCCCGAGCTCTTCAATCCCGTTGATCAGTACGATGTCACCCGCAATGGCTTCATCAACAATCATGCGCTCCAGACCCTTGAATTTGAGTACCTGGTTAACGCGTGCCTTGATGGGCGTGGAGTCGGGGCCATTCATGACAATCACTTCTTGCAGTGCTTTGACACGGCCACGGCTGATCCGGCCAATACCGATCTTACCGACATAGCTGGAATAATCGAGTGAAGAGATTTGCAATTGCAAAGGACCATCTGGATCATCCTGGCGTACCGGTACGTGCTTGAGGATGGCGTCAAACAATGGACGCATATCGGTACCAGGTTTATCGGCTTCGAGCATGGCAAAACCATTCAGCGCTGAAGCAAATACCACGGGGAAATCAAGTTGTTCTTCCGTCGCGCCGAGTTTGTCAAACAACTCAAAAGTGGCGTTGATCACATAATCAGGACGTGCACCTGGACGATCAATCTTGTTCACAACAACAATCGGCTTCAGACCCAGTGCCAAGGCTTTTTTAGTCACAAAACGCGTCTGTGGCATTGGGCCTTCAACGGCATCCACCAGCAACAAAACACTGTCCACCATCGACAGTACACGTTCCACTTCGCCACCAAAGTCGGCGTGTCCTGGAGTGTCAACGATATTGATGTGAGTACCTTCGTATTCAACCGCACAGTTTTTGGCCAGGATGGTAATACCACGTTCTTTTTCAAGATCGTTGGAGTCCATCACACGCTCTGTCATCTTCTCGTTTTCACGAAAGGTGCCAGATTGCCGGAGAAGCTGATCCACCAAAGTGGTTTTGCCATGGTCAACGTGGGCGATGATGGCAATATTACGTAAAGCCCTGGTCATAATTACTTTCCAATCAAAAAGTCAAATACTGATAATTGCTACAAAATCGATCATCTAACAAACATTACCGACGCACTGCTGTCGCATGCTGTCATTTACTTACTTCATTTCATTCCAACTTAATTACTAGCAGCGATAAGTCGTTCTGGAGAAAGTACACCATAGACGGCCAACTGTGCCGTTCCTAGTAAACGCTGCACGTCGTCATAAACCCGTACGCGAGCGGCATGACCTTGTGTGAGTTGCTGCACCAATTCCTCACCCAGCGGCAAGCGTTGGCCATTCAAAAAACGCTTTGCCAGATCGACATCCAATTTCACCACAGGCAGCGCTGTCAACAATGCATCAACCGGCTGTAAGTACTGCAAGCGTTGCGCCATGTCCATTTCTTCAAGCGATTGCGCAGTCACCGATTCAATCACACTCAAGCGCCCTACTTGGGTGCGACGCAGCGCAGTCAAATGCGCACCACAACCCAGCAATTTACCCAAATCTTCAGCCAGTACTCGAATATAAGTACCTTTGCTACATGTCACCGAGAGTTTGACTACCTCACCATGCCACCCGGTACATTGCAAGTCGTGAATAATGACTTCACGTCCCTCTCGCTCCAACTCAATCCCGGCCCGTGCATATTCATAAAGTGGTCGACCATCCCGTTTCAGCGCCGAATACATCGGCGGCACTTGAATAATCTTGCCACGCAACTGTGACAAGGCTGCGTCGAGTGCTTTCTGAGTCACAACAACTGCACGCTGTTCAATCACATCACCCTCAGCATCACCCGTTGTGGTGGTGACACCCAACTTCAACTCAGCATCATAGGCCTTGTCAGCTTCCAATAAGTCTGTCGAGAACTTGGTTGCCTCACCAAAACAAATCGGCAATAAACCAGTTGCCATAGGATCCAAAGTACCGGTATGTCCAGCTTTTTTGGTACCAAACAGCCACTTGACCTTGCCCAAGATGCCATTGGAAGACAACCCCTTGGGTTTATCGAGCAACAGTACACCATGGACAATTGCATTTTTTTTCGGCTTTATACCTGCACTCATCAATGACCTGTCACACCCAATCAATTACTCTTTACCCTGACTGGAGTTGGCTTCATCTATTAACCGTGACATGGCAACGCCACGAGCGACTGACTCATCGTGGACAAAGTGCAGCGTCGGCACCGTATGAATGTGCAAACGCTTGTATAGCAAACTATGCAGATAGCCGGCTTTTTCCTGCAAGGCTTTTTTAGCTTCCGGCCCGTTATCCAGCAAAGTGGTGAAATAAACCTTGGCATGCGCGTAATCTGGTGTCAACTCGACTTCCGTCAAGGTCACCAGGCCAATTCTGGGATCTCGCAGCTCACGCTGAATCAGCTCAGCCAGATCACGCTGGATCTGATCAGCCACGCGTAAACCGCGATTTGGTATCTTCCGTTTCACAACCTTGATTCTTCCATTGTTCAGACAGAATCATTCTGCCTGTTTACTTCATTGCGCTATCTTTGCTGCCCTTGTTTGCCAGCGATGCCATCTGGTCGAGAACGGCATCCATTACCCCGGCTTACAAACACCAGGGCAGCTGACTGATTTAGAGAGTACGAGCGACTTCCTGAACTTCGTAAATTTCCAGATGATCGCCAACTTCAATATCGTTGAAGTTTTTGATTGATAAACCACACTCAAAGCCTGACTTCACTTCTTTGACATCATCCTTGAAGCGTTTGAGTGAATCCAATTCACCAGTATGAATAACCACGTTATTGCGCAAGATTCGCAACAAGGAATTACGCTTGATAACCCCCTCAAGCACGTAACAACCGGCAATCGAGCCCACTTTGGAAATTCGGAATACCTGGCGTATTTCAACCAGACCCAATTCGGCTTCACGTTTCTCAGGCGTCAACATGCCACTCATCGCGGCCTTCACTTCATCAACTGCGTCATAGATGATGTTGTAATAACGGATATCAACACCGTTGGTTTCAGACAATTTACGAGCTGCCACATCAGCACGCGTGTTAAAGCCAATAATGACGGCCTTGGACGCAGTTGCCAAATTAACATCAGATTCTGTAATGCCGCCCACAGCAGAATGCACAACCTGAACCTTGACCTCGTCAGTCGACAGTTTGCTCAAAGCATGAATCAACGCTTCTTGTGAACCCTGTACATCGGCCTTGACAATCAGAGCCAAAGTTTTAACTTCGCCCTCACCCATCTGATCAAAAATATTTTCGAGTTTGGCGGCCTGCTGTTTAGCCAGTTTCACATCACGGAATTTACCTTGACGGAACAAGGCGATCTCGCGTGCTTTACGTTCATCAGCCATCACCATGACTTCCTCGCCAGCTGCAGGTACCTCTGTCAAACCTTGAATTTCAACAGGGATTGATGGGCCCGCCGATTGGATTGGCTTACCGTTTTCATCCAGCATCGCACGCACCCGACCATAACTGGAACCAGCCAACACCACATCACCACGATTCAAAGTACCTGATTGCACCAAGATAGTGGCAACCGGACCCTTACCTTTATCAAGTTTGGCTTCAATCACCAGACCTTTGGCAGGCGCATCTTTGGGTGCCGTGAGCTCAAGCACTTCGGCCTGCAGCAAGACGTTTTCCAATAGCTCGTCAATACCTTGGCCCGTTTTTGCCGAGACAGGAACAAAAGGTGACTCGCCACCATACTCTTCAGGTACGACCTCTTCAGCAACCAATTCCTGTTTGACACGATCAGTATTGGCACCAGGCTTATCAATTTTGTTAATTGCAACGACCAATGGCACACCCGCAGCCTTGGCATGCGCAATCGCTTCTTTGGTTTGCGGCATGACACCATCATCAGCGGCTACCACCAGGATCACAATATCGGTCGCCTTGGCACCTCGAGCACGCATTGCTGTAAACGCTTCGTGCCCTGGGGTATCCAGGAAAGTCACCATGCCACGCGGTGTTTCAACGTGATAAGCACCAATGTGCTGGGTAATGCCACCAGCTTCGCCAGAAGCAACACGAGTACGACGAATATAATCGAGCAACGATGTCTTGCCATGGTCAACGTGACCCATTACCGTGACAACCGGTGCCCTCGGCAATAATTCGGCGTCATGATGAACCGCATCATCGGACAACATTGCTTCTGGATCATCCAGTTTAGCGGCGAAGCCCTTATGGCCCATCTCTTCGACCAGAATCAAAGCAGTTTCCTGATCAAGAACCTGGTTAATCGTCACCATCTGACCTAGTTTCATCAAATGCTTGATGACCTCAGAAGCCTTGACCGACATCTTGTGCGCCAGATCTGCGACGGTAATGGTCTCTGGCACATACACTTCGCGCACAATGGCCTCTGGCGCTGCTTGTGGCTGACGATCATCCTCAGAATGATGTTTACGATGTTGCTTAGGGCCGCGCCAGCTGCTTGAAGTACCACCAGAAGAATCACCACGTGTTTTCAGAGTACGTTTTTTAGCGGATTCCTCTTGCCAGGTTGATGCCACTGCAGCTTGCTTGATGACTTTTTTATCTTTCTTGTCATCTGCTTTGACTTCTTTTTTAGCTGCATCTTTGGCAGCAGGTTTGTGCAACGTACGTTCTGCAGCTGCCGCAGCAGGTGTAGCTGCAACTGGAGGTGCCGCAGGCTCAGGCGCCTTGGCAACTTTGCGCGGTGTACTCATCATCAAACGAATCGCAGCGGCTTCTGCTTCGGCGGCTGCACGGCGCGCCTGGGCTTTTTGCAAAGCCTCATCAGCATCTTTCTTGTCCTGCTCTTTTTTCTCGACGACCGAAACATCTTCAACCACAGGTTCGGCAACGGCAGTCGTCGCTTGTGCAGCCACTTCTTTAGCTAATTTTTCAGCTTCAAGACGAGTAGCCTCTTCAGCTGCCTGACGGGCACGCTCTTCAGCTTCTTTGGCCCGAGCCTCTGCCTCTTCTTCGCGTTGACGACGCTCAGCTTCTTGGGCCGCAATCAACTCGGCCTGACGTTTGGCTTCTTCTTCACGACGTGCTATCTCGGCAACATCTAAAATTTGTACGGGCGGCACCGCCTCGGCTACTAATTCAACGACAGGCTCATCAACAACAGATGCATCCTCATCGCGACGTACAAAGGTTCTTTTCTTACGAACTTCCACCTGAATTGTTCGAGATTTACCACTCGAATCAGCTTGTTTGATTTCAGAAGTCTGTTTGCGAGTTAGCGTAATTTTCTTTTTATCAACCTCAACAGAACCATGTGCGCGGCGCAAATGATCCAACAGGCGCTCTTTGTCGGCAGGCGTCAAAGCGTCATTGCTGGCTGTCTTATCAACACCAGCTGCTTTTAATTGTTCCAGCAAAACAGTTGCTGGCATTTTTAATTCTGTAGCAAACTCGGCTACGTTAGTACTCGCCATTCATACCCCTTTGTACTTCTTCGACAAAAAGCGCCCTTTTGAGGCTAAAGATCAATTCGATCACTTGAACCAATGTTCGCGTGCTTTCATGATCAAGGAGCTGGCCGATTGCTCGTCCATGCCCGTCATTTCCACCAACTCATCCACTGCCAATTCAGCCAAATCATCACGCGTCGTGATTTGATACTCGGACAATTGAGCAACCAATTCCAACGTCATACCATCCAGGGATGAAAGACTTTCAACTGCAGACTCAACCTTCTCTTCTTTAGCAATGGCTTGTGTCAATAATGCGTTGCGAGCACGATTACGCAACTCATTGACCAAGTCTTCATCAAAGGACTCAATTTCAAGCATCTCATTGATTGGAACATAAGCAATTTCTTCAAGGCTTGCAAAACCTTCTTCAATCAAGATATCAGCCACTTCTTGATCAACATCCAGTAGAGAAGTAAATATCTCGCGAATCGCACCAGATTCTTCCTGCGACTTGGCTTGCGACTCTTCTGGTGTCATGATATTGATCTGCCAGCCTGTCAATTCAGAGGCCAAACGGACGTTCTGACCAGAACGTCCAATTGCAATCGCCAAGTTCTCTTCATCAACGACCACATCCATACTGTGTTTTTCTTCATCAACCACAATGGAGGAAACATTGGCTGGTGCCAGCGCACCAATCACAAACTGGGCAGGATCTTCAGACCATAAAACGATATCGACCCGTTCTCCACCTAACTCATTGGTCACCGCCTGGACGCGTGAACCACGCATGCCTACGCAAGTACCGATCGGATCAATACGACGATCCGCAGTATGAACAGCAATTTTGGCGCGAATTCCTGGATCACGGGCTGCCGATTTGATTTCAAGCAGACCTTGTTCAATTTCAGGCACTTCCAGTTCAAATAATTTCTTGATGAAATCTGGCGAAGTACGTGACAACTCAAGCTGAGGACCACGTGCAGAACGATCAATTTTCAATAGATAAGCCCGCACACGATCACCAATCCGCAGATTTTCTTTTGGGATCATCTCACTACGACGCAAACGCGCTTCAATTCGGCCTGACTCAACAATAATATCGCCTTTATCAAGGCGTTTGACGGTACCGGTAACAAGCTGCTCGTCACGTGCTAGAAAGTCATTTAGATTTTGTTCACGCTCGGCATCGCGGATTTTTTGCAAAATAACCTGCTTTGCCGCCTGCGCACCAATTCGACCAAACTCAATTGATTCGAGTGGCTCTTCGATATAGTCACCAACATCCACGTCAGCCACCTGTTCACGTGCCTCATTGAGCAAAACTTCACTGTCAGGCTGTTGCAGACCGGCTTCATCAGGCACAACATGCCAGCGACGAAATGATTCGTGCTCACCAGATTCACGATCAATTGACACGCGAATTTCCACGTCTTCGTCAGGAAAACGTTTTTTGGTAGCGGATGCCAATGCCAATTCCAATGCGGAAAAGACGATATCCTTGCTGACATTCTTCTCGCGTGCCAGCGCATCTACCAGCATCAAAACTTCGCGACTCATCGTTTATGGCTCCTAAAATCAACTTGCGGCACGAGACGTGCCTTGTCAACATCTTCAAACTTGAATTTCAACTGCGCGGTTGGAACAGGCTGTTTGAGGCGCGCGCCTTTTTTAACTAATTTACTTGCTGCAGTCTCAAGCTCAAACTCCAATTTGAGCTCATCATTATCAACTGGCAATAGCAAACCAACAAACTGTTTACGACCATCGACAGGTCTTTTGAGTCTGATACTGACTAAATTGCCCACAAAACGGACAAAGTCTGCCATTTTTTTCAAAGGACGATCCAACCCTGGGGAGGAAACCTCTAGGCGGTCATAATCAATTTCTTCCACCAAGAAGACATGACTGAGTTGATCACTAACTTTTTCACAATCGGCAATCGTGATTGAACGAACTTCTTTGGTTAACTCGTCCTCTGCGACATCGACTGATTCAACACTGCCGCCACTAACTGGAAGCAAATCAATAAAAACGCGTAACAAACCACCCGGAGCACGCTCCAGATCTACCAGCTCATAGCCCAGTCCACTTACAATCTGTTCGACAATTACATCAAGAGTCAACTTCAGCCTTTAATTATCATGCTGCCCAGCGCTTACAAAAGCATTGGACAAAAAAAAATGGGCACCCGCCCATCAGAATTTTTTCTCGCAGAATATTATAGTTCTACCCAGCGAGAATAGCAATGATGGGATAATCTTTCGCCCCCATCACTCCGAGTTACGACGCTTACCACCTTTTGCAGCGAAGGGCTTTGCCCCATACGGTTTTGCACCTGCGCGCTTGAAACCCGGATTGGCAACCCCACCAGCAAACCCGTTCGACGAACCGCGCTTAGGCAAAGCGCCATCTCGAGCGATATATTCAACACTCGAGCGCAATGGATCTGGTTGGCGAGTACGCGAATTTGGGCGAGCACTGCTGCGCCCATGAGTTGCATCAGGCGCTGCAACAGGAAAAGGCAACGCATTAGCATGAAACGGAGTCGAACCAGAATTCGGGCGACCACTCCTACCATTTGCCGAAGAACCATGCCGAACTTCATCGCTCGAGGTATTTTCCTGCAAACTCATACCCACCGACTTTAATAGTGCACCAACAGCCAGCGCATCCAGCTCCATCCAACGACCTCGCTTCAAACCAGACGGGAGTGCGATTGCACCAAAACTGGTACGAATCAGTCGAGATACGGTAAGTCCCAGCGATTCAAACATACGACGAATCTCTCGGTTCTTTCCTTCAGACAAAGAAACCCGATACCAGCGGTTAGCACCATCACCGCCACCATCAGCAATTTTATTAAATTTTGCAATACCATCATCTAACTCAATGCCCGCCAGCAACATCTGCCGCTGTCCCTCAGCCAACTCACCAAGAATACGCACCGCGTATTCACGCTCAAAACCATAGCGGGGATGCATTAGCCGATTGGCAAAGTCACCAGACGTAGTAAAAATCAGTAAACCCTCGGTATTAAAATCAAGTCGACCAATAGCTAGCCATTTAGCAGCCTTGACAGAAGGCAGTCGCTCAAAAACTGTTGCTCGTCCCTCAGGATCGGAATGACTAACAATCTCGCCAGCCGGCTTATGGTAAATCAAAATTCGTGGCGGTTTTTTAGCTATTCTGCGATAGACCAACTTGCCGTTAATTCGCACCTGATCGGTATCAGCAATTCGCTGGCCAATATGAGCAGGCTCACCATTCACTGAAATTCGCCCCGACAGAATCAGCTCCTCCATGTCACGGCGAGAACCCATACCTGCCTCTGCCAGAACCTTATGCAGCTTGGTCGAATCATCAAATGCTGCCGCTGCACGCCCGGTCTGCGCAGAATGCTTACCACCAGCCGACTTTTGCTGACTCACATCAATATTGGAAACTTCTACTGCACTCACCTCACCAGCAGCATCCGCAACAATGAAATCAAAAGCCTGAGATTTAGCTCCTTCACCTTGAATTTCAAGCTGCCCCGGAGTCTTAGGGTTGGTATTTGGTTTACCCTTGCGTTGACCCAACCGTGTTTGAGGATGACGAGCACCACCCTTTGAATGGCGATTCTGGTTGGCCTCAAATCGTTGACGACCTTTTTTCTGCTCCTGATGATCTTGTTGTGTTGGCAGTTCGGATTGCGTCGTAATAATAGCTGCGTCGGTATTTGAAGCAACGGCACTTGACTGCACGTTATCACTTGAGACATTAACCACATCAGCTGATTTAATCACGCGCTTCCTGGGCACACGCCTTTTCTTTTCTACACCCACAGATTCAGTCGACAGACTAACTGGCACATCTGAGGAATCATCAGTAACAGCACTCATAGATTATTTGGAAAAAATATTTTCATAAAAGTTGAACCACCCAAACCAAGGGGGTTCACAAGCAAACCAGCAACAACAAGCAGGTAGACCTATTGCTCGGCCTCGCCGGAGGAATTCAGTTGTTCAATAGGATTTGCCACATCCATCAAGGAAGCTTCGACAATAGACGGCACATTAGTTGTCATCACGTCTACATCAAACTGCATAGTGGCCTGGATGACATCAATGAAATCACCAGAATTTTCTTCTAAAGGAATATCCGAAAGACCCGTCAGGGCAAGATCATCCAAAAATGCCTCAGTAGTCACAAACAACGCAGGCCTTCCGGGCGTATCGCGATGACCAACCACCTCAATCCAGCCCCTGTCCTCTAGTACCTTGATGATTTGACTTGAAACCGTGACACCACGTATTTCTTCGATGTCACCACGTGTCACCGGTTGTTTATAGGCAATGATCGCCAAGGTCTCCAATACGGCTCGCGTGTACTTTGCTGGTTTCTCCGGCTTCAACCGCTCAATGTAGCGCTGAACAAATGCAACACTCTGAAAACGCCAGCCCGTCGAAACCTGGACAAGCTGCACACCACGCTCCCGCCAGTCATCAGCAAGATCATTTAAAATGCAACCCAGATCCTGCGCACTTATAGCCTCATCATCAAACACCTGCATCAGGCGAGAAACAGACAATGGCCCATCAGCACATAACAGCACAGCTTCAAGTATTTTTTTTATTTCGGCAGTCTCCATTCGCTACCGTAGAAAAGTTTGCGTTATACGCCATGAAGATTGAAATAGGCTAAACAGCCCCAAGATGCACCAAACACCAATCAGAATACACATTCAAAAGGGTATTGGTTGCGGGGACAGGATTTGAACCTGTGACCTTCGGGTTATGAGCCCGACGAGCTGCCAGACTGCTCCACCCCGCGCCAAGACATAGACTATAGCGCGAATGCTTTTAATAAGCAAGTTTTTATTATTAAACTTGATGATGAATGTTCTTCATACATTTTTTCACGCACACTGAATGCTAAACTCATTGCTTAATTCCTTCATTCTTTATGACAGATCATCTAGCCATGCTTTTTTGCTCTTGCTGCGGCCATCGCGTCAAATTGCTTATTCCGGACGGAGACAACAGGCCACGGCATGTTTGTCCCAATTGCAAAGAAATACATTATCTCAATCCTAAAAATGTTGTTGGCACAATACCAACATGGAGCAATGAAGTATTGCTCTGCAAGCGTGCCATTGAACCACGCTACGGGTATTGGACTCTTCCTGCGGGTTTCATGGAAGTTGGCGAAACAATGGAAGAAGGGGCTTTGCGGGAAACACTGGAGGAAGCTGGCGCAAGAGTGCGCTTGGAAGGCCTTTATTCACTAATTGATGTACCGCATGTTCACCAAGTACATTTTTTTTACAGAGCCAGATTGATTGATACCAACTTCATGGCAGGAGAAGAAAGTCTCGAAGTCAGGTTGTTTAAAGAAAGTGAAATTCCCTGGGACAATTTGGCATTTTCTACCGTCAAACAAACTCTCAGACATTATTTCTCAGAACAAGCTAGTGAATCTTTTACCTTATTGTCGGGCTGCTCCCCACAACAAAGCACCTGATATTGCCTTGATCTAATCACAACAAAATCCCGATCTATCTTGGTACCTTGGCTTTCTCACCAACCGATTTTTCCTTCCGCCCAAGAAGCACTGACAGAATCAGATGGGGCTGCCGGGCTGCTGGCTGCTGGCGGTATGTTGAATGCGCAATGGCTACTTGCTGCTTACAGGAAAGGTATTTTTCCTTGGTATTCAGATGACCAACCCATCTTGTGGTGGTGTCCAAATCCTAGAATGGTCTTATATACAGATGAATTCAAGCGCAGTAGCAATTTCAAGAAAACGCTTAGAAAAACATCCAACAATCCCGACTGGCAAGTTCATATGGATCACAATTTTGCCGCTGTCATGCGGGCATGCGCCCAACCGCGCCAGGCACAAGTGGGAACCTGGATAACTGAGGAGATTTTTCTTGCATACTCTGAACTAGCGAGTATAGGCTGTGCGCATAGCGTGGAAACCTATTATCAAAATGAGTTAGTCGGTGGACTATATGGTGTGGCTATTGGAAGAATGTTTTATGGAGAATCCATGTTTTGCAAAAAGACGGACGCCTCCAAAATTGCACTCTCCTATCTAGTGGAATTCTTGCAACAAAATGATGTCGAAATGATAGACTGTCAGCAAAACACATCGCATCTGGCATCATTGGGAGCAAGGGAAATTTCCCGTGATACTTTTCTTAAACATATAGAATCTGCCTGCAATCAATCGCCAATCAAGAACTGGAATTTCTGACAACTGCCGTGGCAAATCTTAATGAACTTCCTTTTTCTGCTTTGCAGTTTTACTCTACTGCGCCCTACTCTTGCAGTTATATAGACAGTAATCTGGCTCGCTCGCAAGTCGCGACACCCAGTCATTTAATCAATGCCGATGTTTATACAGAATTAGTGCATGCCGGATTTCGCCGTAGCGGCATCTTTACTTACCGCCCCTATTGCGATGGCTGTCAATCCTGCATTCCTGTCCGTATATTAAGTAGTGAATTTGAGGCCAATCGATCACAACGCAGAATTTGGCAAAAACACACTTCACTCGAAACGCGCGTTACTCAGTTAGCCTATTCTCAAGAACACTATGAACTCTACCTGCGCTATCAGGCAAGACGTCATACCGGTGGCGGCATGGATCATGATAGTAAAGAGCAGTATGCCCAGTTCTTATTGCAAAGCCGGGTCAATACCAGGCTGGTTGAATTCCGTGAACCCGGAAAAATCCAAAACCTGCCTGGCCAGCTTCGGATAGTCAGCATTATTGATATTTTGAGCGACGGCCTTTCTTCCGTTTACACCTTTTATGAGCCTGATTTTCCTGGAACCAGTTTTGGCACCTACAATATTCTCTGGCAAATCGAACAAGCCAAAGAATTAAAACTGGATTATGTATATCTTGGCTACTGGATAAAAGAATCCAGAAAGATGGCCTATAAAGCCAATTTCAAACCATTTGAACAATTTGAAAATGGTCAATGGTCACGTTCTGCGTGACGTTTATTTATTTCTAGTCTGACTCCCAATGATTGTGCTTGGCATTGAAAGCTCCTGTGATGAAACAGGACTGGCCTTATTTAAATATCAACCCAACGAACAAGGCCAGTATGGCGAATTACTCGCCCATGCGCTGCACTCGCAAATCAGCATGCACATGGAATATGGTGGTGTTGTGCCTGAATTGGCTTCACGCGACCATATTCAAAGACTCATCCCGCTGCTTGAAGATATTCAACACCAATCTGGTTTGTCACTCGACCAGATTGATGCGATTGCCTATACCAAAGGGCCAGGTTTAGCGGGGGCACTCTTAGTCGGTTCATCCTTGGCCAATGCATTGGCGATGAGTTTGAACAAACCGGTTATTGGCATTCATCATCTGGAAGGACATCTGCTCTCCCCGCTACTTTCAAGTAAACCACCAATATTTTCATTTGTTGCGCTGCTGGTTTCAGGCGGACATACACAACTTATGTCCGTAACGGCGATGGGGAACTATAGCTTGCTGGGAGAAACACTGGACGACGCAGCGGGTGAAGCCTTTGATAAAACAGCCAAATTATTGGATCTATCTTATCCAGGTGGACCCGCTGTCGCTAAGCTAGCCGAGCAAGGCCAAGCTGGACAATTCAAATTTCCACGTCCCATGCTGCACTCCGACGATCTTGATTTCTCGTTCTCGGGCTTGAAAACTGCTGTACTCACAGAGGTCCGCAAACTCGGTGCCAACATGAGTGCTCAGGACAAAGCTAATATTGCCTTGGCATTTCAAGAAGCAGCCGTTGATGTACTGTGCAAAAAATCATTACGAGCACTACAAAAAACCAATATGAAAAGGCTCGTGGTTGCTGGTGGAGTTGGTGCCAATCGTCATTTGCGAGAGCAACTTGATCAGATGGCCTTAAAAAACAAGATAGAAGTCTATTACCCGGAACTTCACTTGTGCACAGACAATGGCGCAATGATTGCATTTGCGGGTGCCATGCGTTTGGCTATTCAACCTGAGCAGGCAACGCATGATTATCAATTTGATGTCAAACCACGCTGGAATCTTGCCGAGATTCAGATTGCCAAAACGACAATCTGAACATACGACTAACCAATAAAGTTTTTATTGATTGACGACCAGTCGTGGGCTGACCTCCCCTTTAACAGTAAAAAAACGTGTTTTGATCGCTTTCTCAATCCCAGAAGCATCCAATCCCAAGGAGGCCAGTAATTTGGCATGATCACCATGATCGATAAATTGATCAGGCAATCCCAATTGCAACACAGGTTTCGCTAACCCTTCTTCTGCCAACAACTCGAGTACCGCACTACCAGCGCCCCCCATCAGTGCGCCCTCTTCGATTGTGACAAAAGCATCATGATCTTGCGCCAATTGCAGGACCAGTTCACGATCGAGTGGTTTGACAAAACGCATATTGGCAATCGTGAGGTCTAATTTTTCTGCAGCTTCCAGTGCCGGATAGAGCAAGGTCCCAAAAGCAAGAATGGCAACCCGGTAATGCCCTGATTTTTGAACCTCTCTACAAATAACCCCTTTACCCAACGGCAGGGACGTTAATTCGGATTCAATTGGTTTACCGATACCGCTACCCCTTGGATAACGCACGGCACTTGGTCCATTCACGTTATAGGCAGTAGTAAGCAATTGGCGGCATTCATTTTCATCTGCTGGAGTCATCACCGTCATATTGGGAATACAGCGCAAAAATGGAATGTCATAAGCACCAGCATGCGTGGCGCCATCAGCACCGACCAGCCCGGCACGATCCATGGCAAAAACCACCGGCAGATTTTGCAATGCCACATCATGGATCAACTGATCATAACCGCGCTGCAAAAAGGTGGAATAAATGGCCACCACTGGCTTGAGTCCTTCGCAGGCCAGACCTGCTGCAAAAGTAACGGCATGCTGTTCGGCAATCCCCACATCAAAATAACGATTGGGAAATTTTTTCTCAAATTGGACCAAACCAGAACCTTCACGCATGGCTGGCGTGATGCCAATCAATCGTTCATCCTTGACTGCCATATCACAAAGCCAATCGCCAAACACCTGAGTAAATGTCGGCTTGCTACTGGCTGTTTTCTTAATGCCTTCTGCAGGATTAAATTTACCAGGCCCGTGATAGAGCACTGGGTCAGCTTCAGCCAATTTATAACCCTGACCTTTTTTAGTCACCACATGGAGGAACTGTGGGCCTTTCAGGTGTTTGATATTTTCTAGCGTAGGAATCAGAGAATCCAGATCATGCCCGTCGATTGGACCAATATAGTTAAAGCCAAACTCTTCAAACATCGTCGCCGGCACAATCATGCCCTTGGCATGCTCTTCCAGGCGTTTTGCCAACTCTAAAACGGGTGGCACTACCCCCAGCACGCTGCGACCTACATGGCGCGCAGCGGCGTAAAAACGTCCGGACAACAACCGAGCCAAATAACGATTCAAAGCACCAACCGGTGGCGAAATCGACATGTCGTTATCATTGAGCACGACCAGTAAATTTACGTCGTGACAAACACCGGCATTATTCATCGCTTCAAATGCCATCCCTGCTGTCATGGCACCATCACCAATGACGGCAATAGCGCGACGATCCTCACCTTTGATGCGCGCAGCCAAAGCCATGCCCAGTGCCGCTGAAATACTCGTTGATGAATGAGCCGTGCCAAAAGCATCAAAGTCACTCTCGTCACGCTTAGGAAAACCAGATAGTCCCCCCAATTGACGCAAGGACGCCATGCGATCACGACGACCCGTCAGGATTTTATGAGGATAGGTTTGATGCCCCACATCCCAGACGATCCGATCATAAGGTGTATTAAAGACCCGATGCAAAGCAATGGTCAACTCAACCGTACCCAAATTGGATGAGAGATGACCACCCGTCTTGGATACAGAATCCAGCACAAATGCGCGCAACTCAGCAGCCAAGGTATGCAGTTGAAATTTATCCAGATGCTTTAGATCGTCTGGATTTTGGATTTTATTTAATAAGTCGAACATAAGCCTTCAATGAGATCGGGCAATAATCAAATCAGCCAATTGGCGTAGCCGTCCAGCATTTTCGCCATAAGGCGCCAGCAGCGTTAAAGCATTTTCATGTAAAGATTTGGCAAGGGTCTGTGCAGCTTGCAGACCAAGCATTGACACATAAGTTGGCTTGTCATTAGCTTCATCCTTACCCGCTGTTTTACCGAGTGCTTCGGTAGAAGCGGTTGCATCAAGAATGTCATCAACCACCTGAAAGGCCAAACCAATAATCTGACCAAATTCTGCCAACTGCAAATATTGTTCAACCGCAATTTGCTGAGCAGATAATAGGCCCAACTCAACCGCAGCCTTAAGCAACGCGCCCGTTTTCATGCGATGCATGATTTCCAGCGTGGTGCGATCAATCTTGATCCCGACACTGCCCAAATCAATGGCCTGACCACCAGCCATCCCTCGTGAACCACTGGCCTTGGCCAGCGTTGCAACAGAGCGCAAACCATGTGGCAGCGTATCATCCGCCAAGATTTCAAATGCGCGTGTCTGCAATGCATCGCCAACCAGCAAGGCAGTTGCCTCATCATACTGAACATGTACCGTAGGACGACCACGACGCAATGCATCGTCATCCATGCAAGGCATATCATCATGCACCAATGAATAACAGTGTATCAGCTCAATCGCACATCCAGCGGCAAGGATTGCGGTTTGCTCGCCACCGACCAGCTCGCCGGCCGCAGCCACCAGTAAAGGACGAACCCGTTTACCGCCACCAAGCACGGTATAGCGCATTGCCTCATGCAGGCGCTGTGGCACAACATCACTGCTCGGTAAATAGTGCTGCAGCGCTGCTTCAAAGCTGCTCAGTACACCCCGCATCCAGTCGTCAAAGGGCAAATCACCAGGGACAAAAGTATTATTTGAAAAATGCAAAGAAGTCATGTTGTCTGGTCTGGATCATTCAGCAACACGGCTATCGTCAAACGACTTGAGTAAATCGCCTTCCAGCACTTTGACCTGTGCCTCGACTTTGGCAAGTGCTTGCTGACAGTTTTTAACAAGCAAGGCACCACGCTCATAAGCTTGCAATGACTGCTCCAAAGTCAGCTCACCATTTTCCATTTTGGCAACCAGCTGTTCCAGCTCAGTCATGGCTTGTTCAAAAGAAGGGGCTTGGTCGGAAGCAGTATCCGGCACTGTGGTTTTTTTGGAGGGTGACATGCAGCAGACAAATTATCAATAAGTGATGGATTTTAATGCATTTCATCGGCATCAAGCCAGCTTGGCATACAAATGGCTCTGGAAAATATAGAAGACTGGTTACAGGTCTTTTGATTGAAATCAATTTGACTGGTATGCATTACGCATTATTTGAGTATAATCGCCTGTTTTCCCGCAAGCACCCCGGCGCAGGGCCAGGTGGGAACGGGCATTCTTTATTTTCATATTAATTTATGTGAGGGTGGGAATGTCGGATATCGGCAAACTTTCGCAATTAAGTCCTTCCAAGGCACAACTACCTGTTCATTCGTATTTTGACGAAGCGTTTTATCGGCGCGAGCAGGAGACAATTTTTCAGCATGGGCCCCGTTATGTGGGGCACGAACTCATGGTTCCGGAGGTGGGTAGCTATTACGCGCTGCCTGCGGAAAATGAAGGTCGCATTCTGGTACGCAATCAACACGGCGTTGAAGTCATGTCCAATGTCTGTCGTCACCGACAGGCAATCATGCTCAATGGACGTGGACAAACCGACAATATTGTCTGTCCGCTGCATCGCTGGACCTACGATTTGCAGGGTGAGCTGCTGGGTGCGCCCCATTTTGCCGAGCAACCGTGTCTGAAGCTTTCCAGTCAACCGCTGCAAAACTGGCAGGGCTTGCTGTTTGAAGGCGGTCGTCCTATCGCGACCGATCTGCAAAACCTGGGCACAGCGGCTGATTTTGATTTCAGCGGTTATCTGCTCGACCATGTGGAAGTCCATGATTGTCAATACAACTGGAAGACCTTCATTGAGGTCTATCTGGAAGACTATCATGTTGAACCATTCCACCCAGGCCTGGGCAAGTTTGTCACTTGCGATGATCTCAAATGGGAATTTGGCAAGTGGTATAGCGTGCAGACTGTGGGCGTGAATCATGGCCTCGAAAAAGCCGGCTCACCGACTTATCGCAAATGGCATGATCAGGTATTGCAATTCAATCGTGGCATTCCTCCCAAACAGGGTGCGATCTGGATGGTTTATTACCCCAACATCATGATCGAATGGTATCCCCACGTGCTGGTGGTATCGACCCTGATTCCGCGTGGACCACAACAGACCACCAATATCGTCGAGTTTTATTACCCGGAAGAAATCGTGCTCTTTGAGCGCGAGTTCGTGGAAGCAGAACGTGCCGCTTACATGGAAACCGCCGTCGAAGACGATGAGATTGCCTTGCGCATGGATGCCGGTCGCAAGGCACTCATGTTACGTGGCGAGAACGAGGTCGGACCTTATCAGTCTCCCATGGAGGATGGCATGCAGCATTTCCATGAATTCTTGCGTCGAGAAATGAAGCTCGCTGACAACTTTTGAAGCAGTCTTTATGGATGGTGTTGGCAGCCCTGCTCTTTGCCATCATGGGCGCCTGCATCAAACTGGTTGCATCGCACCTGTCCACCAATGAAATCGTTTTTTTTCGCGGTTTCATTGGTGCAGCCTTTGTCCCCGTCTTGATTTTGGCGCGTGGCGGATCGCTCAAAACCACCATTCCCTTTTCGCATCTACAGCGCGGCTTGGCCGGTATGGCCGCCATGTGGTTGGCCTTTTATGCCATCAGTCAGTTGCCACTGGGTACAGCCGCCACGCTGACCAATACTTCCCCCATCTGGATGGGTGTGATTCTGACCATTTTGGTACTTATCAGACAAAAAAACCGCATCAATGTCTGGCTGCTCGCAACACTGCTGGTCAGCTTCATTGGTGTTACGCTGGTTCTGCATCCAACTTTTCATTCCGGTCAGGGTTTTGCCGCCAGCATGGCATTGATCTCTGGTTTCATGACTGCACTGGCCTATATGCAGGTGCGCTCATTGGCCGCAGCCGGCGAACCGGATACCCGTATCGTGTTTTATTTTTCATTATTTGTGACCCTGATCGGCCTGGTTGCCACCTTCATCACCGGCTGGATCATGCCGACACCCCATGAATGGCTGCTATTGCTAGTCATCAGCCTGACTGCGACACTCGCGCAAATTTGCATGACGCGCTCTTATAGCCGTGGCAAAACCCTGCTTTCCGCCAATTTACAATACACCGGCGTGGTGTTTAGCAGCCTCCTGGGTCTGCTGCTTTGGCATGATGTCCTATCGCCCATGTCGCTGCTGGGTATGCTATTGATTGTGAGTAGCTGTATTGCCGCCACCTGGCTGACTGCGCGACAATAAATGTTGAATAAACACGGATATAAACGCTGGACTCCAATCCGCCAACCAGCCTTACAAGTTAAAGGACAAGGTCATGCTGAATCAACCCACACCATTGTTCTCCACCTTGATCACGGTTGATCAATTACAGGCACTGCAGTCAAACACGACGGTCAATTCCCTCATCGTGCTGGATGCCCGCTTTGACCTGACTCAGACTGCAGCGGGACGTGCCGCCTATCAGGAGGCACATATTGCCGGGGCGCATTATGTGCATCTGGATGACGATTTATCGGCCAGCAAAACGGGCAAGAATGGTCGCCACCCTCTGCCGGAGTCGGCCAGTTTTGCACATGCCGTGGCCACACTTGGCATTACGCCTGCCACCCAAGTGGTGGTCTATGATGCCCAGGGTGGCATGTTTGCAGGACGCGTCTGGTGGATGTTGCGCTGGCTGGGTCATGAGGCCGTCGCGGTGCTGGATGGTGGCTGGCAAGCCTGGCTGGCAGCGCAAGGCAGCGTCGATAACAAGGAGCCCGTCCATCGTCTGGCCACGATGGCGTACCCCTTGCGTGCAAACAATAACGTCCCGATTATCCGTCAGCAAATTGCGAACAATCTGCAAACCCGACAATGGCAATTGATTGACGCCCGTGCACCGGATCGTTTTCGCGGCGAGAATGAAAAAACCGACCCGGTGGGTGGGCATATCCCGGGTGCGCTGAATCGTTTTTTCAAGGACAATCTGGACAACACCGGACACTTCAAGTCGGCTCAGCAATTGCGCGAAGAATGGCTGGCGCTACTCGCTGGCAACAGCCCCGCCCAGATTATGCATTCCTGTGGTTCGGGCGTGACAGCCTGCCATAATCTGCTGGCCATGACGCATGCCGGGCTGGCAGGTTCACAGCTTTATGCCGGGTCGTGGAGTGAATGGTGCGCATTTCCGGAGCTACCCGTTGAACGGGCTACAGAATAATAATTACTCCGGAGCGGTATTTAAAATGAGCTAATTAAACAGCACTTAAGCAGACCATTTTTAAGCATACCCCCTTTATTTCGACAATTTTAGCCAAATTTGAGCAGCAACGACAAACCTTGTTGTGTCAGCGTTGTGCCTGAATCAACAAGCAATCTGAAACGCGAGCCACCTGAAGCGAGTGACCTGTCCAGTTCTACTGATTTATGCCCAATCAATCACTTAAAAATGCCACCCTGCTTGCCTACGCCCTGTTATTGATTGGTCAGCTTAGTTGGGCTGGCAACGCGATAATTGGTCGCGTGTTGCTGCAAAACATGGCACCGCTTTCATTATCTTTTCATCGCTGGTTACTGGCATTTTTTATTTTGCTGCCCTTTACTTGGCGCGATGTGTGGGTACATCGACAAACTTTGCAGGCCAACTGGCTCGCCCTCTTGCTACTCGCTACGCTCGGTATTGCTGGCTATAACTCGTTCCAGTATCTGGCACTGACAGCCACCTCAGTCATCAATGTGGTGCTGATTGCCTCATCGATTCCGGTGATTTTGCTGCCACTCTCCATGATTTTTTTAAAAGAACGGCCGCGCTGGCTGGCTGTTGTGGGCGTCCTGTTATCCCTGGCTGGGGTGTTACTGGTGCTCGCGCATGGGCAATGGCAAACGCTCACCCAATTGCAATTTGCTGCCGGCGATCTGATCATGTTGCTCTCGGTCTTATGTTGGGCAGGCTATACGATTTTGTTACGCACCAAGGCACCCAAGGTGCCAACCCTGGTGTCACTGACAGTGCAAATGGCATTGGGAAGCCTGGTAATCCTGCCGTTTTACTTACTCGAATCAAGCCTGACAAATAATACGATCAGCGGCTTCACGCCAACGTTGCGTAATCTCGCGGCACTGGGCTATATCGCGGTATTTCCGTCAATAGTCGCGTTTGCCTGCTGGGATCGTGGGGTACGCGTGATTGGACCAAGCCGGGCCGGAATGTTTGTCAATTTCATCCCGATTTTTGCGTCAATTCTGGCAGTGGCGTTTTTGGATGAACGATTTCATCTCTACCACGCCATCGCCCTGACCTTGCTATGCAGCGGCGTGGCCCTGCACAATCAGGGTCGCGGCAAATAAGCAGCAATATGCAGAAAAATATACTGATCCACTGTATAAAATTAGCATCAATATATAAGCACTTAAGGAGTGTATTTTTAACTATACTCCCTAAAAACTGACTAATTGTGTTGCAAATAACCCAGCAACAGAACCACGCCAATACCGAATGCAATCAATGCGATTTGCCCCAGCGAATCTTTCAACGCCACGCGTTTTTGCATCTGCGGCATCAGGTCCGACACCGCAATATAAATAAAGCTGCTCGACGCCAACACCAGCACAAACGGAATCCAGCCGGCCGAACGATCCAGCAGGCAATATCCCAAAATGCCGCCCAATACTGAAGCCAGGCCGGACAGCAGGTTGTAGAACAAGGCGCGCTGCCGACTAAAACCGGCATTGAGCAAAACCATGAAGTCACCGACTTCCTGCGGGATTTCGTGTGCGGTAATCGCCAGCGCCGTCACCAGCCCCACCTGCGGCGAAGCCAGAAAGGCGGCTGCAATCAAGATGCCATCGGCAAAATTATGCAGACTGTCCCCCACCAGCACCGCAGCACCGCTCTTGCCTGCCGCTTCGCGGTCATGACCATGATGATGACCATGACCATCGCCTTCATGGTGATGATCGTGGCGCAATAAAGAAGCTTTTTCGAGCACAAAAAAACCGATCAAACCCACCAGCAACAGACCAAATAACAGGCGCGGATCGGCGTGTGACTCAAAGCTTTCCGGCAAGGCATGCAACAAGGCTGTTGAAAGCATGATGCCAGTGGAAAAACTGACCATCTTGTCGACCAGCCCGCCTAAATAACGATAGGAAAACCAGCCAGCAATGGCCACCGACAAAACGCCGCCAATCAGACAGGCCAGCATGATGTAGAAGAAAGTCAGAGAGAAAAAGGACGCGTGATCAGCAGAAATTTTGAACCTCAGTTGGATGCTTGTTGTAATGTTTTGTGCATGAATGGGTGACCATAACGCCATATTGCGGGACGCTGCAGCAGCGTTGGCAAGGCTAACTGACTACTCACACCCGGCCAGCAAACTACCTCTAGTGCCAAGCATATCAGTGTCGCACACTGCAAGCTGATCGCGCGAGTCGTATTTTATCGACTATTGAGCAAACGGGTGCAAGCAATCGGCCATTTCATCAACCGTCGCGCTACATTATTTGACGTAAGTGCCTAGCCGGCTAGGTTAAGCCAGACAATCGTGGCCGTCAGCGCCGTAGCATACGACACCCAGACAAAATAAGGTACAAAGAGCCAGGCTGCCATTCGTCGCACCTCGCGACTCAGACTAATAAAGCCCGCAATCACCATCAACAACAGCAAAATATCGGCCAGCGCCCAAATCAACTCATGCAAACCAAAAAACAGCCAGGTCCATAAACCATTCAGTAGCAATTGCCCCAGCCAGGCCAGCAAAGCCGGATGTGTCAAGCGCTCTACCTTGCACCACACTTGCCAGCCCGCCACTGCGATCATGATGTACAAGGTTGACCAGACTGGCGCAAATAGCCAATTGGGTGGCGTCCAGCCAGGCTTATTCAAAGCCACATACCAGGCGTCCGGCATGAAGCGGCTCCCCACCCAGGCTGCGGTAAAGGTCAAAAATAAAAATAGAAATAAGGCGACAAGTCGCGACAGGCGTATTGACATGATGGACTCTGATTGAAAACAAGACGCATTCAATGAACTGCGCTGAATCCATATTAATTCAATCAGTCTGAGGATATTGAGTTTTTCAACAAACCCAACTGCTCAAGTTTTTGCAGGATTACTATCGTGCGTGCTATTGCCATGGTTTACAAAAAACAATGGTTAGCGTCATGAGCAAGCTATGGCGTCATTCAAGCAGGCCACGCCAAGTAGTTGCACCAGCCCAAGTGAGCTAACCGGACTGGCGGAGTCATTGTGTCTACTTATTGAAACTGGCAGCCGCCACCGCTGCAACCACCCGACATGCAAGCTGGTGCTTCGGGATTGCGCAGTGCCTGGCTACTGACCACGCCGCCGGTATTGAGCAACTTGGTCACCGGCGCATCGGCAGGAATTGAGGCATCGGCCAAGTCAGTCACTGCACACAACTCCGCCCAGGTATTGACCTTGACATTCATGCCATGACGCACTTCATAAACCTGGCCATTGGCTTCACAACGATAATCATAAGTAGGCATAAGGCACTCCGACAAAAAGATAAGCTCATTTTAGCGTCAGCCATGTATACGGCAATATCAGATCAAACCCTTTTCACCACAAAGACACAAAGCACGCAAAGAAAAACCTTGAAACGCATGATTCAATCGGCACAGCAGCATTACCTGTCAAATACTTGGCAAACCACTTTCTGCGTTGACAAGCTCATGCCAGTGTTCTTGCAAACTGACATCCAGACATTTATCTGCCCTTCTCTTCGTGTTTCTTTGTGCCTTCGTGGTTAGAAAGGGTTTGATGTTTCCGAGCAATTCAACTCACACCATTGTCCCGAAACCAGGCCAGGGCGTGCAGCCAGGCATCTTTGGCGGCTTCGGCACGATAACTGGGCCGATAGTCGGCCACAAACGCATGTGGGGTGTCGGGATACACAATGATCTTGGAAGCACGGCTTGGCCCATTGCTGCTGGCCATCAGCTTGGCCTGCATGGCCTTGACGGTTTCAAGTGAAATCCCTTCATCTTTTTCGCCATAAAAACCGATCACCGGCGCGTATAACTTGTCCGCAATATCTATCGGATTGGTGGGTGACAAAACAGGATCAAAACTCTTGTTGATGCGACCATAAAAAGCCGCACCAGCCTTGACCTTGGGTTGATGCGCTGCATACAGCCAGGCACCACGGCCACCCCAGCAAAATCCGGTGACGGCCACTTTGTTGGCATCGCCACCATGCGTCCCAGCCCAGGCCAGGGCGGCGTCCAGCTCACTCATCACATCGGCGTCCCCTTCTTTCGCCACAATCGCCAGGATTTCGCTGAAGTCCTTGGTGGCTTTGACATCGCCATAACGCGTGAAATGCTCGGCAGCAATCGCCAGATAACCGGCCTTGGCAAAGCGCCGGCAAATATCGGCAATATGTTCGTGTACACCAAAAATCTCGGAAATTACCAGCACAATGGCTTTGGGCTGGTCATCATCGGGCCGGGCAAAATAGGCTTCGCATTGCCATTTTTTATTGCCTTGAGAAACATCCAGCTGAATCCGGCCGGTCCGCAAACCGAGGCTGTCGGTAATGATGGTTTCGGCCGACACGTTGGATACCGCTAACGCAAATCCAGCGCCCAGCGTGGTGGTGAGGAAATGACGGCGATCAAAGGATTGATGAGGTAATAGACTTTCCACCTCCAGAATGGTGGCAGTTTCTTGATCAATAACATGCATGACAGGACTCCAGGGACGGCGGTGATTGAATATGTTTTTATGTCAGTGATGATGCACCTTGTACCTTTCATTATTTTGACTAAGTAATGAAAAGTTTGTTCACATGTTCAAAACAAGCACGTCATAACCTGCACCGCCGTCAGTCTGAGTCCGAGCTTGATCCTTATGCCAAGCTCAGCCAATTTACCCAAGTTTAATGTGCCTCATCCCAGTTCTTGCCGACACCGACTTCGGCCAGTAAGGGCACTTTGAGTTGTGCCACCGAACTCATCAGTTCCGGCAAATTTTTTCTGACGAGTTCGAGTTCTGACTCAGGCACTTCCAGCACCAGTTCATCATGTACCTGCATGACCATGCGAGTCGCCAGTGTAGATTGCTCCAGCCACTTGTCTACTGCGATCATTGACAGCTTGATTAAATCCGCCGCCGTTCCCTGCATGGGGGCATTGATCGCAGCACGTTCGGCCGCCTGTCGCCTTGGGCCATTACCACTATTGATTTCAGCCAACCATAAACGTCGACCAAAGACCGTTTCGACATAGCCTTTTTCCTTGGCCTCAATGCGCGTTTGCTGCATATAACGGGCAACCCCGGCAAAGCGGGCAAAGTATTTGTCGATATAGCTTTGCGCTGCACCGCGCTCAATCCCCAGGTTACCAGCCAGACCAAAAGCGCTCATGCCATACATCAGACCAAAGTTGATCACCTTGGCATAGCGGCGCTGCTCACTCGTCACCGCAGCCATGCTCACACCAAAGATTTCGGCCGCAGTTGCCCTATGCACGTCTTCACCTTTGGCAAAGGCATCCAGCAAGCCTGGATCTTCTGAAATATGCGCCATGATACGCAGCTCGATCTGTGAGTAATCGGCCGACACAATCACACTGCCTTCGGGCGCGATGAAAGCTTCGCGCACCCGCCGACCTTCTTCGGTGCGGATCGGAATGTTTTGCAGATTGGGATCATTGGAGGCGAGCCGCCCCGTCACCGCTACCGCCTGTGCATAATTGGTATGCACCCGGCCCGTGCTCGTGTTGATCATCTTGGGCAGCTTGTCGGTATAAGTCGACTTGAGCTTGGCCAGACTGCGATAGTCGAGCAAAATTTTAGGCAAGGGATAATCCTCGGCCAATTTTTGCAGTACTTCCTCATCCGTCGATGGCGCACCGCTGGCAGTTTTTTTAACAACGGGCAACTTGAGCTTGTCAAAAAAGATTTCACCAATCTGCTTGGGTGAATTCAGATTAAAGGGCTGACCGGCCACTTCATAAGCCTGCTGTTCAATGCTCATCATGCGCAAGCCTAATTCATGACTCTGCTGACCAAGCCGTACCGGATCAATCAAAACACCCGTGCGCTCAATCTTTTGCAAGACGATTGAAGTGGGCACTTCAATCGTTTCATAAATGTAGTCGAGTCTGGCATCGGGCTGAATCTGCGGGTACAAGGCACGATGCAATTGCAATGTCACATCGGCATCTTCAGCCGCATATTCGGTAGCACGCTCAATGGTGACTTCATCAAAACCAATTTGTGCCGCGCCCTTGCCGCAGACTTCTTCAAATTTGATAGTAGTCCGGTTCAGATGGCGCATCGCCAGACTGTCCATATCATGGCTCTTGTGTGACTCGAGCACATACGACTCAAGCAAGGTGTCATACACAATCCCATTGAGTTGCACGCCATGATTATTAAAGATATGGGCATCATATTTAAGATGCTGACCAACCTTGGGCTTGCTGGCGTCTTCCAGCCAGGGCTGGAGTTTTTGCAACACCAGTTCGCGCGATAACTGCGCCACATCCATGCCGCGATGCGCGACCGGAATATAAGCCGCATGGCCCGGCTCCACACACAATGAAATACCTACCAGTTGCGCGGTCATGGGATCAAGCGAGGTGGTTTCGGTATCCACACAAGTCAGCTCGGCCGCGTTGATGCGGGCCAGCCATTCATCCAACTGCGCCTCGGTTAGCACGGTTTCATAGCGGGTTTCCAGCGGTGCAGCAGGGAATAGATCAGCCTGTGCATCATTGAGTGTTTTGTTAGCTGTTTGGGCGGTGGCAGCGGGTTCATTACCCTCAGGCTGCGCCACATGTTCTTTCAGCTCTTTCAGCCAGCTCTTGAAACCATAGCGTTCATACAAGGCCAGCAAGGCAGCATCATCTTCATGACGATTGGGCAGGCTGGCATCAATGCTTGCATATTGACCGGCACCCAGCGCAAGTAAATCACAATCCACCTTGACGGTGAGCAGATGTCTGGCTTGCGGCAGCCATTCCAATGCCGTACGCAAGTTCTCACCCACTACGCCACCAATATCTGCCGCATTGGCCATCACGCCATCGAGTGTGCCGTATTGGGTCAGCCATTTCACGGCCGTCTTGGGGCCCACCTTGGTCACACCGGGCACGTTATCAACGGTATCACCAATCAAGGAGAGGTAATCAATGATGCGCTCGGGGGGCACCCCAAACTTGGTCGTGACGCCCGCAATATCAAGTGTCTCATTGCTCATGGTGTTGACCAGCGTGACCGACTCATTGACCAGCTGGGTCAGATCTTTATCGCCGGTAGAAACTATCGTTTTCATGCCCTGCTCACGTGCCAGAACGCACAACGTGCCAATCACGTCATCGGCTTCAACACCGGGCATCATTAAGATTGGCCAGCCCAGTGCGCGCACTGCTTCATGGATCGGTTCAATCTGCTTGGCCAGATCCTCCGGCATGCTGGCTCGATTGGCCTTGTATTCGGGGTAAACATCGTCGCGAAAGGTCTTGCCTTTGGCATCAAACACGCACGCGATATACTCAGCGGGATAATCGTTTTTCAGCTTGCGCAGCATATTGATCATGCCGTACATCGCCCCCGTGGGTTCGCCCCTGGCGTTACGCAGATCAGGCAAGGCATGGAAGGCACGATACAGATAGCTCGAACCATCCACCAATAATAAAGTTTTATTTTTTAACATCGGATCACTATGAATAGCAGAAAAATACCGCCCACTTTGCGTGAAGTCGCTGACAAGGATGTCGCTACCGCCAAGAAAGCACGAGAGTCATGGCATGTGCTGTCGATTATGGCAGAGTTCATCGAAGCCATTGAGTATCTTTCCGAAATCCGTCCTGCGGTATCCCTCTATGGCAGCGCCCGCTTAAAGTCGGACACGCCGGAGTACCAGCTCACCTACCAGATTTCCAAATTACTGTCGGACACCGGCTTTGCTGTGATTTCCGGTGGCGGCCCGGGTATCATGGAAGCCAGTAACAAGGGCGCTTATGATGGTGCTTCGGCGGCGGTTGGCCTGAATATTCAATTGCCGATGGAGCAGAAAGGCAACTCCTATCAAAATGTCTCTTTGACTTTTCGTCACTTTTTTGCCCGCAAATATGCGTTTGTACGCAGCGCCGACGCGTTTGTGGTGATGCCTGGTGGCTTTGGCACATTGGACGAATTGTCCGAAGTGCTGACGCTCATCCAGACCAAAAAAGCACGCCATATTCCGATTGTTCTGGTGGGCCGTGAATTCTGGGCAGGCCTGTTTGACTGGTTTAAAAAGACACTCCTGACCAAAGGTGTGATTGGCCAGAATGATCTGGATCTGATGGTGATTGTAGATACTGCCGATGAAGTGGTCGACGCTATCATCCAGTTTTATGAAGGCCGTGAGCTATCCCCTGTACCCAAAGACTTTGATCAGATGAACTCGCTCTGATCTTTGCAACAACCAGATAATCCGGCAGCAATGCCATGATCACAATATGGCGTCATGGCCTTGTCACCGGCCTGTCACCGCTGTGTCATATACTCGCGCCTTTCGATCTATCGAGTTTTAGCACTATGCCCCGCCAGTCAATCATCATTGCCAACCTGATTCTGCTCAGTAGTTTGTGGATGGCATCGACTCCTGTCCTGAGTACCGAGCCGCCAGCCCAGCCAAGCGAAGACTGGAATATTCATCTGCAAAGCACCTACATCTGGCAACGCAAGGCGGCTTTTAGCAGTCCGTATAGCGGCCCCAATAGTTTGAGCGGTGACTATGAAAAGAGTTACTCCCTGACCGGTTCCATGGCACTCGGCTGGCGCGCCTGGCAAGGCGGCGAGCTGTATTTCAACCCGGAAGTGGCGCAGGGTGTGCCCATGTCCAATCTGCTCGGGCTGGCCGGTTTTCCAAATGGCGAACTGGCGCGGACTTCGGGTGCCTCACCCACTTTTTATCGGGCCCGGCTGTTTTTACGGCAGACCATCAATCTCGGTGGTGAATCCGAATATCTGGAAACCGATGCCAATCAACTTGCTGGTTTTGCCGATAAAAATCGGCTGGTGATTACCGTGGGTAATCTGTCGGTACTCGATATTTTTGACGACAACAGTTATTCGCATGACCCGCGCACCCAGTTCATGAATTGGGGGCTATTTACCCACGGGGCCTACGATTACGCCGCCGATTCACGCGGCTACACCTGGGGAGTGGCAGCAGAATATCTGCACGATGACTGGGCAATTCGTGTGGGACGTTTCGTTCAACCAGGCGAGCCCAATATGCTCAAGCTTGATGAGCGTATTTTTCGGCATTACGGTGACCAGATCGAACTGGAACATAGCCATCAGCTCGCCGGACAACCAGGCAAATTGCGGCTGCTGGTATTTCGCAATCGCGCCATCATGGCCCGTTATGACGATGCCCTGAGTCTGGCGGCGCAGACTGGCGGCGTGCCAAATATCAACCTGGTGCGGCATGGCGAGCAGATCAAGCATGGCGTGGGGATCAATCTTGAGCAAGCCATCACCGATGATATTGGTGTATTTGCGCGTGCCTCCTGGGCCGATGGCAAAACCGAAACCTATGCATTTACCCATATTGACCGCAATTTCTCGCTGGGTTTGTCCATACAAGGCAATCGCTGGCAACGTGCCGAAGACACCTTTGGCGTGGCCTTTTCACGCAATGGCCTGTCGGCAGCCAGCCGCAACTATCTGGCGCAGGGTGGAATTGCCTTTTTTCTGGGTGATGGACAACTCAATTACCGCAGCGAAAACACGCTGGAAACTTATTACAGCGCAATATTATGCAAAGGCTGGCGTGCCACACTGGACTATCAGCACATCGATCACCCCGGCTACAATGCCGATCGCGGTCCGGTACAGATTTGGGGCGCGCGTCTGCACGCCGAATATTGAGTCGTATTTAAGCCACTTTTAAAGGAGTATATGCAAATATTAACTCCTTAAGTGCGTTAATATTGATTGTTATTTTATACACTATACCAGTATAAATATAAACCCAGCCAGCCAGCCGACAAGTTTGCTACACTAGCATCATGAAAACCCATATCGCTCCGTATTTCACCTCATTTATCCCGCAGCGCCGTGCTCTTGGCTCAGTGCTCGTGTCCATGCTCATAGTCATGTTAGGTGGCTTGCTCGCACTACCATTGATCACCTTGGCTGCCGACAAACCCGCCAATTTGCAACCGTTGCCCGATGTACCACCGCCGCCGCGCATGACTTCACCCAATGCCACGCCGGACGAAGCGCCGACCATTACGATTCGTGAAGAAAAAGGTACGCGCTACGAGGAATATCGCAAGCAGGGCAAGATTTATCAGATCAAGGTGACACCGCCCACCGGCGTGCCCTATTACCTGATTGATGAAGAAGGCAAAGGCCAATATGTGCGCGCCAACCAACCTGTCACACGCCCGCCAATGTGGTTGATTCTCGAATTCTGATCTGATTTCATGGCTGTATTTACTCCTGTCTCCGAGATTGAACTGGCCGACTGGCTGGCTGACTATAAGCTCGGCAAACTGGTCAACCTGAAAGGGATTGCCAGCGGTATTGAAAATACCAATTTCTTTGTCACGACCGAACTGGCTGGCGAGCAGCATGACTATGTGCTGACCATTTTTGAAAAGCTGACACTCACTGAGCTGCCCTTTTATCTGTATCTGATGCAGCATCTAGCCGAACGCGGCATTACCGTGCCGGCACCCATGATCAATTGTCATGGTGAAATTCTCGGCACCCTCAAAGGCAAGCCTGCCGCCATAGTGACGCGCTTGAAAGGCGCTTCGCAAATGGCACCCTCGGTCGAGCATTGTGCTCAGGTCGGTGCCGAACTGGCACGCATGCACCAGGCTGGCCGCGACTATCCACGCCAGCAACCCAATCTGCGCGGCTTGGCCTGGTGGCGGACGACCGTACCGGAAGTGCTCCCTTATCTGACCAGTACCAATCAGCAATTGCTGCAATCGGAATTGGCTTATCAAGAAAGTATCGCCGCTTCAACTGACTATGCCCGCCTGCCGGTTGGGCCAGTGCATGCCGATCTGTTTCGCGACAATGTGCTCTTTGATGGCGACCGTCTCGGTGGCTTCTTTGATTTTTATTTTGCTGGTTGGGATACCTGGTTGTTTGACCTGGCGGTCTGCGCCAATGACTGGTGCATTGACTACACCACCGGACAACTGAATGCGCTGCGCACGCGCGCCATGCTCCTGGCCTATCATGGTGTGCAACCCCTGGACGAACTCGAACATGCGCTCTGGCCTGCCATGCTGCGTGCTGGCGCCCTGCGCTTCTGGCTGTCCCGTCTTTATGATTTTTATTTACCCCGTGCCGCTGCCATGCTGACCCCACATGACCCAAGCCACTTTGAGCGGATATTAAAGAATCGTATTGCGAGCACTCCCATCTGGATTGACTGAGTCGATGCCCTCATCCGTCGTATTTCTGCCACCTTGCCAGCCATCAACCGGCCCTCAACCCACACAAGCACATGCAACTGATTGAACAACCCGCCAAAGCTGGCATGCACTGGATCAAGATGGGCTGGATGATCTATCGCAAACAACCCATCGCACTCACCACCCTGTTTTTATCGTATCTGTTTGCGGTCAGCGTGCTCACGCTGATCCCGGTGCTGGGTGTGATCCTCCCGCCACTGCTGGTGCCTGGCATCACCTTTGGTTTCTTCAAGGCCGCTGAAGCGACCATCCTGGACAAACCCATTTTCCCATCGCTGCTGATTGCCGGTTTTTATGAACCAGGCAAGCCGTTCAATCAGCAACAGGCGATTGAACTGCTGATTCTTGGCGTATTTTATCTGACCGGTCTGTCGGCCATTTTGATGTTGACCTCGCTCGTTGATGGCGGAGTCCTGCTCAATATGATGAGTTCGGCTGACAAGGTGGATCTGACCGACGATCAAAAAGTGGCCATGGCCGAAGGGCTGATGCTGGCCATCTGTTTATATATCCCGCTCTCTTTGATTCTCTGGCATGCCCCCGCATTGGTGGTCTGGGAAGGCCAAAAAGCCATCAAGGCCGTCTTTTTCAGTGCGGTGGCCTGCTGGCGCAACAAAATGCCCTTTATGGTGTATGGCGTGGGTTGGCTGACTTTGCTGTTATCCATTCCCATGAGTCTATCGATTCTTTTCAATCTGCTGTTTGAAGATCCAGGTCTGATTCGTATGCTGGTGCTGCCGGTATTGATTGTCATGAACACCGTGTTTGTCTGCACTTTTTACCCGATGTACAAGGCGACCTTTCAAGAGTAACGATCCCGGGCTGCAGTTCCAGCCAACATATTGCTGGCAAACGCATTGAGCATCGGGCAACACTCAATATTCAACGCTTCATCAACTCGTCAATAAACGGGCTAAAAGCCGCTTTATTCAAGCGAAGAAAAGTGCAGATCCGCACTTAAGCTAGCAGTCAAAATGCCTTTCGACTGCCTAGATGAATTCTGTTCCCGATCACATCACTCACTCCCCTCGCCCTGCGACTCAATCATGGGTGCAGCGGCACGCCTTGATGCTGATTTTTTTACTCGTGACATCAATGGGCTTCATCTTGGCTGGTTTTATTGCTCACTCCAGCCAGCGTGTCACCGAAACCTCATCGCAACTGATTCGCGAAAAAATTCCGCAACTCCAAACCATCGGCCAGATTGAAAATACCTTATTAAGTATTCAGACCAGCCATTATCAAGTTTTTGCCTATTCAATTACCCTTGAAGAATTTTCTGCACAGCTTGAACAGCAGTATGCTGTGATAGACCATGCCTTGGTCAATCTCAAAAAAGACTTTCCACTGAGCCAGGATCTCGCCATTATTGAAGAGAATTATCAGCACCTGAAAATGCTGCCGCCCAGGCTGATCAAGTTGATGCAAGCCAGTCAGATAGATTGGGACGAGGCACGCGCAGTATTGGTCGAGTTATCCATTGACAATCGGGAAATCCAGGATCAATTACTCAATATCCGTAAAACCACTGAAAATGCCGTGCTGCAAGCCAGTGGCTTGACTGGCAAACAAGCACATCAAGTGGTTCAACTGGTGACCTTGTACAGCATCGTGATCTTGCTGATTGCCGTACTGATCATGCATTACCTGCGACTCAAAAATCAGGCCGAAAGCCGACTACTCCATAATGCCTATCACGATGTCATCACCGGACAACTCAACCGCCGCGCTCTGGAAGAAAAAATCCAGTCAGTGGGTCTTGCACCATATCGGCTGGCAATCATTGCCATCGAACGCTTTGATCGCATGGAAACCGCCTTGGGACATGCCGAAACCGACAAGATACTGCGTCATATCGGCAATATTCTGCAAGACAAAATACGTCACTGCGACGCCACCCTGTACCGTCTTGAAGGCGCATCTTTTGGCTTGTTATTCGCGCTGTCCAACACCGCAACCATCAATCAGGTTGATACCCTGTTAAATCACATGGGTGACGCGCCAATCACCATCAAGGGCTATGATTTACTCATCGCACTCTTGATTGGCACCGCCGAATTTCCGATAGATGGCAATAATCCCATCACCCTGCTGCGCAATGCCAGCTCAGCCCTACGCCATGCCAAGCTGCAACAGCTTAACTATGTGCAATACGCTGAAATTCAAAACGCCCAAAGCCAGGAAAAACTGGCCATGGAAGCCGCTTTGGCACAAGCCATTGGGCGCCAGGAACTGGAGCTGCACTATCAGCCACAGGTGGATACGCGCCAGCAAAAAATCATCGGTTTTGAAGCACTGATTCGCTGGCGTCGAGCCGGTAAACTGGTTTCACCGAGCGAATTCATACCCTTGGCAGAAGAATCCGGTTTAATCATTCCAATTGGAGAGTGGGTCCTGCAGGAAGCCTGTCGGCAAGTGCTGCTTTGGCAGCAAATGGGCTTTATTGATCTGGTGATTGCCGTCAATATCGCACCACGGCAATTTCAGAGCCCGGGTTTTGTCGAGATGGTCAAACGCACACTGAAAGAATCCAACATCGCCGCCAACCAGATTGAACTGGAAATCACCGAGAGTGCCATCATGCATGACCCCAATAAAGTCACGCGTGAATTACAGGAGTTGCGCAAGCTTGGTCTGCAATTGGCCATTGATGATTTTGGCACAGGTTATTCCAGCCTGGCCTACCTGCAACGTTTTCCCATTGATAAACTGAAAATTGATCAGAGCTTCACAAAACGTTTAAGCCATATCGATGCAGGTGACTCCGCCATCGTGCAAGCCATTATTCGTCTGACCCAGTCGCTCAATATGCGCGTGATCGCTGAAGGCGTGGAAACCGCAGAGCAACTGCAAATCCTGCAAAACCTGGGTTGTCACGAAATTCAGGGTTATCTGTTCAGTCGGCCTTTGACAGTGGCCGATGCCAGCAAACTACTGGTATCAGAATTGGTACACATTCGTCAGCTTTACGCAAAAATGAGCGATGATGCATCTGCCATTGATAGCTTCAGTGCGTGATCACTGCCACTTTCCAAATGTTAGCCAACTGACTCCTGGCAATTGGCTAATGATTCCTCCATTCAAAAATGAATGGTCTCCACGCCCATTGGCTTACCCAGCAACACCACATTGGCGCCCTGTCTGGCAAATAAACCGACCGTCACAATCCCCGGCCATTGATTGATTTCAGTCTCGGTGGCGACCGGATCCGTAATCTGCATCCCGCGTACATCAATGATGTAGTTGCCGTTATCAGTTATCAGCGGAGCACCATCCTTGAGGCGTACAGTACCCTGCCCGCCGAGCTTGGCCAGCGATCGAATGATTTGCGCTGCCGCCATCGGGATGACTTCAATGGGCAAGGGAAACTTGCCTAACACCGTCACCCACTTGCTGCCATCGGCAATACAGACAAATTTTTCAGCAACTGCGGTGACTATCTTTTCCCGCGTCAATGCCGCACCACCACCCTTGATCATTGCGCCCTTGGGGTTGATTTCATCCGCACCATCAATATAAACCGGCAGGCTTTCCACCTCATTGAGATCAAACACCGGAATACCGTGTGATTTAAGCCGTGCCGTACTGGCCTCCGAGCTGGAAACCACACCCTTGATGGTGTCTTTGATACCCGCCAGCGCATCAATAAACAGATTGGCGGTCGAGCCAGTCCCCACACCAATAATGGCACCAGGCACCACATAGGCCAACGCCGCTTCGGCAACCAGTTGTTTAAGTTGATCCTGAGTCAGGGGCGCAGATGTTTTTAAGGGTTCTGTCATGGGGACACACTACAATAGGGTTTATGATCAGCCTATTGTAAAAGAGCCATGAGCACCACAACACAAACCCAACTGGAACAACTCAAACAATTCACCACTGTGGTTGCCGATACCGGTGATTTTCAGGCAATGAGTGCCTTTCGTCCGCAGGATGCCACGACGAATCCTTCACTGATACTCAAAGCGGTACAAAAACCGGCGTACCAGCCCATATTGCAAACTGTTGTCAAAGTGCATCAAGGTGAGTCGGTTGCCCGCATCATTGACCATCTGCTGGTTGCCTTTGGCCTCGAAATCTTGAAGATCATTCCTGGTCGCGTTTCTACTGAAACTGACGCACGCCTCTCATTTGATACGGCTGGCACCATTGCCAAAGGACGCGAACTGATTGCCCTTTATGAAGCCGCCGGAATTGGCCGTGAACGGATTCTCATCAAGATTGCCGCCACATGGGAGGGTATTCAGGCCGCCAAGGTGCTGGAAGCCGAAGGCATACACTGCAATATGACGCTGCTATTTTCGCTAACGCAGGCCATCGCCTGTGCCGAAGTCGGCGCACAATTGATTTCGCCATTTGTAGGGCGCATTTATGACTGGTTCAAAAAGGCCAACAATACCGACTACAGCGGCGCCGATGATCCTGGCGTGCAATCAGTACAACGCATTTATACCTATTACAAAAAATTTGGCTATCGCACCGAAGTCATGGGTGCAAGCTTTCGCAATACCAGCCAGATTATTGAATTGGCAGGTTGTGACCTGCTCACCATCAGCCCCGAACTGCTGCAAAAGCTGAACGACAGCAATACACCCGTCACACAAAAACTGTCGGCGCAATCAGCGGCCCGGACCACACTTGAAAAAATCACGCTGGATGAAACAGCGTTTCGCTTCATGCTCAATGAAGATGCCATGGCCACCGAAAAACTGGCTGAAGGCATCCGGCTATTTTGCGCTGATGCCGTCAAGCTCGACAAGCTGGTTGCCGAATCAGGCCAGACACTCACATGATGACGCACTGGCAGGCTCAACTACCTGCCTCTTTAAAATTTGAACAAAAAGATCTGGCTAACTGGCTGCAAAGCCGCAGTTCCCTCACCGCGTTATTACGTGCCGCCAGCCAACAATTTGCGGTACAACGTTTGCGCCAAGGCCCCGCCTTGCCCTTGGCGGATGAGTTTGCCTGTTTGTCATTACATCGGCCCCAACAACTCTTGCAACGGGATATTCTGCTGGTTTGCGATGATCAGCCCGTTATCTATGCACACACCATTGTCTTGCCTGACGCCATCAAACAGCACTGGCCTTTTTTTAATGGACTGGGCAATCGCTCATTAGGCAGCCAGCTTTTTATCGATCCCAAAGTGAAACGCGGCAGCCTGCAATTTGCCAAACTACAGCCCAATCACCCCCTCTATCTGGCAGCTCAGCAAGCTGTGTCGCACGCCAGTCACGGCGGCCAATCACTCTGGGCACGTCGCTCCTTGTTCAGCAGAGGACAAGGCACCATGCTGGTCACCGAAGTTTTTTTACCGGCAATGAATCAGCTGCGTCTATCAGAATAAGCCATGTCATCAAACTGTCTTTAACATCCAGTAAAGTAAGGCATTGTCACGTCCATTCAGACTAGTCGGTTTTGCCGACTGGAAAATATCGCACTTCATGTTACGTCGTCAGTTTCTTAAAACATCAGGCCTTACCGCATTAAACAGCGCGACACTACTGATCTTACAGGCTTGCGGTGGTGGTGGCCCAGTCGTGAGTAATCCACCCGTACCCGTGGACCCGCAGACTGGATCAAGCTCAGGTTCTTCATCTAGTTCTGGTTCTAGTTCCACTTCAAGTTCCGGCTCAGATCAAAATCAATCCAACGCTCCTAGCCCACCCCCCCCTTTTTATGGTGTAGTGACCAGCTACGATCTCAACGATCCAGACGTCGTACTTGCCCGTACCCTCACCAGTATGCCGCAGCCCTTACCAGGTACCAATGAAAAGGGGGAATACACGAGCAACCTCATTCAACCCAACAATACTGTTCCTGATATAGATTCGGCACTAGGTTTAAAAATGCCCATTGGCACCAATCTCGTTATGAGTAACTTTGTGAGTAATGGCAAATTACAAACGATTGGTCAATGTTATTTCGAGGTTGAACATACCTACTTTGCCGCAAGAAGTGATCAGTCATTGGGTTCCAGCGGACAAGCACTCATTAATAGCGAGAACCCACTGCAATTAAGCCAGTCTACCCCGGCAGTATCCGGCAAATTCATGGCGATAATTATCGACACAGCCAAATTAGTTGGTCTATCGAATTCACAAGGCAGCGCAGGTAGTCACTTCAACAATATTGCAGTGCCAGCAACACAAACCCACATTCCTGTTGTGCTTTACTGGCAAGACAGTAGCTTTGGCATCTATATCAATGGTCGATTTGGTGGCGTCGTCAATACCACACTGACCAATATTCAAGATATTGTCAAAAACCTGGCCCTGGCCAGTTACTCTGGTCGAATACGCAATATTTTGCTGGTCAATCGTTTACCCACTTTTAAAACACTCTCTGAAGACTATCAAACCTTTTGTATTTTTGGAGATAGCTACTCTACTGCGGGTCAAAACCCTGAAGGCAGTGGTAGTTACGATGGCGCAATCACCTCGCAACTGGAAGGTCAATTAGGGCTGGCAAAAGTCAAACTGAACTGGCCTTATGCTGGCGTCAACACAAATAGTGGTGCCAATCTGCAAACCTTTCCTGGACACCATTTATTTGGATATCAAAGCGAAGCTGCTCCCCTTGATATTGCCATCGACAATGAACCCGTTACCAATTCGACGACCTTACTCTGGGATAAATTGCATATGACCCTGCAACTTAATCCAACTTGTATATTGATTCAGGCAGGCGTCAATGACTGGTTTGATGGGACGACTTATGGAAATTTAGATGGCGCTAAATTCCAAAGATGGTTAAAGCGTTACGTTCAGCGAATACTTGGATTGGACACTTTTGGCTTTGGAAAATACCCAGTCACCAGCGTCAAAAGATTATTTATTGCCACGACACCATTTGCCCCATTGGTTGACACCAGCGGTCTGCGTGCTAAAGATGCTGTGACAGACAAAGATAGCAAATATGCGGTTCTCGACTGGTTCAATGCTACCTATCCAACACTGATCGGCAAGCTAGTCATTGTCCCCGTCTTTGAAGCCTTTGGCGGTCTCAATGCCAGTGACACGCTGTTCAATAGCAGCAACGGTGACTTCCTGCATCCCAATAATCGCGGCACCGCCTTGATGGGCAAAACCTATGCAGAAGCGATCCTGAAGAATCTGGGTTGACGTCATCTTGTTGTCATAAGTCCATGACTCAATAGCAGACATTCAATTACTGCTATTGAGGAGACTGGCATGCCGCTGACCCGCTTTAAAGTCATTCATGGTCGTTTTGTGATTACCGGTTATGAGCCTGACGGTGATTCGATGCGCTTTATCGCCAATGACATCACCCAGTATGATGACTTGCATCGTGCCTACAAGATCATGCCGTCCAAGCGGGATGGCAGTGTGCAATTACGGTTTGAGGGTATTGACGCACCGGAAACCCATTATGGTTCGGCAGCGCAGCCCTTGGGTGATGTGGCCCGTGACGCTTTGCTCAAGCTGGTAGGTTTTAATCATGTTGACTATGGTGGTACCGGTAACAAGGTCATCAGTGCATCACCGGCTGAAGTTGCAGGTTGCATCCTTACCAAGGGTGCCGAAATCCATGGCCGCCCGATTGCCTACATCCTGATTGGGGGCGATCATCGTACCGATGGCAGTGTGATCAACGTTGATAACAAATTGCTCAAGCAGACGCTCAATTATCAGCTGGTCGAGCAAGGTCATGTTTATAGTCTGCTGTATAGCTCCACGCCGCTGCCGCATCGCAAACTGTTCAGAACCGCGGCTAAAACCGCCCGCAATGCTTCATTGGGAGTTTGGTCTGTTGATGAAACCAGTTCATTCGTTTTAGACAACCAGGCTTCCATTGATCCCCATGGGGCCCTGATCTTCCCCAAACTGTTTCGCCGTTGTACCGACTTTCTTAAAACCGCCGGAGGTCAGGCCGAACCCGGCTTTGATCTGGGCGACTGGCTCGCCGCCAACCCCATGCAGGATGATCAGCTCTATATTGAAGCGGCCATGGGAAAACCCATCCAGATGCACCTTTCTGGCTTGATTGAGCAACGCAATCATCGCGTGACCGTGCAAGGTGATATTTTGGATGTTGTGTTTATTGAAAAATAAAATATTGTCGGCATGATCATCGACGCAATTGATGATCATGCCAGCGACTCAGCAAGAGCTGGGAAATCATTGCGCCAATCCAGGCCAGGGTCATGTCCATTTGCGTGTCCCAGACATCGCCTTGCGTCCCTAAAAAAGCATCCGCCGCTGTCCCCGAGCTGAGCGCGACCAGCATTTCAATAATCTCATAGACCGCGCTGATTGCCAGCGCTACGCAAATACAGAGCAAACCCAGCAGCTTGCCAGATTGCAAGGTGGTTTTTCGCAAAAGTATTTCCCTGGCTATCATGGCGGGCACAAAGCCTTGCGCAAAATGACCGATCCGGTCGTAATGGTTGCGCGCAAAGCCAAACCAGTTTTCCATCCAGTAACCCAGCGGCACTTCGGCGTATGTGTAATGTCCGCCTAATATCAAAATCGCACAATGCAATGCTATCAAGCAGGCCAGCATGGGCGTCAAGGGAAAGCTACGTCGTGTCAACCAAAGGATGGGCGCTGAAATCAGCACGGGCGCGACTTCCAGAAACCAGGTGAATCCATCCTTGGGGTGGATCGCTGAAAGCAGCAGCAATAAGCCAACCCCTATCACCAACCCTTTTTTTAAATGCATATTTTGCATTGCTCTATGTCCTCATCAGTTGGCTCGATTGTAGTCAAATTCAAGGCAACGCTCGCCATGGAATAAGTTGAGCAATAACCTGATAATGCGCAGGTGATTTACTCTCACTAAGTTGCATTAAATATACAACTTATATACACTTCAACCCATTGCTGATTCATGGAGTGCTTATGCAACTCACCCGCTTTACTGATCTCGGTCTGCGTGTCCTGCTTTATCTGACCCATAAAGAACGCGATACCTTTGTGACAATTGCCGAAATCGCCGAGCAGTTTGAAGTGCCACACAATCACCTCATTAAAGTGGTGAATCGACTGGGCAAACTGGGCTGGATTGTCGCCACTCGCGGGCGCAATGGCGGCTTAAATCTGGTTTGTGATCCCAAGCGTTTGTCATTGAGCACTATCATTCAAGGTCTGGAAGGCACCACGCAACTGATTGACTGCGCCTCCCCGCCTTGCGCATTAAAGTCGGGCTGTCAGCTCAAGTCGGCGCTGGATATTGGCTTGCGGGCTTTTTATACCTCGCTGGACAAAGTCTATCTGGCCGATATGGTCAAAACCCCCACTGGTGAAAAAATCGTCAAGCTGCATCGCGATTACCAGCTGCGCTATCACTAACCAGGCGCACCGTACCACTTGAAATCGTTCTGTTAACCAACGTTGGTTTTTGTTTGTCCTAATTGTTGCATTTTATATATTACTTTAAGGAGTTGTCATGCTGTCCCAAGAAGCACTGCCCATCGTCAAAGCCACCGTACCCGTCTTGCGTGAATATGGCAGCGCCATCACCAAACATTTTTATCAACGCATGTTCAATCATCATCCTGAACTGCGTAATCTGTTCAATATGGGCAACCAGTCCCAGGGTGATCAGCCCCAGGCCTTGGCCGCTGCGGTTTATGCGTATGCCGCCAATATTGAAAACCCGGCAGCGCTGTTGCCCGTACTGGAGCGGATTGCGCAAAAGCATGTCAGTCTGGGCATTCAACCAGCTCAATACACGATTGTGGGCAAGCATTTGCTGGCTTCCATCAAAGAAGTATTGGGTGATGCGGCCACACCTGCCATCATGGCCGCCTGGGATGAAGCCTATTGGGTATTGGCTGGCGAGTTGATTGCCCGTGAAGCGCAAATCTTTCAGACCAATCAGTGGCGCGCTGGCCAGGCTTGGCGCAAAGTGGTGGTCACACATAAAGAAGCCGCTGGTAGCGATTGCGTAAATCTGTATTTGCGTGCCGAAACCGGCAGCCTGCCAAGCTTTGTCCCAGGCCAATATTTGAGCGTGGCCTTGGATCTGCCTGAGCTATCTTTGCGCCAGATTCGCCAGTACAGCCTGTCGATGGCACCAGGCTCGGATCAATGGCGTATCACCGTCAAGCGGGTGGAAGCTGCCAGCACCCCCGCCGGGATGATCTCCAACCGTTTGCATGATGATATTGCCGTTGGCAGCGTGCTCGAAGTCGGCCCGCCTGCCGGTGACTTTGTTTTGTCGGATGTCACCGATGAACCGATTGTGCTGCTGAGCGCAGGCGTTGGTATCACCCCAATGGTCAGCATTTTGCAAACACTCGCACTACGGGGCTGCCAGCAACCCGTCTGGTTTATTTATGCGGGAACGGAAGCACATCGTTATGCCTTACGCGACGATGTGGAAGCTGCTCTGCGCTCCCTGCCACAAGCGCACTATCACGTTTGGCTGGAACAACTGGAAGAGCCTGCCAACAGCCATGTGCACAAGGGACGGGTCGATCTATCCACTCTGAGCCAGCTACCCGCCAACGCCAGCTATTATTTGTGTGGCCCACAAGGCTTCATGCGTGAACAACGTGCCGCCCTGATTCGTTTGGGGGTATCACCCGCACAGATTCAGCATGAAGTCTTTGGTCCGGACCTGCTCAGTCATCTGATTTAAGTCTGACTCAAACATGGCAAGCACTCTGGTCAGGCTTTGGCAAAGACTACGTCATGCCATCCGGCGTTATCAGTCGTCTTTGCTCGCTGTCATGGTGGCGATCAGCACCTTGCTGATTGGCCAGCATTGGCAGCAAGCCGCCAGTAGCTTTCCATTTGTGATTAGCGCCCTGATGAGTCATCGGCATAACAAGTCACTGACACAGCCGAGGCCAGTCTTCCATCTAACAAGATGGGGCATTAAATATCCCGCATCCATCATGGCGCTCAATGCCTCTGCCCAACACGCCATGATGAGCGTATTGGGTTGGGCTTGTTATCACTTGCCGTGCAATGCAAGCTGGCATCATCTGATTGGGGTGATTGTGCTGATTGTGGCCAGCCAGCATGTCAAACATCTGCCGGCCTTGGCCAGTGGCGGTGCTACCCTGCTGGGCGCACCCTTGATGGCTTTACTTGCGCAAACTGCCGCCTTTGGCTTGCTGATGCAACTGGAAAAGACCGCATCTAGTCCCTAAGACTCACTCCGGCGATCTAGCAAGGCCCGCGCCACGGTGCCAACATCCACATATTCCAGTTCGCCCCCCACCGGCACACCACGCGCCAGTCGGGTGGTACGCACACCGCGGCCACGCAATAGCTCACTCACATAATGCGCGGTGGCTTCACCTTCACTGGTAAAGTTGGTCGCCAGGATGACTTCTTCCACCGTGCCATCGGCAGCGCGCTCAATCAGGCGTTCCAGATTGATTTCCTTGGGGCCCATACCGTCCAGCGGTGAGAGTCGCCCCATCAACACAAAATACAAACCACGATAACTATGGGTCTGCTCAATCGCCAATTGATCAGCCGGCGTTTCCACCACACACAGCAGTTTGCGGTCGCGCTGCGGATTGGCGCAGGTATCGCAGATCTCTTGTTCAGAAAAAGTATTACAGGCACGACAATGCTGAACCTGCGCCACCGCCTGCAACAGCGCTTCGCCCAACATGCTGGCACCATCGCGATCATGCTGCAGCAGATGAAACGCCATACGCTGTGCCGACTTGGGACCAATGCCCGGTAAACGCCGCAAGGCTTCAATCAACTGTTCCAGGGGGGAATGGGGTTTCAACAATCAGTCCGCTTTGCTAGATGATGGAATGGGAAATCTAGAAGAGAAGTTATTAGGCAGTAAAATTAACTATGTAGATACTCTAGGTATGTATAAAAAATGAATCAATATATACGCACTATAGAACCTTGTTTTTAATCATACTCCCTAATTTTAGATATTTTTTACTAAAAACCGGCAAGGCCGTTCAAGCGATTTGCCAAGGTGCAAGTGGATATAACACCACCGGCAGCCTTGGCGATTGCCAAAGACCGGGTTGATCAACCCAGCCCAAAGCGGCGCACACCCAGGCCGTATCAGAAAGGCAGTTTGAATCCGGGTGGCAATGGCAAACCAGAAGTCAGGCCGGACATTTTTTCAGAAGAAGTCTGCTCGGCTTTACGCACTGCATCGTTCATCGCCGCAGCGACCAGATCTTCCAGCATGTCTTTGTCATCTGTCAACAGACTAGGATCAATCGTCACGCGTTTGACTTCGTTGCGGCAAGTCATGACGATCTTCACCAGACCGGCACCAGACTGACCTTCCACCTCGATCGAGCCGAGCTGTTCCTGCATTTTTTTCATGTTGTCCTGCATCGCCTGAGCCTGTTTCATCAGACCTGCAATTTGACCTTTCATCATGATGTCATCCTTATAAGAGCTTGATTGAATTAGATATAAATAGTTTTTTGTAAATCAGACGGCTGCGCTTTAGTCGATTGATGTGACTTACTTGCTCACCGGCTTGATGGAGCCTTCAACGATTTTGCCATCGAATTGCGTCATCAGCATTTGTATCATCGGATCAGCCATGGCGACTGCCTGTGCATTCGCCAACGCTTCGGCCTGCACGGTAGCAACCCGCAACGCAGCGGTATGGTGCGCACGCCCCAATTCCACCTGCAAACGAATTGGCCGACCATAATGGCTGGCAATTGCCTGCTCCAGTTTTTCGGGGTTACCGCGCTCGGTCAGTGGCTTGGCGGCAACCTTTAAGGTCCACACATCATCGGCCGTGGCAATACATTCGGATTGATAAGCCAACTCCCGCACCAGTGCCTTGACCAGCCCTGCCTCGGCCATATCAATAGCCAACTGCGGCCAATCAATTGCCAGATTGGCGACCGGCTCGGGCAGCGATTCAGGCGTGCCCGACTTGGTTTTGGCAGGCGTGGTTTCCTGGGTGTTGCCATGAGCGATACCCGCAGCGGCTGATGGTGTAACAACGGCTGCAACGAGTGGTGAGACAGGAGGTGCCACAAAGGGAATCACCTCCGCCGTGGGGCGCTGTGCCATGCCCGCTTGTTCGGCAGCCATTGGCTCACGCATGGCCAATGCCGCCGACGATTGGCGATTGGATGGATAAGCCGCGCTATTGCTTGGTGTGCTCATGCCGCGTGATCCGCCAGTCTGACCACCCGCCTGCAAGGCTTCGAGTGCCGCACGCGCTGGCGACATAGGCCGCGCCGCGGAACTTTGCGCGCTCGGCGCATGGGTCGTCTGGCTTGCCGCTGGTCTGGCAGGTGCGGTTTGAGTAGCTGGCGCAGCGGCTTGCCGTGGTGCTTGATTGCTCGTGGCTTTGGCCGGACCATCCTGTCCTGGCTGCGGCTTTACATCATCGGGACGAAACGCCAGCATGCGCAACAGCGTCATCGAAAAACCGGCAAATTCATCGGGTGCCAGATTGAGGTCTTGCCGACCATGAATCGCAATCTGATACAGCAACTGCACCAGCTCGGCACCCAGCAATTGCGCCAGCCGTTGCACTTCGCTGGCTTCGGGTAAAGATTCATCCAGCGCACCCGGCACCAGTTGCACCAGGGCAATCTGTTGCAGCAAGGCAGCCATATCCTGCAACACACCAGCAAATGACACACTGCGCGCCGCCAGTTCATTGGCAATCGCCATCAGGGTAGCGCCATCTTGTGCGGCCAGAGCATCCAGCAAACGAAACAGATAGGTCTGATCCAGCGCACCCAGCATGCCACGCACGGCTTCTTCACTCACCTGTCCGGCGCTATAGGCAATCGCCTGATCGGTTAATGACAACGCATCACGCATGCTGCCCTGTGCGGCTTTGGCAAGCAACTTGATGGCCGCCTCTTCAAAACCAATCTGCTCCTGCCCCAAAATATTTTGCAGGTGTCCAACAATCTGCGGTTGTGGCATCTGCTTGAGGTTGAACTGCAGACAGCGCGACAGCACCGTGGCCGGAATCTTTTGTGGATCGGTCGTGGCCAGAATAAATTTGACATAGGGCGGCGGCTCTTCCAGCGTCTTTAACATCGCGTTAAAGGCGTGATTGGTGAGCATGTGCACCTCATCAATCATATACACCTTAAAGCGCGCTGCCGCTGGCTGGTAATTGGCCTGCTCCAGCAATTGCGCCATTTCATCCACACCCCGGTTGGACGCCGCATCCATTTCAACGTAATCAACAAAACGGCCCGCATCAATCTCGGTACAGGCACGACACACGCCACACGGCGTGGCGGTAATCCCACCCTGCCCGTCCGGGCCTTCGCAATTGAGTGATTTGGCCAGAATCCGCGACAAGGTGGTTTTACCCACGCCGCGTGTACCAGTAAACAGATAGGCATGATGCAGCCGCTGCTGCGACAAGGCATGCGTCAAGGCACGCACAACATGTTCCTGTCCTACCAGCGTGTCAAAACTGCGAGGCCGATACTTGCGGGCGAGAACGAGATAGGACATGGCGATGGCGGTCAGTGTGAGCGTGTTGAAATGAGCGAGGGATTATTGCAGCAAGGTCGAAGAACAGACGAAAAAGAACATCCTCAGAACCCGATTATCAAACAATATGTCAGTCACAACCAGACCTGCTTGAAAGTACCGATTGAAGGTACCAGCGGTGGCTGCCAACAATCCACAACAGCCGCTGCAAACCGCAGTTTCATCAGTAAGCGTCGTTAAACAGCTCACCCAATGCTGATAAAGCCATGACTGGTAATAACCGGCCAAACCAGCGCAGCATGATGAACAACCCATACCAACGAAAGAAAATTAGGAGGCGAGCCTTGATCTCGGCACTTGGCGATAACGACTGTGGCTGCTTCGTTCCCGACCTGACCAGGTTCACCGCGCACCAATGCGAGGAGGCCCGCCAGCAAGCATTCTAACAGGATGTCCGACGCTGGTCATGCTTATGATGATGAATATTGATAAAGGTGGGGAATGAGGCACTGTTCGCTGACACATATACAGACTTGTTGTTTACTTTAGCTGGAAGTAATTAGGCCCGTGTCGGAGTAGGATGTTGAAGATAGAAGATGACTCTATGATCGAAAAGTTATGCCTGAGATAATTTATGGGTTTTACTACGCAGTAACTCTAAGGCGGACTCTTCATGCCGAATGTCTTTCTCAACATGGATCGTGAGTTGACGAACCTTAGAAAGCATAGTGTCAATCTCCGCTGAATCTGTAGCGGAGTTAGAGAGTTGCTCAGCTGTTATACGACGCTTCGGGTAGTCACTGCGCAAGACCTCTACAGATCCCAAATTTGACTTTAAGCGAGCAAATTCATCGGAATGGCTTTCATGCAGCGCGGGATTCTCCTTAAAGAGCTTGATCTTATGAGCTGTAACAAATGCCAATGTTGCAAGCTTGGTATATTGCGAATCAAGCTCGTTCAAGAGTTCTCGGTGTTTTTCGGCAAAAACGCGGCGGTCAGTTTCTGCCTTGATGTTGACATTCAGCTCATGCGCTTTATGAGCCGTCCAGTTCGCACGAAGGCTGATGAATAGGGCAATCACGGCAACAAGGAGTGCGGAGTTGCTCTGCAGGAAATCTATAAAGATATTCATCATATAAAAAGCTAACGAAGAAGTTATCAACTTATATTGCTTTACATTCGGATCAGGTAGACAGCCTAATTAGCGAGCACTGGATAATACCTTCTGGTAGACAGTTATATTGTTACCACTTCTTGAATTGTAGAAAGTATTTACGCTCGAAAAGCCGAATCCTTCAAACAGTGAACAGCTTTCAACATTGTCCTCACGGATAGTGCATTGGAGCAGGCGAGCATTTTTTTCACGGGAAATACGTTCGGCTTCTTGCAGCAATGCCTTAGCATGCCCCTTTCGGATTTCGGTTGCAGCCACAGTAAGGTGCAAGATTTCAGCTTGGTACCACTGAACTCCCTTGACTTCAACACAAGCAACCACTTTGCCAGACTCAGAAATGTGGACAAGGTAATTTTCCTTATGCTCAAGGACATCTTGATAGGTGTATGGCCTAATGAGTTGGTTCCGCTCGTTCAGGAGCGTAGCAATTTGATCCGCATGTTCTTTGAGAAGTGGCATTATGTACTCGCTAACGTCATTGAGATAAACAAACAGAAATAATCTAATCAGTCACTTCAATCAGTTACTAAAGCCATGGATTGTACCAATACACCTCATCGCATCCCATTTCTCATAACCCCTCACACCTCCACGAACTTCCCATCATAAGTGACAATCGCGGCCTTCACTGGTTTGGGGTTGCCAACGGGGTTGGAAGCTGACAAGCTTTGCAGCACAGCAACGTATTTTTGCAATTGGGCGCTGTGGCGTTCCTTGAGCAGCGCGGCGTCATCCTGGCTGGCCAGTTTGTAGTCTAGTACCCAAATGGCGTCGCTGGTTTCTACCAGTCGGTCAATGCGCAATAACTCGCCGGTGCTGCTGGCCAGTTCCAGCTCGTTGTAGGCGCTGACATAATGCTGCGGGTCAAAAAAGGCTTGCAGATGTGGTTGCGCAATGAGCTCTCGCGCCACTTGCAGCGCGGCAGCATCGGCCGCCAGTTCGGTATTGAAGGACAAGCCCGTGCGGCGGCTTTGCGGTGCCAGCATTTCAAGCGCGGCATGGACGCTGGTGCCCCAATCTGTTTGAGCATTGCTAAAACGTACCGCGGTGCACTCCCTCACTTCAACAGGGGTTGGTCGAAACTCAATCAGTTGATAGCTCATCGCCGCGCTATTGGTGCTTGCTGAATTGGCTTGCACCGGTTCGGGCACTGGCGTGGTTTGATTCACCATCATCAGGGCTTCGGGCATGGCCCGACACAGGCCGCCCAACCAGCTGTCTTTGCTGATGAGGGCCCGCAAAATGTGCTGATGCGCGGCCTGCTCGTCTGAATCGTTGTTGGTACTGGCTGGCTGGATGAGGTGATCTAGGCTGTCGTTGTTAGCGATATTATTTGCTTCTGCATTAGCTGCGTTGTTAGTGTCCTTACTGGCTTCCTTGGCCGCTTTGGCTATTTCTTTGGTACCGATGGTGCCGCTCACAATCAGGCTCTGGCGCGCGCGTGTCATGGCCACATAAAGCAGGTTGAAATGCTCGGTCTGGCCGAGCAGGTTTTGCTGTTCGAGCAAATCCTGCATGGCCAGGCCACGGCCGCTGGCATTAGGCAACATGAAAGCGGCGACAGGTGCTGCTGTGCCAGCGGGCCAATCGACCAGACTGGCATAGGGTTTGACGTCGGCTTTCAAACTACCATTGGCATCAGCCAGCAAAACAATATCGGCTTCCAAACCCTTGGCAGCATGAATCGTCATCATGCGCACGGCGTCGAGTGACTGGTCATTGGCTTCGGTCAGGTCGTTGCCTGCTTCGTTACCCACATCTGCCATCTCACCCTCACCGGCCTGATCACTCGTGTCACCTTCATTGGGTGCCTCGCGCTCATCCAGACGGCGCAAGGCGTGCAGCTCAGTCAAAAAGCGCGGCACGCTGGGATATCGACCAGCATCCAGATCCAGCGCCAGATTCAAAAACGCATCCAGATTGGCCACCACCCGGGCCCGCTGCACCAGTGGTGCGGCAGCGGCATAACGTTCCCGCACTTGCCCTTGATGGTAGATGGCATCCAGCAGATCATGCACCGGCAAGCTCGCCGCCAGTGTTTGCCAATGGCTCAGTTGCGCAACGATGGCTGCGCCCTGCTCGCCCAATAAGTTTTGCTGGCTTAGCAGCATGTGCCACCACGCAGCGACTGTGCTGGTTTGGTTAGAGGCTTCGTTGTTGATCTGGTTTGCAGTCTGTTGCACTGCGCGCGCCACGGCATACAGTGCCTGATCGCTCACCGCAAAAAACGGGCTTTTCAGGGTTTGCGCCAGCGCCAGATTGGCTTCGGGCGTGGTTAAAAAGGTCAGCAGCGCTTCCAGGTCGCCAGCTTCCAGTGTACTTAACAAGCCACCGGAGCGGTCACTCACAAAAGGAATACCGGCCGCAGCAAAACAGGCCTCATAGATGGCAAAACGTTGCCGCCCCCGCGCCAGCAAGAGCACATCACGCCAACGACAACCCAGCTGGGCGCGAGCACTTTGCACAGCCGCCACCAAGGCTTGGCCTTCGGCCCGCGCCAGCCGTTGCGGTTCGCTTTCCTGTTCAATCTGCGCCTGGGTGAATGGGTCACGCCATTGCAAGGCTGCTTGCTCTTGTGGATTCAGCGCCGTATCGGCGCTGGCAGTTTTGTCTGTGGCAGGCAAACTGACCGCCAACAATTGCAGCAGGCCGGGCTGCTCGGCCTGCTGGGTGCTTTGCGGCTGATACAGTGCATAGCGCGGGCCAATCTGGGCAAAGCCACGGTTCAAGGCGTTCAACACCAAAGGGCTATTACGACGCGTGTGGTTGGTACGCAAATGCACCGCGTTGAGATGACTTTGCATCCAGCTGCGCACCACTTCAAACAAGCGTGGCTCGGCACCGCGAAACCGATAGATGGACTGCTTGGGATCGCCCACCACAAACAGGCTGGGCGGCTGCAAACCTTGCCAGGCGTAGCTGTCGAGCCAGCCCGCCATGACCGCCCATTGCATGGGGTTGGTGTCTTGAAATTCATCGAGCAGGATATGGCGATAACGCGCATCCAGCCGGGTCTGAAAATAAGCGCCCCAGGCTTCATCCTGCATGAGCCGATGCGCGTGTGCTTCCAGATCGGCAAAATCGAGTTCGCGGCGCGCCAGTTTTTCCTGTGCATAACCAGCCTGCAAAGTTTGACTGGCCAGCCAGCACGCCACATTGATCAGAAAAGTCTGGCGTTCGGCAGTAGCGGCTTGGACTGCCAGCAGTCGTTCAGCGAGTTCGACGTGCAGGTTGACGAGGATTTCAAGGGTGGCGCTGCCGAGATTTTTAGTGAGGTCTTTATTGCCTTTGAACTGTTTAGGCTCATTCTCCGTAGTACAAAAACCTTTATAGAGCATTTTAAATTCGCTCAACTCACCATCGACAAAAAAGGCGGTGATCGCTTGCTCCAATTTGGCGGCGTTGCGTTGATTAGCTTCTGAACCTTGCCCAAGCTGGCTGGTAAAACGGTAGCACTGCGCTTTAAAGGTTTGATCATGCATCAGGCGCGTGATGGGATCACCCTGCACCACCTCACCAAATTGCTGCGCCAAAGCCTGCACCGCATGCTGGCTCGCTGCGGGCAAGGTGTTAAACGACAAGCCCAGCTCATCCAGCACGGGCGTTGGCACAGCCAAGGCCGCTGGTATTGGTGGCTGCGCTTGCAACCAGAGCTGCCATTCAGCGCGATGATGCAATTGATTCAAAAGCAAATCGCGGGTATTGAATTCACCCAGGGTGTTGAGCAGCCAGCCAAAAGCAGCCCGCGTGATCGGCTCGGTTTGTACCTTTTGCAAAAAGTTGCGCCAGGCCGGATTGACCAGCCGCGAGATTTTTTCCTGCATCGCAAAACCTTGCGGCAAACCTGCCGAGACCGGCGCGGCCTTGAGCAAACTGGTAAACCAGCCATGAAAAGTGCTGACCGTCATGCCATTGGGTGCTGCCAGCACCTGCACATAAAGCTGGCGTGCCGGGCCGAGCAAGGCCGGTGCATCGGCTGGGGCCACCCCCGTTTCAATCAGCATGTCTAAGGCACGCGCCGCTGGCGCGCTGGCTAGTTCGGCCAGCCGCTCGTAGAGGCGCTCGCGCATTTCCTGCGCGGCTTTGCGGGTGAAGGTAATCGCCAGAATTTCATTAGGGCGCACGCCAGCCAGCAAGAGCCGAAACAGCCGTGACACCAGCAACCAGGTTTTACCGCTACCGGCGCACGCCTCAATCACCACACTTCGCGCCGGATCACAGGCCAGCGCCAGAAATTGCGCATACGGCGCACCGGCACCGTTGACCGCATAAGGATGCAACTGCGGCTGCGCGTGGGCTTGCTCCAAAGGCGGGTTGGATGATGGCGGTAACCCGGGCTGATCGGCTGCTGTCATTGCGATATTTTCTTCAAAAAATGGGTTGATCTTCTTGCTTAATCTGAGCAAAAACGCTGACTAAACTGCCTGTCTGACTGATGCTTTTTCAAGCAGTCATTTCGGCTAAAGATTCGTAAAAACAGGCATACCAGGATGGTGTATAAGCTTAAATAGGCTTGTATAGTACATTTATAAAGGCTCATTTTTTATACACTACCTCAGTATCCAGCCATTCTGATTTCAACCATGCGCCACCCTCAGACCGCTGCATCATCCCAAAAGGGTTTGCGGCACAAGCCCATCATGCTGCAATAGGCACAGACCGAGGCCGCGCCATTGGCGGGCATGGGCTGGCCAGCATCGAGCGCACTCAGGTCTTGCGGCAACTGGATTTGCAACTGCGCCAGGTTGTCCGATAAATCGGGATACGGTACCGTTTCCACGCGTTGACGATCCAGACTCAGATAAGCTGCCTCGGCCACGGCAGCCGCTTGGGCAAAATCGCCAAATCCGGGCCTGGCGGTATCGACCGCACCAGCAGAATCGCTGGATGCCGCACCTTCCCTCACACTTTCCATCAACCACGCATAAAACGGCAACTGACAATCCTCACCCGGCTGTTTGAGCTGACGATTCAGCGACGATTTTGACTTCAATTTATAGTCCAGCAACACCGGTTGATGGTCTTTGGCATCGAGTCGATCCAGCCGCCCTTGCAACGTCAGCTGCTTGCCAGTGGTCAGCGTCACGGTGTGGCGCAAGTTCACTTCACCGGCCCGCCACTGATAACCCGCGGCTTCGTGCTCGGCCAGCCAGTTTAAATAGTTGGGCAGAATCGCCAGCCAGCTTTGCAAAAATGCAAAGGCTTGCGGATTGGCTGCCAGTTGCGGGGCAAAATAGTCTTGCGACAAGCTAACGAGCCGTTCGGTGCGGGCCGCCAGGGTTTTCTGACTGCTTGCCAGACCACTGTCTGTCTCATGAAACTGATGCAGGATTTCATGCAACCATTGACCGAGTTCACGCTTGCCAATGTCATCACTCAACTCATCCATCTCACTCAGGCGCAGCACCTGGGCGGCAAAAAAGCGGTACGGACAACTGCGCAACTGACCATAGGCGGAGGCCGACAAGCGCAACGGCGCGGCGCCCACAAATCCAGGCGCAGGCATGCTCTGCCCCGATAGCGGATGAGACAGATTGATCTGCTCGATCCCTTGCAAATGCTGCCAGGCCGACCAGTCTTTTTCGAGCACGGGTAACTGCCCCAATTGCCGCAAAGTCCAGTTCAGGCGCACCAGCCAGGGTGCCAGCAGATTGGGCTGGCCATTTTCCTGTTGATGCCAGCTCAGCAACACTTTGGGCGTATGCATCAACAATAAGGACAGATCCCGGCACTGGCTTTGCAGATTGTCCCAGGGGGTGCCTAGTCCCAGCTCGGCCTTGAGGCGGGCATTAAAAAACAGCGCATCCTGACTGGCCGAGGGCAGCACATTGGCTGAGCAGCCCATCACAATGGCGGCGTCAAAGCGACGCATGCGGGCAGCCGATAAAGGCAGCAGCCAAACGACGGCCTGATTGTCCTGTGCCGCGCGTTCGGTATCGGCCGGTTGAAATGACGCGGCTTCAAGTGCTTCGCGCAACAGGGCCGCATATTCAACCAGCGTAAATCGTTCTTCAGCCGCCAGCGTGTGGTCGGCCATGCCTTGCAGCAGCGCCACAATGGCCTGACCGGCCGCATCGGTAGCAAAGGCCGCGTCCATGCCGGTATGCGCAAAACATGCCAGCGTTTGACTCGCCCATTGGCTCAGTGGCACTTGACGACGTGACAACAGCACGGTGGGCAAGTTACTTAAAAGCGCCAGGGTTTGGGCATCGCGTGCATCGGGCTTGTTAGTTTCCTGTAACGCGGTTTGCAAATTGGGCAAACCCTGCAAAATCTGCTCGCGGCGCGCCAAGGCTTCGAGCCGTGCAATATGATGGGCTTTCAAATCATCGTCGGCCCAGACAAACGGCGATTTGAGCCAATCCAGCAAAGCCGCCACCGGCATCTGCAAGGCCTGCATTTCCAGCCATGACGCCACGGCTGCTGCCGCCCGACTGGTGGACAACAGCCAGCCCGTTTCATCGGCCACTGTCACATTGGCACGCGCCAGCATGGCACCAACGCGCCGCGCCACAATCCGGTCTTGTGCAATCAGTGCGAGCTTGATAGCCGGTTGATCTTTTGGCGTAGCGGCATTGGTCGTCGAGTCTTCCACACCATGATGCAACCACTGCAATACCTGCGCCGCGACGACCATCGCTTCGCGCTCACGATCAGGTAACCGCGCAATACTGATGCGCTCGTGCAGCCGTGGCTGGGCATCCGCGGCAAAATTAAATTGGGGTTGCGAGCCGGGGTTGGCAACTGCCATCGGCTCGGCCAGCTTTGTCAGCAACTGGGTTTCATCGGCAACATAAAGTTCGGGCCAGGCTTGCTGCAGTTGCGACAAAATTGGCTGCCCATCAGGCACTGATGCAGCCAAATCCTCACTTGACGACAAATCACGCCAGTTAGGATCAATTAACAGCATTTGTCGATCACTTGCCACCTGTTGCAGCATCGCTCGCTCTGTTGCCGCAGGCGGTGCCAAGCACAGCCAGATCAGCGGCACCGATTCCGGTAAATCAGCCAATCGCTCTGCCAGCGTTTGCAGTTGTTCGCACAGCGGATCAGTCTCCGGACTCACGCTGACCAGCATCTGCCAAATCTGCACGATCAAGCGCGCTTCGTCGGACAAGCTCAGCCCCCCCGAACGCTGGGGAAAATGCTCATCCAGAATGGCGGTGATTTGTTGCGCTACCGGGCCAATGCCATCCGCCAGCGCTTGACCGTGTTCGGCCTGCCAAAACAGCCTGGGTAAATACACTGCTGACAACTCATCGGCAATCTGCAAGAGCGTGCGCGCCAGTCGCCAATACGATGCCGCTCCCTCTTCTTCGCCCACGCCAAGCCAGCTGGCCAACAATGAATTTTTTCTAAGCGCTTCATAGAGCATGGCTAAGCGCGACCAGGCCATGGGCGGCGCTTCCGGCAAATTCAGCCAGCCATGCACGGTATGAATGGTTGGCAAACTGCAGGCCTGCCCAGCCTGTTGACTAATCAAAGCCTGTTTCAACAAGGCCGCATGCGCCAGCCTGGGTACGAGCAAAAACGCCTCATTCAATATCCATGTGGGTTGCGCGGCAGTGCTGCGCAATTCATTCCGATATTGATGGACTGCCCTTGCTACGGTTGGCCAAAATTGCGCATCGGGCCAAACCTGCAGCGTTTGTATCTGAGCAGAAGATGTCAAGCTACTGGCAAAAGTCATGAGAAAAGTTGAAAAAGATCAAACAGCCAAAAAAGAACCTGGACGTGAGAATGGATTATCTTGCTTTTGCGCACCCCATCCCCATATTTGCAGTAAGATTGCACCCAATCGCGCAGTCGAGTAGTGGTTTCGTTAAATACCGCCTCAGCATATGCGATGTTTTTGAGCCACCAGATACCTGTTTATACGAAATACAACAAGCGAGCCAGCTATGAGTGAAACAATCAAATATATCAGCGATGCCACCTTTGATGCCGACGTTCTCAAATCAGAAACACCGGTTCTGGTTGATTATTGGGCCGAATGGTGCGGTCCCTGCAAGATGATTGCACCAATCCTGGAAGAAATTTCCAAGGAATATAACGGCAAACTGCAAGTCGCCAAAATGAATGTGGACGACAACCAGGCTACCCCAGCCAAGTTTGGCATTCGCGGCATTCCAACGCTGATGCTGTTTAAAAACGGTGCGGTGGCCGCCACTAAGGTTGGCGCACTGTCCAAATCACAATTGGCCGCCTTTCTGGATAGCCATCTGTAATGATTTTTGGCAGCCCAAATGTTCAGGAAACTGAACATTTGGGCTGTCTGCATGACATTCTTTTGATGCTTTTTAGATACTTTTGGATGTAGTGCGCCCCAACCCACTTGGCAAAAAGGATTTTGCCGGTATACTGTACCCAGTCTAACAAATATTCATTCCGATCTTTTCGTCTGTCGCAGGTTCTGCCAACAGACAAACTTCCCCCTTCAATTTTTCCCTTTCCCGATTCTGGGAGTCTTATGCATCTTTCCGAACTTAAAGCGCTACACGTTTCCCAATTACTCGACATGGCTGTCAGCCTTGAAGTCGACAACGCATCACGCCTGCGCAAGCAAGAGCTGATGTTCGCCATCCTCAAGAAAAAAGCCAAACTGGGTGAATCCATTTACGGTGACGGTACGCTCGAAGTCCTGCCCGACGGTTTTGGCTTTTTGCGCTCGCCTGATTCATCATATATGGCCAGCACCGACGATATTTATATCAGTCCTTCGCAGATCCGCCGTTTTAATTTGCATACCGGTGACAGCATTGAAGGTGAAGTACGCACCCCCAAGGATGGTGAACGTTACTTTGCGCTGGTGAAGGTCGACAAAATCAATGAAATGCCGCCCGAGGCTTCCAAACACAAGATCATGTTTGAAAACCTCACACCACTGCATCCAGATCGCCCGATGCTACTGGAACGGGATATCAAGAGTGAGGAAAACATTACCGGCCGCATCATCGACATGATTGCACCAGTCGGTTACGGTCAGCGTGGTTTGCTGGTCGCCAGCCCCAAATCCGGTAAAACCGTGTTGATGCAACACATGGCACACGCCATTACCACCAACCATCCCGATGTCACCCTGATTGTGCTGCTGATCGACGAACGCCCAGAAGAAGTGACCGAGATGCAGCGTTCGGTACGCGGTGAAGTGGTTGCCTCCACCTTTGACGAACCGGCCACCCGCCACGTTCAAGTTGCTGAAATGGTGATCGAAAAAGCCAAACGCCTGGTCGAAATGAAAAAAGACGTGGTGATTCTGCTCGACTCCATCACTCGTCTGGCACGTGCCTATAACACTGTCATCCCTGCTTCTGGCAAGGTCTTGACCGGTGGTGTGGATGCCAACGCGCTGCAACGCCCCAAACGCTTTTTTGGCGCAGCCCGAAATCTGGAAGAAGGTGGTTCACTGACTATCATCGCCACCGCCCTGATTGAAACCGGCAGCCGCATGGATGACGTGATCTTTGAAGAATTCAAGGGTACCGGCAATATGGAAATCCATATGGAACGTCGTCTGGCTGAAAAACGCGTTTATCCAGCAATCAATCTCAACAAATCGGGCACGCGCCGTGAAGAGTTGCTGATCCCGCGTGAACAGCTCCAGAAAATCTGGATATTGCGTAAGCTCATCTACGATATGGATGAAATCCAGGCAATGGAATTCATTCTCGGCAAGATGAAAGAAACCAAGAGCAATGCGGAATTCTTTGACATGATGCGGCGTGGCGGCTAAGCCTTTCGCACCTCATAGCTGGTGCAGATTGATCGACAAAATGATCTGCCTCGCCCTGAACAAGAAAAAATCAGCAGACCGTTCATTTTTCTGCAATAATAGAGAGCTTTTCAAACGGCAAGTGGTTGCACATTCGGCGACTGGCTGCCAGCAAACCTAAAGGAAAAACCATGAAAGAAGGCATTCACCCCGATTACCGCGACGTTGCATTCGTAGACGTATCCTGCGATTACAGCTTCATTACCCGCTCCACCATCCAAACTCGTGAAAAAACCACGATTGATGGCGTTGAATACCCACTCGTGAAGATTGAAGTTTCTTCCGAATCGCACCCTTTCTATACTGGCAAACAAAAGCTGGTCGACACTGCGGGTCGCGTCGAGCGCTTCCGTCAGAAATTTGGCACCCGTACCGGCGTCAAAGCAAGCACCTAAGCGTTGTCAATTTCGTGTTAAAAGGCAGCTTAGGCTGCCTTTTTATTTTTTATGATCACCAATAACAATAATCCTGCCCGACTCACCGTCCAGACCACCCTGGCTTTGCCACGGCGTTTGTTATTAGCGCTGTGCGTACTGTATATCGTACCCGGTCTGCTGGGCCGTGACCCGTGGAAAAATGATGACGCCGCTGGCTTTGGCCTGATGTGGTCGATGGCGCATGGCAATTGGCATGACTGGCTCTTGCCCAATCTGGCTGGCCGTATGGTGACTGAAGAAGCACCCCTCATGTTTTGGCTGGGTGCGGCAAGCATCAAGATCTTTGGCTGGCTGGGTGGTTTGCTGCATTTTCAGGCCGAACTGTTTGCGACGCGCCTCGTCACCGGCCTGCTGTTTTTGATGACCTGCGCTTTTCTCTGGTATGCCGCCTATCAACTGGCACGCCGTGCCGAAGCGCAACCCTTCAACTATGCCTTTGGCGGGCATCCTTCACCGCTCAATTATGGTCGTACCCTGGCCGATGGCACATTGCTGATTTTTCTGGCCACGCTCGGTCTGGCCGCCCGGATTCATGAATCCACCGCCGAAGTAGCCCAACTGGCGCTCCTGTCCATGAGCTTGTTTGGCGCAGCACGCAGTCTGCGCAATCAGATTACCGGCTCCATTTATTTAGGCGTTGGCTTGGGCGGACTGGCACTGGCCAGTCACCCCGTTTTGCCCGCGGTAGTACTGTTACTGTTTGTGCTGGTTGCCGGTTTTAGCAAAACATTACGACCTTTGATCAAATTCTGGCTGGGTATCAGCCTGCCATTGGCAGCATTGCTGGCAGCCAGTTGGCCCTGGCTGGCATGGCAGCTTGATCCGCAAGCCCCGGCATTTTTGCAGCAATGGTGGCAAGATGGCCTGCAATATGTGTTTCAGCCGACTGCCACAGCCTGGCGCTTTATTGCCAAAAACTATATCTGGTACAGCTGGCCACTCTGGCCACTGGCCGTCTGGGCAGCCTGGAGCTGGCGTGATTACTGGCAGGCACCGCATATTGCCCTGCCGCTGGCGCTGACCCTGGCGACGCAGTTATATCTGCTCCTGCATGGTCACGCCGCCGAAGCGCTGTTCATGATGACGGTGCCCGGCATGGCAGTACTGGCGGCCTTTGCCTTGCCCACACTCAAGCGCGGCACCGTCAACGCCATCGACTGGTTTGCCTTGATGATTTCCAGCGTCGCCGGCCTGGTGATCTGGGTCATGTGGATCGCCAAGATGACCGGTTATCCAGTCAAACTCGCCAATAATCTGGCGCGCATTGCACCCGGCTTTATTCCGCAATTCAATCTCATGGCTTTTGTGTTTGCCATTGCCGTCACTGCAGCCTGGTTTGTGATTGTGCACTGGCGGGTTTCGCGCCATCCCAAAGTATTGTGGCGCGCGGTGGTGCTGTCTTCCGGTGGCCTGATCTTTTCGTGGGTGCTGTTGATGACGCTGTGGATGCCATTCATCAACTACACCAAAACCTATCGCAATGTGGCGCAGCAAATGGTCGCCAATCTGCCACCCGACTATGATTGTGTTGGAACAATCGGCTTGGGTAATGGTCAACTGGCTTCCTTCCTGTATTTTCAGAATATCCGTTTTGACGAAATCAATCCCGCGCGTTGCCATTACTATTTACTGCAAGATCAGGCTGGCCAGGACCATACCAGCGACAGTCTGCCGCGCAGCCTTGAGATGGACTGGACCGTCATCTGGGAAGGTCGACGGGTTTCCGACCGCGACGAAAGGCTGCGACTGGTTCGTCAAATGCGCGCGCGCATGCAATAAACACAAATATGGTTGCATCTAACTTCAGGCAGCCCGATGGGTCTGCCCAACTTCCTGCGACTGTACCTTCGGCATGGCAATTGTGGCTGACACATGCGCGCCAGATCGTGCGCATTGCCTGGCCCATCTATATTGGTCAGCTCGCTATCATTGCCTATGGGGTGCTCGACACCATGATGACGGCGCGTTATTCGGCCAACGATCTGGCCGCGCTCTCGATTGGTGCCGGTTTGTATATCAGTGTGTTTCTGGGACTTTCCGGAATCCTGCAGGCGCTCTCACCCACCATTGGTCATTTGTTTGGTGCGCAAAGCCATGACGAGATCGGTGAAGAATTACGTCAGGGTGTCTGGCTGGCACTGGCACTGACCCTGCCTGGCATGCTGCTTTTGGCTGAACCCGGTTGGCTGCTTGCCATTGCCCATGCCGATCCGGTGCTTGAGCACACCGCCCGCCAATACCTGCAAATGGAAGCCCTCGGTCTGCCTGCTGCCTTGCTGTCACGCCTGTATGGTTCGCTCAACACCGCCATCTCGCAGGCACGCCGTGTGATGGTCATGCAACTGACGGGTCTGGTGCTCAAAGTGCCACTCAACTGGCTGCTGATTTTTGGCCTGCCTGCGCTCGGCATACCGGCCTTGGGCGGTCCAGGCAGCGCCTTGGCGACCGCCCTTACCAGCTGGCTGGTGATGTTGCTGCTCGGCTGGCAACTCGTGCGCGATAGCCAACCCGGGCGTCTTTATCATCCCTATGGCCTGTTTGCCCGCTGGTCCTGGCCCCATTGGTCACGGCAATGGGCGCTGCTCAAACTGGGTATACCGATGGGCTTGTCGTATCTGATTGAAGTAACTTCCTTTACGTTCATGGCGCTCTTTATTGCCCGCTTTGGCGCTACCGCGCTGGCTGGTCATCAAATCGTCGCCAACTTTGCCGCCGTGCTGTATATGCTGCCACTGTCACTGGCAATAGGCACAGCCACTTGCGTGGCGCAGGCACTCGGGGCGGCCCAACCCGTGCAGGCAAGGCAAACCAGCTTGCACGGCATTTGGTTGACTGCCCTGATTGCCACGCTCATGGGTGGATTGATCTGGCTCTGTCGGGCACTCATTGTGAGCGCCTACACACCCGACCCCATGGTAGCCGCAGCAGCTTTGCCACTCTTTGTGTTCATCGGTTTTTATCAGATTTTCGATGCAGTCCAGGTTACTACCGCCTTTGTCTTGCGTGCCTACAAAATTACGCTGGTGCCCACACTGATTTACGCCTTGTCACTCTGGGGCTTTGGCCTGGGTGGCGGTTATCTGCTCGGCTTCAACCAGCTTGGCGGCGTGCCTGCTGAGCTGCAAGGCGCGTCCGGATTTTGGCTGGCCAATAGCACCAGCCTCTCCCTGGCCGCATTGTTACTGCTGCTTTACTTTTTGTGGGTGGCCCGGCAAAAGGCCTGAAGACCTCTAAAAATGGCTGAAAGCACTCATACTACCTAGCAGTATGAATCATTATTAACCGCTCAAGTGCTTATTGATTGATCCATTTTAAATACCTATAGGGTGTATTTAAATAATCAACACCAGCCGAGACTCGGCCGATCGACAACAGCAAGAATCGGATAGCTGCAAAATGTTGGTCACTGCAAACTGCGCCTGTCATTAAACAAGCACAGGAACAGGAGTCCATCATGCACAAAGACATTGCCCCCGCCATTCATTACTGGGGCACACCCGTGATACTCATCAGCACCCTCAATGGAGACGGCAGCGCCAATCTTGCGCCCATGTCATCGGCCTGGTGGCTGGGCTGGAGCTGTATGCTCGGGCTGGATGCCAGCTCCCAAACCACCGCCAACCTCCAGCGCAGTGGCCAATGCGTATTGAATCTGGCATCGGTGGACAATGTGGCGGCAGTCGATCGGCTCGCCAAACTGACTGGCAGCCAATCGGTGCCATTGCATAAAAAATGGCTGGGTTATCGCCATGAAGCCGACAAGTTTGGCGTGGCAGGTCTCACGCCCCAAGCCGCCCTGGAAGTCGTCGCGCCACGGGTAGCGGAATGTCCGGTACAACTTGAATGCGTGGTGGAATCGGTGCGACCGTTTGCCAGTTGCGACCCACGCATGGCCATTCCAGCTTGCGCCATTGAGGTTCGTATTGTGCGCACGCACGTGGCTGAACAACTGCTGCAAGCCGCTCACCCCGAGCGCATCGACCCCATGCTGTGGCGGCCCCTCATCATGAGCTTTAGAGAGTTTTATGGACTGGGTGCGCAACTGCAAGCTTCGCGGCTGGCGCAAGACCCGGAAGAAAACTATGCACCGTGGAAAGGGAAAAATCACCAGCAATCATGCGCTTCGCATTCAAATCACTCAAAAAATGATTTCCAGAGCATCAAATCCAGCCCTGAATAAAGTTGATAACAGGCTTCAGCCTGCATGATTGGTACAATGGGAATTGGCGACTGACCAGGAATCTGTCATGAGCCGCCTCACCAATGAGCCGCTCCGATCAACATAATGTCGTTCATCGCATAATCGTTTGCCGATCAGCCAATTCTTTGTCAAACAAAACCAAAGGACTTGCCGATCATCTTTTCAGGACAGAACGATCAGCTCCGACGTGCGCCTGTATGCACAATGGTTCCGACGTGTTCACCACGGAGTGCCGCAGTGAGCCGCCCTGGTACGAGCCCATTCACAACCTGCACACGCTCGATGTGACGCGCAGTCGCCATGACATCCAGCAGTGCGCGATCAAACGGCAGGGAACCCTGCTGCTTCGCAAGGTCACTAGCACACGTTTCACGCAGCAACTGCGCCTGCTCTCCACCAGGCCCCTTGGGATCGGCACTGTATACCCCATCGACATCCTCTACGATCGTGAGGCCGGCTGCACCCAGCACGTCGGCGAGTAGAAAGGCACCCGTATCAGCCCGATGGGTCGGAATCCGTGAATTCGGGAACTCGTGGTGATGGTACGGCGGGAAAGCGCTCCCGACGACGGCGCGGGCAGCCTGAAGATGGATCGCCAACTGGCTGGCAATGGTCGGATGCTCAACATAGGAGACACCCTCTGGAGCCAGCAATGAGGCGAGAATATGGCCATTCTGACCCGCCTCGCTGGCAGCTAGTGGGGCCAGTGAGCCAACCGGCAGGCCGAGGTCGAGGCCAACACCATAGAGGTGGCGGGCCCGCACGCCAGCACCGGTCAAAATGAGCAGGCGGTGCTCGGGCAGCAGTTTGCGGAGCTCCGCCACAATGGGAAGAATCGCTTCGGCACCGCGGTCCATGATGGAACGCCCGCCTATTTTGACAACCTGCAACCAGGGCAGCAACCGGATCGGACGGACGCCCGCAACGGGACGGGTGAGATCACTGTCTTGGAGGGTTTGACTCGCCAGCGGTGAGGCGACGTGCTTGATGTTGTTGGTATCAGTCATGATGATGGCTCTCAGTTCGCGGTGATGATGGTGCCGACATGCTCGCCAGCAAGTGCGCGGGTCAGGTTGCCGGGAACAAGACCGTTCACGACTTGTACCTGGTGGACATGGTGTGCCGCCTGGAGCAGATCGAGGACAGGAAACTCCAGGATCGAGTCTTGCAATCCTTTCGCCTTCATCTCATCGACAGAGATTTTCGGAATCAGGGTCGCGTTCTTCGAGGTCTTTGGATTAGCGGTATAGAGGCCGTCCTCGTCTTTCACGTAGATCATCGCCTTGCAACCAAATTGTTCGGCCAGAAGAAAACAACCGGCATCCGTGCGATAGGGAGGGATAACGCCTTCGGCAGGCGGACGCATCCACAACTTGTAGGGTGGCATACCGCTGAAGATGACAGCGTTCACTTCAGCGAGGGACAGCGGCATCGCCGACAAGCCAGCCCCATCCACCACAGGAATACCGTGCTTGGCGAGAAGATTTCCAAGCAAAGCGGCGTTCTGGTCGGCCACCGAGGAACCCAGCTGCGAGAGTAAACCTGCTGGCAGATTAAGTCCGGCAGCAATGGAATACAGGTGGCGAGCCCGTGTGCCGGCCCCGGTTCCGATGAGCAATTTATGGTGCTTGCGGGCGGCAACAATCTCATCAATCAGTGGGTAGACTGCGGCACGACCGCGATCAATGATGCTTTGCCCGCCAATCTTGATAACCGTTGCGTCCGGTTGTATCCGAAAGTCAGCCGCAGCCTCTGCCGCAGCCAGAAGCTGCGCATCGGTCAACGAACGCTGCATGAGTAGTTCCTCAAGCTCGGTTGTGGGACTGGACATTGAGTTTCCTTTCGTCGTTGATATTAGCGAACCACTTTACTGCAGAACGATGTGCCGAGAGAACACTGATTGAAATATCCGAGATAAACACTCAAGTGATTGTGATACCTGTCTGTCGTCATCACAACGTGGTCACAGCATAAAAATCCTGTAGCAAGATGGATACCTTACCGAATTTATCGACAAACGCTGAAACATGGCGATCCAAAACCAAAAAATACCGATAAAAGTGCAATGAAGCAATGATCTGGAAGTGAGCTAGATCAGTCTGGCACAGTAAGCCGTTTTGAGCCAATGCTTAACAGATTCACTTGCAAGACAACAAACCAGTGGAAAAGCACCCGGCAAACAAGCCTTGAGCACGTGGCCGCAGCATTGTGGTGATTAAACAAAAAACATTTTTCGCCTAGCATGGACGACAAACTGATTCAGTTAACTATTCAACAAGTTTTTAAACTGAAAATAATTTTAAGTAACTACCTGTATAAATCTTTGACCAACTCAACATATCCCAAAGAAAATGCCTTGAGATGACTTGTTGCACTATTCAAAAATCAAAGATCGTTATGGATTAACAACCAAGTCATTCCTTTCAGCTACAAAACATTCATAAAGGAATAATCATGTTAGTTTCATTTAAACGACTTGTATTTAAAACTGTCACAGCTATTTCACTCGGCACACTTATTGGGGTAATGGGTGGATGTGCCACCGCCCCTGGATCTCAATTCAAGGACTTCACAACACCAAAATCAGGGCAGTCACAGTTATACATTTACAGAGCATCATCCATTTTCGCCTCGGGCATGTCGATGCCGGTATTTGTTGATAACAATAAAGTGGGCGATCTATACAACGGCTCCTTCCTGAAGCTTGAAACCACCCCAGGCAAACACCACGTGAAGATTGATACCACGGCAATGGGCAAAAGTGCTGAGGCCGATATTGAAGTGACTGAAAACAAGAACTTTTTCTATCAACTCGAATATCCCACAGGAATTTTGGCAAATAGCTTTTTCATTGGCATCAACCTGACACCCAAAGATATAGTCACTGCCAAGGAAGAAATGAAAGAATTGAAATCAGCACAACAATAAAGCCATCATTTACGACACTGCTTCAGTTGACTGCGATGAACTGAAGTAGTGGGCTACCATCAAACATCACTGCAGGCAAAAAACCAACTAGCGGCTCAATCACACCATCAAGCCGATGAACGTCAACATCCTGTCAGTCAATCATTACCTCAAGCCACTTGATTACGCGCCTTCACAAACTCCAGCAAAGTAGCAAGGCTATTCCCATTGGCATGGGGCTGTACACCCAGTTCTTCTACCGGCAGATTCATGCGATTAACCCATACAGTGGGATAACCAAACCAGGCTGCACCGGCTGCATCCCAGGCTGCCGAGGCCGCAAAGACTATTTCTTCACGGCTCACGCCAAAGGCATTCAGGCCCATTTGATAAGCGCGTGGATCAGGCTTGTAGGCACTCACTCGATCGGTGCTCAGATGCGGCTCAAAAAGACCCGTCAGGCCACCATTCTTGACACTGGCATCGAGCATGGCTGGCGTAAGATTACTCAAAAACGCCAGTTTGATGCCCATTTGTTTCAGCTCCGTCAAAATCGACAAGGCATCCGGCCAGGCCCTGAGTTCCAGATAACTTTGCATCAATTGCTTGCGTTTATCGGCAGTCAATTCTAGTTTCAAAGACAGCGCGGCAAAGACCAGCGATTCTTCAGTTACCTGCCAAAAATCAACATAATGACCTGACAAGGTGCGTAACCACGTGTACTCAAACTGGCGGGTACGCCAGGCATTGCCCAGCTCGGCACCCTTACCGGGAAAAAGCATTTCGGCGAGGCCAAAGACTGGCCGTGGATCAAATACCGGGAAGCCATCAAAGGCAATGGCCTTGACCTTGATTTGCCTACCCTCGGCCACTGCATTACTAGCGGCCAATATGGATGAGGTTTGCGACAATGCTGCAGTACTTAAGGAGATTTGGAGAAAATTTCTTCGGGATATCGTCATGGCAACACGCTCTGTATAAAGATGAAATGATCGGGACGAACTAGCGATTGAATCCATCTGACTCAATCGCTGGTTCAAACAACTGCTTTACAGTTCGTCGAACTGACCGAATGTTCGGTACAAAACAACGACGTACTGATGGCAGTCGCGCAAATAGTCCAATCCTTACAGATGCCACATCAATTTTTTCGGAATGAATGGCGGTAAAACGCCAGCCTCACAGAATTGCCAGGACTTCAATGCCTGTAGGAAGGCCAAATCGTCAGCAAAGAAAACAACTTCCGCTCAAGGCGTATAAGGCTCGTGCATCAGGCGTTGCGAGATCCACCAGAGATTGCCATGGGCATCACGCACACCACCTTGCCGATCGCCATAAGGCATATCGGCCACCGCCATCACCTGGGTGGCACCATGCGCCAACGCCTGCTGCATGGCCGCGTGCGCGTCTTCCACATACACATAAAACGCACTCGCCATGGGCGGGTAATGCTCTGTCGCCTCACTCACCATGACTGCCGCCGTGCCTAACTGCACCTGGACATTGGCAATCAGCCCATTGGGACGCAGGGTACGACAAGTTTCCACCCCGCCCAGCCCCTTGACTAAAAACGTCACAAAAGACTCAGCATCGCGCACAAAAAAGTAAGGAGTGATAGTGTTAAAGCCGGGTGGGATGTACATGGCGACGTTTTTAAAATGAAAGAAAATTGGTTTGGCCAATGCCTATTATTAGCTATAGAGAGGTTGATCTCAATCATTCTCATGCTATATAGTCAATGTATATAGCAAAATTTGTGAGGTGTCTCATGACCATCAGTACAGTTTTTATCAATAATCGAACTCAATCGGTGCGCTTGCCGGCTGAAACCCGGTTTCCCGAGCCTGTTAAAAAAGTCGATGTTCGGATTGTTGGACAAGAGCGCGTCATTGCACCTGCCCATGCCAGCTGGGACAGTTTCTTTCTGGGTGATCAAACTGTCACCGATGACTTTATGTCCGATCGAGCCAGCCAGCATCAGCCAGAACGCGAGAGCCTGTAAACACCATGCTCAAGTATCTGCTCGATACCAATATTGTCATTTACGTCATCAAACAACGCCCGATTGCTGCGCTGACCATGTTTAACCAGCAGCATGGGCGCATGGCCATTTCGGCCATGACGCTCGCCGAGTTATTGCATGGCGCAGAAAAAAGCGCCAATCCATCACGTAATTTGGCGGTAGTAGAAGATTTTAGAAGTCGACTTGATGTGCTTAGCTATGGTGAACGCGCTGCGGGGCACTACGGCAGCATTCGTGCCGCGCTTGAAAAAATCGGACAGCCGATTGGTGTGAATGATCTACACATCGTCGCCCAAGCCCGTAGCGAAGGCTTGACGTTAGTCAGCAATAATTTACGCAAATTTGAGCAGGTTCCGGGACTGCTTTTAGAAAACTGGTTAGCGGCGTCATAATCGCTAAAAAACACTTACTCCCTACGAGTAAATTCATATTTATCCTATTTAAGTACGTATTTATTGATTCTAAATAAATACCCTACCCCACTATATAAAACGCCATGCAACAATCTCCCATGCAATTCAGACCTTTGGCGACTTGAACTTCTTACGGGCTTGTTCAACTTTTTGGCGGATGACGCAGTCTGCAACGTGGTCGTTAATCAAGCCCATGGCTTGCATGAAGGCGTAGACGGTGGTGGGGCCGACAAATTTCCAGCCTTGTTTTTTGAGGTCTTTGGATAAGGCCAATGATGCCGCCGAGGTGGAAGCGGTTTGGGGTTGGGCAAGATCACCGGCCTTGGGCTCGTAACGCCAAAAGTATTGGGCGAGTGAACCGGCTTGCTTGACTAACTCCTGAGCACGCAGTGCGTTGTTGATGACGGCTTCAATCTTGCCGCGATGGCGCACAATGCCAGCGTCTTGCATGAGGCGTTCGACATCGCGCTCGGTAAAACGCACCACCTGGTTAAAGTCAAAATCACAAAAGGCTGCGCGAAAGTTGTCGCGCTTGGCGAGGATGGTGCGCCAGCTCAAGCCCGACTGAAATCCTTCGAGGCAGAGCTTTTCAAAAAGGCGTTGGTCATCGCTGACGGGATAGCCCCACTCTTTGTCGTGATAGGCCAAATATTCGGGCGTGGCGCTGCACCAGTGACAGCGATGTTTACCATCGGGGGCAATGAAAGTGGTCGTCATGGGCTTTAACTTTTTAGATAAATTTCAGCAATGCATTACTCGCAGGCAGTTATCAGCCGAGTAAAAATTTCAAACGGTCATCTGCTTGTGCGGGCTTGATCTCGATGATCTCAACGCTGACGATATCATGTGCCACAAACGGGTCGTCATTCAACCGCGCTTGCAGGTCCGCCAGCGTGATGTGGTGTGCCACCATGCCGCCGCCCAAATTAGGCGGCAAGCTGCCCACCAATAAAAATACGCCGTCATCAAAACCTCGTTTGATCCATGCCTTATGGCCATCCATCCACTGCGCAGCCTGACTTTTATTGGCTGAAAACTTGAGTTGTACGACAAACATGCTAGCCCCTCACTCATTGCCTTTTAATTTCACATCGTTTGATCATCGATTACACACGCGATTGCACAAGCAGCTTGTTCAAACAGATTGCGCTCACTTATTCAACCGTACTCACCAGCGACTTGACCCAGGTGCTCATTTGCTTGACCTCATGCTTGATGAATTTTTCATCCTGAAAGGTATTGGCCAGTGTCGCCACCCCCTGGCTTTGCGCGAGCAAATGCATGGCCAGCGCATCGGCATCGGCCTTATGACCAAGCAAAGTAAACTGCTTACGCAACCAGGTTCTAAACAGCGTAAAGAGCAGATTGGCCTGCTCCAATGAATCATGATTGAGCTTGGCCAGCTCGCTGCAGAGTGTGCCGACCGGGCAGCCATGCTGCATGATCTTGCTTTGATTGACCGATAAAATCTGGATAAAACTCAATATCCTGTCCACCGGCTTTTTGCCTTTGGCTTCCCATTGCTCCAGCAGCATTTGCGTTTTAATCAGCCGCGTCCGAATCACCGTATCCAAAATTTCATCTTTGGTTTTGAAGTGGTAATAAAAATTGCCCCGCGAAATCTTCACCGCATTAGCAATATGTGAAAACGAGGTGCGCTCAAAGCCTTGCTCATAAAACAGCGCATCGGCCGCCGCAATAATGTCTTCACGTGTTGTTTTGTCAGTCATGTTGATCCGTCGTTGTTCCTTCAAACCAGCGTCAGCTTTGCTTCACCTGGCCTGCAACCTAGCTAAATAGTGTGCCCCAACAGACTGTCAGAACCAGTCAGCAGACCATTAGGACAAACGTCCTATATGCGCAAAATATTAGGACAATCATCCTACTTACGTCAAGCTTTGTCTTATATAAAAAACGAAGTCAGTTTCAAACCTGGTTGAAAACCAAAAAATGACGCAGCAAGTAGTACAGCAGGTGCAGCAAATGCAGCCCAACTAAAAGGCTCATCCGCCAAAAGAATGAATGGAAAAAATGATCGAGCTGGATGCAGGACGCATCAAACTAAATGGGCTTGCAAAATGAACGCTAAGTCAATTTGCAGAGGGCGCTGTGACAGACAACTAAGCAGTTACCCACCACAGCAAATGAAGAGAATAAAACTACAGCAAAGTCAGCACAAAACCCGCAGCCGAAAAGCCCAGGCCAGACCATTGCATGGGATAACCCATGGATTGATGGGGTGCGTCATCACCCTGCTCTTGTGCTTCGGCGTTGAGCTTGGTGCCAACCACATACACCGCCACCGCAGCCAAAACAAACGCAACACGAAACGCACTAAAGTTGCTCGAACCCCAGCCCACTGCCGCAATACCCCAAAACGCCAAGGGAATCATAAATCCCAAAAAACCCAGCTTGGTCCAAGTCAGCTTCATCGTTACTCCCTGTTTGATTTATCAATGTCATCTGCCAAAGCCAATATCCCTTGGCTCTGCACAAAATGTATCAACAAATTTTAAACAGACAAGCACAACCATCTGCATGAATAAAGTGGCACAGGCAAACGATGTTACCCAACTTACACGCGTTTACAGAGATGACAAACTGGCTAATGAAAACCGGCTTGGCATGGACACAAACCCAACCTTAAAGCTCGCGCCCATTAAAATGCTTCACCTGCAAGGCTTCAATATCCACACCTTCCAGGCAACGCACATTGATGGCCGCCATGTCATTACCCCCCGGAGAAACGGCTTCGCCGTATGGATGAATCCCGCACGTTGGACAAAAGCGATGTTTGATTAAATGCTTGTTAAATAAATACGTGCTCATGTTTTCGGGCGGCGTTTGCAAGGTCAGCGCATCTTTCGTCACAAACCACATCAAACTGCCCTTGCGCTGGCATAAGGAACAATTGCATGACATCACTTCGGCCGGCAGCTCACCGTCAACCTCAAAGGCAATCCCGCCGCAATGACAACTTCCCTGATACTTCATGATGAACTCCCTTCTGGTTAAATGAATCGCACCACCCCAGGCCGTGCTTAAAATTCTTTAGTGTCTTCGGACTTTGCATCCTTGCGCACATAGGCCAGCAACCCCGGAATGCTCAACCAACCCAACAACCCACCCACCGCAGCAATAAATACCGCCCGTAAGATAAAGCTGCCCGGCTGCTTGGCAAAATAAACAATCCCCGCATATTTATTGCCCACAAAATAACCCTCCAGCAACGCCTTGCCAAGCGCCCAAAAACAGCTCAGGGACAATAAAAAGGCAATCAGCAACACCAAAAAATGCTTGGCATGCCCAAACGGCGTAAGCGGTGCATCAACCACCACCTTAGGCTTGGCTTCCCGCGATTTAACCAGGGGAAAAATCAAGGCCAGGAACAAACCAATCCCCGCCTGCAACATCATCACCCACCCCGTTAAACCCGTGATGCCACCCGTATCAAGCTGATACGTGCGCCACCCCATCACTCCCCATCAAATGGAGAGCGGGAACAAAATCAACGCAATAATTTTTCGAAATGGCATCGCGGCATCTTGCCTAGCGGCAAGCTCAGGGAGTGAAAGGGAGGATTCTAACTAGGTTTGAGGGAGGATGGGGTTGGTGAAGTCAATTAGGTCAACAAGCCAATGTACATGTGACTTGAGGATTACAAACCACGGAAATAGCGCAACAAACAATTGAGCAATGACGCTAATAACGCGCTCCCAAGGTTGAAGAATAACTGGCACATATTCAGTTAGCCAGGGTGATGGCACATCGTTCACAAACCAGACAAAGCCCACTAAAGGCAAACCCAAAAATAGCACGACATGAACCCATGCCAGATTTGAAGATATTGGCACAAAGCAGAGCCAAAGCATCACCAATATCCCCACCGCAATATTGAGTTTGCCAAAGAAAATCAAAACACGGCCATCCGGGTACTCAGCCACGACCTCACGAAAATAACGAGATACAGGCAAACGGGAATCGTCTTCAAAGTGAGCTGGTGGCATGGTTGTTATTGTTTGTATTTTGGTTACTGTTTAGTGACCGGTTTGAGTATGTTTTGATTCTCGGGTTCATGCCAAACGCCTAGTTTCAAGCGTGGCCGCACTACCGCGAGGTGGTGGCACGGACGTCGCATGAAGACATAATCATATGCATAGCCCACCCACCATGGATTTATCTCTGCCTGTACTTTACTGAAATCTGATCGGACTCAAAAACAATTTCAAGAATATTATCAGTACCAACGCATTTATTTGCCATAGGCTTGAACCACGCCTTTACGTGATCTTTGCCTTCAATATATTTAGCTGCTCGTCTTGAAATTTCGTACTCACCGCAATCTGTAGCAGAGCACCTGTACCAACACCTATTTGCACCGTCTATATCTTGAGCATTAGCTGACGAATTGCATAGTAAACACGATGTGATGATTACCTTACTACTCATTTAATTTCTTCTCTCACTTAACATCTGAAACTACCGTACTGCGCGGCTTTTCACACAGGACGGTGGCATGATGGGTTAGGCCAATGTGCCACTAGGAACCGGCGGTTGTTCATTTTCTGTGGGTGGAGGCAAGTATTTTTGCAATGCTTTTTCAACTGAGGAGCCGAGGATGTACTCAATGGCATCCTTAATGCTCTTAGCCGCATTAGGAGCATCGGCGATGCCGCTGGTTACTGCTGCGACAATAACTAGCGCACCGACTATCTTTGACCATGACGGACTTGTACTTAGTACTTCCTTTTTCGCCTCATGCAAATACCCTTCAATTCTGGCACGCTCGGTAGGTGATATAGATGAGATATTCTCGACCTCAGCAATGGCCTTCTCAATAAGATCTATAACACGTTCAGGTTTTACGTTCGACGGCTTAAAAACTTCGTCGTCGGAACTATCCTTGCTGTTCACAAGCTCATAGCAGATATTGGCGAGCCCTTTGAGCCGGCCAAGATTGATAATGGTCTTTTGAAGAGACACCGGCTCATCGCCAAACAGTCCCTTGCTTTTTACGAAGCGAGAGAAATATGGCAGATAGAAAAATACCTGGTTGATACCTGCTAGGGTGCCACTCATCGGTTTCCTTATTTCTGACATCCGTAAGCGAAGAGCGATTAGCGACACTTGCTCGATTAGCTTGCCACTTGCTTCGAGCTGTTCGAGTTCCTCTCCAAGAGTGCGATCCATCTTGAGCATATACCTTTTCAAACTAGAGAAGTCTTCATTGAAGGATTTCAGTCCTTCAAACGCTTTTTCAGCCGTTTGAAATTTCAAAGCGTGCCTATAGCCGAAGGTCAAGAGTCGCTCTTCGTTCGCAGCAATCTCAATGAAGAATTCCTCAATGTCGGCTAGGTGGTCTTTAAAGGCATAGATTTCGTAGCTTTTCATAGCGAATTTGGAATTGGCACAACATTAATTAATCAAACAAAAAATCATCACGGTTGCCACAAAGAAATGAATATTTATTGCACCCATTGTAACCATACGCATGACTACATTAACCATTTTGCGCATGCAAAAATTTGAGAGATTAAATGAGCTGCTCAGGCGATTTTTTTTGAGATGAATAGGTGTGAAATTACAGGCACTACATGCCTTTTCACACAGCAACTATCATTTCTTAACTAAGCACTATTAATGGAGTATGACTAAAAATAGGCTTATACAGTACGTGTTTATTTATGACTTAAAAATACCCCACCCCACTATATAAATCTACTCCTTTACGCTCTACCGATTTAACAGCTTGCCCAGGTTAGGCTCGGCAAGCCGATAACTCAGCCGATCAGCAACTTGCTGTGCACCTAGCGCTTCGTAAAAGCGGATACCGTTGACATTGCTTGCCTTGACTGACCAGTCAATTCGACTACGACCATTGACGACCGCATAATGTGCAACCCATAACATGATCGCCTTGCCTACACCATGACCTCTTTGTGTTGAGCGGATATACAGTTCTTTTAACTGGCATTGGCGACGCTGCGCCGGTGATGGTTCTACCAGCGAGTAAGTCAAAGAAATTGCTGCAAAACCAAGCACCTGGTCATCATCATTGCACGCCACAACCAAACGCAGTGGCGAGTCTGCGCCCAGCAAATTTTCCAGCAAATGCGCTTTCACCATTGCTGAATCAACCACCGCGCCATTGTTGTAATAACTATGAAGCTCACTCAAAAGGTCAACAAGAGACTCGTATTGTGGTTGAGCAACTAGATCGACCTGCATTTCATTCCTTTTTTGGTTAACGCCAAACTGCCCTGTTTATATACATTGAAGCAATGGCTCGTTTACTGTTGACGCCATATCGACTGCATCATCGTGACACACATGGTACTAGCGCCAAGCCATTAACTCTGCTTCATTTAACGCATTACCCCATCACGTTTTATCCAACACAAAAAACATGTCTTACGCAGCCTTCATATGAAACAGCCCCCAGCCATGTCCATCGGGATCAACAAAACTATGCGTATACATAAAGCCAAAATCTTCTGGCTTGTCGTAGGTTGATCCGCCCGCGGCAATTGCTTTGGCAACCAAGCTATCCACTTCTTCACAGCTTTCGCAGGTGAGGTTGAGCAAGACCTCAACGGCTTTACTGGTATCGCAAATGGCTTTAGGCGTGAACTCCCTAAACTTGTCGTGCGGACATAGCATCACAAAAATCGTCTCGCTGATGGCAATGCACCCTGCTGCTTCACCTGAGAATTGTGGATTACGTGCAAAGCCCAGTGCCTCAAAGAAGGCCATAGACCGTTGAAGATCGGCAACGGGGAGATTAATGAATATTTGTTTATCCATGGATTGCTCCTTTGATGTTGGGGTTGGGATGCGTGGGTGGATGTTGATTTATCACTAAACTGCGCTACCCAAATTTTTTGCGTAGCGTCCAGTAACAGAAGTCAGCTGGGTTGAGCATCAGGTTATTCATGCCAGAACCACCGGTAAGGAAAACCATACAGCCACACATTGAAGAGTTCTCCAGAATTATTGATTCCTAAAATTGCCAACACACGCTCGCAATATCTCAACATTTGTTCTCGCTCTTCCGTGTCTTGATTTATGAATGATGCCAGCGTGCTTTTCATAGTTCGTAGTACAAATGAACGCTGCGGGTTAGACGGCAGCTCTGCGATGAGTGTGTGAACAAGCACATCTACCGATTCTTGAGCATTCATTCGAATAGGCTCATCCGGCGCGCCTGGATAATGGTTGGGTAAATCTTCCAGAAATTTCTTTTCCTGCTCAAGAAGCTTAAGTTCTGATAATGTTTGCGGCGTGATGTTGAGCAAATGATCCCCATATGTCACCGGCCAGAAAAAGAACAAAATCCCTGTGACACCCGCAATAAAAAACAATCCAAGCACTCCAGCCAACACGAGAGTTAATTTCAGAATGATGCTGAACATTTAGCTGCCTAACGTTTGATTCATAGCACATGACATTAAAGAGAAAAATTTGACTCTGATCCCATGTATATAAATGATAGCCGGATCAGGCATCACACTCGTTCCCATAGTTCTTGGTAAGTCGATGTCATTGTTGCTTGTGCTCGGTCAGGATCGGGACCTACAGCAACACTGTATTTCACAAAGCGGCCAGTACCCCAATGTGCCGAGAACTTGAGCGTCAATTCGCTTTCGCTCCAAGCAACATCGTAAATCTCCGGTGCTTCACCATCAAATCTATCGACAACTACTACGGTGACACTGCCATCCTTAATGGAAATTAAAAACTCGACTTCTGAGAAACCATCGCGATGTTTCCAGGTGCCGATAATGCGATCAGTGGAGAGGGACATATGTGGTACTCCTTCATGATACCCAACGCTTTAGCTCACTGGGGGTGCCAGATACAATGCGGGAAAATTAACTCTACCCATATTTAACTATTTAAACATGACCTAAGCGGGCGACCGCGCTGAACGATATCTTAGGTAGCACCAGATTAAGTTAACAGTCAATGCAATCAGAATCGGCCAACCTATGAAAAAATTTACTAGACCGCCCAACCAAACAAAACTAACCTGCCATGTCGTAGCTGCCTTCGGTGGGAGTTGCATTTTTAGTCGCGTATGGATGTTGGCAAATTCCGGCACGTCACGGAGAATTTTTGCGTTAAACAGATAAGTTCCGGTTGGCACTTGAATATATGCAACAAACCGTTCAGCCGCTACAGCCGACCAACCAATGCTTCCGAAGGTCTCGAGTTCATCAGTTCTAATGATAGTACCGTCCTTGGCATTAGCCAGAGACCAACGAACTGGTATCCGCACACCTGAAGGAATTGGCGTTCCATCTTTGTTGTATGCCCAATCACCTAGTAATTGTCGTAGCTGTTCAAATTGAACGCCACTCCGTTCAAAGACTAATACGAGTTCATAGCGCTCAGGAACAACAATCTTGATTTGGCGTTCTATTGAGCCATGCTTTGCAATTGAAATTATCTCGTCCAACGGAGGAGCCGTTATCCAATTCGACCATACGTCAAAAAGTATGAACCATACGATTATTCCGGCAATAAGCACCACTTTAATTCTGTGACGCCGAAGAAAATTTAGCATATGCAGCCTAACGTAGTAAGTAAAGGGCAGCCATATTGCGGCACATCATGCGAACGTAATAAGGGACTTTGACCGCCGTATTAGCCCTCACTTTTGCCTCTCAGCTTACGAATAAAGAGCAGAACAACCCCAACAAAACCTGCGCCAAGACAGCCCCAATGCAAGGTATTTAGCGAAACCAGACTAAGCAGCGGATTGGCGTCGCTGAATGGTGCTAAGGGGGTGATGTCTGCGTGCATGAAACTGTCGAAGACGATGTGCGAGTAACTACCAAAAATGGCTCCAATCGTGACTGCGGCAACGCCAAGCTCTTGCCACTTGAATAGATTGGGCAGCCAAAAACGCTGAGCAAAGGCTCGCGCTCCCACAAAAAGCGTAATGGTCGCCATGACAATGAGCGATGCGCCGATCAGTGTGTGAAAGAAGCGATGGAGTGGGTACTGGTGAGTGAGCATGTAATACAGAGGCTCAACATCGATGAGAACATTCGAGGCACAAAAAGCAAGAAAACTGACCTGTCTGGGAGCAAGTGCATGAATTACAGCACCTGGACCAAAATGAAACGGTGTGATCGGCATAAGACTTGAGCGCTAACCTAATGTAGACAAACTAATAGAAATCATCATGCTTGTTCTAAAAATGAATATTTAATAGCAACCATTGAAAGCATATGCATGATCGTTAAAGTTGGAGCTTGGGTAGAATTTTGATTCTGACCTTATTTACTCTATTGGTACACGGCGAACGGCAAGGGCAGAGAGCTCGAGTTTGGTGTTTGACCACTGGAACTCTGAGTATTGAGAGCGAATAGACGTTTCATCAAGGCTTTCGAAACGGTCAGCGTATTGTGATGAGTGCGCAATTAGCTCGAGGGTATTTTGATAGTAGGTAGAGTGTTCTGGCTCCGTGTCGAGAACCTGTATGGCGTGATGGAGATCGACTTGCCTGCTATTGCGCCAGTGACGAGGCCAGTCCAACATGGCGCCGCCCCACCATTTGTGATGAGTAGCCTTAATATGACTATCGAATTGAAGAGTGTATCTTGGCGGAATGATCTGCTTCATTCCCGACTTACAGAAGCTTGCTCCTATCAGCTGATGCCCATTTTCGAGCCGTGCTGCATCCACTATCGGTTGCCCAAGATAGATGTTTTCATCAGGTTCGAGAATGGCGTCACCAATGGCTATAGCACCTCGCAACGGAAGACCGACCTCTAAACCGCGACACATGAGGTCATTACAAACATCCAAGAAGTTGTCGCTAGGGACTGGATGGTAATTCCATCCGTCGGCAGGGTTGCCAGCCAGTTCTTGGTAGCTCTCGTGATTGCTTTCACGCGCTTTGGGCCAAGTTCGATTGGACCAAAGCAAAATAGAGTCGCTGGCATACGCTCCGTGCACCTTGTTGAAAATGTATATGTCACTGTCAGCAATCCAGTAGGGTGCTTCTTTTAAACCCAAGTCGCTGAAGACCCGCTGCATTTGTACTTTGCGATAATTCACTGCATCGATCAATGCCTCGTAGCGCGATCGCATCTCATATAAGCCAAGGCGTGCAAGCCGCTTCTCGAACCCAAGAATGTCAAAGAGTGCAACGATGTGTCCGTGTGCCATGGCCTGAATTCTGATACTTAACGTTTGACATAAGGGGCGCGCTTTGGCGCGTCCCGTTTGAAGGATGGGTTAGGAGGCATTTTTCTTGGCCCGCCAAGCAATAAAACTGTAAGCAATAACATAACACTGACCAATTAAAAAAACTAAAGCCGACCATGATTTCATTGAGGTTTTAGTTGCGATAAGCGCAAAGGTAACGGCAATTAAAACGGACCCTGAGACTAAATAAACACAAGCTAAGACTATGCGATATTTTTCAGGGTTGGGTAGTTGCCTGCCTCCCCAATCTCTGACCAAATTTAGTTGATGTTTAATGCCAATTTGGTACGCACGGTAAATCAAATAAGCTGAATAGCCTAGAATAATTGCTAGCACAATCAAAACCATCTTGCTTCCTAATGTAGAAGTCACCGGCCTTGCGCGGATTTATGCGCAAGGTCCGTGTGGACTGCTGGGTTATGCCATATAGGGTCGGTAATTAGCCTTTGAGTAATCAGCTGCATATACTCCGGCATACCATCGATTAGGCTCACCTCATTTATAGCTCGGGAGTGCAGCTCTAGAAGAATTACCGCATTAAGCTGTGCTCTTCTATCTTTAAGATTGAGCTCATCCCGATCGGGAATAATGCTTCCATAGTGTCCGATGCTTGGCAAAATTGACCGCCACCGTCTGGCATGGTCATCATCCGCTCCAGAAAAAACGTACACTGCGGCAGCTGCCACCGCATCGGCAATCTGAATGCCGTGGGTAGTTTTTGAGTCCTTAAATTCAATTGGGCCTGAGAGATTGAACGTAATCGGATGTCTTTCCCCGAAGACTTCATTGAATAGTTGATCCTTTCGGCCAATCATTGTATCGAACATTGTTTGTTCATGTTGAAGCGGTTTTGATGGATCGCAAACCGCCGTTACCTCATCAAATTCAGTACCCCAATGCGCGAGTAGCGTGAAGAGTGCAGTATTTGTGAGGTCGAGAATCCACTTTCCTACACCAGAATCGCTCAGCGAAGAAAGTTCCTCACGAATATCTTCAGCTCGGCATTGTGCGAATTCTCGAATTTGAGTGATGATCGGCGAATTTTCAGGATGAACAGACGACGAGAATATGCCTTGAAGACTCGATTCGTCCTTTGTGCTCATTAGCACCTCGAACTCACCAAATATTTCCTCTGCCCCTGCACCTCTAGCTATGAATTCCACGTACAAAATATTCGCGATAAATCGGTGAAATCCGACGCCATAGAACAACGAGTTAATATCCGATAAGCACGGCTCAAAGATATACTCAAAGAACTTACATGCTAGGGCGAACTTCTTGTCCGAAATAGAAATTTTTAGCCGCCCTTTGTAATACTCGAAAATTTCATCAATCGCCTTTCTGCCTTTATTGAACTTGACGAGTTTGCTGCCCTTCAACTCCCCATTTTGAATTCCGTACTTCTTTATGATCCCCAAGACAAAATCCTTGGCCTCTTGATCGTCTGTAGCTACGGACGCGTAAGCAAAAAACTTTTGATCCGGGTTAAGTAGATTGTTCCCCGTAAATCCAGATTCATCAAAGTAGATTCGTTGTGACATTGGCTGTTCAGGTATAGAGATCTAAGGTCTAATATTATTTAGACAAACAAAAATAAAACATCATGGTTGTCCTAAAGAATTGAAAAATTAATGGCACCCATTGTAACCATACGCATTACTACATCAACCATTTTTATCAACCCTAAAATTTGTCAGGCCATAGGATTCTGCTCTAGCCATTTCAATAGCACTCCCAAGTTTCAAAGCACTAAACCACCCTCCTACCTCCCTTTTCAAACACACAACAACCACTCCAATTTAAGCCATTTTCAAGGAGTATCCTTAAAAAATAGCCTCTTCAGTGCATTTTAATTACCCCTATAAAAATACCCCACCCCACTATAAAAACCGCCCAACCTTATTCCCCCGCATCCTGCGACAACCAGCGCCACAACGTGGCTCGGGAAATGCCGAGTTGCTGACAGAGTGCGGCGCGGTCGCCTTGCAGGGTTTGGAGTTGTTGTTGCAGTTGGGCGAGTGGTGGTTTGCGGGTTTTGCGGGGTGGGCTTTGTGGCGGGCTGGGGGGGTTGGTTGCTGGGGGGTTGGGCATGGCCGCGTTGAGGGGGCTGGCCACGGTTTGGGTGGTTGGTTGGCCGTCGCTGTAGGGGTTGGGCTGTGGGCTGAGTTCGGGCACGGTGGCTTGCAGCATGGTGGCGGTGATGAGTCGGGCGCCGCCGGGGAAGTCGCTGTCGTCGCTACCCTGGCTGGCCTGGCCTTGAAATAAAGTGTGCAGGCGCTCGGCGATATTTTTGAGTTCGCGTACATTGCCGGGCCAGTTGTGGCGCTTGAGCAGTGTCCAGGCGCTGCTGTCCAAGAGTAAGGGGGCGTGATCGGGGCGATCCAGAAAGTGCTGCATGAGCGGCACGATATCGTCGGCGCGGTCGCGCAGCGCGGGCAGTTGCAGGCGCAGCACATTGAGGCGGTAAAACAGGTCGCGGCGAAACCTGCCTTGTTGCACCATGTCGTCCAGCACGCAATGGGTGGCGGTGACAATCCGTACATCCACCGGATGCGGGGAGGCGCTGCCCACGCGCACCACTTCGCGCTCTTCGAGCACGCGCAGCAGGCGGGTTTGCAGTGGCAGGGGCATTTCGCCAATTTCATCCAAAAACAGTGTGCCGCCGTTGGCAGCTTCAATCAGGCCCATGTGGCCGCCACGGCGTGCGCCGGTAAAAGCGCCCTCCTCGTGGCCAAATAACTCCGACTCAAGCAGGCTTTCGGCAATCGCGCCACAGTTAATGGCCACAAACGGTTGGCTGGCGCGGTTGCTTTGTTCGTGCAGGGTCTGTGCGGCGAGTTCTTTGCCGGTGCCGGTTTCACCCTGAATCAGCACGGTGGCGTCGGTGCGGGCGTAATGGGCGAGCGTGTCGCGCACCTGGCGCATGATGGCGCTGTGGCCCACCCAGTCGTCGCTGCCATAGCGTACCCGGCGCACCCGGCAATTGGCCTTGCGTGCTTCGGCGGCTTGCGCATTGGCAATGACCGCTTTGGCGTTGGGCTCCTCCTGTTTTTCCTTGGCTTCGGCGGCACTGCGCGCATTCCCGACCATGTGGGCAATATCGAGTGCGGCATCAAAGGCAGCGCGAATGGATTCGGCCGAGTACAACAAAATGCCGGCAATGCCGGCCTGCTCGGCCAGGTCGGTCACCATGCCAGTGCCAACAATGGCTTTGATGCCGCGCGCCACCAGCTCGCTCACCGCGTGGCGGGCGTCTTCGGCGGTAACAAACACGCGCTGCTCAATCTGCAGGCCATAACTTTTTTGAAACTGGGCAAACTCGGTCAGCTCGGTCTGGTGGGTAACGATGCCAATCCGGTCGGTAATTTGCCGCGCCCGCGAGAGCGCCTGCATCAAATCAAAACCACTTGCCTTGACCAATACCACCGGCACCGCTACGCGGCTTTTGAGGTAGGCACCGTTGGAACCCGCGGCAATCAACACGTCGCAATGGCTGTCGCGCAAACGCTTGCGCATGTGCTTGACGGCTTCTTCAAAGCCCAGATTAAGCGGCTCGATGAAGGCGCGGTCGTCGTATTCGGGGGTGACGTCGCGCAGCAGATTGGACAGGCGCGACACGCTGACCGTCCAGATAACGGGTTTACGGGCAATGGCGACGGGATGCGTGACCGCTTGTGTGACCATGAGGCACCTTATAAATAACAACGCTTAAGCTTGAGTAAAGAATTGGGTTGCAGAGCCCATCTCATTATTCACTTGAAAGCAGAATGAAACAATAATGAAACATTTTTGCAACAACAATGATACATTGAAACCGCATCGTTTCAAATTGACACATGGCAAAAAATTGGCAAGCTGCTGAATTCATTGATAATTTTTAAATGCCAGCAAGCCCGCAAAAGCATGGCACAGCCATTGCGATTTAGCTGGCATAAGCAGTATTTGCATCAATAAAACGCCCTGTAAGCCCTGGCGGCGAGGAACCAACACCAGACTAGCGCCCGAGTTGAAGTGATGACATGGGAAGGTCTGAAAACAAGTTAACAATAGCCGCAATAACAAGCAGTCAAACGAACAGTCGAATAAGAAGCCGCTTAAATAAGTAAGTAGCGTATTCAAATAAGTAATTAGCCAAATCAGTATCTACATAAATATCGACATAAGCAGCCACTTTGCCATATTGGAGACCACGAATGACTCACCCTACTCAAACAGCTGGCAGCAAGTTTCGTCAAGCCGTTGCCGAAGAACATCCCCTGCAAGTCGTTGGCACCATCAACGCCAACCACGCCCTGCTCGCCAAACGCGCTGGCTTTAAAGCCATTTATCTGTCGGGTGGCGGTGTTGCCGCGGGCTCATTGGGCTTGCCCGATTTAGGTATTTCCAACCTCGACGACGTGCTCACCGATGTACGCCGCATTACTGATGTCTGCGACCTGCCCTTGCTGGTCGATGTGGACACCGGCTTTGGTTCATCGGCCTTTAACGTGGCGCGCACCGTCAAGTCGCTCATCAAGTTTGGCGCGGGTGCCCTGCATATTGAAGATCAGGTTGGTGCCAAGCGTTGCGGCCATCGCCCCAATAAAGAACTGGTGACTCAGCAGGAAATGGTCGACCGCATCAAGGCCGCCGTAGATGCCCGTACCGATGACAGTTTTGTGATCATGGCACGGACCGACGCGCTGGCCGTGGAAGGCATGCAAGCCGCGATTGATCGCGCCTGCGCCTGCGTCGAAGCCGGTGCCGACATGATCTTCCCCGAAGCAATGATTGAGCTGCCGCAATACAAGCAGTTTGCGGCTGCGGTTAAAGTACCGGTACTCGCCAACATTACCGAATTTGGTGCCACCCCCCTGTTTACGACCGAAGAGCTGGCCAGCGCCGATGTCAGCCTGGTGCTGTATCCACTCTCTGCTTTTCGCGCCATGAACAAGGCTGCGCAAAACGTGTTTGAAACGATTCGCCGTGATGGCACGCAAAAAAATGCCGTACCAACCTTGCAAACCCGCATGGAACTGTACGACAGCATTGGCTATCACGACTTCGAGCAAAAACTCGACGCGCTGTTTGCCAAAAGCAAGGCTTAATTTTTCATCACAAAGACGCCAAGTAAAAGCATAAGCAATCGCGATATCGACCTGTCTGATTCACCAGTGACTGGACGAGCCATCTTCGTGTACTTTGTGTTACTTGGTGCCTTTGTGGTTAGCCCTGAGTTTGAACTTGTAGTTTGACAGATTTATCAAGGAGACTTTCATGACTGAAGCACCTGTATTCAAGCCAAAAAAATCCGTTGCCCTGTCGGGCGTGACAGCCGGTAATACCGAGCTGTGTACTGTGGGTAAAACCGGTAACGACCTGCACTATCGTGGCTATGACATTCTCGATGTGGCCGATGCCTGCGAGTTTGAAGAAATTGCCTATCTGCTGGTGCATGGCAAGTTGCCAACCCAGTCGGAACTGACTGGCTACAAGACCAAATTGCAATCATTGCGCGGCTTGCCAGCCAGCGTGAAAGCGGTGCTGGAGTCGTTACCAGCATCTTCCCACCCGATGGATGTGATGCGCACGGGCGTGTCGGCCCTGGGTTGCGCCCTGCCAGAAAAAGATGATCATAATCATCCTGGTGCCCGTGATATTGCTGATCGCCTGATGGCTTCATTGGGTTCGATGCTGTTGTACTGGTATCACTTTTCGCACAATGGCCGTCGCATTGAAGTGGAAACCGATGACGACTCCATCGGTGGTCACTTCCTGCATTTGTTGCACGGTAAAAAACCCAAAGACTCCTGGGTCAAGGCGATGCATACCTCGCTGATTCTGTACGCAGAACACGAATTTAATGCTTCAACATTTACTGGCCGAGTGATTGCCGGTACCGGGTCAGACATCTACTCCGCCATCACCGGCGCGATTGGCGCACTGCGTGGCCCCAAACATGGCGGTGCCAACGAAGTCGCGTTTGAAATTCAAAAACGCTACGACAGCCCCAATGAAGCCGAAGCCGACATCCGTGATCGCGTGGCCAATAAGGAAGTGGTGATTGGCTTTGGCCATCCGGTGTACACCATCAGCGACCCACGCAATAAGGTGATCAAGGAAGTCGCCCACAAATTATCTGTGGAAGCTGGCAGCACCAAGATGTTTGACATTGCCGAACGACTGGAAAGCACCATGTGGGAAATCAAGAAAATGTTCCCGAACCTGGACTGGTTTTCAGCGGTGTCGTATCACATGATGGGCATTCCAACCGCCATGTTTACGCCGATCTTTGTGATCGCCCGCACCAGCGGCTGGAGCGCGCACATTGTTGAACAGCGCATGGATGGCAAAATCATTCGTCCAACCGCCAATTACATCGGCCCCGACGACCTGAAGTTTGTTCCCATGAGTGAGCGCACTTGATCACCTTCATTAATTGACCGACACAGACTCCTGAGACGTAAACATACTGACCATATGTATATTTTTAAGGCTAATAAATACGCACTTAAGACGGCCAAATAACAATATACCCCCTGGTTTTTATGACTTTTTTACGATGACTTTCTTACGCTTAGGCAGTTCTAAAAAAACATTTTTCAAAAAGAGGAAAAGCATGTCTGCACACATCTCCAATATCCGTCCCGAGTTTGACAAGGTGATCGTCGATATCGTCGACTACGTGACCAATTACAAAATTGACAGCAAGCTGGCTTATGAAACCGCCCGCAGCTGCCTGATCGACACCCTGGGCTGTGGCCTGGAAGCGCTGGAATACCCAGCCTGCAAAAAACTGATGGGCCCGATCGTGCCCGGCACCGTGGTACCCAATGGCGCCAAAGTGCCAGGCACGCAATTTCAGCTCGACCCGATCCAGGCCGCCTTCAATATTGGCGCCATGATTCGCTGGCTGGACTTTAACGACACCTGGCTGGCTGCTGAATGGGGTCATCCATCGGACAACCTGGGTGGCATTCTGGCCACAGCCGACTGGCTGTCACGCAATGCCATCGCTGCTGGCAAAGCCCCATTGACCATGAAGGCGGTGCTGACAGGCATGATCAAGGCGCATGAAATTCAAGGTTGCATCGCGCTGGAAAATTCGTTTAACAAAGTCGGTCTGGATCACGTGGTGCTGGTGAAGGTTGCCTCCACTGCCGTGGTGGCCGAAATGATGGGTCTGACCCGTGATGAAATTCTCAACGCCGTGTCACTGGCCTGGGTCGATGGTCAGTCACTGCGTACCTATCGTCACGCACCCAATACCGGCTCACGCAAATCATGGGCCGCTGGCGATGCGACATCACGCGCTGTGCGCTTGGCATTGATCGCCAAAACCGGCGAAATGGGCTATCCATCGGTGCTGACCGCCAAGACCTGGGGCTTCTATGACGTGCTGTTCAAGGGCAATGAGTTCAAGTTCCAGCGCCCTTATGGTTCCTATGTGATGGAAAACGTGTTGTTTAAAATTTCATTCCCTGCCGAGTTCCACTCACAGACAGGTGTTGAAGCCGCGATGACCCTGCATGGTGAATTGGCCAAGGCTGGCAAAAAGGTCGAAGACATCAAGAAAATCACCATCCGCACGCACGAAGCCTGTATTCGCATCATCGACAAAAAAGGCCCGCTCAACAACCCGGCCGACCGTGACCATTGCATCCAGTACATGGTTGCCGTGCCACTGATTTATGGCCGCCTGACCGCTGGCGATTACGAAGACAGCATCGCCGCTGATCCTCGCATTGACAGCCTGCGTGACAAGATTGTTTGCGTGGAAGATCCAGCCTTCACCAAGGATTATCATGATCCGGAAAAACGCTCGATTGCCAACGCATTGACGGTTGAATTCCATGATGGCAGCAAGTTGGCGGAAGTCGTGGTTGAGTACCCGATTGGTCACAAACGCCGTCGTACCGATGGCATTCCACTGCTGGAAGCCAAGTTCAAAACCAATCTGGCACGCATGTTCCCCACCAAGCAACAACAGCGCATCCTGGAAGTATCGCTCGACCAGGCCAAGCTGGAAGCCATGTCCGTCAATGAATACGTGGATATGTACGTGATCTGAACAGTTCGACCAAGTAGTACCGACATTCGTGAAGCCCGGGTAGTTAATCAGTTTCACGAATGTCAAAGCAACAGCAAATGTACTCAAGCAGTTGTAATAAGGCAAATGTAATAAGGCATTACCGGCAATACCCAAGCCGGGTCTGGCAGCAGAAAGCAACACCACGATTATTCGCCAGACCCGTTACCTGTACCCGCTAAGGCACCCAAGAGGCCGGTGGGCTGCTCGAAGGAGACTAGGCATGAGCTATACAGCGTTTCAACAGCAATCACTTGCTAACCCCGAACAATTTTGGGCCGAACAGGCCCGCCGGATTGAATGGCGCAAGCCGTATGATCAGGTACTCGATAACAGCAATCCCCCGTTTGCCCGCTGGTATGTGGGCGGCGAAACCAATCTGTGTCACAACGCGGTGGACCGCTGGCTGACCACGCAGCCCGATCAGGCCGCGCTGATTGCCATCTCCACCGAAACCAATACCGAAAAGACCTACAGCTTTAAAGAGCTGCATGTCGAAGTCAGTCGCATGGCCGCCTGCATGCAATCACTCGGCGTGAAAAAAGGTGATCGCGTGCTGATTTACATGCCGATGATTGCCGAAGCCATTTTTGCCATGCTCGCGTGCGCACGGATTGGCGCGATTCATTCGGTGGTATTTGGCGGTTTTGCGGCCAATAGCCTGGCCAGCCGGATTGACGATGCGCAGCCCTTGCTGATTGTGTCGGCTGATGCCGGATCACGCGGTGGCAAGGTGATTCCCTATAAGCCCCTGCTCGATGAAGCCATCAGCCTGGCTGCTCATCAACCCGAGCGCGTGCTGCTGGTCAACCGTGGTCTGGCCGACATGCCACTGGTGGCTGATCGTGATGTGCAGTATCACGAGTTATACGCGGCCCATCTCAATGCGCAGGTGCCCGTCACCTGGCTGCAAGCGACTGACCCTTCCTACATTCTGTATACCTCGGGTACAACCGGCAAGCCCAAGGGCGTGCAGCGCGATGTGGGCGGTTATGCCGTCGCACTGGCAGCCGCGATGGACCTGATTTATCAGGCCAAGGCGGGCGAAGTGTTTTTTACGACCTCCGACATTGGCTGGGTGGTAGGACACTCCTTTATTGTGTACGGCCCCTTGATTGCCGGTATGGCGACCATCTGCTACGAAGGTCTGCCGATTGTGCCCGACCCCGGTGTTTGGTGGGGCGTGGTCGAAAAATACAAAGTCAGCCGCATGTTCTCGGCACCCACTGCAATCCGCGTGTTGCGCAAAACCGGCACCGACTACATCCGTGCCCATGACATCAGCAGCCTCAAAGGCTTGTACCTGGCCGGTGAACCGCTTGATCAACCCACTGCAAGCTGGGTTTCCGAAGCGCTCGGCGTGTCGATTGTTGATAACTACTGGCAGACCGAAACCGGCTGGCCGATCCTCACCATTGCCCGTGGCGGTGCCGCCCATGATGACCGCCCTACCCGCCTTGGCAGCCCTGGCTTTCCGGTCTATGGCTACGATGTGAAGATCATCAACGAAGGTACCGGCGCGGAGTGCGGCCCCAATGAAAAAGGCGTGGTCATGGTCAACGGCCCCCTGCCACCGGGCTGCATGCAAACCATCTGGGGCGACGATGAACGCTATGCGCGCACATACTGGTCCAGCATCAATGGCCAGCTGATGTATTCGACCTTTGACTGGGGCATTCGCGACGACGACGGCTATCACTTCATCCTGGGTCGTACCGATGATGTGATCAACGTCGCCGGCCATCGTCTTGGTACACGGGAAATCGAAGAAAGCATCACTTCGCATCCAGCAATTGCCGAAGTGGCCGTCGTGGGCGTGGAAGATGCCATCAAAGGTCAGGCTGCGATTGCCTTTGCCATTGTCAAAGATGCCAAACTGATTGCCAGCGATGTGGCCAAAAGCCAGCTCGAAAAAGAAGTCATGCAAACGGTCGATCATCAGCTCGGTGCGATTGCCCGTCCGTCACGCATTCACTTTGTTGCCACCTTGCCCAAGACCCGCTCCGGCAAGCTCTTGCGCCGTGCCATTCAAGCCGTCTGTGAAGGTCGTGATCCGGGTGATTTAACCACCCTAGAGGACAGTGGCGCACTGGAACAAGTCAAACTCGCGGTGGCAAAGAAATGATGCCGTTTTAAAAAGTGATGAAGTCAGAAAGTAAGTCGAAAGCAATTCAAAAGCAATTCAAAAGCAAAACCGAGCAAGTTCCAAAACACACCCGCTTCTAATGCCCATTAAGGCGGGTGCCCTCCGGGCGATTGCCCAGATTCGGCCTGCAGTATTGCTGCTATGCAGGCCGAATCATTTTTTTTGTTCTCCTCTATTTGACTGGCAATACCGCCGGTAAACCTTGCTGCTTGACCAGAAATACCAAAAAACGGGCTGGCTTGTCGGCATCCAGATTACGAGCCTGCAGATGAATATCGTCCGGCTTTTCATAAAAGGTATCGCCTGCCTTGAGCAGCACCTCCGGCTCACCAGCCACTTGCATCAACATCTGCCCTTCCAGCAGATAAACAAATACTTGCGCCTGGTGACGATGCGCTGGCGAAACAGCCCCGGGAGGTATTTCTATCACGCGCATCTGCAACTCATCCAGGCCCATGGCCAACGGTTTTTGCAAGAGCACACCTTGCTGGTTGGCAGCGACTTCATGAGCACTTGTGTAATGAGTATTCATCATCAGCGCACACAATAAAAATGGCCGAAATAATTGCGCAATCATGTAGCGGGGAATCATGCTGACACACCTTTAGCGGACTGACGCATGGCGATGGCCATACGGTTCCAGGCATTCATTTGGCTAATGGCAAAGGTCAATTCTGCAATCTGACGAGCATTAAAATGATTCAGCAAGGGTTGATAATCCACATCGGTGGCATGCGTAACGGCAATCTGGGTCAATGACTCTGCCCAGTTCAACGCCGCTCGCTCAGCTGGTGTATACAAAAGACTTTCCCGCCAACCGGCCAGTTGATCCAATCGCGCACTGGTCTCACCGGCCTCACGCAAATGCTCGGCATGCATCCCCAGGCAAAAGGCACAGCCATTGATTTGCGATACACGTTGATACACAAGCTCAATCAGGCGTGATTCCACTGTACAAATGGAAAGTCGTTCGGAAACCTGTCGCATGGCTGCAAACAATTCCGGGGCCAAGTTCCAATAGGGTAAACGCAGGTTGTTGGCAGTCGTTGTCATCATCGTCCTTATCATCTTGTTTTCAGCCCCATGGCCAAAACACAATGACAAGACGGATATCCATGTTATTTTGTGACAGTCACTTTCAGCAATGACATGTTCAGTCTTTGCAATTTATCCGGGTTCATGACGTTGAAGATACGGGTCACTTGTTGTCCATCAGTTTGCACCATCATCACTGAATGCAAGTTAGACTCAAAATAACGGGCAATCGCCGCTTCACCATTGACCATGGCAAAACACCACTCAAGTTGTGCGCCAAAACGACGTGCCACGGCATAATAAAGCCAACTGATTCGCTGTGGCCCATGCAATGGCCGGTTAGTCGACATGACCTTGCCGCCACCATCCGAGGTTGATATCACATCGTCATGCAGCAGATGCAAGATATCCTGCCGATTGCCCGAACTGGCTGCCCTCATGAACTGCTGTAATACTCGCAGGTGATCTGCCTTGGATACTTTGAAACGTGGCTGCTGTGCACGTACACGCTCCCTGGCACGATGCACCAACTGTCGACAGGCTGCATCGGTCTTATTCAGCAATTTGGCAAGGTCGGCATAGTTCTGATCAAATACTTCGCGCAATAAAAAGGCAGCCCGTTCCTCCGCGGTCAACGCCTCCAACACAACCATTAACGCAAATGACAAATCATGCTGAAATTCGAGTAGCGTTTCCGGTGTTGAATAATCAATATCATTGACTGGCTCAGGTAGCCAAGGTCCAGGATAAGATGCACGCTCCTGCTTGAGTACACGCAAGCGATCAATACTCAAACGGCTAGTCACGGTGACCAACCAGGCTGGCACTGATTCAATCGTAGCCAGATCCGACTGACTCCAACGAATGTATGCCTCTTGGACAATATCTTCGGCCTCGGCACGTGAGCCAAGCATGCGATAAGCAATACCAAATAATCGGGGCCGCTGTTGATTGAATGGTGCTAGATGAATTGACATAGAAGTCGAGATAGTGAGGTTGTCCGATCGTTTCATGAGCCTGATTAAGGCCCAATCAGTTTAGACGTACCAACATCGGCTATTGTGACAATCCTCGACAAGAAATTTTGAGGCGATCAACCTAAATAACAAAATGCCAATCGTCAAACATAGCGCTGGATAACAAAATGAAAAATGGGATGGCAATAAACGAAATTAACTATCGCCCACTCCCTCATTCAGTACCGTAGCCAAGCTGATCAATGCGCAATGATCCTGGACAGAAATGACAGGTCGCAGCAGTCTTCAACATGCGTGGCCATGAACCAGGTCAGCACGCCGCAAAAAATGGCTGTGGCGACACAGATGATCATGAGTCGACCAAATTTGGGAGTTGCAGATGATCTGGTCATGGTGTGCTAAATAGGAATATGATTGCAGCTCGCATTTATATCAGGTTGCCGTCAAACAAAGTGCCGTCAATTTGAGCAAATGTGAAAGTGGTGGGCGATACTGGGATCGAACCAGTGGCTTCCACCGTGTGAAGGTGGCACTCTACCCCTGAGTTAACCGCCCGAAGCAACATTGTTTCAATGTGCCAGGAAGGTGGATTATGACATGCGCTGTTATTTGTCTCAATCCAATCCCGGCAAAGAAGTCAACCTTGTATGCAGCAAGCAGACTCATCAGTGCAGTCTGAATTTTTTATATTCTTTAGTCTTTTTCAACGATCCTTTAAAAGGATTTTTGCTTGACGAAATAACTGCAACTCCTTGATTAAAAACAGGTTTAAAAGATTTTTAATTTTTTTGATCATTTTGTGTAATGAATCGTTGAATGCGGCGACTGATGCTGCGAGGGGTAATGATTAATCAGCTCCTTAATACTTCTTAATTTTTTGTCTTTAACTTTTTCCTCAGGAGAAAAACATGCTGAATATCAAATCACAAATGGCGATCGCTGCCACTGCTGCTGCTCTGTTTACTGGTTTTGCCGTACCAACACTGGCTCATGCTGCTGACGAAATGGGTGTCAAGTGCGCCGGTATCAATAGCTGCAAGGGCACTTCCGAATGCAAGACTGCCAAGAGCGGTTGTAAAGGCCAGAACTCCTGCAAAGGTCAGGGCTGGACTCATTCCAAATCTGCTGAAGAATGCACTTCAGCTGGCGGCAAAGTGCTCAAATAAGTCTAAAGCTACTTTATCCTGATCCGGCCTGGGGCGTGTTGACCAGGCCTGATTTTTATCTGGACTACAGAGGATTATCGTGACAACGTCTATCAAGGGTTTTGGCCTGGGTCTGCGAACCGAACACTATGTCGATTTCATTGAGCGCAAACCGGCAGTCGATTGGCTGGAAGTGATTTCGGAAAACTATATGGTGCCCGGTGGCAAACCACACTACTTTCTGGACAAGATTCGCCAGGATTACCCGATGGTGATGCATGGTGTATCAATGTCGATCGGCAGCACGGCACCGTTGAATTTGAATTATCTGCAAGAGCTCAAGGCATTGATTGCACGCATCGAGCCGGGTTGGGTGTCCGACCATATCTGCTGGACCGGCACCGAGCAGATGAATCTGCACGACTTGCTGCCCATGCCCTATACCGAAGCCGCGCTGCAACATCTGGTGAGCCGCATCAGCCAGGTGCAAGATATATTGGGACGTCAGCTGGTACTGGAAAACGTATCAAGCTACGTCAGCTATGCCGCCGATGAAATGCCCGAATGGACTTTTGTGGCCGAGCTGGCCAAACGTGCCGATTGCCGCCTGCTGCTGGATGTGAACAATATTTATGTGAGTAGCGTCAATCACGGTTTTGATCCGCATGAGTATGTGAATGCAATACCAGCCGAGCGGATTGCGCAAATTCATTTGGCAGGTCATGAAGATCATGGCGACTACATCATCGACACGCATGATCATCCAGTCTGCGACAAGGTCTGGGCGCTGTATGCGTATACCATTTCACGGATTGGGCCCATACCCACCATGATTGAGCGCGACGACAATATGCCACCGCTTGATGAGCTGCTCGGTGAGCTGGCCCAGGCGCGTGAACTCAACCAGCACTGTGTGCTCGAAGTGGCGTAATTCGCGGCTTAACTCGTAGCTTATTTGTCACGTAATCGGTGGCGTAATGATTGATGAATGCAAGGAATCTGCTGATGAACTCACCCACCCCTGACACCATCAAAACAAACCATGCTGTGACAATGCAGGCCGCCTTGCTGACATTACAAAACCAGTTTCAACAAGGTCTGGTGAAGCAGATTATGCCGAAGCAATTGTTCAACTCACAGCCCAATCCAGCCAATTCAGATGGCCGCCAGATTGCTGATCTGCCGACCCGCTTTGGTATTTATACCTTTGCCTTTCGCTCACGCCTTGAAGAAGCGCTGCGCGATAACTATCCGATTTTGCACAAGGTGGTCGGTGATGATGCGTTTAGCGAGATTGCCCATGCTTACTTGGCGGCACATCCCTCGCAGCATCCTTCCATACGCTGGTTTGGACATTTGCTGAGCGAGTTTTTAAGCAGCCATGAAAACCTGATTCCGCACCCTGCCATTGTCGATTTGGTACGCATGGAATGGGCGGTACGCAGCGCATTTGATGGTGCCGATGCACCTTTGCTCAACGCGGCCACATTAGCGCAACTGGCACCGGAACAATGGGCCGACTTGCCACTGCGGCTGCATCCAACGGCACACATTTTGTCCGTGGATTGGCAGGTAGAACCAATCTGGCAAACCCTCACCAAAGACGAGGCAGCCGAGGTCACACCACCTGCGCCCTTGGTGCACGATATGCTGATCTGGCGTAAGGAGTTGGTCTGCTACTGGCGCTCGCTGGACAACATGGAAGCCCGTTTATTGGAAAGTATTAAGATGGGCAATACCAAGGCGGATGTAAGTTTTGGCGAACTGTGCGCGGCCTGCGCCTGGCAAGTGGGTGAAGCAGGTGCAGCCAGTACGGCAATTCAATACCTGCAGCAGTGGCTGCTTGACCAATTATTGGTTGTTGCACCGGACTAAGGCATGAAATCAGCAGCCTGCAAAACGAGCAAAAATGCAAATTGAGCAACCAATTCCGTGACCTGTTAAGCAACCCGCCCATTCGAGGGAATACAAATGAAATGCGCGAGTGAAAAATGCAAGTTAAACAACTTTCAAGCCGCCTTATCTGCCTCGACAATACGGCGCCAAACCGGTACGCCACGCGATTCTTTGGCAATCGCATCCAGCACTTTTTCGTGATCCGTCAGTTCATCTGCGGTGGCAGATAAAACCGGCAAACGGCTCGCATCAAACTGCAGCTCAACCAGATCTCCTTCCATCATCGCATCCACACCCAGGCTGCTCTGGCCCCGCGTCATGGCCATATAAACGTCGGCCAATAATTCCGCATCCAGCAAGGCACCGTGCAATTTACGATGCGAATTGGAAATGTCGTAGCGCTCGCAGAGTGCATCCAGTGAATTACGCTTGCCCGGATGAAGTTCTTTGGCCAATACCAGACTGTCCGTTACCTTGCCAACCTGCGCCTTGAACAAGGGCTGACCAAGCCGTTTAAGCTCGGCATCCAAAAAGCCCATATCAAACGGTGCGTTGTGAATCAAGATATCCGCCCCGCGTAGATAATCCATCAGCTCGTCGGCAATATTCTCAAACACCGGATGCTGACTTAAAAATTCGCTCGTTAAACCGTGAACACGCAACGCACCCTCATCGCTGTCGCGCTGCGGATTGATGTAACGGTGGTAGTTATTGCCAGTCAGACGACGGTCAATCAGCTCCACACAACCCACTTCAATGACCCGATGGCCATCTTGCGGACTCAAGCCGGTGGTTTCGGTATCCAGCACAATTAATCGCATACTCTACTCTTGTATAAGGCTTTTCTTAACGCTTAAGTGCGTATTTATTGATTGTTTAAAAATACAGTAAGGGTGTATATATCAAGCTTCAGAGTGATGTTAGTTGAATCCATCGCTGCACTCAAGTCGTCGCGTACATTCTTGCTTTCTGTATTACTTTCAGAATTACTCGCCGTGCTCATCTCGTTTTTTGCACAAAAAAATCAATGAATTCGATCGGAAAATTTCATCAAATGAATTCATCTCAACCAAAATCAACTCAATTTTACTTAAATAACGCCAATTCCACGATTGGCCAACTCATCCGCCGCTTCGTTACCCGGATGACCATTATGACCACGCACCCAGATCCAATCGATCTTGTGCGGCTGTGCCAGCTTTTGCAGCTGCTGCCAAAGATCGGCATTTTTGACGGGCTCTTTACTGGCAGTACGCCAACCACGCTTGATCCAGCCATCGATCCATTCAGTCATGCCTTTTTGCACATATTGCGAATCGGTATGCAGACGAATTTCGCTGATATTTTTTAGACTTTCCAATGCGCGGATCACCGCCAGCAACTCCATCCGGTTATTGGTGGTATTGGCTTCGCCACCAAATAGTTCTTTTTTATGCTCCCCCGCCACCAGCAAAGCACCCCAACCACCCGGGCCAGGGTTACCTTTGCACGCACCATCTGTATAAATATCAATAACTTGCGACATAAATCTCCAATTTTAATTTAACTAATTTACTTTTAAAGTGATTTAAGATTCTTAGCCAGGGCCGCACTATACCTGACGTGAATGCTGTTTTTGTACGCGCTGCGCTGCGGGCGAGAGCCGCGTGACACTGGCGCGCTTTTTCCAGGCCGGACCAATCAGACGCATGCCCTTGACCCGCTTGATGGCAGCAATCGTGTAGGCTGAACCAAAAATTGGCCACCAACGATCGCCTGCCTTTTCCATGAATTCCCAACGATTGAGCCATTTGCTGGTTTTAAATGGCGGCCGATAACAGCCAAAACGACCGCGACTGACTTCAAAACCCAAAAGTTTGAGCCAGTCTTTCAGGCGTCGCACACCGAGCAACTCTTCCGCGCCGGGTAAATATTGATCTTCCGCTCGTCCCACACCACCATTAAGTGCACGCATCAATGCGCCGCTGCGCTGACGCGCACCCCATAAACTATAGGGATTGAAGCCACTGATAATGACCTGCCCCTCCGGGCGGAGCACGCGCTCCACTTCACGCAAAACCTCGTGCGGATCTGCCGCAAACTCCAGCACATGCGGTAACACCACCAGATCGATACTTTGCGAAGCCACCGGTAACTCATGAAATGAAGCCACCAGCTGGCGCCGCGGATTGATTTTGGCCTGGGCCGCCACCCGCACTTCGCCCCGTTCGTTGGTTTCGTGATTGAGCACTTCGGTGGGCCACTGACTGAGTCGCTCCAGACCCACCATTTCCTCCAGGCAGGTTTCGTCGGCGTGTTCCAGCACCAGGCAATGAAAGGGCATGCGGTTTTCCTGCAGCGCGTTTAATTCGGGCAGACCCAACTGCAAGGCGTTATAGCCAAAGATATCGCCCACCAAGGCGTCCATCTGGCGGCGCTCCCATTTGAGCAGGTATTGGCCGGGCGGCGTTGCCAACCATTGTCGCCAGGCCAGGTCCTTGGGTGGCGGACAGGGCGACGGCGAAAATTCGGGCTCCGGCGAATCAGGGTATAGTATGGGGGAAGACAAAGTCATGCCCAATTGTAGACAGTTTGTTGAGCAGCCAGTAAATTACCATTTCCACGCCTTCCTTGGCTATACCGCTTAAAGCCCACTATGAGTATCACCGTTACCCCAATTAGCGCCTTTAACGATAATTACATCTGGCTATTGTCAGATGGCAAATATGCTGTGGTGGTTGATCCCGGCCAGGCCGCGCCAGTCATCAGCGCTCTCGAAGAACAAGGCCTGACACTGACCGACATCCTGATTACCCATCACCATCCGGATCATGTCGGTGGCATCCCCGCTTTAAAATACTTTGCCAGCGAATCGCTCAAACGCATTATTGGCCCGGCTGCTGAAATCATTGAAGAGCTGACCGAAAAAGTCAATGAAGGTGATACGGTGAGCGTTTTGGGCAATGATTTCAAGGTGATGGATGTGGGTGGCCACACCAAGGGTCACATCGCGTTTTATCATGCCGCCAATGAGGCGCTCGGTGACACGGTATTTTGCGGTGACACGCTGTTTTCATGTGGTTGTGGCCGTCTGTTTGAAGGCACGCCCGAACAAATGCTGGCTTCGCTGGACAAACTGACCGCCCTGCCTGATGACACGCTGGTGTATTGCGCCCATGAATACACACTGCCCAATATTCGCTTTGCCCGTGCGGTCGACCTTGCCAATACCGAGCTGGCACTGTACGAAAGACACTGTCTGGCTTTGCGTGAAGAAGAAAAACCAACGATTCCCAGCTCGATCGGTCTGGAAAAAAAGGTCAATCCATTTTTGCGCTGCGACGAACCCGCCCTGCGCAAAATGGCCACCACCATCAAAGGTCAGGCCATTACCAGTCGCCTCGACGCCTTTGCGGCCCTGCGTGAATGGAAAGACATCTTCCGCTAAACTGGCTGCTCATGGTCGATTTGCCTGGCTATTGAACCGGCAGGCTTGATTGGCAAGCCCAAGCATCATGAATGTGTCTGACAGCCTTGCCAGATATAGATGTAATTAAAAAAATCAAGTCTTGACGCGGTTCGGCCGCCTCTATACCATTGCACACAGTTTATTTAGGCTTTATGTCACATTTTCTGGTTCATCGAAACCCACAATTCGGTTGAACTTTCTGACGATACCGTCTGGCATGTTGCCACAACGCCGTGACCTGCTCCATCGTGATCAGGCACCCTTGCAGCGGTGCTGCTCTCAATACATATCAGGCCGCTTTGCGTTCCTGTGAAAGGATTGACTAGCGTGATGAATTTTTCATTCGCCCTTCGCCCCATGTTTAAACTGCTGGCCAAACCCGCCCAGTCAGCCATGATTCCCGCACTGATCGCCACCTTGTTAAGTGGTTGTGCCTCTACCCCGTTTAACGATTATCACAACACTACATCCGGCAACAGCAAAGAAGGTAGTAAAACTGCCAGTAACACTGTCGTTGCCAATGCCGCCACAACTACCGTACAAGGTACGGTTCAAGAGTCTGCCAAAACCGGTGTAGCACCCGTTGCTGAAGCTCAGGTTCATAAAGTGGAACTGCCTCCTGTCAAAGACATCCGCTTTTTTGAAAGCCTGCCCGAGCAAGCAGCGGATGACAACAAAACCCCTGCTGTCAGCAACGATCTGCTAGTGCGGATTCGCAATGGTTTTGGTATGCCCAATCTGGAGTCCCCGCTGGTGACCGAGAAAGAATCGTGGTATTCAGCCAAGCCGGATAATTTCAAGCGCATGGTCGAACGCTCCTCGCTGTATCTTTACCATGTGGTTGATGCCCTGGAAAAACGCGGCATGCCAACCGAACTGGCCTTGCTGCCCTTCATCGAAAGCGCCTTTAATCCACAGGCATTTTCCAGCGCCAAAGCAGCGGGCATGTGGCAGTTCATTCCCTCTACAGGTAAAGATTACAACCTGGCGCAAAACATGTTTCGCGACGAGCGGCGTGACGTGACTGCTTCCACCAATGCCGCGCTGGATTATCTGAACAAATTGCACGATATGTTTGGCGATTGGCATCTGGCGCTCGCAGCCTATAACTGGGGCGAAGGCTCGGTCACCCGGGCGATTGAAAAAAATCGCCGCCTGGGTCTACCAACCGATTATCTGTCGCTCAATATGCCCGCAGAAACACGCAATTATGTACCCAAGCTGCAGGCGGTCAAAAATCTGATTGCCAATCCGGAAAATTACAACATCGCCCTGCCTGAGATTCCTAACCACCCCTATTTTGTATCGGTGGACATGAAGCGCGATATTGATGTGGCCGTAGCGGCCCGCTTGGCCAATATGCCAGTCGAAGAATTCAAGCAGCTCAATCCAGCCTACAATCGCCCTGTGATTGTAGGTGCGACCAATCTGCCAATTTTACTGCCCTACAAAAATGCCGAGGCATTCAAGAAAAACCTGGCTGCTGCCATTGCCCGTGATGTCTCACTGGCATCCTGGACCTCTTACACCGTGTCATCACGCACTCGTCTGGAAAACATTTCCCAGCAACTCAGTGTGCCGGTTGCCGTATTGCGTGACGTGAACCGCATTCCGGCAGGCATGCGTTTGAAAGCCGGTTCAACCATTCTGATTCCCAAAACGGCCAGTAATGACAATGACATCCCGATGCATATTGCTGACAATGCGGTGATGGCGATTGAGCCCGACACACCTGATATGAAAAAAATCAGCTATCAGGTTCGCAAAGGCGATACGCTATACAGCGTTGCCAATCGCTATCATGTCAGTGTCACACAACTCAAGGGTTGGAACGGTATCAAACGGGATGCCCGTGCTGGTCAGGTGCTGGTGATGCGCGTTCCTGTTGGCACGCCAGCACCGACCATGGTTGCCAATGCTGCTGAAAAATCAGCCCTACCTGCTCAGACAGTGGCGGATACCCAAACCATCAGCAAAACCGTACGTATCGTCGGCAAAAATGGCAAGGTCAGTTATGTCAAACAGACTGTCACTGTGAAAGCCAGTGCACCTGTCACGCCAGTACTGGCTACCAGCAAGGATAGCAAGTCGGTAGTCGCCAATGTCAAAGCAGTTCCCACTACCAACACAGCGAGTGGCAAAGCTGCACCCGTCGCTGTTGCTAAAGCTGGCAGTACCGCCAAACCTGTCAAGGTGGTCGTTGCCAAAGGCAGTGCGTCGGCACCAATCAAACGCCCAATTCGCTTGGCTGCCAGTCGCTAAGTAATCTCACGCTTTAAGTGCCTGCCTTTTGGCAGGCACGGCTTGATGGCAAACGATGGCAAGCATCACCCCGCCCGCTCCTCCTTACGCATGCTCATTGACCACGCTGCATGTCATGGCCACACTTAGTGCCTGCGCTGGTTAACTTACTCACGCGTCTGTAGCAAATCGAGTGGGCTCTTGATTCTGCCTGGCACGTGTCATTGTGATCTACGCCGACATGTTTTAGCGCTTTTTCCATGACAGCCATTGATCCCCAAAAATCGCCCACACACTCAAAAAATATGTACTCCCTATGAGTACCATAGTAAATTGGCCTGTTAAGTGCTAAAAATAAAGGGGAGTTTTTTTACTCCCCCCGACTATATTACGCAGGCCTATGAGAAATGGCGGCCTATTTTGCCAACACCGTTTCAGTCGCAGCAACTTGAATGGGGGCACTCACCGTGGCAGATGCAGCGGCAGGCGATGGTGTTCGTGGCTCTACGGCAGCCTCAGTTACGGGTTCGGCCGCCAACTGCACTTCCATACGCGGGGTGGCAGCAAGCACTTCTTCAATTGTGGTTTTACCTTCAGCCACCTTGATGGCGCCAGAAATCCGTAAGGGCCGTAAACCATCTCGCACTGCCTGGGTACGAATCGCCGAGATATTGGGTGCTTCGTGGATATGCCGCTTAAGTTCTTCACTGACAGTCAACAATTCATAAATGCCCACTCGCCCCATATAACCGGTATTACGACACTCCAGACAACCCACTGGCGCATAGGCATTGGGTTTTTCATTGAAGGTCCAGGGTGAAATCAGACTGTTCCAGGTGTCATTGCTGAACTTGGCATCGGGGGCCTTGCAGTGCTGGCAAAGCGTGCGCACCAGCCGCTGCGCCATCACACCGAGCAAGGTCGCGCTGATCAGATACGATGGCACACCCAGTTCCAGTAAACGAATGATGGCTGACGGGGCGTCGTTGGTGTGCACGGTCGAGAATACCAGGTGACCGGTGAGCGCCGCCTGAATCGCCATTTCGGCGGTTTCCAGGTCACGAATCTCACCGACCATGATGATGTCCGGATCTTGCCGCAACAAAGCCCGCACGCCATCGGCAAAGCCCAGATCAATGGCCGGATTGACCTGCATCTGATTCAAGGCCGGATCGACGTTTTCAATCGGGTCTTCAATGGTACTCACATTGACCTGATCGGTCGCGAGCAAACGCAGCGTACTGTAAAGTGTGGTGGTCTTGCCCGAACCGGTTGGCCCAGTCACCAGAATAATGCCGTTGGGGCGGGTGATCAGATCATTCCAGATGCCCTCCTCCTCGCTCGAAAAACCCAGCGCGGCAAATTGCTTGATCACGGTTTCCGGATCAAAAATCCGCATCACCAGTTTTTCGCCAAAAGCGGTTGGCAAAGTGGACAAGCGCATTTCAATTTCTTCACCACGCGGATTACGCACTTTAATGCGCCCATCCAGCGGTCGGCGTTTTTCCACCACGTCCATCCGCGCCAAAAACTTGATCCGTGCCGTCATCGCCTGCAATACCGTCACTGGCACCTGATAAACCTGATGCAGCACGCCATCAATCCGAAACCGCACGATCCCGGCATCACGCCGTGGCTCGACATGAATATCAGAGGCGCGCTGTTCAAACGCGTATTGCCAGAGCCAGTCAACGATATAGATAACGCTCTGGTCGTTGGCATCCAAAGGCCGGCCAGTGGCACCCAACTCAATCAGATGCTCAAAGCCCGGCGCAGCCTGCGCACCATTGCGTTTGAGCGCATTTTTCATCGATTTGGCAAGGTTATAAAACTCGGCAATATAGCGATTGATATCGGTGGGACTGGCAACCACCAGACGCACACTCTTGCGCAAAATCTTTTCCAGCTCGGGCTTCCATTGCGTCTCAAACGGCTCGCAGGTTGCCACGGTGACATCATTGCTATTGACCGCAATCGGCAAAATCTTGTAGCGACCGGCATAAGCCGATGACATCAGGTCTGCCACCTGGGTAAAGTCCACCTTGAGTGGGTCAATATACATGTATGGCAAGCCAACCTTATCAGCCAACCATTCAGTCAATGATTCAATATCGGCGATTTTGTCGGGACGACCTGCGTAATGCAACTTGGCATCAGCCACCATCAACAAAGGATGGACACCGGCTTTTTTACGTGCCGCATCCTGATAGAAAGCTTCCAGATCTTCGCGATGAATCAGACGATCTTCATGCAGCCATTTGACCAGAACCCGCAACTCCAAAGGCCCGATATGCTGGGCCAGATTTAAACGAGTGGCACGAGAAATGGTGGTGTTGGCAAAAGTTGGCAACGAACTTGCGGGGGTGGGCATGGTGATATGGCACTCTCTCGAACAAGGGTTGAATTGATAATAGCAACTAGAAAATTTTTAACAACGAACACTGGCTGGTCTGAGCTGGATCATGAAGCAGCCATCAAACCAGGCACATAGCTGTATATTCAGCGGTCCCTTCAGCCGTCCATCAAGCATCGGCGAGCAAAACCTGTTTAAGTGCCGTCACCCAACTGCGCGTCGATAAACCGGTACTGAGTTGAATCGCTTTGGCTCGTTCGTAGAGCAATCCAAAGTCCTCAACCGATCGCGGCAATGGTGCAAGCTTGTTGTTATAACAATGAAATGCAATCACGACAACATTTCCCTGATGCACTTCCGGCAGACTCACCACATTGTGCTTGCCAAAAGCCTTTTCAATCCGGCGAATATTTTTGGGATAACTGTCATGATCGCCAAATAAATTAATCGTCATGATGCCGCCAGGCTTGAGCAGGTCGCGACAACCCTGATAAAACTCCGGGCTATCCAGTACCGGACCACGCGCCGTGGCATCATACAAATCCACCTGTAAGGCATCGAGTGTGCCAAGCAACGCGGGATCAGTCACATAATCCATCGCATTGGCCTGCAACACCTGCAGGCGATCATCCACCGTGCCTGGGTACGGCAGCTTAAACATGCTGTAGGCGGCGGCAATCACATCAGGATTCAACTCCACCGCAGTCACCTGACATTCCGGTAGATGCTTCCAGCAAAACTTGGTCAACGCCGCAGCCCCCAGCCCCAACTGGGCCACATGCTTCGGTTCGTTCAACCACAGCAGCCAGATCATCATCTGTTGTGCATATTCCAGTTCCAGCGCAAAGGGCTTGCGAATCCGCATGGCACCCTGCACCCAGACAGTACCAAAGTGCAGATAGCGCACGCCAAACTCTTCGGAAAAAGTCACTGGCGCATAACGCGCCTGATAGCCTTTTCGTGAAATCCGGGGCTTGAGATTATCTGGGGATGTTGAGGGGCTGTTGACCAATGTCGCGTCATCCTGCTGTTCGTCATGAGCTTGACGCGAACGTGCAGGCTTGCGGGATTCCACGGCCTCGATGGATTTTCTTCTGATTAGACTCATACAGGCAGTGTAAAAGAAAACGCGCCTATTTTGGCCGCTGCAACACGTCAATCATGGTGTTATTTAGCGATTTTTATCATCTGATAAAAACCTGCCTGCCAAGCAGCATTGCCCGGCATCCCAATCAGGCAGCAATCACTTGGCGATTTCGCGCCAGAATTCGAGCTTTTGCTCAAAATTCAGCGTGGCATTGGCTGGGCTGGAAGAAGGCAGGACTTGGGTTTCATAACCCCGCTCACGGAACCAGGGCGTAAAACGACCGGCTGTGCGGCCATTGAAGAAAATTCGTTTGATATTGGGTGCCGCTGAAAACAGCGTCAGGAAATCATTGGGAATCGCGTTGGTGATTTTGGCATCCAGGCTACCTTCTCTTTCACAGACCGCATAGACGTCCCACAAGGCAATCCGATGCCACTTGATGACGTCCAGACGGCGTGGATAAGGCAACTCCACCAGCGGCTCACCCAGCACCTGCGCCAGCAATTTCCAGAACTGGTTTTGCGGATGAGCGTAATAGCGCTGATTTTCGAGCGAGGCCTCGCTAGGAAAACTACCCAGAATCAAGACCCTGGCTTGCGAATTGAAAATCGGCAAAAAACCGGACAGACGTTGTCCAGGCTCGGCCGGGTTGTTCATGTTTTCAAGATCAAGGGGCAAGGAAATGCTATTCAAGATGAACAACCAGACAATAAAGAAATATTCGAAGGGGATGACAAGGCATTCTGCGTGAACTAAATCACAAATTCAAGGGTGCTTACACTATTGATCTGGAAGCTGGATTAAGTGCTGACAATTTAGCCCAGACAATTTTTTGTAAGCGCTGACAATCACCCCTTGCAGCACCTTGCCGGGGAACATCAGCCATGAGGATCGCGCTACGAGGTGGTTGTACTCCCGTCCTCATCTTTTTGAGTCTGCCATTTTTGCAAGGCGGTCTGATCCGTGTCACGCGCATCGACCCAGTGACTGCCAGACGGCGTGGACTCTTTTTTCCAGAATGGTGCTTCGGTCTTCAGATAATCAATGATGAACTCACAAGCCTGAAACGCCTCACCACGATGCGCTGACGTGACGGCGACCAGCACAATCTGGTCGCCAGGTTGCAAAGCACCATAGCGATGAATGACCAGCGCATCCTCAATTTGCCAGCGTGCCATCGCCTGCTCACCAATTGTCTGCAGGGATTTTTCTGTCATACCGGGATAATGCTCAAGCGCCATTTGGGTGACGACTTCGCCACGGTTCATATCGCGCACGGTCCCCAAAAAACTCACTATCGCGCCAATTCCGGTGTTAGTCGCACGCAAGGCAGACAGCTCATCACCGAAGTTAAAATCCTCTGAAATTACTTTAATAAAAATTGCCATATTATTGATTAATAATAATTATCCACCTGTTACAGGTGGAAAAAAAGCAACCTCAGAATCAACTTTAAGTAATTCACTTGAAGTGCAAACGGTTTGATTTTGCGCAATTCGCACTGCCCGTCCAGGCGCCAATGCTTCTGCCCACACACCACCACGTGCGCATAACCAGGTTTGCAGATTGCCGAGCGTTTTCACCTCATGAGGCAAATCGACCTGCTCTTCACTCACACCCAGCTTTTCACGCAGACTGGCAAAGTAGCGGATCCGAATGTCCATTTCACGCAGCTCCTCGTGCAGACTGGCTTCTGACTGGCACCTGCTCGACCGGCATGGCAGACGCCAAAATAAAACTGGCAATTGAAACTTCCTCATTCACATCAAGCAAATCCACATGACGCGACGGATCAGGCAACGCGGCCTGATCCGTCGCCAACGCCAAAATATGAGTATCAGTGGGATAACGTAGCGGCCGCTCAAGAGCCACATTGACCGCATTGGGTAAAGTTTCCAGTTGATCAGCATAACGCCAGACTTCCAGCTTGGGAATCGGCATCGACTTATAACCCTCCACCAAAACCAGATCACAAGGCGAAAAATGGGTGAGTAATTCGGCCAGATCAGGTTCGGCTTGATTATGCAGCTCATGCATCAATACCCAACGCGAATCGGAGGCAATCAGCACCTCGCAGGCACCGGCCTCACGGTGTCGCCAGGAATCCTTGCCGGGCCTGTCAATATCAAAACCCTTGTGTGAGTGCTTGATGATAGAAACCTTGATACCTTGTTGCCGAAAATGCACCAACAGTTTTTCAATCAGGGTGGTTTTTCCTGCCCCGGAATAACCAACTATGCCAAAAACCTTCATGGCTGCTCCATGACTGCCACCAAACCGTCCCGATGAAATTGGACAGATTTCTCAATGAACCTCACAGCGCGGTATGCCCTGCCACATAGGCCTTGATGTCTTCGGCTTTGGCGGGCATCACCACAAAGCGTTGTGGCAAGGCTTCAATATTTTCAAAACCTTTGGGACGTGGGGCATTCTGCGCCAGGGCTTCCTGAATGGTCTCGTTGAATTTGGCCGCCAAGGCCGTTTCCAGCACGATCATGGGAATGCCCGCTTCCAGATGTTCGCGTGCCACCTTGACGCCATCGGCGGTGTGCGTGTCAATGATCACCCCGTACTGCTCGGCAATCTGGCGAATCGTGTTCAGCCGATCTGCATGCGTGCTCTTGCCCGAAACGAAACCGTATTGCTGCACGCTGGCAAATTCAGGCGTAGCAGAAATATCAAAACCACCTTCATGATCCACCTTGGCAAAGAGCTCGGCAGTGCGCACTGGATTGCGGCCAAACAGGTCATGGATGAAACGCTCGAAATTGGATGCCTTGGAAATATCCATGGATGGACTGGAAGTGTGATAGGTCTCGGCTGACTTGCGAACACGATACACACCGGTGCGGAAAAATTCATCCAGCACATCATTCTCGTTCGTGGCGGCAACCAGGCGATGAATTGGCAGCCCCATCATGCGGGCAATATGGCCCGCACAGATATTGCCAAAGTTACCTGATGGCACAGTAAAAGAGACTTTCTGATCATTGCTGGTCGTCGCAGTCAGATAACCACGGAAGTAGTACACCACTTGCGCCACCACCCGCGCCCAGTTGATGGAGTTGACAGTACCAATCTTTTGCTGTGCCTTGAAGGCCAGATCATTGGAAACTGCCTTGACGATATCCTGTGCATCATCAAACACGCCTTCAACAGCAATGTTGAAAATATTATCGTCTTGCAGACTGAACATCTGTGCAGTTTGAAAGGCACTCATTTTTTTATGTGGACTCAACATAAAAACACGAATGCCATGTTTGCCGCGCATGGCGTACTCGGCTGCACTACCGGTATCGCCAGACGTTGCACCCAGGATATTGAGCGCGGCACCCTGTTTGGTCAGGATATATTCAAACAGATTACCCAGCAGTTGCATGGCCATATCTTTAAAAGCCAATGTGGGGCCATTGGATAGCGCCTGCAGGTATAGCAAGGCACCCTGCTCTTTACCCAACAGATGTAAAGGCGTAATTGCATTGGCATCATCACCCAAGCGCGCATTGCAATAGACCGCAGGTGTGTAGGTTTTTTCGACCAGCAGCTTTAAATCGGCCTGATCAATGTCCGTAGCAAATTTGCGCAACACTTCATAGGCCAGCTCGGCATAGGACAATCTGCGCCAGGCAGTCAGCTCGGCATCGCTGACCTGCGGATAGGTTTCCGGCAAATACAACCCCCCATCCGGGGCCAGACCACCCAGCAAAATTTGTGAAAAAGTCTGTGCAGGAGCGACAGAAAGATTCACGCCGCGAGTAGAAAAGTAATGCATAAATAGGATTATTTAATGGAATAAATTGGGAGTATATGGGTTTTTATTAGGTATTAAGTGCGTAAATAAATAGCTTATTTTTTTACTACCCAGGTGTATAAATAACTAACGAGATGACTTAATGACTACTTGACAACAATTGACCAGCGCTTGCATGCCAACACAAACCTCTGCACCAGCGGCCATGAAAACGGTTGATATAAACGGTGATTATCGCACTTGCCGCCACAAAAATCTTTGTCACGACTCAAGCGTATACGGTGAACTAAGCATGATTGATTTTGCCCAAGGAATATGAACCATCATGCATTTTAGTTATAGGATTTACCCAGCTACTTTTTGATTGGTAAATATGAGAAATTGTTTTTGGATATAGCGCCGCATCAACAAAGAAGGAGGCATGTTACTTGCCTGTCCTTTTAGTGAATTGACTGGCTTTTGTGTGCTTATTTCCACAATCACGTTAAACGTACCAGACTATGCTAACGTTAAGTCATGGTGGTTTGAAGTGGCAAGAAAGATTGTTTACAACTCCGGGAGGTAATCTATGGATGTGATCAGCAATTTCACCGCGCGCTACGAACGTAAACGCGAAGAAGAGATGTCTCTGCAAGAGTATCTCGAATTGTGTAAGCGTGAGCCGATTACCTATGCCAGTGCGGCCGAGCGTATGCTCAAAGCCATCGGCGAACCTCAAACTGTGGACACTCGCAACGACCCGCGACTGTCACGTATCTTTGCCAACAAGGTGATTAAAATCTATCCAGCCTTTGCCGAGTTTTATGGCATGGAAGACGCGATCGAACAAGTTGTGTCTTACTTCCGCCATGCCGCACAAGGTTTGGAGGAAAAGAAACAGATTCTTTATCTGCTTGGGCCAGTCGGTGGTGGCAAGAGCTCCATTGCCGAACGCTTAAAGCAGCTCATGGAAGAAGTCTCCTTCTATGCCATCAAAGGTTCACCGGTCAATGAGTCGCCCCTGGGTCTGTTTGATCCAACTGAAGATGGTCCGATTCTGCAAAAGGAATATGGGATACCCGTCCGTTATCTGAACCGTGTTCTATCACCTTGGGCAGTCAAACGCCTGGATGAATTTGGTGGCGATATTCGTCAGTTCAGAGTGGTCAAACGTTACCCATCCATCCTTAAGCAAGTTGGCATTGCCAAGACTGAACCTGGTGATGAAAACAATCAGGATATCTCTTCCTTGGTGGGCAAGGTGGATATTCGCAAGCTCGAAACCTTTGCGCAGGATGACCCGGACGCCTATAGCTATTCGGGTGGCCTGTGCCTGGCCAACCAGGGCTTGCTGGAATTTGTTGAAATGTTCAAGGCGCCCATCAAGGTCTTGCATCCTTTGCTGACTGCCACTCAAGAAGGCAACTTCAAAGGTACTGAAGGCTTCGGTGCGATTCCATTTGACGGTGTGGTATTAGCCCACAGTAACGAGAGCGAGTGGAAGGCATTTCGCAACAACAAAAACAATGAGGCGTTTCTTGATCGGATCTATATCGTCAAGGTGCCTTATTGCCTGCGGGTTTCCGAAGAAGTCCATATTTACGAAAAACTCTTGCGCGGCTCCTCCCTGGCCAAAGCCACTTGTGCGCCCGGTACACTGAAGATGATGTCGCAGTTTGCCATCCTTACGCGTCTCAAAGAGCCTGAAAACTCCAGCCTCTATTCCAAGATGCAGGTCTATGATGGCGAAAACCTAAAGGACACTGATCCGCGTGCCAAGAGCTATCAGGAATATCGCGACTTTGCCGGTGTCGATGAAGGCATGAGCGGTATTTCCACCCGCTTTGCTTACAAGATATTGTCCAAGGTATTCAACTTTGACAGCACTGAAGTCGCCGCCAATCCAGTGCACCTGATGTATGTGCTGGAACAGCAGATCGAGCGCGAGCAGTTTCCGGCAGAACTGGAACAAAAGTACATCGGCTTCATCAAGGAGTTGCTGTCACCGCGTTACGCCGAGTTCATCGGCAAGGAAATCCAGACTGCTTACCTGGAAAGCTATAGCGAATATGGTCAGAACATCTTTGACCGTTATGTCACTTATGCCGACTACTGGATTCAGGATCAGGAATATCGTGACACGGACACCGGTGAAGTGTTTGACCGTGTCGCCCTGAATGGCGAACTTGAAAAAATCGAGAAGCCAGCAGGCATTGCCAATCCCAAGGATTTTCGTAACGAGATCGTCAACTTTGTCTTGCGAGCACGGGCCAATAACGGTGGTAAAAACCCATTGTGGACCAGCTACGAAAAACTGCGCACCGTGATCGAGAAGAAAATGTTCTCCAATACGGAAGAGCTGTTGCCGGTGATCAGCTTCAATGCCAAGGCCAGTGTTGATGAAGTTAAAAAACATGAAGACTTTGTCAATCGTATGGTGGAAAAAGGCTATACACCCAAGCAAGTACGTTTATTGTGTGAATGGTATTTGCGAGTACGCAAGAGTTCGTAAGCCAAGGGCCTGTGCCTTCCAGGCGCAGGTCTGTGACTCGATGAAGAAGTCCCTCAATAAATATAGGGCAGGCACGTTGACAGCGTGGATTGCCACCATTTAAAGGATGATTCATGACAAAAGCGGCGATGCATTTGCAGCAAATCATCGATCGTCGGCTGGCAGGCAAAAACAAGTCGGTTGGCAATCGAGAGCGTTTTTTACGCCGCTATAAAGACCAGGTCAAAGATGCCGTCAAACGTGCCATCAATGAACGCAGCATCCGCGACCTGGAGCGCGGCGAAGAAATTCATATCCCCAAACGCGACATTTCTGAACCCGTCTTTCAACATGGTCAGGGTGGCACACGTGAAATGATCCATCCCGGCAATCAGGACTTTGTCAAAGGCGACAAAATTGAGCGCCCCAAGGGTGGTCAGGGCGGCGGCGGTGGCGGTAACGGCAATGAGGCCAGTGACAGTGGTGAAGGTCAGGACGACTTTGTCTTTCAGCTCAGCAAAGAAGAATTCATGCAGATCTTTTTTGAAGATCTGGCCTTGCCCAACCTCATCAAAACAGCACTGGCTGATATTCCTGACTGGAAGTCGCAACGCGCTGGTTTTTCCAGTGACGGCACACCCAACAATCTGCATGTGGTGCGCTCCATGCGCGGTGCGCTGGGACGTCGTATCGCTTTAGGCAGCAGCAGTAAAAGCGAGCTGCGCCAGCTTGAAGAAGAAATGGAAGCACTACGCAAAGAGCATCTGCCTACCGATGTCATGGCACGGCAGATGATGGAAGCGCTGCAACTCAAGATTGATGCCCTGCGTGCCAAGGTCAACCGGATTCCTTATCTGGACCCGTTGGATCTGCGTTATCGCAGCCGCATCAAGGTGCCCGTCCCTACCACCAAGGCCGTGATGTTTTGCTTGATGGATGTCTCTGGCTCGATGGATCAGGGACGCAAGGATTTGGCTAAACGCTTCTTCTTGCTGCTCTACCTGTTTTTGACACGGCATTACGAAAAGATTGAACTGGTTTTCATCAGCCATCATACCCAGGCACAGGAAGTCAATGAAGACGAGTTTTTTCATTCGACCGAAACCGGCGGTACCGTGGTCAGCAGCGCGCTGATTCTGGCCAATGACATCATGCGCGCCAGATATCCCAGCAATGAATGGAATATCTACATGGCACAAGCCAGTGATGGGGATAACTGGTATCAGGACAGTGGCAAATGCCATGACATGATTGTTGATCATCTCTTGCCCGCCGTGCGTTATTTTGCCTATGTGCAAGTCGCCGAGGCCGAGCAAACCCTGTGGACTGATTACGCCAAAATTGCCGAGGAATACAAGCACTTTGCGATGCGTAAAGTCCTGTCACCGGGTGAGATCTATCCCATCTTCCGCGAATTGTTCAAGAAGGAAGGAGTGCCCGTATGAGTGCCGCAATGAAAGCGCCAACCACAGATCGTCTGCATGCCTGGCGTGATGGTAAAACGCCCGCCTTCAAGCGTGCCGAGGTTCCCTTGCCCGCTTCCAGCGACTGGAACTTTGAACTCATCGAGCAATACCATGATGTGATTCGTCAAACTGCTGAAGTGTATGGCTTGGACACTTACCCGAATCAACTGGAGATCATCACCTCCGAGCAGATGATGGATGCCTATGCCTCGGTGGGCATGCCAGTCAATTACCGCCACTGGAGTTACGGCAAAGAGTTTATTGCCACTGAAAAAAATTATCGACGTGGTCATATGGCGCTGGCATATGAGATTGTCATCAATTCCAACCCCTGCATCAGCTACCTCATGGAAGAAAACACCATGGCCATGCAGTCCCTGGTGATCGCCCATGCGGCCTATGGACACAACAGTTTTTTCAAGGGCAATTATCTGTTTCGGATGTGGACCGATGCGTCATCCATCATTGATTATCTGGTCTACGCCAAAAATTATATTGCCGAATGTGAAGAACGCTATGGCCTGGATGCCGTAGAAGAAACCCTCGACTCCTGCCATGCACTGATGAATCATGGCGTGGATCGCTATCGTCGTCCCGCCAAACTGTCTTTGCAGGAAGAACGTAGCCGCCGCGAAGAACGCGAATTCTATTTGCAGCAACAGGTCAATGAACTGTGGCGCACCCTGCCGCGTCGTGCCGAACGTGAAGATGAGATCGCTGCGACGCGCCGCTTTCCGGCTGAGCCACAGGAAAACCTGCTCTATTTCATCGAAAAGAACGCCCCTTTGCTTGAACCCTGGCAACGCGAAGTGGTGCGCATTGTGCGCAAGATTGCCCAATATTTTTATCCGCAACGCCAGACCCAGGTGATGAATGAAGGCTGGGCCACCTTCTGGCACCATCGACTGCTCAACACCATGTACGACAATGGTTATCTGCATGACGGCATGATGCTCGAATGGATGAGCTCGCATACCAATGTGATTTACCAACCTACAGTCAATCATCCCGGTTATAGCGGCTTTAATCCTTACGCACTGGGTTTTGCAATGTACACCGATATCAAGCGGATTTGTGAATCACCCACCGAAGAAGATTACCGCTGGTTCCCGGATATTGCCGGTGCCCCCTGGCTACCCACACTGGATCAGGCTATGCGTAACTTCAAGGATGAAAGTTTTGTCAGTCAGTTCCTGTCGCCCAAGATCATGCGTGATTTTCGCCTGTTTGCGATTTTGGATGAAAAGGATGCGCCTGATCTGGAAGTCTCGGCAATTCATGATGACACCGGCTACCGACATGTGCGTGAAGCCCTGTCGCGCCAATATGACCTGGGCAACCGCGAACCCAATATTCAGGTATGGAATGTCAATCTGCGCGGTGATCGTGCACTGACCCTGCGCCATGCACAACATAATGACAGGCCGCTTCATGATGGTGCACAAGAAGTGCTCAAACATGTGGCACGACTCTGGGGTTTTGATGTTCACCTTGAAAGTATCAATCTGGCTGGTGAAGTCACCCATCACTGGACGGCTCATACACCACGACATTGAACGCTGTTTTCAACTAGATAAAGCCAGTCATTGACTGGCTTTTTTTATGACGGATTTCATCCGCACTCATCCAGCACTTCAAGCAGGAATTAAAGCGATCAGCAGCTTCCTTCTCGGCACGACAAAAACATCACAGAAATGGTATTTTCTGTGGAGTATCCATCAAAATGGATAGCTTAAGTGCTTTATTATTAGCGCTATAAATTTACTCCATCAGAGTATATTTTCCGTAACAGACTGCAAACAGACTACAGCGCTGCACCGATATACGGCATAATTTTTCATGACGACGATCTGCCCCAACCCGCCAACACACTTTTACCTGCGCCATTGTTCGTCGGCAAACGAAGCGGGTTTTACGATGATCGAGCTACTCGTCGTCATGGCTATTGTGGCGATCATGTCTTTGATGGCGGCACCCAGTTATATCGATCGTCTGGTGCGCCAGCAAATTGTCGATGCTCTGCCCCTGGCCGAAATCGTCAAAACCCCGATTGCCGATGCATGGAGTGCCAAACCCCATAAAATTCCGGCCAATAATGCCGAAGCCTTTTTGCCCGTACCCGAAAAAATCGTCAACAACTACATCCGTTCAATCCAGATCGATAACGGAGCGATCCACATCACTTTTGGCAATAGCGCCCATGGCGCGATCATTGACAAAACTTTGACTTTACGACCCGCCGTCGTAGAAGATGCCCCAATCGTCCCGGTTACCTGGATTTGTGGCAATGGCCCAGTGCCCGGCAATATGACCGTCAAGGGCCCCAATAAAACCAATATCGAACCCATGTATCTACCCATCAATTGCCGCAGTCGCAAGTAAGCTACCTGCGTCACAACGTAATTATTGATGAGCTAAAAATACCCAAAACTTCATATGGGAAAATTTCACATTAACTGGAAAATGCTGTCAACCCAAGTTATACCCACTCGTTATTGCCCATAAGCAGTATCTCTTTCAACAACAAAACGGAGTTCTCATGAAAAAAGTAAGCGCAGTATTTTTGTTAGGTCTGGCGGCTGTTTCTGTGTCAATCTCAGCTCAGGCACAAAGCACACCCAAGCTGGATCAACGTGAAGCTCGCCAGGAGCAACGTATTGATAAAGGTATCGAATCTGGTCAGCTTACCCAGCGCGAAGCCAATCGCCTGGAGCGCCGTGAAGTCAAACTGAAAACTGATGAAGCAGCGGCCAAGGCCGATGGTGTCGTCACCAAACAGGAACACGCTGAATTACACGCCGAAGCCAATCGTGATAGCGCAAGAATCTATCGTCAAAAACATGATAATCAACACGATCTCAACCACAATGGCTTGACTGATCGTCGTCGTTGATCAACTGAATTGAAGTCTTGTCATATGAATTTGGCAAGACTTTCACCCGATCCGTCCACCATCATTCCCGATCCATCAAACTGAACCAGCACTGAACCCAGTACCATCTATATCCAATATTGACTTATTTTGATTGGGGCTGGTCAGCAGCGTGGGTACAGCTAATTTCCACTGTGTCCGCCGATACTGCCTGACATTTTTTTGCATCAGGATTGGGAATCCCTGTAGCAATCGGCAACATCACACCTTTTTGCAATTGTTCACTGTAAAGATAGGCCACACCCGCAGTAACGGGACGCTGATTACTTTGCATGGATTGCGCTTTTAAGCTGACTTCTCGAGCTCTGAGGCTGGATTCGATCGAGTCATTCGCCTGTCTTTTAATATCGTTGAACTGGTCCTGGCTGATCTTGCCAGCTTCAAAAGCTTTGGCACCAGCCAGTAGCATGGGCTGCACTGCCATCAGAACCGGTTTGATTGGTTCATTATCAGGTAACTGACTCAGACGTTGATTGCGCGCTTCGTAAAAAGTTGAATGCTTGATTTTTCCTGCCTTGAGCGCTGCACGCATCGTGGTATTCCACTCGTAAAAGACATCATAGGCAGTTTTTTCTGGCGCAGTAGTCTCAGTGGCGCAGGCAGCTAGAAACAGTGCAACAATCAAGCAGTAGATTTTCATTTTTATGCCTTTAACAGTAAGTTGATTCTACTAAAAGAATCAGGCTGTTTTGTGACATTCAAATGAAATCATCAAGACATGAATCCACACCGACTACTTTGAGCGGCACCATCACCAAGACAAAAACAGTCCTGGTGATCTCCATTCAGTTTTAAAACCTAGCTCAGCTCTTCCATACGAATTCGCGTAACTTTGCCAGAAACTGTTGGCAAGGCTTCAATTTGCGCAATCGCGGCATTGGCGTTTTTTTCCTGCGTCTGATGTGTGAGGATGATGATGTCAGTCTGATTTTCACCTTCATCAGCCTCTTTTTGCAAGAAGGCATCAATGGAAATACTGCGATCGGCCAAAATGCGGGTAATGTCGGCCAGCACCCCTGCTTTATCTGCCACCCGCAAACGCAGATAGTAGGCTGTGGTGATTTCATCCATGGACAAAATCGGCATGTCAGACAAGGCATCATGCTGGAATGCGAGGAATGGCACACGATGCCCAGGATCGGCCGTCAAGGTGCGAGTCACATCGACCAGATCGGCAATCACTGCCGACGCGGTCGGTTCTGAACCTGCCCCCTTGCCGTAATACAAGGTCGCACCCACGGCATCACCATGCACCAGCACGGCATTCATGGCACCTTCCACATTGGCAATCAGACGCCTGCTGGGAATCAAGGTGGGATGAACCCGCAGCTCGATACCATGCCCTGCCTTGCGCGCAATACCCAACAGCTTGATGCGATAACCAAGTTGTTCGGCATAGCGAATATCAGCAGCCTGCAATTTGGTGATGCCTTCCACATAGGCCTTATCAAACTGTACCGGAATACCAAAGGCGATGGCACTCATGATGGTGGCTTTATGCGCAGCGTCCACCCCTTCAATATCAAAAGTAGGGTCGGCTTCGGCATAGCCAAGTCGTTGTGCTTCTTTGAGGACATCATCAAACGACAAGCCCTTGTCACGCATTTCAGAAAGAATGAAATTGGTGGTGCCATTGATGATGCCGGCAATCCATTGAATCTGGTTGGCACTCAGTCCTTCACGCAAGGCCTTGATGATCGGGATGCCACCTGCTACCGCCGCTTCAAAAGCCACCATTACGCCTTTTTCCTGCGCCGCTTTAAATATCTCGGTGCCATGCACTGCCAATAAAGCCTTGTTGGCCGTGACCACATGCTTGCCCGCCGCAATTGCCTTGAGCACCAGCTCTTTGGCAATGCCATAACCGCCAATCAGCTCAACCACGATATCAATTTCAGGATTGGCAATCACTTCATGAGCATCTTTCACGCAAGTGACATTGCCGCCGGTCAGCTCACGCGCACGTTCCACATCGAGATCTGCCACCATGGCGATTTCAATATCGCGACCGGCACGTCGACGAATTTCCTGCTGGTTGCGCTTCAGTACATTGAAAGTACCACTACCTACGGTGCCGATGCCAAGCAGGCCAACTTTGACTGGGTTCATTATGGATAATCAATAAAATTGCTCACCGCAAAGACACCAAAAACACCAAGCTTCATCATGACAGGCCGCGATTTAACTTGGTGTTCTTTGTGTATGTTTTGTGACTTTGTGGCGAAGGGTTATAGTGAATTTAAATTAATTGGTACCGTGACGTTTACGATAATTTTCCAGATAGCGGGCGATTCGTATCATCGCATCGGTCAGATCATCGGTATTGGGTAAGAATACCAGACGGAAGTGATCCGGATGAGGCCAGTTGAAACCCGTGCCCTGCACCAGCAAGACCTTCTCTTCGCGCAACAGATCCGCCATGAATGCCTGATCATCGGTAATCGGATAAACCTTGGGATCCAGACGCGGGAACATATACAAGGCTGCTTGTGGCTTGACACAGGTCACACCAGGAATTTCAATCATCATCTTGTAAGCCAGATCACGCTGCCGTAGCAAGCGACCACCGGGGCCAACCAGATCGTTGATACTCTGATAACCACCCAATGCGGTTTGAATGGCCAGTTGACCCGGCGTATTGGCACACAGACGCATTGACGACAGCATGTTGAGGCCTTCAATATAGTCACGAGCCGGCTCCTTATTGCCCGACACAATCATCCAGCCGGCACGATAACCACAGGAGCGATAACTTTTTGAGAGACTGTTCAAAGTCACCGTCAACACATCTTCAGACAACGATGCCAGCGCCGTATGCCTGACACCGTCATACAACACCTTGTCATACACTTCATCGGCAAAAATGATCAGCCCGTGCTGGCGCGCAATCGCCACAATTTCCTTGAGCAGCTCATCGCTATATAAAACGCCAGTAGGATTATTGGGATTGATGACTACAATCCCCTTGGTATTGGGCGTGATTTTCTTGCGAATGTCATCCAGATTGGGTTGCCAGTTATTGTCTTCGTCGCACATATAGTGCACCGGCGTACCACCCGACAGACTCACCGCCGCTGTCCACAAGGGATAATCAGGCGCTGGCAAGAGCAGTTCATCGCCATCGTTCAAGAGTGCATTGGTCGCCATCACGATCAATTCCGATGCGCCATTGCCGAGGTAAATATCTTCCAGCGTCACACCTTTGACACCTTGCTGCTGGGTGTAATGCATCACCGCTTTACGAGGTGCAAAAAGTCCTTTGGAATCGGTATAACCCGCCGCATTGGGCAGGTTGATCATCATGTCATGCACGATTTCTTCGGGCGCATCAAAACCAAACGCGGCCAGATTGCCAATATTGAGTTTGATGATTTTGTGCCCTTCTTCTTCCATCTGGCGGGCACGTTCCAGGACTGGTCCACGAATGTCATAGCAAACATTGGCCAGCTTGGCTGATTTAAGTATGGGTTGCACGAGCGTACATCCTGTCATTGTGAGAGTTTGGATCAATTTATTGCAGCAGGTCTCTGATTCTAAAGCATGCAATCACGAAGACTGAACATAAAAGGGCTAAAATTAGCACCTAACCGCTTTTTTGTGTGCCATTGCACACGCTTCATGCCACCTGATTCGTCGACCACTGTGAAACTGCAAACCGCTCCCACCCAGCAATATCAGACCGTCACCGCCTATGGCGACGGCTTTATCGAAATCAATGCCATCCGCTATGAGTCCAGCGTTTTAGTCATGCCTGAAAAGGCAGTACAAAGCTGGCCAGTCGGCAAGTTTGACGAACTCAGCGCTGAACATTTTGAACAACTACTGGCCTGGGAACCCGAAGTCATCATCTTTGGCACTGGCCAGCGCCAGCGCTTTCCAAGACCTGAATGGCTGGTTCCCTTGATGCCGAAACGCATTGGCGTAGAAACCATGGATATCAAGGCAGCCTGCCGCACCTATAATATTTTGATGAGCGAAGGTCGTCGTGTCTTGGCAGCGTTGCTGATTGAAAAAGAATAGTGCACTGTACAAAGCGTACAACACACCCTATACCCCCAGGGAGAATACAGCTAAAATGCCCAGCTTAGGCTATATTTTCAAGCCACTTTACAAATACTCCTGTGAACTTCTCCATACATACTGAGCCATCCCGGCGCTTGATGCTGCCATTGCTGATTTTGCTGGCAGTCGCCTGGTTCGGCGCGCTCGGCTTTCGCCCGCTCGTCAAAACCGATGAAGGCCGCTACGCCGAAATGGCGCGCGAAATTGTGGCAACTGGTGACTGGATCACCCCGCGCTTAAATGGCCTCAAATATTTTGAAAAACCCCCCCTGCAAAACTGGGTCACGGCGGCAACCTTTGAAGTCTTTGGTCTGGGTGACTGGCAGGCTCGTCTATGGACTGGTCTGACTGGCTTTTTTGGCATTGTGCTCACGGCCTATGCGGGCCGTCGCATTTACAACCGGCGCACTGGCTTATACGCAGGTGCCGTACTTGCCTCGTGTTTTTGGTGGAGTGCACTCGGTCATATCAACACCCTGGACATGGGCTTATCAGGCATGATGAGCCTGGCGCTTTGCAGCTTGCTGATTGCTCAGCATCATCGGGAAATCAAGTCGATACATGGGTTCTGGATGGGTTTATGCTGGACTGGTATGGCATTGGCTGTCTTATCCAAAGGCTTGATTGGCATTGTGCTACCGGGTGCAGTGATGGTGCTCTATCTGCTCTGGTCACGTGATTGGGCATTGCTCAAAAGCCTGAATTGGCTGAGCGGCCTGCTGATCTTTTTTGCCATCACCGTACCCTGGTTTGTCGCGGTATCAATTGCCAACCCCGAATTTCCGCAATTCTTTTTTATCCACGAACACTTTCAGCGCTTTTTGACCAAGGTACATCATCGTGAAGGCCCCTGGTGGTACTTTTTCCCTTTGCTGATTGGTGGCCTGATACCTTGGCTGGGTTGGTTACCAACCATTTTTACCGGACCGTTACGAGAAAAAAATCATGACTTTCAGGTAGGCAAATTGCTGCTGGTCTGGTTTGTATTCATCTTTTTCTTTTTCAGCATGTCCAGTTCCAAATTACCCTCGTACATCTTGCCGGTTTTTCCGGCGCTGGCGCTGCTGATTGCACGCGCCATGGATAACTTACACGGCACTGGCTGGTTTCGTATTAATGGTTGGCTGACCATTTTTCTCTCTCTGGCAGGCTTGGGCGTCACCTGGCAAATTCAGCGATTTGCCAGTGACCAACTGCACGGTGAATTATTAAGACAATATCAACCCTGGATCATGACAGCACTGATCATCTTGTTGATTGGCGCCATTTTGCATAATCGCTGGATCAGTGACAGAGAGGAGCAGCGCACGCGTGCCGTACTATCCATGGCAGTCGGTGGTGTGGCACTATCTCATTTGATTCTGCTAGGCTTTGCACCCTTGGCTGCAGTGTCATCAGGATTATCCATGCTGCCCAAACTGCAATCTGTCATTCGGCCTGAAACGCCGCTGTATGCAGTGAATATGTACGATCAGACCATGCCTTTTTATTTACAACGCACCTTCACACTCGTCAAACATGCCGATGAAATGGAGTTTGGTGTTCAGCAAGAGCCGCAAAAATGGCTGACCGATCTGGATGGTTTCAAGACTCGCTGGTTGACAGATGTGTCACCCGTCGCCATGATGCCACCCGCGACATTTGACACACTGCTGCAGGAAGATCTGCCGATGACTGTCATCGCCCGAGACCAGCGCCGCGTTTTTGTCAGTAAACCCTAGAAAAATTCAACTCATGAGCCCTATTGTTGTCATATTGATTGTTACCGGTGTCATGCTCAATGCCTGCGCCCAATTGTTGCTTAAAGCTGGCGTGAATGCCGTTGGACATTTTGATTTCTCACTGGCCAATATTTGGCCGATTGGCATCAAATTGATGAGTCAATTGCCTATCATCGGTGGATTGACTTGCTATGTTCTTTCGGTGGCTGTCTGGATCATGGGTTTGTCGCGCGTCGATGTATCGATTGCCTACCCCATGTTGTCGCTAGGCTATGTGGTTAATGCATTGGGCGCCTGGTATTTGCTCGGGGAAAACCTCTCTATACAACGTATGGTAGGAATGGGCATTATTATAGTTGGCGTCTATATACTGGCAAAAAGCTAATCCGGCTATCATTTTGGGACTTGCTAAGCGAATGAATACTCCTCACCCATTATTTAAAACCGTCTCACTTGATCTGCCCGAGAATGAGGCAGCAGGTTTGCCTGGTCAACTTCAGCCGGAGTTGTCTGTTGTCATTCCCGTTTACAACGAAGAAGATGGACTTGAAGCGCTTTTTTCCCGGCTATATCCCGCACTGGATGCACTCAATCTGAGTTACGAAATCATTTTCATCAATGATGGCAGTCGTGATCGCTCGCCACAAATGCTGGCTGATCAGTTCCACAAACGCCCCGATGTGACCCGCGTTATCTTGTTTAATGGCAATTTTGGCCAACATATGGCGATTCTGGCTGGTTTTGAACGCACTCGTGGCCGCATTATTGTCACCTTGGATGCCGACTTGCAGAACCCCCCCGAAGAAATCGGTAATCTGGTGGCCAAAATGCATGAAGGCTATGATTACGTTGGCAGCATTCGCAACCAACGTCAGGATATCTGGTGGCGCAAAAAAGCATCACGTGCCATGAACCGCCTGCGCGAGCGCATTACCCGCATCAAAATGACCGATCAGGGCTGTATGCTGCGTGCCTATTCACGTCGCATCATTGACACGATTAACCAATGTCGTGAAGTTAATACCTTCATTCCGGCTTTGGCCTATTCTTTTGCCAGCAAACCGACCGAAATTCATGTTGAACATGAAGAGCGTTTTGCAGGGGAATCCAAGTATTCGCTCTATAGTTTGATCCGTCTCAATTTTGACCTGGTGACCAGTTTTTCAGTGGTACCTTTGCAATGGCTGTCGGTAGTTGGGGTAGCGTTATCGGCACTGTCAGCCATCCTGGTAGTGGTGCTGATCGGCCGCCGCCTCTTTATTGGTTCTGAGGCCGAAGGGGTATTTACCCTGTTTGCCATTTCCTTCTTTCTCTTGGGTGTAGTGCTATTTGGTCTGGGACTCCTGGGTGAATATGTCGGCCGCATTTACCAACAAGTTCGCGAGCGCCCACGTTACGTGCTGCAAGCGATTCTTGAAAATACCCCACCATCGCCTTCCTCTCATCTCTAAACGGAGTTAGTTTCTTGAAGAAAGTTGTCGTTTTTGCCTACAGCAATGTCGGCGTTCGTTGTTTGAAAGTGTTATTGGCTGCACAAAAACAATCGGGCTTTGAAATCAGCCTGATCGTGACGCATCACGACAACCCCTGGGAAAAGATCTGGTTTGACAGCGTTGCCGAAGTAGCGCACGACTATCAGATCCCGGCAGTTTTCCCTGAGCAGGCTGAACTGGCAGAAATTGAGAAACAGCTCGATACCATTCAGCCTGATTTCATTTTTGCCTTTTACTATCGCTACATGCTGCCCACCTCCCTGCTCGAAAAAGCACGTCAGGGTGCCTACAATATGCATGGCTCTTTATTGCCTAAATTTCGTGGTCGTGCTCCAACCAATTGGGCGGTACTCAAGGGGGCCACAGAAACTGGCGCGACGTTGCATGAAATGGTGGCGAAACCTGATGCAGGGGCCATCATTGCGCAAACTGCTGTACCCATTTTGCCCGACGATACCGGCGAAGACGCTTTCAATAAAATGTGTGTCGCCGCAGAACAGACACTTTGGCAGGCATTGCCTGCGGTAATTGCAGGCAATGCGCCGCGCTTACCGAATGATCTTGCCAATGGCAGTTATTTTGGCGGTCGCAAGCCTGAAGATGGGCGGATTGACTGGGAGCAGCCCGCCCAGGAAATCTACAACCTGATTCGTGCCGTAGCGCCTCCCTATCCTGGCGCTTTTTTTGATGTAACAACTAACGGCAAGAGTGAGCGCTTCATGATCGCCCGAGCCCGCTATCGTGACGAAGCTCAATTCCAAACTGATACACTGACAACTTTACTGGGGAAAAAGCCGGATTTAGGCGTGCATGTCATCGGCCAGCAGTTCTTTGGCGTTACTGCTGATGGCGTCATCCATATTCATGAGCTCCGTCATAACGGACAACCTGTCTCTACTGAACAATATTTCAATCTCATCGCTTAAATCTATCATGCAAAAAGTTCTTATTCTTGGCGTCAACGGTTTTATCGGCCACCACTTGTCCAATCGCATTATTGAAACCACCGACTGGGAAGTCTATGGTATGGACATGCAATCCGAGCGCATCAGCCATCTGCTGGATCATCCACGCTTTCACTTTTCTGAAGGTGATATCACCATCAATAAAGAGTGGGTTGAGTACAACGTACGCAAATGTGATGTCGTTCTGCCATTGGTCGCGATTGCCACGCCTTCTACCTATGTGAAAGATCCGCTGCGTGTTTTTGAATTGGACTTTGAAGCCAATCTGCCCATCATCCGTCAGGCAGTCAAATATAAAACCCGCGTCATTTTCCCTTCCACATCGGAAGTGTATGGTATGTGTGGCGACGGCGAGTTTGACCCAGAAAACTCCAATCTGGTTTACGGCCCTATCAACAAGCCACGCTGGATTTACGCCTGCGCCAAACAATTGATGGATCGTGTGATCGCCGGTTATGGTCAGCAAGCTGGACTGGATTACACTTTGTTCCGTCCATTTAACTGGATCGGTGCGGGTCTGGACTCCATCAATACCGCCAAGGAAGGCTCTTCACGCGTGATTACCCAGTTCCTGGGTCATATTGTGCGCGGTGAAACCATCAAGCTGGTCGATGGCGGCAATCAAAAGCGTGCGTTCACCTATATTGATGACGGCATTGATGCATTGGTCAAAATCATCGCCAATAAAGATGGCATTGCCAGCGGCAAAATCTACAACATCGGTAATCCAACCAATAATTTCTCAGTGCGTGAATTGTCCGACATGATGTTGAAACTGGCAGCGCAATATCCTGAGTACAAGGAAACGGCGGCCAAGGTCAAGATCGTGGAAACCACTTCTGGCGAATACTACGGCAAGGGTTATCAGGACGTGCAAAATCGCGTTCCTAAGATCACCAATACCATGGAAGAACTGGATTGGGCACCCAAAGTCAAAATGGATGATGCACTCGCCAAAATTTTTGATGCCTACCGAGGTCAGGTTAGCGAAGCCCGTAAACTGGTCGACTAAGCTGGTCGATTAAACCTTTTCAATCACCAATCACGATCAGTATTGGCTGATCGTGATTGTTCGCAGGACCTGGTACTTTTGGCATATATCACACTCAAGATTGATGTGGATACCTATCGCGGCACACGTGAAGGCGTTCCCAATCTGGTCAAGCTACTCAGCAAACATCGCGCTGGTGCAACTTTTCTCTTTAGTCTAGGGCCTGACCATACTGGTTGGGCACTCAAGCGGGTTTTTCGGCCCGGTTTTTTCTCCAAGGTTTCACGCACTTCCGTGGTTGAACACTATGGCTTGAAAACGCTCATGTATGGCGTACTCTTGCCAGGCCCTGATATCGGTAAAACCTGTAAAAATGAACTACGGGCAACCCAAGATGCGGGGTTTGAATGTGGCATCCACACATGGGATCATGTGCTTTGGCACGATGAAGTCCGCCATAAAACAGCAGATTGGACTCGCTGGCAAATGCAAAAGAGCCATGATCGCTTTACCGAGGTTTTTGGTTCAGCGCCACTGACGCATGGCGCCGCCGGTTGGCAGATGAACGATGCCGCCTTTGAGCAATTGGACGACTGGCAGATGGCCTATGCCTCAGATGGACGAATATTGTTACGTGGGCAATCAATGGGGCAGCCACATCATTTGCAGATCAACGGTAAAACCTTGCGTCATGTGCAAATGCCCACCACCCTGCCAACACTGGATGAATTGATAGGTGTGGATAATATTACGATCGATAATGTGGCCGACCATTTACTCTCGCTGACACAAGATACACAAAAAAATCAGGTCTATACCTTGCATGCAGAGCTTGAAGGGCAGAAACTTGCCCACATATTCGACAAATTGCTACAAGGCTGGCGTGCTCAAGGTCATCAACTTGTCTCAATGGGTCAGTATTATCAGACCCTGGATCTCAGTCGATTACCTGTCATGTCATACACTTGGGATGCAATACCTGGAAGATCAGGAGAATTGATCGTCCAGCAAGCCTGAAAAGACAAGGATAAAAAATGACCGTTGCACTCTCACAAGCAGTACCCGACTTCTCTGCACCTACCACGACTATCGACAACTTCAATCTGGCCGATTTCAAGGGTAAAAAGCTGGTGCTGTATTTTTACCCCAAGGACAATACCCCAGGTTGCACCACTGAAGGCATGCAGTTTCGTGATCTGCATCCGCAATTTCAGGCGGCCAATGCCGAAGTATTTGGCATTTCTCGTGACAGTCTGAAATCACATATGAATTTCAAAACCAAGCTGGGCATGCCTTTTGAGTTGATATCTGATGGCGATGAAGCGCTTTGTCAGCTGTTTGATGTCATCAAGATGAAAAAAATGTACGGTAAAGAAGTTCGCGGCATTGAGCGCAGTACCTTTCTGATTGATGAAAAAGGCCAGTTGTCCAAGGAATGGCGTGGCATTAAAGTGGCTGGTCATGTTCAGGAAGTGCTTGACTTTGTACAGGCGATGTGAAAAATTAGAGTCATGTGTGTTGTGCAGTTTCCTGAAGAACCTCAACGGATTTCTTTTCAATATTGATATTTTCTTCACACAAAAGACTGGTTGCATTAAACCGGTCGTGTCGGGCAAAACCAAGCCACTTGTTGATTCGCCGGAGTCATTGCGCGAACCAAGTGGCTTTTTTATTTCCTTTTTTAGCTTTCTTGTTTTCCAACTTTTGCCCACTTGAGGAGTATGCCCTTTATGCCGCTGCCTAAACTGCCGACTCGCCCCGCCACGATTCTGTCTACCACTGAATACAAGGCGAGTGATACAGACGCAAACAATCCAGTCATTGAAGCAGCCATCAAGATTAGTCCCGTCAAAAATCTGAACGAGCCGAAAAAAGCCAAGGTCGCTGAACTCCATGCCGTACCCAAAGTGATTGCTCTGGACACTGAGATCACTGCGCGTGACCAGCACGCTCCCGCCGCCGCATCTTCAACATCTTCGTCAGGCAATCCGCATAAAAAAGATCAAGCTACCTCGACTTCCGGTAATCGTCGTGCCAGCAACGGTAAGAAAACGGTTCGTAAACTCTTTGTTCTCGATACCAATGTGCTGATGCATGATCCGGCATCGCTGTTCCGCTTTGAAGAGCACGATGTCTATCTGCCCATGATGACGCTGGAGGAGCTGGATGACCATAAAAAAGGCATGTCCGAAGTGGCCCGTAATGCGCGCCAGGTCAGTCGCACACTCGATGGACTGGTTGCCAATACACACCCTGAAGATGAGTCCGGCATTCCGCTCTCCAAACTGGGTAATCGGGACGCCGGTGGCAATCTCTTCTTTCAGACCAAGCTGCATGATGTGAGCCTGCCTGAAGGCCTGCCACAAGGTAAGGCCGATAACCAGATTCTTGGGGTGGTCAGCGCCCTGCAGCGGGACTTTCCGCAACGTGAGGTGGTATTGGTATCCAAAGATATCAATATGCGCATCAAGGCACGCGCTTTGGGTCTGCCAGCGGAAGACTATTTCAATGACCAGGTACTGGAAGACAGCGATCTGCTGTTTACCGGCATTACCGCCTTGCCCGATAATTTTTGGGAAAAACATGGCAAAGGCATGGAAAGCTGGCAAGAACGGGACAGCCGTACCGGCGGAGGCATGTTCTACCGGATTACCGGGCCCCTCGTGCCGTCCATGCTGGTCAATCAATTTGTTTATCAAGAACCCAGCAGTGGCGAAGTACCGTTTTATGCCCAGGTGCGCGAAATCAACGGCAAAACTGCGGTTTTGCAAACGCTCAAAGACTTCTCACACGGCAAAAACAATATCTGGGGAGTCACGGCGCGGAATCGTGAGCAAAATTTTGCGCTCAATCTGCTGATGAATCCCGATTGCGATTTTGTCACCCTGCTGGGTCAGGCCGGTACGGGTAAAACCTTGCTGGCGCTGGCCGCAGGTTTGGCACAGGTGCTGGATACCAAACTCTATAACGAAATCATCGTCACCCGGGTGACGGTGCCAGTCGGCGAAGACATTGGTTTTCTGCCAGGTACGGAAGAGGAAAAAATGTCGCCCTGGATGGGCGCGTTTGATGACAATCTTGAGGTACTCAATAAATCGGACGATGGTGCCGGTGAATGGGGCCGCGCTGCCACACAGGATTTGATCCGCTCACGCATCAAGATCAAATCGCTCAATTTCATGCGTGGCCGGACCTTCGTCAACAAGTACCTCATCATTGACGAAGCCCAAAACCTGACGCCCAAGCAGATGAAAACCTTGATCACCCGTGCTGGCCCTGGCACCAAGATCGTCTGCCTGGGTAATATCGCCCAGATTGATACGCCCTATCTCACCGAAGGCTCATCAGGTCTTACCTATGTGGTCGATCGCTTCAAGGGCTGGAGTCATAGCGGCCATGTCACCTTGGCTCGTGGTGAGCGTTCACGTCTGGCTGACTTTGCCAGTGAGGCGCTCTAAACGACTACACCGACTAAACAGCTGCGTTCAGTCAATTGATTATGCGGGCCTTGAGATTGATCAAGGCCCGCTGGTCTTTGTGAAACTATGCTGTCATCATGGTGGCTGATACTCGTAAAACAGTTTCTGATTTTCTTAGACTGACATGTCAAGCGCTGATCCTTGAAGGAGGCTCCTATGTTTAGCAAAATTCTGGTTTCGACCGATGGTTCCGAGTTATCCCAAAAAGCCGTCGATAAGGCCATTGAACTGGCCAGCCAGCTCAAAGCAGAGCTGGTGGGTGTCCATGTTTACTCACCCTACCCCTATCCAATCTATGGTGAATTCATTCCACCAGAAATGCCCGAAACCTATCTGGAACGCGTCAAAGAAGAGGCTACCAACTTTCTGCAAAAATTAAAAACTGCCGCCGAAGCCAAAGGTATAAAAACCACCGTCGTCAGCAAAGAGTCTTTTTCGCCTTGGGAAGCGATCATCGAAACCACCAAGGAACAGCAATGCGATGGCATCGTCATGGCATCACATGGGCGACGCGGAGTGGCCAGTTTATTGCTCGGTAGCGAGACCCAAAAAGTGTTGACCCACAGCAACGTGCCGGTACTGGTCATTCGATAATATACCTATACCTGTATTTTTTAAGCATCAATATATACGCACTCAAGGGAGTAATAATTAACCATACTCCCTGTTTTTTGCCGTTTTTGGCAAATTGTATCCAGGCTTACATCCCCTTACAGAATATAGCCGAGAAGTAGGGGAAATTTGCCCGCCTATTCCCCTCATGTTCCCTATCATGGGGCTTTAAGATTGCACCATCTGATTGTTAGTCTGTATCAAACTAACAAATCAATGTGAAAGCACAATCGATAGAAAGCCCATGAGCAGCGCTACTACACTTACCACGCCGATCGAAATTGCCAAAGAGACCTTGAAGTACCTGGCCTCCAAACGCATTCCACCGACACCGGAAAACTATGCAGTGATCTATGCCCAAATGGCAAAGGTCAGCATTGATGAGGTTGATCCGGCCAAAAAAGCGATTCGCAGTTTGACGGCCACCCTGCGGGAAACCCCTCGCACCCAGAAAGATGCACTGCAATTGAGTGCCGCCCTGGAAGAAGGTGATTGGAACAGCGTCAATCAGCACCTGCGTCGCTTGTGCGGTGCCGAACCTAAAAATCCTGAAGATCAGCCTGTCTGGTCCGAGCTGGTTCGCGAGTTATTGCGTCAATGGGAAAAACGCCACGCCTCCTATACACCAGCACGCAAACGCGAAAGTATTGAACACGTGCTCAATACCTTTGGCCGCGACTCTGACAAGCTCTACCCACGGCTAAAGTCCCTGATTACCAGCTGGTCCAATGACAGCATGAATAGCACCGGTATTTTGGAAGCGGGCGAATTGCCGCCAGAAGTACCGCAAAGTCGAGCCCTGATCGGCAATAAAGCGGCCGTGGATGCTGTTGCGCGTGCTCAGCCCATCATGAGTGAAGCCGAGCTGGTGCCGGCCCTGCAAAACCTGTTGGCCCAAACCATCAACTTTTCGGTCACCGAACGGCTTGGCTATACGCCAGAACTGGCCAATGAAGCAGAAGCTCTGGCGCAATTATGTCAACGCGCACAAAATCTGAGTGAAGTGAACTACGCTTCCAATCAGTTGCGCCAATTCTGGATCAAACTCGAACTGCGTGGCGAGACCCTCGATACCATGGTGCGTGGCCTGCTCACGCTTCTGCAATTGCTGGTCCACAATATGGGCGAATTGGTGCCATCCGACGGCTGGGTCAAGGGTCAGGTGGATCACGTCAGTCATTTGCTGGCTGAACCATTAACACCAAGCCTGTTGTTACAAGCTGAACAAAGCTTCAAGGAAGTAATCTATCGTCAGGGTGCCCTCAAACACAGTCTGGAAGAAACTCAAAAAGCGATTCGTACCATGGTGGCCGCCTTCGTCGATCGACTGTCATCCTTGACTCAGAGTACGGGCGAGTATGCCGACAAGATGGGTGAATATGCGCATCAGATTCGCCATGCTTCCGATCTCAAACAATTGTCCAGTGTGCTGGAACATCTGTTGTCCGACACCGAAAACGTGCAGAGCAATATGCTGGCAACTCGAGATGAATTGGGTTCGGCGAAGGGCCGAGTGGAAGAGTATGAATCACGAGTGCGTAAACTGGAAGAAGAGCTGGAAACAGTCAGTGGCCAGATTCGTGAAGACCCATTGACGGGTGCCTTGAATCGACGTGGTTTTAGTCAGCAGTTTGAAATTGAAAAATCGCGTTGTTTCCGTAAATCGGCACCGTTGTGTCTGGTGGTGATTGATATTGATCACTTCAAGGTGCTCAATGACACTTACGGACATCAGACCGGCGATAACGCTTTACGCCATATGTCAGCCGTGCTCAAAAAAGCTATCCGACCGACCGACCATTTGATCCGCTATGGTGGTGAGGAGTTTGTCATCATGCTGCCTGAAACTGATCTTGAGTTTGCCTATCGCGTGATGATTCGGGTTCAACGTGAATTGTCCCAGACACCATTTGCGCATCAGGAGACCACGATACGTATCACCTTTAGCGCCGGTATTGCCAAGCTTGATCAGGATGAAGGATTGGAAGGTATCATAGAGCGTGCCGACCGGGCCATGTATCAGGCCAAAAAGGCAGGCCGAAATCGCGTTGAGTTAGCAAAATAAACACCAAACAAGCGCATCGTCCACTACAACAATGCGCTTGTTGAACCTACTTGTTCAATCTGATTATTGAAGTTCTGCTGATTTAGTCCGACTAATCAATCAGACCATGTTTGAGTGCATAACTGGTCAACTCCGCATTGGAGCGCATCTTCATTTTTTCAAGAATTCGTGCCCGATACACACTCACAGTTTTGGGGCTGAGTGCCAGTTCTTCAGCAATTTCCGATAATTTCCGTCCCAGCGCAATCAAACGAATCGTCTGAAACTCCCGATCCGATAATTGTTCATGCAAGGGTCGGTCATCTGGCTCAACCACCGCACTGACTAATGACTCGGCCAATTCAGGTGTAATGTATTTACGGCCTTTGGCCACCAGTAAAATCGCTTCAATCAGTTTTTCAGGCGCACTGTCTTTGGTCAGATAACCCGATGCACCCGCCTTGATAGCACGCACCGCATACTGATCTTCCGGATACATTGATAAAATAAGTACGCCCAGTTTGGGATACAACTCTTTGACCTGCTTTAACGTATCAATACCATTTTTACCCGGCATGGAAATATCAAGCAACAGCACATCGCAACGGGTTTCGCGTAATAGCCGCGCGATGTCACCATAGTTTTCAGCTTCACCAATGACTTCAATTTCGCCATGTTCACCACAAATCTGGCGAAAGCCTTTGCGAACAATGGCGTGATCATCAGCTATCAGAACTCGAACCATACTTTTCCATTTTCACAATAACCCGATCCTGCCAGGTACCAACTCGTTAACTCGCATTGACTCTGGGAATCCAGACCATCACTGCGACACCCTTGCCTGGTTGGCTATTGATATCCACCCAGCCACCATGTACATGTACCCGCTCGCGCATGCCGCGCACACCATATGACTGCGTCTTGGCCAGATCCTGATTGGACAGTCCCTGACCATCATCAATGATCTCCAGTGTAATACCTTCCTTCTCGGCAAACAATTCGAGTCGCACCTGATGCGCTTTGGCATGCTTGGTAATATTGGTCAGCGCCTCTTCGCAGATTCGAAACAGCGCGGTTGCCAAATCAATCGGCAGACTGATTTCCTCTTCATTACTGACAAAAGTGGTGGTCAAACCATTGCGACTCTCAAACTCACGCGCCTGCCATTCCAATGCCGCCACAATCCCGTAATCAAGAATACCGGGACGCAAGTTACGTGCAATCCGTGATGCCGACTGCACACCATGATCCAATAAGCTCGCCATATCATCAAGCCGCCCCTTGGCGGCATCGGGCAGGCCTTCCGTATACAACTTGCCAAGCCAGGTTTTCAACCAGCTCAGATCGGTCTTCAGCTTGGTCAGCGTACCACCGATATCATCGTGAATTTCACGGGCAACGGCGGTGCGCTCGTCTTCCTTGATTTTTTCAAGGTGGGCCGACAAAGCTCGAATCTCTTCACGCGAACGCAGCACTTCGGCTTCGGCCAAAGCCTGGGCTTTTTTATTGGCCGCAAAAATAATGGTGCGCATGACCGTCGTCGGAAAACGGTACCAATGGCGCTTCATGATGTAATCATCGGCACCCGCCAAGACCGCATGCAGGCTGGCTTCATCATTGATGGTTTCGGACACCACAATGATGGGCAGATCCGGCTCGCGGCTTTTTACCAGCTTCATCACATCGGCATACGCCAACCCCGGCAAGGTATCTTCAGTAATGACGGCATGCCAGTCGTTTTGCGAAAGTGCCAATTGCAGATCATTGAGTCGCTGTACACGCATGGCTCGAAAAGCAATATCACTCTTCACCAGCAATTCCTTGAAACGCTCAAAGTCTTCCTGCAATTCTTCAACAAATAAAACGTGAATTGGATTGAGGGGACTACCCAAGCGCTCGGTGGTGGCAGTGACTTCAAAGTCAGTATCTGGCATAAATCAGCAGTCAGTCGACAAATTGTGCAAAGTAATCATGCTTGGCAAGTAAGCTTTTCAACCAGTACGCGGGTCGCTGCAACGCGCCAGTTTTATCACATTGCCAAGCTTATCTTTTAAAGAAAACCAGCCGATATTAACCCAATCAGATCATGTTTTTCATACGGGTATCAACCTGTTGGCAGAATGTTTATGAAGTTATTTTTATTTGATTCCGATCAAGCCTGGACTCAGTCCCTCAGCATGGGATTGCATCGGCTCGGCTCGTTTGAGCTGGCTGGCCATGCTTGTGCACATCAGGAAAGCGCCGCCATCCCCAGTCATACCGATTTGATATTGCTCAACATGTCGGCCCTGGGACATCGTGCGATGAATCGGCTCGCTGCGCTGCGTTTTGCCCATGATACGCCCATCATTGCCCTGTTTGACGACGATGTCAGCACACAAAGTCAGGCAACCTATGCCCTGGCACTCGGCGCGCAAGAGGTATTAAGCAAGCAAATGCCGAGTAACACTGATCATCGCAGTCATGCCGCCATTGAACAGTTTATCCGGCAACTATTCAATAAAATCGGCCGATTGCGTGATGCCTTGCAGGTACCGCGACAAAACAAAGGACATCACCACAGCGGCAAATTATCGGGTTCATTTCCTTTGCCCATATCAAAACGCCATTTGGCCAATGATGCGATCATCATGATAGGCGCATCCACTGGTGGCACCGAAGCCTTACGCGATATTATCAGCGCCCTGCCCGCCGATATGCCACCGATTCTGGTAACCCAGCACATGCCACCCAACTATACACGCCACTTTGCCGAACGCCTCAATCATCTCAGCAAACTCGTCATCAAACAGGCCGATGATGGCGAACCGGTTAAAGCGAATCATGTCTACATTGCACCAGGCGATCATCATTTGCAACTGAGCGACCAGCACGGCTATCGTATTGCCCTAAGTAATGGGCCGCCCGTCAACCGGCATCGGCCTTCGGTACAAGTCATGTTCCGCTCGGCGTTGCAATATGTGCCACAACCGGTACTGGCGGTGATGTTAAGTGGCATGGGTAAAGATGGTGCACAGGCCATGCTGGAACTCAAGCAGGCTGGCGCCACAACCATGGCACAAGATCAGGCCACTAGTGTGGTATTTGGCATGGCGCGCGAAGCGATTGCCCTGGGTGCCGTGGATGAGGTTTTACCGCTGAATCAAATGGCGAGTGCTATCGTTCAAAAAATCGGACAACTTCGACATCAATTACTGATCGGATAAATTGAAATTAAACAATATAAAACAAACGTTTATTATAAAACTGCAATTTGTAAAGTAGTCCTACAATGTGACCAGAAAAAATAATTTATTGCCATTCCCTTATCTTCTCATTACCTGAATATGGATGTTTCTAGCGTTGACCCGACCAATTTTGTCGAACTGAAAGCTGGTGGTAAATTACCCTCGCCGCGCGGAACGGCGATGGAAATCATTCGCTTGAGCCAATCCGATTCAGTCAGCAATCAACAAATCGCCCGTGTCATTCAGACCGATCCCGCGCTATCCGCCAAACTGATCAAGGCGGCCAATTCGCCCGTTTTGGGCGTCCATCGTCCGGTCGTCGCCATCAATCAGGCCATCATGTTTTTAGGCTTGCCATTGGTGCGTCAGCTGGCACTGGGATTTTCACTAGTCAGTGATTATCAAACTGGTGAGTGCAAACCTTTTGATTACCAGACTTACTGGAGCCAATCGCTCTTTACCGGCATTGCTGCGCAAGTATTGGCTTCGACATTACGAGTTGCGGTGCCTGAAGAGATTTTTATTTGTGGCCTGTTAAGCCAGATTGGCCGCCTGGCGCTGGCCACGCTGCATCCCGAAAAATACGCCGTGGTGCTCACCGAAATGCAAAAGCAGTTCGGCCAACCACTGCCCTCTGAAAAACTGCGCACCATTGAGCAAAAACTGTTTGCCATTGATCACAATACCCTGACCACCGCGATGGTCAGCGACTGGGGGTTTCCGATTATTTTTGCCAAGGCACTTCAATATCAGTATGAACCTGATCACGAAGCCCTCGAGGTCGGCAGCCGCTCGCATACTTTGGCAGTCGCACTGAACCTGGCCTATCGTTTGTCACAACTGGTATTTGCCGATAAAAATGCTCGCACTGCAGCACTGACACCGCTGTTGTTTGATGCCGGTCATTTGGGCATTGAAGCCGATGATCTGGTACGCATTAGCGACAATGTCGTTGCGCTCTGGGAAGAATGGGGTCAAATTCTGAGTTTGGGTACTCATCGGCCTGGCAATATCATTTCGATCCGCACCGACAGTGAACAGAAAAATACACCAGCGGAAGAAGCTGCCAAAGAACCGGAACTGACTGGTGACAGCCGTCCAATAACCAATGAGCCCTTGCGCATTTTGGTCGCCGATGACGATGCCGCTTTGATTGGTGTCGTCAAGAAGCTGCTGCTCAATGAAGGCCATATTGTGGCGACGGCCAAAAATGGCCAGGAAGCGATAGAAACGGCGCTGCAATTCAATCCCGATATGGTGATCACCGACTGGGTGATGCCGCAAGTTGATGGACTGGAATTGACGCACACCCTGCGCCAGACCATGCTGGGTAAAGGCATTTATATTTTGATCATGACCACCTTTGAGGCCGACGACAAACTGGTCGAAGCCTTTAACATGGGTGTGGATGATTATCTGGTCAAACCATTCCCGCCACGCATTCTCAAGGCGCGCCTGGCCGCCGGTAAACGCTTTGTTCAGCAGCAACGTGAAATGCGTCGCGATGTTGAAAATATTCGTAAAGTGGCCAATGAACTGGCCGTCAATAATCGGCAACTACAACAAGCTGCGGTGACTGACACACTCACCGGCTTACCCAATCGTCGCTATGCGATGGATCGCCTTGAACAGGAATGGGCTGCCGCCAAACGCCGCAATAGCCCACTGTCTTTGATCATGATTGACGTGGATAACTTTACACTCATCAACGATCAGTTTGGTCATGCCAGCGGCGACTTGGTGCTTGGTCATATTGGCACCACCTTACGCGCCAAAGCACGTTTGCCCGATGCGGTATGTCGTTATGGCGGTGATGAATTTTTAATTATCTGTCCTGACACCTCACCGGAAGACGCCTTGTTGGCCGCCAAACGGCTACGCAATGAACTGGAAAAAACGCCCTTGCTGGACGAAGGACAGGTCATTCATCCCACACTCAGCCTGGGCTACGCCACAGCTGATTTCGGCAATTCGATTACCGATTTACTAGAACAAGCCGATCAGGCGGTCTATCGTGCCAAGCAAAAAGGGAAGAATAGCATCAGCGCTTAAAATCTGATACTGCATAGGTGTATCAATCAATAATATACCGATCAGGTGCATATTTATTGATCCTGTTTTTTTACTATCCAGGGGTATCTGTCATCAGCCGAGTGCTCGGCCAGGCGATATGGTCGTCGCATGGCTGCCCATGCCATCGTTGACCAGACCCAGTCGGGCCATGGCACTTTCCAGCAATTTGTCTTGATAAGCTTGGGAAGGATTATGTTGGATGATCAGTTCGGTGATCCGATCACTGTCTTGCGGTTTACTGAAGTAATAGCCCTGCACGCGATCACAACCAATCAGATTCAAAAAATCCAACTGGCGGGTATTTTCAACGCCCTCTGCCAATACGGTTAAACGCAGTGCCCGTGCCAAAGCAGCAACCGCACGCACAATCGCCGCGTTATCCACATCGCTATCGACATCGCGCACAAATGCCTTGTCGATCTTGAGAATATCAATCGGAAATTTCTTCAGATAAGCAAGTGATGAATAGCCTGTACCAAAGTCATCAATTGAAATTTTAATTCCTAAAGATTTCAATGTTTTCAGTTTGGCAATGGTTGAAGGCGCATCCTGCATTGCTACCGTTTCGGTGATTTCAATTTCCAGTGTATGCGGATCAATGCCGCTAATACGAATCGCCTCCTTGACTTGTGCCACCAAGCCAGGATGACGGAACTGGCTGGCTGAAAAATTAATCGCCACGGTCAAATCAGTGAAACCCATATCGTGCCATTGCTTGGCTTGCTTGCAGGCGGTCAGCAAGACCCAACGACCAATCTCGATAATGAAACCCGAGTCATCTGCTATCGGAATAAACTCATCGGGGGATACCATACCCAGCTCCCGTTGATTCCAGCGCAACAGGGCTTCCGCACCGATAAAGCGCTTGCTCGCGGTACAGACAATCGGCTGATAACAAAGCGACAACTCACCCCGCACCAGCGCATGACGCAAGGCGGTTTCCAATACCACCTTACGGTTTACTTCCTGACGATTTTCAGGACGGAAAAATTGAATCCCGTGCGGCGTATTGCGCTTGGCCACAAACATGGCCGACTCGGCATTTTTCAGCAGATTGACAATATTGTCGTCGGTTTGCGTAATAAAACTCACACCGACCGTAAAGGTAAAAAAGAATTCGTATTGATCAACAATACAGGCCTTCTCAAAACGTTGCTGAATTGAATAAATAAAGGATTCAACTTCGGACTCGTCATCCACCTCGGACAGCATGATCGCAAATTTGTCTTCACCAATGCGTGCCAAGGGATGTTCGCCAACCAATTCTTTGAGACGTAAGGCAATGATCTGCAAAAACTGATCACCCACGGTATGACCAAAGGCATCATTGACGCGCATAAACCGGTCAACATCAAAATAAAGCAAAGCAGCGCGCATGACGACTGGTCGTGTAGCGGGCGCAGTCACTGCTGCGAGTCGGCTGGTACCACCGTACTTGCTTTGCAATAGCTTGCTGACCCATTCACAAAATAAATTACGATTGGGCAAGCCCGTCAAGTCATCGTAATGAATCATCAAATCAGCACGATGCTGAACTCGTATCAACCCTCTTAATGACTCACTATGACTCAGTTCGCGCTCAACCACGGTCTGCAACCGTGGTTGATTTTGATGCTCAAGATAATCACGGGCACCCTGGCGCATGGCACTGATGGCTTGTGCCTCGTCATATTGATTCGTCACCACCACCATCGATAGCACCGAGTCATGATCGCTGACAATTTCCATGACACAATGCCAGCCACATTCGGCCACCCGCTCACCGCAGATCACCAAACGCCATGACTGGCTCGGCAGGACCGACTTAACTTGTTCAGAATTCGCAGCCCAGGCAAAATGGGCAAAAGGCAAACGCGCAGTCAAATAGTTCATCATCGCGAGCGCATCAGACTCACTGGATAAAACAATCAGAATTGGCGTTTGAAATGAATCACTCATGGGACACAATAAGAACTACATACTGGCAATATCCAGCTAATAGATTTATCGGTTAACTAGGCGAATACTAAAATTATGCAATACCCTGTTACAAATAACAGGTTTGATAGTAACTGCAAATTTAACAATGTGCTATCGCGTTCAATGAACTTTCAACAGCATCATTACATTTTCCTGGCACTGGCTTCACTCGGCTTAAAATACTGGCTCAGCGTCTTTACACATCAACTGACTCTTTAGGAAATCGCATGCCTGCTTTCAATCGACAACATCCTGTTCTTGGTACCCCGCTCTCAGCGACGGCTGTCAAAGTCATGCTGCTCGGCTCTGGAGAGCTCGGTAAGGAAGTCGTCATTTCATTGCAACGTCTGGGTATTGAAGTCATTGCAGTCGATCGCTATGCCAATGCGCCTGCACAGCAGGTGGCGCATCGTGCCCATGTGATTGACATGACCAATCCTGTCGCGCTCAAGGCCTTGATTGAACAGGAGCAACCCGATCTGGTCGTGCCTGAAATTGAAGCGATTGCCACTCAGGCTCTGGTCGAGCTGGAACAGGCTGGCAAAGTCACTGTCGTACCAACGGCCCGTGCCGCTTATCTGACCATGAATCGCGAAGGCATCCGCACCGTTGCTGCCGAGCAGCTCAAGTTGCCCACGTCAGCCTATCGCTTTGCCAATACCCGTGAAGAATTACACGAGGCCGCGCAGGCCGTCGGCTTTCCCTGCTTTGTCAAACCGATCATGTCATCAAGTGGCAAAGGCCAATCCAAAGTTGATAGCATTGCCGAGATTGATGCAGCCTGGGATTACGCCGCCACAGGTGGACGAGTGGATATGCAACGCGTCATCGTCGAAGGCATGATTGACTTTGATTATGAAATTACGCAATTAACTGTACGCGCACTCAATGCCGATGGACAGATTCAAACCTACTTCTGCGAGCCGATCGGACATGTACAAGTCAAGGGCGATTATGTAGAAAGCTGGCAACCACAGCCGATGAGTCATCAGGCCCTGGCCAGTACAAGGCAGATTGCCGATGCCATCACCACCGAATTGGGTGGACTTGGTATTTTTGGCGTCGAACTATTTATCAAAGGGGATCAGGTCTGGTTTTCAGAAGTCAGCCCACGCCCACACGATACCGGTCTGGTCACACTAGCCAGCCAAATACAAAGTGAATTTGAATTACACGCCAAAGCCATTCTTGGACTACCGGTGGATACCAGTCTGAAAAGCCCGGCCGCTTCGGCCGTCATCTACGGTGGCCAGGATGCCCAAGCGCTGTCCTATCAGGGTGTCCGTAATGCACTGGCCATTCCTGGCACCGACATCCGTCTGTTTGGCAAGCCGGAGTCATTTGTGCGTCGTCGCATGGGGGTGGCGCTGGCGACTGCCAGCAATACCGATGAAGCCCGCGTCAAAGCAAAAGCAGCAGCAGCAGCGGTCAAACCCATTGCCTGATAGCCAACTTTGCTCGCATTTGCAACACAAAAATCTTAGAAAGCTTACACAAAACTGAATAAACTCTCCAGAGCGGCAATAGTTGGCGTCTTTCTCAAAATGCTTCGGCTAGCATGAGTCAATATTAAAAAGACACATTCTTTAAATTTTGCTCTGGAGACATTCATGTTAGCAACGCTTTACCAAAAAACCGATAAGGGACGCGAAGAAATCGCAACACGCAAACATCAGATTGACAGCCGATTGCGGCCTCTGCTGGTGACCATCAATGGTACGGCCAACACCAATGAGCTACTGGCACGCTTTGCCGGTAATGGCATGGATGAAGAATGCTTTTTTTACCTGGAAGCAGAAGGTTTCATTGAGGTGCTGCAACCTGCAGAAACGAGTGCAGTCAATCCACCAAAGGCAAGCAAATCGGCCGCTCAGGCGATACCATCGGAAGCAGCGGATGAACCCGTCAAAGTAATACCTGCCACACAGCAAACCAGTGATGTCAGCAGCTACGAACAAATTACCGAGTATTACAGCAAGACCATCAAGGATCAGTTGGGTCTAAAGGGTGTTTTTTTGCAGATCAAGGTTGAAAAGGCGATGAATATTGAACAGCTGGCGGCTTTACGTGATGATTACTACAAGGCAATTTACAAGTCCAAGGGGGAAATTTTGGCCCAGGCGCTGGTGATGCGGCTCGACCAGTTACTGGAAAGCCAGACTGTATAGCGATGACATCCAAGTATTAGACTCAATAAAAAAGGCCCGACAGTTTATTCTGCCGGGCCTTTTTTATTGCTTTTGATTCTGATTACTAGCTCATCAGGAGTTCGGGTTTCAGACCAAGTCTGATCGATCCCCAATGACGATTACCAATCATGATGGGCATGGACAGATCATTCATCATCTCGCCCGTATCGCGCTGATAAGTCTGCAGTAAATAGGCATTCATACTGTTGGCACCACGTAGGCAGATGGCATCATTAAAAATGCGTTTATGACGGCTGAAGAGCAAGTCCTGACGCGCATCACCACACTGTGTTCGTGAACAGGCACTGATATGAGCCGGCGCATAGCCGTTTTTATCAACACACAAGGCAAAGGCCATACCCGAATTTTGAGCAACCATCTCATCAAATATTGAAGTTAGGGAACGATCAATCTTGTCATCATAACTGGTGCGATATTTAGGTGGATTACTGTTGGCAATCGATTGATAGTTCTGGTCAAAAATATTGGCGCCCGACTTCTCAGCCTTTTCAATAATTTCTGCACAACGGTCACGATAGGTCATGGCCATTTCAATCACACGCTCAAACGAACCTTGACCAGTACGGATTGCTGCAATTTCTTCCTGAACTTTGTCAGCCTCGTGAGTCAACAGATTGACACGTTCATCGGCGGTTTTCATCTTGTCGACAAAAGTCTGTGAGAGTCGGCGAATCTGGCTGACACCTTGATGAATCTCGCCATTCACATCAGTCACCTGATCAATCAATGTGGCCACGCTACCGATCTGAGCCGACATCGAAGAAAAATCACTGACCATCACTTCAAAGTGTGTCGACGCCTTCTGAATGACATTACGCGAAGCCACCACCTGACCTTCAATTAACTCAGTCTCTTTGCGGGTATGACTCACGGTATCCTGCATGCCCAAAATCGAGTCAGAAATTTCAGCCGTTGCTTTTTTAACGTTTTCAGCCAGGCTGCGCACTTGATCAGCTACCACGGCAAAACCACGCCCTGCTTCACCGGCACGGGCTGCTTCAATGGCCGCGTTAAGCGCCAGCAGATTGGTCTGGTCAGAAATATTATTAATCAGACTCACTACCGATTCAATCGACTGCGAGCTGTCATGCAGACGGACTACCGTATTTTGCAAATCAGACAGTTTTACTTGCACCTGCTGAATCTGTGCCGCAACGCCGGTCATTTCCTTGGCAGAATTTTGTGCAACGCCTAAATGATTGGTTGTGGCAATTTGCAAGCTTTTTGAATAATCATGCAGCTCACCCAAGGCCTGTTGCGCTTTGTCGCTCGATGAGAAAATGGCAACCGTCAATTCATCTTGCTCCTTGGCCAGTTGGCCTGACTGACGAATGCCCGCTGAAGTATGTGCAGCTTCAAGTGCCACCTTGACACTCATCTGACGAATCTTGTCAATCATCCGGCGGGTTTTAGTCAAGAAGCGATTATGGTAATTGCTGACACCACCAACCACGCCGTCGACCACAGGCAAATCAGCACGCATATCATCTTCGCCCATTTCAGCATGATGCTCAATCACCGACATGAGCGCCAGTACCGGCTTGATCATGACCTGCCAGCACACAACAATGAGTACCGACAAACTGATCAAATAAAACCAGGCCAGGCCTTGTGCCCACCCCCATCCAGACGCTACTTGTGCGGCAGCATCATCACTGGGCAGCACATAGCAGCGCAACAGGGCAATTACAGTTGGCAGCAATAGCACACTACCGACTGCCATGACTAAAAACAATTTTCCCCTCGCGGCTTGATTGATAGGTTGACTATGATTGTCATGAGCAGTGGTCTGCTCTTGTATCAGGGAAGTATGGTTCATCATGTCTCTTTCATATTTTTATCAGACATCAATTTGTTCGTCTGAAGGTTAAGGTCTGTTACAGCCATCCTTGCAATAATTCATTCAACTCCAACACCAGTACCAACACCCCTTCTCCAGAGAGTGTGGCACCTGCAACACCTTTGGGCTTGAGGCCTTCCAGTGGTTTGATCATCACTTCGTCCTGGCCAACCATACTATCCACGCCGAGAATGAATGATCGATCACCCGACACAATCACAATCCCAAGTGGTGCCATACCCGCAGCGCGAGGCTTACCAAGTAATGCGGCCAGATCAAGAATTGGCAACACAGTACCGCGCACAATAATGTTGGGGGTACCTGACACACTTTGAATCTGTGATTCATTGAGTGAAATAATTTCACGTACCGATGACAGCGGTAACGCATAGGTCTGCTCTGCCTGCTTGAGCATCAGCACCGGCAAAATTGCCAGCGTCAATGGCAAAGAGATAATGATGCGTGAACCACGACCTGGCTCAGACAGCAGATCAATGCGACCCTTGAGCTTGGTAATATTGGTTTTCACCACATCCATGCCAACACCACGACCAGATACATCGCTGATCTGATCTTTGGTTGAAAAGCCTGGCAGAAAAATGAGTTGCAAACTCTTTCTGGCATCCAGTGTCGAGACTTCCTCTTGCGAAATCAGTCCCTTCTCAAAGGCCTTCTGACGAATCACATCCGGGTTCATACCTTTGCCATCATCGGTAATCTCGATGATGATGTGATCCCCCTCTTGTCTGGCTGACAATTTGATCGTGCCGCGTGATGGTTTGCCGGCCGCAATCCGATCAACCGGATTTTCAATACCGTGATCCACCGAGTTACGCACAATATGCACCAGTGGGTCGTTGAGCTCATCCAGAATGGTTTTATCCACTTCGGTTTCAGCACCTTCCAGTACCAGGTCAACGTCCTTACCCAATTGGCGCGACAAGTCACGCGCCAGTCGTTGATATTTCTGAAACACCCGACCAACCGGCTGCATCCGCGCCTTCATGACTGAGGTCTGCAAATCACCAACCAGCATGTCGAGCTGACCGATCACATGATCCAGCGTCTTGAGTGTGGACTCATCATCATTGCCACGAATCAGCGCATCACGCAAACAGGCAATCCGGTTTTTAGTGAGACCGATTTCACCGGACAAATTAAGAATCTGATCGAAGCGCGCCGTCTCAACCCGGATGGAACTTTCTTTCACCGGCTGTGAGCTGGCTGGCAGATTGACTTTAGGTTCGTAAGGCTTGGCAGTACTGAATACTTTCTTGGGTTTGGCTTCTTCTGTTGCTGCAACAGTGTCAGAAGCCGGCGCTGATGAAGCAGTGGGTTCGGTACCCAACAGTTCATGGTAAAGCGCATCCCAATCCACGGCATCCTCCTCACCGGCCGACCTGACAGGTGCAGTGCTGGCGGTATCAGCAGCGGGTACATCTGCCTGTTGTGCAGCAGGTGCTGCGGGTGCAGGTTTGACAATCGCTGCCACACCTTCATTCAGGCAGGCATCCAGTGCATCCAGCAACTCTTGTGGGGCTGCGGTTGGCTTGGTGTTATTGCCCATCTCGCCAAACATGCGACGAACTTCGCCCGTTGCAGCCAAAACAATATCAAGCAGCTCTGGCGTGAGTTGCATCTTGTCTGAGCGTAAACGGTCAAACACGTTTTCAGTTCGATGACACAGGTTGACCAGATGCGTCGCTTCAAGAAAGCCACCACCACCCTTAATAGTATGGAATCCACGGAACACGGTATTGAGCAGCGCTTTATCGTCAGACTGATATTCAAGCGCGACCAACCCATTGTCGACATCATCAAGAAGCTCTCCTGCTTCACTGAGAAAGTCGGTCAATAGATCCTGGAATTCTGAAAAATCATCGCTCATTGAGTTGCCTATTCTGTTTTATTTGTTAACTGTCTCGAGAAGATCAGAAACCCAGACTTTCCAGCAGATCGTCCACTTGAGACTGATTGGCCACCACATCATCACGTTCATGATGGTTATGGATGGGGCCTTCCAGGCCAAAATCATCGCTACGTTTTTCAGGTGGACTGGCATCCAACAGCAGATGTACCAGTTGATCCTCAAGAGTTTTGGCGATCTTGACGATCTTGTTGATCATCTGGCCCGTTAAATCATGAAAATCCTGCGCCATCATAATTTCGGTAAACAGCCCCGAAGTTTTCTGAGCAGAGCCATTCACAACCTTCATAAAATCACGCGATTCATGAGCCAGCTTTTTGAAGTCATCGACCGACAGATGACCTGCAAACAGCTTGTCCCAATCAGCAGCCAATTTGTCTGACTTGGCTTGCAACACATCTTGTTCGGTCTGACCTTTTTCAACACAGGACAGCGTCGTTTCAGCTGCCTTGCCAGTCAGATTGGCAATATAGGCCAAGCGATCTTGCGCATCTGGTAATGAATGTACGGCCGTCTCAACGCTTTTGTCGTAACCCAACTCACGCAAAGCGTCATGCAAACTGCGGGTCAGGTGACCGATCCGGTTGAAAATATCATAAGCTTCACCGTCACCCTCTTCACCTTCTGCAACAGCCGATGAGCTGGCTTGCGCGGCTTCTGCTGCGACGGGTGTTTCTGTCGTAGTAACAGCACGTTGTTCTGAAATTTGATCAAACAACGCTTCCAAATCTTCTTCTTGATTGACACTCATGGTTTGCCCCTGTCGTTAAGCCGTTTGCAGCTTGGCGAGAATTTTGTTGAGTTTTTCTTCGAAGGTCACCTTGGTAAAAGGTTTGACAATATAGCCAGATGCACCCAATTGCGCTGCATTGACAATATCCTCCTTCTTCGCTTCAGCGGTCACCATCAGCACCGGCAATGACTTGATGGAAGGTTCGGCGCGAATGGCCGCAAGCAGCTCAAAGCCGGTCATATTGGGCATATTGATGTCGGAGACAACAAAATCAAAACCACCACCCTTTAATTTACCTAATGCCACGGCGCCATCTTCGGCTTCGTCAACATTGTTGTAACCCAGCTCCTTGAGCAGGTTTCGAACGATTCGACGCATCGTCGAAAAATCGTCCACCACCAAAATTTTCATATTTGTGCTCATGCCATTTCCTTGACGTTGTTCAACATTCCTTTGATGGTTCCAGCCAATTCTTCAGGTTGGAACTTAGCCACATAAGCATCCACGCCAACTTGTTGACCCAGTTTTTTATTGGCAATTGAAGACAGTGATGAGTGCATCACCACCGGAATACCTTCAAAGCGTGAATCACTCTTAATATTTTTGGTCAGTACATAGCCATCCATTTCTGGCATTTCGGCATCAACCAGAATCAGCCCGACTTTGGAACGTACAGTTTCTTTTTGTTCGCTCAAGCGATCAGCGATTGCTCTGAGTTTTTCCCAGGCTTCACGACCATTGTTAGCGGATTGATGCGGCAAATTGAGTTGCTCAAGCACTTCAGAAATTTTCTTGCGAGCCAGTTGAGAATCATCGGCAAAAAAGACACTGGCTGGATTCTCAGCAGCGATTGGTTCAATCTTGGGCGTCACTTCTTCGCCAATCACATCAGACAAAATCTGCTCAACATCCAGAATTGAAACCAGACGACCACCGGGCAGTTCAGTCAGGGCGGTGATCTTGGCACCATTAAAACCGGAGACCGACTGGGGTGATTTCACCTGATCCCAATCGACTCGTACGATACGATCAACTTCGGCCACCAGAAATGCCTGGGTATGGCCTGAAAATTCGGTGATGATCAGCTTGGTTTTGGGCGTTTCAGCCGACATGCCCAGACATTCAGCCAGATCCAGTACTGGCAGGATACTGCCACGCAAAGAAATGATACCTTCCACACCCGCTGGCATATTGGGCGTCTTGGTGATAGGAATAGTCTCGCAGACCTCCCTCACCTTAAACACGTTGATGCCGAAAATTTCGCGTCCTCCCAGAGAGAACAGCAATAGCTCCATCTTGTTGGAACCCGCTAAGCGGGTTTTTTCGTCGATCATGTTCATCAGTTCTGGTTTTGTTGTTGACATCACAGGCTCCAATTAGTCGGGTTGATCTGGTTTTCGGTAAAGTCCATATCGGTAAGCATTGTTAAAGTCTTTAATTAATGTGTACTCGGTACTGCAATTGGCGCGGAATTTTTCTCATTTCCAGGGCTGTCCATCATCTGAATCGACTCACCGGCATCCTCAGGAGTGGATACATCAACAGGCACCCCATCATTGAGAATGGTTTCTTCCGCCCGTTTATTCATCACAATGATGGAAATTCGGCGATTGGATGCATCCAATGGATCGTCTTTTTTGAAGGGCACCGATGAAGCCAGGCCCAGTACACGAATGATTTTGTTATCTGCCAAACCAGCCGCCACCATTTCACGGCGACAGGCATTGGCTCGATCAGCGGACAGCTCCCAGTTGCTATAGCCACGCTCACCCGATGAAAACGGTGCCGAATCGGTATGGCCAGAAATAGCAATCCGGTTGTCCACATCATTTAAGGCGCGCGCAATTTCCTTCAAAATTTCACGGGTGTAATCTTTCATGGCCGCTTTACCTGAATCAAACATGGCGCGGTTTTGCTCATCCACAATCTGAATCCTCAAACCCTCGTTGGTAATATCCATACGAATCTGATCCTTGAACTGTTGCAGCTTGATCGAGCTATCGATCAGACTTTCAATCTTGACTTTCAAACCTTCCAGCATTTCTTTCTCTTTACGTTCCAATTCGGCCTTGGCCGCTTGAAAGTTAATGGTTTTACGGCTCTTGGGTGCATTACTGTTTTTGACCTGACCATTGGAACGAGTCAAATCCTTACCGCCCCCCTGAATCACACTGGAACTGTCGCCCGAACCCGAACCACCTGCCATCGCTACCTTGAGTGGTGTATTGAAGTAGTCCGAAATCCCTTGCAGATCCCCTTTGGTCGTCGAACCCAGCAACCACATCAACAAAAAGAACGCCATCATCGCCGTCACAAAGTCGGCATAAGCAATCTTCCAGGCACCACCGTGATGTCCACCACCGCTGACCTTTTTGATCTTTTTGACAATAATTGGGGCTTCGCCCTTGTTGTCGGCCATAAAACTGTTTCCTTATTTTTTCTTGACGTGTTCTTCCAGCTCGGAAAAGCTTGGACGATCTGCTGAATACAAAACCTTGCGGCCAAATTCGACTGCCAGTGCGGGCGAATAACCGTGCAAGCTGGCCATCAACGTGACTTTCACGCATTCAAACTGTTTACTTTCCTCTTCGGCCTTTTGGCCTAACAAGACAGCCAGTGGTCCAACAATCCCGTAGGCCAGCAAAATACCCAGAAAGGTTCCCACCAGCGCGGCACCAATCATGCCGCCCAAAATCGGTGGAGGTTGCCCCACCGATCCCATCACGTGCACCACGCCCATCACCGCAGCCACAATCCCGAAAGCCGGCAGGCCATCGGCCATGCCTTGAACTGCATGCCCTGGTACGGCACCTTCATGATGATGGGTATCGAGTTCACCATTCATCAAATCTTCAATTTCCATCGGGTTCAAATTGCCGCTCACCATCAGTCGCAGATAGTCGGTAAGGAATTCAATCAGATGATGGTCAGAAACAATCTCTGGATATTTGGTGAAAACCGGGCTCTTTTCTGGCTCTTCAATATCACCTTCAATCGACATCAAACCTTCTTTACGAATTTTGTTGAGCATGTCAAACAAAAGCGCCATCAGGGACATATAACGCGCCTTGGTAAATCTTGAACCTTTAAAGCAGGTTGGCAATGCGGCCAAAGTGGCTTTGAGTGTTTTGGGCGTGTTACTCACAATAAAGGCGCCCACTGAAGCGCCACCAATCGAGAGCAATTCGGTTGGTTGCATCAAAGCGCCCAGATGGCCACCATGCAAGGCATAACCACCAATCACACAACCCAAAATAACAACGTATCCAATAATGACAAACATGAGCTATCCAAATAATTCAGAGGTGAACGTTTTTAATTGCTTCTGAGTGCATTCATTAAAGTGGCTGCTTGGTCTTTGCACTGATTTGATCTTGTTCCGTGGATCTCTCTGCACGGATCTCATTGCTTGACTCACTGCTTGAATGACGGCACTGCATAGGTACTAGATTAGTGGCTCGTCATTTTTTTTATCGCTTGATAAAGCTGGATTTATGGCATCTATTCAGGCATTCAAATAAATACTCCCATACTGTATTTTTATGGAGACAATATAAATGCACTTAACAAGCCAAATAAACCATATACTGGTCAAAAGTCAATAAAAAAGGGCTCCATAAGGAGCCCAAGATCGCACAACAGGAGGGTAAAACAGGGGAAGGCTAAGCGTCGATGGTTGCCGCTTCGTCTTCAAATTCTTCCGCAGCCAGGGATTCAGCTTCGGCTTCGTGTTCAGCAATTTCGGCAAAATGGCGGGACTTGCCAGCGCGCGATGGCATATCGCACAAACCGCAAACATAGTCATCAACCAGTTCAAAGGTATGCACCACATATTGACCACCACAGCAGGTGCAAGGTGTCATGGTCATCATGCCGGCATCAAAAAACTTGACCAGGCGCCAGGCGCGGGTGATCGACAGCACTTCCGGCAGCGCCAGGCCGGTCACACGTTCTTTATAAAGCTTGTAGGAACGGATGATGGCGTCAATGTCTTCAATATCAGCCGACTTGATCAGGTACTGATAAATATTCATGAACAGTGATGAATGAATATTGGGTTGCCAGGTCATGAACCAGTCGGTTGAAAAAGGCAGCATGCCTTTGGGAGGCGATTTCTGCTTGATTTCCTTGTAGAGCTTGAGCAGGCGTTCACGGGAGAGTGTCGTTTCGGATTCCAGTACCTGTAAACGGGCATCCAGTCGAATCAGCTCTTCAGCAAGCTTGACCTGCTCTGCATCGTTGAGGATGCTCTTTTTAGTGACCTTTTTAGCTTGAATCTCGCTCATTTAGGCCACCTCTGCGCTTTGACCGGCCATGATGATGGCGGCATGCAAGCCACTGGCAGCAGCAGCAGAACCTTTTTCTTTGGCGTGGTTGGTCAACAGTTTCCAGACCACGTCATCGTCAAAGCGGAAACGGCACATGAGGTTATTGGTGGAAGCAATTTTGATCAACTGGGAAGTCGACAGATTTTCAATGATGTCTGCTACTTCTTCCGACAGGCCCAAACGGAACAGGGCTTCGGCACGGTCTTCAGCGATCAGGCGCTGAGCCAGTACCAGGTAGGAAAGATTGGTTTCTCTGATTTCGTCGATCAAACGTTCTGCTTTCATAATTCCTCCAGTGCGGTAACTCAAACTTCAAAATGTTTTTTAAGGTTTCGAGATCTGCTGCTTATGTGCAGCTCCCTTAAGACGTATAGTCGACTATCCAGACAAAAACTTGAATTGGAAGACGCCTATGCTTGCTGTAAGGTCGGCATCTGACATGAAATAGGAAAACTTCCTACATGCCGTAAGGACTCCTCTGCTGATGAAAATCCGAAGGGATAGGAAAAGAAGCACATAAAAGTGCAGACATGAATAGTTATCCGAAGGCTGCTTATGGCATCATTCAATATTGTCTGACTGCACTGGCTTTTTCCACCATGACCCACCCTTTTGATCAAGACCCATTACTGTTTCCACCGGTTGATGCGCACCACGATCAGCATGCCAACCAGGAAAAAACCACGCTATCGTTGGACGTCTTTCCCGATATCGTATTTCGGATTGCCCGCGATGGCACCATCACCAATTGCCACGTCCCGCCAGGGCTGGAATACTTTCCACGCCGTGAAATCCTGGGGCGCAATATCCGCAACCTGCCCATCCTCAATGAAGACCTGCCTGCCTTCTGGAGTGCGATTGATACCACTTTCAATACCCACCAGACTCAGGTAGTGGAATACCGATTGCGCGAAGGCAGCCAGATCCATCACTTTGAAGCACATCTGCTCAAAGCCAATCCCAACGAGATTGTGGTCAGTTCGCGCGAAATCAGTAACCGGAAAAAGCAGGAAAAAGTGCTGCGTGAAACCGAAGCACGGGTACGCATATTGAGTATGGTTGAAGAAATCGTGCGCTCCGACGCTGCCGGTACCGTCTTGCTCAATACCGCACTCAAGCTATTAAAGACCGAATTTCCGGGCTGCCGCGTCTTGTATGCCACCATCAATATGCAACAGGCCTTGCAAGTCACTCACTGTATTACTGCCCCGCCCATGCGCAATCTGCAAGGCGTGACCTTATCGCCCGAAGATACGGCCGAATTCATGAAGATGTTTGAAAATGGTGGCATCTTTGCACGCAGTGATTTACGCATCAGCCTCAACGAGCGGCCATCATGGGTACAAAACATGGTGCGCGACTATGAAACCGTTTCCATTTTGGCCGCAGCACTCAATCTGGCTGGTGGACTGGAAGGCATCATCGCCATTCATTGCCCACAACCCCGGGACTGGACCGATCACGAAATGCTGTTATTACGTGATGCGTCGGTATCGCTCTCTTTACTGATTGCGCGGATTGAACAAGAAGAGCAGATCAAATCTGGTTTGTTATAAATAGGGCTTCAGTCCTAGCGGTTTAAACGCGCCACACGCTCATTTGGCACATCAGTTCATAGATATGAGCTGATGTGCCCTTCCCCCGCATCAAAACCTCTCTTTAGTCTTCTGTACGCCGCCAATTCATTTGGCATCGTGTATCCCAATCAAAAAAACGCTGTGATTACGTCCTGTGATTGCTAAACCTGAGCGTTTTTTTCCAGAAATTTAAGGCGTCAATCATCTTCATTTAATTGAGCGTGAATTTGTCACAGCTTGGCTTGCCACAGCAAAAAAATATTCAAGATATTCCCCCAGCCACCGTAAATGAGTCATGGACTGACTACTACGGCAGACAGCAAACAAGTAGCCTGGACAAGGTAGCAGATCCTGAAGTCACTATAAAAGATATATACGCAAGACCGAGCTGATAGGCAGCAAGGCTTGCAGACCGAAGCAGCGATGCTGAGGATTTAATCCAGTTTAAACATTTTTAATTAAAGGAAATTACCATGGCACTTACCGTTAACACCAATCTGGCTTCATTGAACGCTCAACGTAACCTGATGAGCTCACAAAGCGCGTTGAACATGTCCTATCAACGCCTGTCTTCTGGCTTGCGTGTCAATAGCTCCAAAGATGACGCTGCTGGCCTCGCCATCGCTGACCGCATGAATACACAAGTCAAAGGCATGAACGTTGCGATTCGCAATGCCAACGATGCGATTTCTCTGGCACAAACTGCAGAAGGCGGACTTAGCAATGTGACCGATGCACTGCAACGGATGCGTGAACTGGCCGTACAGTCGGCCAACGCCACCAACGGCAGCGGTGACCGCGCCAACCTCGACAAAGAATTTAAACAGATGCAGGCTGAAATTACCCGCCTGACCAATGACACCAAGTTTAACGGTACCCAAGTGCTTCATGGTGGCACACAAACCTTCCAGGTTGGTGCCGATGTCGGACAAACCATCAATGTGGTGAGTGCCGATTTGAGCTCTTCTGCCGCCAAGACCTCGATTGCAGCAGGTAGCACACTCGATATCACCAGTGTTGCCAATGCCACCGCCACACTGGCGGCAATCGACTCAGCGTTGGATGAAGTCAATACCGAACGAGCCAACTATGGTGCTGCACAAAACCGCTTTGACTCGGTGATCAGCAACCTGAAAGTCAGCGTGGAAAATCAGACAGCATCACGTAGTCGCATCATGGATGCCGACTTTGCAGCAGAAACTGCCAATCTGGCGCGCAACCAGGTTCTGCAACAAGCTGGGACCGCCATGTTGTCGCAGGCTAACCAGTCAACACAGAACGTCTTATCTCTGCTGAAATAAGCAGCCATATTTATAAACATATAAAAACAGTTTTTCTGGAGGCATCCTGCCATGGGGTGCCTTTTTTTGCTTTTTGTAATCTGACCGAGGATTGACCACACTGCCCTCATCAACCTTTAAGTCTACAAGCATTGACCATAAAGACACCAAAGACTCAAAGATAAACGGCTGTCGGATCTGGGCTCCATAACACAAGGCTGTACCGATTCTTGCTGACTGACGTGCATCCCCAACCAACACCCAGTGCAACCATCATAAGCTGACCATTAAGTCATGTGCCAACGCTTGAGCAAAGGGCTCAGAGACCGTCGCCGGCTTGTTCTACACCAGGATAACCACAAGACAACCACAAAATGACCATTGATTGCCGCTGTATCGGCACGATTGTCTGCAGCGCGTCCAAGCAGCCTGTCATATAAATAAGCAACCATTCTTTATTTGTGACCTCTTGCCAGCGCCAAGCGCTTCCTTGATGTTCTTAATGGCTTGGTAGTGAACCCATTTGTACTATTTCTGGTGCTGGCAGTGCTTCAAAAACCTCAAAGCCTCTATTTATAAGGCAGTCAGCGTTACGGAGATGCTTTTAAAAACTGTAGGTCGCAGTAACAATTTATTGATCAAGAGTCCTCAAACCCTGATGCAAATCACATTTATCAGGCTATTGCACAGAGAAATATCAATCAGCACTTAAGTTAAGTCCCAGCAGGCCGAAAACTAGTCAAGTCCTAACTGCAACGCAATGAAAACTAAGTCACAAATTTCAAAACAATGTAGTTAGACCCTTAAGTTTAAGTAGACCCAACCGATAACACAAATAACAGCGGTTCAAACCCTGGAGACAGGAAAAGCCGAAGTTACCCGAAGCAAGTGTTAAAGGTTTTTGAATTAAACAGCTTCGGCTTTTGAGTTCACTTTTAAAAAGGAAAATTATCATGGCACTGACAGTCAACACCAACCTGGCCTCTTTGAACGCTCAACGTAACCTGATGAGCTCACAAAGCGCTTTAAGTACTTCTTACCAACGCCTGTCCTCAGGTCTGCGTGTTAACAGCGCAAAAGACGATGCCGCTGGCCTCGCCATCGCTGACCGTATGAACACTCAGGTCAAAGGCATGAACGTTGCAATTCGTAACGCTAACGACGCGGTGTCTCTAGCTCAAACAGCTGAAGGCGGCCTGGCTAACGTCACCGATGCCCTGCAACGGATGCGTGAACTGGCTGTGCAGTCTGCCAACGCCACTAACGGCAGCGGTGACCGCGCCAACCTCGACAAAGAATTTAAACAGATGCAAGCCGAGATCACTCGCTTGACTACTGATACCAAGTTCAACGGTACATCCGTACTCAAGGGCGGCACACAGACTTTCCAAGTTGGTGCCGATGTTGGTCAAACCATTAACATCGTTGGTACTGATTTGAGCGGTTCTACTTCCAAAACAGCCACTTCAGCAGGTACCACTCTGGACGTGACTAGCGTAGCCAATGCCACTGCAGCCATCGCAGCGATTGACTCAGCGCTGGATGAAGTTAACACCGAACGTGCTAACTACGGTGCTTCACAAAACCGTTTTGACTCGGTGATCAGCAACCTGAAAGTAGGCGTAGAGAACCAGTCAGCATCACGCAGCCGGATCATGGATGCCGACTTTGCGGCAGAAACTGCCAACCTGTCGCGTAACCAGGTTCTGCAACAAGCAGGTACGGCAATGTTGGCCCAGGCTAATCAGTCTACTCAAAACGTACTGTCACTGTTGCGTTAATCAGAGTAACGGGCTGATACACCGGGAGGTGTATCAGCAGAAATCCTGGAAACAGGTTGCCGGCAGAATCTCACGAGGATTTTCCGGCATCTTCGCATGACTACTGAATTCAGTAGTGCGCAGAAAAAGGAGCACATCATGAAAATGAGTTTTTCAACCGAGTCGATACTATCCTCGTCGATTGGCAGTACCAATCATGTTGGACGAGGATTTTCTACAGGTAAAGCAGAGAGCAGCAGTCCTGCCGGATCCACGCAGCCAATTGATCCAGCCTTGTTGGAACAACAACGGGAACAGGTCAAGGATGCAGTGAAGCAGGCCAATCAGTTTTTTGAACCAATCAATCGTAATCTGCAATTTTCGATTGATAACGAATCAAAAGAACTGGTTGTCAAGGTCATGGATACAGGAACCAATCAGGTCATTCGACAAATTCCTGGACCAGAAATGCTGGCAATCAGCAGGGCGTTGGGTCGTATGCAGGGTCAAGGCGTGATGATTGATCAAAAAGCCTGAATAAGCCCATTTTCATGGGTTTATTCAAAGCTTTTGATGCATACAAAAACGTTATTGTCTTAGGCAGGATGGATAGATCATGACAGCAATTACTTCAACAGGCCTTGGGTCCGGACTGGACGTCAATTCACTCGTCACTCAGTTAATGAATGCCGAGCGGATTCCTTTGACTCAAATGCAGGCCAAAGAAACCACGATCAATTCCAAGATCTCCGCTTTTGGTCAAATCACCAGCCTGCTCTCCACGTTAAAAGATGCTGCCAAGACATTGGCAACACCGCTTTCGGCTGCGGCCAGTAAAGCCACTATCTCTGACAGCACGATTGCCAGCGTGACAGCGAGTTCGGGTGCAGTTAAAGGTAGCTACGATCTGGATGTCATCGACTTGGCCCAAAACCATAAGCTGATTTCCACCCTGCCCGCCTATACGGATAAAACCGCCGTCGTTGGCGATGGTACCTTGACCATTCAACTGGGCACCTATAACAGCGGCACGAATACCTTTACCAATAACCCGGACAAGACAGCCGTCAATATCACGATTGATCCATCCAAAAATACTTTGGCCGATATCCGTGATGCAATTAATAACGCCAGTGCTGGCGTGACTGCCAGCATCATCAATGACGGTACAGGTGCGCGCTTAAGCATCGCTTCCAACGAAAGCGGCAACAAGAACAGTATCAAGATCACCACCTCAGATGGCGATGGCACGGATAACAATACCACCGGTCTGTCGCAACTCGCATTTGATCCAACCAACACCGCCGGTTCTGGCAAAAACATGACCCAGACCACGGCTGCCAAGGACGCGCATATCAAGCTGGATGGCGTGGATATCACGAATTCATCCAATACCTTGTCCAATGTGATTGATAACCTCACAATCAATTTGAGTAAAGCTACTACAGCAACCGTCAAGGTTGGTGTGGAGCGCGATACCGATGCGATCAGTAAATCAGTCCAAACACTGGTGGATGCGTTTAATAACTATGCCAGTACCAGTAAAAGTTTAACCAACTATGACATCACCACCAAAACTGGCTCGACATTAAATGGTGAAGGTACAGTCAAAAATGCGCTGAGCAATCTCAAACGGGCATTTACTGGCAGTCTGGGCAGCAGCAATACCTATAACACCCTGTCGGAAGTCGGCATCAGCATTCAGCAAGATGGTACCTTCAAGCTGGACACCACCAAACTCAATAGTGCCATTGCCAGCAATCCTGATGCAGTGACCAAACTATTTGTTGAGAGCGGTACATCGGGTCAGGCTGGTTACATCAAGGGTTTTGGCGCACAGATTTATAGTATGGCAACCGATATGCTGGCTTCCAACGGCCTGTTTCAGACCCGTGTCGACAGTCTTAATGCCAACATCACCAGCCTCAACAAACAGGAAGATGCGTTTCAATTAAGACTGGATGCCATGCAAAAACGCTATCAGGCACAGTTCCAGTCACTCGATACCATGATGTCGAGCTGGAACAGCACCTCCAGCTATTTGACTCAACAATTCAAGACCGGCTAGGCCTTTCATACTCAATAGGGCTTATCCTTAAATAGCCCTGCTTTCCCACCTTATTCAGCGCTTTAATTCAGCATCAATTCCCTACACTCCTTCATACCCGCTAAAAGGTTTGAATGGAGTCAACCATGTCCAAGCTGCTGATTGCAGTTGCCACTTATAACCGCCCGCATATCACCGAACTGTCACTGGCCATGCTGCGTGAAGCCATGGGCAGCAATGATGCTTTGATCGTCTATGACGATTGCTCCAGCGCTTACTCAGTATCCTGGTTAAAACGCTATGCCGATGAAGTGATTCGCATGCCGCAAAAAGGCGGTATTGAGCGCATTCGCGCGCGTAACTTCCGCGACTTTCAGCAATCTTTTCAAGACTTTGATTTTCTCTATACCACCGATAACGATGCAATTCATGATCCGGGCTTTTCGCATCGCCTGCGTGGTCTGTATGGGCGCTATTCGGCCAATGGTGTGAAGTTACCTGTCTGTTTGTACAACAGCAAATTTCATAATCAAGCAGGTAATACGCTTTGGCAAAACGGTGAAGTTTGTTTTCGCAAGACCGCACCCGGCATTTCGCAGATGTTTGATCGTGACATGGCCGAGATGATTGTCACCGGCCTCAATCTGCGCCCACAACTCGAAACCCAATACGGTTACGACTATCACCTGCCACAGCTCTTGAGTCGCCCGTTTGTGCAAAGTGAAGTTTCCTATCTGGAACACTTTGCCCGTGACACCCATGAAGCCGGCATCCATGCCAAAAACAGCGGTCACTCCCAAGATGCACTGGCCGATTTTGAACGTGATCGTGCGCTCAATCCAACCAGTCATCTGCGCTCGCTGCGCCCAGTGGTGATTGATTACATCCTCAATGGCAAAGCCGATCTGTCAACGGCTGCAGCGCCCAGCAACAGTGGGGCCGATTCGCTCAGCCATCCCGTGACCGCGTAAATACAGACTAACAAGCCAATATCATGATTCCAAAAACCATTCATATCATCTGGGTTGGCGATGAAAGCCAACGTCCCGACAACTGCATCCAGACCTGGATTGACCATAACCCCAGCTGGCAGGTCAAGGTTTGGGGCAATGACGAACTGGCCAACTATGGTTGGGTCAATGCCAATCATCTGCGTGACATGGCTGAAAAAGAATTGAATGGCGTGGCCGATCTGATGCGCTGGGAAATCCTGTACAACGAAGGCGGTTTTGTGGTCGATGCAGACAGCGTCTGCGTCCGCCCCCTGCCTGACTGGCTCTGTGAAAACGAAGCCTTTGCCTGCTGGGAAAATGAACTGGCCCGTCCCGGTCTGATTGCCGCAGGTTATATGGCCAGCGTGGCACTCAACCGTTTTATCGGCCAGATCATTTTGGAGATTCAAAATGATGTCACGGTTTGCGATCGTCCGGCCTGGATGAGCGTCGGTCCGCAACGCCTGACACAGGTATGGCAAGCCTGTGGCTACAACAATCTGACCATTCTGCCTTCGCACTTTTTTATTCCACGTCACTATTCGGGCAAGGTCTATACCGGCTCCGGCCCGATTTTTGCCCATCAGGAATGGGGCAGCACCGTGCGTGGTTACGAAGAACTGCATAGCAAGGATATCAGTCACTATGATCCGGCCAATCAATCTGCCGTATCTGCACCATTCATCACGGTAGGCATGGTGACCTGGAATCGCGCCGACATGATTGGTGAAGCAATTGACTCGGTACTCAGCCAGGACTATGAGCACTTTGAATTATTGATTGTGGATGATGGCTCCAGCGACGCGACCGAAGCCGTCGTGACAACCTATAACGACGCCCGCATCCGCTACATCAAAAAAGAACACAGCGGTCTGGCCGCAACGCGCAATCGCGCCTTGGCCGAGGCGCAAGGCAATTACATTGTCTGGCATGACAGCGACGATGTCCTCCTACCCAATGTGCTGAGTGATTACGCGCAACTGGTCGCTAACTGGCCCGAAGTGGCGGTGGCTTATGGTGATCTGATTCAAATGGATCGTGCCGGTCAACTCGGCCAGACCTTGCGCTATGACAACCATGCCGGTAATGGTCATCTGCTGGCGCGCCTGTTTATACAAAACGCCCTGCCGATGCCGGGTACGCTGGTCAAGACCGCGGTGATGCGAGACTTGGGTGGCTTTGATGAAAACATCGCCGCCTCGATTGATTACGACCTGTGGCTGCGCATTGCGGCACACAAACTGATGTTCCTGCATCTCGGCCGTCCAGTAGCCCATTACCGCTGGCACGGTGGCAATGCCTCTTTCAAGGCCGATTCGGTCAAGCAGGAAGATCTTTATATTTTGCACAAGGCGCTCGGCCAGATTGAAGTCAAAAAACTCTGCTCCGACCTCGACTGGAAACATCCTTTATCGGCTGAGGTATCCGCCTATGGCCGGGTTGCGCAACTGCTTGAACAACGTGGCGATGCTAACGCTGCCAAAGCCTGGCGCGAACACGCCCGCAGCATGCTGAGTGCATTCACGGCAATCACCACCAACTCGGTTCAGGATGAAGAATCCAATCACTCAGACGCACCTCAACAAACAGATACGCAATCGACCAATTCGGCCCATGCCTGATCCACAAGGAATTTTTATGCAAGCCTCCAGCAATACCGCTACCACTGCTCTCGCCCAACTCACCCAACTACGTGAGCAGGGCAAACTGTCGCAAGCCAAGGCCCTGGGTCAACGCACGATCAAGTCGGGGCAAAAAAATGCCGCGGTCTATCGTGAAATGGGCTTGATCACGCTCTCCGAAGGTCATCTGAAGGAAGGCCTGCATTGGCTGGAAAAAGCCTTGAGTGCCGAGCCACATAATGGCCAATTGTTGTTTGATTTGGGGCAGGCGCATTTTCGCTTTGGTGACATGCCCAAGGCGCGCGATTTTTTTGCCCGCGCTTTGTCGTACGGTGAGCGTCATCCGCAGTTATTGTCCTGGTATGCGAAGAGCCTATTTAAATGTTCACAATATGAAGAGGGGCTGCGTATCGCTGATCAGCTGCTCATGGAAGAACCTGATGTGGCTGATCATCATAACCTGCGCGGCTCATTGCTCAATGGCTTAAACCGTCAGCAAGAAGCCGTCTCCTGCTTTATGGAAGCCATCAGTCGCAAGCCGGCTGACCCCACTTATCACAGCAATTTGGGCAGCACCTTCTTTGCCTTGAAACTGCATGAAGAGGCCATTCAGTGTTGCGATACGGCACTCATTCTTGACCCCAATCATGCCAACGCGCTCAATAACAAAGGCTATGCGCTCAAGGCACTCAAGCGGCTTGATGAAGCCCGCGAAGTCTTTGGCAAATTGTGCAAACAGGCGCCCAGCAGTACCGCGGGCTGGCTGGGCATTGCCACGGTTGATTATGAAGACTTTGCCTATGAAAGCGCCATGACGGCCGCTCGCCGGGTATTGCGCCTGGATCCGGATCATCTCAAGGGGATGGCGGTGCTGGGTGGTGCGCTGACTCAGACTGGTCGCTATGATGAAGCCATGCTGCAGTTTGACCGTGCCCTGCGTCTTGATCCCAACTTTAATACCGCACGCTTTGGTCGAGCGCTGGGTTTGTTGCGCCTGGGCGAGTTTGAATCAGGCTGGCAAGATCACGAAGCCCGTTATCTGGTCGACGACTTGGTCAACGACCGCATGATCATTGACCAGATCTGGGCCAATATGCCGCGCTGGGATGGCGTGACTGACCTGCGTGGCAAGTCTTTATTGATTGTGTATGAACAAGGTTATGGCGATATCATCCAGTTTTTCCGGCTGGTACGCCTGCTGGCCAACGATGGCGTCAACGTTACCCTGATGCTGCCCAAACCACTGGAGCGACTGTTTGTCGGCCAGCATCCCAATATTGCGATCCATGCTTCCTTTGACCGGATTCCGCGCTGTGATTATGTTGAACGGATGATGAGTCTGCCATTGCGGCTCAACTATGATCCGCTGCACGCAGAGCAATCCGGCCCGTATTTATTGCTTAAAGATGAACTGCATCTGAGCGTTCAGGAACGCATGGCGCAGTTGAGCAAAAAGCCCAGGGCGATTCGTGTCGGGCTGGTCTGGGCAGGTCGCCCGACTCATGCCAATGACCGCATGCGCTCGATGCACTTGACGCAATTGCAAGGTATGTTGGAGATTACCGGCTGCGAGTTTTATTCGTTGCAAAAAGGTGGCGCGGAACAACAGATTGGTGAGCTGGGTTTGCAAGAAACCATCATCGACCTGAATCCTTATATCGAAGACTTTGCTGACTCAGCCGCTTTCATGACGCATCTTGATTTGCTGATCAGCGTGGACAGCGCGCCGGTCCATCTGGCGGGTGCCCTGGGTATGCCGGTCTGGACCTTATTACCGTTTGCTGCTGACTGGCGCTGGATGACCGAAGGCGAAGACACTCCATGGTACAGCAGCATGCGCCTGTTCCGTCAAACCAGTCTGACACAAGGCTGGCAACCGGTGATCAAGTCCGTCCAACTCATGCTGGCAGCGATTGTGGCCGATCAACAGCGGAGTTACTCATGAACTCCCCGGCCAGCCTCATTGCTGAACAGGCTTACGCGGCGCTCTCGCAACATCGGCTGGATGATGCCTTGCCCTTGCTGGAACAAGGCATTGCGAAATTTCCTAATGACTTGTTGTTGCGTCAATTGTTTGGCCGTCTCTGTTTAAGTCTGCAGGAACCATGCTTGGCCATGCAACAGTTTGATCGCATTCTCAAACACTTGCCAATGAGCGAGTCGGCACGGGCCGGTCGTGCCCAGGCTTACCTGGCTTTAGGCCAGATGCAAGAGGCACGTCGCCTGGTGGCGCAAATCTTGTCCATCAATGCCAGCTCGGAAATCGGCTGGACTTTACGCGCGCAACTGCTCGAAATGCAAAATGATTATGTCGAAGCCGATCGCTGCTACGATAAGCTGGTGACGCTGGCGCCCAACCATGCAATGCATCGCTATCACCGTGGTTTAAATCGATTACGTCTGGGACGTTTTGCCAGTGGCTGGCAAGATTACGAAGCCCGGTTCGACTGTGGTGCCGTAGTTTGCCACACCCCGGCTACACCCCGCTGGCACGGTCAGAACAGCAGTCACATCTTGCTGATTGCCGAACAAGGCTTGGGCGATATGATTCAGGCGGCGCGCTGGATCAATCAAGTGAAACAGCAAATGGCGCAACAAAATTCGCAAAATACTGCACAACCCGCAACGCAAATCACACTCGCCTGCCCGGCCACCTTGGCCAGTTTAATGGCGCGCAGTTTTGCGATTGCCACCGTCACACTGGATCCCGCCAGTTGGCCTGTGCATGAACATCATTGCCCCTTGCTGAGTTTGCCCGCGGTTTTGGGTCTGGATCAAAGCAGCAAACAAGCCCTGCCTGCCTATTTAAGCGGTGATCCACAACTGCAAGCAAGCTGGCAAACCCGTTTGCCAGTGCGTTCCGGTAAATTGCGGGTTGGCATTGCCTGGGCGACTTCAGTGGCACATGTGACCGAAGAAATGCCCTATACCCAACGCAGTTGTGCGCTCACTGATTTACACCCATTGGCGCAATTACCGGATATTGAATGGGTCAATCTACAAGTGGGTCATCCCCATCAAGGCAAGCCGCAACCATTTACCGACGTATTTCACCATGGTATTGATTTAAGCGCGCAACTGTCTTCTTTGGATGATACGGCGGCCGTCATCGCCAATCTGGATGCAGTGGTCACGGTCGATACGGCCTTGCTGCATTTGGCCAGTGCATTAGGCAAGACCACTCTGGCGATGTTGCCGATCACGCCAAGCTGGCGTTGGACTGCTCATACCAGTCAGCCACTCTGGTATCAAAGTCTGCAATTTTTTACCCAGCAAACTGCCGGTGACTGGCAAGCACCCATCCAGCAAATAGCGGCAACCTTGCAGCAAATGGTCACCGCCAAAACAACGACCAGAAAATCCCGCCAGCCGTCATTGGACAGCCTGCTGGCATTGTCTTGAAAATGCCTATAACAAGCATACCCCCAATCTGTATATATCAATATATACCTTCTTAGGTGCGTTTTTATTATGGCTATTTTTTTACTACTCTGGAGTATCAAAACATACCAGGTTTTGATCAGTAGCTTCATCAACCCGCAAGCAGGGTTACAAAAAGTTGAAACTTTGCACAAAACAGGGCTCAACTTGCGCCGCAAAAAGTCGATAAAACAAGAAGGAAAACAATGATGGAGAAAACCATGTACGCAGCAAATCGATTTGGTGCCAGCGCCTATGCCAATGTGCAAATGGAAACCGGCGTCAACACAGCCGATCCGCATCACCTGATTCAGATGCTTTATGACGGGGCGATTGATTCACTGCATCACGCAGTAGGCCATATTCAGACCGGCAATATTGAAGCCAAGGGTCAGGCCATCAGCAAAGCCATTCGGATTATTGATGAAGGCCTCAAAGCCTCGCTCGACATGCATGCTGGTGGTGAATTGGCCAGCAATCTGTTTGAGCTGTATGACTATATGTGCCGACGCATTCTCAAAGCCAGTATTGGCAATGAAATCGCTGGCTTGAATGAAGTCGTGACTTTGCTGGATGGCCTGCGCACTGCCTGGTCATCGATCAAAGGCAAAGTCTGAAACTCGCGCTTTGAGGGTCAGTCTTTGGCATAGGTCAAAACAGGAACGTGAAATAGCGCACAAAAAAGACAGCTTATTGGCGCTTTCAAAATTCTGACAAACCTTATGCTGAGGGCTGAAAACAATAAACCAAAAAGTATCACTGGAACACCCTAGCTGCCTGCCATGGGATAAAGAGCAGGTTAGGAAAAAAAATGACCAAAGTGAGTTTGATTCACCACTACGAAACCATTGCAGAAACCACTGACCGCATGCTGGCTGCGGCCAGGGCCAATGATTGGGAAACCCTGTGTGCCGTTGAAAATGAATGTGCACGCAAGATCAAAGACCTCAAGTCGATTGATGATCCCAAGCAACTCAGCCCTGAAGACCAGCAAAAACGTATGGCCCTGCTCAAACATATGCTGGCCAATGATGCTGCCATCCGCAATCTGACCGAGCCGTGGATGAAGCATATTGAGTCACTCATCATGAGCGGGCAGCAAGACCAGCAATTGAAGTCAACGTACCGCTGATCAAGCAGACTGGTAACAGAAAACTTGAACGGAGGAGCAACACTGATTTAAAGACGGAGCGTCATAACGCCATGTTCAATATCACCCCATTTGATGCCAACGGGGCGACCAAAAGTGTCGCGCCGGAACGCTCACGTGTGGGCGCATTGGTGGGTGTGTTGCGACTCTCCGAGCAGTCGGTGACTGACCGTAATTTGCTGGCCAGTCTGGCCAATCGCTGGGTCGAAGCGCAAGTCATGGCGATTGATCCTCGCAATCAGGCGATCCTGCAATTGCAAGGTGAAGCGGGCACCATCCAGGCCAAAGTCAATCTCAATGCACCCGCCAAAACCGGCGATCAGATTGCCTTGCGGCTGCTTCTTGCCAATGCGCCGGAGGCCGAAACATTCAGCGCTGCCAGCCATGATGTGACCGATCAGGCCACCCACTTCAGCCCCTTGGCCAGTCTCTTGGGGCAATTGACCCAAACACCAACCGAAGAAGCGCCTAAACTCATCCAAGCAGCCTTACCCGGCACAACAGCCAGTGATGACAACAAGGTAGCCGCAAGCAAAGCCAATGTGGTGGCCAAGCTGGATCAGACGTCCATCTTTCATACCGATCAACTCGCCCACGAGCTGGAAAACGTAGTCGACAAAAGCGGCCTCTTTTACGAGGCACATCTCAAGCAATGGATTGATGGCGAGCGCAGCATCGAACAACTGCGCAAGGAACCGCAGGCCGCCGTACTCAATGGCAATGAAGCACCGCTCCTGGCCGATATCAAAGACAACCAGCAACTGCCCAAGGAAATCACCAGCCTCTTGCGCGAGCAACTGCAGGTACTGGAAAAGCGCGGTTTTGTGGGTGATGTCGAAGTCTGGCAAGGCCAGCAGGCACGCATTGAAATTGCCGATGAAGGCAGCGGCTCTGGCACTGCCGGTGAGCAGTGGCGCACCCATCTGGTCTTGCATTTGCCGGCGCTTGGCGAGATTGATGCCGAACTGGTACAACACCAGGGACGACTGAATATCTGGATCAAGACCGATGATCGCCTCACTGCCCGGCAAATGGACAAGGCGCGCGACAAACTGAACCAGTATTTACAGGATAAAGGTTTGAGTGTGGCCGGCATCAGCATTCGGTCGCGGCTGGATAATCCGGCCAATGCAGTCAATCTGGCGGCCACAACGCCCAAGCTGCTGAAAGGAACGCGTGATGAGCGCTAATCCTTCCCGCAACCGTACTGGTAAGCAAACCACGCCTGACAGCAAAGCCCATGCGCTGGCACCCTTATTCACGCCGCCCGCCACCAGCAACAATTCACTTAAACAACATGATTTTCGTCAGGCAGTGGCACTGGCCTATGAAGCGGGTGCCTTTGCCCCCAAGGTGGTCGCCAAAGGCAAGGCACTGATGGCTGACGAAATCATTCGCCGTGCACGCGAGGCCGGCATCTTTGTCCATGAATCACGTGATCTGGTTTCCCTGCTGATGCAAGTCGATCTGGATCAGCATATCCCGCCTGCGCTATACACCGCAGTGGCTGAATTACTGGCCTGGCTTTACCAGTTGGAAAACAAGAAGCAGTCATTTAATCAATTCATCAATCAAAAAAAACAGTGAGCCAATATGATGAACATGCTCGAAGCCGCGAGGCCTGAAAACAATCCATCCGATCTGCAACAGTATCAGGTTGAGTCACGGGTGGAGATCATTGCCATTCTCAAGAAAGTCATCAAGGCCCGCGCCTTTGTGACCATTTACTTCAATATGGGTAACGACTTCATCGTCACGCAATTACTGCATATCGACGAAAAAAATGGCCATCTCTATTTCGACTGTGGTGCTGATGAACGCGCCAATCGGCAATTGCTGGCTGCCAACCGGCTCGCTGTCGTGACTTTTTTGGATGCCATCAAGATTCAGTTTCACGGAAGCATCGCCGAACAAATTGCTTTTGAAGGCCGCCCGGCATTACGTAAAGCATTACCCACCAGCCTGTTGCGATTGCAACGCCGTGACTTTTACCGCGTGCCGACCTCCAAAGCCAAGCCAGTGGTTTGCCGCGCCAGCATGCCCGCAGAAAAACAGGCCATCATTGATTTGAGAATTGTCGACATCAGTTGTGGCGGTATCGGCGTGATGCTGACTCATCCAGGCATCCAGCTCAGCGTTGGTGACATGCTGCATCGTGGCCGCATTGTGCTGCCCGAATTTGGCGAAATCATCTCCGCACTGGAAGTCCGCTATATTGAAAGCGGTGATGGCATCGCCACCAGCGGCAGCAACAGTCCTCATATTGGCTGCCGCTTTGTCGATCTGCCCGGCCCGATGCTGTCGCTCCTGCAACGCTATATCAACAAGGTCGATCGCGATCGCCGTGCCTTGATTGATGGTTAAATAAACCAGATATTGTCTATTGAACCGCCAAGACGCCAAGACGCCAAGTGCGCCAAGGAAAACTTTAAGATCAAAATCTTTACCACAAAGACACAAAGGACACGAAGTTAAAAGCATATCGTACGCGCTTGATTACCCGCCTTTCTTGGTGTGCTTTGTGGTTACTTGGTGTCTTTCTGGTAAACGCCTTCGATCTGATACTTTCCTTGGCATCTTGGCGGTTTACAGCGGTTTTAAGGTCAATCACACTGCCAAACAGGTAGAATGGCGTTTTTTTATGCAAATCTGCTCATTGAATTGGCCAGATTCATATCGCTCGTGACTGCTCCTATCCGTTCCGCCGCCCCCATCGACAGCCATGCTGTCAAAACTTATCTGCTTGATCTGCAAAACCGTATTGTGCAAAGTCTGGAAGCCATTGAGCTGGCTCAGGGTGGCAAGCCTTTCATCACGGATAGTTGGGAACGTGCTGAAGGTGGCGGTGGCATTTCACGCGTGACCGAAGACAATGCCGTGCTGGAACGTGGTGGCGTGCTGTTTTCCCATGTCAAGGGCATGCAGTTGCCACCATCGGCAGCGGCCAATCGACCTGAACTGGCAGGACGCGAATGGGAAGCCATGGGCGTATCATTGGTGCTGCATCCACGTAACCCCTATGCGCCCACGGTTCATCTGAATGTGCGCTTTTTTATTGCGCGCGCCGAGCATGCCGAGCCAGTCTGGTGGTTTGGTGGTGGCCAGGATCTGACACCCTATTATGGTTTTGAAGAAGATGCACGACATTTTCATCAAACCTGCAAGGATTCGGTGGAGCCCTTTGGCGCAGGTCTTTATACGCGCTTTAAAAAATGGTGCGATGAGTATTTCTATCTCAAGCATCGTAAAGAACCGCGTGGCATTGGCGGCCTGTTTCTGGATGATTTTTCCGAACTGGGCTTTGAACAGAGCTTTGCGATGATCCGCTCGATTGGTGATCATTTTGTGCCGGCTTACGCACCCATTCTGCAAAAGCGTCTGAGTACGCCTTATGGTGAGCGGGAGCGCGATTTTCAGGCCTATCGCCGCGGTCGTTATGTGGAGTTCAATCTGGTATTTGATCGTGGTACCCTGTTTGGCCTGCAGTCCGGTGGACGTACGGAATCGATTCTGGTTTCCATGCCACCGATCGTCAAATGGCGTTATCAATGGCAACCCGCAGCAGGTTCGGCCGAAGCCAGTCTGACAGAACAGTTTTTGACCGCGCGTGACTGGATCTGATTTGAAAAAAACATCCCCACGACGCAGGGTTGGTATTTTTGGTGGTTCATTTGATCCGATTCATCTCGGTCATGTGGCACTGGCCGAATTGTTTTGCCAGTTGCTGCAGCTTGATGAATTACTGGTCATTCCGGCAGGTAATCCCTGGCAAAAAAGTGGCTTGATCGCCAATGCCACGGATCGGGTTGCCATGGTGGCTTTGGCGATGCAGGATCTGAATGCGCGCCTGGGACATGATCATCCGGTGCAGGTCAAGATTGACGAGCGCGAGATTTTGCGTGGCAAGGCCAGCTATACCTTTGAAACACTGACCGAGCTGCGCAATGAATATGGCAAAGATGCTTCGCTCTGTTTATTGCTTGGTGCCGATCAGTTGGCGCGTTTGCATACCTGGCACGAATGGGAAAGGTTATTGGAACTGGCGCATCTGTGTATTGCCGCCAGACCTGGCTATTCACTGGAAACGGCGACGCTGGCGGCCACCCTGCAAAACCAGATAGAAAAAGGTCTGACCAAACCAGCGCAATTGCATCGTGCCAGTCATGGCAAAGTCATTCTGGCGTCCACCCTGGCAGTGGATATTTCTTCCACCACGATTCGATACCAGTTGGCTCACGGGATTGCACCACTCGATTATTTAGGCCCGGCAGTGCTAGACTACATTCAACAACATCATCTTTATATAGAAAATCAAAACTAATCAATGGATATTCAACAACTACAAGCACTCGTCATCGACGCGCTCGAAGACATCAAAGCCCAGGACATCAAGCTATTTGACACCGTCAATCTGACCAGCCTGTTTGACCGGATTGTCATCTGCAGCGGTACTTCCAATCGCCAGACCAAGGCATTGGCAGCCAGCGTGCGTGACAAGGTGAAGGAAAACGGTGGCCATATCATCAGTATTGAAGGCGAGGAGACCGGCGAATGGGTGCTGGTGGATTGCGGCGATCTGATCGTGCACATCATGCAACCAGCGTTGCGCGCCTATTACAACCTCGAAGAAATCTGGGGTAGCAAACCAGTAGCGCTGAAATCGGATAAAAAAGTACCGGCTAAAAAAACCGTAGCCAAATCAGCCGAAACTAAAACGGTTGCGACTAAAAAAGTTGCAGCGAAAAAAGTGGCCGCCAAAAAGGCTGCTGCTAAAAAGGTACCTGCAAAAAAATCAGTCACCAGCAAAGCGCCAGCCAAAAAAGCCGCACCAAGAAAAGTTACGGCCAAGAAAGCTCCTGCAAAAAAAGCTGCTGCCAAGAAATCGGCTGGTTCTACTAGCGAATAAGCAATGGCCTTGCAGATCATTGCAGTCGGGCACAAGATGCCCGGCTGGATTGAAACCGGCTTTCAGGAATATGCCAAGCGCATGCCACCGGAACTGGCCTTAAGCCTCAAAGAACTCAAGCCCGAAGTCCGTTCCGCAGCCAAACCAGTCGAAAAGGTGATGGCACTGGAAGCCGAACGGATTCTGGCTGCCCTCCCCAAACAGGCTCGACTGATTGCCCTGGATGAACACGGTGAAGATCTGACCACCGTGGCACTCGCCAAAAAACTGCTTGGCTGGCAACGCGAAGGCGGCGACACCTGCTTTGTGATTGGAGGTGCCGATGGCCTCGCCCCGATCATCAAACAAAAAGCCCAAGGGCTGATTCGGCTATCGAGCATGACCATGCCACATGGTATGGTGCGGGTATTATTGGCCGAACAACTCTATCGTGCCTGGTCCATCAACACCAATCATCCGTATCATCGCGTGTAAGTCACCGTTAAGTCACAATATTGAATTACGTCAATTAGGCTTGCCAATCGGTCAAAGTGGCGGTTTGCGCGGTATAAACGAGGTTTAAAGCTCGCTGCACCGCAAAAAAAGTAGAAGTCCATGTCCAATCCCGATTTTATTTATCTCGCCTCCCAAAGCCCGCGCCGTCAGGAATTACTCACTCAGATTGGCGTCAAATTTGAATTATTGCTGCCCGATGCCGATGAAAATGCCGAAGCGCTCGAAATCATTCTGCCTAACGAAGCACCCGCGCAGTATGTCAAGCGGGTGACTTTGCTCAAGCTGGCTGCCGCACAATTGCGTTTGCAACGTCGTGGCCTGCCACCTGCTGCGATTTTGGCGGCCGACACCACAGTAGCCTTGCGCACCCATATATTGGGTAAACCAGCCGATGAAGCTGACTTGCGCAGCATGCTCACCACACTATCAGGCAAGGAACATCAAGTCTTGACCGCCGTTGCCGTAGGCTTGGGCGAGCAGCATGAATTGCAGTTATCCGTTTCCAATGTCCGCTTTAATGTATTGAGCCAACGCGACATCCTGCGCTATGTGGAATCGGGTGAAGGTTATGGCAAAGCCGGTGGTTATGGCATTCAGGGCAAGGCCGCCACCTTTGTAACGCATATTGTGGGCAGTTATTCGGGTATCATGGGGCTCCCGCTTTTCGAGACAGCCCAGGCGCTCAAGCACTTGGGGCTGGATATTGTCTAATCACTCAATCAGTCCATGGCAGAAGACATCCTCATCAATATCACCCCTCAGGAAACCCGCGTTGCCGTGGTGCAGCAGGGTTCCGTTCAGGAAATCCATATTGAACGCACCCTGACCCGCGGACTGGTCAGTAATATTTATCTGGGCCGAGTTGCCCGTGTACTGCCAGGCATGCAATCGGCCTTTATTGATATTGGTCTGGAACGCGCCGCTTTTTTGCATGTGGCCGATCTCTGGCAAAAAAAGGAGCCTGGCGCAGTGGTGGAACATGCACCGCAGATTGCGATTGAAAAGACCCTCTTTGAAGGTCAGACCCTGATGGTGCAAGTGGTCAAAGACCCCATCGGTACCAAAGGCGCGCGGCTATCCACGCAAATCAGTGTGGCGGGTCGCACCCTGGTTTACTTGCCACAGGATGAGCATATTGGTATTTCGCAAAGGATTGAAGAAGAAACCGATCGCAACCGCTTGCGTGACCTGATGAATAAACTGCGCCCGGCCGAAGAAAAAGGCGGCTATATCGTGCGCACCATGGCTGAAGAAGCCAGCGAAGAAGACATCGCCAACGATATTGAATTTTTACGTAAATCCTGGAAGGCCATTGTGGAGGCCAGTCGCACTCAACCGGCACCGACCCTGTTGCATCAGGATCTGGACTTGGGTTTGCGCGTGCTGCGTGATTTTGTCAATGAAGACACCGCCAGCATTCAGATTGATTCCCGCGAAAACTATATCCGTCTGAAAAAATTTGGTGAGCAATTCACACCGACCGTGATAGATCGACTGTCGCATTATGCGGGCGAGCGCCCCTTGTTTGATCTTTACAATATTGATGCCGAAATTGAAAAGGCCTTATCACGCCGCGTGGACCTCAAGTCTGGCGGTTATTGCATCATTGATCAGACTGAAGCGATGACCACCATCGATGTGAACACCGGTGGTTTTGTGGGTGCGCGCAACTTTGACGACACGATTTTTCGCACCAATCTGGAAGCAGCGCATACGATTGCACGGCAGCTGCGGCTGCGCAATCTGGGCGGCATCATCATTCTCGATTTCATTGACATGGAAAACACCGAGCATCGTGAAGCGGTACTCGGTGAACTCAAACGGGCGTTGGACAAGGATCGCACCCGCATTACCGTGTCGGGCTTTTCCCAGTTGGGACTGGTCGAAGTCACGCGCAAACGCACTCGCGAATCACTGGCGCATGTGTTGTGTGAGTCCTGCCCGACCTGCAATGGCAAAGGTGAAGTCAAGACTGCCCGCACCGTCTGCTATGACATTCTGCGGGAAATTCTGCGCGAATCACGCCAGTTCAACCCACGTGAATTTCGAATCATCGCTTCGCAATCCGTCATTGATTTATTTCTGGAAGATGAGTCACAGCATATGGCCATGCTGGGCGACTTCATCGGCAAGCCGATTTCATTGCAAGTGGAAAGCAGCTTCAGTCAGGAGCAGTACGACATCATCCTGATGTGAGGTGTTTAAAATTTAAATATGAGTTGGCGGGAAGTACACATCGGTTCGGTTTCCAATGACTTGCAGCAAACTGAAAAGCACAATCTCAACGTCAAGCGGTTGTACTGAAAACCTGTCGAAAACATTAAAAAATCCTCATACTCTCTATGAGTATGAGGATTTTTTAATTGCTTAAGTGCGTATTTATTGATTCTATAAAAATACCCCTACACCGTATTGAGTACAGCAACGTATTCAGTACTTCTGCCCGGTCATGCGCTGGTACAGTGCAGTGGCTTCACCGACAATGCCACGACGAAACGCCAGTACACAGATCACAAAAATACAGCCCATCATGACGCTGACCAGGGAGCCAACCTTGTCAGCCAGGCCAGTTTCCAGCAGCACAATAGTGGCTGCGCCCACTACCGGACCCAACTCGGTGCCAATCCCACCCAGGATGGTCATGAGGATCACTTCACCCGATTGATAGGAATGCGCGTCAGTCAACGAGGCAAAGGTAAAGACCAGCATTTTGAGTGCACCGGCCAAGCCCGCCAAGCCCGCCGAGAGGACAAAGGCCAGCAGTTTGTATTTGGCCACTTCATAGCCCAGCGACACCGCCCTCGCCTCGTTTTCGCGGATGGCTTTGAGCACCTGACCATAGGGTGAATGAATAACCCGATAGATCAACCAGAACGCCAGTACCACAATGCCAAAGATGAGGTAATAGAGGTTGATGTCATTGGCCAGATCAATCCCCAGCAGGCTGCCACGGGGCACGCCCTGCAGACCATCTTCACCGCCGGTAAAGGGCGATTGCAGCAGAATGAAATAGACCATCTGCGCCAGTGCCATGGTAATCATCGCAAAGTAAATGCCTTGACGACGAATCGCCAAAATACCAAACAGCCAACCCAAAGCCGCGGCCACCAACACACCGGCACCAATGCCCACTAACGGCGGCCATGACCAGTCGCGGATGGTATAGCCAGCAATATAGGCGGCTGAGCCAAAGAAGGCGGCATGGCCAAATGACAGCAGGCCGGTATAACCCAGCAGCAAGTTGAAAGCGCAGGCAAAGAGCGCAAAACAGAGCACCTTCATCATCAGCACCGGATAGATCACAAAAGGTGCCAGCAAGCCGCCCACAAACAGTACGGCATAGAGAATCAGAATGCCCTGACGATTGTCGCGTACCGCCTTGATCGGCGCCTGTAAAGTTTGAACAGATTGCGTCATGCTTATTTCTCCCGTCCGAATAGTCCTGCCGGACGAATGATGAGCACAATGGCCATGATGATAAATACCACCGTAGCCGACAGTTCTGGATAAAACACTTTGGTCAGACCTTCAATCACACCCAGGCCAAGACCGGTGATGATGGCCCCCATGATGGAGCCCATGCCGCCAATCACCACCACCGCAAACACCACCAATATCAGGTTGGAACCCATCATCGGGCTGACCTGAAAGACCGGTGCCGCCAGCACGCCCGCCAGCCCCGCCAGAGCCACCCCAAAGCCATAGGTCAACATCACCATCATCGGCACATTGACGCCAAAGGCCTGGGTTAATTTGGGGTTTTCGGTCGCGGCACGCAGGTACGAACCCAGCCGCGTCTTTTCAATCACAAACCAGGTCGTAAAACAGATCACCAAAGCGGAAACAACAACCCAGGCGCGATACTTGGGCAAGAACATGAAACCAAGATTGAGCGCTCCCGACAAGGCCTCGGGCATTTCATAGGACATGCCCGACACACCATATTGGCTGCGAAACAGTCCTTCAAGAATCAGCGACAAACCAAAGGTCAGCAGCAGACCATAAAGATGATCAAGCTTGTAGAGCCATTGCAACAGACAGCGCTCAATCACCATGCCCACGCCGAGCAGGACGAGCGGCACCAGAATCAGCGCCCACCAGTAACCAATGCCCAAATAATTAAGCCCGATCCAGGCCAGAAAAGCACCCACCATGTACAGGGCACCATGGGCAAAGTTGATGATATTGAGCAGGCCAAAAATGACCGCGAGTCCCAGACTGAGCATGGCATAAAACGAGCCATTGACCAGTCCGAGAATTAATTGCCCCATCAAGGCCGGGAGAGGCACACCGAATATTTCAATCATGAGCAAGACACCTGGTTACGATTCAAAAGAACCCAAACCTGTCGGCGCACATCGAACCGACAGGCCGGGTGATTCGTCGTGTTACTTCTTGATCAGAGGACATCTGGAAGCAGACAAGGGCTGGAAAGCCTCCTTGGCCGGAATGGTTGCCACAACCTTGTAGTAATCCCAGGGTGTAGTGGACTCTTCAGGCTTTTTAACCTGCAACAGATACATATCATGCACCATGCGACCATCATCACGAATCGTGCCGCCCTTGGCAAAGAAGTCGTTGACTGGCGTTGATTTCATCGAGGCCATGACTTTGGCTGTGTCATCGGTGCCGGTGGTTTTGACGGCCTTCAGATAATGCATCAATGAAGAATAGACACCCGCCTGCACCATGGTTGGCATGCGTTTATGCTGTTCAAAGAAACGCTTGGACCAGGCACGGGTTTCCGGATTCAGATCCCAATAAAAACCTTCGGTCAGGTACATATTTTGTGCCGTCTTCAGGCCCAGGCTATGCACATCGGTAATGAACATCAGCAAACCCGCCAGTGATTGCTTTTGGGTAATGCCAAATTCAGCCGCCTGCTTGATCGCATTGGTGGTATCGGTACCGGCATTGGCCAGACCGATCACCTGAGCACCAGAAGACTGTGCCTTGAGCAGATAGGATGAAAAGTCGGAGCCGGGGAACGGATGCCGTACCGAACCCACCACTTCACCACCATTGGCCAGCACCACCGCCGACGCATCCTTTTCCAGCGAATGACCAAAGGCATAGTCGGCCGTCAGGAAGAACCACTTCTTGCCACCCTTGGCAACCACTGCCTTGGCGGTGCCATTGGCGACCGCATAGGTGTCATAGGTCCAATGCACGCTGACATCGTTACAGTCTTCGTTGGTGATCCGGGTAGAGCCGGCACCGGAGATCAGCGTCAGCTTGTTTTTTTCCTTGGCTACTTTCATGACAGCCAGCGCAGTAGAGGTAGTGACCAGCTCGGCAATCACATCCACCTTGTCACGGTCGATCCATTCACGCGCCTTGTTGGAGGCGATATCACCCTTGTTCTGGTGATCGGCCGAAACCAGATCAATCGTGAAGCCCGGCTTTTCCTTGGCGATAAAGTCGGCAATGGCCATCTTGGCGGCCACCACGGTGCCTTGCCCAGCCAAGTCAGAATAGGTGCCGGACATATCGGTCAGAATACCGATCTTGACCACATTGTCAGATACCTGGGCCTGCGACATGACGGGGACGCCGCTGAGTAGTGCCGACAAAGCCAGCGCCATCAATTTAATCTTCATTCTTGTCTCCTCTGTTTCTAGGTTGCCTCGGTCAAACACCGAGAATTTCATTGAGAAAATCGCGTTTTTCTGCCAATTCGTGTTGGGCGATTTCCGCTGCAATCTGGCCATGTTCGACCACATACATCCGATCCGCCAGGGGCGCAGCAAACCGGAAATTCTGTTCAACCAGCAAAATGGTGAAACCTTTGGACTTGAGATGGGTAATGATCTCAGCCAGTCTTTGCACAATCACCGGTGCCAGTCCCTCTGAAATTTCATCCAGCAACAAAAGCTGCGCGCCGGTGCGTAAAATCCGTGCCATCGCCAGCATCTGCTGCTCACCACCGGACATGCGGGTGCCCTGACTATTGCGGCGCTCATACAGGTTGGGAAACATCTTGTAAATTTCATCAAGCCCCATCCCGCCACTCCCCACCACGGGTGGCATCAGCAGGTTTTCTTCACAGGACAGACTCGAATAGATGCCCCGTTCTTCCGGGCAATAACCCACACCAAGGCGGGCAATCCGATGTGCTGACATACCAATGGTTTCCCGCCCATTCACCATGATCGAGCCAGAACGTTTACCCGTCAGCCCCATGATGGCACGCAAGGTGGTGGTGCGCCCTGCACCATTGCGACCCAATAGCGAAACACATTCACCACGGCGTACCATCAGGTCAATGCCATGCAGCACATGGGACTCACCATAAAATGCGTGCAGATCACTAATGCGCAAGTATTCAGCTGCTTGTGTCATCAATGTGCTCCTGCCAGTTCGGTATTTTCTTGCCCCATATAGGCTTCAATCACCTGGGCGTTGGCTGAAACTTCAGCGTAGTTGCCTTCGGCCAGAACACTGCCACGTGCCAGCACCGTGATGCGATCCGAAATACCGGACACCACTTTCATATTATGTTCGACCATCAGGATGGTACGATTGGCTGAGACCTTTTTGATCAGGTTCATGACCCGATCCACATCTTCGTGGCCCATGCCCTGGGTAGGCTCATCCAGCAACATCAATTCGGGCTCCAATGCCAGCGTGGTCGCAATTTCCAGTGCACGTTTACGACCATACGGCAACTCCACCGTCACCATATTGGCGTATTGCTCCAGCCCGACCTCAGCCAGCAAGACCATGGCCTGGTCATTGAGTACATTGAGCGTTGCTTCAGAACGCCAGAAATGAAATGAAGTACCCAGCTTGCGCAACAAGGCAATCCGGACATTTTCAATCAACGTCAAATGGGGAAACACCGCCGATATCTGAAATGAGCGCACAATGCCCTTGCGGGCAATCTGTTCTGGCTTTGCCTGGGTAATGTCGATGCCGTTAAAACGGATCGTGCCACGCGTAGGTACCAGAAACTTGGTCAACAGGTTAAAGCAAGTGGTCTTGCCTGCGCCGTTAGGGCCAATCAATGAATGAATGTGACCACGCTGAATCTTCAGGTTCACATCATTGACTGCCACAAAACCCTTGAACTCCTTGACGAGCCCAGTGGTTTCGAGAATGGTGTCCTTCTCCATATTGTCTCTTTCCTCTTGCTGTTTATCTGTTACGACAAACAGTCCCGACACCTTGGCAGCGTCGGCTCCTTATTGATAGACCCAGTTATGGGTAGCATACGAGCAACCTCCAGGCTAAACAGCTGTGGTTACTACTTATTTTTAGTACCAATCTGTTGCTTTTTTCGATACTCTGGGCAGACCAATACGTATTGATAAAAATTTAAATTTCAAATTCAAGCAATCAGATCCAGTTTTCAAAAGACTGCAAAACCGGATCAGCACCTTGCATGATGCTTTGTCGGTAACCATCGACCTGCGCCATAAAATGTTCGGCAAAAAAATGAGCAAGCACTTGCTGGCCTTGCAAGTAGGCCGCATCGGCCTGCTGACTCAACGCACCTTTGGCCAGCAACCAACCACCAATCACAATGCCAAAAAGATACAGATAAGGCACGGCACCAGCTGCAGCCGCCGCCTGGTCATGCTGGTATTGTTCAATCAACCAGTCACTGGCCGCTGACAAGGCTTCAATACCCTGCCCCAACGCCACACCCACTGCCTGCAGCTGCCGACTGTCATGGCTTTGTAATACGGGTAACAAGGTTGACATATCCGCCATCAAGGCCTTGGCCGTCACTCCCTGCTCACGCGCCAGCTTGCGGCCGATCAGGTCATTGGCCTGAATGCCGGTCGTACCTTCATAAATGGCTGTGATGCGGGCATCGCGGAAATGCTGGGCGGCACCGGTTTCTTCGATGAAACCCATGCCACCATGAACTTGAATCCCCAAAGAGGTAATGTCAATTGAACTTTCGGTACACCAGCCCTTGACGATGGGGATCAGCAGATCAACCCGTGCCTGGCTGGATTTGCGCACTGACTCATCGGGATGAGCATGGGCCTTGTCCATTTCGCTCGCGGCAAAATAGGTCAAGGCACGCATTGCGCCAATTCTTGACTTCATGCTCAGCAGCATGCGACGAATATCGGGATGATGAATAATGGTAGCGGCTTCCTTGCCACCAATCGGGCGACTCTGAACGCGCTCCTGCGCATAGGCCACCGCCTGTTGATACGCGCGCTCGGAAATCGCCACGCCCTCCAGACCAACATTCAAACGCGCATGGTTCATCATGGTGAACATGTATTCCAGACCACGATTGGCTTCACCCACCAGATAACCCACCGCGCCTTCCTTTTCACCAAAAGCCATGACGGCAGTTGGGCTGGCATGAATACCCATCTTGTGTTCGATGGAGGCACAAACCAGATCATTGCGTGGTCCCAATGAGCCATCTTCATTGATCAAAAACTTGGGTACGATGAATAACGAAATACCTTTGACGCCAGGAGGTGCATCGGGCAAACGCGCCAATACCAGGTGAATGATGTTTTCAGCCACATCATGCTCACCCCAGGTAATGAAAATCTTGGTCCCAAAAATTCGATAATGCAGGCCTTCTGGCACTGCCCGACTGCGCACAGCCGATAAATCCGAACCTGCTTGCGGTTCGGTCAGATTCATCGTGCCAGTCCAGGTACCCGCCACCATCTTGGGTAAATACTGTGCCTTCTGGACATCGGAACCATGATGCGTGATGGCCATGATGGCACCCAGGGTGAGCATCTGGCACAGAGAGAAAGCCATATTCGAAGATGTCCACATTTCCAGCACTGCGGTTGACACCAGTGCTGGCAGGCCTTGTCCACCCAACTCGATGGATGCCGGCATGGCATGCCAGCCATTGTCGGTGAATTGCTGATACGCATCCTTGAAACCGTCTGGCGTGGTCACTGAACCATTCAACCACTGACAGCCCTGTTTATCCCCCACCTGATTGAGTGGGGCCAGCACGGCACCGGCAAACTTGCCAGCTTCATCAAGAATGGCTTCCACCAGATCCAGCGTGGCTTCTTCATGGCCGGGCAAGGCGGTGATCTCATCCAGGTTACCGGCCTCGCGCATGGCATGAATCATGTCACGGATAGGTGCTACATAGGCTGTCATGGTATGTCCTTTACGGGGCTTGCGACTCAGGCAAACCGGCTTGCGTTTGATTGAGCTACTTGTTTTTATTGAATGATTATTGAATGCTTGTTAACTGATTACTCAATGGCAGATGCCGATTTCATTTTTTCGCGCAGGACAAACTTTTGCAACTTGCCCGTGGAGGTCCGTGGTAAATCGGCAAAAATCACCTGCTTGGGCACCTTGAAACGAGCCAGATGCTGACGGCAATATTCAATGATCTCTTCAGCCGTTACCTGCGCACCATCCCGTAACTGCACAAAGGCGCACGGCACCTCACCCCATCTGGTATCGGGCTGGGCAATCACTGCCGCCCCCATGACGGCCGGATGGCTATAGAGCACATCCTCCACTTCGAGGCTGGAGATATTTTCACCACCGGAAATGATCACGTCCTTGCTGCGATCCTTGATCTTCACATAACCATCGGGATACTTGACCGCAAGATCACCGGTATGAAACCAGCCACCGGCAAATGCCTCGTCAGTAGCGCTCTGGTTTTTCAGATAACCCTTCATGACGATATTGCCGCGAAAGAAAATTTCGCCCATGGTCTGACCATCGGCCGGAACCGCTTGCATGGTGTTGGGATCAAGCACGTCAATGGCCTGCTGCAGATGATAAGGCACCCCCTGACGACCATTCAGATGCACCTGATCATACAATGGCAGGCTCGCCCAGGATTCCTGCTTGGCGCAGACTGCCGCCGGGCCATAGACTTCGGTCAAGCCATAGACATGGGTGATATCAATGCCTGCCCTGGCGCAACCTTCAATGATGGCCGCCGGTGGGGCTGCGCCGGCAATCAAACCCTTGATGCCAAGCTGTCGTTGATCATCAGCCTTGGCCAATGCATCCGTCATCATGCTGTAGACAATCGGCGCACCACACATATGCGTCACCTGATGTTCATCAATCAGGCTGAAAATCAGTTTTGTATCGACCTTGCGCAAGCAGACATTGGTGCCCGCATTCAAGGCCAGCGTCCATGGGAAGCACCAGCCATTGCAATGAAACATCGGCAGCGTCCACAGGTAACGCACATGTTGCGGCATATTCCAGGAAATCACATTACTGGCCGCATTCAGATAAGCACCACGATGGTGATAGACCACGCCCTTGGGATTACCGGTGGTGCCGGATGTGTAATTGAGTGCAATCGCATCCCATTCATCAGCAGGCAGACTCCAGACATAGTCAGGATCACCCTTTTGCAGAAAGGCTTCATATTCAATCGAGCCAAGCAGTTTGCCACCTTCGTAGAGTGGGTCATCGACATCGATCACCAAAGGCTGACTACCTTTGAGCAGACTGAGTGCCTTTTCAATGATGGGAGAAAACTCTTTGTCAGTGATGAGTACCTTGGCTTCGCCATGCTCCAGCATGAAGGCAATCGCCTCGGCATCAAGTCGCGTATTGAGCGTATTGAGTACCGCGCCCAGCATGGGGATACCGAAGTGCGCTTCAAACATGGCCGGAATATTGGGCAGCATCACTGCCACTGTATCGCCAATGCCAATCCCATGCTGATTGAGTGCCGAAGCCAGTCGACGGCAGCGGGCATAGGTTTCACGCCAGGTATGACGTACCTGACCATGCACCATGGCAATTCGCTCCGGATAAACCGCAGCAGTACGCTCGATAAAGCTTAAGGGAGAAAGGGGGACGTAATTGGCCGGATTTTTTTCCAGGCCAATGGAATAGAGATTATTGGGCATCGCTTGTCTCCTTGATGCTTGTCATGCAATGCGTCTTTTGCGCATCGTTAATCAACCGCTCAACCATCAAAACAGCAATTTGCAGCACTGCTTGAAAATGGCAAACCGGTGACAGAAAGGTTATGAACATTATTACGAGACCATGTTGCATGATCCTTACGCAAATGTATCGAATTTTTGCAGTGGGGTATTTGACGCATGACGCTACCCTTGAACATGAAAAGACAGCACAATGATCGTACCTTGTTGTGACAAAGTCACTTATCGATGATTCCTACGGACAAACCCTATTATTTGCCGCCCCTGCAAGAATCCCAACGCCAGCAACGCCTGCAGGCCGGGCTGGACTTGCTGGATCAGGGGCTGACCGTCTTTGATGCCGATCTGCGGCTAGTGGCCTGGAACGAGCCATTCATTCATCTGCTCGACTTTCCGAGATCACTTTTGTTTTTGGGTGCGCCGTTTGAGTCGTTCATTCGCCATAACGCTGAACGTGGTGAATACGGGCCAGGCAATATTGAAGAACAGATTGCATTACGGGTACAGCGGGCACGCGACTTTCAGAGCCACTCGTTTGAACGCAGTCGCCCCAATGGCCAGATCTTGGCAGTGCGGGGTGAACCCTTGCCGCACCGTGGATTTGTCACACTCTATACTGACATCACCGCACAACGCCGTTACGAGCAGTTGATTCGCGAGCAAAATGCCGAACTCGAACAACGAGTGCTGGAACGCACCGCCGCGCTGCAAGCCACCAATACCCAACTGACTGCCGCGATGGCGGCCAATAGCCGTATGACAGCGGCTCTGCAGCGCAATGAAGAACGTCTGCGCTTGATTACCGATAGCGTCCCCGCACTGATTGGCTATTTTGACCGTGACCAGATTTACCGTTTTGCCAATCGCCGCTATGCCGACTGGTATGGCGTGGCGCGTGATCAGATTGTTGGCTGTTCGATCAGCAGCGTCGTCGGCGAAAAAATCTATCGTTTTATCGAACCCTATTTGCAAAAAGCGCTGTGTGGCCAAAAAGTCTCCTACGAATACGCCATTGATACCGATCCACAACAGACCCGCCATGCACGCAGCACCCTGGTGCCCGAACTGGATGGTGATGGTGAAGTGCTCGGCTGTTTTGTGCAATCGGTCGATATCACCGAACTAAAAAATGCCCAGGCGGCGCTGATTCAGGCACAGAAAATGGAAGCGGTGGGCCAACTGGGTGGTGGACTGGCGCATGACTTCAATAATCTACTCACCGTCATTCTGGGCAATCTGGGCAGCTTGCAGGAGCAGCGTGGTCAGGATCAGGAGTTGATGGCCCTGGTGCAACCTGCCATCAAGGCGGCACGCCAGGGAGCCGAGCTGATTCGTCGGCTGTTGACCTTTTCGCGCCAGCAACCGCTGCAACCCAGCATTGTCGATGTCAATGCCATCATCCATGAAACCATCATTTTGCTGGGCCGCTCCCTGCCTGAAAACATTCGCATCACCACCGAATTATGTGGCACTGGCTGCCTGGCTTTGACTGACCCCAATCAGCTCGAAAACGCTCTGCTCAATCTGGCACTCAATGCCCGCGATGCCATGCCCAACGGCGGCCTGTTGCATTTTCAAACACGCATCATGCCGGCTGCCTTGCGTTCGATCGATAACTCGCTGCCTGACCTGATTGAAATTGTGGTCAGCGATAACGGCACAGGTATGAATGAAGCCACGCTCTCTCGTGCGATCGAGCCATTTTTCACCACCAAACCCTTTGGCGCGGGCAGCGGTCTGGGGCTATCAATGGTATACGGTTTTACCAACCAGTCTGGTGGCAATTTGCAAATTGATAGCACCCCCGACATCGGTACCAGCGTCATTGTGCAATTACCCTGGACCGCTCAGACTGCACATATTGCACCCGCAGCAACCCATCAACACATGCCAAACAACCACACCCGGCCCCTGGTCTTGCTGGTGGAGGATGATGGTGAAGTGCGCGCACTGGTACGACGCTTTCTGATTGAACTGGATTATCCCGTGCTGGAAGCTGAAAATGGGCTGGAAGCCAAAGCCATGCTGGCGACTATTTCCGATATTGGCATTTTGATTTCCGACATCGTGATGCCGGGTGAAATTGATGGATTGGCATTACAGGCTTTTGTGGTGCAGCAAGTTGCCCATGTACGCGTGATTTTGATGAGCGGCTATAGTCATCAACAAACCACCATCAACCCCGCTGAAGAACATATCCGTCTCTCCAAACCTTTTAGTAAAGCGGATCTGGCACAAGCACTCAGCACCCTGTCACAATTAGCTCGCCCCATTGGATAAACAAGAACATGATGACCAGCCAAGTACCCGCCGCCATCTTTGTCATTGAAGACGACCCGGATGTCGCACAAATCGTCGTGCGGGTATTGCGCGAGCAGGGCTACGAGGTACTCGCCTGCCCCACGGCACATGCCTTGTTTGAAGCACTGATGCAGCGCGTGCCCGACCTGTGCATTGTCGACCTGGGGCTACCCGATGCCGAAGGCATGGAGATTGTGCACAGTCTGCAGACCGACTACGACTGCGGCGTGCTAATTTTGAGTGGTCGTGGTTATCTGGATGACCGGGTCACCGGACTGGAGCTGGGTGCCGATGATTATGTGATGAAACCGTTTGAGCCGCGCGAGCTGGTGGCAAGAGTTGGCAGCATCCTGCGGCGCTATGCGCGCACCAGCAAACCAGTGCGCACACCAGAATATTTGCTGGCACGTTTTGCGGGTTGGGAGTTTGATCTGCAGCGGCAATCACTCAAAGATAGCGCTGGCAAGGAATGGCCATTGAGTAATGCCGAAGCCGCCGTCTTGCTGGTATTTTTACAACGCCCCAATCGCATTTTGACGCGTGAGCATTTGCAAGGTGATGAAGATATTGCACCACAAGATCGCAGTATTGATGTGCGCATTTCGAGGCTGCGTCGCAAGCTGGAACATGATGAAACCCAACCCAAACTGATCCGCACCATTTACGGTGCAGGCTATCTGTTTTCAGCTGCGGTGGAATGGTCATGAGTCATCAAATCGGCCATCTTTGGCAGGTTTCATTGCCCGGTGCATTTACTGGCCAGTCATGCACCAGAACACTCAAAAACAGACATACTCCCAATCTGTATAAGCCATATTTAACCCATACAGTGCATTAATAAAGGTTAATTTAAAATACCTATAAGGAGTATTTATCAAATCAGGAGCAGCACACAAGCTGGCTTTACCGCAATACTTTAGAATTCGACATCCAGCTCATCCATATCTTCAGGCTCTTCGAGCGCTGCGGCGACCCACTCCTGCATATCCGGTAGGGCCATGATGGTGGCGCAATAAGTCTGGCAGATTGCATCCAGCTTGACATCGTAGGTAAGAAAACGCGTGACCACGGGCGCGTACATCGCGTCCGCCATGCACGGCTTGCTGCCAAACAGATACGGCCCACCATAAATGGCCAGACAATCACGCCAGATGGTGGTGATGCGTTCAATATCAGACTGCGCCCTGGCCCAGATTTTAAAGTTGGGGAAATGACCTTTCAGGTTCATCGGCAAGGCAGAGCGCAAGGCACTGAATCCGGAATGAATTTCGCCACAAATAGCACGACAATGGGCACGCGCTGCACGATTGGAGGGCAGCAGTTCAGCTTTGGGGCGCACCTCATTGAGGTATTCGGCAATCGCCAGCGTATCCCATACTGTCACATCCTGATGACGCAAACACGGCACCAGCATGGAAGAAGACAGCAATAGAATTTCCGCACGCGCCGAAGGATCATCAGCAGCTAGCTGCTCCTCTTTGAAAGGCAGGCCTGAAAAGCGCGCCAGCAACCAGCCGCGCAAAGACCAGGATGAATAATTCTTGCTGCTGATGGTAAGCGTCGTCTTGGTCATTCTGGCCTCCGATCGTTGTAAATACCTCGTTGCAAAACCGCAAAATCAAGCTTGCAGGCAGGCAAAATCTTTGTTTGGGTACAGTCATTCAGCAAGCGTTATGCCATCTTTAACAATTCAATTTTTATTTGGGCATACATGTTGCTGAATGACAGTCAACAAGGTAATTCGAGATTGACTCAAAATAAAGTTCACTGCTCTTGACAGGACATCCTATGATTTATCAGGCTTACCAGACCTTGGCCGACCTCACCGATCCGTTCAAGTTACTGGCGCAACAAAGTGCCGCCCTTCTTGAATCCCCCTGGTTTAAACATCCCCAATTTGATTTACCCTGGTTAAATAAGCTGACTGGCTCGCTGGACTCCTATTCCCGCACTCGACTCAGTCACAAGCGCCCTCCTTTTAATATTCCGTTTATTAAATCCGGTGAAGAGCGGATCAAGATTCATGAAGAAGTCATTCATCGCACTGCCTTCTGTTCTTTATTGCGCTTTGCCAAGGAAGGTGTCCAAGGTCAGCCCAAAGTATTGCTGGTCGCCCCCATGTCTGGTCACTTTGCCACCCTATTGCGAGGCACGATCAAGACTTTGCTGCGCGATCATGATGTGTATGTGACCGACTGGCACAATGCCCGCGATATTCCCTTATGGGAAGGCCGTTTTGATCTGGACGCCTACACCCGTCATGTGATTGACCATCTCGCCGCCATTGGCCCCGGCAGCCATGTGGTCGCAGTTTGCCAACCCACCGTTGCCACCTTGGCGGCCGTGTCCGTCATGGCGGAACGCAATCATCCGGCTCAACCTGCCAGCATGACCTTGATGGCAGGCCCGCTCGATACCCGTATCAATCCCACTGCGGTCAATCATTTGGCCAAAAGCAAACCGATTGAATGGTTTGAAAAAAACATGATTGCCACTGTACCCCTCCGCTATGCCGGCGCATTTCGGCGGGTTTATCCTGGCTTTGTACAACTGAGTGCGTTCATGAGCATGAATCTGGAGCGCCATGTGCAATCCTTCAAGGACATGGCGACCCATCATGCCAATGGCGAACACGATAAATCCAAAGCAATCAAGGACTTTTACGAAGAGTATTTTGCAATGTCGGATTTACCGGCCGAATTTTTCATTGAAACCGTCGCCACGGTTTTTCAGGAACATGCCTTACCCTTGGGCAAGCTTTGTTATGAAGGCAACCCGGTTAGTCCTGCTGCGATCAAACGCACGGCACTACTTACCATCGAAGGCGAAAAGGACGATATCTGCTCGATTGGTCAGACGGTTTCTGCGCACGATATGTGCAGCAGCATTCGTCCCTACATGAAACAGCATCATGTTCAGACTGGCGCAGGCCACTATGGCGTATTCAATGGTCGTCGCTGGGACAATGAAATTTATCCGATTTTGCGCGATTTTGTTTTCTCCCACCAAACCTGATCTATTCCTTGGATACAAATTCATTGAGTTATGCTAGCAACTCGTCAAAACCTGCCAGAAAGCGTCTTGACGAGCAGTTTTTGCCAACTTAGTCACATCACTAATTTCGATCAAAACACCTTTATCAGGCTTTATCACGCTACGAGAATGTAACATTGTCTGTCAAACGTGAGTTTATGTTGTTTACAACACTTTTCAATTAAGTCCATTACCCGTAATTTGTAACAAACCTCAGTCAGTCAATTTTTTGCATCGCAACATCAATCATCTCCCATCCGACCATATAGCTCAACATGACCATTCAGTCATGTATTAAGTGCCATAAAGTCTTGTTTCAGGCCTTCGTTACAAGTTGCTCAAGCAAGCATCAGTCAAGGGTTACTTGACGTTACCAACCCTTACTTCCTCTGCCAATCTTCTTCCGTAGGATGCAACCTACAGTAGATTGCAAAGAGGGATTGCTTATATGAACACATTAAAACAAAGCATCATTGGGGTAACAATTCTTGCCAGTTTGTATGGTTGTGGCGGTGGTGGCGGTACAGATACGTCGGCAACCGGCAGTGATTCAACAACCGGTGTCAAAACAGCTTCACCGACGACGATCACAACCACTGATCAAACCAGTACACAAACTGCCAGTACCACAACTCAAAGTTCAACAACCAATAATTCAGCCAAAAGCGCCTCAGCAAGTAACAACACCTCGGCACTTCATACCAAGCTGGGTTACAACTATCATGACTACTATAACTATACTGGCGTCAATACCAACCTAAACATGGCGGCAGCCAAAAGCATGTTGGCAGCTGGTGTGAAATGGGCACGCGTGTTTCGTGATGCAGGCTGGGGCACTAATCAGGCAGAAGATAATGCGCTGCTGGCCTTTATGCAAACCTTTCGGCAAGGTGGAGGCAAGATATTGTTTGTGATTGGCTGGGGTTTTGATAATTATGGCAATCTGGCTAACGATGCCAATCAACGCAATGAAGTCGCTGATCAAATCATGAATGGCCCACGTGGTGTGAAATACACTCTGGCAAAATATGCCGGGCAAATTGATGCGATGGAAATGGGCAATGAATATCAATTACATGGCACCTGGGATCCCAACAATCCCAACAGCCCAAATAGTGGTATTGCCTATGCCCGCTTGATGAATATCGTGGTCCCACAAGTCGCAGCAGCAGCACCTGCACTCCCCATTTATCCTTCATCAACCGTGGAAAACTCTGCAGTCAGTCTCACCCAGGGTGCGCAGTTCATGGTCGACCTCTATAACAACTCAAACAATACTGTCAAAGCTAAATGGGCTGGACCTAACCTGCATATTTATGATCACCTGAACCGATCAGCCTCTGGCATTATTGGAAAATTCAATACCCTGTCTGCCATCATTGATAAAGTCTGGCCCAATGCTCAATATGTAATTACTGAAGTTGGCATTACCACAGGTACTGCAGGTGAATATGGTGGTGCCACCGTTTACAACAATGATATGCAACGAGATATCATGGTCGATATTGCAAAAAGTTGGGCGAGTAATTCAAAAATCAATTTTTGGAATTTTTATGAATGGAATGACAAAGGTACCGCTTATTGGGATGGTGAAAACTCATTTGGCACACTGACCTTTGACATGAAGCCTAAAACAGTGAATAGTGGAAAATCACTCTATGACAGCTGGGTAAGCTTACCCTGATCATCGAATCACGTTTTAAAAATATAAAAGCCAAACTCACTAGAGAGTTTGGCTTTTATATTTCTCTCGCTGGTTAAATTGCTTCTCTAGTTAAATCATTATTTGATTCACTCTATATCGAGATGGCAAAAACCAGATCATCAAATATGAATTTTGCCATTCAAATTTAGAATTTCTCGAAATGGCATTCCACAAAAGAAAAAAGGCAGATTCAAAGAATCTGCCTTTCAAGCTGGCGTCCCCAGGGCAAGGCGCGGACATCCCCACCATTACACTCACCCGTCAATTCTCTCTGAAGCGCCTACGTGGGCGCCAGGCGTCAATATAACGCCCCGACATTCTGGTTCATTGAACCAGATTGAACCAGAATGAATCAGGTGAAATTAATCACATTGTTGTTCAATTATTAAAAATAATTGTTGCTTTGTTCGTAAAATACGAACAGAATTACACCCATGGAATCGCAATAACGCGAGCCAATCTTTAGGAGATGAAAATGAGCTATATCCGCAAAACATACGCATACACTCAAGACGGCAAACAAGTTGTTTTTAATGGCCACATCACAGTAGCTACAGCCATCAAACGTAATTTCAAAACAGTTTCTCTCAGCATACACGACGCTAGTGGCAAAGGTCGAGGCGAAACTCGCACTTTTGATGCTCCATTTGCCAACATGAAGAGTTTCCACTAATGAAATATCGACTTGGAATAAAGATCGGCCCAGGTCATCGGGATGATGGTCAACCCTCATCCGAAGTAGCCATCGGCTGGGCCATGATGCGGTTGGGACAACCCAAACCAGTATTTTCAGCAGGATCTCAATCGCTGCCGACCGATGAAATGGATCGGCTTGATGTTTGCGATGTAGCTGTCATCCAGTACGCCAATCCCGCTGACATGCTGGAACCCATGCCGATTGAAGATTACCAGAAAAAAGTAGCTCAACTAACAGCACAAATACCAGCGCGAACAAGGCTTGTATGGGTACCGTTTAACCAATCTGCTTATACAGATTGGTTAAAAACTGAACGGCTTGAAGATACTCATCAAAGCCGCGCAAGGTGGGCGGAGTCATCATCCAAATGAAAAAGCCCCGAATAATCGGGGCCTTTAATCGTTCGGGATATGCGCTCTGACAAAACAAAGCAAAACGACAGGCACAATCGTAACATGAATCCAGCCGAATTTAAAACCCTTCGTGAAGCCCTCGGACTGACCCTGAATTGGGTAGCCGAACAAGCTGGCGTAGGAATCCGCACCTGCCAATATTGGGAGTCAGGCCGAAGCGAGCCACCCGCTGATGTTGTAGAGATGTTGCAGCGCCTTGACGCTCAAATAGATCGAGTTGTGGTTGAAACAGTGGACGCCTATGTTGATGTATCCGATGAAAACGGCGAGCCCGTGGATATTGAGCTGTACCGTTATCGCGAAAATATTGATCTTTGGAGTGCCCGGCCGGAAATGCGCCCGCTGCCAGTCACTTATCATGCGGCAATGGTGTTTCGCATCGCAAAAGCACTGCGAAACATCGGGCTGACGGTCAGCATCACCTATAAATAAATAACGCCACCTACTCACCAGCCATCTTGTCACTCAGCTCGATGACCCATTGGCGGCAGGTGTTGGCGTACTCGGCTGCTCGATCGGCCTCGGCTGTGAGGGCGAGAAGAAATCCAGAAGCCTCCTCTGAAAGTTTGCCGCAGGCGGTGTCTCCCGCAGACTGGCCGGCAAAGGTATCTGGGTTTGTGGTGCCACCACGGGCAACCTTGCCGGGGTCGTGCAGCAGGCCGTGCAGCTGATGATTAAGGGCAAGCTTTTCAGCGAGCGTTTTATCGATTTGACGATTTGCCTCATTCAGTTTCCCTTCGAGCTCTGATTTAACGGTTTGCAACTGACGTTCCCTGGCCAACACCTTGCGGGTTTCCTCAGCCACGTCGGCATTGGCCTGGCTGATCAGCTGATCTTTTTCGTGCACCGCTGTGGCCAGCTTAGCTTCCCAATGCGCGTCTTTCCATTCAGCGGTCAAATACCAGCCAATGGCACAACCCAACACAAAACCGCCCAGCGCGGTGGTTAGTGCCAGGCGCAGATCTATCAGACTATTCATTGGCGCTCCTCATAAAACACCTTAAACCGGGCATCCGACATGACACGCGGGAAACAATCTGGCTCAACCACAATCCAGTCACCAAGCGCAATGTGCTCAAACGTCGTGCCGGTATAGAGCAATCCCGCCCCAGCCGAATTGACATACACCAGGCGGGACGGCCTGCCATCCCACTGCGTCGCGCGACATCCCTTGCCCTTAAAGCTGCGCGTGACCGGTAAAGTGGTCTGCATATTTGCTGGCTCGACCAAACACCCGGCGCGGGTATTGGCTGGCGATATCGGCAAACGATTGACCATAACCGGACTGTTTTTTGGCACTGGCATAGTTGGTGGTTTCCACATTGCCAAACCAGCGTGATGGATCACAGCCCTGTGTGGCTTGGCAAAGTTTGCGGTTTTTGATCAGAGCCCCTGCGCCCTGGTTGTAGCAATTGAGCATCATGGCCAACTGGTCAGACTGGCCAGCAGCACCGGCAATGCCTCGATAGTTACGCAAATTGGTCAGCACCAGCGTTCGCAGTTGGAATTGAGGGTTGTAGCGGTCTTCCCACTGCCATGCCGAAAGCGAGGCATCCAGCCCCCGCGCTGCCTTAAAATTATCAAACCGGCTGGTGATGGTGATCTGGCCAAACCCAAACCCATATTCCCGAGCCGTTTTCAGCTCGGCCCGTGGCGTCCAACACTTTGGGTGGGTCAAGCTGATACAACTTTCCTGCTCCACCTGCCCAGCCAATAACTGAGGCATAGGCATGGCTGGCCAGTAGTGGCCGATCTCACCGTTTAAAACCGGCAAATAAATTTTGGCATTGGCGGGCAATTCAGCAGCCCGAGCAGTGCAAGATCCAATGATGAGCGACACCATGCCTAGGTAGAACAGCACAAAAAACCAGGGGATCAACTTTTTCATGATCCCACCACTTCATGAGTACCATCCCAAACAAACTGGTTTAGCGGGTAATGAGTGCGACATACAACGCAAAATGTGCCGCTGTAAAATTTTGGGTCTCTCGCATAGGTTTCAGCAATATCCTGACTCATTGTCGTGACGCCACCACATGTTTTATGTAGGTACGTTTTTCTAACTGGGCGAACAAAACCTTTTGCCCGCTCTGCCTCGGTTAGAACTACATAAGCTTTTTGCTGGCCGGTAGCAGGATCAATTTCCGTGTGATTTTCTGGTAACGCGCCACCACCCGCTTTTTCAATATGACTCATTGTTTTTTCCTCACCTCAAAATTGAATGTTGAGTTTTCAACACTCATCAATAAAATAAATTGACCGGTCCCATCAACCTCACTCACTGGAATTTGAACCAGTCCATCAACCCCACCCAAGCGCTGCACCAAAGCAATAAGCAGCTGGTCTTTAAAATCATCCAATACTTGAGCATGCACCGGCGCTTGATCGCGGGCCATATCGATTCCCGTACCCATCACACATCCCTCGCACAACCACACTTCCGGGATCTCTTAACTTTTCCAGAAGTCTTTTTGATTTGCTGATTAACAATCACCGGATCCTGCTGAACCACCGGACTAGACATTGGCAACAACGGCGCAACTAGTCCGCCCTGCCATGTTGATGGCGTCACCACTGGCTGCGCCGGTGGATCGTTCTGGAAGACTGCCAGCGCTTGCACTTTGTCAGGGTCACAACTGAAGTCACCACTATCAATCAAGGCCTGGCGCATTCGCGCGTCCTGACACTGCCGCATGAGCGCTGCGCGGGCATAGCCACGGTCGTATAACCAGGCTGCATCACGCCGGCGCACACAGTCCTCATCGATGGTGGTTTTACCACCTGATAAACCCACACTAAATAGCTGTAGGCCACCCGATGCCGAGCCCAGGCAGGTTTCAAAACCGGCTGTCAGGCCTGGTGCAATGGCGGTGTAAACAGGCTGGCGTGGCGCCATTGAATTGATCGACTGACTTGACGTGCTGCTTGCCTGGCCAGATGACGATTGTGTTTGATTGCCACCAACGACGGACGACGACTGGATCTGGCTGGTCGTATTGTTTGAACCGATGTGATCCAGATTGGTGGCCGATACAGACCCTGATACCGCCGTGCTGTTCTGATGGTTTTCATTGATGATGGGAGTCAATTTGAGTGGCAAAGAGTCAGTGGCATGACATTCATGGCCAACTAACCACATGATGCAGATGAGGAGCAGGATCTTCATTTGATCAGCACCCCACACACCAGCAGGATGGCTGCAATCAAGATGCAAACACCCACCACACAGAGCCCGGCACCGATCGAGTTTTCGGAATAGGCCTTGTTGAAATACTGTTGCAGGTTCACTTGCGGGATGATCACGCGCCGCCCCCAGTGCTGCACCAGTAAAAACAAAAATACTTGGCCAAGCATGAATAGAACCCAGCTAAATTCCACCAGGTGCAGCCGAGTCAACAGACTGGTCCAGCTGCTCAGTGTGATGAATAACGTCGCAATGATGATCAGCTGCGCCGACCGATAGATGTCACGTTTCATTTATTACTCCTTTCAATAAGTCGATCGAGTTTGTTGCTGATGTCATGCACGTCCTCTTTGACCGATTTTTTAAAATCGTCAATCTGGTTGTCCTGTCGCCGATCCACGTCTGCCTGGTGTTTACGCTCCTCCTCGAGCACGACGACCCGCTTATCCATCATCGACCAGCTAAACATGATCGTGACGATGAAACCAACAAAGGTCAGTAAGTGACCCATGTTCACGGTGGGATCAAACCAGGGCTTTTTCTCTTTAGGCTCAGTCATAAATCACAAATAAAAAAGCCCGCAAACACTAGGGCTTGCGGGCTGATGTTGAAGAATTAATTATCTGACCAAGATCTGACTAAGCAGCTTTGATGACCCTGTCCAGCTCACGCCACTCCGCACGGAGCTTGTCAATCTCACCTTTGATTTCGTCGAGCCTTGGCTGATCACCATCACGGAGCGGCCGGAGTGATTTGACATCGAGCACCGACAGCTCTGATTCGATAGCCAACTGCCTCAGCCGGGCCGGACTGATCACCACAGGATCAGGCGCATCACAGCGCACCAGATCAGCCGGTGTATCGATTGGATCACCTGCCGATGTCGTAAAAATCAGTTGGTCAGCAGACTCTTGTACGATGACATCATCATTAAAGGCCCAATATTGATTATCTTTATTTTTAAAATTTTGCATCTTATTGCTCCATCCAAATAGATAACGTATTACTGCCCACCGAATTGACTAACTGATAGGTTTGAGCTGGTGGCACGATACATTGAAGGTTGCCAAAAATACTCACCGCAACCGGCGTGTAAATTTGCGACACCTCCAGACCGCCAACGAGCAAGCGGCAACCATTACCTGCTGACGCAGCAAGCTGGACAGCAATAGCCACATGTATTGGTCGGCCTGTCGTGTTTGTATAGACGGTACCGATCGCTCGGCTACCCGTCTGGTTTGTATAGGTGGTTTGTTTAAAGCCCAGCCCGGTAGCTACGCTAGAGGCGGGGTTTTGCAAAACAAACTTATCGAGCGTCGCATCATATTGCAGCTCCAGCCAGTGACCAGCACCAGCAATGTCACCAGCCACAAGTGATAAGTTATTGCCCTTGACGATGGTTTTAGTAGCAAGAGCATCAATTTTTAAGGTCGGCGTCGTAGACGTATTTGCGCCACTCGCACGGACAAACACGTTAAGACCATCCGCTAAAGCTGTAAACGGAGTGGTGTAGGCTGCGGTAATCGCATCGAGGGTACCCGCACCAGCAGTACTATTTAATTTTCCATTACGGAGCGAAGTTAGCAGTTGGTTGACCACCGTATGATCGGTCACGATACCACCTGCTGAAATGACATTCGTCAGCTCAGCAACAAGCATGTGAAAAAACCATGCACCAGGCTCAGTCGCTGGTGTGCCAGTGCCTGGGTTGCCACTGGTCGGATATCCTATCGACGGGGTGGCCGGGGGTGATGGTGGGGTTGCACTGGCATCAAATTCATATACGCCTTTCATGTCTGCTCCTTATGTATAACTGAATAGCACAATGGTATGTGCTGGTTTGAGTCGATTGATCGTGCATTCCAATGGCACATTGCTCCATTCGGCCAGCCGTTCATTCACCCGCCCATTGACACGGAAAACGCGAACGGTGTTAAGTGACGAATTGACCTGCCAGGCAAAGCGCCATTGCCGCGAATAAAGCCGCGCATTGACCCGGCTATTGACCAGGAACGGCTGGAATTCGGTAATGGTGATGGTGTAGCCGAGTGCTGCTGCCAGGGCAATAAAGTAGGTTTTGGTGTTGCCACCAACCGATGTGGCTTTGGACAGCAAGGCCGACCGCCTAAAGGTGGTCGATTGCCCGCTCCCCATGCAGGCATCTGGCAGGCCATAGACCCGCTCAAAATCACTCAGCAGCTGATTGGTCGACCGAGGATCAGACTCATTGAGCAAGTCATCGGCACGTGATGATTCACGCGCATATTCTTGTGACCAACCACTGAGCAATTTGGTCAGGCGGGCATCTGCATCCCGTGGCCAGGCTGGCCCGCGTGGCAGTAGCTGCTGCAGCTGATTGAGATAATCGTCAGCACTTAGAGCCATGTGATCGTCCCCATGGTGGTGATGTTGCCAGTGGTGTTGACCACATTGGCAGCAGGGCTGGTCAGCACATAATCGTTTTCACCGGACGCGCTACTGATGGCAGCGCGAATATGTGACAGCAGCAAGGTGCCACCAGGCTCTGCCTCACGCAGGATCAGATCTGCCAGCTCAGCCTGCACGGCTGCCTGCACCGTGGCATTGCTGGGCGATAACCCGCTAATCGTAAAGTTGAGGGGTACCGCATTGGGTGCCACCACCGTCAGGGCTGCAGTGACTGGCCGCAGGGCATCGATGTAGGTCTGCACTGTGGCCACCTCACCAGCATCAGGGATGATGGTGACATCGTTGTCGCGCACAAAACGGACAACCACAGTGCCAGCGCCCAATTCGTTTGGATAACACCAGGCACGCGTGACGCCCGCCACTTGCAATGCCCAGGCGATGTAATCGGCCTTGGTGCCTGCACTGGGTGGCGTTTGCAGGCGTGCCAATAGCCGCCCGCGCAGCGCATCGTCGGTCTCGATATCCGCACCACCACTGATGGTGCCCGCCGTAGCGATGGATTGCACTCCAACCACCGGGGATATGAGGGTCAGCGTTTCGCCCGCCGTTCTGTTGGCAATTGCACCAGCCACCACAGAGACAACAGGCGCTGTGGCACTAGGTGCGGCAATGGTGGCATCCGCCGTGGTGACAAACTGTGTGCCATCTGCAGCCTGCAAGGTGGTACCAGAAGGGATGACCGCACCAACTGTCACCGCAAATGTGACGCTCCCCGTCGCGGTGCTGGCGGCTTTGCGAGCCACACTGTACAGGGTCGCCCAGCGATCCAGATAATCAGCCTCAGCCGTGTCGTAGATCACTTGCTGGCTCAGCCAATCCAAATAACCGTATAGGCCATGCATGGATCCGGCAATGACACGGGCATAAACTTCGGCATCGGCACGGCGCAAGCTGTCATCAGCATCGAGCCTGGCCAGGATGTCATTGCGAACACGATCAACGATCGTGATGAGGGCGGGACGATCAAACATCTAAGAAGCTCCACACGTTTGAAAATTGGACATTGGCTTGCGAGCCATCCGGTTTGGTGATGACACACAACATCCCGACCGTATCAATACCCAGCCGCTCAGCAGTGACAGTCACATCACTGGCCACCCCATCAGTTACCAGCCAAGCCAGTGCCTCTTGTGCATACTCAATGGCGCTGGCAATCGTGGTGCTGGTGATCTTGCTGCGATCCAGAAGCCACAGGCGCGATCCAATCCGGTCATTGGCAATGGTGGCGGTGGTATCACCCCACCACCCCATTCGCTCATCACCAGGTAGATCATCGTCAGCATTGGCACGCCGCCAACTGAACAGGCTGATGATGACGGCCCGCACTAATGGCTCAGTACTGGCCATGCCGAGACTGAGCGTCACACCGTTATAGTTAACTGAGAGTGGCTGATCTTCTGTCATGATTACATTGGCTGATTAGGTGCATTGGTTGAGCCAGGGATACTGTTCTCAACATGGGTATGACCGTTGTAGGTGGTGCGCATACCTGCCATGGTTTTGGCGCCACCCTGATCGGCCACATTGGCATCTGAAACAATATTGCCGTTGCTATGAATGGCGCCATCCACTTGCAGATTGCCGGTGATCTGCACCGATGGGCAATCAATCTTGACTTTGGTGCCACAGGTGATGGTGATGTTTCGGCCACGACCAAATTTGATGATGTCGCCTTCGTCCGTGTAGATAGCCACTTCACCCTTTTGCAAATTTTTGATGCGATAACGGCGATCAGCAGCAACAATCACCACACCATGACTTCGATCACCATCCATAAAGGTGGCCAGCACCTCGGCACCATCGAGCGGGTTGCTGGTAAAACCGTAAGCCTCAAGATACTCAATACTGTCCTTGACCTCATCGGCCAGCAGCCGAACCTGTAAGGTTTGCATTTTTTTGCTGGTGTCCGAGCCGGATACCGAGCCACGGGCAAACAGGCTGGTGATGCGCTGAACGAGTTCTCTCATTGCACGTCCGCCCAAAGATCACTCTTGGCACCGCCTTTGCCAGCTTTTTTCTGTTTGGCACGTTTGGCAGCGGGTGTCACATAACCATCCACCGGGCCCACCTTGATGTCCGTGCGCAGGCCTTCAACATCAAGTAGCCACGCAACTTCAGCAATGACAAATACCCCATTCAAACCGAACACCGGATCCTTGACCTGCACCAGCATATTGGGCAGCCATAACGCCCCACTGGCTTGCCGCCAACCCGCCACGGTGTAGTTGGCTTCTTTGGCCTTGGCAGCGCGATGCGCACGCTCATAATCCACCCGGTCAGCACAGGTGCCTTCATCGGCCTGGCCGGACTGTTTGATTACCAGGACACGGGTCCGTTTAACGCTAGGCTCCTTGATGCTGGCCATCGATTCGGCAATGTGGCTGGCCGTGTCCGCACTGTCATCGGTGCCGGGCCGCTGACCTTTACAGATGTACTCTGAGTAAACATCCTTATAGTCAAGGTCGGCACTGGCTGAGCGGATATTCTGGCCGAGCTCGAGCGCCGTGCCCGCCCTGCCCTTGCTACCCACATCAATGAACACCAGATCACCGTTTTCGTTATCGGTCGATAACACATGACGCAGGCGCATCAATCGATCAATTGACTCGAAAACGCTTTCACCCGGCTGGATCTGGTGATCAGGGATGGCAGCGCCGGTATCAATTTCAGTGACGACCTTGATGCCGTAGGGTTTGGCCAGTTCAGCCGCAATCGATTCGAGTTTTTGATTACGCCACTGACCTTTATTGGTGATGGGACAGCAGTCCACCAGGTCAGCCGTTTTACTACGCCCACGAATGGCGGTGCGAATACTGCTGCCATCGTATTGAATGGGGGTAGCATCAATAAAGCCGGTGAGCACCTTATCATTGCCAATAAAGACTTCACAACTATCACCCGACTGCACTGGCCGAGCCGTGTTATTACCTGGCCACTTGGTGGTGATTTCCAAATCAAAGCTGCGCGATTGACGCTCAATACCGGCCTCGATCCGCACACTTTTCCAGCCGCCATATTCCTTGCCGGCCACCAGCAGGCGCACATTATTTAATGTGCTGGTTTTGTTATCGGCCATGTCAGACACTCAATAAACGTAATGGCACAACCGGTATAAAATTGGGATCCCGCACATTGTTGCGAGTGACGATCTCGGCATCACGCAAAGCGTCCTCATAACGGTCATACGCCAGCACCAGGGCTGGCACTACCTGCTTGGGTGTGTAGACCATCAAGCGGGCCCCATCACGGGCGCGATCAGTGATGTCACGCCAAACTGCAATCCGCGCATCTTGCAAAGCCGTATAGGTGGCGTCATCAGCAACCTGATAGCTTTCAGTATCCAGGGATGCGGCCACCTCGTTGCGGACAGCCAGTGCTTCATCCTGCGTGACAACCACACTGGATCCGGTAGCACTGGTGGTATCACTCCGCCTGGCAATATCAATATACGACGTGGTGCCTACTGCCTGGGCAATCAATGTCTGACGAAACAGGCCTCGCAGCGCATTGGTGTTGTCCACCCGCTGCTGACGGTTAGGTGTAATGACCGGCTGGGCAGCCACCGTGCTGGCCGTGACCGGCTGCATGCTGCTGCTGGATGTGAGGCGGCTCAACGAGCGGGAGATACCCGCCCAGTTAAGCGCGGTACCAACAGCATCCGCCACCCCCAACCAGCCAACCAGCTTTTGCGCCATGGCATGTGGATCGGACAACAAGCTGATGGCGGTGTTTAGGACCGTGCCCGACTCAGCCGCATAACGCAGGGCATCCAGCCCCGATCCGGTACCAGTGACAGCACCCATCAGTGATTGCAATTCGGCCTTGGCCGAGCTGGTCACAAAATCGGCATAGCCGGTGACGCTGAATTTTTTGGCAAAGCTGCTAACGGCGCTGTCTTCCAGCTTGCCCGCTGCCAAGCGGGACTTGGACTGCGTGGCGTCACTGGCTGCTGGATAGGCCAGTTCGCCCGCCTCGACAAATGACAAGCTGAAACGCGCAACACCGAGCTCGCTGTTGTAGCTGACCTGCGCGGGCTCGCGTACCGAGACAGTGAGGGTTCCCTTCCACGGATGGACCAGTTGGCCAGGACCGGCTTCTTCCAGCGCGGCCAGTAATTTATCAGCCTGATTGACATAGTCGGGCCCCACAACAAAAGCGGTTAATCGAAATTCGCGCGTGGCACGGCCCAGATCTTCGACGTAGGGCTTATCACGCTGCGGGTACTCATGCACCTGGTTACGCCGGCCAGCGGACAGATCGGATGCCTCCACCTTAAACGGCACACCCCGAAAACTCGCAGCGCGTAACGACGCGCTCAGCAATGGTGCGGTGGCCATCAGAAGCCCAGCCCGGTGGCGTAACCACGATAACCAACATCAGTGCGCATAGGCACTGCACTGCCTTTGCTGTCTGACTCAACCCGCATGCCTTGTGGTGCGTTGTCAAACTTGACATTGATACTGCCCTGCATCTTGTTTTGCTGAGTCATAAAGAGCGGCTTGGGCTGGGCATTGAGACTTGGGTTAAGGCCGGCCACCACATCGCCACCCTGTGCCGAAAATGGCACACCACCTGGCTGAGCAACACCCGGCAACTTAATGCCGCCCTCACCACCAAAACCAAAGAACTGTTTAACGATGCCAGCAAACTGGCTGACGGAATCCAGCAGGCCGCGCCACTTGTCGCCGATCCAGTTGAAAAAATCAGAAAACCAGATCTTTAACTTGTCCCAATTTTCGTAAATCAGGAAAGCACCAAGCGCAATGCCGGTGATGGCGAGACCAATCGGAGTGGTAAGAAACAAACGTCCCAGCGTGAGAATAGCGCCACGCAAAAAGCCCAGCGCACCACTGGCCAGCCCCAGCAGCGTGGTACCCAAACCACTAAATGCCGCCGCCACCAATGGAATTTTAAATATCAACCCACCCAGCCACATTGATAAACGACCCACCGAGCCAATGACACCAAAAAACGAACTGATGAGTGGCAGGTTCATAAAGACTGCTAGGCCGATCAACGCGTTTTTGGTGCCACCCACTTTATCGACCAGGATCCCTGTGGTGTTGGCCAAGTCTTTGGTGCCATTGATGATGCCAGTCCAGTCGATCGATTTAATGAACACAGCAAAATCATGCACATACTCTTTGACTTTACTGGCCACCAATTTACGATTGGCAGCGCCCCACTGAATGACCTCCTCAATCAATGGCCTGAGCTCGGGCACCAACTCTTTGGCAATCGTCATCTGAAAGCCTTTGGTCAGAAATTCCAGATCTTTAAGCTGATCACCCAACTCCTTGCCGGCACGCAGATCGGACTCGGACATCACGCTCTTGAGCCGCTTAAACCGATCCAGCGACGAATCAATCCCCGCCGAGCCTTCCATGAGCAGCGGAATCATCTCCTGCCATTGACGACCAAACAAAGCGGTCCCCATGGTGGCCTGCACGACCGGGTTTTTGTTGCGGATAAACGCGTCGGAAATTTCAGGGAGCAGATCTGCAGCCCCTTTTAACTGACCATTACTATCACGCAGGTTGACGTGCAACTTTTTAAAAAGTGCTGCCAGGTCTTTATTTTTTCCACCGGCTGCCTCACCAATGTTTTTATTGAGTTTGCCAACACCATGCTGCAATGACTCGATTTCAACGCCAGACTGCTCACCAACATATTTCAGTTTTTGCAGCTGCTCGACCTGGATACCGGAAGCGAACGAGCTTTTCATCAGGGATTCGCTCAGATCAGTAAACTGGACGATGGCGTTTTTAATGGCCACCCCAGAAAAACCAGCGGTCAGGGTAGACAGGCCTGCCAGTGGCAGACCCACCTTACCACTCAAACCATTGAGCGCACCGCCCACATCACCAATGTATTTGCGGGCCTGTTTCAGCTGAGGCTGCATTACCTTGAGGGTGCGCAACAACGGCTCGGCACTGGCCGAAATAATAGCCTTTAGCTCGAATTTATCTGCCACGATTAGCTTTCCTGGTTAGCCTGGTTGACCTGATCGGCAATCCGCTCGGCCTGACTTTCGTAAAGATCGAACTCTGCGAGGGTCAGCGCCATGATTTGCTCGGGACTCGTTTTAAAAAAATAGGCGAGATCAAAAATTCGATCTGTTAACTGCTCGACGCTTCGTCGTCGCCCATCTTGAAAAAACCCTGTACCACCCCTTGCGCCCGAGTGAAATCAGCGAGGGTGAGCTGATCGACCGAGCTCATCGGGATCTTGCCGAGCAACACAATGTAGTTGGCAACCACATTGGCCAAAAACTCGATACCACCCGAACCACTGGCCGTGTTAACCAGCACATACGGATAACCGAGCGAGCGAACATCTTTGGTGGTTGGCTCACGCAATTCCAATAGATAAAGCTCATCACCGTGGGCCGTAATGGGCTGGGTGAGCGAAATTGTGACGCTCATTGCCATACCCCTTTTGATCCACCAAATTCGAGATCAACGGTGCCATCATCGGCCTTAACAGTGGTATCACCCTTGATGAAAGCGCCAGAAAGTGTGTAAACCTTGCCGTTGGGCATCTCAGCGGTCACAGTCATATCAATGCCACCCTGCAAAGTGGTCAGTGGAAAGTCTGACGTAAAAAGTGCGGACAGCTTGACGTAGGGCTCCATGGCTGTTTCCTTCAAGCCAGCCGGACCATCAACCGCCATCACATTTTCACGTTTGACCGTAGCGGCTGGGCATTCCAGCCCACCGCTGATAGACAACTGCTGGCCGTCAACTTTGACGTAGCAGATGCCTGCAATTCTTTTTGCCATGATAGCTCCTTGTTTAAATTTTAAATATCAACCAATCAGGCGTTGGCAGCGTACTGATTACGGAACTGATTGAGCACTGCAAAAACGCGCAGGCCGTTGACCAGATCTGGTGGCAAGAGAACGTCGCAGCGGCTTGGGTTGGTGGCATTACGCTCGACGATCAGGTATTTGGCGAACAGCGCACTGTTTTCTACCAGGCCTTCCAGCTCCATTTTTCCGTATTCCGAAATCAACTCACCACGAATCACGCTGGGCGTAACGATGGCTTGACCAGCACCAAAGCGGGTACCATCATCGGCTAGCTTATGGCGTGGGTATTTGGTGGTGACAATGCTACGAAAACGGCGAAGGACGGTGGTGTTGAGGTGCATCGTCTCACTATCCAGATACGATGGATCAGCCTGGCCGAAGGCGTTTTTCTGGTAAGTAGTAATGGCCCGCTCAACTTTGAGTGTGCCACCCGAAAAGAAACTGGTAGCCAGGCCATTGTTAAGCAGTGTTTGTCGTTCGGTAAAAATGAAGCGCTTGCCGGCACGGGGTGGCAGGATGCCCGTCAGTTCACCCGATTGGGTTGGGCGAGCTGAATCGGCATTGAGAAAAACCGCGTTGCGACCACCGTAGACAGCAGCGTACTCCCACATTGGATTAGGCGTATCAACATCGATGGCGGCACAGGTGTTATGCTGATCGTTCAGGCCGGAGCCAAAGGTTTGCAGGGTAGCCAGCGAGCCACGGATGGCGGTATAGGCGTGACCATAAATTTGCCGAGCATACGACCAGCGGCCTGCTGTGTCATTGAGTTCTGTGGCCAGCAGGGCCATGTTAGCGGTATCACTGTAAGGATGGATGATGTAATCGTACTCATCATCACCCATGGCGGTGATTCCCGCGCTAATGACCGGGTTGTTGGTGCCACTAGCCATTGCCACATAGGCCAAGGCCACACCAGCTGGCAAGGCCTCGCTACCGGATGCACCACGATAACTATCGAGCACGGTGATGTCGTTGCCAGTAACACCCTTCCAGCGACAGGTGAGTGTGACCACATTGGTGGCCACAGTCGATGTGACTGGTAGATCGGTGGCCGCATTGATGGCAGCATTGATGGCAGTAGCAATGGTGCTGGCAGCGTCACCATTGGCCACTGCCACAGATACCAACTGACCGGCAATGTAAAGGCTGATGCCACCGGCTGCACTGGCTGGACCGGTCACGGTGATGGTACCCGTGGCAGCAACACCGGCGCCGTTATCTGCCAAGGCGATACACCAGACCTCACCGAACGGGTCAACCTGACGATACATGGCGTGCATGCGGGCCAGCATGGAGCCTTTACCAAACAGTGTGATGGCATTGTCAGAGCGAGAGACGAGCAACGGTGTGCCTGTGGCGGCAGAACCTGCTGCCAGCTTTTGCCCGATCAGCAGGGTACGTTTAGCCTGGCTGAAATAGCCCGCCTGGCTGGCGTCCATTTCGGCATAGAACAATGGGACGCGCAGGTTTTGTGGGATGGTTTGGAATGCAATAGCCATTATTCAGCCTCCCCGGTGTGGACTGCCTGGGTTGCAATTGGCTCGGCCGCTGGTGATTCAACCGGTGCCTCACCTTCAGTGACATCACCATCGTTGATACGACGGAACCAATACTGATTGGCTTCGACTTGACGACCTTGAGCTGGCAGGACATCACCGACAAACGGGTCCGACACGGCAAGGCCAGGTTTGGGAACAACGTACATATAACCTCCTGGTTAGGTGGGCAAGGTGCCCGTTTGTGGAACAGAAAACTGCGTTTCAATCCGGCCATCGGGGCCGGGGTAATGCAGGTTGGGATCAGCAGCAGGATCAATTTCATCCACCTTGATGGTGGCACCTTCAAACGCCGCCAACCCTGCCAGTTCGGTGGCCTGGTAGCCATCTTCTGGGCCGATTTCCATGTCGGCACCAAATTCAAACTGGTACCAAAGGCGAGCACGATCGACCTGCAAGAGCGTGCCGCCTTCATACGTGATGCCGTTGTAATCAAGCGATGGCCGCCAGCCGAGCAAGGCATGCCACAACTCGGCACGCAGGTTGTGCACGTCATTGCTGGCAGATTGGCCACGCTCATCAGGTTTGTTATTGACCGCGATAACAACAGCAAAGCTGTCTGTCAGCGCCTGGCGAACATCGTTTTGTGACATGGCGTCGCCGGGGTTGTCATCGATGGGAATGACAAATGCGCACGGCACTGCCAGGCTGGCCGACTCGGGCAACATCTTGAATTCAGCAGCACCGGCAATCCGCTGAAAAAAAGAAGGGCAGCGAGTCCGCAGAGCCGCGATGATGGTTTCGAGTTGCATGTTAGTAACGAGGAACTAAATTATTTTTTAAAGATTCGCGCATCCGACTTCGGATAGCATCTCGTTCTACATCCAGCGCCTGAACCATGTAATTGGCGCGCTTTTTAATATTTTGTTTTCGTGATCCGTAATACAAAACAGCCGGATAAAAAATATGATCATCCTTAAAGGTTCTTGGACCAATCTTGATGTAACCACCTTTGTTACCACGTACCTTTATTTCACCAATCGACTTCATTAGCCGACCAGTAACCCTCCCTGGCACTTGACCACCCGAAGAGATAGCCCTTCTTGAGACAAGGCGACGGGCAGTTTTTGTAACCAACTTACCACTGGAAACCATCGCATCGCGCAACGGCTTACGGTCATAATCAATTTTTTTATGACCAGTCAATCCAACGCGCAATTCAATACCGCCACCACTGCTACTGGTTGTTTCGGTGCTCATGCGATGCTCCCAAGGTCTTTCGCTTCGATCATGGTAAAGCGCTGCGCGTCTTCAATATTGGTGGCACGCAAAACACGATAACGACGACCACCATGCTCAATGACATGTTGACCCGTAATGTCATCAGGTTTAGTGCCAGTGCCATAACGCACCCAGATACGATGGGTGGGTGATTCGGCAATCTGCTGAGTGCCCCAGTATTGCAGACCGCTGACGGGTTCCAATTTAGCCCAGCGCTGAATGCCGGCATCATAAATATGATCAAGCCCAAAAGCCGCGTTGGGCACATCTGACCACACACGAATGGTGATGCGACGCTGCAGCTCACCACTGTCCGGCCAGCTAACGGTACTCATGCCCGCACCACACGATAGGCATCGAGCAGACGCTCGATATGGCCCAGATTATTGAGGTTGCCCTTGGTTATCGCGACCACACCGCGATGGCTAAAATGGCTTTCCAAGTGGCAGAGCAGCCACAGCTTCATACCGACAGGCACAACTCCTAGAAAGTGCTGACCGGTTCCGGCATCGGTTATATCCACGACCGCACCACCCTGGCTGGCCGACAGTTTGTAGACACCACTACTGACCACAGCCTGCACGTAATAATCAGTCTGATCTGTCAGGCCAGTGGGCAAGACGCCACCACTGTTGCTAAGGCGTACCACGTCATTGACTACTAGTGGTTTCCATCCAGACACGGTGATCGTGTCCGCAGCCGTATTAGCCGTGATGGCAGCAGCATGTCCGGCATCAAACAGGATCTGCACTGCACCGACCTGTGGCTGGGTGACTGGCCAGATCTTGCCGAATACCGGCGTGATGCGGGCGGGCTCGCACACCATGTCCACGGTGTAGTCAGCGGGCGGCATGGTCTGCCAGGCACCCGATGTGTCCAGATAACGGATGCTGACTACCTGCACACAGGGCGAGATGATGAGCAGCACCGCGTTGTCAACGAGCGAAAACTCCTCATCACACCCGGTCATGCCGGACAGGCCAGCACCAGGAAAACTGTCCTGCACCTGCAGATAACGAGCTACCACCATCTGGCGCTGGCAGGCGGTTTGGGCTTCTTGAGTCAGCCCGTCGACCAGCATCTTGATGACGTTGTCCTCATCGGTGATGTCCTGCTTGACATACGGACGTGCCTCACCAATATGGATGGGCGCACAAACCGGTGCCGTGACCTGTTGCAGTGGCATGCTTAATTGGCCTTGTTGTCGGCAGCGGCGTTGTCGATCAGCGCCTCGGTTTCGGCGGTTGATTCAAGCACCAGCTCAACAGCTGGCTCGACAACAGCTTCGAGCAGGGGCAGCTCGGGCCGGGCTGGATCGACAGGATCTGCAATGGGGTCGTCAACGAGTTTGTCATCCACCACTTTGCCGCCCTTGATGTTGACAATGGCAGCATAGCCAGCAGCAACATGACTCTTTGTTTCGTCGGTCACGTCGTAGTCTTTGCCAGACTCATATTTGGGCACACCACCCGCATAAAACGTGTCTTTGTAACGCACCATTTTTGGCATGATATTTCCTTAAAAAAATGGACTGCAGGCAATGACCGCAGTCCATGAACTGATTGCTGACTGACCAGCAAACAGGGAGACACGTTTAAACGATTTGCACGACCGATGCAGCACCCAAGTTGATAACCGGGTTGGCCGAAGTATCACGTGGCGGTGCAAATTCTGGCGTACCACCCAACAGGTAAGCCACTGCCTGGCTGGCAGCGACACCAACTGTCATGGATAGGCGTACCCAGCCAAAGCCGTTGTTGGTATCAACATCCGAACTGTTCAGGTCAATCATGGCCTGCTTGTTGCTGGCGCCACCAGCCTGGGTAAGCTGGGTCAACGCTTTGCCTGTAACATCTTTGGCACCGGTACCAGCCGCGTCCTGGGCCTGTTGAAATTTCACATCCACCGTCGCAGAGGCACCGAGTGCGCCGGTGCCAATGAGTGCCAAAAAGCGATGGAAGTTGAGCACTGGAAACCAGGCTGTGGTGACAGTGCCCGCAGCCACCGACTGTGGATCCACTGCCGCCAGCACCGCCAGGCCTTCCGATAATTTCATGTTGGTAAACATGTTGTTTTCCTTTCAAAAAAAGACAGTCAATGAACCGAATTAACGGGCACCCAGTTGAATGAACGGGCTGAGCGTGCTGGCACCGTTGGCAGGCGCAATCGGGTTGACGATTTTTGGGCCACCATCAATACGGAACGTAGTACGGAAAGCGGTGGCATCAGCATCGAAATACAAATGAGCTGATGTATCGGTACGGAATCCTTCAGTCTTGGTGATGGTGCGGTAATACTTTGGATCAATCAGCATGATGTCACCCTGAGAGCTGAACGATTTGGCGTGCTGGCTGATTACGATTGGACGTCCCAGCAGGCTTCCGTATGGACTGTTTTGCAGACCACCATTGGCAGCGACAGGCAAGTAAATTGGATAGTTACCTAGCGTTAATGTAAAGAGTGCAGGCAGCACATCGTTATTGATCAACCAAATGGCACGACCAAACGATCCAGCAGGTAAGCGAGCAATCATTTTTGCGAGGTTGATCGCTTGCAGCGTTTGTGTAGCTTGACCACCCTCTTTAGCCACAGTCACAGCAGCATTACCCTGATAGGCACCAATCGGCGTGCCATTGCCTAAGCCAAACAGAATGGCCTCATTCAGTTTCCAACGAATGGAGTCTGCAACTTTGCTAGGCAGGTAACTAGTCAGTGCTGTCGTGTCATCAAGCAACTCATCTGTAACAGGAACAAGTGCCATCAACTTATATAAACGTAATGTGCTGGTGGATAGCTTAGGCTTGGTTTGATTACCCGCCAAAGCCTCCCCCTGCCAATAGGCACGGATGCCATCAGTACCCCATGGGGTTGTCTCATCTTTCGGGAACACCATTGAATTGCCACTGACCAATGTATTGTCTGTGAGTGGCACCAAAGAGTCTTCACCCAAGGCGTGAGTAAAAATATCAGTGCTGAAGGCTGCGGGTATGACAAAACCACCATCAGAGCCAGAACCCTCATTACCAAATGTTGTAGGGGCTGCAGCACCAATCAGTAAACGCTCATCCAGATTGCGGCCTTTAGTTAACTCAGCCGAACGAACGGATGCAGCAAACTCGCCGAAGTTTTTAAAGCCGCGTTTTGGATCATCCTCACGACGATCATGGGTGGTGATCTGCTGCACCACACCCACATTGGTACCGATTTGCGCTTCTTCAGCAATCAATGTGTTTTCACGATCAATGGCTGCATTAGTCGCCTCGATCTGGCTGGAAATGGCATTGAACTTGGCCACCTCATCATCAGTCAGATCACGCCCTTCAGCGTCGGCCTGGTTGGTCAATGCACGCGCAGATTTGACTTGATCCGCCTTGCGTGCCTGTAATTCACGTAATTTTTTGCTCATGGTTTCTCCAAAATAAAAAAGCCACCGATCAATACGACGGGTGGCGGATGCCTTGCATTCACGATCAACGGATCGGTACAACCGCAGCTCAACGGAGCCGCTTAATTCTTTTAGCCGGGAAGGACTTCTACTGTGTATGCAGACAATGTCAATGTGTCTGTCGCGACAGAGAGAAATCCACCAAGCTCCAACAATAAATCATTGCGAGTATCTAAATTAGATGTGGCGAGTCCTATTGTGGACACGTTGTACTGACTCACAACGTTAATTGGTGTTCCAATCTGGCTTTGCTCAGAATTTGCATTAAAAATATCAACAGCAACCCCGTAACTCGACCATGAAGACAGGCCAGCATTAAATACAGTCCCCCCCCCCCAAATTTAACGTTAGCAGTTTTAGTGTTGGCATTATTATTCGCCGCGTAAAACGCAAACACCCTCAACCGACCGTTTTTCCCCATCAAGCCGCCTGGCACTATGACAGCTGCCAATGTGTTTTGAGATGTGTTGCCAGTCAATAAAATTGGTACACCAGACTGCGCCAAAATAATTGGAGAATTAAATGGTGGATCAAAAATTGTCACCCAGCCTGCATTTTTCAAAAGTTGAGCGGTGATTGAGTCAACTTCTTGCCAGCCCTGTGGATATCGAACATTGCGAAACTGAAATGCATTAGGTGCAAAAACTCTCATGGCTACCTCAAACAATTAGATCAAGGTCACGCCGGGCAGCGGCGAGACGGGTGGTTTGTCGGGCGGCGGACTTGGCACTAGCCTTACCGGCCCGCTGCATTTTTTTAACAACTTCATCAAAACTGGCAATGCCATCGACCATGTTTTCTGCCAGCGCAGCATCGGCGCCAAGTACCCGCCCCTGCCCCATGCCATCACGCACTTGACTGATGGATACGCCGCGGCCTTTTGAAACACCCTGCGCAAAAGCTTTGTAATAATCCTCAACCCGACTTTGCATGAAGGTTTGCGCCTCTTCGCCCAGTGGCTGGTAAGGATTGCCCTCGACCTTGAATTTGCCGGCAGAGATAAGTGTTGTTTTGATGCCAGCCTCTTCCATATACGCCGAATAATCCTCATGGGCTTGCCAGACACCAATTGAACCCACCTCACCACCAGGTGTGACATAGAACTCAGCAGCAGAACAACCAATCCAGTAAGCCGCGCTCGCTGCCAGACTGTTGGAAACTGCCACAATATTTTTTTGACCACGGGCGGCATACAGCTCGGCACAAAGCTCACCGACACCATAAACGCTGCCACCAGGAGAATCGATATCGATAAGAATCTGGCTGATGGAATCGTCAGCCAGGGCATCACGCAGAGCAGCAGTAAATTGCTGGGTGCTTGTGCCACCACACCATTCAGTCATCATGCCGGCACGCTGGATGATGGTGCCGTAAAGTGGCAGCACGGCAATGGCACCACTGCCTACGCGTGATTGCGCCTCGGAGCGACGTGCATCAAAGCTGCTAATGGGTGGCTTGGCGAAGCCATCATCATCTTCCATTGAGCGCTTTTCACCGGCCTGCCAACGGGCAACGATGCCCGCATAAGCGGCAATGCGCTCTGGCTGGAGCGCCCAGGGTGTGGATAAAAATTCGGCAACAAGGTGCTGACCTTTCATGATGCTATCCCTAACTTGAGAAGGGTGGAAACGGTACGTTCAAAATCAAATGGCTCGCTAGTACAGGCAACAGCTCGCTGTTGACAGTAAAGTTCTGCTGACTCTCGGGTGATTGACAGGGAACCTGCAACATAGTCAACATGGCTGTCATAAAACTGCTGGATGGCAGTGGTTGAACCTAATCTGGCCAAGGTGCTTTGTTCTTTACGGGCAATACGTCCAGCAATACCGGTGGTTAAGGCCAATAACCTCGCATCAGGCACTGGCTCGGCATCATCCTGATTTTGCTGTGTGATTGACTTGCCTGATTGATTACTGATGGTGGCATTAGCATCTGATTCGGGCATCATGTTGAGTGGGCGCAAGGGCTCATCCAGGCCTGGCAGCGGCGGCAGATTTTCAGAGCGACGCGCTTCATTGCGAGTGAGCCAACCGTCAAGAATGCCATTGTGGTAATAACTGGCTCGACTGGCGGAGTCACCACGTAGCAAACGAGTGAAATCAAATTCAATGTCGATATTTTCATCGTCAAAAACCAGATCAAATTCGATGCTGGCCTCGATTCGTTCGCACCAGGGCAGCATGGTGTCGGTCCAAAACTCCAGGCTGACGTGCTCGATATTGTTGTTAGTGGCACGGTCAAGATCTTGCACCTTGTGCAGGGGCACACGGAACAGCCGACAGATTTCAGGAATTTGATATTTTCGGGTTTCGATAAACTGGGCGTCGGCATTATTGATTTCCAGTTCGTGATACTTCATACCCATATCCAGCACGGCAGCTTTGCCTTTGTTTTTTCCGCCCTGCAGTTTTTGCCAATTGTCGCGGAAAACCTTTTTAGCATCGACATCTTTGAACTGGCCAGGGAATTCGATCCAGCCACCAGGCCGCGCATCATTTTGGTAAAAACGGGAACCATAACTTTGTGCTGCCAGGCCGATGCCAATGTTTTCGCGTGCCACCTCAATGGGATTGAGGCCGACGATGCCATCGTCACTCAGACCACGGATATGCCAGATTTCGCCACGGGTAAAGGGCTTTTGACTACCGTCAGACTGGCTGACCAGGTAACGGTAGCTGCCATTGTTTAACAACTCAATACGGATGGCATCAGGATGGATGGGCATGAGGGCGGTGATCTGCCCGCGTGGATTGGCGATGATTTGCGCAAAGAAGTTGCCACGCAGCGCCAGATGCAGAAGGATCATTTCACGAAATTGAAATGATGTTTGGAAATCATTGGGCCGTTTAAACAACAGAACTAGCCAGTGATTAGGAGCTGGCTTGCGATTACCCTTGTCATCAATCTGATAGACGACGGTGGGCAGGATGGCGAATGATTCGGCCAGCACTTTGACACACGCATATACGGTGCTGAGCTGCAAAGCGGTTTGAGCATTGACACGAATACCGGAACCAGTCAGGCGGGCGATAGTATCGAACCAGAATGAGCCGAAGGGTGATCGATCCGACATGTCTGAGGCTTGACGTGAGCTGACCCAGTTTTTAAATTTGGTGAGAATACGCATGTCAGTCCAACACAATCATTTGGTAATCACTACCGATCTGGTAAGTCTCCTCACCACTGAGTGCGCGACCCATGGCAAGCAATAGCGCAACGACACCATCAATTTTTTGTTCTTCTTTTTCTTTAGTTGGGTGCTTTAGGCCGCTGAATTTGCTGGTGCGCATGACGACGTTACTGACCATCCATGTCATGAGTGGATTGCCATCGTGATGTAGTTCATGGGTGAGTACCAGGTTTTCGATTTCGATAATAGGCAGTGTGAAATGACTGGCGGTTTGGCTGATTTCAACCATTGGCAGGCCTTCACCCAGCAATTTGGTGGCGTTTTGACCCATGAATTTGGGGTCATAAGGGATTTCCTGCACGTCAAACTGTTTATGCAGGGCTCGCAGATCGTGAAATACAACGTCAAAATCGGTGGCATCACCCTCGGTAACGTTTAGATAACCATCCTTTTCCCACCCCCAGAAGTGCCGATTTTCGGGGGCATGAGCCTGTTTTTCGTTGTAATAGAACTTGAAGAAAGCAAAATATTGCCGACCACACTGGAAGACGATGGCTAAAGCGGCAACGTCACGCTTTTCTGCTAGGTCGATACCAATCCAGCATTTGTCATTGACAAAATCTTCAATTTTTAAATTTTGATTACCGCAACAGGTCCAATCAGTCGTGGTGATCCACGACTCACCAGCAGCCAGCCAAATGTTGAGACGTTTGGTTTTAAAATTTGGCTCTTCAGAGGTTTGCCGCTTGGCTTTTTCGCAAGCAGCCCTCAAACTATCTTCATACACACTGATACCGAGGTTTGGGTTGGCCTTTGCCCACTCGATGGGGTCGTCCCATTTGTTGATGTTGTCAACCGTATAGATGATGGCTAGAAACTCGTCATCTTCAAAGGTGCCATCGAGCACTTTTTCTGCATAGGTGTGCTGCTGATAACCAAGGCTGGCGAAGTCGAAACCAGCTGTGGTGATCTGCCAGATCATGGGCTGGCGCCGAGCGCCCAAACCCGACTTGATAACGTCGTAAATTTCGCGGGTATGATGGGCATGCACCTCATCAAGGATGGCGCCGTGAGGGTTCAGACCATCAAGACTTTTGCTTTCGCGCCCCAGCGGCACAAAAATATCAGCACGGCCAGGGGCTGGGTTGTAGAGTTTATCGAGTTTGATGGCGATATTTTGGCGCAACAAGGGTGAGACTTCGACCATACGGATGGCCTCGGAGTGCGTGATCTTGGCCTGATCCATTTTGGTGGCTGCGGTGTAGACCTCAGCACCACCCTCACCATCAAAATGAAAGAGATACAAACCGACGCCAGACAGGGTGGTGGACTTGCCGTTTTTGCGCGGAACTTCCATCCACACTTCGCGAAAACGTCGCGTACCGTTTTCGCGCATCCAGCCAAACGCCAGGGCGATCCAGAATTGCTGCCAAAGAGACAACTCAAATTGCTGGCCAGCCCACTCACCTTTTGAGTGACGGAAAAACAGGAAGGTTTCAAGGGCATGCTGGGCATGACCGTCACTAAACCATAGGCCACGCTCAGCACCCGTGGCGAGATCTCGATAATGGCGCTCAACGGCCTGGTGAGTTTTCTGGCAGACAGGTATCTCATTGGCCATGACAGCACGCCCATAGGCGTCCCAATCAAAGGATTGAACGGCTTTAATTGGCATGCGAGCGTTCACGACTGTTCACCTGCTGGCTTGACACTGCGCAGCGCCAGCGCAGCTTTGCGCTGTTGATGTTGTTTGACTGGATCATCAAACAAACTACCTTGCTCGGGCGCATCACGATCCTTCAGGATCGAATGGAAACTCACCACGGTCAGCGCAGCCTCGGGCAGCCAGCGCAGCAATTCTTTTTTGAGATTACCGGCGACGTAGTAGATCTGGTGAGGCTGCTGATAACCATTTGGCGTCGTGATGATGTAGGAGCCATTGTTTTTCTTCGTGAACCGATCCAGCTCATCCTTTGCATTGAGCCATTGCACATAGGTGCTGCAGATGATCGACAGCAAAAGTGCATCAGTACGATGCACCAGACCATAATCAAGCAATGCCTTGGTGATGACATCCCAGATTTTTTTCTCTTTGGATGACAGAGTATTGGGTGGCGCCGGAATCTCACTCGGCACGGCAGAATTTGCCGCAATACCACCAGGCGTGACTTGTCCCAAATCGCTTTCTTCAACCACTGAAAACGAATTGGACTGTGTCATTTAAACCCTCAAAAAAAACAAAAGGGGGAGATCAATTTGACCCCCCCCCTAACCTCAAAACTCATCTGCAAAAAACCTGACTTCGCGACGGGTCTGAAGGAAAAAAATCACAGAGATTTGATCCCCCTAGGGGTGTCATCGTGCATTACTTCACAGTAATGCCACCTATGCGCGACCAAACCCGCCATCTTCCTTAGCAGTTTTCACATCGTGACACGGCTTACACAAACTCTGCCAGTTGTCACGATCCCAAAACAACTGCTGATCACCCTTGTGTGGTGTGATGTGATCCACCACAGTTGCCGCTGTCACACGACCACGCTGCTCGCAATGCACACACAGTGGATGCTTCATCAGCCAACCCAGCCGCGCTTTCTGCCACTGAGAACCGTAACCACGTTGATGAGCTGTACCACGTCGATCATCACGTTGCGACTGCTTGAGCTGTACGTGCTTATTACAGTAACCGCTGCCATCCCTGACCAACACACCACAACCAGCATGACGACAAGGTTTAGGTGGCAGCAGCATCAATAAAAAAGCCAGCCATCACGACAAGAAATAGCTGGCAACCCCGTAATAATCAATCCACAAATGAAAAGGCCTGAAAATTTAAATAAATCTCCAGGCCTTCGCACTCACCACACTCTCACAAGTTATCTCTTGCTGCGTAAGCTCCGCACAGCGTAGCCGAAATGTACCGGTTGATGCTCACGGTGTCAAAATCCACTCTTCAAATTTTTATTTTTTTGGGTCTTGATCCATGCATCAACATTTGCTATAACGCGAGCCCGATATCTAACGTACGTCGATCGAGACACATCAAACAGCCGGCAGCCCGCCTCAATCGATGGCTCCAAACCAACATACTCAAACCGCGCCACAGCAGGCAGTGGGTCGGGCATCACCGCCACCGCACGGGCCGTTTCAGCGCATTCCAGCGAATCAACAGCAATGTATGCCTCAACCGCACCATTGTTGCGTCGATCGACACCCGTCAGATTGGCAAGACTACTATCACCATAACCATTGGCACCACGACTAGCCAACTCAATCCAGCGCCCCCAACTGATCAACCGTTTTTTAGCGTACTCACTCATATCAACCTGTTTATTTTTTAAACATCGAACTAAAAACCAGCTTGTCCCAGTGTCCCAGTTCAAAAACAACTGGGACAACTGGGACACACCCTCAAAGCCCTTTATTTATCTACTTGTCCCAGTTGTCCCAGTTATTTATTAATTACAAAAGAGGAACGCATGTGCTCTACATATCACACGCGTAACACATCACAGGTGACGTATCACCCGCCGCGCACATACATCTGTGAAGAATTGGTGTTTTAACTGGGACAACTGGGACACATCACGAAACCCCTTTATTCATGCGGGCTGCGCTTGTCCCAGTTGCTAATAAACAACTGGGACACAACCCGGACAACTGGGACAGATTGATCATACGGTGACTCTTTTCACACTTTTTAAAATTCTTCGTCGTCATCACCAGGCTCCCGCACAGTCGCCACTGTGCTTAAATTTTCATCACTCACCTTCACATAAGCCCAGGGTCGGCGCCCTTGAGCTGCATCTTTTGATAATCTTTTGCGCTGCCACTTAAGTGCTTTGAGTGCTTTTGCTACTTGTTTTTCCGCCACCGCCCACTTTGAGTGATCTAATTTCATATAGTCACGCAAAATTTCAGCAAGCGTCACGCTTGATTTAACATTCAACTCAAGCCAGTTTGCGAGATCTTCTTCAATGGCTGATGGCTCGCGTCGTGACTCCTGCTCCCATTCAAAACGCGGCACCTCCCAACGGTCAACCCAGTGCCTCACACCTTTGCGATGCAAGTGTACTGCCTCAGCCCACAACTGGTCTCTATCAGCTTCCAGCGCCTGCAAATCAATCTCATTGCCCACCGCTATGGGCCAATATCGACGGTTGCCCGTCTCGTCTTTCAAAAACTCCCGATGGTTCACGGATCCGCCAAACACACACTTACGCTTCACCGTCACCGACCGCTTGCCATAGGGCGGCCGGAACGTATCCTCAAAGCCAGAGAAAAATCGTTTAGCCAGGTTGGAATCGGCCTTGTTGAATGAATCCAGTTCGGCCAGCTCAACAATCAACTTGCCACGCATGATGGCGTAAGCATCCTTGTCATCGAGCCGAAATGCCGAATCGGTGAACCAGTCGCCACCTAGCACCTTGAGCGCCGTTGACTTTTTAGCACCTTGCCCACCTTCCAATATCAGCACGTTATCCGCCTTGCAGCCTGGCTGATAAACCCGGCGCACCGCTGCAATCAACCATTTCATGCCAGCACGGCAATGGTACATACTGTATTCGGCTCGCAAATACGTGACCGTCCAGGCACATATTCGACGCTTGCCATCCCACACCAGCCCATCAAAATAATCACGCGCCGAATTGAATTTGTGCATTTGAGCCACCGCCACCGCTGCCTTACCCACTAGGTCATCCCGTGGCGCAAAGCCATACACATTTTGCAGCCAGATAGTCGTATACAAATCATCATTGTCTGACCACTCACCCAGGGCTGGCGCTGCATGGGGTGGCAATTTAGTCTTGACCATGCACTCTGCAAACTCATCAAAACCCAACACACCCGACCATGACTCATCACACATTAAAATTTTAAACACATTGGCCAGCGTGGGCTGGATCACCCCTTTATCCGTCCGCGTAAGATTCCTACGCCAATGAGGGTCAATATAATCAGGTATATCATCCGTCTCAGCGCCAGCATTGACAGGCGTAGCAGCCAATTCAGCCGACCAGTCAGGGTGCAGAGGTTTACCCACTTCACGATCCACCGCCGACAAAGCGTCCGCTGCAGGCAATACATACGTCAGATCTTCGCCCAACCTCAGTGCGGGCAGCAAATTGGCACGCACCGCTGCCAAGCCAACACCACAATGCAAATCGTTAAAGTCTGTCCAGCCCGCCGTCCTCACCGGAAATTGTGGTGACACCACCGCAGCTAAACCAAGCTTTGATGCCAACTGATGGGCCTTGCTCAGTCCCGCGTTCTCAAACTGCCAACGGGGTGACTTGCCCAACCCAACCACGTCGGCCACCAGGTAAGGAATGTTTTGCGCATCTGCCGCCATCCAGGCGGTCACACAGACCTCACCACCCTTGACCGTAAAGGTATGCTGCTGACCATCCAGCGGGATCGTCTCACCCTTCAAGCCAAATTCTTTTTCCAAGCGCTCAAGGAGCCGTTCCAGCAAAAAACAATCGTCATCCGCCGCCAATAGCAAATTGAGCTGCGGGTACAGCTCCCTAAACTGTTCGGCAGCCGGTTTAAGGTTGCCCGCATCAAACGCCACAATCACGGGTATGGCGGCACTAACAGGATCCTCGGCCAGCGCCATCCGAATGCTACGCCCCGTGGCATAACCCTCACATAAAATGGCCAGTCGGGTATCAGCGCCCAGCTCACCCAGCACATAGGCCGTGCCAGCCTTGTCCATCCCCTTATTGAACAGCTTGCCGCCATCGGGCGCAATTTTTTGCAAGCCCTTGATGGTCCGCACCACCCCATTGGCTTTGCGCACATAGCGGCACATCGGCACCAGCACCGTGCCATCCACAAAAAACCGCACCCCTTCAGGCGTGATCTGTTTGCGCATCAAATAATCGGAATTTCCTACCTCGAGCGCCGCACCCCACTGCATACGGGCACGATTGGCAGCATTGCGGGCCTTGGTTTCGGCTATTGCAGCCTGTTCCGCTTCATATTCTCGTTGACGACGTTGCGTCGCCACCCGCTGCTCATCACTGACTGTCGTCCAATCGGTGCGTACATCAAACTTGTATTTTTCAGCACCCTGAAAATAACCAAACTGGCCAGATATCTGCTCGGCACCACGTTTATCGATCGTGCTCCAAAACACATACCAGCATTTCTTATGCTTGCCAAACTTGATCAGGGTGCCCGTCGTGAGCAAATCAGACGGTACCGGTGACGGCAGGCCAGCAGCCAGCATCTGATCATAGACTTGTGAGAGTGTTGCCATCGATATTTAATTTTTAATTATTCAGCAACGCTTTGCGCATCTTGTTTCGATTGAAAATATCCTTGGCCATGGCCACCAACCCATCCATATTGGCCACACTGCCCGACATGCGCACCATCTCAATAAACCGGCGCCGCTCTGCCTGGTCGGGCAATGTCGCACAATGCTCAGCCAGACAAATCAACATCAAACCCGGCTCACAGACCAAACCCACCTTGTCCCGGTGCGGATTGCAGCAGCGCATCCCTTTCGTGACTGCCAGGCCGCGTAAAACCAAAGGCTGGCCCGATGCATCAAAACACTCACCCCGCCCTGGCTGCCGCTTGGCATAACGTGGCTCAGACATGCCGGTACCAATCACACCCCATAACGCACCCGCGCCTCTGACAAACGCTGCTCAGCCATCAATAATTGGCCATTCGCCTCATCAACCACGGCTTGCGCACTCGCCACTTCACGGCCCAACGTCCATGTCAGCACTTTCGCCGCATCAGCTTGTGACTCAAACACCAGGTGATCCATCACCGTGGCCACACCACCCAGCCACATCACCTCAACCAAACCATGCTTGGGATGACCCAACACCTGCACCGGTAAAATTTCACCCGCTCGCAACCAGTATTTGCACATCATGCTGGCACCACCACCAACCCTGCCAAGTCAGCCCGCAAATCAAGCAGTGACACGCTAGAGTCATAAATTCCCAACAACTGAATCGATCCAGACAACAACATAATGGCATAGCGCCCAGTTGTGTATTTGACTGCGCACACCTCAGCCAGATTGCCATCGAATCGATAAAACACCGCAAACCGCTCGGCCCGATTCGTCCTAAACTTTTTATAAAGTACCGCCGTCACATCATCCAGCGTCTCGTTATCCAACTGTCTCATGCCAATCCACCTGGCTCCCGTCTAATCCCTGATATTCCCGATGATTCCCCGGTATTCCCGGCGACTCCCGGTCATTCCCTGCCACTCCCGGCAAATCCCGACTACTCCCCGCCATTCCCTGATAATCCCCGGCGAGCCAGGCGAGAAGTAATTACAGTGGCAGCCTGAACACGACGATCCACAAACTCAATGACCAATTGCTCAAGCAAATCACACAAATCACGGCCATCCACATCAGCCAACACCTTCAGCGCCTCATGCACCTCATGGTCCAACTTGAAGCGAATATCTTTACGTTCAATGCTCATTGTCGCCCTCAGAAAATTCAGTATTGGGAGGCAGATCGATGCCAGGCAATCGCTCTTTATGCAATTCCAGCAATCGAGTACCAAGAGAGTAAGAAATCGACACCCCATCCTGCTTACCCAGCTTGATTCGGTTAATTGTTGGCTGAGACATTCCAACCAAAACCGCGATCTCACGCTCGGACAGACCGGTCGAAATCAAATTAAGGATGATTTTTTTAAACATGATGCTGCGATTCTAATGCATCAATGAATTAGAAATCAATTCATTAATGAATTTCACATTAATTCATGCACGTATCAGAATGTCCAAATGAATAAAAGAGACAAAACTGCCACATCGCCAATTGCTCAAGCGCTTAGCGCCTTGATGCGACGCGATGATATTTCTTCCGCCAATCAACTGGCAGAACTCACAAACGTCCCTCAGCCCACCATTTCCAGAATTTTGAATGGGACAACCAAAGATCCTGAGGGCACCACAGTTACCGCTTTAGCCGATCACTTCAAGGTTTCCGATTCGCAAATGCGTGGCATCGAACCACTTGATGACGAAACATCAAACTTAATAACAACCAATAAATACGTTAATTTTGGCTTACTTGATGTTCATGCTTCAGCCGGAAATGGGCGTAAAACTCACGAATTCCCGGATGTGGTAAAGCGCATTAGCGTATTAGAAGATTGGGCTAATAGCACTCTGGGTGGTGACTTATCACGAATTCGAGTGATTTCAGCACACGGAACATCAATGCAGGGCACCATTGAAAACGGCGATGTGCTTTTTGTTGATTCAACAATTCAGCACTATGACGGTGACGGTATTTACATAATCGCCAGAGACGGCGATCTTCAAGTTAAGCGACTACAAAAGATGCATGGAAATATTTTGGCTTTACTGAGTGACAACAAAGCCTATGAGCCGGAACGTTTAACTGAAGACCAAGCCAATGAAATTCGTATTTGTGGCCGCGTTCTAGCTGCCTGGAGCATTAAAAAATTTTGGTAAAAACATAATGATCAAAAGAACATTGCTACTTATTAGCCTCGCCGCTCCAACCTATTTGCATGCTGAAGCCGCTGATTACATCATTGATGGAATCTTTCCCGGAATGTCTGCCCAGGCTGCCAAACAAGCTGGCTTTACCAACTGCCAAAAGCAATCCTCAGACGAAATAATTTGCACAAAAATTAATCAAAATAAAAAGATATTTGATATTCCTACTGAATACGTTCAAGCAGTTTTTGAAGAACCGTATAACAACATAAAACAAGTAGACATTAAATTTAATCTAATTAAATCAAATACTTCAAAAAAAACAAAGAATAAAAATGACAAATGGGCTGATGTTGTGTCTAGCGATGACTACTATGATTTAACGGCGACATTAATTAAAAACTTTGGTGAGCCCATCAAGAAAAATTATTGGCACAAATGCAAGGCATATTATTTATATATGGACAATGCAGCATCAATAATTCACCTCTATTACAATCCAGATCAAATCGAATTGAGAAAATGGGAGTGTGAGCAAAAAAACATAAGGGACCAAGAAAGTAAAAAAACGAATTCTGCCGCTGAGAATTTCATTAATAAAATGAAATAACATGGGATCAATCCATTCAATTCTCATATGCCTTATCGTCAGTATTTCAGACGGCGACACTATCAGTGCACGCTGTGACGATCAAACTATCAAGATCCGCTTATCAGAAATCGACGCACCAGAAAAAGGGCAGCCATTTGGTCAAAAATCAAAACAGAACCTATCAGATATTTGCTTTCAACAACAAGCTGAAATTAAAACGCTTACTATGGATCGCTATGGACGAACTGTAGCGAGAGTTATTTGCAACGGCACCGATGCAAACGCCCAACAAGTTCAATCTGGAATGGCATGGGCATTCACTAAATACTTAAAAGATCCAAAAATCAAAGAATACGAACTAACTGCTAAAAACAATAATATTGGCTTATGGTCAGATCCATCTCCAACACCACCATGGGAGTGGCGCCACAACAAATAACCACATCTACTTATTAAAAACCCGCTTAAAGCGGGTTTTTTTATGCCAAAAATTTGGCTATTTACTTGCTCCATAAAAATAATTATGCATTGGTGAATTGACTTTCTAATTCATTGATGCATAATTCTAATCATTCACTGATGAATGGAGCAACCATGTCACCGATCAAACCAGTCTACCCAGCCGCTACCGCCTGCCCATGTTGCGGGCATAAGCAAGCCACTACATTTTGCAAATGGTGCGGTACCGACAAGTTGGCCGTCACGCTGGCCAAGGGCGTCGCCAATAAACTCGCCAATACAAACAGCCAGGTGCGTGCATGAAAACCGCACTCACCCGGGCTTGCGCGTTTGCCGACCGTAATTTTGACTATGTGGGCATTTTCGCCATGATCTTCGTCAATATCATTGGGCGGCTGCTATGAGCCAAATCAGCCCACATATTGGCCGTGACCATGCCGAGGAAGCACGTTGCCGCTTCATCAATCGTCAGCGCCGAGATCCCGAAACTCGCCTCATTTACATCTTGACGATGTTGATCTGCGCCATATTGACAGCCTGGATCCTCATTAACGCCGACGAAATTGACCAGCCAGCCACCCACATCACGCGGGAGGCCAAATGACTGCGGCGTACGCAACAATCGCTATTCAGGCACCGGATATTCCAGCCAGCCGATTTATCGGGTTGCTGGTTGACAGCAATGGCAAAGCATCAGCCTGGGTTGAATTGATTGCCCAGACAAAAATCAAAATGCTGTTAGAAGACGCGCTGGATTGGGTCGAAAGTGTTGGTGGCACCCTGGCAACCACGGCTGTCATGCAGCTGCTTATTGCCAGGCAAATGCCCGACTTAATCAAAGGCAACCACTGGGTTTCAGGTGGTGCAGCAGGGGCCTACGTCAACACACAGAATGGTTATCTGGGTGATCTACCAGACCTACGCGCCCGCTTTGCCATCGCCGTGCGCTACCACCTCATCGCCTAGGCCGCACCATGCCACAGCCACGCACCAACCCAACCAATGAGCACCTGCAAAGGCAGCTCAAATCCGTGGCACGTATGCAGGCCACTGCCCGCGAACGACGCCTAAAAAAGCAAGCCGACAACCAGCGCCGCGATATCAAACGGCTACAGGCAAATGACAAGGACTGACATGACCAATCCCAATTACATTGAGCAAGAGTGGCAAAGTCTTATTCGCCATTGCAAATCAGTTCAAACACTCAGTGCTGACTCTTTAAAAATTTCACAAACACTATTTTATTTAGGTGCAGCTGCAGTTCTTCACGCTTTTAATGATAAAGATTTTGATAGGTCAAAAGGCGATTTTATTATCGATGAATTGCGGCAATTTTTATGTGAGGACAAGTTAATCGGCGAGGTGCCTCAATGATCCTCATCCTCACCGGTACCGACATGGTTAGCGCTGCACAAATAGCCAACTACATTTGTGCCAGCCACTCGTTTGCGAATTTGATGCAGATGAGCAAATACATTCACACCTTTGGCTCCACAATTGCCAGCCTATATACATTTAGGAATGCAATCATCAGCGGCCCACGCACCCCTGAACAACTCGCGTATGCCCGCAAATTGCAGATCCCTATTTGGCACATCATGGGGCCCGATGACACCCCCGAGGCACAACCACCCGATCGGGTCATCATCCCCATCACCAACAGCCTGCAGAGCATCATTGACCAGGTTGATAACTGGCTGACCGAAGCTTACGAGTCCAGCCATGCTAGCCGCTCCATCACTCAATAAACTATTTAATTTTCAATCATGAGCAAACACGACGACAAACTCACCAACATGACCAGCAGCACCATTGGCCGCGATCTGCTGCAAGCCATGATCGATGAATTCAAACAGCAACCCAAGCACTGGAAACAGCTCAGCCAGCTCGATCAAGAAATGGTCATAGAACGGCTCAGCACCCGCATTGACAACCTCATCAAACGCGCCCTGCACATCATGGCCAGTAAAGACCGTGCCGCCATATTGGGCACGATGGATTCTGTCACCATTAAATCGGGCGTCAAGGCCACCATCAGCATCAGCAAAAACAGCCCGCACATCCTCGACCTGTACGAAAACACCGGCCAGCCCATGCTACTGATTGCAGCCAGCCATGCCGAATTTACCGATGGCATGGACACCGTTGTGGGCGAAAGCGACCAGCCCGACCTACTGGATCCGCTCGACGAAGAAGAAGGTGAGGAAAAACCAGCCGAAGACCCGTCCATTTTTGAACGGTTGAAAGAAATGGCGCATCCAGCGCCGAGAGCCGAACCATCATCAACCAAACCAACAACAGGCATGGATGTCGACCCATCCGGTCTATTGGTTCGATCATCAGTCACCAATTCGCCTCCCAATGAGTTTGGCGTCTATACCTGCAAGCCAGACATTTTTAGGGAATGGAAAGTTAAAGACAATCGCATCGAGATCGAACTGCTGCATTTGTCCAGCGGGGATTGGATTTATTCAATTCTCAAACAAAGTAAAACCGGCCATAGCAGCACACCACTTAAATTTTATCCAGACCGTGCCACAGATAAGCTTTCTGTGGCAATACAAGAAATCGTCGATAAGCTTGACGGCCACCCACTTGGCAACCTAACCGGCCCGCAGAAAGCCAGCCTGCGGGAATTCATCACTTCGCTTGCCGAAATTGATGAGCTGGACGTCATGCGCGAATTAGGTATCCGCACCATTGACCACGGCATACAACAAGCAAACGAGTTAAGCCAAAACACTGAACCAGTCAACGAGCAAGACCCGCTTTATGATCAGGCCATATTGGTCGCCAAACAAAAAAATAACTTTGGTATCAGCACACTGCAACGTCAATTAAAAATTGGCTACAACCGAAGTGCCCGATTAATCGAAAACATGGTGACCAAGGGTGATGTTATCCAGCTAACCACCGGCAAGTTTTCTATTAGTCCCAACATCATCTAATTGACCCGCAAAGCCCTGCCATGGAACTCACCCCCATTGAAGACAGCTTATTACGCACCCTTAAGGATGCCAGGTGCGAACCGGACCTTAGCCAATTTAATCGACTGATTATTGAGCTGGCTCGGGATACCCAAGTCAGAATTTTAAATGCGCTCGAGCTCGACTACATTCGTGACAACATCACCCCAGATATCCCTGACAACAGCGGGATTGATGAAGAAACAACTTGGCAAGCCATGCATTTAATAAAAACTGACACAGGCTTGCTAGTGCTTTGGATTGGCCACAATTATATAACTTGCAAAGAATGTAATGGCGAGGGTGAGCTGACTGTCTACGGAATGCAAAGAAGCAAAACTATAGACTGTCCATGGTGTGGCGGTGAAGGTACTACTAACGACCATTTACCACCCAATTTACTCACTGACATCGATGGCAAAAACCCTCAACAAATTATTCCAGATGCCACGCTCCAGTAAACCCCGCCACCCCTACAACAAGCTGCGCTTGCAACTGATTGCACAGCGGGTTGCCATGCGTGATCAGGCTGTCAGCGTATTCAAACCGCTACTGTCCATCATCGACGAAATGGAGCATGACGGCACCACCGACAGCGCCCGTGGTGTGCCCGTACTCCTCAACCAGCAGGACGGTCATTACTATGAGCTGGCACCAACCATCATTGGCCTGGTGGAAATGTTTGAAATTCATCAAATGCGGAGCGGCCAAGACCTTGGCCACAGCATTTTACGCACGTTCGCCACTATGCTGGATCACGGCATGCCCGTCACACCGGCCGACACAACCAAAGTGCGCAAGACGATCGCCACCATGATCAGCGCTATCGAGCACTGGCAACCAAGCTATGCCAAAGAGTTGGCCGACACTGTCGAAACCCGCGCACTGCTGGAAGGCAGCATTAGTGGGCCGATTCAACAAGAGCAAGCAGCATGAGCAAACCCATTCACGATGCCTTTAGCCGATTCATGTTGGCCGAGTATGAATTCTACGAAGCCACCAAAGAATCCAGCAACCCGACCCTATGGGAAAACCATCTGAACGACGTGCGCAAAGGCATCAACCACACGCTACTGATCGAAACGATGAAGCTCAAAAACCTGACTGACATCATCAAAGCCAGCCAGCAAAATCAGGAGGGAAAATGAATACGCCATACCTATGCCCACATTGCTTTTCACTCACTACATTGACTGAATTTAGCGATGGCTATACCGTTCATTGCAACAACCCGATGTGCCGACCATTAAGAACATCAACAAGTCAATTATTTAATTTTGAAACACATCTTCAGCGCCAACGAGAATGGTCAGAAGTAACCTTTGGCCCCGGTGCCAGAACTCAGGGGGTCGTCGATCATATTCGCAAGGAGCTGGTCGAAATCCTCGACAACCCGTCCGATATCACGGAATGGATTGATGTGGTCATTTTGGCACTCGATGGGGCATGGCGAGCCGGAGCCAGTCCGCAACAAATCATTGACACCATCGTTGCCAAACAAACTAAAAACGAGAATCGAAAATGGCCAGATTGGCGGACTGCTAACCCCGATAAGGCAATTGAACATGTGCGAGGTAATGAATGACCTACATCCCCACACCAGGCCCACTCCCAGGCCAACAATGGGAGCCGAGCAACACAATGTAGTTGGCTACAATTTTATTAATAACAACTGTGGTCAATGCGCACGCGATAGAGCTGCCCGTGAAGGCATGGATTTGGACGAGTGCGACGACGATGAGCTCTGTGAAATATTAAATGCCAGCTTCCGTGGCGAGGCTGTTGAATGGCGCCACCTACCAACCGGCGAAGTGAAGTGTCTGGCATTTATTCCCGCTGATGAGCCTATTCCTGCACCTCGCTGCAATAAAACAATTGATATGTTTGAAAATTAAATACCGGGGTCAAAATGAGAATTAACGTATACAGTCAAGAACTGACTAGCGAGGTCTGGCCAATAGTTAAGCAGAGCAATACAGGTGTGACATACCACGCTGCACAACTCATATTGCACTCATCAGAGAGACTTCATCATCCACCAGAAGATGATGATCGAAGCGCTGTCACTTTTTGGCTACCCAAATCACCGCAACGACGCGAAGAAATGGCTGTGGCATTCGAGCGGATTGCACAGATATTTCGTTCGGCACCAACCGAAACCGGGCTTGATTAAGTAAAAATGAAAAACCTACTCTACAAACTAACCAACTATCTGCCATGCCGAATCATCAGTGATGACGGCCAGCCCTACTTGGAGCGTTATTACCTATTCACTATTTTAGGCGTGCACTTCTATCTGCACCGCTTTGTTGGTAGCGACCCCGCCAGAGGCCTGCATGATCATCCATGGCCGTGGGCGGGCAGCATCATCTTGTCCGGCTGGTACACCGAAGAAACTCGCCAGGGCTTGCGAGCTATTCGCTGGTTTAACTGGATCAAAGGCGATTCGTTTCATCGAGTCATCCTGCCACATGATATTTGGGCAATGTCATTTATGCCTGACAACCCCATGCCAGATTGCTGCTGGACATTGTTCTTTCATCGCGCCAAATACACCAAACCTTGGGGTTTTTTGCGCTCCATCGGTACCGACACCACTAAAGCCTGGGTCCCGTACAACTACCCAGGCGACGGCACCGGCACACCCGATGCGTGGTGGGAAACCGTGCCTATGGGCAAAGACGAGCCTCGGAGGATGAAATGATTAAATTTTATGTATGGCACCCAGATAATGGAGGCACGCGAGACGACGCAAAAATATTCACTGCTTTCAACGCTGAAGATGCCGTGAATCAATGGGCAGATTGGAGCGACTCAGCAAGTGCGGACTATTCGATTGTAGGTGGCCAAGATGCCACTGTTTTCTGCCAAAAAGAGAGTGGTGGTGAAGCTCAGAAATTCCTAGTGCAAGGACGACTGCAGCGGGCCTACTATTCGCACTTGATTCAAGAGAAATAAATAAATGCACAAACCAATTGAGTCCATGCGGGGGCATCATGGCCAAGCCTAGGCAAATAAAAATGCTACCATCCCGTGGCAAATTTGACCCCGAAGTGGCGGCAACCGCCCTCCTCCCCTTATTTTTAGACTATGTCAAACGAAAAAACCTCATGGGTGGTGACCTACCTGCGATCGAGCAAGGACAGATCGGATGTGTCGATCGATGCCCAGCGTCGCAAACTGCAGTCACTAGCGAGTGACCGAGAACTGACGATCGTCAAAGAATTTTTCGACGCGGTCGAATCCGGTAAAGACGATAACCGGCCAGGTTTTCAACAGCTATTACGCGAACTGAAAGACAAAAACCGCAGCTGGACGGGCATCATGCTGCTTGATACGTCCCGCCTGGCCCGCAACATCTACCTGGCCGAAGTCTTCAAGCACGAGTGCAAAAAACGTGGCGTGCGCATCATCTACGCCAACCTGCCCGAGGCCAACCCAATGGTGGACATGCTGATGGTGCAGATCCTGCAAGCCTTCGACCAGATGCACTCCATGATGTCTAAGGAAAAAGGGTTGGCCGGCATGGCCGAAAACGTCAAACAGGGTTACCGCGCCGGTGGTCGTGCCCCATGGGGCTACCAACTGCAAACCATTGGCACTGGTGCCGTGCGTGATGGCAGCGCCGTGACCAAAACCAAATTGGTGCCAAGCAATGATGCCAGCCTAGTTGCCAGCTACCTATCTGGCCGAGCTGCTGGCCGATCCAGAATATCACTCATGCAAGAGCTTTGTATCAAAAAACCGGATACTAGCCTCATCGATGTTGAGTGGAATGCACTCTGCTATGCTGGCAACACCGTCTGGAATGTGCATAATGAATACACCACAGGTGGCTATAAAAACGGTACCAAGCGCCGCCCACGTGCAGAATGGATCATCCAAAAGAACACGCATGAAGCGCTGATCACTGATGACGAGGCCGAGACCATCTTGAAAAAACTGTCTGAATACACCGGCAACAAAACGCGCACCAAAGGTGCTGACTACATTTTGTCAGGGCTGCTCGTTACCCCAGATGGCACGCCATGGCATGGCAATGCGGGCTACTACCGCGCGGGAAAAAAGAACATCAAGGCCGAAACAATCGAAAGCCAGGTGCTCACACAAATTGCCAGCGACATGCTTTGCCCCGAGGTGATCAGCCGACTAACCGAGAAGGGCCGCGCTGCACTCAACAATGACGACTCGGCCAGCCAACTACCCGTTTTGGTATTGAGAAAAAAAGAAATTGAATCTCAGATGGACAAGCTGACCGCGCTGCTCACTGAAACCAGTGCACCAGGTGCGATATTACGATCCATTGAAAAATTAGAGGCAGAGCGGATGGTCTGCATTGAAAATATTGACCGACTTGAAACCCGGAAAGCCCAAGCCAAAGCGTTGGGCAACTTGAAAGAAAGTCACGTCGCCGAGCTGCTGCAAGAAATGGCCAACAACCTCGAAGCCATGCCACGTGAATTTTTGAAAGATTATTTGAAACAGATGCTCGTTAGTATCGAGCTGGATGCAGAGCCAGCACTCACAGCCTGCCGTATTAATTACCGGCTTGCCATGAGCACTGGGGATATGCTGGCGTCCCCAGGGGGATTCGAACCCCCGTACTCACCGTGAAAGGGTGATGTCCTAGGCCTCTAGACGATGGGGACAATAATCGTTTTAATCGGAGTTTCCACTCAGTTGGCTCAAAACTTCTCAAGCTTTCTGGTGGAGGTAAGCGGGATCGAACCGCTGACCTCTTGCATGCCATGCAAGCGCTCTCCCAGCTGAGCTATACCCCCGACAGAGAAACGAGATTATGGGGCAAATATGGCGAGTTGTAAAGGGTTTCAATGAAAAAAAGTGAATGATTCAAAGTACTCATGAGCAAACAATCAGCCCATGGCATGGAGACGCGCCAGTACCACATCTCGGCCAATCAAAGCCAATGTTGCGTCAATTGAGGGCGTCTGCAGTTGCCCTGTTACCAAGAGACGGATCGGCATGGCTAATTGTGGCATCTTCAGTTTATGCGCTGCCAATACCGCTTTCAAAGTTGCAGAGATAGCAGGAACAGTCCATTCAATGGTAGCCAACTGATCAGCAAATTCCTTTAATGGTGTCTTGATGGCATCGGTCAGATGTTGTTCCAGCAAGGCTGGGTCGGCAGACTTTTTCACATAGAACAAATGGGTTGCATGGGCCAGCTCCTTCACGGTATGAGCACGATCTTTCAACAAGGCGATCACTTCAGTCAAATGAGGGCCGCTTTGCGTGTTGATGCCCGATACCTGTAAAAATGGTTGCGCCAAGTCAGCCAGACGCTGGTTGTCAGCCTGTTTGATGTAATGGGCATTGAGCCAAGTCAGTTTTTCAAGGTTGTATTGCGCGGGTGACTTGCCCAGATGTTCCAGATCAAACCATTCGATAAACTGTTCACGGGTAAAGATTTCAGCATCACCATGAGCCCATCCCAGACGCGCCAGATAATTGACAATCGCTTCAGGTAAAAAACCATCATCACGATATTGCATGACACTCAAGGCGCCCTGCCGCTTGGACATCTTCTCACCCTGTTCATTGAGAATGGTTGGCAAATGGGCATAGACTGGTGGCGTGACACCCAGGGCTTTGAGAATATTGATCTGACGCGGCGTGTTATTGACGTGATCGTCACCACGAATCACGTGCGTGATCTGCATGTCCAAATCATCCACCACCACACAGAAGTTGTAAGTGGGCGTGCCATCGGAACGGGCTATGATGAGATCATCCAGTTCATCATTGGTAATTTCAATTCGCCCTTTCACTGCATCGTCCCACACCACACTGCCCGCTTCAGGATTGATGAAACGAATCACCGGCTGGACACCTTCTGGAATCGCCGGCAGGGTTTTACCTGGCGCAGGTCGCCAGGTACCATCGTAACGCGGCTTTTCTCCGGCTTCGCGTTGGCGCTCACGCAGCGTATCGAGCGCTTCCATGGACATATAGCAGGGATAGGCTTTGCCCTCAGCGAGCAATTGGGCAAGCACTTCCTTGTAACGCGGCATCCGTTGCATTTGATAGAACGGCCCCTCATCAATATCCAGGCCCAGCCACGCCATGCTTTCAATAATGACATCCACGGCTTCCTGCGAAGAGCGTTCGACATCGGTATCCTCGATACGCAAAATGAAGTCACCTTGATTGCGACGGGCAAATGCCCAGGGATAAAGCGCCGAACGGATATTGCCAAGGTGAATAAACCCGGTGGGGGATGGAGCAAAGCGAGTACGAACGCGTTGAGACATGAACAATCCTGAAAGAAGAAAACACAATATGCATAGCTCAGCTGTTACCGCTCAAACCCGATGAACGTTTTGACACCTGGGTAAAGACCGCCGCCAGAACAACGCAGTGATGCAAAGCATGGCCAGACCGAGCTAATCCGTTATTTTGCCAGAAGCCAAGGCTGTCCAGATTATGAACCTCGCTCCTTCACGGCAAACGGTATGCAAAGAATGATGCGTGACCAGATACAGAGTGACACATGCCTTGGCACGAAAAAGAACCCGTCTGGAATTGACTGATCGCATGACACCCCGCACTTGCAATGAATCTAATCCAGCTCGCGCACCCGATCAATGGCTTCATCAATGCGCTCCACGGCAATCACCCGCAAACCATCAATAGCCTGTTTGGGGGCGTTGACCTTGGGAATGATGGCAGCGCTGAATCCCAGTTTGGCAGCTTCGCGCAAACGCTCCTGTCCGCGCGGTGCAGGACGAATTTCGCCAGCCAAACCAACCTCACCAAACACCACCAGACCTTGCGGCAAAGGTTTGTTGCGCAGGGAGGAATGAATCGACAGGAGCACCGCCAGATCAGCCGCTGGCTCGGAAATTTTGACACCACCCACCGCATTGATGAACACATCCTGATCAAAACAGGCAATACCAGCATGCTTGTGCAGCACCGCCAACAGCATCGCCAGACGGTTTTGTTCGAGTCCGACACTCAGACGGCGTGGATTGGGAACATGGGCGGTATCCACCAATGCCTGTACTTCAACCAGTAAAGGACGTGAGCCTTCCTGGGTGACCAGCACGCAAGAGCCGGGCACCGTCTTGTCGTGAGTGGATAGAAATAGCGCCGAAGGATTGGCCACACCACGCAAACCCTTTTCCGTCATGGCAAAAACGCCCAGTTCATTGACGGCGCCAAAGCGGTTTTTGATGGCGCGCACCAGCCTGAAACTGGAATGGGTATCGCCCTCAAAATACAGCACCGTATCGACGATATGCTCGAGCACGCGCGGCCCGGCCAGCGAACCTTCTTTGGTGACATGGCCAACCAGAATGATGGTCACACCGGTCTGTTTGGCAGTGCGCGTCAACTGTGCTGCACACTCACGCACCTGGGCGACCGAGCCGGGAGCCGAGGTCAATTGTTCCGAGTACAAGGTCTGGATTGAATCAATGACCGCGACAACGGGTGCTTCGGTCTGCAAAGCAGATAGAATTTTTTCCAGCTGAATTTCGGCCAGGAGCCGCAGATTGGGCATCTTCTGTTTTTCAGAAATAGCCAAACGTTGCGCCCGCAAGGCAATCTGTGCACCACTTTCTTCGCCGCTCACATAGAGCACTTTTTTATCCTGCGCCAAACCAGCCAGAGTTTGCAGCAACAGCGTCGATTTGCCAATGCCCGGATCACCACCAATCAGCACTACGCCCCCGGCCACCAAACCACCGCCCAACACACGATCAAACTCCTCGATGCCGGTGCCAAAACGCGGCACCTCGGACGCTTCGATATCATCCAGGGATTGCACCGGCGTACTTTTAGCCAAAGCGGCATAGCGGTTGGGTGCCGCAGTTTCGGCAATGGTCTCAACCAGCGTATTCCAACCCTGACAATGTGGACACTGCCCTTGCCACTTGCTGACTTGCCCACCACATTCTGTGCAAGTGTAGACCGTTTTACCTTTTGCCATGCTGCTCACTTTCATGCCAAACCAGTGATAATTCAAGGAGTATATTCAATTTATAGCCTATTAAGTGCGTATTTATTATGCTTAATTTTATACACCAATAGAGTATATTTTAACGCCACTCAAAATAGCTGACCTTGCACTGCGCCTGCCCGAGGTCGGACTGGCGGCACAAACTGGCTATTATCCAAAGTAAAACGCTGACGATTCAAACCCAGACGAACACAGGCTTTGCTGAAGCGCTGTGCAATCAGTTCTGCCCATAAGCCGTTGCCTTGCATGCGCGAAAAAAATGCGCTCTCGTAATCCTTGCCACCACGCATATCGGCAATGCGCGCCATGACGCGCGCTGCGCGGTCAGGAAAATGCAGACTCAGCCATTCGCGAAACAACGGCGCTACCTCCCAGGGCAAGCGCAATACCGAATAAAAAGCACGGCTGGCCCCGGCTTGTGCGGCAGCTTCCAGTACCTGCTCCATGTCTTCAGTAATGAAAGGAATCTGCGGTGCCAGACTCACCCCCACCGGTACACCAGCGGCACGCAGACGCCGGATTGTTTCCAGCCGTCGCAAGGGACTAGCCGCACGTGGCTCCAGTTTGCGTGCCAGTGCCGCATCCAATGTGGTAATGGTTACATAGACCGCCGCCAGCTGTCGTGCGCCCATGGGTGCCAGTAAATCGATATCTCGCTCTACCCCGCTCGACTTGGTGACAATACCCAGAGGATGCGCCGTCTGATTGAACAGTTCCAAAACCTGCCGGGTCAGGCGCAATTCCCGTTCAATGGGTTGATAACAATCCGTCGCCGAGCCAATACTGATTGGTTCAACCTGATAACTACTACGTGCCAACTCTTTTTGCAGTACGTCGGCAATATTGGTTTTGGCAATCAGCCTGGTTTCGAAGTCCAGCCCCGGCGATAAACCCAAATAGCTATGCGTCGGACGTGCGTAGCAATAAATGCAACCGTGCTCACAGCCTCGATAAGGATTGACTGAACGCATCAGAGCCAAATCGGGTGATTGATGCGAAGTGATGACCGATTTGACCTGCTCATGACGAACCTGGGTAAGCAGTTTGACTTGCGCCTGCTGCTCGGCCAGCAAACCCGTTTGCGTTTGCCAGCCATCATCAAAAGCTGCACGGCTGTCCAACTCGAATCGATGGGCGATCCGGCTGGCCGATCCCCGACCTTTGATGGCTGCGGGCGAAATGAAAAAATCAGTCATGGGCGCAAACGGGACAGGTGCAGCAAACCAGTCAAAATACTGTATATATAAACAGTATAACTGAATTTACCTGTTGCGCAAGCGCTTTGACTTGCCCTGCTGACTCACACTGTTTAGCAGTACAAATAGTATGCAGGCCAAACCTGATTTAAGGCATGGTAATCACTGGAACACGTGCCGCCAAGGCGCACATCAACTCGTAGCCAATCGTGCCGGCAGAATGTGCCACTTCATCAATGGACAAGGCATCACCCCACAGCTCGACAGTTGAACCTATTTGCGCCTGTGGTACTGGCGTCAGATCGACCGTCAGCATATCCATTGAGATTCGCCCGGCCAGTGCACAGCGCACCCCATCCACCAGCACCGGCGTGCCATTGGGGGCATGGCGCGGATAACCATCGGCATAACCACAAGCCACGACACCGATTTGGGTAGTCTGTTTTGCCGTAAAGGTACTGCCATAGCCAACCGATTCACCAGGATTGAGGGTTTGAATATCAATCAGACGCGAGTACAGACTCATGGTGGCTTGCAGACCAAACTGGCTGGCTGGCTGCAAGACACCAAACGGTGACGCACCATAGAGCATGATGCCCGGTCGAACCCAGTCAGCATGTGCCTCGGGATAGCGCAAGATCGTGGCCGAATTGGCCAGGCTCATCGGCCCGCTCAAACCCTGGCTGGCATTGGCAAAAATGCTCAAGGGCATGGCAACGCCGCGAGCACCATCTGCATCCGCAAAATGCGTCATCATGCCCAGCGATTTAACGCCAGCCATCGTCACCAGTCGTGCATGGGCATGGGCAAAATTGGCCGCGGTAAATCCCAGCCGATTCATACCCGAATTCATTTTGAGTAACACTGCAATCGGTGCACCACGGTGATTTGCCGACAGCCATTGCAATTGTTCTTCGCAATGCACCACGCAAGTCAGGTCCAGCGCTTGCGCTACTGCCCAATCGGCAGCCGAAAAGCAGCCTTCCAGCAGCATCACTGGTTTGTGCCAACCTAATTGGCGAACCTTTTCGGCTTCAGCGATATCCAACATGGCCAAACCATCAGCATCGGCCAATCCGGCAAACATCCGCTCAATACCGTGACCATAGGCATTGGCCTTGATCACAGCCCAGATTTTGGCAGCAGGCGCATAAGACCGAACCCGAGCAAGATTGTGGGCTAGGCGTTGAGGATAAACGTGGGCAACTATAGGACGTGGCATGCAATACTCAAAAGTGACAACAAGCCGATAGCACAATGTCTTGAAACATCATGCAAAACATCGGCATTTTCGGCAAACCAGCATCATCGTAATTGGAATTGGCAAATGACGCGGCATAAAGCAGGTATTTTCACACTGATTCGTGATATAAAACAGTCGTCTGAACTAATAGACGGCACAGCCCGTCAACAATAAAATGAGAATGGAGCGACGCCTTCCTGATCTAACACAGGGTTTCCAACGTCTTCCTACCCAACAAAGCGTTCTAACTGAATGAAAAAAGGTTTTTATACCATTATGGCGGCGCAGTTTTTTTCGTCGCTGGCTGACAATGCCCTGCTGATTGCCGCCATCCAGTTGCTGGAACAGGTTCAAAGTCCTGCATGGATGACCCCGCTTCTCAAGCTATTCTTTGTACTTTCCTATGTGGTTTTGGCTGCCTTTGTGGGCGCTTTTGCAGACTCCCTGCCCAAGGGCAAAGTCATGTTCATCACCAATAGCATCAAGGTAGTTGGCTGCGCGCTGATGTTTTTATCGGTTCACCCATTACTGGCTTATGGCATAGTGGGTATTGGCGCAGCAGCGTACTCCCCTGCCAAATACGGCATTCTAACTGAGCTGCTCCCACCTGAAAAACTGGTGGCCGCCAATGGCTGGATTGAAGGCCTGACCGTGGGCTCGATCATTCTCGGCACCGTCATGGGTGGGGCACTCATCAACGTCCATGTGGCGACTTATTTGCTGTCCTTTGATGTGCCCACCATCAACACCAATATTGATACACCTGCTGAAGCAGCCATGCTGATCATCATGGCCACCTATATCATTGCTGCGCTATTCAATCTCAAGATTCCTGATACTGGCGTACGTTATGAACGTCAGCAACATAATCCCTTGCGACTCATCACTGACTTTGCGCATTGTTTTTCAATTCTCTGGAAAGACCGTCTTGGACAAATTTCGTTGGCGGTGACTACCTTGTTTTGGGGCGCAGGTGCAACCCTGCAATTTATTGTGCTGAAATGGGCTGAACAGTCACTCGAAATGGATTTGTCCAAGGGTGCCATCCTGCAGGCTGTCACAGCGGTTGGGGTCGCCATTGGTGCCATGGTGGCGGCAGCCCGCGTACCGCTCAAGCAATCACTGAATGTCTTACCCGTTGGCATTACCATGGGTATCACCGTCATGATGCTGGCCTTTTTCAATAAGCACATGGTACCCGACATCTCACTGCATCTATTTGGCTTTGCACTGCCACTCTATCTGATTATCGCCTTCTTTTTCCTGATTTTGATCGGCGCTCAGGCTGGTTTCTTTGTGGTGCCCATGAATGCCTTATTGCAACATCGCGGCCACGTGCTAATGAGTGCCGGTCATTCGATTGCCGTACAAAATTTCAACGAAAACCTTTCTGTGCTGATCATGCTCAGCCTGTATGCCGTGCTGATTTCCTTCAAGGTATCGGCGGCGATGGTGATCATCCTGTTTGGCCTGTTTGTCTGCGCATCCATGTATCTGGTCATTCGTCGCCATGCCGCCAATCAGCGAGAGTTTGATAGTGTGGGGCTGATTGGCGAGCAGAAACACTAATCGACCTGCTCCCGATTCAGCACATTCCGTCCGACTTGATTGATTGGGCGTAATCAGCGGCAGCCGCTGGCCAGGTATCAGGCACCACAAAAAATCTGGCCTGCTCAGTCCAACCGCCCGCCGCATCTACCTCAACCTGAGCCAGCAATATTGGCCCCCCCTGTTTTTGCAGGGCTGACTCCAACGCTAACTTCAGATCGTTAAGCTCAATCACTTGCTCTGCTTCAAAATCTGTCACCTGCACCCTTGCCAGCCAGCGATGTCTTGGAACTAAAAACCAACTCGCTTTGGCAATGGCCATCACTTGACTGATTGTTCCCCACCAGCCTCGACCATGAGTAGGATTCAACAGAAACTCCGGCCCAGTTTTTTGCGGTTCGGTTTTTTGCCCGATTTCTTGCTCAGATAACGGATAAAACAACCAGCCCTTGATCAGTGCTCGTGCCTCAATCTGTTCGGGCAAATGATGCTGGCGTGCATAATCAAGATAAGCAGCATGGCGACTCAAGGCTAATTGCTGATGCAAAATCTTTTGCCATTTAGCCTGCAATGAATCAGCCAGATTGGGGCCCACAAAACTCAAAGTTGGACCACTACGGACGCCCAAAAAAAACTTGGTTGCCAACTCCCAATGCTGCAAACCACGGGGCGTCTGCACCAAAAAATCCAGCTCACCTAAAGTGACGCGTCCCTCAAACAACTGAATATTGCGATCAAGCAACCAGGTTTTTTGGCGCAACCAGACGGCCAGCAGATTTTCTGCATAAAGGCCAATACGTCTTGGCAATTTTTCGAGATTGAGCGACATGATGGCGGCATCAAGTTCGGTTTCATCCAACCATGATTTCTCAATATCAAGCAATACGTCCTGACAGGAGGGATGCATGGGATTAAGCAGATCGGGAGAAGTCAGTAGCCATTGCAGCGCAGTTTGATGCTGGCGGTAAAGCAAATCGAGATGGGTGATGGCAACCCCTATGTAAATACTAATTGTGGTAAATAGTATGGCAACACACAATCGCGTCTCACCAATGAGGAGTCAAAATGATAAAACGAAAAACAGCATACAGGAAACTCACCACCATCTTATTAAGCGGTTTGTTGCTCAGTCCACTCACCCAAGCCGCCGATGATATCAGCGGCACCTGGACGACGATTGACGATGAAACCGGCAAACCCAAAGCGGTGGTACTGATAGAAGAAAAAAATGGTGTCTATGAAGGCCGTATCGAAAAAACCTTGATCCCTCCACCCAATCCACTCTGCGATAAATGTGAAGGGCCGCGTCACAATCAGCCTATTCTTGGCCTGACCTTTTTGAATGGACTGAAACGCAATGGTCAGTCCTATCAGGACGGTGAAATACTTGACCCTAAAAATGGCAAAGTCTATCGCGCCAAAGCCACCCTTTCAAGCGATGGCCAAAAGCTGGAAGTACGTGGATTTATTGGGATTTCATTGATCGGCCGAAGCCAGACCTGGCTCCGTGGTGAACAATAAGCTCAACCAGCCGGTCACTCAACTGGCAAGCTCAATAGCTTTGCCAAGTATCAACAAGTCAGCCAGATTCTCATCCAGTCTAGCGACCTTGGGTAGATGCCCCCAACGCTGAAATCCATTCTTTTCAAACAGACCAACACTGACTGGATTATGCGCAAACACAAATGCTACCAACTGTTCAATACCCAGTAGTGGGCAGGCACGAAATGCTTCATTCAGAAAATGTTGGCCAAGTCCCTGACGACGCCAGGCATCCGCCACATACATTGAAATTTCAGCGGTGATTGAATAAGCAGGCCGACCATAAAAATCGGAAAAAGACAACCAGCCAGCCACCACTTCCGGCTGCTCACTCGGTGACGCTATCCAGATGGGACGACGATGTGCCGGATGGGCAAAAAACCAGGCGTAGCGCGAATCCACCGTGACTGGCTGCAAGTCTGAAGTCACCTGACGGGAGGGAATCGTGGCGTTATAGATTGCCACAATCTCAGGTAAATCTGCAATATTGGCAGGGCGAATATCAAACATGATACCTCCCGGAATGATTAAAGCGTATGCGTCTGACGACTGGATTTAAGGGCGGCACCCAATAAGGTTTCGATGCGCGTTCGTGCTGCTTTGCCCGTATCATCATCAGGAAAATGAACGCCCACACCGGCGGTTTTGTTATTGGAAGCGCCGGCGGGCGTAATCCAGGCAACCTTTCCGGCAATCGGATACTTATTGGGCTCGTCCATCAAGGACAAAATCAGATAGACCTCATCACCCAGGTTATAAGGTTTGACGCTAGGAATGAACAAGCCGCCATTTTTGAGAAATGGCATATAAGCTGCGTAGAGTGCTGCCTTTTCCCTGATTGCCAACGACATGACCGCAGGTCGCGGCATATTGGCATTGATCATGGTGGTATTCATCATTTGCGTGTTCATACAAACCCTTTAACTGATCCATTAACTGGTGAACAGGCGCTGGTAAGTCAGACAAAGCGACTCAAGTACCAGCTTGGCGGACAGAGGATGCTGCGCCAGGCGTTGGGCATCGTTGAGCTGCGCTGCATAGGCCAGCAATTCGCGTTGCGCCGTACCCTTCGCACCCAAGCGACTGACCAACTTGGCAAGCACGGCCTGTTGCTCAGGATGATACCGGATCATGGTACTACTTGAGAGTGAAATAATGTCGTAAATCCAGCGCTGTAACGCAGCGATCACCAAATTTAAAGGGCTCTTCTGCAGCAATTCAGCCAATGCCAATGCACTCATCTGCTCGGGGCTCGCCAGCGCTGCCTGCAATTGACTGAACTTGTCTGCCTCGGAACGATGCGGTTCCTGACTGGCAAACCAGGCCGCCAGCGGTGCACCACCGTGATAAGAAAGCGCCTTTGCCGGTTCGGGTAGACCTTGTTGTTGCAGCCATTGCATGGCTTGCTGCTGATTGGGTGTGGGTAAACCCAGCAGGCGGCAGCGACTGCGAATGGTCGGCAACAGGCTGTCGAGACGATGTGTCACCAGAATGAAATGAGTGGCCGGTGGCGGCTCTTCCAGCGTCTTGAGCAAGGCATTGGCGGCATGCGGATTCATGGCTTCGGCGGGATAGAACACCATCACCTTGACACCACCGCGATGATTACCCATGGAAATCCAGTCCATCAGACCGCGCACTTGCTCTATCCTGATTTCCCGTGACAGGGTTTTGGTTTTCTTGCCGGTCGCATCGCTATCAGCACCCTCACCTTCTGTCCCATCGTCCCCATCAACCAGGCCGATTGGCTGCAACATGGGTTCATTCACATTCACCCAGGCCGGCTGTACCAGACGAAAGTCGGGATGATTCCCCTGCCTGAACCAGGTGCAGGATGCGCATTGGCGACAAGCTTGCTGATTGGATAACCGCGCTTCACACAACAGACTCTGCGCCAGCGCCACAGCCAACTCACGCTTGCCAATGCCCCGCTGACCATGCAATAACAGCGCATGCGGCAACTGCTCGCCCATTTGCATGAGCTCATCAAAGGCAGTCTCAAACCAGACCGGCATGCTCATGATTTGAGAAAGGCTTCCAGCAGATCAACCAGTTCAGATTGAATGTCTTCGATTGGCAGTGATGAATCAATAATCCGGAAGCGTTGTGGAAACTGACTGGCGCGTTGATGATAAGCCTCACGCACACGGGTAAAAAAATCGCCCGACTCGGCCTCAAAGCGATCCAGATCGCGCGCGCGCCTGACCCGCTCAGCCGCGACTGCTTCACTGACATCAAAGAAGAAGGTCAGATCCGGCTGCAGATGCGGATGCACCCATTGTTCCAGCGCCTCTATTTTGGCAAAAGGAATTTGCCGCCCTCCCCCCTGGTAGGCATAGGTTGCATCGGTGAAACGGTCTGAAATCAACCAATTGCCATCCTTGAGAACCGGCTCGATCTTGCGTGCCAAGTGTTCGCGACGTGCAGCAAACATCAGCAAAATTTCGGTTTCAGCATGCATTGGCTCAACCAGCAACAGTTCGCGCAAATGCTCCGATAAGGGTGCGCCACCAGGTTCACGCGTGACAGTGAGTTTTTTATTCAGCGCCATCAGCCTTACCGACAGCCAGTCTTGCACAAATGACAGATGGGTCGACTTGCCAGCTCCATCCAGCCCCTCAAAGGTGATGAATGTACCGGGGTAAGGATGTGCCTTGGAAGCTGTCATAAAGCTGCTCTCATGAAATTGACCAATCGTAATAACTATTTTTTCTGATAACGATTCACTGCCTGATTATGTTCAGGCAGTGTATTTGAAAATATGCTCGTGCCATCGCCTTTAGCCACAAAATACAGAGCGTCTATGGGGGCCGGATGCAAGGTGGCTTCAATGGCCGCCTGTCCTGGCAACGCTATCGGGGTGGGTGGTAATCCCGAACGGGTATAGCTATTGTAGGGTGTATCGGTCTGCAGATCATTTTTACGCAAGTTACCGTCAAACTGCGTGCCCATACCGTAGATCACAGTCGGATCTGTCTGCAACAACATGCCTTTTTTCAGCCGATTGACAAACACCGCTGCAACTTTGCTGCGATCCCGCGCATTACCGGTTTCCTTTTCCACAATCGAGGCCATGATCAGCGCCTCGTAGGGTGAAGCAAATGGCAAGGCTTCGGCTCTGCCCTGCCAAGCGGTATCAAGTTTTTTTTGTAAGACCTGGTGCGCCCTTTTAAAAATGGACAAGTCAGTACTGCCTTTGTCAAACCGGTAGGTATCGGGAAAAAACTGCCCTTCCGGATGATCCACTGGCAAGGCCAGGGCCGCAATGAGTTCAGCGTCACTCATGCTGGCAGTGGTATGCTGCAGCTCCGGTGTAGCATTCAAAGCCAAACGCATTTGCGCAAAGGTCCAACCCTCGATAATGGCAATCTGCTGATGTGTGACATCACCACTGGTCAGTTTGTCGAGCAATTGCAAAGGTGTGGTTTCGGCAAGCAACTCGTAATTACCAGCCTTGATCTGACTCGCCTTGTTTTGCCAGCGCGCCAGTAAGGCAAATTGCAGCGGACTGATCATCAAACCGGATTCCTTCATTAATCGGGCAGATGCCTTGGCGCTGGCACCCGCCGGAATCACAAATTGCAAAGGATAAGCCGACTCTCCCTGTTGCAATGGCGTACCTTGCAAAGGTGCATGTGACCAGTACCAGCTGTAGCCCGCCGCTACGCCGATGCTTAACAAAGCCAACAAAGACAACAATATCAACGCCTTGGCGCCTCGTTTTAAAATTTTCAATTTGGCCTAAGTGCTCGTTGTTAAAAGACTATTCTACCGTTCATGGTTTTTGCTTTATCTATAATCATTTCACATCACGAATTAAATACATAACAATGAACCCCATCACTGAAAAACTAGCGAATACAGTTGGCGTCGTGTCCTTAAGTGACGCGGCTGTCTTAACTCTGACAGGCGAGGATGCGGTTGAGTTTTTGCATAATCAACTCACCAATGACGTCAAGTCCCTCAAACCCGGCATAGGCCGACTGGCTGGTTACTGCACAGCCCGTGGCCGAATGCTGGCTACCTTCATCAATTGGCGCAATGAGGACATTTTATATCTTCGCACTGGTACAGATATCGCGGCCGGCCTGCAAAAACGTTTAACCATGTTCATCATGCGCGCCAAAGTCAAACTGGCGTTGAGTGAGCTGGCTGCATTTGGTCTGGTTACCCAGCAAGCCAGCAAAATCACCGAGCTAGTCGGTGCAGATATCGCACTGCCCACCGAGCCTTATGGCGTGACCAGCTTTGCTGGCGGCCACCTGGTACGCTTGCCTGACATGGATGAATTGCGGCGCTACGAACTTTGGCTAGATGCGAACCAATCGACCAACTTCATTGCCAAATTGCAAGCAGGCAGCCCATCCACCTCGGCGCTGACACTCGAGGACTGGCATTGGCTGCAACTCAAAACCGGTGTGGCACAAATTGTGACGGGTACACAGGAAAAATTCGTGCCGCAAATGGTCAACTTTGAGCTGGTGGGTGGCGTCAACTTTAAAAAGGGTTGCTACCCTGGCCAGGAAGTCGTCGCGCGCAGCCAATACCTGGGCAAATTACGCCGTCGTTCGGTGCTGGCACAAGTCGCTGCCAATGCAGTAGCCGGTGCTGAAGTTTTTTCTTCACTCAACGAGCGCGAAGCCACTGGTACCATCGTCAATGCGGCACCTCTGCCTGACAACCCGCAAGTCTATGAATGCCTGGTTGAAACCACGATGGACTCACTCAACAGTAGTTTGCATCTTGGCAGCTTGGCTGGCCCCGTGCTGTCACTGCAGCCTATGCCCTATGCCCTGGATGTGGATGTCACGGAAACCCGTAAACTTTAACAATCGAACCTTAACAACCTTCGGCATTTAAGGAAATCTACGTCACTATTGACCGATGAAAGACTGTATCCAGCACTTTGGAAATCCTGTCATCTGCAAGATAAGGACTATCGACAGGCACGGACTCAGGCAAGATACCAATATTATCGGGACCAGGGCTGCTGTAGACTGGCTGACTGATTTAAGGAATTTCATCATGCGCCACTTGTACATTTACTACAAAACCCGCCCCGAACTGGCTGATACCGTGCAGACTGCCTTTGCCCAGCTCGTCAATCTGCTCAATCATCGGGGTCGTTTAATGCGCCGCCCGGCCAGCCCGGATGCCACAGATAATCTGGTAACCTGGATGGAGGTCTTTGAAAACCTGCCCGATGATTTTGAAGCACGGCTCAAGCAAGCCTTGATTCAGACCGGCTTTGCCTATCGCGTGGCCAGCCCCCGCCATACCGAAGCATTTATTGAAACCAATGCACTGGAGGCCTTGCGCACCGCATGTGCCTGATCGTATTTGGGCTGCGCGCCCATGACGACTACCCACTGGTCTTGGTGGCCAATCGTGACGAGTTTTATGCCCGCCCCACAGCGCCACTCGCCTGGTGGCCAACTCAACCAACACCAGCAAATCCCACAGCACATGCCGATGCGTTATTGGCTGGCCGCGATTTACAAGGCGGTGGCACCTGGATGGGCGTCACCCGCTCCGGCCGCTTTGCCGCACTGACCAATTTTCGCGAAACCCTGCGCATTTCCAAAAGCAGCAAACCTTCACGCGGTGAACTGGTAGCCGCTTATCTTCGCGAGCAGCAAACCGCCAATCAATTTGTAGACTGGCAACAGGATGCCGCCAACGCATGGCATCCCTGGTGTGAGCAATATGAAGGCTTTAATCTGCTGATGGGTGATTTGCACACCCTGCAATGGCACTGGTTTGGCAACCGGGTACACACTCAACATGACGCCGCCGAAACCCTGAGCGACATCGCTGCTAATACATCCTCATCGCACAGTTCCAGGCCGAATGCTGACCAGTTATTAGCCAGCTTACAAAGCGTCAGTGACGGTTGGCATGGCTTGTCCAATGGGCAGCTCGACACACCCTGGCCTAAAGTACGCCAACGTCGACAAGCCCTGCAAGATTTCATGTCGGATTGGATGAGGCCTGCGCAACCTGGCACCCTCAAGGAATCATCAACTGAAACTGGGACGACACAATTGCATCAAGCATTGTTGCAGTTACTGGCCGACCGACGCACCGCGGCAGATGCCGACCTGCCCGCTACGGGCGTGCCATTGACGATGGAGCGCATGCTCTCTGCAGCCTTCATCCATTCAGAAGAAATGGCCTATGGCACCCGCTCGACAACCGCATTAACGGTGGATCGATACGGGAATGTTTGCCTGACCGAACGGACATTTTTTCCACAAACCGTGGTCAACCAGCCTGAGCTGGCGTGGCAAGATCGTAGCGAACAGTTTTGCTTGCAGCAATAAACATCAGCAACATACTACCAACCAGTAATTTTACAAGACCAATTAATAAGCACTTAAGCAACCAATTTATTCATATACTCCTTTAAAAATAGACTTTTTGGCAGAATCCGACAGTACGTCAAGCATGCAAATAAAGCCCACCTTGCCGACAAAAATTGACCCTCATTTTCTTGGCTTGATGGATCACGAGGCATTTGATTTATGCACCGTGTTTGGCTATATTTGAATGCGTTTACATCATGCTTTACATCCCATGGCGCCCCAGTTCCGGCCAGCCACTATCGAAGACAACGACGCCATTTTTGACATGATGGTACGCGTCATCCACGAGACGATAGACCCGGCTTATCAGAGTGAAACCATTGTTCATGTCACCACCAACCTGCGCTACTGGCGGCGCTGGCCAGAGAGTTGCGTCCATCTGGTTGCCACCGATGGTTTGGCCATTGTGGGTGTTGTGCTGGTCAGAAATTTCTGGAATTTTTGCAGTCTGTTTGTGACTGACTCACATCGCGGCACCGGACTTGGCAAGCAATTAACCCAGCAAGCGCTGGATGCCTGCCGCCACCGCAGTGCCATCGGCGCGCTCTATCTGGTTTCCACGCCCAGTGCGGTTGCGTTTTATCAAGCCCAAGGCTTCATCCCCAGGGAGTCCCGACAAAAGTTGCCACCCGGCTTTTTACCGATGGGCTACACCTTTACAAAAGATTGAAAATTTAAATATCCACACCAGCCTAACCAGTGATCAATTTAAAATTCAAATAAAAAATAGCCACCTATAGCGAAGTAACCGCGATCACCTTCTGACAAACCGCCCGATAAGGTAAAACTGCACCACCCTTAGCCCTAGTTGGGTATGCGGGTCATCACAAAGACCTAATGCTGCGTCCAACTACAACATCCGCACAAATAGTATTGCGTAATTCCTGCCATGAATACAGCCACCCACCGATCAAGCCGCCTACCAGCTGAGGTTGTGGCTAAACATCCATCTGCAAAAATTTAGGTTGAATAAAAATGGGTATCGAATATGAAATGATGATTAACCAATAGGAAACAGGCACTACGCTTGATTTAGACAACCCGCACCGTTACAATTCGATACATACATTTAACGTTAGGCGTCACAAGAGCCACTACCAATGCGAGTTCAGCTGCTACGCGAAGATCAGCACGAGTCGATGATCGATCTTCTTGCCGAAATTCACGCTTACTACAACCATGGCGCAGCCATCTCTCACGAAGTCATTCGAGAGCACCTACTGGAGAATCTGCTGTCGCCAAGTTCGCCTCATCAATTGGTGGTTTGCTCTCTCGATGATGGTGTTGTTATAGGGTTCGCAGCGATCACATTGGTTTTCTCGCTGGTTGATTTCGTCCCTGAAAAGCGCAAGCACTGCCAACTGAAAGAGTTGTATGTTCGATCATCAATGCGAAGCAAGGGTGCCGGGCGGGCGTTAATGTCATGGGTAGCGCGCCACGCCGCCGAGAACGGGTGCCTCCGAATCGACTGGCCAGTGAAAGTATCAAATGCGAAGGGTATTGCTTTCTACAAAAGTGTTGGCGCAGAGCAGGTAGTCGAGAGGCTCAGCTTTAGGCTATCCGAACCAAAGGTGAGCAAGCTCGCCTCGCAATGTCCGGAAGCCCAGTGACACCTAACCCTTCCATCAAGCTGACATGCCCCGGCAAGCCGGGTCATGCAGCTCATGTCAAACGTTAGGCGCCTTGTTTGTAATCCGAGAACGTGAAAAATCCGCTACTGCATTTTGAAAAGCCAACACTCCAAGCACTCTATGTAGAACTGTGCTTCGGCGATACTGTGCTCGCCTCTGGAACAGCATTCTTGGTGGCGGCCAATCGAGAGTCCGATTGTGTTGTTATCACGGCGCGCCACAACGTTACAGGCCTTGACGCTATAACAGGGAAGTGTCTTAGCAACACAGCGGTCGTTCCAGATCATATTTCGATTCATTTCATAAAGAACTCCGATCCGTTTCCGGAATGGCGCATAGTCAAGCTGCCGCTATTCAGGCCGGATGGAAGCAAATGGTGGGTGGAACACCCAGTCCTAAAAGAGAAGGCAGACGTTGTTGCTCTCAATTTAAAATGGGGAAATGATGTTTTTTGTCTTCCTTTTTACTTGGAGCGGCAAGCCGATGAGCCAGATGTCTTCGTTGGCCCTGGGGACACAGTGAGCGTTATTGGATATCCCTTCGGCCTCTCCTCAAGTGGCAAGCTCCCGGTTTGGGCCACCGGCTTTGTTGCCCAAGAAATTGGGCTGATTACGGCCGATAAGCCCACCTTCTTAATAGATTGCAGAACACGACAAGGTCAATCCGGTGCTGCGGTGGTCGCATACCGACCAGCCGGCTATCGCACCATAAAGGATGGCAGATTTCAAACAGTAGTGTCGGGCAATCCTGCGGCACAATTTCTTGGTCTTTATTCAGGGCGGGTCAACAAAGATTCGGACCTAGGTCATGTTTGGCACACAAGCTTAATAGCGGAAGTCGCCGCTGAAGCTATTTGCGTCAAGCGTGCAGCCGAGAAACTAGCTGGTGATTCAGTGACGCTCCAGAGTGGAGGAAATGATAATTGCAGTTCTTAAAGGCGCCTAACATTTCCATCAAGCGACGTGCCTGCGGCACACCGCTTATGTCAGGCGTTAGGCTTTAGAGGTGGTTCACTTTTGCATATGCTGTCGCTTGTTCGATCACGATGTCGGCATGCTCTAGGTCGACAGAAGTGAACGAGCTATCCTCCACAGAGTCGCCCCAAGGAAATTACGTCGCATAAGTTAAAGAAGTTGTATACGGTTCGCACTTTGGTGGAGATTCACCCGCTATTGAGGTATGGCTAAAAAATGGCGTTAGAAGTGAAATGCTTTTTCAAGCACCTGAGGGAGGAAGTCAGGTACGGACAGTATGGCAATCGGCTACCAATTTGAAGATTGTGCGTTCCGCATCAATGCCAGTCAGCCTTTTCAAGGCATCCTCGATGGGTGTCATAGTTGAGCTAACCGATGACTAGCCCTTTCACAACTCAACCCTAGGTTCGCCGCGGCGAGGCAATACCGCCCTCCGTGCCCCAGCCTGACTGTCGGATCAATTCGGACGCCAACATTGAAAATAGGGTCAGTGACAAATTAACCCATTAGAACCGAGCCAACCAAGTAATTAGGGCAAGGCGGCAAGGTTCTGCCAACTTGCCCCTTTCCACGCCCTTAGCAGCTAACCATTCCGCTAAAACCCAATCCGCGCTTTTTTACCCTGACGTTCTGACGAAATATCCTCTGGCAAAACCTTGTCGCGGCGCGCCAGTTTAGCCGTCCCAAAGGCACTCACCAGCAGGCGGCGCATATCGCGGGGTTTGAACTCGGCAATCTTTTCCAGCGCAGCATCGCACAACTGTTCGGGAAATTGCTTGCCCCAATCATGGCCATTGCGGATTTCTGCGTAAATGACAGCCGCAATGCGACGCGAACCTTCGGCGTCGGGTGGCATGATTTCGTACACATTCATACGGTTGAGAATGGGCTCAGGAATTGAACGCGCTTCGTTGGCCGTGGCAATCCAGACAATTTCGCTGGTGTCGATCGGCACTTCAGCAAACTCGTCGACAAAGTTTTTGGCAGTATCGTGTTCCAGCAAGCTATATAGCGCACCCAGCGGGTCATATTGCGAATCCCCACCAGCTTTGTCGATTTCATCGACCAGCATCACCGGATTGGCATAGTCGCCATTGACCAGAGTTTCAAACACCTTGCCTGGTTTGGCGTTTTTCCATTGTGAAGACGAGCCTGACAACACCCAACCCGCAGTCAAGGAACTCATGCTGATCATGCAATGACCAGTACCGAGCAAATGGGCAATGCGTTTGGCAAAATGGGTTTTACCAATGCCGGGCTCGCCCAGAAACAGCATGGGCGTGAGTTCGAGCGGATCTTTACTTTCCACACAGAGCGCCAGTTGCTTGCGGATGTCGTGCAGTGGTTCAGCAAAGTTGGGTAGATCATCAAACAGATCATCCATATCTGGCAAGGCAGAAGGCTTGATGGTGAAGCGCTGACCACCAGTTTGCAGCATTTTCTGGTAAGTCGAGCGCAAGGCTTCGTTAGCCGACTCAGTCAGGTTGTCGAGGGCTTGCTCGACATGGTGGATATGATAAACGTCTTTAAAACCGGCAACGGGAATCGACATGGACACACCTCACTTGGCTGAAGAAATCTGCTCCTGAAGTGATTTGGCAGTTCTTTAGCATTCGCAAAGCTGCCTATAGCACTGCTTATAGGGGGCTGCACATACGTTGCAACTTTGCTGTGGCCAACACTGTTACCCAACTGCTTCACTTCAGACCATAAACTGCGTTACCTATCCGTTAGGTAAAACAATAGCAAATTCGATACCCAGTCCAAAGTAGGACGGCAGGCTATTTTTGCCCGTTTATTCACGTTTTGATTCAATTTTGCTGTGAAAGGCGATGGTTTGAACCGCCAAGATGCCAAGGAAAGACAACTCTCTATCACCACCAAGACACAAAGCCATCACGAAACGCACTAAGAAAATCTGAAATCAAGTAGCGCTGCTCACTGCGTAGTCTGGGAACAAAGCATCATAAATAAAGAAAAAGTGCTGTCCCCGTACAGGTATCAAAACGCTCAAAGCACTTTTGACTTGGTGTTCTTTGTGTCTTGGTGGTGAAAAAACTTTTGACCTTCAATCTTGCCTTGGCATCTTGGCGATTGAAAATAAAGCACTTCATAACCTACAGCTATTAGGACACAACTACAAAACATTTCTTGTTATAAAAAATTGTCATTAGAATCCACCACAATTATTTGGAATTCTTATGATCGATTTTGCACAATCACTTTCCGGCTTTGTGGTCGGCGCTATTGTTGGCCTCACCGGCGTTGGTGGTGGCTCACTGATGACACCGCTGCTCGTTTTGTTATTTGGTATTCATCCTGCCACCGCAGTGGGTACCGATCTGCTTTATGCAGCCATCACCAAATCGGGTGGCACTTGGGTGCATGCCCGCAAAGGCACGGTCGATTGGCGCATCGTGCGTCTGCTCGCCTACGGTAGCCTGCCCGCTGCAGCGCTCACTTTATTGGTGGTCCATCAACTTGCTCCCGGTGGCCTGGGAGCAGCATCCAAGGTAATTACCACCTCGCTGGGCGGTGCCCTGCTACTGACATCGGCCGCGCTGATCCTGCGCAAACGTCTGAAAAACTGGGCGCAAAACAATGACCCGGACACGGTTCATCATCCCTGGAAAACGGTCGTCACCGGCGCTGCATTGGGCTTTCTGGTGTCGATTTCTTCCGTCGGTGCGGGCGCACTCGGCGTCACCGTACTGTTTTTTCTGTATCCTAAATTGCCGACGATTCGCATTGTCGGTTCCGATCTGGCACATGCTGTTCCGCTCACCCTGGTAGCCGGTTTGGGTCACTGGTGGCTGGGCAGCGTCGACTGGCATCTGCTCGCATCGCTCTTGGTCGGCTCTCTACCCGGGATTTACATTGGCAGCCATCTGGCTTCGCATGTGCCCGAACGCATATTGCGTCCCATGCTGGCTGTGATGCTGGTTTTGGTGGGCGGCAAGCTGATTGCGTTTTAACCAAAATATACTATCCAATAGTAATTTTTAAAGCTTAGCATTTACACACTTAAGCAGATAGTTTATAGACATACCCCTATTTTACCCATAAAAAAACGGCCATTTTCGATATATGAAACATCTTGAAAATGGCCGTTCCTTTTGGTTTTACCGAGTCTTAACGACGACGACTGCCACTTCCACCTAAAATGGAACCCAATACACCCCGAATGATTTCTCGACCAAGCTGACTGCCCACGGCTCGAGCAGCTGATTTGGCCATGGACTCCACCACACTGTCACGCTGACTGACGCGCCCTCGTGCTGTCGGTGCTGGCGCAGAACTACCGCCACCAAACAGGCCACCTAAAGAATCTTTCATCTTGTCGGCCATGGAGCGTTCTTCTTCAGGGACATTGGCCGGTGTCTGTGCCTGATTGGCGCCACCAACCGCCTTACCCTTGAGTTTTTCATAAGCCGATTCGCGATCCAGGATTTTTTCATAAACCCCCGCCACAATTGAGTTGTCGATCAGGGCTTTACGTTCATCTTGGCCAATCGGGCCAATCTGGCTGGCGGGCGGCAAAATAAAAGCCCGTTCCACAATATTGGGACGACCTTTTTCGTCCAGTAAAGAAACCAGTGCCTCACCAACACCTAGTTCGGTAATCGCCGCCTCGGTACTGAACTTGGGATTGGCGCGCATGGTTTCAGCCGCCGACTTGACTGCTTTTTGATCCCGTGGGGTAAAGGCACGCAGGGCATGCTGAACGCGATTGCCCAACTGACCAAGCACGGTATCAGGAATGTCGAGCGGGTTTTGCGTCACAAAATAAACACCCACCCCTTTGGAGCGAATCAGGCGCACCACCTGCTCAATTTTTTCAAGCAATGACTTGGGTGCTTCATTAAACAACAGATGCGCTTCGTCAAAAAAGAACACCAGCTTGGGTTTGTCCAGATCACCCACTTCAGGCAAATGCTCAAACAACTCCGACAGCATCCACAGCAAAAAAGTGGAATACAGCTTGGGCGAAGACATCAGCTTGTCAGCCATCAGAATATTGACTAATCCCTTGCCGTCGGTGGTTTGCATCAGGTCGTCGATATTGAGCATCGGCTCACCAAAAAACTGATCACCACCCTGCTCTTCAATGGCCAATAAACCACGCTGAATGGCGCCAATGGAAGCCGAAGAAATATTGCCGTATTCAGTCTGGTACTGTGCGGCGTTTTCACCAACGTATTGCAGCATGGCGCGCAAGTCCTTACTGTCCAGCAACAACAGGCCATTGTCATCGGCGATCTTGAAAACCAGTTGCAGCACGCCTTCCTGGGTATCATTGAGATTGAGCAAGCGCCCCAACAGCAGCGGGCCCAAATCAGAAATGGTAGCGCGTACCGGGTGGCCGCCAATGCCAAACACATCCCACAAAGTCACCGGGCAACCTATAAACTTGGGGGTATCCACAGCCAGCATGGTGAGGCGTTCTTTCATTTTGGGGGTAACGCTACCCGCATTGGCAATGCCCGTCAGATCACCTTTGACGTCGGCCAGAAAGACCGGTACACCAATCGCAGAAAAACTCTCCGCCAGCTTTTGCAGTGTGACTGTCTTGCCCGTACCAGTAGCGCCCGTGATCAAACCATGACGATTAGCCAGCGCTGGCAGTAAAAACAGTTCGGTCTTGTCAGTCGATTGGGCCAGCGAGATCGGTTGAGCCATGTTGATTCCTGTCAGAAGAGGCAATAGAAGGTGAAGAAAAACGCTTGCTGCGTGCTAAAATTCAAGGCTATTTTAGCCTTTGTGCACATCGCCAAGGCAAAACAAATGATAAGCGATTGTGTGCAGCCTGGTAGACAATCGCAACAACCATCGCTGGAGATTTTCGTACATGGCAGGACATAGTAAATGGGCCAATATCCAACACCGTAAAGGTCGTCAGGATGAAAAGCGCGGTCGGATCTGGACTCGTCTGATCAAGGAAATTACCGTTGCCGCCAAATTGGGCGGCGGTGATGTGGCGACCAATCCTCGTTTGCGCATGGCGATTGACAAGGGCAAGGAAAACAATATGCCCGCCGACAACATCAAACGCGCAATCGATCGTGGCACCGGCAATCTGGAGGGCGTCAACTATGAAGAAATCCGCTACGAAGGCTATGGTATTGGTGGCGCTGCCGTGATCATCGACACGATGACGGACAACCGTACCCGCACCGTTGCAGAAGTGCGTCACGCTTTTACCAAACATGGTGGCAACCTGGGCACCGATGGCTCGGTGGCCTTCATGTTCAAACATTGCGGCCAGTTTTTGTTTGCGCCTGGCACATCCGAAGACAAGTTGATGGAAGCTGCGCTCGAAGCAGGTGCCGAAGACGTGATCAATCACGACGACGGCAGTATTGAAGTCATCAGCAGCTTTGCCGACTTTGAAGCCGTCAAGCAGGCATTGGAAGGAGCAGGATTCAAGGCAGAAATGGCAGAAGTCACCATGAAACCCGATAATGAAAGCGTGCTGACTGGTGACGACGCCATCAAGATGCAAAAACTGCTCGACGTGCTGGAAGACCTGGATGATGTGCAGCAGGTTTATACCAATGCGGTGATGGAATGACACCAGACTGAATTAATCAGTTTGAAAATTGCAAAACGATTGGCCGCTGAAACACCAAGAAAATGCTTTGAAACATGAGACTTTGAAACATGAGACATAAAGAAATACAAAGAAAAGTCTGATCAAACCGCACTGCGTCCATATGGAGAAGGCATATGTCATGGTCTCCAGACTTCTGTGTTGACATCAGGAGATAGACCAGATTTTCTTTGTGCCACCTTGTGTCTTTGTGGTGAAAGTCTTCAGCTTTGCAAGTAGAACTTTAGCAATACCCTTTTCAAAATACTGGTTCAAATAAAACATGAAAATTCTCGTTGTAGGTTCTGGGGGTCGTGAGCACGCATTGGCCTGGCGCTTGGCCAAATCTGAAAAAGTGCAAGTCATCTATGTTGCACCTGGCAATGGTGGTACCGCGCTTTCTGGCAATCTGGTCAATGTACCCATTACCGATTTGAACACCCTGCTCGAATTTGCCAGGAAAGAACAGATTCACTACACCGTGGTCGGCCCCGAAGCACCGCTGGCGGCTGGCATTGTCGACTTGTTTCAGGCCAATGGCCAAAAGATTTTTGGCCCCACACAAAAGGCGGCACAACTCGAAAGCTCCAAGGATTTTGCCAAATCTTTCATGAAGCGCCACGGCATTCCCACAGCCGATTACGAAACCTTCAGTGATGCTGCCTTGGCACATGCCTATGTGGATCAAAAAGGCGCACCGATTGTGATCAAGGCCGATGGCCTGGCTGCGGGCAAAGGCGTGGTGGTTGCCATGACATTGCCTGAAGCCCACAGTGCCATTGATGCCATGCTGTCCGATAACAAACTCGGCGACGCCGGTGCCCGCGTCGTGATTGAACAGTTTTTGGATGGCGAAGAAGCCAGCTTCATCGTCATGGTCGATGGCAAAAATATTTTGCCACTGGCCACCAGCCAGGATCACAAGCGCCTTAAAGATAAAGACGAAGGCCCCAATACGGGTGGCATGGGCGCTTATTCACCTGCGCCCATTGTCACGCCGGAAATCCATGCCCGTGTGATGCGTGAAATCATTCAGCCGACCATTGATGGCATGGCCAGTGATGGCATTCCTTTCACTGGTTTTTTATATGCAGGCCTGATGATTGATGCACAAGGCAACCCACGTACGCTCGAATTCAACTGCCGCATGGGTGATCCGGAAACCCAGCCGATCATGGCACGTCTGAAAAGTGATCTGTTTGATGTGTTTGAACATGCCGTCAACGAAACACTGGATCAGGTTGAGTTGCAATGGGATCGTCGTACTGCCCTGGGCATTGTGATGGCCGCCGCCGACTACCCTGATAACCCACGCAAGGGTGATATCATCACCGGCATTCCAGCCGAGACCGAAGACACCGTCACCTTTCATGCTGGCACCAGCCTGGCTGGGGAAAAACTGCTGACCTCGGGTGGTCGCGTCTTGTGTGTCACCGGCTTGGGTGACTCGGTCAAGGTAGCACAGAAAAAAGCCTACGAAACCGTCAAACACATTCGCTTTGACGGCATGCAATTTCGCACCGACATTGGTTGGCGCGCCATCAAAAAATAATATTCAATGATTAAACCTCATCTTGATCCACTGCTGGACGGCTTTGTACAACAGCAGCTGGATCTGGGTGAAATCGAGATTCTGGTCAGCCAGGCTGGTCAGGGCGAGCCGTTATTGCTCTTGCATGGCTGGCCCCAAAGCCATGTGATCTGGCATCGCATGGCTACCCAATTGGCACAGCACTTCACCGTGATTGCCACTGATCTGCGTGGTTATGGCGACAGCAGCAAACCTGTGGGCCTGCCCGATCACAGTAATTACAGTAAACGCGTAATGGCCCAGGATCAGATTGATGTCATGCAGCGACTGGGCTTTGAACATTTTTATGTGCTTGGTCATGATCGTGGTGCACGCGTGGCCCATCGCATGGCGGTGGATCATCCTGACAGGGTCCGTAAACTCGTCACATTGGATATTGTGCCAACCCTGGCCATGTACGAACAAACCAGCGAAGCCTTTGCACGAGCCTATTACCACTGGTTTTTTCTGATTCGCCCTACCCCTTATCCTGAAACATTGATTGGCGCTGAACCACAGGTATTTCTCGATCATAGTCTGGCCTTATCGGGTGATATTCATGCGCTGTTTCATCCGGATGCCTATGCCGAATATTTGCGTCACATCCGCAATCCGGCCACGATTCATGGCTTTTGTGAAGACTATCGGGCTGCTGCTTCCATTGATCTGGAGCATGATCGTGCAGACCGCAAAATGGGCCGCAAAGTTCAATGCGACTTACTCGCACTCTGGGGCAACCAGGGTTATATGGCCAAGGCGTTTGATCCTTTGGCAGAATGGCAGGCAGTTTGCGATGGTCATTTGACTGGTAAAGGTTTGCCATGTGGCCACTACATGCCCGAAGAAATTCCGCAACAGCTATTAGCTGAAATCATCCCGTTTTTGACCACGCATTAAACCCCTCCCCCGCCCGAAACGGGCCACCACAAAACAACGTTCAGTTACCCATGAACTTGGTTAACGCTTGATTGGGAACATTAATTTGTAATCGTTTTCAATGCCGGGAAAAGACAGCGTTATACTTAAACTTGACAGTTTCAAGTCAACTTGAAATTGAATAACTGGCCTCAGACCAGTTGAAATAAATAAAATATATAACGATTGCACTCCCAGGGTCCAACCATGCAACAACCGATACCAGCACGCTTGTCAGCAAGCCTGCGCTTATTCTTTTCACTGATATTCTTGAGTCTGCTGCATGGCTGCGGGGGCGGAGGTGGCGGCAGCACACCAACCAGCTCCAATGACACGCCCACTACCTATACGGTTGGTGGCACCATCAGCGGTTTGACAGGCAGCCTGGTACTGGCTAACAACGCTAAAACGCTCAATGTCAGTAGCGGTAGTACGTCATTTGTACTGAATGAAACCTTCAGTGCCGCGCAGGATTATGCAATCAGCATTCAGACTCAACCGAGCAATCAAACCTGCAGCATCAGCAATGGCGCTGGCAAGGTTGCCAACGCTAATATCACCAATGTGACGGTAACTTGCGCAACCACTGCGCATGCCTTGGGCGGCGCCATTGCGGGATTGTCAGAAAGTGGTCTGCAACTGGCTAATGGCAGCGACAAGGTAGATGTGACAACCAGTAACGCCAGTTTTGTCTTTCCGCAAGGTGTGGCTGAAGGCGGTGATTATTCGGTTCGGATTGCACGACAGCCGCCCAATCTATCCTGCCAACTGGAAACGGGTTCGGCCAAAGGTAAAATGGGTACTGACACCGTGTCCAATTTGAAAGTGAGTTGTGTACCCGCTATTTTCCATAAGATCAGCGGTACTTTTAATGGTGTGCCTGCCGGGGCCAATATCTACTTGCAATTGGGCGATGATACTGCAGCTCATGTCGGTAAAACACTGTATGGTTTTTTCTTGCCAGACTCCAACGGCACGTTTGAGATGCCCCAAGCAGTGGCTGAAGGTGAACCCTATAACCTGATTGTCAAAGGTGCCAAAGACTATGGGCTGACCTGCTCCATCCAAAATGATGTCGGCGTCATGGCGACTCAAGACATCACCAATGTTGATGTGACCTGCTCTGGTATCAGCCATGCAGTGAGCGGCATCGTGACCGGGCTCACCACCGATGGCTTGATTTTGCGCGCCAATGGCGCACTGCGTATCAATGTTGCCGCCAATGCCAGCACTTTTGATTTTGGCAAGGCCTTTGCAGAAAACGGCTGGTACTCAGTTTATATTGAACAGCAGCCCAGCGGCCAGTTCTGCTCTTTGCAAAATGAGTCGGGCATCATCAGCAATACGGATATCAATAGCGTATCTATCAGTTGTCAGGAAGCTCATGATTTGATCGGCACTTTATCTGGCTCAATTGACGACAGTATGGTGATCTCCGTCACGGCTGACAATGCTACCTATACCTACAACCCATCGCGCGGCACTAACCATATCAGCCTGGGCAAAATACTGACTGGCAGCAACTATCAAATCACGACAGGCATCAACGCCAAAGATTTAAGCTGCTCGGTGGCCAGTGGTGGTGCCGGTACCATGGGGCATAGTGATATGAGCAATATAGCCATTCAATGTCAAGGTGCAATTGCCCAGTCCACCCATATCAGCGAGCTGTCCAATGATGTGACGATTGGCTATTCACAGGTGATTTCTCACACCACTTTGCGCGAATACCTGAACTGGGCGCAGTTGAAAGTGTTGTATGACGATGGCACGCTCAACATCTATCGGACTAAAAATGATTTGGTCATTACCAATGATGGTCACTCGACCTTCGATGATGTCAGCAGTACCCCGACCAATCTCACCCTCAATAACTTTGCAACCAATATCAAAGGTATTTCCGGCTATAGTGCGACCGGTGCCAAACTACTTGCCAGCAATGGTGTATTGGCTGATGTTGGTGATACTGGCCAGATTGCCATTGCCGGATATGCCAACATCAACAAACTGGCATTCCGTGAAAGCAGTCTGCTGGCTTTATCAACGACTGGCAAAGCCATTGCCAGCTACACAGGCTGCAATATCAATGGCACAGGTTGCCTGACCAATATTGCTGACGTTTACATTGCTGGCAGCACACCAGAACCTGTACGCTACGGTTTGTATCCAGCATCTCTGCATGAAAAAACCAGCCTCTTTGCCATCACCACCACGGGCACCGTTTATGGCTGGGGCTATGGTGCTGGTGTGCTGGGCCAAGGGCAACTTGATACCAACGGACTGGTGATTGAAGATGACCGCGCCAGTCCGGCCCTGATTCCTGGACTGACAGGCATCAGTAAAATGACTTCGGATATTGATAATTTCAATTTCACATCTGTCTTTGCGCTCAAAACCAATGGCACGGTTTATCGCTGGAGAACCAATGCGATTGCTGCAGACCAAAACAAAAGCTATGGTACCGAGTTCTGGGCCAAAGCCAATGAACTCGTCCCAACCATCATCAGTGGCTTGAATAATGTCAAAGAAATCAGCCGCAACCATGCCTTGTTAAATGATGGCAGTATCGTCCCCAATATGAATGACCTCAGCAAAACCATTACTGGCCTGCCGCTCATCAAGCACCTCAGCAATGAATATCTGATCGACTTCAATGGTCGCGTTTATCGCCTGCCGCTCGACCCTGTCACCAAGACTTATTATGTGGTCGAAGTGACACATCCATAAAATAAAGTGACGCAGTATCAATTTGAAATTTAGTTCTAACTGCGTCACTCAGCTTCCCACCCCCAATAGCCAGACTTTTCCACGGCCATTTAACACTGTTCACGACTGCAACAGATCAATCTATTTTTGTCGGTAGATTTAACACTTCCGCTCAATCAAACCTGAGTTTGATTAACAACACTAGGGTTTAAAGGCCTTTGCAATGCAAGGCACAGTTATTGCCAATACAAAATTAATACGTTTTGAGTCACCACAAAAAGTCATACGCTAACCAGTAGATCACTAAACGATCTACTCAATTTCTGAGGAAATCATGCTTCGTTTAAGTCGACTGGCAAATATTCAACATTCATTAGCAGTCTTGGTTTTGACATTATTAACTGCCTGCGGTGGCGGTGGGAGTTCAACCAACAATCCCAACCTTGGCAACAATAATCCCTCTGCTCAGGTCGCCTCTTATACATTAGGTGGATTGGTAAATGGTCTTACCGGTAGTGGACTCATTTTAAGCAATGGTAGCCAGACCGTGAATATTGACAGCGGTGCCAGCAACTTTGCCTTTGCGACAGCCATTGCTAGTGGGCAGGATTATTCGGTCAGCATTCAAACCCAACCCCTAGGACAAACCTGTAGTATTAGTAATAGCACTGGAAAAATACTCAATACCAACATCACTGATGTCACAGTCACTTGTGCAACCAATGCACATGCTTTAGGTGGAACCATTACTGGATTGACCGAAAATGGATTGGTTTTGAGTAATGGTAGCGATCAAATCACCCTCAATCAGTCCAGTAATGCTTTTGCATTTCATTCTGCTGTGGCAGAAGGTGGTAATTATACAGCTAAGATTGTTCGGCAACCGCAAAACCTCTCCTGCAAAATTGAACCTGGAACTGCCAATGGCAACATGGGGCAAGAAACAATTTCCAATATCAAAGTAAGCTGCACTCCTGCTATCTTTCATAATATCTCGGGTACATTTACCGGTGCACCAAGTAGTGCTGGGCTAATCCTTGGCTTTTCCCAAGGAATTTCCCTACATAATAATACTTATTCTATCGGCACTCTTGTACCTGCTAATAACACTACTAGTGGGACCTTCGAAATCAAAACCGCTATTGCCGAAGGAGAGGAATATGTACTAAATGTCTATCCCAAAAATGACTTTACTTGCACAGTCCAAAATGCAAAAGGCATCATGGGCACTAATGATGTAACGAATGTGAATGTAATCTGCTCGGTGAATAGTTACGTTGTATCAGGCAATATTAGTGGCCTGACCAGTGATGGGCTCATATTGACCAATAGCAGTGGCGATCAGATAAGCATCCCAAGCAATGCCACTCAGTTCAGTTTTAATCGAATCTTTGCAGAAAATAGCTATAGTAATCTTGAGGTAAAACAACAACCGACAAACCAATACTGCACGATAATTAACCCTCAAGTAAGCAATATAAATCATGACGTTAATGATATTAATATTACTTGCCAAGAGGCGCATAATTTAATCGCCGATTTATCAGGGGTTACACTGAATGGCCTATATGCATCAGTCAGTAGCACCAGCATTAACAATGGTATCTATCCGCCTAGAGGTTCTACTACAGCTGTGATTGGCAAAGTCATCGTAGGAGAGAGCTACTCTGTTTCGCTAAATACCCAAAAATATCTAAGTTGTGCAGCTACTTCAGGTTCAACCGGCACAATGGCGCATAACGATATCCATGTCATCATTCAATGTCAGGGAAAGATTCAACAATCTAATAAAATTAAAGAAATCAATAACGACTCACGTGTCGGCTATACACGCACCACTCACTACGGGAGTTTTGATTATCCAGATCGAGAGGAAACCGTTGTTTTACTCGATGATGGAAATCTTAATATTTATCGAACTAAAATTGATCTTCAAATATCTGGCCATGGTGGCTTTATCGATGTCGTGAGCACTCCCCATGAATTAGTTCTAAATAACTTTACAAATAATATCAAAGCACTTGGTGATAATCGTTTTAATGCTGGCAGTGTCATCACTAATTCTGGTGTTGTAAATAATATTGATGATTTAACCCTTTCCCCCACTAGCATACCTGTAACCGCAGCGAAAATGATTGAGCGAGGAAATCCTTTTGTGCTCGACACATCTGGTATTGTCTACGGTAATTACACTACTTGCACCTTTGCAACACCCAACAATTGCCTTCAAAATATTACGGACATTGCAATTGTTGATTCACACATGTTTGGTAATTCTAGTGGTCAATATGGCATTGAGAAGAGAGTAAGTTACTTTGCCATTAGTAATGATGGTCACTTATATGCTTGGGGGAGCGGCATGGGCATTCTTGGCTCAGGCCAGCTCGACAGTAGTGGCTATGTAAGTGAGGCAGACCAGGCCAATCCAACCTTAGTTCCAGGCCTAACCAACATCGGTCAAATTACATCTTTTGAAGACATAGAAAATTCTGCGGTAAAAACCAGCTTAACCTCGTATGACATGTATATTTTTGCGATGCGTAAAGATGGTACTGTCATGACTTGGTCAACCAAATCTAATTTTCAGACACCGCATGTCATCACTGCTTTATCCAATGTCAAAGAAGTGAGTGGCCGCGTCGCCTTATTACAAAATGGTTCGATCGTTCCCGATATGCGTGACTTGAGCAAGACACTCACAGGCCTGCCGCCAATCAAACATTTAAGTAACGAATATCTGATCGACTTCTCTGGCAAGGTATATATCACCGTACTTGATACAGTATCTAACTCATATTATTTTGCAGAAGTTTCACACCCGTAAAATGAGTGCTTGATGTACTCATGATTGTCGTGAGTACATCAAGTATTTTCTTCAAACACCCTCACAAAACTCCGCTGCACATCGGCCAGCACATCATCCACGTTTTCCAGACCGATATTGAGCCGCACCAAGGGCCCTTGATGAGGCCAGCCTTCGGGGCGGATGGCTTTCATATCGTAGGTTAGCGCCAGGCTGGTGGGGCCACCCCATGAATAACCAATCTTGAAGAGCTGTAAACCTTCGACAAAAGCGTCGGCTTGTGCCTGAATGATGCTGTCTTGAAAGACGATGGAAAAGAGTCCTGCGGCGGCAGGCTGGGGCTTGCCATCAACGCTGAAAAAATCTCGTTGCCATAGTGCATGGCCGGGACAATCGGCAAAGGCCGGATGCAACAGCAATTTGACTGGTGCTTGCGCCCTGAGCCAGCTGGCAATCACTCTGGCGTTGGCATCATGCATGGCAAAACGGGCACGCATGGATGACAGACCGCGCAGTACCAGGTAAGTATCGTCCGGGCTCACCCCAATGCCCAGTCGCATATGGGCGAGCTTGAGTTTGTCGAGCCAATGCCGATCCTGCGTGATGGCCGCACCCATCAACACATCGGCACCACCAGATTGATATTTGGTCAGCGCCTGCATGGCGATATCCACACCATGAGCAAAAGGTTTAAAGGCCAGACCGGCAGACCAGGTATTGTCGATGGCCACGGCAATACGGCCATGGCCTTGTTGCTCAAAGTGACGCACGGCTTGCACAATGGCCGGGATATCCTGTACTTCCATACTGATGGAACCCGGTGACTCGGTCCATACCAGGCGGGTATTGGGCTGCAACAGATTGGCGATGCCCGCCCCAAGATTGACATCATAAAACCGTACCGAGATACCCAGATCACGCAACAGGCCACGTCCCATTTCGCGGTTTGGGCCATAGACACTGGATGGCAGCAACACATCATCACCCTGCTTGAGCAAGGCAAAATTAATCATCGCAATTGCGGCCAAACCAGAAGGTGCCAGCACCGCCTGTGTGCGCTGATCGCCCTCGCCTTCAATCATGGCAAGCTGATGCTGCAAGGTGAAGGTAGTCGGCGTGCCATGCAGTCCGTAACTATAGCTATGGTCATCCCGCCAGTCGTGGTTGCGCATGGCTGCCAGATTGGGAAACACCACAGTTGAAGCATGATGGATCGGTGTGGTCAGCGCCACAAATCCATCTGGTGCGGCATAGGCAGGATGCATGATCCGGGTTTGATTATGCAACGCCGCACCGGGCTGACCGGACTGGGTTGGTAGATTGTTGGAAGCGGTTTGGTTTAATGATGCGGCAGGAGAAGACTTGTCTGACATGGGAACGGCCTGTTAATGGCCAGTCAGCTATTTGCGCGTCCTGACCGAAAGTGGTTGCAGATATCGCATGATAAACGCTTGTGGCGCTGCCGTCTGACCATTGGCATCCGGCTCGGGATTTCGTTCACCACTAATTTCCCTGGCGCATTTTGGAGTTGCGATCTTACCGGTCCACACCGCCGAAACATCAACCTCGTCAGCCGACTCTTCCAACGTCAACAGGCCATCTTCTTCATCACCGGCAAGCCAATATTTTTTGCCATCGAGCTGGTAGCTACCCTCATAACTGCCGGCAAATTCCGAATGTGGTGTCAAGGTCAGGCGCAGCTTTTTTCCAGCCAGCTCCGTTTCATATACCCCAACCAGTGTTTTTACAGCACCTTTATTTAAGCACTTAATAGGTTTATTTTTATTATCTTTGATGGGAGTATCATTATTTAAGGCATAAATTGGGACGTTCTGAAGTAGTAGCAACAGGCCTAAGGACAAGCCTAAGCACAGGCCAAATTGAGGTCGACATCCCGCCCCAGCCTGCCGACCATTAAACCCAACAAGTTGCTCAGGTTTTCTGACAAATCGGGTAGACGAAATGACGCTTTGCTGAGTCATTGGTGCATGAGGCCCATTCGTTTGCTCGCGCATCGGCATATGCTCATAAGCAGTTTAAGCCAGTTCGCCCAATAGATCATGACCATCCACACCAGTGATGCGAACTCGGGCAAACTCACCCGCCTTGAGCTTTTGCGAAATTTTGGTGAGTGGTGCAATGATCACCAGACCATCAATTTCCGGTGCATCGGCCATGCTGCGACCAATCCCACCCCGCTTGCCAGCGGCATGAACTTCATCGACCAAAACAGTTTGCACACTACCGATTTTTTTAGCCAGACGTTTTGAAGAAACGCGCTCCGCTACCGCCATAAAACGATCACGCCGCTCGTCTCGTACCTCATCAGGCAAGGCACCGGGCAAATCATTGGCCGTAGCGCCTTCAACCGGCGAATAGGCAAAACAGCCAACCCGATCCAGCTCAGCTTCTTCAATAAAGTCGAGCAAGGTCTGAAACTCTGCTTCTGTTTCGCCAGGAAAACCAGCGATAAACGTACTGCGAATTGTCAGCTCGGGACACACATCGCGCCAGGCGCGGATGCGGTCGAGGTTTTTCTCGGCGCTGGCAGGTCGCTTCATGCGCTTGAGTACATCGGGATGCGCATGCTGTAAAGGTACATCCAGATACGGCAAGATGCGACCACTAGCCATCAAAGGGATGACCTCATCCACATGCGGATAAGGATACACATAATGCAAACGCACCCAGGCACTATACTGCGCGGCCAACTCGCCCAATGCTTCGCAGAGTTGCGTCATATGCGTCTTGACTGGTTTGCCATTCCAAAAGCCGGTTCTAAATTTCACATCCACGCCGTAGGCACTGGTATCTTGCGAAATCACCAGGAGCTCTTTAACACCCGACCTGAAGAGATTTTCTGCTTCGAGCATGACTTCGGCAATCGGGCGCGATACCAAGTCACCCCGCATGGAAGGGATGATGCAAAAACTGCAACGGTGATTGCAACCTTCGGAAATTTTCAAATAAGCAAAATGCTTGGGCGTGAGTTTGACGCCTTGCGCAGGCACCAGATCCACAAAGGGATCGTGCGGCTTGGGCAAATGCAAATGCACCTGCTGCATGACCTCATGGGTGGCATGCGGGCCAGTTACCGCCAATACCTTGGGATGAATGGCGGTGATAAGGTCATTGCCACCCGCATCTTTTTTTGCGCCCAGACAACCGGTCACAATCACTTTGCCGTTTTCAGCCAGCGCCTCACCAATCGCGTCCAGACTTTCCTGTACCGCGGCATCAATAAAACCACAGGTATTGACAATCACCAGATCGGCCCCCGCATACGACTTAGCCGTGTCATAGCCCTCAGCACGCAATTGCGTGAGAATTTGTTCAGAATCAACCAAGGCCTTGGGACAACCCAGGGAAACAAACCCCACCTTGGGTGCCGGACCAGCAGACGTTGTATTTGAGTCGGTCAATGAGACGGCGGTAAATTGTGTTGCGGAGTCAGACATGAAATAGCCAGTTGAGGTAAACCGCTATTTTAATGGAGTCTCAAACATCATTCATTTTTTCTGGTCAAATAAGGCTTTGCCGTAAAATAAGGCAGGCTAAAACCGTCATGATTGCCGCGCAATCAAACAAAAAAATTGCACCTTGAAAACAATTCAGCTTGTTCAACAATCTGCCAACCAACGAATTGACATTGCCAACGACTTTATTATTCCCGCCAAGTGACATGACACACCATTTTCCACCTGCCGACTTTCTCGCTGCCAGCACCTATATTGACTTTGACCATCCGCTGGTGATGGCTAAGGCACAACAATTAGCGGATGGCTGCAGCGATCAGCATGCGCTCATCCAACGTTGTTTTGAGTTTGTGCGCGATGAAATCCACCATAGCTGGGACTTTCAACTCAATCCGGTGACCTGCAAAGCCTCTGAAGTTTTACAGTACAGCACAGGCTATTGCTATGCCAAGAGTCATCTGCTGGCCGCCCTGCTACGCGCCAATGGCATTGCCAGCGGCTTGTGTTATCAACGACTATCCGTCAACGAAAACGGCGCGCGCTATTGCCTGCATGGCCTCAATGCAGTCTGGCTGGGCGAGTACGGCTGGTATCGGCTTGATGCACGCGGCAATAAAGCGGGCATCAACGCCGCCTATACGCCGCCCCAAGAACAACTGGCATTTCGGCTGGCCGATCCGCAAGAATTTGATCTGGACGAGGTGTGGCCCATCCCTTTGCCAGTGGTCATTGATGTATTGACCCAGAGCACCACGATTCATGAAGTCATGCAACATCTACCCGATGTTGAAAGACGATCCATTCAATAAACTTACTTTATGCATCAAGTAATAAAAAAGCCCTGTCGATGAAGACAGGGCTTGTTCAGACCAGATAGATCAAGTGTAAAAATCAGTCAAACCGTCATTTGCCGTTCAACACATCCTGCATATCAATCCTTTTCAGGCTTGGTGAAAGGAAAAGTTGGAAACATGGTTTTAGCCTGACTTTGCATCTGTTCCTGCATCTGCAAAAATAAATTTTTGCTCTGGTCTAAATAGTTAGACATCATGCCCTGCATCATGGGTGCCTGCACATTCATGAACTGCGTCCACATTTCCGGGCTAAAGGCTTTGCCATCATAAAGCCCTTGTGATTGCTCGGTAAACTTGTTCTGAATATCCATGAATGACTGGATGTTTTTTTCCAGATAGGAACCCATCATGCCCTGCATGGCATGTCCATAAAAACGGATAATATGCGCAAGCATCTTGGCCGAAAACATGGGCATGCCACCGGTCTCTTCTTCCAGAATGATCTGCAACAAAATACTGCGGGTCAGATCTTCGTTGGATTTAGCGTCGACCACCTTAAATACTTCCGTACCCAGTACCAACTGTTTGACATCTGCCAGCGTGATATACGTGCTGGTTTTAGTGTCATAAAGTCGACGATTGGGATACTTCTTGATCAAACGTTCTTCTTGAGATTGATTGGGCATATGTGCTCCTGATTGGCTCTTGATCTTGCAATAACTGGCAGGACCAGTTTAACCCATATGCAGACCACCATTGAGCGAAAAGTCTGAACCAGTCGAATAACCACCTTCTTCAGAAGCAATCCACGCCACAATTGAAGCAATTTCTTCAGGCTCACCCAAACGTTTTACTGGAATAGTCGCAACAATTTTTTCCAGCACCTCAGGACGAATGGCACGAACCATATCGGTACCAATATAGCCAGGGGACACCGTATTGACCGTCACGCCTTTGGTCGCCACTTCAAGCGCTAATGCCATACTAAAGCCATGAATACCAGCCTTGGCGGTCGAATAATTCGTCTGGCCAAATTGGCCCTTTTGACCATTCACCGAAGAGATGTTAATGATACGGCCCCAGCCACGATCAGCCATGCCATCGATCACCTGCTTGGTCACATTGAACAGTGAATTCAGGTTGGTATCGACCACCGCGTACCAGTCATCACGGGACATGCGGCGGAACTGGCCATCTCGGGTGATACCAGCGTTATTGACCAGAATATCGACTTCGCCAATTTCAGCCTTGACCTTGTCAAATGCCACTTTGGTGGAATCCCAATCTCCGACGTTACCTTCTGAAGCATGGACTTCATAACCTTCGGCGCGCATGTCGGCCAGCCATTTATCCTTGCGAGCCGAATTAGGTCCACATCCTGCCACGACGACATAACCTTCTTTACAAAGGCGTTTGCAAATAGCGGTACCAATTCCACCCATACCACCTGTGACGTATGCGACTCGTTTACTCATTGTCTTCTCCTAAAAATCAACATTCTTCTATGAATAAGGTACTTAGTACATGATTAACTACAGTGATTAACTACGGCATGATTGAGTACGTTGGTTGCAGGTACCGCATGATGTCAATCCTCTTCATTGGCATCATCCGAAACACTGTCGACAACCATCCAACTCTTTACCGCGCAACGGACTGGCTCATCATCTTTCTAATGCCAGTGCACAACCCTTACTAACATTAACCCACTGAGCGGTGTCCTTGCTACGCAACGGACTAGCTCATCATCTTTCTAATGCCAGTGCTACACCCATACCACCACCGATACAGAGAGAGGCGAGGCCTTTTTTGGCATCACGTTTGACCATCTCATGAATTAAAGTCACCAGCACACGGCAGCCTGACGCACCAATTGGATGACCAATGGCAATCGCACCACCATTCACATTGACCTTGCTGGTATCCCATTCCATTTGCTTATGAACGGCCAACGCCTGAGCTGCAAATGCTTCATTGATTTCCATCAGATCCAGATCATGCGGTGTCCAACCAGCGCGCTCCAGACAACGACGTGAAGCCGGTACCGGGCCCATACCCATAACGCTAGGATCAAGGCCCGCATTGGCAAAAGCCGCAATCCGTGCCATTGGTTTTAAGCCCAGTTGCTCGGCTTTTTTGGCGCTCATCACCATGACGGCGGCAGCACCGTCGTTAATGCCAGAGGCATTGCCGGCAGTCACTGAACCTTCTTTACTGAAAGCCGGACGCAAGGAAGACAAACTTTCCAGTGTGGCACCCTGACGAACAAACTCATCCGTCACAAATTGCAGCGGGTCACCCTTTCTCAGCGGAATCATGATTGGAATAATCTCATCATTGAAACGACCGGATTTCTGTGCAGCCTCAGCCTTATGTTGCGATGACAAGGCAAGCGCATCCTGCGCTTCACGAGTAATGCCATATTCCTTGGCGACATTTTCAGCCGTGATACCCATGTGATATTGGTTATAGACATCCCACAAACCATCCACAATCATGCTGTCAATCAGCTTGGCATCACCCATGCGAAAACCATCACGGGAACCTGGCAAAACATGCGGTGAAGCACTCATATTTTCCTGACCACCAGCGATCACAATCTCAGCATCGCCACTCTTGATCGCCATCGCAGCCAGCATGACAGCCTTCAGACCAGAGCCACAGACTTTATTGATCGTCATACCTGGCACCATATTGGGCAAGCCAGACTTGATGACCGACTGACGCGCTGGATTCTGACCACTACCGGCAGTCAACACCTGTCCCAAAATCACTTCGCTGATTTGGTCACCGGACACTCCCGTCTTGGCCAGCAATCCCTTGATGACCTGCGCACCCAGCTCCGGCGCAGCAATCTTGGCAAGGCTGCCACCAAATTTTCCGACTGCAGTTCTGGTTGCAGCTACGATGACGATATCAGTCATGGTTTCTCTCCGTTGGACGTTATTAATAAAAATTTGAATATGCTTATCAGTCTATGCTGATTCAGTTGGGTCGTGCCCTGACATAACTCCCAGGTGCGGCTTCAATAACCGGGAATTGTGTCGAACCAAGGCTTGCAGGTGCCTTGATTTTTTTGCCTGCCAGTGGCGTCAACCAATTCACCCAGTCAGGCCACCAGCTACCGGGATGCTCAGTGGCACGTTCCAGCCACTGCTCAGCTTTGGCAGGTAAATCTTCATTAATCCAGTAATTGCGTTTATTTTTGCTGACCGGATTGATCACGCCAGCAATATGTCCAGACGCACCCAACACAAAGCGCTTATCACCTTGCAATACCTGTGTGGATGCATAGGCCGAATGCCAGGGCACAATATGATCCTCGCGAGAAGCATAGAGATAAACCGGCACGTTGATTTTGCCAAGATCAACAGAAGACCCTGCACAAGTCACTTTACCGGGTTTGATCAGATTATTTTCAAGGTAGGTATTACGCAAATACCAGCAGAACATCGGCCCTGGCAAATTGGTACCATCACCGTTCCAGTACAGCAGATCAAATGCCGGTGGTACCTCGCCTTTGAGGTAGTTCCCTACCACATAGTTCCAGACCAAGTCATTGGGACGCAAACTGGAGAAAGTGGATGCCAACTCGGTACCCGACATCAGGCCAACGGGTTTACCACCCATACCGCCAATGGTCTGCTCACGCAGTTTGACGGCGGCTTCATCAACAAAAATATCCAGAATGCCGGTATCACTGAAATCAAGGAAGGTCGTCAGGAAAGTCAAACTATCCACAATATCGTCCTTGCGATCAGCCAGTACGGATGCCGCCGTACCCAATAAGGTACCTCCCACACAAAAACCCAGTGCGTTGATCTTGCCGGATTGATTGCCCAGCGACCCTGACAATTCCAGTGCCACATGCATAGCCTTGATGACACCGGTTTCGATGTAATCATCCCAATTTAAATGAGCTTGCTCCTTGCCCGGATTGCGCCAGGAAACCAGCATCACGGTAAAGCCCTGCGACACGATATAACGCACCAGAGAATTCTCCGGCTGCAGATCCATGATATAAAACTTGTTGATACAAGGCGGCACAATCAGCAAGGGCTTTTCATGCACTTGCGGCGTGGTGGGCTGATATTGAATCAGTTGAAATAACTCATTTTCAAAGACCACTGCACCCGGTGTTGTCGCCAGATTTCTGCCAATTTCAAAAGCACTTTCGTCACTTTGCGAAATTCGTTTTTTCTCCAGATCTGCCAGCATATTAATCATGCCTTGCCGCAGGCTGGCACCTTTGGTTTCAATGATGCGTTGCTGTGCTTCTGGATTGGTTGCCAAAAAATTGGACGGCGCAGTGGCAGCCATCCACTGTTCGACAGCGTATTGAATTTTCTGCTTGGTATGTGCATCAGCTTCAACCGCATCGGCTAGAGCCATCATCGTACGATTGTTAAGCAGATAGACCGCCGCATTAAAGCCATGCAGTGCGTTGCTTTGCCAAGCAGGGCTGGAAAAGCGACGATCTTTCAGGTCAAATAGATTGGTGTGATGTCCCTGAGTCAAATCGGCCATGCTTTCTACCGAAAGTTTGGCCCATAACTGACCCAGATCGACAAAATATTGCTGCTGGATAGCTTGAATTTTTTCAGGTGGAATAAGAACCGGATCAAAATTGGCGAGGATATCGCTCAGACCATTTGGCCAGTTTTGCATAGACATACCAAAGGGGGCTGCCGAAGCCTGCGCACCAATAGCTGGTGATGCCTGCTCTGTAGTTGGCGTCCCTGTCGATTTTGCTCGAGAGCGTGTTGCTGTGGATGTGCGGGAAGCCATGACAATGTACCAATACGACGTTTACTGATGTGATCCCATTCTGCTTGGGAGGAATTGCAGTGTCAATATAATTCAGGGTTTTGGAGCATCGCATTGGTAAAATCGTTTTTTACCAGATGCAATGCAAGCTGTCCTTGATTACTTCCGAGGGATTATTAATGTACATCATAGCCATCGCTTGGCTGTATGTGGTAATGCTGATGGCGCTCACTGAAGAGTCCATCATTGGCGGCATCATGTCGTTGATTTTTTATGGCGTGTTGCCACTGTCCATTTTTTTATACGTGTTTGGCACACCACAACGCAAGCGCTATAAACGTCAGGCTGAACAACGAGAAGCTGCAAGCCAGAGTGACGCCAGCGCAACGCCGGTCACAAAGACCACATCGGCATCAACCGTTGAGCAAACTTCAGATCAAACGCCTTGATCCAGCCAGATCAAACTAGCCAGATGCCCTGTAACCTTGTCGCGACGATAAGAATAAAAACGTTGCGGCTCGGAATAGGTACAAAAAGTCCCACCGTAAATCGCGGTAACACCCAAACTACTCAAGCGCTGGCGCGCCAGTTGATACAAGTCGCCATACCATTTACCTGGCGGCCCATCGATTGATGTAAAGGCTACCGCAGCTTGTGCATTGACATCAATAAATGCCTGACGCACTTCTTCGCCAACTTCAAATGCAGTAGGTCCAATCGCCGGCCCCAAATAGGCGATTACCTGATCATTGACTACACCCATGCTCTGTACCGTGTGTTCAATGACGCCAGCAGCCAGTCCACGCCAACCTGCGTGCGCACATGCCACCACACTACCCACCCGATCGGTCAACAAAACGGGCAGACAATCTGCAGTCAAAATAGCACAGACCACTTGGGCCTGTCGGGTCAGCGCCGCATCGGCTACTGGTTGTACGGCAGGATCAGGCAAGCTGACCACGGCAGTACCATGCACTTGTTTTAACCACTGTGGTGCAGCCGGTAAAGCCGTTTGCAACAAGGCTCGATTGCGTAGCACATGCTCTGGATTATCACCAAAATGCATGGCAGGATTCATGCCATTCACACCCTGCAAATTGCCAAACGGCCCGACGCTGTGACCCCCGTTGCGCGTGGTAATCAAGGCACGAACATGAGGCGGTACGGGCCAATCCGGAATGATCCAGTCAGAAAGAAGCGCGCCTGAACTGGCATCGACCACCGCATGATTTGGCGTATTGGCTGACATGGCGTCTTGCCTCCCATCACTCATCGGGATGCCATTCCGGATCGGCAAAAATCATGTCGGTATCAAATCCAAGCGCGGCAGATAAAGCCATCAGATCATCCGGCAGATCGGCCTCAAATTCCATGCTCTTGCCAGTGCCAGGATGGATCAACTGCAAAAAAGTCGCATGCAGGGCCTGCCGTGAAATCATGGCATCACCGGCCTTTTCAAGCAATAACTCGTGAGCAGCACTGGCGTTAAATGGAATCCGCGAAATCGGCAAGACACCGCCATAGAGTGGATCAGCCACCAGCGGCAGTCCAACCGCCTGCATGTGCACCCGAATCTGGTGAGTCCGACCAGTTTCAAGCGCGCACTCAATCCAGCTTACCGCATTGGGCTGAATCTTGGTTTCAAACTCGATCATGTCAATCAGCTTGAAGTGCGTACGCGCTTCCTTGATGGTATTGGGATTGATGGCCTTGGGCAGATGACGCCATTCCATCGCTTGCGTAGTGCGATAGGCGGCCATGCGCAAACGATCCTTCTGTGAGCGCCCAATCGAAAAACCCACGCTACCGTCTTCCGGCGCCATGCCCCACACCAGTGCCAGATAGCGCCGTGTCACTGTACGAGCTTGCAACTGGCGGACCAGCTCGGTCTGCGCCACCAGATTTTTAGCGACGACCATCAGGCCGCTGGTGTCCTTGTCGAGCCGATGCACAATGCCAGCTCGCGGTACATGGGCCAGCTGCGGAATGCGATGCAGCAAGCCATTGAGCAAGGTACCCGACCAATTGCCGGCAGCCGGATGCACCACCAGTCCAGCCGGTTTGTTGACAACCAAAATATCATCATCTTCATACACGATGGGAAATTCGACTGGCTCGGGGGTGTAGGCCAGCACCTCGGCCGATAACTCCGGCGTCAGTACCGCGACTTCCCCGCCATACAAGGTTTGTTTGGGCTTGGCAACCACGCCATCGAGCGTGATGCGGCCATTCTCCAGCCAGCTTTGCAGACGGGCCCGCGAATATTGTGGAATCAGCTCGGCCAGCGTTTTATCGATCCGCGTCTTGGCCATGTCATAGGGAATACTGACGGTGATGGGCGCTTGCTCCTGCGCTGCAAAGGCGGCCGCTTCATCAAGCATTTCGTCTTCATACAAACTGTCTTCTTCAGCCTGCCCCTCTTCATTGATTGCCTCATTGAGCGGGTTAATTGATGCCATCTTGGCTGGCATCGGCTGGGCTGAACTATAATCCTTGGCTTTGGTCATTCACTGCATTCATGTAATGTGGTTTTACTGCACTCAAGGATCTCTCCCGTCATGCTCAATCGTGTTCGTCGTTTGCACCAACTATTCTCCCGCAGCCAGCTGACTGGTGCGCTGGTTTTGGGCCTGGCAATCAGCCTGTCAGGTTGTGGTACCACCGAAGAAAAAGACGATACGGTAGGCTGGTCCGTTGAAAAATTATATGCTGACGGCCACGAAGAGCTCACCGACGGCAATTATCAGCGCGCCATCAAGGTCTTTGAACGGCTTGAAGCGCGCTTTCCATTTGGCCCTTATGCCACCCAGGCGCAAATGGAAACGGCTTATGCACATTACAAATTCAACGAACCTGCTCAAGCTTTGGCCGCCGCGGATCGCTTCATCAAGCTGCACCCCAATCATCCGCGGGTCGACTATATGTATTATCTCAAGGGTCTGGTCAACTTCAACGACAACCTCGGTTTTTTAAGCAGTTTTTCTGGCCAGGACATGAGCGAGCGCGATGATAAAGCCACTCGTGAAGCCTTTGATACCTTCAAGACGCTGGTGACACGCTTTCCTGACAGTCCGTATGCCGAAGACGCAACCCAGCGCATGCGCTATCTGGTCAACAGCATGGCCTCGCATGAAGTGCATGTGGCACGTTATTACGTCAAGAAAAAAGCCTATGTCGCCGCAATCAATCGTGCCCAGCAGGCGGTGAAAGATTACCCGGAAGCACCGGCCATCGAAGAAGCCTTGGCGCTGCTGGCCCAATCGTATGAAGCGATGGGGATGCAAGACCTGGCCGATGACAGCAAACGCGTGCTCGTCAAAAACTTTCCCGATAGCGATTACAAAGCCAACTTTGAAAACAAGACGGCTGGTCGCTGGTGGCAGTTCTGGCATTAAAGCAACTTCCGTCAAGCTCACAAAAAACAGCCGGTTCATCTGGCTGTTTTTGTTTATGCCAAGAAAACGTCTGCCTCAAAGACGGGCTTGAACAGGCTTGACTGGTCATCAAATAACTGACTGAACTTGGCTTTTCTGGTCTGTTTCAGCCCTGCCAACACTGGTTGAAAAATCTGTCAAATCATTACCAAAAGCACGAATAAACAGCATACTGCCTTAGTGTATATTCAATAATTAACCTGTACAGTGCGTTTTAATTTATTCAATTTTAATACACCATGGCAGTATATAAAAACAATCAGGCTCAGCGCAGATATGGTGCCGCCAATGGCTCACCGATAAAGATGCCTTGCATTGGCCAGGCCACACTTTTCCAGTAGGCTTCGATCGCGGTTTCACCCTGCAAATAATGTCTCAGCAAAGCAATCGGATGCGGAAATTTTTGCTGATGATTGCAAGGCTCACTGACTGCGCCATAGCTCGCCGTGGCACCCGCTTCCAGCCAGGCCATGCTGCTCATTTGATAATCCTTATCCAGGGCACCGCCGGCTGAAGTTAGATGATCGGCCAGAGCGCCCGGCAAAAAACCCAGGGTATCGAGCTTGGCGACCCGCTCCAGACCTGTCTGATAGATCATGATGCCAGAGACATTTTCCAGAATATCAGCCTGTTGCACGATCACTTCAAAACGTGGGCTTTTGCTCTCACCGGGTTGCGGAAAGATGGTCGAGCGTACATTGCGCAAGCGATCAGTGGTTTTTAAATAATAGGCTTTACCCGGTGGGACACCGCGCAGCCATTGGCTATGATCGGATGCCACACCACGATCAATGAGTGCCTTGGCTTGCTCAAAAGTTCGTGCCGCCAAGAGCATCGACGGACGAAAACCATATTCCTGAAAAGGGCTGCGACTGGCTGAATCCAGATAAGGTGAGGCAGCACTCGGTGCGCAGGTGTTGGTACACAAGGCTGGATCCCAGTCTTGTGCCAATGCACCGGTGATTGATGCACATTCAACTGCATAGGGCGTCATCCAGGCCAGGGCTAAAAATTGAATTTTTGAACTTAACGCGGCATTGAGTTTTTCTTTAAAAGCATGGAACTCGGCCAGCGACAAACTGCTTTTAACCGGCAGGCTGAGGCGCACGATTTGATCATGACCAAGACCACGCGCTTGGGCATAATATTCACCAATCTTGACAGACAAGGGATCAGCGGTATTGATCACCACGGCCAAACGGCTGGCTTGCGGATTGATGACCGAGGCACCACCACCCGCCATCGAGATTTGCGCCTGTGCCAAATCCGAACCCATACCCCAAAGGCAACACCAAAATATGATTGTCCGTATCATCAAAAAATGGGAACGAAGCCGCATTCGTCGATGAACGCGGCCTGGCTCAATCGGGCAAAAAAATGTCAGGCTAAACATCCGCACCTTCAAAGAAATCAATCACAGTCTGGGCTTCCCGAGTTCGCGTAAAAGGTGGCAGGCTCTGCCAGATCAGCCGGCCATAGGGTTTGTCGACCAGTCGCGCATCGCAGATCACCAGCACGCCACGATCATCCTCACCACGGATCAATCTACCCGCTCCCTGTTTCAGCGTGATGACGGCATTGGGAATTTGAAAGTCCATGAAAGGATTGCCACCGCTTTTTTCCATCACTGCCAGTCGCGCCGCCAGCACCGGATCATCCGGTGGCGCAAAGGGGAGTTTGTCAATGATCACCAATGACAAGGCACGACCCCGTACATCAACGCCCTCCCAAAAGCTCTGACTGCCCACCAGCACGGCATTGCCAGCCTGTCGAAAGCGCTCCAGCAATTCAGTCTTGCCCGCTTCGCCCTGCACCATCAAGGGATAGTCAAAGCGCCCTGCATCGGCCTCTTCACGCAAGCGTTGCGCGGTCGCTCGTACCGCACGCAAGGTCGTACATAAAATGAAGGTACCACCCTTCTCTCCCGCCTTTTCACGATGAGCCGCATGGATCAGCGGCAGCACGGTATCAATCATCGCGTTATTGAATTGCGGCGAAGCTGGCGCGGGCAAGCCCTTGGGTACATAGAGCAAGGCTTGCGTGGCAAAGTCAAACGGACTGGGCCACAAACCGGCTTGCGAAGCCGACAAACCGAGTTGACTGGCATAGTGAGCAAACCGTTCTTCAATGGTTTTGCCACGCATGGAAAGCGTGGCCGAGGTAAAGATCCAGGCCCGCGGCGGGCCTTCACGCTGCTTGGTAAAAATATCCGCCACCGATAAAGGGGTTTGATGCAAAGTGAGCGAACTGGCAAAGATCTCCAGCCAGCGCACCGACTCACAACCGGGCAGATCGGTCTGCTCATCACGCAACCAGTTTTGCCAGCGCAACAATAAATCGACACAGCGGTTTAAACATTGCGCCAAGGTTTCCGCACGTTCGGCCTGTTGTTCAAGCACCGTTTTAAGGTGGCTTAAGGCAGTCGTTACCGTCGGTGCCGCCATAAAAAATGGACTGGATGCGGCCAGTTGGGGACGCGACAATTTGCTGCTGTCCTGACCAAAAGCCAGGCGAGTATCGCGTGCCGCTTTTTCCAGTGCGCCAGCCAACGTCACCCAATCCGCCCCGTCACGCGCATGAACCAACCCTTCGGCCTGGGTATCACGCGCCAATTCAAGTAATTGGGAGGTCGACACCGACTCACCAAAAAACAGGGTGGCTGTATCAGGGAGTTGATGTGCCTCATCAAAAATAATGGTGTTGGCGGTGGGTAACAGCTCCGACACTCCGGCGTCACGCAACATCAGATCAGCAAAAAACAGATGATGATTGACGACCACGACATCGGCCTCCTGGGCAGCTTTACGCGCCTTCATCACAAAACAGTCTTTGTAATGCGTGCAATCCGTACCCACACAATTATCACGTGTGGAGGTGACCAACGGCCAGATGGATGCCCCCTCCGGCACGCTATTTAGCTCAGCCTTATCACCAGTCTGGCTGGTCTTCAGGAAACGCTCGATCTGACGCAGATAGGCCACATCCTCCTTGCTCGGCAATCGGCCATATTCGGTCACTCGCGCCAGATGATAGTGGCAAACATAATTGGCGCGACCTTTGAGTAGTGCCACGCTGACTGGCAGTGTCAAGGCATTACGCACGGTGGGAATATCACGCAAAAAAATCTGATCCTGCAGATTTTTTGTCCCGGTGGAAATAATCACCTTGCCGCCCCATAACAAGGCCGGTACCAGATAGGCAAAGGTTTTGCCCGTACCCGTTCCAGCTTCAGCAATGAAGGTGCTATGCGACTCGATCGCCTGCGTAATCCCGGCGGCCATTTCAAGTTGTGACTGACGCGGGCGAAAACCGTCAATTGTCTGAGCCAATGGCCCAGTCTCTGCAAACAGTTCGCTCAATCGAACGTGGTGCTGCTTTTGTAAAGCAGTCGTCAACCTTGATTCTTGCAGCGTGGGCGCAGGCGGTTTGGCAATATCATCCGGCATGTAAGGCTGCATGTAAGACTTTAAGCTGGCACATCGGGCTCTAGCTGAATCTGCAGCAAGGTAATCGTGTCCTTGATTTTGAGACGGCGCTTCTTGAGACGACGCAATTGCAACTCATCAGATGACACCTCCACTGATAGTTTGTCGATCATATAGTCCAGATCACGATGTTCAATCTGTAGCTCAATGATCTGTCTTTGTATGGAATTCAGGTTTTCATGCATGGCGCAAGCGCTTAATTGATTAAGTGACCGTTACAAACTCGTATAAATCCGAAAAAAAGCAAAGAAAACTGCTTAATTCATATTTGGTCACGCGTTTCCTATAGTAATCTTGAGCCCTGTCGTTAACAACCTATCGCTAACGATTTCGCGTCCTGTTGGAATTTGCATAAAACAAAACCAACCGATGTTATCCATTCTACCGGGCTTGCAACAAGATTCATGACCAGTACGTTTAATCCCTCCGCTCTCCCCCCCACCTTGGACACGCAAGTGCATTTCAAGGTATCGGTCTGTACTGGCCAACACTTGGGCGACCGGGTTGAACAGCAAGACCGCATTACGGTCATGGCGCACCCCCGATACAAAGGCATGATGCTTGCTGTCGTGGCCGATGGCATGGGTGGCCGTACCGGTGGTGCAATGGCAGCGCAACAAGTGGTCGCATCGGCAAAAAGCGTATTTGAACTCTATACCCACGAAGACAGTACCCCTGAAAAACTGCTGGAGCAAATTGTGGTTGATGCCCACACAGTCATCAAACTGATTGCCATTTCTGCCGAAAAAGACCCACACAGCACCATCGTCGTTTTTCTGTTAATGCCATCCGGCCAGGCTTATTGGATTCACGTCGGTGACTCACGCCTCTATCACTTCAGTGGCCCGATCCTTAATCAGCGTACCGTTGATCATTCTTACGTGCAACAACTGGTCAAACAAGGTCGTATCACCGAAGCCGAAGCCGCCAATCATCAACTATCCAACTTATTGACGAGCTCGTTGGGTACCGCCGAAATGCCGCAATTCAGTCTGTCAAGACTGGACTGCGTACAACCAGGCGACAGCTTTCTGCTTTGCTCAGACGGTTTGTGGCATTATTTTTCCGAGCGCGAATTAGGCTACATCATGGCCGCCAACCCGCCACGTGCCGCATCTGAATTTCTCATCAACACCTGCCGCACCCGTGCCAAAGGCACAGGTGATAACGTGTCCCTGGTGATTGTCAAAATCGAAGAACCCGATCCTGAAAAAGTGGCTGCAGCAGAACGCGCCGCACGCCAGGCCACAGCTCGCAAGCTGACTTGACGGTTTATTTTCATTGACGTTTATATTAAAAAAGGAGCCACTGGCTCCTTTTTTATTGCGGCAATCAGTTCTGTGCCGTTACCTGTTCCTGCTTACGCTTTTGTCGTCGAGCAGCGCCACCAACCAGCCCCAGACCAGCTACCAGCATGGCATAGGTTTCCGGCTCGGGTACAGCCGCCGCAATATGCAGACTATTGTCCAAACCTAAAGAACCCGTTGCGCCACTAGCAATCGCGGCTGATAGTCCAGCGGGATCATCAAATGTGATTTGTGACCGTCCATAACTATCACCATTTCTAGCATCAAGCTGCACTTCATAGCGAATGGAAACCGTTTCATTGGGATTGAGTTGCCCCAAACTCAAAGTCTGAGAATAAGGTGTCGACAAAGCATATTCAAAACTTGTATACGAGTAATAACCAACATGGCCGGTACCAACCAAGCCACCACTGAATGAGCCCAGGCTCTGACCTGTCGACGTAAAAGTCATGGGATTATAAGTAGAGTCATAGGAAAAACTAGGTTTTTGCAGACCAAGCGTGTAACTCGCAGACCAGATAGGTACGGCGGAATTATTCACATACACATTGGCAGAAAAAGTGGAATTGGCGCCCAGGTAATTGCCGATATCGGTTTTGAAACCAAGGGCATTGATGCGCAAATCAAAATTGATCTGTTGAGCTGTTGCGCTGGAATTAGTAAAGGAATCCTTGAATGTGACAAAACTGCTTGAAGAATCATTTTCATTGAAAACAGTCTTGTCAATATTGACGCTAGTCGCAAAATTACCGTTACCAGCAGAAATTGCAAGACTTGAAGCCTGATCATTGCTATCCCAGGGATGTTTGGCCACATCTGCCAAGCTGAAAGTTTGAGCGGTTGCAGATTGAGTTGCCGCAGATTCACTTGAATACGCCTGATCCTTTAGAACTGCTTCAACGGTATAAGCTTGCACCCCAGTTGCCGAAAAAATTGACAAGCAGAAACAGCCGAATCTTGACCATGACATGTAATCCATTGATTTCATTAAATATTCTCCAATCAGATTGATTTAATGAACCATCAACAGCAAATATCACACCATCCACCATCACTTCATAATCACCTTTGTCATCCTGATTCTCAGTATTAACCTATTTCATGGCATGCTTAACCATTGATTCAAGGTTTAAGTGGCAGACTGTCTGACAAGCCCGATTTATCTTTGCCCTGATTGGCATTGCTTTGCGACTTGTTGTCTTTATCCTGCTGCTTTTCTGCCTTTTTCTTTTCGATTTCCATAGCGTGTTCGCGGGCATCTTCCTGTTTACGCTCATAGGCACGTTGATTGGCCTCACGTAATTCAGCCTGGGCGCGGGCTTCGCTGGCAATGCGACGCTGCTCTTCGTCACGCTCACGCTGCTTGCGTTCAAACTCGGCTTTTTTTTCATTACGCGATACTGCACCGGCCGCTCGTTTGGCTTCTTCTTCCTGTGCCATTTTCAGGCGCTTGTTGAACTCTTCCAGATTCTGCTTGCGCTCCGCCGCCTTGAGAGGTGCCAGCCGCTCTTCTTCAGCCTGCCGTGCAGCAGCATCGCTTTGCTTCTGGCTGGCATGCTCCAGTCGCTCCTGATCATTAAGGCTGACTTGCTCTCGATTGATCTCCTGCAAAATCTGGCGACGGACTTCCTTGGCCTTGTCGAGACAGGCATTCACAAAAAATCGTTGGTAGCAAACCGTCGATTGCGCTTGATATGTCGATTCAGCCTTGGCACGTAAGGTATCGAGCTCCGTACGGCGTTGATCAATACCGGCTTGATCGGCATAGGATAAGGGGCTGAACAGCAGACTGGTGCTGATCAGGCTGAAACTAAAAAAGCGATAAATGAGTTGTGGCACAATGCGCGGCTTATTTGAATAAAACACCATTATAGAAACGATGACAGCTGCAAACCAGAACACGCTAGATCTTTCCGTACAGGAAACCATTATTCAACGCATTGCCAAGCAACTTGGCGTGCAGCCACGCCAGGTTGCGGCCGCGGTGGCCCTGCTTGATGAAGGGTCAACGGTGCCGTTCATCTCACGCTATCGTAAAGAAGCCACCGGCAATCTGGACGATACGCAATTACGTAACCTGGAAGAACAGCTGATTTACCAGCGCGAACTGGAAGAGCGTCGCGCCACGATCCTCGCCTCCATCAACGAGCAAGGCAAGATGACCGAGGTTTTACAGGCGGCGATTTTGGCAGCCGACACAAAACAGACGCTGGAAGACCTCTACCTGCCCTACAAACCGAAACGTCGCACCCGTGCCCAGATTGCCCGTGAGGCCGGTCTGGAGCCACTGGCACTGGCCTTGTTGGCTGATCCGACACTGGACCCGCAAGTCGAAGCCGCCAGGTTTGTGAATGCCGAAAAAAATGTCGCCGATATCAAGGCTGCGCTGGATGGTGCGCGCGACATTCTTTCTGAAAAGTTTGGTGAAACGGCCGAGCTGCTGGGTAATCTGCGCAGCTTTTTATGGGAACAGGGTTTGGTCAGTGCCTGCGTGGTCGAAGGCAAAGAGGCCGAAGGCGAGAAATTTCAGGATTATTTCAGCTACAGCGAAACCATTAAAACGGTGCCATCACATCGTGCCCTGGCATTGTTTCGTGGTCGCAATGCCAATGTATTGCAAGTCAAATTGAGTCTGGGTGAAGAACAGGAAGCCGTGCTGCCACACCCTGGCGAAGCCCGCATTGCCAGCCATTTTGGCATCAGCAACCGTAACCGCGCCGCCGACAAATGGCTTGGCGATGTCTGCCGCTGGTGCTGGCGCGTCAAGGTGCAACCACATCTGGAAAGCGAGCTGTTTACCGAATTGCGGGAAGCCGCCGAAAAAGAAGCCATCAAGGTCTTTGCCACCAATTTGCATGACTTGCTGCTGGCTGCACCGGCTGGTCCCAAGGCGGTGATGGGACTTGATCCCGGCATTCGTACGGGCGTGAAAGTGGCCGTAATTGACCAGACGGGCAAAGTATTGGCGACCGACACCGTTTATCCGCACGAGCCACGCCGCGATTGGGATGGTTCCCTGCACAAGCTGGCAGTACTCTGCAAACAGCATGGCGTCGATCTGATTTCGATTGGTAATGGCACCGCTTCGCGCGAAACCGAAAAACTGGCCGCTGATGTCATCAAACTGCTCGACGAAAAGGGGGGGCAGAAGATCCAGAAAATCGTTGTCAGCGAAGCCGGGGCGTCGGTGTATTCCGCCTCCGAACTGGCTGCCAAAGAATTTCCGGATCTGGACGTGTCATTGCGCGGGGCAGTATCGATTGCTCGTCGCCTGCAAGATCCGTTGGCCGAACTGGTCAAGATTGATCCCAAATCCATTGGCGTGGGTCAATATCAGCATGATGTCAATCAGCGCGAACTGGCTCGCTCACTCGATGCCGTTGTGGAGGATTGCGTGAATGCAGTTGGCGTCGACGTCAATACGGCATCGGTCGAACTGCTCGCCAGAGTGTCGGGTTTAACGCGAATTCACGCCAGTAATATTGTGGAATACCGCCAAAGCAAGGGCGCTTTTGCCAGCCGTGACGCCCTCAAATCGGTGCCACGCCTGGGTGAAAAAACCTTTGAACAGGCTGCCGGTTTCCTGCGCGTGATGCAGGGTGACAACCCCTTGGATCGCTCAGCCGTGCACCCGGAAGCATATCCGGTGGTTGAACGGATTCTGGCCAGCATACAAAAACCCTTGAACGATGTGATGGGCAATAAAGATGTCTTGAAGACGCTTCTGCCATCGAGCTTTGCCGACGAGCGTTTTGGTGTGCCAACCGTCAAGGATATCTTGGCCGAACTGGAAAAACCGGGTCGTGATCCACGTCCCGAATTCAAGACCGCCATCTTTGCCGATGGTGTGGAGGACGTGAAAGACCTGCAACCCGGTATGGTGCTGGAAGGTGTGGTCACCAACGTGGCCGCCTTTGGCGCCTTTGTCGATATTGGCGTGCATCAAGATGGTCTGGTCCATGTTTCGGCCCTGTCCAGCAAGTTTGTCAAAGACCCGCGTGAAGTCGTCAAGACTGGGGACGTGGTCAAAGTCAAGGTGCTGGAAGTGGATGTCAAACGGCAACGGATTGCACTCAGCATGCGCTTAAGTGATGAGCCAGGCCAACGGATTGCCCGCGAAGGTGGCAGCCCAAATAGCAATGCCAGCGCTGGTTCACGCCCTGCATCCAATCAACGCAGTGGTGGTCGCCCAGCCAATGGTGGTGCGTCGGCCCCTTCGCAGGGAAACAGCGCCATGGCGGCCGCTTTTGCCAAGCTGAAACGCTGATTCTCAGCCACGTGAGCTTGCAATATACCCCACCAAGTAATAAAAATACCTACTCTATTTATGCACTATAGAGTGGGTATTTTTACTTATACTCCCTAAAATTGGTTAAAATAAGTCCGAATAGACGGCTCATTGGGATTAATCATGAAATGATGATGAGCGCCAAACTCCTCAACGTCAGATTGTCGGATTGCACCGACATTTAAGCAAGTGTAAAGAGACTTGGGTTTGCTTTTATCACTCGTTACACTGTTTTATGTACTGACCTTGCCTATTCGTTTTTATAAACGATTTTTAAACTTAGCCTTCAGGAGAAGACGATGACATCACGAATCGCTCGTACCGTAGCCAGCTTGACCGTGGCCGCCATGTGCACGGCCTATTTGCCGATGGCGCATGCCGAGATTGTGCCAACCGAAGCCGTGACGGCACAAAACAAGGCTGAAACTGATCGTGCCAAAGTGCAGGCCTTCATGGACCGCGCCAATGTCAAAGAAAAAATGCAAGCCATGGGCGTCGATGGCCTGATGGCAAAAGATCGCGTTGATGCCTTGACCGATGCCGAAGTCGCCGCGCTGGCACAAAAAATTGATACCCTGCCAGCCGGTGCGGCGCTGAGCTCGACCGATCTGATCATCGTTCTGTTGATTGCCATTCTGGTTGCCATTGCCATCTAAAACCATGCGTATGGCTGTACTGCAGCCCACACTCAGTCCATTGAGCCCGTTTTTATGAGTATTTGTTCATGACTGTTCGTTAATAACTGTTTGTTGATGACCATCAAACATCTGAGCACTGTTGCACGCGGCCTGATATTGACGCTTGCTTTATCAGGCTGCCTGTCAGGCTGCACCACCCTTCTTACCAATCTTCAAAATTTCAATATCGACCTTCAGGCAGCTGCAAAAACGGCGAACCTGCCTTTGCAGGTTGAACTCAAGGATGTCCCTTTCTTTCCGCAAGAGACCAACCAATGCGGCCCGGCAGCCTTGGCAACCCTACTCAACCATGTGGGACAAGCCGTCAGCCCCGAACAATTGGTTGGGCAGGTTTATCTGCCACAGCGTGCTGGCAGTCTACAAACCGAACTCATGGCCGCCACTCGTCGTGCTGGCCTGGTGGCCTATGAGCTGCTGCCAAACAGTGATGAATGGTTAAAGGAAGTGGCCGCAGGCCATCCCGTGCTGATTCTGGAAAATTTGCGTTTCAGTTTTTATCCGCAGTGGCATTACGCGGTGATAGTTGGTTATGATCTGCAAGCCAATGAAGTAATACTACGCTCGGGCAGCATCAAGCAACTGGTGGTGCCGATGACGCAATTCATAGCGCAATGGCGTGGCGGTCGAAGCTGGGGGTTTGTTGCATTGAAAGCTGATCAACTACCCGCCAGTGCAATGTCAACAAATAACACAAGCAACCAGGCTGCCGCACGTTACCTGCAAGCTGTCACTGCACTAGAAAGAGTGGCGCCTGACGCGGCTCTCACGGCCTATCAAACTGCCCTACATCCATGGCCCGACGAACTAGCGGCCCTGATTGGCCTGGGCAATTTGTATTATCAGAAAAAACAGTGGCCGGCAGCCGAACAACAATATCAACGCGCCACTCAAGTTCACCCAACTTCTGGTGATGCCTTCAATAATCTCGCACAAGTTCTGCTCGATCAACAACAATGGCAAGCTGCATTGCAAGCTGCGCAAATGGCGGTGAGTTTGGGCGGCGTCAGAATAGATATATACCAAGCAACACTTAAAACGATTGTGCAACGCAATCGGGAATAGCCCAGAAGCCTAATTTCACATATGTAAAAAGTCAAAAGCATGGACCTACATCAAGCCCATGTATGAATGCAATAAATTTCCCAGAAAAAATATTTTTAATTGTTTTAGGCCAACTCATATAAATCCAATACATTTGTGCTAAAAAGCTATTGGGCTGATTTCTCATAGTCCTTTTAGCAAATCTTTAAAGCGACTTTACAAATTAATTTCTATGGAGTTGATATGAAAAATTCAATATTGTGTTTAATTCTTTTGGTTGCCTCAATTTATTCTCAAGCTTCATTCGCCATATCAGAATCAAACAAAACTCCAGTTAGAGTTGGAGTTGGTCAAGATAACGTATTCGGTTCACCTGGTTACCAATCATTTGTTCAATTCGCAGAAGCACTATCGACATCGTGCATGTGGAACGTGCTCTATTTTGATGCCACAACACCAATTGGAAAAACAATGTATGCAACATTAATAACCTCCAGAATAACTGGAAAAAAGAATGGAATCGCTTATACAGTAATTAGCACACCGATTGGACCAAACACTTGTGTGCTTCAAGGTGTGGATATTCAAAGCAGCCCTCAATAGTTAAACAATATCTATATTAATCTCTAACGATTAATTATCTAATATGCTAAGGGGTAATCAATGAAATTAATAAAGCAATTTTTGACGATTGGAATGTTAGGATTACTATCCCTACAAGCCAATGCAATGACATTTGGATTTTCTTACCATCCGCAAGGAGAAAGTGCGCTTGACGTCGCCAACTTCCTTAAATCCAAAGGATCAACTCATATTCGTTTAGATATCAATAAATCAGATTTTAATAATTTCACCAATTTTGTGAAAGTCTTAAACCAAAATGGCATTTTAGTAACCGCCGTCATCAATACGGACACTGCCTGGAAAGTTAAAAAACAATTTAACATGCAAATATCTGGAGTACCCCATCCAGTCAATTACACAACACCTTGTCCAGGTGACAATAAAGATGTTCAAGATAATGCATATGATGACGCTTATAACCAGATAAATGGACTGAAAGATTACGTTCAGTACTTTGAAATGGAAAATGAAATTACGCTATATAAAGATTTAACCGATACTATTTTTACTATGTATAAAGTCCAACCTCCAGGAGGGGCGACTGCCGCTAGTTTTTACTCTAATCCAAGTAATTTTGGGTCTGTCTGTGCTGATACCATGGCCGCAGTTTTAAGAGGCATCACAACGGCAATGTCAACAGTTAAACAGAATCCAAATTATTCAAATTTAAAAACAATTTTAGGTATCACTAGCAGCGGAGATACTGGATTTCTTGCATACATGTTAAATACCAAGCTAATTCCTTTTGATATAGTTGGTGGACATATTTACCCGAAATTAAACGACTCTAGTTTGAACAATGATCCTTGGTTTGGCCCTAATGGTTATATTGGCTTATTAAAAACGTTTGGGAAAAAAATTCATATCAATGAATTTAACTGTGGTGAGATATATGGAGACTCCCCATTACCCTTTATCAATACAAATGGCAGCACCTCAATGAACCAATGTTCACTTAGTCTACAAAAACATCTTCCAGAAATTCTTAGCCAAGATAACTACATTGAAGTATTGGATGCTTTTGAAATAAAAGATGAACCGACTGCCTGCCTCACGCCTGGGGATACTGGACGCAACGGTGCAGAATGTCGATTTGGATATTTATTCAATAATGGCACAGTATTGAATAGTCCTAAGCAAATACTTACAGACTATACCAACGCTATTACTACTTATAAGAATTCCAAAGACGATACGATGTTTATTACACTACCAAATGGCGCTGTAATTACATTCTAAGCAAGAAATATAGATCGCCTAAATGAAATAAAGAATTTCAAAAAATTTAATTTTAAGGATTATTCACCATGAAAAAACTATTGCAAATCATTCTTCTTTTAGTAATGCCGTTTCAAGTTTATGCATTTGGCACTGCCAACTTTTATACTGTAAATTATGTTCGGGTCGATAACAGCGGACTGGGTTACGTATCATTTACATCCAGCCTAGTCGGCACTCCTGCCAGTTGTACAAATGGATATACCAAAGAACTATCATTTGACACCAACACCCCAGGAGGGAAATCTATCCTTGCCACTGTCCTTACGGCAAAGGCAACAGGAAAAACCATATATGCATTAGGCACAGCAACATGCGCGCAATATCCCAACGCTATGGAATCTTGGCAATGGGGCTATATTCAATAATATATAGATTAGAAGCCATATAGATATAAACTTTGATTACTCAGTCAATATTCATATAGTTTTGATATTGACTGAGTCTTTAAGAAAGTTGAACTATTAAATATCCGCTTCTACCTCATTACCATGTTCTTCCAGCCAGGCACGACGGGAAGCGGCTTCACCCTTGCCCATCAACATGGTCATGCGCGTCACGGTAGCGGTAAAATCCAGTTCACCCAGACTGATCGGTTGCAAGCGTCGGGTGTCCGGATTCATGGTGGTTTCCCACAACTGTTCGGCATTCATTTCACCCAGCCCCTTAAAGCGGGAGATTTGCCAGCTGCCTTCTTTGAGCCCATCCTTGCGCAACTTGTCTTCAATCGCATCCAGTTCACCGGCATCCAGGGCATAGAGTTTTTGTGCGGTCTTTTTGCCACGGGCAGGCGCATCAACCCGAAATAGCGGTGGTCGCGCCACAAAGATATGACCGGTTTCAATCAGCTTGGGAAAGTGTTTAAAGAATAGTGTCAACAGCAGCACTTGAATATGCGAGCCATCCACATCCGCATCCGACAAGATACAGACTTTGCCATAACGCAGATTGCTTAAATCGGGCTCATCATTGGCACCGTGAGGATCAACCCCGATCGCCACGGCCATATCGTGAATTTCATTATTGGCAAACAGGCGATCACGCTCGGTTTCCCATGAGTTGAGCACTTTGCCGCGCAAGGGCAAGATGGCCTGAAACTCTTTATCACGACCCATTTTTGCGGAACCACCGGCGGAATCACCTTCCACCAAAAACAATTCATTGCGACTAATATCGGTGGACTCGCAATCGGTCAGCTTGCCCGGCAAGACTGCCACGCCCGAACCTTTTTTCTTTTCCACTTTTTGTCCGGCCCGAGTGCGTGCCTGCGCCTGACGGATCACCAGTTCAGCCAGCTTTTTGCCATGATCAACATGCTGATTAAGCCAAAGCTCCAATGAAGGGCGCGCAAAAGTCGAAACCAGGCGCACGGCATCACGACTATTCAAACGCTCCTTGGTCTGGCCTTGAAACTGTGGATCCAGCACCTTGGCCGAGAGCACAAAGGAAGCTCGCGCAAACACATCTTCTGGCAAGAGCTTGACACCCTTGGGTTGCAGTGAGTGCAATTCAATAAAACTTTTCACCGCCTGAAACAGACCTTCACGCAAACCAGACTCATGCGTACCACCCGCCGAAGTGGGAATCAGATTGACATAGGATTCACGCAGAATATTACCTTCCTCAGTCCAGGCCACTACCCACGATGCGCCCTCGCCTTCGGCAAAGTTATCATCACCATTAGAAAACTGTTCGGCCTCAAACAAGGGGATCATCGGTTCATGATCCAGGTTTTCCATCAGATAACCACGTAAGCCCTGCTCATACATCCAAGTTTGTTCTTCACCATTTTTTTCTTGTCGTAAAGTGACTTTAACGCCGGGCAGCAACACGGCCTTACTGCGCAACAAACGTTGCAACTCGGCCAGTGGAATCTGCGGTGAATCAAAGTACTTGGCGTTTGGCCAGGCAGTCACGCGCGTGCCATTTTTCTTTTCACCACGCTCTGCAGGGCGCGATGCCAGCGGCACAATCACATCACCTTCGGCAAAGGTCAGCGTTGCAACTTGGCCTTCACGCCAGACAGTCACTTCCAGCTTGTTGGACAGTGCATTGGTCACGGAGACACCCACCCCATGCAAGCCACCCGAAAAGGTATAAGCACCGCCTGCCTGCTTATCAAACTTGCCGCCGGCATGCAACCGGGTGAACACAATCTCCACCACCGGCACGCCTTCATCGGGGTGAATCCCGACTGGAATGCCACGACCATCATCTTCCACACTGATACTGCCATCCTTATTGAGCGTCACCACAATATGTTTGCCATAACCACCCAGCGCTTCATCAGAGGCGTTGTCGATTGCCTCCTGAATGATGTGCAAGGGATTCTCGGTACGGGTGTACATACCAGGGCGCTGCTTGACTGGCTCCAAACCTTTGAGTACCTTGATGGATGATTCACTGTATTGCGTAATAAGTTTGCTTGGTGCTGATTTAGCCATGAAGTTCTTGTCTGAATGAATTGAGCTGCGAGGAAATTGAAATGCGCTGAAAGCAGCACTTAATCCGAGGTTGGTGCGTATTGTAATCAGTCTGGGGCGATGAATTGCAATAGTCACACAGCAATATGAACTATCCTCAAAAGTCAATGGGTTTTGATCCTGATTGGTTGAGTCAATTTCCCGCCAATGTTGTTCTATGTATTAAAAAAATAAATCAAAAAGTTATCCCCACACCCTGTGGAAAAGCCCCCTCTTCAAACCAAAAAATGGCGTCTTTACTACCTGCTATGTCTGTGCTCAATTGATGGGCAGCACCTCACCATCCCGCTTGACAGCCATAGCCAGCGTCATTTATACCCGATCAGCCAGTTTGCCGCAGCCGCATGATTTAACTTGACAAAGTATTTTCACACGGTACAGCAGAACACTTTTTTATTCACTACACTGTGTCTTGTGACGACTTTGTTGTACTGTTAATTTGCCTTACCTTGATTACCTGATCGGACTTGCCATGCCATTGTTTACCTCAGCTACCAGGCCCAGCCTGAAAACCGTTTTGATTTGCGGCGGACTGGTAGTCTCCATGTCCATGGGGATTCGTCATGGCTTTGGCTTCTTCAATTTACCGATCACTCAGGCGCATGGCTGGACCCGGGAAACCTTTGCTTTGGCAATTGCCTTGCAAAATCTCTTCTGGGGTCTGACTCAACCTGTGGTCGGTGCCATCGCTGATCGATTTGGCCCTCTACGGGTCATGATAGTGGGGACATTGTTGTATGTGTCTGGCTTGGTCTTGATGGCCATCTCAAGCAGCAGTATCGGCTTTTTGGCCAGTGCCGGTTTATGTATTGGTCTGGCGCAATCAGGTACCACCTACAGCGTCATTTACGCCATCATTGGCCGTGTGGCACCACCTGAAAAACGCATGATGGCAATGGGTATTACCGCAGCGGCTGGTTCATTTGGCCAGTTCATCATGATCCCGATTCAGCAATCATTGATCGCTCAGTTTGGCTGGCAGGAAGCACTCTTCATTCTGGCTTCCCTGGCAGCGCTGATGCTGCCATTGATATTTGGCCTGAAAGAACCTGCGGCTGAATCGCATCATACGGCCAATGATCAGACCATAAGCCAGGCACTCAAAGAAGCATTGACCTATCGCAGCTTTCAACTCTTGATGATGGGCTATTTTGTTTGCGGCTTTCAAGTGGTTTTCATTGCGGTTCATCTACCTGCTTATTTAAAGGATAAAGGCATGCTGGATGCCAAGGTAGCCACCATTGCACTGGCACTGATTGGCCTATTCAATATTTTTGGTACCTATGGCTATGGCTGGATGGCACAACGCCTGCCCAAGCGCTATCTCTTATGCAGCATTTACAGCTTGCGCGCAGTCTGCATCAGCCTTTTTATTTTATTGCCTCTGAGTAGCTTAAGTGTCTGGGTGTTTGCCAGTGTAATGGGCATCTTGTGGTTGTCCACCATTCCGGTCACCAATGGCGTGATCGTGCAGATATTTGGTATCAAGCATTTATCCATGCTTTCAGGTTTTGTTTTTATGGCACATCAATTTGGCAGTTTTTTAGGTGCCTGGTTAGGTGGCTTTTTATACGACCGCCTGGGATCATATGATCTCATGTGGATGATTGCCATCGCACTGGGTGTCTTTGCAGGATTGATCAATCTGCCGATCAATGAAAGAACGATCGTGAGAAACTCACCATTGATCACTTGATACAAGGTGTCAACGGCAAAGAGCAACATAAAAATAAAAAAGGGCAGTGCTGAAAAGACATTGCCCTTTTTTATTTATTAAATACAAACCGACTTATTGATATAGTCTTCGATACTCGGCTGAAGTCAAGAATGCTCGCAATACATTTTCACGCGCCGAATTATTAGCAACCCAAAATGCCAAGCCACTCGCTTCCGGTGCGCGTTGAAAGAGCGCCTTATAAAGCAAGGTAATAAAATCGCTTTTTGATAATTGACTAATACTCACTGGAATACCGTACTGGTTTCCACCGACCCGATTAGTAAACTCCACGGATGCCTGAATTGATTTTTGCATCTGCATCCGGGTAATACTATTGCTACTCAATTGAGCAATCCAATTATTAGCTTCGCTCAGAGCCGGTTCCCGTCCCAAAAGCAAACGATAAACATCCCATACATAATCATCATCACTTAAAGTGGCCTCATTAATACTGCTGTTATCACCATTACTCGATTGGGTATCAGCCGTGGCTTGTGCATTACCAGCAGCAGGAACAACAGGATTTGTTATTGATGTGACAGGCAGAACTTTTGAGAATATGCGTGCGTATTCTCCTGATACAAGAAAGGCACGCAAGGTATTATCTCGGCTGCTCGAATTTTGAACCCATGCTGTAAACCCTGCTGCTTCTGGTGCACGTTGCAATAAGAGTTTATATAAAAGTGTGATGAAATCAGCCTTGCTTAGCTGCATGATGGTCGGTGCCAAACTGAAATCACCACCGGATTGACGTGTCAAAAACTCTGTACTGACCAAAATTGTTTTTTGCATTTGCAGCCGGCTAACCTTGCCACCATTAATATCGGCAATCCAACCATTAGCCTCAGTACTTGACGGTTCTCTGCCAAGCAAGACCCGATAGATATCCCAGACATAATCTGTCAATGATAGCGTTGGTGCGTTGATACTGCTGTTATCACTACCCGTTTGACTGGTGGGCGATGTTGTCGGCGTTGGCGTTGGTGTCACAACACTAACGATTGGCGTCGTCGTGGATTTAACGGGCGTCACAGGTATCGTTGCTGGAATATTAGTGACCCCACCATTTGCAGCAGCATTGGCACGCTGTGCATATTTGCTGGCCACATCCCAAGTTGGCTTCGGATTGGCCATGTCATAACGCATACCAAAACGGCACTCTGCATCAGCAGATGAGCCACTAAACGGATTACCTGTTGCACAAATTGAAGTGGAACGCTGATCGATCAGTTGAAACATATCAATGACTTCGATATTGGCCGAGCTATTGGATAAAGCACTCAACTGTTTATCAATGGATTGAACGCAGGCATTCATTGAGCTACTACCCGCCACATTGGTAAAACCATTGTCATACGTTTCACCACAATTAAACTCATTGATATGAATGGGTTTACCAAAACCGGCCAGCAGGCCAACTGCACCATTCGGCCCAAACCAGGGATCGGTTGTTAACAGATTTTGATTGACACGTGGATATACATGGAAACCGACAATATCAAATGCCACGCCTTTTTGTTGCATGAATGTCAGAAAGCCAGTACTGCCATCACTGGTAGCACCAAGAATAATTCTTAGTTGCTTACCACTTGTATTCGCCACATCGCGAACGGCTCTGGACATTCCTCTTAGTACTGCGGCCATGGAGTTACCGCAAGCCGTGTTGTAGAGTGCCGGATTGGTAAACGGTGATTTACCACCATTACGCACATTGGGATATAAATTGACTTCGTTTTCCAGCTCAAAGAGCTGGATGTAATCCTTCAAACCATTTGCCTGCGCGTAAGCATCACTATAGCCCTGTGTTTCAAGGGTTGGTATATCACCCGGGCAATAACCCTGGCTGACATTGACAGATATCTTTGTATGAATGATGCCAGTCATGGCAACGCCATTGGCTTGCATCTTTTGCGCTAGCGTAATCGATTGGGCTGTTGGGGCATGATAGTTGGCACTACTGATATCAAAACGCAGATGACGAAAACCGCTATTCTTGAGTAACACTGCAACTGCTTGTGGATCTTCTCCCTGTGGGTGCCAACCCATACCAATCGTTAGAGCAAAAGCTTGTTGCGTCAAAAAAATACCAAGCAGTATCCAACCCAATTTCAAAATATATTGCATAAACACCTCACCTATTTGACTCAGGAATTGGTTGTCAACATCCAGCAGTCAATCAAAAAAGGCGCTAAGGCAATATTCGACAACGACGTACCGGTGAAACTTGTTGATGGTCAACCAAACATGGAGCCATACTAGTTAAGCAATGTTTATGTCAGGGTAAGCAATCGTAAGAACAAGTTACCGCTGCAATACTCTTTGAGGAACATTGACCATATATAGCGCTGCAAGGCAGATCATCGTTACAAATTAAAATGAAATGACATATCTGAAAATTCAACAACTTCCAGCAAAGTGATGAGATTTGACATGCAATTACATTTAACTAACTCCATTTAAGCAGCAATAGTCGAAAATCATGCTTTGAAATGATGCGAGATGTGGGCGCTATTCATTGAATAGCCAGACTTGACGCAAAAACATGACATTGGCACTAACAAAAGGCACAATGAAATGCCGCTATTCTGAGTTTTGAACATCAAAAGCTGCGAATTCTTGACTGGGCCAAAGAATGACTCGCCAAATCGTGACTATCGGACTAATCGTCATCGCACTCGCGCTGACATTTATGCTTTATTTACGTCCGGGATTCCTGGTGGATTTAAGTAATAGTGTAATTGCCTGGTGTGGCTGAGCAGCATAAACGCCGTCAGCCACACCAGCCATCAATGCGCGCTGCGTCGAACCAGCGACACACCATAGGCTGCAGCCCGTACCTGTAAGATTGGATCATCCGAAGCTGCTATACCTTTGGGTAACTGCATCGGATTAAACATCATGCCATCGCAGTTACCCCCCATGCTGGACAGACTCAATTTGCCCACCTTGATCTGAGGACGATTTGCCGGCCATTCCTGAGTAGGATCATTCACTGGATCATCGGCACCCGCAATTTGCAACCAAAGCTCAAATTCAACCGGCCCATGTTTGAGGCGTTGTTCAAGGTCGGCATTCAAAAAATCATCCGGCAACGTTTTATGCTGCTCCTCTGTCAAACCCAAACGTCCGGCAACCGGCTCAATGCGCCAGCGCGCATGCGTTGTTTTACCTGTTGCATTGCTCAAGCGAAAAGCATTGCCCGACCAATAAGGTGTTTGCGCATAACTGGCCGTTACTTCGCTTTTGCCAATATAGTCATTGAAAGCTTTGACATCATGATGCGACTCGTTATACGCCTTGACCTTGACAGGGTCTGGCTTGCCGGTATTTGAATCAGGCTGACGCGCTTCCAGAAAGGCCACAAAGTTTTCTGGTGTGCTGGCAAAAAACACCGGCGATGAAATCGTCACCAGATCCATCACTTCTTTACCTGAATCCAGATGCAGTGCCAGTCCACGAACCCCTTTGGCCTTGTCACTGACCTTGGGATTACCACCACCGATGGAAAACCGCCCGGTTACCTTACTGGTGCCCGCATGCAATAATCCGGCACTGGTCACCATAGCGGCATCACCACTGGGAATAAACTCCCCGGCAACACAAACACCTTTGGCATGGGATGCACGCATACCATGATGTGCACCAAAAACCTTGTTCAAGGAATCGACCATCTGTTCTGCTGAAACAGTCTGAGCATTCGCGCCCATAGGCATACTTAATGACAGCAATACGCTAGCCATGACGTGGGTGAATGGATTGGATTTCATGATGTCTCCCGTTGGTTAAGTCGAATTGACTACCACTGAGTCGCAAGACATTGCCGAAGTATCACAGCTCAATCACAAAAAAATCAATTGCCTAACTATTCAATCCATTGCACATCTGCCGCCTGCCATAAAGCGCAACCAGTGCAGCCAACTTAAATGAGTCGGGCATCAATTAATTTTTGTCACAACCTTATTTTGCAAATGCGCATGGTAAAGTCAAACAACAAGAACAGAACACTCGCCAATTCTGTCAACGTGGAGACAACCAGTCCACCATAGTGCTCAAGACTTATCGCCTGGAACAATTCGCATTTATTTAATTTTTACTGTTCTTGTTGCCATAGATAGAGACAAGATGGATTTATCACATCAGCGATTCAATCAGGAAATTGCCCGGCATCAATCTTTTTTGCTGGGACTGGCCAAACTGCAGCTCAATGACACTGCAACCGCCGAAGATGCCGTGCAAGAAACCCTGTCAGCGGCATGGCTGGCACTACCACAATTCAAAGGCCAATCCAGTGTGCGCACCTGGCTGGTATCGATTCTCAGATTCAAAATCATTGATCAAATCAGATTGCGGCAGCGTAATCCACTCATGACTCACGACAATAGCAGCAGCGAGTCGGAATGCGATCCACATCTGTTTGACCCTTTATTTGACAACAATGGGCGCTGGGCCGAGCAGCCCAGCGAATGGCATTGCGACCCGTGTGATTCGCTTGAACAACAGCAGTTGCTCTCCATCCTCAACGCCTGTATGACACGCCTGCCATCAGTCACCGCACAAGTGTTCTTATTGCGTGAATATATTGGTTTTGAAATTGATGAAGTAGCCGAAAAAATGGCTTTTTCGCAAGGCAATGTGAGAACTATGCTGTATCGGGCTCGTATGAGTTTACGTACTTGCCTGGATCTGAAATTAAGCGGAGATTACTAATGGCCGACACCCCTGCAAACCATGAAAATCAGCCTTGCCAGGATGACATCAGCTGTCGTGACACAACCCATCTGGTGAGTCTGGATCGTGATGGTGAAATGAGTGCCGAACAACAAAGCCGATTGCTCAGACACATTGCGAGCTGCGAGCGTTGCCAGGTAGCCAAGGTGCAGTTTGAAAAAACCTTTCGGCTGCTTGATCTCTTATTGGCCCGCCCACCAGAACCACTGGAAGGCGTGGATCAAACTCAACCCGGTTGACCGAGCTGACAGCGTTGACCTAGGCCTGCCCCTTACTCTTTTTCTCCAGCGCTTCCCAACGCTCCATGGCGGCGAGCAGCTCATTGTCAATCTCGGCAAAGCGATCATTGGCCGCTTTCACCTGCGCTGGGTCGGTCTGATACAAGGTAGGATCAGCCAGCTTGTCACTCAGCAGTTTCTGCTCAGCTTCAAGTGCCGTAATGGTTTGTGGCAAGGTTTCCAGTTCACGCTGATCTTTATAGGAAAGTTTGACCGGCTTGACTACCGGTGCTGCCGCAGACGCAGATTTGGCGGCTTCAGACGCGGTTTCTTTTTTGGATTCTTTTGCACCTGCACCTGCTGCTTTGTTTTTACTGTCGGTCAGACTGCGAGCCCGCTCACTTTGAATCTGCCATTCCGTAAAGCCACCGGGATACTCGCGCCACTGGCCGTTGCCTTCGCAAGCAATGGTCTGCGTGACCACATTATCCAGAAAGGCACGGTCATGGCTGACCAAAAACACGGTACCCGGATAGTCCTGCAGCAGATCTTCCAGCAATTCCAGGGTATCAATATCCAGATCATTGGTTGGCTCATCGAGCACAATCACGTTAGCCGGGTTGGCAAACAGGCGCGCCAGCAAAAGGCGGTTACGCTCCCCCCCCGACAAAGACTTCACAGGTGAACGCGCGCGCTCGGGCGCAAACAGAAAATCATTGAGGTAACTCATGATATGTTTTTTGGTGCCATTGACTTCCACCCATTCGCTGCCCGGGGCAATGGTGTCGGCCAGGCTGGCTTCCAGATTGAGCTGTTCACGCATCTGATCAAAATACGCAATCTGCAACTGCGTACCGTTTTTGACCGTGCCGCTATCTGGCTTGAACTCACCCAGAATCATCTTGAGCAAGGTGGTTTTGCCAGCGCCATTCGGACCAATGATGCCGACCTTGTCACCACGCAAAATGGTGCCAGTAAAGTGATCGACAATCACCCTGCCCTCATACTGCTTGGAGACGTCTTCCAGCTCGGCCACAATCTTGCCCGAGCGTTGACCAGAGTCCACTTCAAACTGAACCCGCCCGACCACTTCACGACGCTCGGCACGCACCCGGCGTAATTGCTCCAGACGCCGCACCCGGCCTTCATCGCGGGTACGACGCGCTTGCACGCCTTTGCGAATCCACACTTCTTCCTGCGCCAAGACTTTGTCAAACTTGGCCTGCTCCACTTTTTCCACTTCGAGCTGCTGCGCCTTCTGCTCCTGATAGGCGGTGAAATTACCCGGGAAGGACAAAATCTTGCCCCGATCCAGTTCAATAATGCGGGTGGCCACATTATCCAGAAAGTTACGATCATGGGTCACAAACAAGACGCTGCCTTTAAACTGTTTGAGCAAGTCTTCCAGCCAGTTGATGGACTCAAAATCCAAATGGTTGGTTGGCTCATCGAGCACCAATACATCGGGGTTGGCAACCAGTGCCTGCGCCAGCGCCACGCGTTTTTTCATACCGCCCGACAAGGCCGACACCTTACGATCAGCACTCAGTGACAGCTTTTGCAAAGCCTGCTCCACGCGGTTTTGCCAGGTCCAGGCATCATGCGCATCCAGCTCGGTCTGCAGCTCGCTAAAGCGTTCCATCAAGGCGTCGATATCGGCATCGGGCTCGCCGAGTTGCTCGGTAATTTTGTCGTATTCGGCCATGTGTTCGAGCGTGGTCTTTAAACCTTGTGACACCGCTTCAAAGATGGTCATATTGCCATCGAGGTCCGGCTCCTGCGCCACAAACGCCAGTTGAATGCCTTTCTCACGCGCGATCAACCCATCATCGGGCTGCGACAGTCCCGCCACAATTTTGAGTAAAGACGATTTGCCCGTGCCGTTGCGGCCAATCAGACCAACCCGTTCACCGGCTTCAAGAGAAAAATCGGCGTTATCCAGCAACGCCACATGACCAAACGCCAACTGGGCGCGACTGATAGAAAACAATGCCATAGGAATACGTCAATCAGGAAAAATTACTGGGTGAACCATTAACACCCTGGTGCTCGGCATGGCAGTAATAAGACATGCCATCGCTGATCAGCAGGGTACCCAGCAAACTGGCTTATTTAAGCAAGCTTGCTGGTCAGGCATAGTCAGACTGATGCTGACTTGCATGCCACATGCAACAAGGCCATCGTTGAGTATAAAAACCAAACAAGGGACATCAGCATATGGGGCAACGCAAGTACAATGCGCTCAGTCTGACTAATGAAAACTGGTCCCCCTGACAGGAATCGAACCTGTATCTAGCGCTTAGGAGGCACTTGTTCTATCCATTGAACTACAGGGAGGAGCGAGCGCGAGATTATAGCCTGTTATATTGCCGTTCATTACCCTGATTGCCGGTTTAGCCAACATGGCTCACCCGCAGTAGCCTCTGAATTCTTTTATCTGGAGCCATCATGAAATTTGCCTACACGATTCTTTATGTCCCCGATGTGCTGGCCTCACTGGCGTTTTATGAAAAGGCCTTTGGCTTTCAACGCGGCTTTGTGCATGAGTTGGGCACCTATGGTGAACTCGATACCGGCCATACCACGCTGGCTTTTGCAGCACATGTCTTGGGTGAAATGCATTTGACCGAAGGTTATGTGGCGGCTGATTTGTCGGCCAAGCCACTCGGTATGGAAGTCGCCTTCATGACCGATGATGTGCCGGCCGCGCATCAACGGGCACTCTCGGCTGGTGCCAGCCAGATCAAACCACCCACCACCATGCCCTGGAATCAGGTAGTGTCGTATGTGCGTTGCCCTGATGGTTCGCTGGTGGAGTTGTGCAGCCCGGTGGCCGCCGGATGACGTTTTTGATGGTTGCAAGCGACGCTGGCGTAGTCCGCGCCAAGCCAACATCAACCTCAAAAAAGCCTTAAAATAGTCATACTCCCAAGTAGTACAAGTCTAAATTAGTCTATTAAGTACGTTTTAATTAAGTGTTTTTAAATACATCCATTGAGTATCCAATATGAGCGAGATTGACCAGCCCCTTTCCCAAGACGATATCGACACCCTAGGCGACTGGCTGGTGAGCGCAGACTTGCCGCCCACAGGCATGGATATTTCCATGCTGGATGGTTATCTGGCCGCAATTGCGCTCAACCCCAAGGTACTGGCGCCGCAGGTATGGCTGCCCTGGATCTGGGATAGCGAGCAAGGCCGTGACACGCCCGATGTACGCAACGCCGATCAGCTCAACAAAATGGTCAAGCTGATCATGCGTCATTACAACGCGGTGCTCGACGCCATTGAAAACCGGGTCTATGAGCCCATCCTGTTTGAACTGGATGAAGACGAGCTGGCTGCCATGGAAGAAGAGGAAGACAGTGAGGCACGTGATCCGGAAGCCTGGTGCCAGGGTTTCATGCTGGCGCTGGGTCAGGACCCTGCGGTATGGCAGGAGATTCTCGATAAAGACATGCAGTTATTGGCCAGCATTGTGCTGATTGGCACCGACCGTGGTCAGGAAGTCATGCAGACCAAGGGCCGTGAAGCGATTGTGCTCAATGCCCACAAGACCATCCCGGCCAGTGTGCTGGCGCTGTTTGACCATTTTGAACCACAACGCAAACAGCTCGCCCAGGCAGCCGTCAAAAAGCCGGGCCAGAGTAATGCCAAAGCGATTGGCAAAAACGCGCTGATTCCCGATCCCATCAAAAATGCCGCACCCAAAACCGGTCGCAACGACTTGTGTGCCTGCGGTTCCGGCAAAAAATTCAAAAAGTGCTGTGGCGCTGACAAGGCTGAGTAAATGAATGTGGTGAGATGAGTATTGAGGTCGACATGGTGCTCTGCTTCACACTTGACGCCATCGACTCGACTAACGATGGAAAACCCTGTCACCACAAAGACACTAAGAACACCAAATCTAAGGACACCAAGTCAAAAACGCTCTGAGCGGCGTGATACCAGCACGCAGGCAACATCCTATTTGTCCCCAGACACCTTGATGATGGGTGAGCAGCGGACTCCATCGCAGGTTTTGCTTGGTACCCTTAGTGTCTTTGTGGTGAGCACGCTTGCCTTCCTCAACCAAGAACTTGATCCATATCAGCATCCTGTCCTCTGAATTTCTTTAAGCTGAATGCCATCTCTTAATCCGATCTTTTAACCCGGTGTCGCGCTGGCAAAGCCAATTGGCAGTGCTCGTCATCATGGTCGCTGGCCGTGATGACCTTCATCCAAACTTCTCGTGTGTCCTCATGAACCCCACGTCCAGTTCAATCAGTCCGGCCAAGGCTACACCCCACACCCCAGCCGACAATAGCTCACTCGCTTTTTTTCTCGATCAGCATGCGGCCTTTGTCCAGGCCATGGCTCCGCGCCAAGGCCGTGCCGATTTGATTGACGCGGTGTTGATGCAGGCCTTTGACAGTTTTGATGGCAACGTCGCCATCCAGACCGAAGATGCGCCAGACATTGAATGCCACAAGGGTTGCGCCAGTTGCTGTACCCTGCGGGTCACGGCCACCGCACCCGAGGTGTGGATGGTAGCGCGCTATCTGCGCTGGCTGGGCAGTCATCCACAAGGACAACATTTGGGACTGATTGGCCGACTTGCCGAAGCCGACAGCCAGACCCGTGGACTGAACGAAGCACAGCGCATCAAACTGCGCGAACGCTGTCCGTTCATCATTGATGGCGCATGTCGCATCTATTCCGTGCGACCATTGGCCTGTCGTGGCCATGCCTCATTCAATAAACGTGAGTGTGTGGAAGCGGCCGCTGGTCGTACTGATAGCGTGGCGATTTCTGAACCGCACAAGCTGGTTCGTGGCCTGGTACAAAATGCCCTGCAGTCGGCACTGCGCGATGCCGGTTATGTCTGGCAAATTTATGAGTTGAATCACGCGCTGATGCTGGCCATTACCCAACCCGATGCCGAAGCCCAGTGGCTGGCCGGTAAAGATCCCTTGGCTGCGGCACAAATCTCAGAAATCAGTAGCGAAGAAATGGCTGGGGTGTTTGATCAGATCAAGCTGCAACAGCGCGAGGATCACAGCGCTCAGGCAGGCTAAACGCAGCACGCGCGTATTAAGGTCCCTGCAGGCGTGGCTCTGACGTCGGCGCTCAGACTGGCAGAACATGCTGCACCTCGCCCAGCTCCACGTTTTCGAGCCGGATTACCGTGCCATGCTGGTTGGATGATGAGGTATAAATGCCTTTGCAATATTGATAATCGCCATCGGCCAAAACCAGTCGAAACTGACTGGCCATTGACAGCCCGGGTGTTTGGCTCAGGGTCTGAATGATGGCCTGGGTAGATGCCACATCATCAGGATGCAACATGCGCAACCAGCGTTGTGGCTCCTGTATCTGGCTGTCCATGCCGGTCATATCAAAAAGGCGCACATCAATATACTCAAAACCGCCATTGACGCGCATCATGACCCAGATATTGGGCATCACCGACACCATGGTCTGCAGCATCTTCTGGCTTTGAGTATGTGCAGTTTCTGCGGTTTTACGGGCTGCATCGGAGCGCAATAACATGTCATAGCGCGACTCGGCCACTTCCATCAGGAGCTGTGCTTCATACTTGGTTCGCCGCAAGGATTCAATCAAAGCAATACCCACCACGCAAATCAGCATGATGCCCGTCAACTGCACGACATCATCGAGCGTTAACACATCAAACTGGTTGAATGGCGGCATGAAAAAAAAGTTGGCGGCAGGCATGCTCAGCAGAAAAACCATGACAGCTGGGCCCAGTCCCCAAAAATATTCCGTCAACAAGGTTGCCAGGATAAAACTGGAAAACGGTAAACGATGTTCCAGAAAACCATGCAAGGCATAACGCAACAGACAAGCGATCATAAAGAAGGCGAATCCGGCGGGATAACCAATCCAGCCAGATGGTGCCCATTTTTTTGCATTGCGGATTTGATTGTGCATAGATTTGTTTATCAGCTTGCTGGTTTTACCTGATGAACCGGCAATCAGCCTATCAGAATTGGTTTTAATGAGCCAGATCAATGAATGGCCAGGAAACAGTCACAAGAAATAGTCACGGGAAACAATCACCCTAAGCGGTACAATGTCAGGTTATCTCAATATGATGAAAAATATGCAACTAGCTACTTCGACCAGTCAGCAATCCTCGCTCTATCAACGTGATATTCGTCTGTCCGGTGGCGCTCATGCGGTTTTGCTGATCCATGGACTGGCCAGCACCCCACTCGAATTGCGCATTGTTGCCAAAGCCCTGCATAAGCACGATTTTACAACGGTGGTGCCATATTTCCCTGGTTATGGCAATGATTCTGCGTGCGCCAGCTGGCAAGACTGGCTGGCTGGGGTACGTGCTCAATTTTTAGCCTTGCAGGCTACCCATACCACGGTATCGTTGGGTGGTTTGTGTATTGGTGCCACGCTGGCACTGGCATTGGCAATTGAACAGCCGGTGCAATCACTCGCCCTGCTCTCCACCACCCTGCAATATGATGGCTGGGCCATTCCTTACTATCACCCACTGTTATCGCTGGCCTATCATACGCCCATCAAGAACTGGTACACCTATCGCGAACGTGAACCCTTTGGATTGAAAAACGAAAAGCTGCGCGAAGGTATTCGTCGCAGCATGCTCGCCTCCAATCAGTCTCGGGCAGGCGCGTCAACCATTTCCATCGACCATATTTATCAGGCACAACAACTGGCCAAGTATGTGCGTAAAAATCTGTCCAGGATCACTTGCGACACATTGCTCATGCACGCCATTGATGATGAAACTTCCAGCCCAAAAAATGCGCAGATTGTGTATGACGGTATTCATTCTGTCCATAAACACAAGCTGATGCTGGATGACTGTTATCACATGATTACGCTGGATAATGGCCGTGACAATGTAGCGCGCGAGACGGCCTTGTTCATCAAAGAAAGTGTGTCCCGCAATACGGCATCCCATCTTCCACGGATTCAGCAACAGGGCTGATTGAAGCTACTATCCGGAACACCTGTATCTACTTTTGCGTACTCGCACCATGATCCGAGCACTGAATCATTTGCTATTGAGTTTATTGCTTATACCCTTGTTGGCCCTGGCGCAGGTTGATGCCACACCTTCTTCTACCCTGCAACTCTCGGCAGGCGCCAGCTATGGCAACAATGGCCTGTTCAAAGGGATTCTGACCCAGCCACAATGGGATCTGGCGCTCAATGTAGACTATCGTGATGACCGTCTGTTTGCCAATTCGCTCAATGGCGTTGGTTATCAGGTGCTCAAGGTAGGTTCATTGAATCTGGGTGTGTCACTCAACTATCTGCTGGGTCGGGATGTCAAGCAGGATCGTCGCTATCAGGGTTTGAATGATGTCCATGGCGCGCTGGAACCGATGCTCTCCATCGACTGGCAACCCTATGGTGAAGTGCTGGATATCTATGCCAACTATGGCAAGGCCATCGCCGGCAGTCGTGGTGCACAAGGCGTGCTGGGTGCGACACTGGGTTTCCCAGTCGCCAGTCAAACCACAGGTTATCTCGACTATTACCTGACCGTGAGTGACCAGACCTATCATCAGGCCTACTACGGCGTGAACGCACCACAGAGTGCCACTTCCTCCTACGCCACGTTTCATCCGGAATCTGGCGTGACCAGCCAGAATGTGTCAGTGGGCATCAATCATCAGGTCAATGCGCAATGGAGTGTGCTGGCCAGCATCGGCCAGCAACGCTTTGGCTCGGCGGTTCACCACAGCCCAATTTTGACCCGTCGCACCAGTCACACGGGCAGTGTGATGGTTGCCTACCAGTTCTGGTAAGCCATTTAAAAATACGCCAAAATAGGCATACTTCCACCCAGTTTATTGATAAATAATCTGCTTAAGTGTGGATTTATTAGGTCTATTTTTTTACTCATAGAGAGTATATAAATGAGTTATAAATTGACCACGCAAGCCATATCGCTGGTTAGCGCAACTTAATCCAGCAGTAAAAAACGCACCGCAACATCACGTGGCGGCGCACTGTAGGGCGCAGACGTCACGATTAACTGCGCACCGGCCTGCACATAGTCCGCCACATTCTGGCAATTGATACCACCTGCCGCAATCAACAGCGGACGCCTGGGTGACAGGGAACGCACTTGAGACGCCGTTGATATCACCACTGGCTTGCGCTCGGTATTCAGCGGCGAATCGTGTTGTGTATGAAGTTGTTGGTCGAGTTCAATCAGCAGCTGCTCAAGCTGCGCTGGCGTAAACTTTTCCAGTTGCAAGGCATCCGCCCCGGCTTCGGCCCAGCTCAGTGCTTCGGCAATATTTGAAACTTCAACCACCACTTTCTTTTCCGGTTCCTGCTGTTTGAGCAAGGCCACCGTCTGCGCTGGGGGCATATCCAAATAAAGCCGATGCTCGGCAAAAATCAGCAGACTCTCTGACAGACCCAGGCGGTGCATGCGCGCTCCACCCGCACGCACCGCCTTGACGGACATGGCCTTCACACCCGGTACCGATTTGCGCGTGCAAGCCACCGCCACTGGCGTAGCGGCAGCAACCATGGCGCTAGCTACGCTGGCCATACCACTGGCCCATTCCACCAGGTTTTGCGCCACTTTCCAGGCATGATGCAGTGCTGGCACCGGGCCTTGTGCCTCCAGAATCAAAGCATCTGCTGGTAATTGACTACCACTGGCCGAGTGCAAGACCACATCGGCTCCCACCAGTTGCAGGAGCCGCATGGCTTCTTCACTGCCGCATAAGGTCATGGCAGAACGCGCCTTGAAAGTCAGCCGACCAGGCTGGCCCTGTAAAGGCAGGCTGGCCGTTGTGAGATCGCCATAGGGTACGTCTTCCTGCAGCAGCTGCCAGAGCGACGCATCATCCAAGGCGCAATTTGTTTGAAATTTCAACATCGCTGATTCACTTTAATTCATCAACAGTACCCGCTTCAACCATCAAACAGCTACCGAATTTAACTACCCAAGACCGCCACACCCTTGATCTGCGCATAGATTGACTGGCCATTCTGCAAACCCAGCAGTGCTGCAGATTTGCGGGTGATGCGCGACAGCAGCCGGACACCTTCGACATCGAGCTGAATCAGAGTACGTCCATGCGCATCATCGCGCTGACTGATCAGCGTGACCGGCAGGCAATTAAGAATACTGCTCTGTTGTCCCGGCACCAGCGTCAGGCTGACATCGCGCGCCAATAGTTGCAACCGCACCGTTTGACCGGGTGCCTGTGCGACTTGCCCCACCCAGAGTGGATAGCCTTGCAAGTCGAGGCAGGTCAACGCAAATTCGGGCTCATGTGCCACGACTTTAGCCCGCACCACCACCGCTGCATCATCGGTTTCGACCAATGGCAAATCGAGCCGCGACGTGACTTCACCCACCGGTCCGGTCGCCACCACACGACTGCCTTGCTGAACCCGCTCCAGCAAGACCAGATGATCGGCCAGACGCGCCACTTCATGCATGGCATGGCTGACATAAATCATGGGCATGGCCAGTTCATCACGCAGCCGTTCCAGATAAGGCAGGACTTCGAGCTTGCGGGCTTCATCCAGTGCGGCCAAGGGCTCATCGAGCAGCAATAATTGTGGACTGGTCAACAAGGCACGAGCAATCGCCACCCGCTGCTTTTCTCCACCGGACAATAGAGCCGGACGCCGCGTCAGCAAATGGCCAATACCCAACAGTTCAATCACTTCATGGGGGAAAATCTTGCGTTGGGCTGCAGTAATCCGCCGATAACCATATTCGATATTGTCTTTGACACTCAGATGAGCAAACAGCTGCGCATCCTGAAAAACCATACCCAAGGCACGTTGATGAGTGGGTACAAATACACCGGCAGCACTATCTTGCCAAATCGAATCACCCACCACCACGCGCGCCTGTGGCACCCGTTCCAGTCCGGCCAATATCCGCAGCAGACTGGTCTTGCCCGAACCCGAAGCGCCAAACAGGGCCGTGACACCCTGCCCCGGCAAAACCAGATCGGCGGCCAAGTTAAAGCCCGGGTGATTGAGCTGCGCCTGCAACGTAATGGTTTGCGTGATCAGATCGTTCATCTTCATGCGGACCGCCGCTCTGACATTTTTCCACCCAGCCCTTGCTCAAGCTGCCGTTGTCCCATCAACTGCATGAACAACAGGACCGCCATGGAAAATACCAGCATGCCACCCGCCATCCAGTGCGCCTTGGTGTATTCCAGCGCCTCGACATGGTCGTAGACAACCACTGACAACACGCTGGTCTTGCCAGGAATATTGCCGCCAATCATGAGCACGATGCCAAACTCGCCCACCGTATGCGCAAAACCCAGCACTGCTGCCACCAAAAAGCCGGGCTTGGCCAAGGGCAACACCACACTGATAAAACGATCCAGCGGGCCGGCACGCAAGCTGGCCGCAGCTTCCAGCGGACCATTACCGATGGCTTCAAAGGCATTTTGCAAAGGCTGCACTACAAAGGGCAATGAATAAAACACCGAGGCAACCACCAGACCGGTAAAGGTAAAGGGCAAGGTAGACAGCCCCACGCCTAGCATCAGTTTGCCAATTGGCCCATTGGGACCAAGCATGAGCAAGAGATAAAAACCCAGCACCGTCGGTGGCAACACCAGCGGCAAGGCAACACAGGCAGCAATCCACGGCTTGATACGCGAACGAGTACGCGCCAGCCACCACGCGATCGGGGTGCCCACCAAAAGCAACAACACTGTCACCAGCGCTGCCAATTGCAAGGTTAAAGTAATGGCCTGCCAGTCTGCCGTCGTCAGCAAATCATCCCTCGTCTTAAGTTGTTGGCAGCAAAGCCCAGATTCAATGTACCGATTTCAATGTGCCAATACTTTGGCATCGGCCAGATCATAGCCAAAAGACCGAATCACAGCATGGGCCTGTTCACCCTTGAGCCAGGCCAGCCAAGCCTTGGCTGCCGCATTGTCCTTGCCATTATTCAGTAAAACTGCGTCCTGCAGCAAAGGCGTATATAGTTTGGCAGGCACAATCCAGGCCGAGCCCTCCTTGATCTGTCCATCCTTGAATACCTGCGACAAAGCCACAAAACCAATCTCGGCATTGCCCGATGCGGTGAACTGATAAGCTTGCGTGATGTTTTCACCTTGCACAAACTTGGCTTCAAGCTTGTCATACACATTCAGTTTTTTCATCGCTTCAATGGCCGCCGCACCATAAGGTGCCAACTTGGGATTGCAAATCGCCACATGCTCCACATTGCCCTTGAGCAAGACATCGCCCCGCTCATCCACCACCCCCGGCTTGGCACTCCATAACACCAGCTTGCCAACCGCATAAGTAAAGTTGCTGCCCGATACGGCAGCCCCTTCATCAATCAGTTTTTTGGGCGTTTCATCATCCGCCGCCAGCAACACCTGAAACGGTGCGCCAGCCTTGATCTGCGCATAAAACTTGCCGGTTGAGCCCAATGACACCAGCACCTTGTGACCAGTAGCCTGCTCAAAAGCAGGAATAATCTGTTGCACCGGACTGGCAAAGTTGGCAGCAACGGCAATATTGACTTCCTCGGCGTGAACAGTGCTGTTGTTCAATGACACACCTGCTATCACCAACAACAAGCTGCTGACCCGATTAACCCATTGACTGATCGACTTCATGAACGACTCCTCAAACAAAATAAAATAACTACCAGACTTTTTGTACCGTAATACGCGCCAGGTTGCGTACATGACGCGGGCCGGTAAAAGTATCGGCGCCACTCACCAGTGCAAACTGCCCTTGGTGCGGCAAAAATGGTGCATCGGCACTATCAAACGCCACATAAACCTGTTCGCCCACTGGCGAATGGAACAACTCCATCCAGCTAAACAAGGCACGATAGCCTTCCAGTGACTCGGCAATCACAATCAGTTTTTTAAAATCATCGTCGCGCTCCATGATGGGTTGCGCATCCAGAACCAGCGAATCAAGTCGCGTCACACGCAAACGACGCAGTGCCGCCTGCTTGCTGTCAAAACGACAGCTCACGCCAAAATCTTCAAGGATCTGACTCGGCAACTGACGCAAACTGCTCAGACACAATACCATCGGATGTTTGACGTGCCCGGTAATGAGCACATTGCGGGAAATGCCATCGGCATCGAGTAGGAGTGACTCTGGTCTATCGGGCATCATGGTAACCTCACGCTACAAATAGTATGTCGGATTTGTTCGATATGCAATTTATTACACATCGTTACTCCAGCAATGCAATTGCCAGACCAAGCTCACATTGTCTTAAAAAAACGGATTGGAAAAATAATCAGCGATCGGTAGCAATCAGCACTACCGAGGGATCAAATACGGCCATCGCAGCCTGCCCCAATTGCCAGTCAGATTGCTCCGGCGCAGTCTCGTGCAGCCCATGAACACTCAGTCCACCCGAAATATCCAGGGCAATCTGAGTACGCCCGGCCTCTTCTTCAACGCTATCAATCAGCCCTTCCAAACGGTTGAAATCAATCGGCAAAACCGTATCACTGGGTACCACCACCACCGCACTGGCCTTAAAGATAGCAATCACTGTGCTACCTTTTTGCAAACCTAACTGATCCACGCTTTGCTGCGATAAACGCGAACGAATCCGCTGACCATTGCCCAGCTGCAACTGCAACACCACTTGCGGGCCCGATTTACGACTACCGACCACTTCGGCTGCCAGCTGATTACGGGCACTGGTTTGCAAGGTCAAACGTCGCAACATGGTGAGATAGTGCTGGGCGTCTTGCGATTGATCAGCAACACCTGCCGCATTGAATTGCTGCTCCGTCATGAAAGCCAGATACTGCTGCTGACGCTGCTGATAGTCCTTGTAGGCCGCCATGAGGCGCTCTCCTGTAGCGGTCAGGTGAGCACCACCGCCGCCACCGCTGCCACCCTTGGTCCGTTCAACCAGCGCTGTGCCTGCCAGGTTATTGAGATTTTCAATCATTGTCCAGGCAGTGCGATAGCTGATATTCAATGCCTGTGCGGCAGCCGTAATCGAGCCGCCAATTGCGAGCTGGCGCAACAGTTCAAACTGGGCTGGCCCCAAAAGTTCTCGGCCATCACACTCAATTAACAGCTGGGTTGCAAAAGCAAAGGGTTTGGCAAAAAAATCACCTGGATTCTGTAACATAACTCAACCTGAAAATATCGACTCGATCACACTTTACACCGAGCCGATGAATGATTTGATGGAATCAGAAGATCTTGCCTTTAGAGTTGGCACATGCTTTGCAGAGCAAAGTATGGATCGTAGCTCAACTTCTCCCCCCAACCATTCTAGCGAGTACTTTATGCCCATCAGCGCACGCAATCAATTTAACACCGTGGTATCTAAAATCATCCTTGGCGCAGTCAACGCCGAGATTGAACTGATTACTGACGGTGGTTCACCGATCGTCGCCATTATCACCAATGAAAGCATCAATGCTTTAGGATTGGCTGTAGGCAAAAAAGTCATCGCCCTGGTCAAGGCACCCTGGATCATCGTGGTCAGTGGTGAGTCCCCCTACTTGTTCAGTGCTCGCAATCAACTGACTGGCAAGGTCAGCAAAATTGGCACGGGTTCGGTCAACAGCGAGATCACTATCACCCTGCCCGGTGGCACTGAGATTCATTCGATCATCACCAATGATTCAGTCAGCGCCCTTGGTTTAAATGTTGGCGGGACAGCCACCGCACTGTTCAAATCCAGTCACGTGATCCTGGCAGTAGCCAAATAAATAAGAAATCTGCTGATTTTCGGTGGGAAGTGGCTTTATTGTTTAAAATCGGGTAAATACTTACCCAAACCTGCGCGGGCATCTGTTTGCTCATGCTGTTTATCCGAAATTTTGAATAGCCTTTCCAAGTCACTTCTCCCCACCAGCCTGCGACGCTGGATTGCTCGTCAGCGCATGATGCGGTCTGACATTTACCTGTTTTCTCCGATCCTTTCGATTTTGCTGTTCATTGGTGCCATGGGCGGTACCTTATGGATGCTCAATCAGCGCGATCTGGAGCAACAGCGTGACGCCCTGCTGCGCGATCTGGAGTGGGCCCAGCAAAATGTCCTGCTCAAGCTGCAATCCAATCAGGACAAACTGGTCACGCTGGCACGCGAAGTTGGTCAGGGCGGCATTAACGAAGTCGCTTTTCGGGCGTTTGCCAAAGAAATCCTGCTGCAAAACCCTGAATTGGTAATGATCACCCGCATTGACGCTGATCGCACCGCCCGCTGGGTCGGTCCTGCCGAAACCTTTTTCAAGACCCATGTACGCCGCAAGGATGAGCCTGATGATCAGCTGGAACCATTCTGGGCCTTTGAGCGCGCCAAAAATACGCGTCAAACCATTTATACCCGACCATTTGTGGGCGATGACGATGAAATTTATGTCGAAATGCAGGCGCCAGTGGTTCGTCAAGCCCAGTTTTTAGGCACCATCGGCGCGCTATATTCGGTGCGCAACCTGCTTAAATACAGTATTCCCAATGACTTCAGCAAAAAATACAAGGTCTCGATTGTCGACGGTCAAGGTAATCTGCTGGCCAGTAGCACACCGCACCAGATCACCATCAGCCACTTATCATCGGAACTGCCCTTTGACCCACCAGGTTATGGCATTCTGCTCAAGGTCGAAAGCTTTACCAGCCGTTTTGGTTTGATCAACAATATGCTGTTTTGGCTGGTGGGTGGACTGTCCATGATGACCTTATGGAGTCTGTGGAGTCTGAGTCGCCATATCCGTCAGCGCAACCGTACTCAAAAAGCCCTCATGGCGGAAACCAGCTTTCGACGTGCCATGGAAGATTCGATGGTGACCGGCATGTGCGCCACCGATCTGGATGGCCTGATCATCTATGCCAACCGGGCTTTTTGCGATATGGTGGGCTGGAAAGAAGCCGATCTCCTGCAAATGCCCTACCCTTACGAATTCTGGCTGTCGGAAGATCATCTGGATCACGCCATGATTCGCCAAAACATCCGCGAAGGCCAAATTCCCCAGACTGGTTTTGAATTGCGCCTCAAACGGCGCAATGGCAGCGTTTTTTATGCACGACTGCATGTTTCGCCATTGATTGACTCAAGCGGACGGCAAACCGGCTGGATGAGTGCTTATTATGACATTACCGAGCCAAAACGGATTCGGGTAGAGCTCGCTGCAGCACAGGAACGCTTTACCACCGTTCTGGAAGCTCTTGACGCCGCAGTGTCCGTGTTTGATTATGGTCGTGGCGAACTATTATTTGCCAACCGCTATTACCGGACCCTGTTCAAGACCGATACCAGTGGTCATACGGAACTAGCCGGCAGCGCTCCGCCACAATCCAATTACCTGAATGATTCACTGGACAATATCGACAGCATGGCAGGACTACCCACTTCGGCGCTCACTGATGTGCGTTCCAACACTCAGGAAGTGTTTGTAAGCAGCATTGAGCGCTGGTTTGAAGTCCGCCTGCGCTATATTCAATGGGTGGATGGCCGCGTGGCACAAATGCAGATTGCCACTGATGTGACTGCCCGTAAAACCGCTGAGGAAAAAATTCGCCAGGAAGAACAAAAAGCGCAATTTACCAGTCGTCTGATGACCATGGGTGAAATGGCATCCTCGATTGCACATGAGCTCAATCAACCGCTCACTGCCATTACCAATTACAGCATGGGCACCGTCGCGCGGTTAAAAGCTGAAATCAGCAAATTGATTGAACATCAGCCTGAATTGGTGATGGCCGCTGCGGCCAATGAAGACAGCCAGGAAGCCAATCCATTGGCAACCATGCAAAATCTGCTGCCAGCACTGGAAAAAACCTCGCAACAAGCGCAACGGGCAGGCATGATCATTCGCCGGATACGCGAGTTTGTCAAACGCAGCGAGCCCAATCGGCGCATGACGGACGTCAAGGTGGTGGTGGCCGATGCAATTGGATTAGCCGAGATTGAAGCATCCAAACGTAATATCAAACTCAAATCAAAGATAGAGCCGGAGCTGCCAGCCATCTTCATGGATCCGATTCTGATTGAACAAGTGCTGGTCAATCTGCTGCGGAATGCGGCTGAAGCCATGGGCAGTCATCCAGAAAAACTGCGCGCCGATGCTGCAGTCAGGCTGATCATCCAGCAGAATGCCGGATATATTGAATTTACGGTATTGGATCAAGGTCCAGGCATCGAACCAAGTATCATGGATCGCTTGTTTGAACCCTTTTTCAGTACCAAGCAGGAAGGGATGGGCATGGGCTTGAATATCTGCCGCTCCATCATCGAGTTTCATGAAGGACGTCTGTGGGCTGAAAATGTTCTGCAGGAGGAACAAGTGATCGGTTGTGCTTTCCGATTTACCTTACCCGTTAAAAAACCCAGTTCTGTGTAGTGAAACTATGCCCTAAAATGCTGAAAGATCCAGCTTTTCTGGGATTAGCCAACGACTCAGGCTGTTTTAATTGCTGTTATTGACTTACCAAGGTTATGCATATGAATCAAAAACCAGCTCCAATCCCGATGCGTCATACGGTATTCATTGTTGATGATGATGATGCTGTCAGAGATTCACTGCAATGGCTGCTAGAAGCCAAGGGACATCGTGTGCAAACCTTTGCCTCGTCAGAAGAATTCCTCAGTCATTTTGATAGCAAGCGCACTGGTTGCCTGATTCTTGATGTGCGGATGCCCGGCATGAGCGGGTTGGAGCTGCAGGAACTGCTCCTGGCCAAAAATATTGTCATCCCGATCATCTTCATTACCGGTCATGGCGATGTGCCGATGGCCGTCACCACCATGAAAAAAGGCGCGATTGACTTCATTGAAAAGCCATTTAATGAAGAAGCCATTACCGCCTTGGTTGACAAAATGTTGATCATTGCCACCCAGCAAACTGAAGCCCATGCGCATAAAGAAGCCACTGATGCGCTACTCAATCGGCTGACGCAACGCGAACAGCAAGTGCTGGAACGGATTGTGGCTGGTCGACTCAACAAACAGATTGCCGATGACCTGTCGATCAGCATCAAGACCGTTGAAGCGCATCGTGCCAACATCATGGAAAAGCTCAATGTCTCCACGGTAGCTGATCTGCTGCGTCTGGCCTTGCAAAAAGATAAATAACTCTCCTATTCCATAAATGACTGCTCAACTTATTGATGGTGTCGCACTGTCCCGCCAGCTTCGCGAAGATGTTAAACAACGTGCTGCCAAACTGACCGCACGTGGTCACACGCCCGGTCTGGCAGTAATTCTGGTTGGTGAAAACCAGGCCAGCCAGGTCTATGTGCGTAACAAGGTGAAAGCCTGTGAAGAAAATGGCATCACTTCCATTCTTGAACATTATCCGGCGAGCCTCACCGAAACCGAACTGCTGGCACGCATTGCACAACTCAATGCCGATCCAAAGATTGATGGCATTCTGGTGCAACTGCCCCTGCCCGATCATATTGATAGCCACAAGGTCATCGAAACCATTGCGCCCGAAAAAGATGTCGACGGTTTTCATGTGGCCAGTGCCGGTGCACTGATGGTTGGTCAACCCGGCTTCAGACCCTGTACACCCTATGGCTGCATGAAAATGCTAGAAAGCATCAACTATCCGGTGAAGGGTGCGCATGCGGTGGTGATTGGTCGCTCCAATATTGTTGGCAAGCCGATGGCTATGCTGTTACTGCAAGCCTCAGCCACGGTCACAATCTGCCATAGCGGCACCAGAAATCTGGCCGAGCTGACCCGTCAGGCTGACATTGTGGTTGCCGCAGTTGGCAAACGCAACGTGTTAACCGCTGATATGGTCAAACCTGGTGCGGTGGTCATCGATGTCGGCATGAATCGCAATGAGGCGGGCAAGCTGTGTGGTGATGTCGATTTTGAAGGCGTCAAGGAAGTTGCCGGTTACCTCACCCCGGTACCCGGTGGTGTTGGCCCGATGACGATCACCATGCTCCTGGTCAATACGATTGAATCTGCCGAACTCACTGTGGCTTAACATGGTGAGCACATTGCTGGTTGAATAGACATTCCTGCCATATATAAATCTTGATGAAGTGAAATGAGTCTGGTCATGAATACTGCTAACGAAATCGCCAATAATCCGCTACTCGATTTTTCTGATCTGCCGCGCTTTGCCGAGATTCGGCCGGAACATGTCACCCCAGCGATTGATCACCTGTTAAGCAATAGCCAGCAAACATTGGCCAGGCTTGAGCAAGATCACACACCTGCAACCTGGCAAGACTTTGTTGCACCGTTGGAAGATAGCACCGAACAACTCAGTCGTGCCTGGGGTATGGTTGGACATCTCAATGCTGTCATGGATACACCTGAACTGCGTGCGGCATTTAACGCCAACCTGCCCAAGGTCACCGAGTTCTGGACGGCACTTTCGCAAAATCTGCAGCTCTTCAACAAATATAAAGCACTCGCCAATAGTGCCGAATTCAACACACTCAATACCGCCAAACAGCGTATTGTGAGCAATGCCCTGCGTGACTTTCGACTGGGTGGTGCCGAACTGTCTGAAGAGAAGAAGCCTCGCTTTGCCGAAATCCAGGAACAGCAAGCTGCGCTGTCGACCAAATTTTCCGAGAATGTGCTTGATGCCACCAATCAGTTTGCCCATTATGTCGAAGCCGAAGCAGATCTGGCTGGTCTACCCGATGACGTGATTCAGGCTGCACGCGCTTCAGCGGAGCGTGACGGCAAGCCTGGCTGGAAATTCACCATGCATTACCCCTCTTACTCACCAGTTTTGCAATATGCGGACAAGCGCAGCCTGCGCGAAGCCATTTATCGGGCGAATGCCACACGTGCTTCTGAGTTGGGTGATGCTGCGCAAGGAACTCAATTTGATAATACCGCCAATATTATTGAAATTTTGAAGTTGCGTGATGAAGAGGCGCATTTGCTGGATTATCAAAATTTTTCTGAAGTCTCATTGGTTCCCAAGATGGCACAATCTCCTCAAGAGGTGATGGACTTTCTGCGTGACCTTGCCAAACGTGCACGTCCTTTTGCCGAAAAGGATTTGGCGGAAGTCAAAGCTTTTGCAGCCAATGAACTGGGGCTGGAAAAACTGGAAGCTTGGGATATTGCCTACGCCTCTGAAAAACTGCGCGAACAGCGTTATGCGTTTTCGGAACAAGAAGTAAAACAATATTTTCCTGAACCCAAGGTCATCGAAGGTCTGTTCAAGGTAATCGAAACACTGTTTTCAGTGCATATCAAACCAGACACAGGCTCAACTTGGCATAAGGATGCCCATTTCTACCGGATTGAAACTCATCAGGGGCAATTGGTTGGTCAGTTTTATCTGGACTTGTATGCACGCGAAGGCAAGCGTGGTGGTGCCTGGATGGATGATGCACGCACCCGCAAACGCAAGGTGGATGGTGCCATTCAAACGCCGATTGCTTATCTGACTTGCAACTTCTCTGGCCCAGTCGGTAATAAACCCGCACTCTTCACCCATGATGAAGTCAACACACTATTCCATGAGTTTGGTCATGGTCTGCATCATATGCTGACCAAGGTCGAAGAGTTAGGCGTATCTGGTATTAATGGCGTGGAATGGGATGCTGTAGAACTGCCCAGCCAGTTCATGGAAAACTTTTGCTGGGAATGGGATGTCCTCAAGCATATGACGGCCCATATTGATACCGGCGCGGCGTTACCCAAAGCACTATTCGACAAGATGCTGGCTGCCAAGAATTTTCAGAATGGCTTGCAAACGTTGCGTCAGATTGAGTTTTCACTGTTTGACATGCGTCTGCATACCGAGTTTGACCCAAGCGGCGCGAAATCGGTACAGCAACTACTTGATGAAGTTCGTGATGAAGTGACGGTCAATCGCCCACCCAGTTTTAACCGCTTTCAGAATACCTTTACGCATATTTTTGCAGGTGGTTATGCTGCCGGTTATTTCAGTTATAAATGGGCTGAAGTGTTGTCTGCCGATGCATTTGCCTATTTTGAAGAACACGGTGTGTTGAGCGAATCTGCCGGGCACCGTTTCTTGCATGAAATTTTGGAAGTCGGCGGCAGCCGCCCGGCAATGGAATCCTTCAAAGCCTTTAGAGGCCGAGAACCAAAGATTGATGCCCTGCTGCGTCATGGTGGCATGGCCTGAAAATAATAATACGAGGAGATGTCATGAACAAGCCACGATTGATGGCATGGCTGTTATCAACAACATTGGCTAGTTTATTGGCTGGATTGTTCGTCAGCCAGTCGGCATTGGCACAATATAAATATGTTGGTCCTGATGGGAAAATCACCTACAGCGATGTACCACCACCCGCGCCTGCCAAAGTGCTCAGTGGACCATCGCACACCACTAAACAGCTTAAATACGGGAATGCAACGCCTGACACAGAAGAAAAATCATCCTATGGCAACCTGCCATATCCGCTGGCACAAAGCAGTAAAAACTTCCCTGTTGTCCTCTACACCCGTGCCAACTGCATACCATGTGATGATGGACGGGCATTATTGCAACGCCGCGGTATTCCGTTTCAGGAAAAGACCGTGGCCAACAATGAAGACCTTGCCAGCCTGAAGGCCCAAACGGGGGATACCGGTATTCCAGTTTTAAAGGTGGGTTCCAGCACTGCAATTGGCTTTGAACCAAGCACCTGGGACAATTCGCTGGATCTGGCCGGTTACCCAAAAACCAGCCAGTTACCTGGCAACTATCGAGCACCTGCTGCAACTTCAGCCGCTCCGAGTCAAGTCAAAGTCATGCCAGAAGCCAAGGCTGACGAACCCCAAAAATATGAAAGTGCACCAGCACAGCCCGCTGGCAATGCACCGCCTGGATTCAAGTTTTAATGAGTCATATGACTAACGACTGATCATTGATTATCGTCGTAGCAATCTTCACTCATCTTCTATAACCAACATCTTCTGTAATTAACCAGTTGAGGTGTTTCATCAAGCCTCTCAACTTGCGCAACAACTTCGTTGGTATTTCCTGTAAATTAGCTGATTAAAGCCTCCATGAATGCCCATTAATCTTTACATCAATAGCTGGGGCAACAGCTACATGAAGTTTATTCACACAGCCAACATCAGAAATCAGGCGTATCCACAATACCCCAAAAATCTGGACTCATCTCGCCATGCAATCTCAGGGATGACTGTATTTGCAGCTTTTATGTCCTTTAAAGATTGAATAAATTTGGCAAACTGACTGCTCCAATAACAGATGACTGAGGAGAGACAAATGCCACATGCACCAATCAGGACTGCTTCCTATCAACGGCTTCACGCAGCCATGAATCCACCAGGAACCCAACCATTTCGCGTCGGCATAGTGATTGGCCCCGGCTTTCTTCCCATGGATATGGTTGGTGTACAAGCCGTATTTGGATTTTTGCCAGGTACTGAAATTCATTTACTCTGGAAAAACAACGATCTCGTTGAAGGCTTTCCTTCCTGGTGGACCAAACCCACCACCACCTTTGCAGAATGCCCAGAAGTTTTGGATGTGCTGGCCGTTCCCATGCTGGCTCCCGAAACCCAGAATGATCCTGAAGTCATTGACTTTGTCGCTGCACAAGGTAAAAAAGCCCGATATATCATTGGCGTGTGCAATGGCGTATTACTTCTTGGAGCAGCCGGCCTGTTAAATGGAAAGCGAGTGACGACCAGCCTGAATGCACTGCCACTCTTGAAAAAATTAGGCGTGACCGAAGTCGTACCTGCTGAACAAGGCGTGGCTGTAGATGGCAATCTTTATACTGCCATCCCAAGTATTGGCAGCTTTGAATGCGCACTGATGGTCGCTGACGCTGCCTTTGGCAGCGATGCCGCCCAACTGGTTAATTTGATTATTGAATACAACCCCCACCCGCCTCTGGGCATAGGAACATCAAAGATCGTCGGTGAAAAAATCACTAACCAGTTTGTGAATATTCTTTCCGATGTCATGCATCAATACAGCCTTGGTGCGATCCCTGCCTTTGAAGCCAGACAGGGCTGATTGATTTAGTCAAAATCGACATATTCAGATTTTGACCTGTTTAGCCGCATGGAACAAATCCATGTGGCTAATTCATATATTATCTATCGCTACCACAAAACCACTGACAGCTGCTCTCTCGTCCCGTCCTCTGTTAAAGTCGTCTGATCATGCTGAATCACCTACAAAGCATTGGGGATGATGTGAAACGAAAAATCACTTTTCTGGTATTTCCGCACTACGAATTGCTTGATCTGAGTGGCCCGGCCTCGGCATTTAACCTGGCCAACGAATTGTTTGATGCTCAATACATCATTCGCGTTGTATCCGCCGAAGGAGGTCTTGTCACGGACCGCGCCGGCATGTCTATCGCGACCGAGGCCTTTGTCGATGTTGAAGAAGGAGAAACCATCATTGCGGTAGGTGGCCCTACTGCTCACTTGCATGAAATTAACCACTCCACCATCACAATCTTGGCTAAAGCCGCTTGTCGAACAAAACGAATAGCGAGCGTTTGCACGGGCACTTTTTTATTAGCAGCGGCAGGCCTACTTGATAAGCGATGGGTAACAACGCATTGGCGCTACGCAAAAATGCTGCAAACGCAGTATCCGTCAATTCGAGTCGATGCCAATAGAATCCATACCAGGGATGGCAATATTTGGACTTCGGCAGGCATGACAGCAGGCATTGACCTTGCACTTGTCTTGATTGAAGACGACTTCGATTTTCAGGTAGCCAAAAATGTGGCAAGAGACCTTGTTGTATACCATCGACGACCCGGTGGGCAATCCCAGTATTCAGCCATGCTCGAGATGGAGCCTGAATCAAGAAGGATCAAAGACGTTCTTTACTATATCAAAAAACATTTGAATGAACCTTTGTCTATTGATCGTCTGGCCGAAATCGCTTGCCTGAGTCCACGTCAATTCAGCCGCATCTTCTTCAATACAACGGGTAATACGCCCGGTAAGGCCATCGAACTGTTAAGGTTGGAAACAGCCAAACCAAGAGTTGAGGATGAGGGTGAATCACTGCAAAAAATTGCTCAAGATGTCGGATTTGGTAGCATTGAACGAATGCGGCGTAGTTTCTTAAATAATTTTGGGCATACACCTCAAGAAATTCGGCAGGCAGCAAGAATACAAAACCATCTGCGTCAAGAGCCAATCTAACAACCCGGTCTTATTTTCAGCACCTGGACTAACCTTGATTGATCTGTTTTGAAAATGGTCATGAGCACCATACTTTCCGATCATCATTCATCATCGTCATATACTTAGGGCATAAGCGTTTTTATAATAGACTGTCATCAGCCTTCCTTTACAGCTCACCTGCTCGTCAAGTCAACGTTTTAGTTGGCATCAGCGTGGGTACTTAATTAGACCGATATGAAAATAGCCACCTGGAACGTCAACTCTCTCAATGTCCGCTTGCCGCAGGTCATCAACTGGCTGGAAGCCAATCCAGTGGATGCTTTGTGCTTGCAGGAAACCAAGCTGACCGATGATAAGTTTCCTGCCGCAGCCCTGGCTGAAGTGGGTTATCAAAGTGTCTTCACCGGGCAAAAAACCTATAACGGCGTGGCCATTCTGTCACGCACTGCGGCTACGGATGTCGTCAAAAATATCTGCAATCATGAAGATGATCAACAGCGGGTGATTGCGGCCACAGTGAATGGCGTGCGACTGATCTGTGCCTATATTCCCAATGGACAGGCACTGGATTCGGATAAATATATCTACAAGCTTGGCTGGCTGACCGCATTGGAAGCGATGGTCAAAGATGAACTAGGCAGACACCCCAAGCTGGCATTACTCGGTGATTACAACATTGCCCCAGAAGATCGTGATGTGCATGATCCGGCAGCTTGGGTAGGGCAAGTCTTGGTTTCGGATAAAGAACGCGCAGCGATGCAACGCCTGATTGAACTGGGTTTGCATGATGCGTTTCGTCTGTTTGAACAACCAGAAAAAACCTTTAGCTGGTGGGATTATCGTCAGCTTGGTTTTCAGAAAAACAAGGGCGTACGCATTGATCACATCCTGCTCTCACCATCATTACGCGATGTGTGTAGTGCCTGCACGATTGATCGACTACCGCGCAAGAATCCTCAGCCATCCGATCATGCACCGGTGATCGCTACGCTGGATATTGAATAAATACACAAATAGATATTCATTTGCGCGGCGCTGCAGGCCAATCAATATCAGGGTTTGATGAAGATGCCCAGATTCATTGGCCTGCCAGTCATTGCTCAGGTGCGTATTGATTGCCTCTGCAAATGGCACTTTCAAAGTATCATTATGGGCTAAAGCATCAGGCGTCAAAGGACCTTGGTGACAATCTTGAAGCCGGGATCATCCGGATCGGTATTGACTGTAAAACCAATCGAGCGCATCAGTTTGAGCATATTGCTGTTTTCACTCAGTACATAACCTTCGATGCGTGACAGTCCTTTTTGTGACGCCAGCTCCATGATTGCCCGCATCAGGCGTGTTCCCAAGCCATGACCACGAAAATCATCGGCAACCGCCAGTGAAAACTCACAAGTCTTGTTGTCGGTATTGATGATGTAGCGGGAAATACCGACCATGCGTTGGACATCACTGCTGGTTTCCTCAGGACTCTTGAAAGTGGCAATCAAGGCCATCTCACGGTCATAGTCAATCAGGGTATAGCGTGACAACATGGAGGGTGACATCTCATTCATCACCGAGGCAAAGCGGTAGTAACGACTCTCCGGTGACATATTGCGCACAAACTGTTGCAGCATCTCGGCATCATCCGGATGAACAGGTCGCATGGTGACAATTCCCCCACCCTGCAAAGCCCATTCTTTACTGAGTTTGCTTGGATAAGGCAGGATGGCCAGATGCGCATAATCTTGCTGGTCACTATCTGCATGACCAACCACAATGCGTGCATCCACCACCAAGGCGCCCTGCTCATCCACCACGACTGGATTGATATCCATCTCACGCAGCTGTGGTAACTCGCAAACCATCTCGGAGACACGCAATAAAATCTGCTCCAGGGCCTCGATGTCCACTGCGGGAGCACCATGCCAATCACCCAGCATATTGGCCGCACGCGAGCGCTCTATCAGACGACGCGCCAGAAACTGATTCAAAGGTGGCAATTCCATGGCCCGATCATTGATCAATTCGACCATGGTGCCACCAATACCAAATGTGATCACCGGGCCAAACGGCTCATCGGTCTTCACACCAATATACAGCTCCCTGCCCCGTGCCTTGCCTGACATGTTTTGAATCGTGATGCCATTCAGGCGAGCATCAGGGCGCAGCTTGCGCACGGTTTGCATCATCTCGTTATAGGTATCGCGAACCCCTGCCGCAGTGGCAATATTCAAGGCCACACCATGCACATCGGACTTATGTGAAATATCAGGAGAATCAATCTTGAGCGCAACAGGATAGCCAAGCTGACTGGCAATCAGGACGGCCTCATTCACATCACTGGCACGCATGGTCTTGGTCACCGGAATATGGAAGGCCGACAGCAAAGCCTTGGACTCCATCTCTGTCAGGGTATTTCTGCGCTCTGCCAATACCACATCAATCAACATCCGGGCACCTTCGAGATCGGGTTGAGCCAGTTCGGATAACGGTGGCGGCGTCTGCTGCAATAACTGCTGGTTCTGATAGTACGAGGCAATATTATTAAAGGCGTCAACGGCACCTTCAGGCATGCGAAATGTGGGAATATTGGCCGCACTCAGGGCGTCCCGTGCTGCCTCGACCCGTCGTTCACCCATCCAGCAACTAATCAACGGTTTGGCCGTACGACCACCCAAAGCAATAATAGATTGAGCAACGGCAGTAGGATCAACACCAATCTTGGGCGAACAGATGACTAAAACGCCATCTACTTCGCTCTCATTCATGGCGGCAGAAACTACCGCACTAAATTGTTCTGGTGTCGCTTCTTCGGTGATATCCAATACATCATTGAGCAATGCATGAACTGGCAAGGTATCTTTTAATTCAGCAATAGCGGCTGAGCCTAATTTACCTAATTTGAGATTGAGATCATTGGCCCGGTCAGCCGCCAAAACACCGGGACCACCCCCATTGGTGATAATCGCCAGATGCCCCTTAACAGGCCGATAACGTGCGGCCAAACATTGGGCAGCAGAAAAGAGCTGAGTCACCGAACTTACCCGTACTGCACCAGCTCTTCGCAAAACCGATTCAAATACCTCATCATTACCAATAATAGCGCCGGAATGAGTGAGTGCTGCAATCATGCTTTCCTGCTTGCGACCTGATTTGAGCACAATCACCGGCTTGGCGCTGGCGGCAGCTCGCAAGGCGCTCACAAAACGGCGAGCATTCTTGATGCCTTCCATATGCACCACAATACTCTGTGTCATCTGGTCCGAGGCCAGATAATTGAGCATGTCCGCAATATCCAACGAGGAGTGCTTGCCCAATGATATGACAGTCGAAAAGCCAACTGTATTTTCCACAGCCCAATCCAAAATGGCCGAAGCCAAGGCACCCGATTGCGTGATCAGACCGATTTCTCCGGGCTTGGCCAAGTCACCCGTCAAGCCGGCGTTCAATTTGACGCCGGGCCTTTGTAATCCCAGGCAGTTTGGTCCAAGTAATTGAATATCATATTGACGAGCAATGTGATCGAGTGAACCAGCCACCGTCGCATCCAGGCCAGTCGAAATGATAATGGCAGCTCGACAACGAATTCGACCGGCAATTTCCAATGAAGCAACCACTTCTTCAGGCCGAGTTGCAATCAGTGCCAGATCCGCCCGCGCATTGGTCAGATCAGCCAAAGTACCACTGGTATGAATATTCAATACAGTTATTTGTCCGGCATAGCCACCTTCGTGCAAGCGATTCAGTACGATCTGGCCTAACTCGGTCGGCTCATCATTATTGACGTTGCCGCCAGGAAATACCACGATGGATGCCGGATTGAACAAAGCTGTCAGGTAATGTGAATTCATGGTGCTGCTGGCTCTTTTATTTAAAGTTCAAGTTACAACATATCAATCTGCACCAATCAATACTTTGACATGGGCAGTGACACTACGTGCCAGAGAGCTCAATGCATATCCACCTTCCAGACTGGAAATAACACGCCCTTTAGCATGACGATTGGCAATTTTCATCAACTGCTGGGTCACCCATTCATAATCAGATTCAACCAAACCCATACGGCCCATCTCATCTTCCCGATGTGCATCAAACCCTGCCGATATATAAATCAGTTCTGGCTTGAACTCATCCAACGCTGGCAACCAAAACTGTTCAACTGCTTCCCGCATCTTGTCACCACGTGAGTACGGTGGCAAACCAACGTTGATCATATTACTGCCTTTTGCCTGCGTTCCGGAGAAGGGGTAAAGATCGTTTTCAAATATTGAACACATCAGCACCCGATCATCGTCAGCAAAAATATCTTCACTCCCATTACCGTGATGGACATCAAAATCAATCAATGCAACTCGTTGAAGCCCATAAAAATCCAAAGCATGACGAATGCCTACGGCAATATTATTAAAAAAACAAAATCCCATTGCTTTTGTCTTTTCTGCATGATGTCCTGGGGGGCGAATACTACAAAAAGCGGCAGAGGACTTTCCTGTCACAACCAAATCGGTCGCCAATACAACTGCGCCAGCTGACCGTAAAGCAGCCTGATAGGTAAATGGATTCATCCGCGTATCCGGATCAACGCTGACATAACCTTCTTTGGGCGACATGGCCGCTATTTCATGGACATGCAGACTGCTGTGCGCACGAGCCAGTTGCTCCTCATTGGCTAGCGGTGCATCGTAGCTTTGCATCAAATCCAACAGACCATGTCCTAATAATTGATCATTAATAGCTGCCAAGCGTTCTGGCGATTCTGGGTGGTCTTCACCCATCTCATGTTTGTAGCAATCCGGATGCGTGATATAGGCGGCCAGCATGGAGTTCTCCTCAATCCATCTCAAGACAGGGCAAATTGTCAGTTTATTTAGTTATTTGTTTAGTTTACGCCTCTTGCCTGACAGCAACCTGAGTTAAATCAAAGGCTGATTTACCCTTCTTTTCAAAGCATCAACAAGACACACCATCAGTAACATAGCATGGTCGATCTATTAAATAGCCCCACTAAATACACTCAATTCGAATAAATAAAAGCTATTAAATATAAAAAATGATTGAATCTCATCTATGCCCATCTACTAAAGAGTAGCGCTAGATGACCGTTATATGACAGTACAAAATAAATACGAGGAGTACCAAATGGATTGGTTAAGCAAGGTTAAAAAAACGGATACACATGTCCAAACCATCCGCTCACGACAGGGTGAGCTTGCACAAAAACTGGCTGATTTGAGTTTTATGCCAAGTTTTGTCATGGGCTTTGTCTCGCCCTACCTGGATATTGATTCAGTCGCGCATACCTTGCAAAAACAGTTTCCAGGATTACCCATCATGCTGGCCTCCAGCGCCGGAGAATTGTGTAATTCAAATAGTGAGCTTTACTGCAGCACTGGCCAGCAATGGGACAATATTGTTCTGCAGTGCTTTAATGCATCGATCATCAGCGAAGGCGAACTAGTTTCGGTTCCACTGGAATGTGAAGATATCAAGCAAGGAAAAGTGTCCATCAGTCACCAGGACCGCATCAACAAAATCAAGGCTTCCATTGAAAATGTGCGCGTCAATATGACACTGGATCACCACACGACGCTGGCCTATATTCTTTTTGATGGACTCTCGGCTTCTGAGTCTTTCTTCATGGAAGCACTCTACGAGTCCGGCAAGTTTCCTTGCCTGTTTGTCGGTGGTTCTGCCGGTGGCAAACTGGACTTTCAAAATACCTGGCTGCATGATGGCAAGAAAAAAATTCAGGGTCATGCGCTGATTGCCTTTATGAAGACCGCACCAAAAACACATTTTGGCATTTTCAAAACGCAAAACTTTGAACCGCTGTCAACCAGCTTTCAGGTGTTGGGTGCCTCGCTGGAAAAACGTACCGTCATGTCGATATTGGATCGCCAGGGTCGGGTTGTACCGATTATTGATGCGCTCTGTCAGTCCTTGTCCTGCCGTCCTGACCAGATAGAAAGCAAGCTGGCTGATTGTTCGTTTGCCATCAAGATCGGCAAGGAATTCTATGTTCGCTCGATTGCAAAAATAGATTTGAATAACGGTATTGTTCATTTCTATTGTGATATCGCACCAGGTGAAGAACTCATCCTGGTCAAACGTACCAACCTGGCGACACATACCCAGGCCGATTATCAAAAATTCCTGCAAGGTAAACCCGGCAAACCGGTCGCCGGTATCTTGAATGACTGCATCTTGCGTCGCCTTTATAACGGTAACGATCTCGCCAGGATGGGCTCAATCTTTGGTGATACCCCAGTGGTTGGCTTCTCCTCATTTGGGGAAATTCTGGGTCTGAATCTGAATCAGACGCTGACCGCCGTGTTTTTTTTCAAGACAGCTGGCAATGAACAGTTTCATGATACTTATATCAACAACTTTCCCGTTCATTACGGTGACTTCAAGGCGTTCTTCTTACGTCGCCAGATATCAGCACTCGGTGGCCTTTCGCGCGCCATTTTGCGGCAGATGGGTGATTACCGTGATGGTAATTTTGACAGTCAGTATGATCAAAACCAGTTTGGCCAAAACTTTGGCTCGGTGGTCGCTGGCCTCAACGAATTGGGTCAGGAACTCAAGAAAGCAAGAGAACACCAGGAAGTGACCGCACGCCAGGTTGAAAATTATGCAGAAGAGTTGTATGCCTCCGTTGCGGATCTTTCTGGCAATGTGGGTGAACAAAAGCAGGTGGTGGAAAATGCCGGTCGAACAGTGGGTTCATTGGCCGACCAGGCGGCTGATGTGGCAAGAAGCGCTCGTGGCCTGGCTGAATCAAGTGGTCGAATCAAGAGCGTGGTGGAAGTGATTCAACAGATTGCCGATCAAACCAACTTGCTGGCCTTGAATGCAGCCATTGAAGCGGCCCGTGCCGGTGAAAGTGGCCGGGGCTTTTCTGTGGTCGCCGATGAAGTTCGCAAACTGGCCGAAAAATCTCGTACCAGTGCTGACAATATTGGTACGGACATTATCAAACTGGCCAGTGATATCAGTGCGGTTGCCGAGGATATCGAGAGTCAGGCCGGCAAAGTATCCAACCTCTCCGGTATTTTTTCATCGTTATCTGAAATCAGCCATAAATCATCCGACACTGCCGACCACACCAGAGGCGTGGCCGACTCGTTGAAAGCACTGACCCATGTCGGTTAAACAATCGTTAAAACGATATCCGCATAATTGATCAGTACGGCTGAGCAGCTTACAGAAACAATGCTTGGCTGCGCTTTCTGCCTCATGGTCTCATTGATGATGAGGCAGAAAGTCATTCATTGAATTCAATTGCAGCACCAAACACCCCCTGGGAGTGTTTTAAACAAGCCTTTATATAAGCACCTGAGCAGCTAATTTAAATCTATACTCACGATAAGTATAGGTCTTTTATGAACAACGATGCTTATTTCTGGCCATTGATCTGAACCTCAACCCGACGGTTTGGCAACAGACATTCCTGCAACTCGACTGCGGAGCGATAGCGGGCCGTACATGCCACTACCTGCTCCGAATCCGCGTGCGCATCGGTCTTGATCAGCTTGGCATCGATACCCTGCCCGATCATATAAGACTTGATCGTGGCCACACGGCGTTTGGCCAGCTCAATGTTGTAGTCGCGCTTACCGGTGCTGTTCAAGCGATCTGCATGACCCACAATCAATATCTCATTGGCTGTCACTTCGCCTGACTTGAGCTGACTTATCAATTTGTCCAGTCGGATCTTGGTCAGACTGCGCACATTGACCATGTCGTGCTTGTCAAAGTTAAAGAGCACATTGGCATCGAGTTGTACCGGCTTCATGGCCACCGCTACCACTGGTGTCACAGGAGCGGCGCTAGCACATTGTTCAGCCGCACGTTGGGCTTGTCCAACCAGATCTTCGGCAATCTGGATATACGGTTTGCCATGACGCCAGCCTTGCTGTTTGTGTTCATTGCCCGCATGAACCAGCTCGACTTCGGCACAGGCCGTTTGCTGGGCAGCACAACGAAAGCCGCTATGTTGATGGAGTTTGTCCGCTGCTTCCCAGAGGTCCGGACGCAGTTTGTCAGCGTTGTTGACCAAGGGGGTTTCATCACCCAAGACTTGTTTTTGTTCCATGCCGTAGACCAGCTTTTCTGATTCGGTCAGGGCTTCCTGAGGGAAGGCGGAGCGATCATTGCGGGTGTATTCATGGAAGCTGACATCGAGCCAGCACTGGGCTTTGGCCAAGTGATAGTCAGCCACACGACGACCTTGGTCATTCAAGGCCTTGATGCGACCCTGCACGGCTTCATAGGTCTGGTAGTCGGCATGAATCGCCTGATCAGTGATGCGTTTGGCCTGGGGGTTGAGCTGGGCACTGGTTTGGGCATGGCTCAGGCTGGTCAGACTGAGCAGAACGGCTAGGGTAAGGAGGTTTTTATGCATGGTAATAAGACTCGCTAGGTTTATTTGCTCGGAATGGCCACAGCTGTGCTGTCCACGCTACGATCTAAGGAACGATTGACCATTTCGCTCTTGCGCTCAAAGAGGTCTTCATCAAACTTGAAGCGCAAGCGCAGGTAAGCACCGCGCTGGGTGTAGTCGGTACCGGTGAGGTCGCGATCTGAAAAGCCGGTCCAGTTAAAGCCAGCCGAGAGCCAGAGATTCTGACGAATCAGGTAGCCCACTTCAAAGCCTTGCGCCCATTGTTTACTGCTGCCATAGGGACTGCCCATATAGCTGGTCATGACGCCCAGGTCCCAGCGCTCGGTGATGTCATACACGGCACGACCCGATACCAGCCAGGCTGAATAGCGGGAGTTGACGTTGTCCAAGGGATCATTGACCCATTTGGCGGCCAATCGACCGGTCAGCCACCAGGGGCGCGTAGGATGGTAGTCCGCATGACTGGAGAACAGATGCACACGGCGATGGCTGGGGGTGGTTTGAATGGCGGTGCCTTGTTGCAGACCGGATTCATCCCGTTCGTATTTGTATTCGTAGCGCATCAGGGCGTTGATCTTGTTGGTGTCGGTATCGCGATAGGCCGCACCGATCTGGTAACGATCCTGCAAGGCATCGCCCAGTCCACCGCGGTAGTCGGTATAGAGCAGGTAGTTGCGCGTGAGGAAGGTCCAGTCGCGCGACATTTTGCGGGCATAGGTCAAGGTGGAGAGGTAGGAGTCGCTACCGGCCACGGTTGGTGAATCATAGACATGGCGGGCTTCCAGACGACCCGAGGCTTTCCATAAGGGGTTGGCGGTGTAGTCAAGGCCGACCGTGGCCGCCAAGGCTGCCTGCCCCGAACCACTGAGGACCTTGAGATATTCCAGCCCGGTCTGGTAACGCACGCCTTCGGCCACATTGAAGGTGTTGCGCAGACCATTGGCCCAGTACATGTCGTTGGATGAGATGGCATCTCTTAAGCGGTATTCCGAGTAGAGTTGCTGACCCGGTGCGTAGGTGTTGTCCACACCAAAGACGAAGGCCGTACTCTTATCGGCCGGATTGAGTGAGTAGATGGAAGCCAGACCGGATTGGGTTTCATAGCGACCATAGAGTTTGGTGCGCTCGGCAATCAGGTAGTCGGCCCCTGCGGCAATCCGTTTTTTATCTTCACCACTGATGTCATGTTCGACCTCACCTTTTAAGCCCAGTTTGTCGGTGGCTTGATATAAGGCGCCCAGTTTTAAGGTGGTGGCATCGAGTGGCTTGAGGTTGGCGGTGCCCACCGAGGCGTTGCTGGTCGGTGAGAGAATGGCGGTGCCGGTGGTGGGGTTGATGGCGTCCACGCCATTGCCAAACAGGCCACCATTGGGTTGCAAGCCCTGCCCCAGGGGCGCCGTGGTGGGGGTCGGGACCAGTGCGGTCGAGCTCAGCCCCGCCGATTCATTGACGCGTTTGACGGCCACATCCAGGGTGAGTTTTTCCGTGGCCTGGTAGAGCGCGCCAACTTGGGCACCCTTGCGATCGGCACCTGTGGTGCGATCTTCGGTCTTGATGGCTTCACCATAGACTTTGATGGTGTCGCTCACCGGTGCGGTGGCTTTAATACCTGCTTCGCTGCGACCACCGGTAAAGCTGGCGCCGGCATTATTAAAGGTGGCGTCGGTGCGGGCAATGTAGCCCCGCGCATCGAGCTTTTCATCTTGATGACGCAGTTCAATGCGACCGGCATTACCCGAGCGCTCTACCCCATCGGCGACCGATTGACCACTGACAGGCAGGCTGTAGCTATTGCCATTACTGCTGTAGGCGGTACTGACGGTACGCGCCATCTCGGCCACCAGCATGGTCTTCTCGCCCAGTCGCACGCCAATGTTGGCACTGGAGAGTTCATATGGGGCAAAGGGGTTGCGATCGCGTACCGCCGAGCCGCCCACTTCCAGACGCTCATTGAGTTTGACTTGACCATCAGCACCAAACAGCCAGAAGGAGGGGCCCGACTGATCCACTTCGTAGCTGATACGTACCGAAACCGGGTTGAGGTTTTGGTCGACGGTGGGGATTGGTCGGTTAAAGAGAATCCGCCCGGAGAAGGGTTCAAAGGTGTAGTCGGTCAGGGGTAAGAGCGGCGTGACCGAGAGGATGCGGGCTGGCGCATTGCGATCGCGCACGATCATCTCGACTTTTTCGCTGTTCTGGATACCACTGTTGTTGGACAGGGAGTACGGACCAGAGATGCCTTTACCCGCAAATTCCTCGACGACTTGTTTTAAGGTGTCGTGGGTGGCAAAGAAGTTGGCCACGGCGCCGTTTTGTTCATAGTGGTAACGACCACCGGTGACGGTGCGGTTGTAGTTACCGAGGTCTCTTAAACGTAATGGGGCAACCTGCCCTGCGCCAGTAATTTGGGAGAAGCCATCACCGGTGGCAAAGTCACCATACAGGACATAGGTTTTATTGTGGTCGACTCGCACATAGAGGCGATCCCGGGAGCGGGCATCAAAGCCTTTGATGGAGGCATCACCATAAACCGGATAGAACTCGTCGGGCCGGACATCGCGCAGGAGTCGTTGGCGGGTGTCTTTGTCGGAGTCATAGGCGGCGGTGAGGAGATACTCGCCTTTGACTTTGCCTTTGACAAAGAAGGCTGAACGTAAACCGACACTGGATTTGCCGTTGTTAAAGCTACGCTCCCAGCGCTGGATGTCGCGCTCAAAGCCGTCGTTGATACGGGCCGGAACGATGCTGGATTCATTGACTCGTTTGGCAGAGAGCACGCCTTCGATGAGGCCAATGGCCAGCATTTCGCGTAATTCCGGCAGGAAGCTGATGCTGCCTTCGGCTACCGAGCGCCCCGCGGTGACGCGGACGCGCACATCTTGGGGCACGTGGGGGGCAATGAGGTTGAATTCGGCAATGCCATCGATGACTTTGACTTGGGTGCCCTGGGTGACTTTGTCGATGTCTCGCAGACCCGGGCCGAGTTCGTCGGTGCGGGCCTGGAGGAGCTGGATGCGGCCACCGGTGGTTTCAACGGTGAGGTAGCTCTCGCCCTTGAGGGGTTGGCCTTGACGATCCAATACCCGCACGGTGATTTTAACGGGGGTCTGGCCATCGGCAACGATGTCGTTGCAGTCGACGCTGACCTGGACTTCACTGACCTGGGCATTAAGGCTGTAGTTTGTGCCGCCACGTTCGTCTTTGTAGACCGATGGCGGGGTCTGGGAGATAGAGCCGGGAATGGGGCCTTGCAGCTCGGGGCTGACTTGGTAACCAACGGGGGTGGCCATGGCATTCAGGCTGAAACCCGGTAGTACGGGAAAGAGGAGCGCGAGGCTGGCTACCAGGGTTTTAGTTTGTTGTTGCATCTTGTTATTCTCCATCGAGGGGTGCTTGATAGGCGGTCGCTGTGCGTTATTGGGCATGAGCGCCTCCCTGAGTCGATGGGGGGGTGATTTGCAATTGGGGCACGGGGGTGTTGCATTGGGCATCGCTGGCATCACCGGGACCACACTTTATGTCGGGGTAGCGTGGTTTGACGGCGCGTTGGTTGGCGCTGTCGGTGCCTTGCTGAGGATAGGCGGCCGGTTTACTGCTGAAGGTAAAGCCGTTGCCGACTTTGCGTTCGGTCTGAGGAGCACGGGTTTCACCATTGGCGCGACGGGCTTTGACCTGCTCCAGGATGGTGTTGGAGCAGGAGCCTTCGATGAAGTCGGCGCGGTGCAGTTCACCATTCTTGAGGTCCATGAAGAGGCTATTGGCATCGCCCGCATTGCGGTTGCTAGAAGTGGTGAGCCGCGATCCAAAGGGTAAGGTGGTCTTGTCAACCTTGATGGCGTGGGTGCGGGGGGTGAGTCCGCAGATGCTGTATTTGCCTTCAACGTCGGAGATGAGGTAGGTGCCGTCCTCGATGTAGAGGCGTACGCCAGGGATGCCGAGTTCTTCGGGATCCTGGATGTGGTTGTTGTTGCAGTCCACAAAGATTTTACCGAGTACGCAGGCCTCTTGAGTGAATACACCACCTGTGACAGTGACTTTGAATTGGGCCACATTGGAGCGGATGCTGCCCGCAGTAGCTTGGGCCCGGTTGATGCCGTCACCTTGCTGGGCACCCACACCAACTCTGACACGGTAGCTGAAGGTGACGTCACCGTTCTGGGGAATGGCACCCAGATTGAAGGTGAGGACCGGGCCAACATCACCAACCGGATCGGCCAAGACACTGGCCACACCATTGACCAGCCGCCTTGAGGTGCCCTTGATGTATTTGAAGCCAGCCGGTAAGGTATCCGTCACGGCAACAATCGGTAATGAAGCACCGGTTGTTGAGCGAACCTTGATGGTGTAGGTCAGGCTATCGCCCAACTCAACAGTCTGCGCTGAACCAATCTTGCTGATGGTCAAACCCGGCAATACCGCTGGGTCCAACGGGATATGGTTATGCAGGACACTTTGTGTGGCGCTACCTCCTGTCACCAACAAATAATAAGTCGTGGTTTGTCCTACTGCTGGCGGACTTGCCTGGGTTTGCACCAAGTAACTGCCTGGTGCTGGCGGTGTACTCAAAGAGCCAGCAGGTGTAATCAGCTTGGAGACAAAAGTATAGTTAGCCGGTGGCGTCACTGAAATTTGGAACTGACAGGATGCTGGCGCATTATTGGCATAGAGGAACTGATAAAAACCATCAGCACCTACCGTCATACTCGCGCTGGTACCTGAAATGTTATAGCTGCTACCGTTCACCAAATGCAGATTGGGATCATAGCCAGGGCAAGTACCAACAGGTGCAAGCGTTACCACTGAACCAGGAACTGGTGCACGCGAACTGGCATCGTAGACGACACCACTTGGATCGACAGGCAAGCTTTGCTCAACCATATTGTCACCAGGCAAAAGCACAATACTTAATGCAGCGCCATCCGTCTTGACACAAGAACTACGCTCAGTCAAAGCGCCAGCGTCCTTGCAAGTATATTTTGCACCGCCCTGCTCGCCATTGACGGGCTTGCCAAACACAACGCGAGAACCCGGATCACGGAAACGAACTTCGTAACGCACACCGGGAACCAAGTTAGGGACGGAATAACTACCATCGGAACGCGTTACAACGCTGGCAACCAACTGCTGTGCGCCAGTTTTACTAGGATCAATGACTTCCACAGTCCAACCCGGCAAACGACGATCACCGCCATCCAGAACGCGTGATGTCGCACCGATGTCATACCAGACCGTACCACTCAGGGTGGCACCGATAAACTCAGCAAAGTTGTTATCGATTGACGATTTACCCGCTGGCAACGTCACTGTATTAATCTCAGAAGGCACGGTTGACGTCGGTGTTGCTGTAGCACCTGCGACAGCAACACCATCAATCGTGCCGACCTTGGTAATACCATTCAATGTACCAGTAGGCTGAACCGGCTCAGTAATACGATAAGTACCAGGTAACAAGTTATCGAATCGATATTGACCATTGGCATCTGTCGTCGTTTGCTTGTTAACTGGTCCGATACTGTCTGTGCCATTCAAGGTGACAATGACACCTGCTATTGCAGTGTCAGAACCGTTAAATACGCCATCATTATTTGAATCACTAAATACCTTGCCCGAAATGGCGGCGTTGTTGGCAACTTCACCAAAGTTATTATTGATTGAGTCGGTTGCCACCAAGGTAACGCCATTAATGACCGAAGGCGGACCATTCACTGCAACACCGGTTGGAACACCTGCAATTGTGCCCGCAGTTACCTTGCCGTTTACCGTATTGGCTGGTTCGGTCTGTTCAGTCACCTTGTAGGTACCAGGTCTCAGATTATCGAAAGAATAAGTGCCATTGGCTAAGGTTTGAACATTCACATTGACAAGGACACCCAAGTCATTGGTACCTGTCAGGTTCATCGTCACACCACCAAAACCAGGCTCATTGGCATCAGTATTACCATCATTGTTGTAGTCAGCGTAAACCTTGCCTTTGATCGCGATCGGTGGGCGAGCAGGTCCATTCAATTCTGCAAAGTTGGTTTCCGTGACAATCCGATCGCTCACGATTGCAATCGTATTGATGACATCATTACCGTTTTTGTTACCACGAGTTGTTGCTGTCTGATCTTTACCTGGGAAAGCATCAACACTGGTCACACCACCAGGCTGAGTTTCAGTGACGACATAAGTACCGGGACGCAGATCATTAAAGATGTACGCACCATTGGCATCAGTCTGAATATTTTTAGCGGTGATCACACCCAGATCATCCGTACCCGTCAGAGTGATGGTGACGCCGGGATAAGCATCATCGGCAGCCTGACGATTGGCTGTAGCATTTCTTTCGGTAAATACATAACCGGCAATACTGCCTGGCAGAATTTCACCAAAGTTATTATTTATTGAGACGCTACCAGGCAGCAAAATCACATTGCTGATTTTGCTTGGCAGTGCACCGGCTGTTTCAGCTGCAACCGTCGTGACGGCACCTGCTGTGCCACCGTTAGTGACGGTACCCGCAGTTGTCTTACCACGCAGGCTTGTCTTGCCTGCAGATTGTGGTTGCGCCAGTTGTTCAGTCAGCGTGTACTTGCCGGCTGACCCCACTGTAAACAAATACTTACCCGTGCCATCTGTTTGAACCACGGCATTTGGAATGGCAACATCATCACCTGCACCGCCATCATCCGTACCATTCAGGCCGTAGGCATAACCAGTCATGGTGACCGTCACATTTTGGAAAGCGATTTCGGCACCATCTTTGACACCATTATTATTGGCATCAAGATAAACATAACCTGAAATTTCCTGCCCCACAGTTTCAGGGAAGTTGTAATTAATACCATTCTGCCCTGCCCCCAACACAATCTGGGCAATGACACTTTGAACTGGGGTATTGGTGCCTGCTACGCCAGCTGGAGCGCCAGCAACAGTTCCTGGACGAGGTGTGCCATTACCACAACAGGCAGGCTGAGTTTCAGTAATTATGTAACCGGCTGCATCAGAGGCAGGCAAATAATCAAATTTGTAATTGCCATTGGCATCGGTGACCACGGTCAAATTCAAACTTTCATTATTGACAGTTTTACCAGTCAAGGTCAACGTCGTACCAGCAATGCCTTTGTCCTGCGCTGCCGAAGTACCCTCCTGAATACCATTATCATTGCGATCCAAAAACACCAGACCAGCAATTGAACCACCCGCCAAGTTGACGACATTGTTAGCGGTATTATTAACTTGATTGGAATCAATCTCAGGATAATTAACGCCAGCATCCTTGTTGACTACGACATTATTGGTAACAGTTGCAGCAGCAGAACTGATGACCTGCGCATCAAACGTGATCGTCGCAGTACCATTCTTGTTCAAGACACCCATGGCACATTTAATCGTGCCACCAGCACCATTAGTCTGGCCTGCCATCACGCAATTACCATTACCGGCAGGACCAACCTTGTTGTAAACGACAGGTGGCGTGACAACCTTGACATTGGCGGGCAAGGTATCAGTGATATCCGTTTGTGAACTGTCGCCAGGACCCGCATTACCAACTGTCAGCGTATAGGTAAATGTTTCATAGACATTCACTGTAGCTTTACTCGATGTTTTCAACACCGATAAATCCACTTTGGTACGAACCGTGGTCTGCTCACCTTCCGTATTATTTGTCAGATTAGCTTCTGTCTCACTCGCTGAGGCAGTTGGTGTAATGGTATAAGTATCACCACCCGTCGTTGGAGCCGAATCGACTCTGAACCGCAAATAAACATCTACGTTAGCGCCTGCGGCAAGTTGTGATGTGGCAGACAGATTACAGCTAATCGTTGTGGTCGCTGGACCAGTTGTTGCCGTGCCAATGTTATTACACAAAGGCGCCGCATTCAGTGCCCCACCCCAGGTACTGGTATCGCCTACAAAGGTAATTTGCTTACCATTGGCTGGTGCAATAATCGCATTGAATTGCACCCCAGTAGCCAAGGAAGGACCCGCATTGTTGACATTGACTTTGTAGTCAATATAGTTAGTTGCCACACTGGAATCATAAGCAACCGGATCAACCAGATCGGTCGTGTTGACAATCAGATCAATTGCAGCAGGATTGATGGTTAAACTGGCATTCTTGGCATCATTGGTAACATCGGACTGAACAGTAGTCGTTGATATCGTTGCCGTATTGGTAAAGATGCGATTGGCTGCACCAGTCTGCCAGTTAGGTCGAATTTTGACAGTAATGGATTGTGTTTCGCCACTCGCCATCGTGCCAATAGTACAAGTCTGGTCAGTAACTGTACTGGTGCAAGTCCCTTTAGTCGAGGTTGCCGAAACCAATGTATAACCAGCATCCCCGCCTGGCAAGGTGAACACATTATTGACGCTGACTGCCTGTGCAGTAGATGGACCATTATTCCGATAACTGATGACATAGGTTGCATCAACACCCGCTTTCACTGGATTGGGTGTCACTGTGACGCCAGTCACTTCAACATCGGCAATGGGGTCAACCGTAAATGTTGTTGATCCTGAATTGTTGGATGTAACTGCATCACCAATTGTCGTACTCGTCACTGAAACGTTATTGGTAAATGTGCCAGCACCAGAATCGCCAAATGGTCGATTAATTCTGATGGTGATATCGCGGGTGGCACCAATCGCCAATGTATCGCCACCATTTTGAGTACAGGTAATCGTTGCGCCAAAACCGCAAGTAAACCCAGGCGTGCCTTGTAATGCCATCGTCGTTTTACCTGCCAGATAAAATCCTGCTGGCAAAGTATCCGTTACCACCATGCCCGTAGCAGCACCTGTTGAAGTCGCCGCATTGGTGACCGAAATCGTGAAGTCCACATAAGTTTCATTGGTCGCCACATTGGTATTGGCATCTACCGTATTGGCCAGTTTGGTCACCGACAAATCGGCCTGAGTACCGGTAGAAACAACCGACTTGCCCAGGCAATCATTACTGGTATTGGGGTCTCCTTGTGTTGGCGGTGCAGCAGTAGCACCGACCGCTGCTGCAGGCAAACTACTACCGGTACAGGCATTGCTGGTCAGTGTTCCCGCCAAGCCAGCATTCGTGATAATCGCCAGGTTGGCACTCGACGCACTCACAGCCAAACCAGCACCAAGTGCGTAGTCACAAGACAATGTGATGGGATTCAACGAAGTACAAGTCCAACCAGTACCACTGGAAGAAACATAAGTCTCACCAACTGGCAATGCCAAGACGATACGAGCATTGCCTGTGGCAGTCCTCGGTCCCAGATTGGTAATGCTGAGCGTGGCGGTCAGGTCAGAACCCTGAGCTACCGGTGTTGGGGCCTTACCGCCAAAATTAATCCGGTAGTCGGCGCCGTCAGGCAACACATTCACATTGGCAGTCCCATTATTATTGGCGGCATTAGGGTCAGCCGTATCACTGCTAATGCCAACACTATTGGTGTAGACCGTTCCTGTTGGACCGACTGTCGCATTATTGGGTGCCAACGCAACCAGACTAATATTATTGGTCGCACCCACAGCATAGGTTGCAGCGGTACAACTAACGACTTGTGCCGCAGGGTTGGTACAAGTCCAACCGGTTCCGGTTGCAGAAACATAAGTCCAGCCTGCAGGCAAGGTATCTGTCACCACCACATTGGCTGCCGCACTTGGGCCGGTATTTCTTGGCAATAAAGTGAAGGTCACATTCGTGCCTGCAATGGCAGGTGACGGCACTGTTTTGGTAATCGACAAATTGGCGCCTGCTGCCACTGCAACAGTCGCTTGTTGGCTATTGTTATTGGGTATCGGGTCTGGTGTCCCACCATTTTCACTGATAGTTGCTGTTGCAGTGATATTGCCGCTACTGGGCAAGCTACCAACCGTGCCTTGCAAAGTCAGTATCGGTAAAGCACCCACAGCGACATTGGTTGCATTACAAGTCACCGTTTGTGCTGCACCTGAGCAGGTCCATCCGGTTCCGGTTGCACTATTGGCAACATAGGTGGTTTCTGGTGACAACGTAAAGGTCAAACGAGGCTGCGTTGAAACACTAGGTCCGTTATTGGCGGTACTAACCGTATAGGTGACCAAGCCACCGGCTGTCACTGTCGCCGGTGCACCCGTCACATTAGCAATTACCAAATCTGCGCCTGCCCCAACAGTGGTGTTTTGCGCCAGCGTATTATTAGCTGGATTGGTATCGGTATTAGATGATGAGATCGTAGTCTGCGGTGCTACCGTACCAACTTGCGAAGTTTTGACAACCACGTCAAAGTTGATCGGATTACCAGCAGCCAACGTTCCCTCTAAATCACCAAATGCGCAATCAACACGATTTGCACCCGCATTAAAAGCACAGCGACCATCATTGACACTGACAAACGTGGTCGTCGCTGGGACTGTGACTTGAACCACGACATTATTGGCAAAGTCAGTGGCGTTATTTTCAACACGAACTGAATAGGTGATATTGCCGCCTGCCACAGCGGGATCTGGTGTATCGGTAAAACTCGATACCTGCAAATCAACGGCGTTGGCCTGCCCAGCCACAGCGAGCAAGACCAAGCTGCTCAATAAATTGGCAATACCAAATCGGCTAAACAAACGCATCTTTGTTTTTTTCATATGTAATTCACTCGCAACCAGGGAGGAATAGATGCAGACGTACCAATGGAACCGTTCCAAATCTGAATATGTTCCAAGGAAAACCTGAAAAGCCAACTTCCTCCCAAAAAATTGGCTCGTGCAGATAGCACGGTTTAACTAATTTTGTAATGCATGGATATTAACTATCAGAAAAAAATTAACTGTTAAATCTTCACAAAAATTATTAACAATTAAGGCATCTAACTCCAAGCCACAAGCTATCGTCGTTTAAAAATATAGTGACAGATGGAGGTAGTCGTATCATTGTTAATTGAACTGCAACTTCGGCTTCTGAAGCGACTGCTTTTATTTGCATTAAAGAGGTATCCACATTGTGAGCCAGCGCTGCACTGGAAAATAAAAGTAGCCCTGCAAGCGATGTGCTGAGGCGCGAAAGCCATTTGGCAGGCTGAAAAGTCTGGGCAGGCGCAATAGTCATGATGATGTTTATCTCTCTATACCCGAGCAGGGATGGGGTAGTCGAGTGAAACAACCGACTTGTTATGGCCAACATCCGGCATGCATGTGCACAGATGTCTCAGTGGCCTCCCAGCCCTACTGAATACGATGTACGGTTAATCGTCTATTTTTTTGGATAGTAACAAGACTTAAGAGAAAACTTAATAAACTACTTTAACTTAAGTATCAATTTGTTGTTCAAAGCTGACAATACTTACTCAACAATGGACAATACTCCCTGATATCCAGTTTCTACAGGTAATTAAATAGCACTTAACAAGCTATAAAATTGAATATACCGCCTTACAGTATCCAAGGTTAATGAGCAATAACACCTATCTCGGTTTAACTATTGTTAACTCCAGGCACATCAATATGCGATTGTTTCCCCCCGATCGAGATACACAATGAATAGATATTCAGGATGACCAACTGACATCACCGAGTTTGAGTAATTTCGCGCACAGCGATGTCATCCGCTATCCAAAAAACAAAATGGGCAAGCTGATACCAGGCTTGCCCATTTGCATAGTTGCTACAGCAACAGATAAAAGGGGTTTATCAGGCAGGGTTGTCCAAACCGAGTTCCTGGATTTTACGGGTGATGGTATTGCGCCCTATTCCAAGCTTTTGTGCTGCTTCAATGCGCCGACCGCGGGTGGAAGCCAAAGCGGCTCGAATCAGAATGGATTCGAAATCCCTGGTCAACACATCCATGATGTTGGACTGATCAGCCGCCAACATGGTTTTGACATGCTGCTCCAGAAGTTCGGACCAACTTGATGAAACACTGGCCACTGGCATTGATTCTGCAAAACCCATCGAAGCAGAATCAAAACCGGTAGCAGAACCCAAACCAGCGGATGACAGCGACTCAGGGACAAAGCCACTATTTACAGGTGCAGCCGTTTTACCTGGACCAGACTCAAAAATGCGATTGACTTCAGGTCGACTGGCCGCCTGCCATGGATCATCCTTTACCAACTCGTTGACTGGCCCGGTACGCATTTCAGGCGGCAAATCCTTGACTTCAATGGTCTGGGCTGGCGCCATCACAGTCAGCCAGTTACAGAGGTTTTCCAGCTGACGCACGTTACCCGGAAAATCCATCTGGCTCAAAAAACGCATGGCCGATTCGGATACCCGTTTGGCTTCCACACCCAGATCGTGCGCACTCTTTTGCAAGAAATGACGAATCAGCAAAGGAATATCTTCACGGCGTTCGCGCAGCGTTGGCAGGCGCAAGCGAATCACATTCAAGCGATGGTACAAGTCTTCGCGAAACAGGCCCTGGCGTACCCGATCTTCCAGATTTTGGTGAGTGGCAGCAATCACCCGTACATTGGCTTTTAAGGGGCTATGACCACCAACGCGATAAAAATGACCATCGGATAACACGCGTAGCAATCGGGTTTGCAGATCAAATGGCATGTCACCAATTTCATCCAGAAACAAGGTGCCATTTTCCGCCTGCTCGAAGCGACCACGACGCATCGTCTGGGCACCAGTAAAAGCGCCACGCTCATGACCAAATAATTCAGATTCCAATAAATCTTTAGGAATCGCCGCAGTGTTCAGGGCAATGAAGGGGTGCTCGCTGCGAGGACTGTGTTTATGCAAGGCTCTTGCAACCAGTTCCTTACCAGAACCCGATTCGCCAGTAATCAGCACGGTCACATTGGAGTGACTCAAACGACCAATTGCCCTGAATACATCCTGCATCGCAGGTGCCTGGCCAAGAATCTCAGGCGCTTCGGTCATGCGCTCTTCAACCGAAGCTTCACGCAGACTTTCTTCCAGCGCACGACGAATCAGCTCTACCGCCTTATCAATATCAAATGGTTTGGCCAGATATTCAAAGGCCCCCCCCTGAAAAGCTGCCACCGCGCTATCCAGATCCGAATAGGCCGTCATGATAATGACCGGCAAACCTGGAAATTGGCGTTTAACTGTTTGCAATAACTCCAGACCCGATGATCCAGGCATACGAATATCAGAAATCAGCACCTGTGGAATTTCGTGTTCCAGTGCCTCAATGGCATCCTTGGCATTGCTGAATGATTTGGCGGGCAGGTTTTCTCGCGTTAAAGCCTTTTCGAGAACCCAGCGAATCGATTGGTCGTCATCAACAATCCAGATATTTTTCATGTAGGTACGGCGATCTTCTAGTTATGGTGATACACGCCGCGGCCAGGATCACAGCAGCGGCAACATGATGCGAAAGTCGGTCCTGCCTGGTCTACTTTCACATTCAATCATGCCATGATGCTGTTGAATGAATGTCTGCGCCAAGGTCAATCCCAAACCACTTCCACCCTCGCGGCCCGTTACCAAAGGAAAGAAAATCTTGTCTTTGATTTCTTCCGGTATCCCCGGACCGTTATCGGTGACATGCAAGACCAATGCCAATCTGTAACGGGTTTTTGCGAAGGTTACTTGACGCGCAATCCGTGTCACAAAACCAATCTTCGCCGTGCCTTCTGCAATTTTTTCAGCTAGTGCCTGAGCGGCATTATGGGCAATATTCAAGACTGCCTGAATCAACTGCTCGCGGTCGGCACGAAACTCTGGCAAGGACAAATCATAATCGCGCTCAATCACCAGACCCGCAGGAAATTCCGCCAGAATCAATGAACGCACACGCTCACACACCTCATGAACATTGACGTCGGAAACCAGATGCGGTCGTCGGTGGGGTGCCAATAAACGATCTACCAGGGTTTGCAGGCGATCTGCTTCCTTGATGATGACCTGCGTATATTCTTTGAGATCGCGATCTTCCAGTTCAAACTCCAGCAACTGGGCCGCACCTCTGATTCCACCCAAGGGATTTTTAATTTCATGCGCCAGATTACGGATCAACTCCTTGTTGGCCTGACTCTGATCCAGCATGCGCTCTTCACGATCGACGCGAATCTGCTGCATGTTTTCACGCAACTCGATGATCACATGATTCTTGGGCGTCTCCATGAAGCTGACAATCATGTGCACATGCAATTGTTCATGATTGAAAATTCGATCCAGGGTAATTTCCTGTTGCTTGTTGCTGAACTTATTGGCCACCACGTCAGCAATCACCTCACCCATCTCGATCGTATTGAGAAAGACGTCTTCCAGGCCACACTTGTAGAGAATCTTGCGCGAAGCACCCAGGGCCAGCTCACCGGCTGGATTCACGTATTTGATTCGATGCTGACCATCCACAACCAGGATGATGGATGCCAGCAACTCAAGGCCGGCATAGCTTGAAGAATTAAAGCCAATCATAGGCACACCGATAAAAACAAGGATCAGTCAGCGTATCGCCAACAGGAATGAAGCATCAGTCTTTCAGATTGCCAAGTTCACGCTTCAGGGAAGACACGTTATTCTCGGTACGGGAAATATCTTCGCGCAATTGACTGACACGATCCAGATAACGCTGGTAATTGCGCTCATCACCACGCCGCTCGGGCTCACCATTGTTGTACTCCTGACGCAGGTTAGCGAGCTTTTGTTCCTCGCCAGCCAATTCCTGTTCCAGGATACGACGGCGCTCGGTATCACGCGACTTTTGCGTGGTTGGATCAACTTTTGGAAAACCGGATGGCGAACTGGCCGAAGAGGAACCTGAACTCGCCCCAGCCTTGACCTTGGGTGCCGGAATCGTCGTCACATTCGGCAGATCAACCCGCTTGCAGTTTTTACCGCCAGCCATATTCTGGTAAGTCTTATTGCCATAATCGTCCGTACAGACATAGACATCATCGGCCCTGGCCATACCACACAGCATAGTCATCAAGCAGAGAGGAAGCAAAACTGTACGAAGCGGTGCTGAAATAATTGAAGAATTCATAAAGACAGTATGAGAGTCATTCGGAGTAATCAGGCATTTTAGTTTGCCTGTCGCCATACTAGTGCAGAAAAGACCGAACCGTTTGACAAATAAAATGAGCGTCCATTCATTAACACTAATCAGATTGATACACCCCATCTGTATATTTATAGAGATAGATATATCGCACCTAAGCCAGGGTATTCTGCCACATACCTTAGGTGAGTATCGGCATTGATTGCTTTTGCAACCAATAAAAAAGGCGGGACAAACCCGCCTTTTTTACTACTCAGCAATGCAAAAAATTACAGGCTGTAGTACATGTCAAACTCAACTGGGTGAGTTGTCATGCGGAAACGAGTCACTTCTTGCATTTTGAGTTCGATGTAAGCATCGATCATCTCGTCAGAGAACACGCCGCCCTTAGTCAGGAAGCCGCGACCTTTGTCGAGATAGTCCAGCGCCTGATCGAGTGAAGAGCAAACGGTTGGGATCAATTTATCTTCTTCTGGCGGCAAGTGGTACAGATCCTTGCTGGCAGCTTCGCCAGGATGAATCTTGTTCTCAACACCGTCCAGACCAGCCATCAACAAGGCAGCAAAGCCAATGTAAGGGTTCATCAGTGGATCAGGGAAACGAGCTTCTACACGACGACCTTTTGGATTGGCCACGTAAGGGATACGGATAGAAGCAGAACGGTTTTTAGCTGAGTAAGCCAGTTTAACCGGAGCTTCGAAACCTGGCACCAGACGCTTGTAGGAGTTGGTACCCGGGTTAGTGATCGCATTCAAGGCGCGAGCGTGCTTGATGATGCCGCCGATGTAATACAGCGCAAACTCGGACAGGCCAGCATAACCATCACCAGCAAACAGGTTTTTGCCATCTTTCCAGACGGACTGGTGAACGTGCATACCTGAACCATTGTCACCAACAACGGGTTTTGGCATGAAAGTCGCCGTTTTTCCGTAAGAATGAGCCACATTGTGAACCACATACTTCAGAATCTGAGTCCAGTCAGCACGTTGCGTCAACGTGGCAAACTTGGTACCAATTTCGTTCTGACCTGCACCAGCCACTTCATGGTGATGCACTTCAACTGGCACACCCATGGATTCCAAAATCAGGCACATTTCTGAGCGCATATCCTGGAAACTGTCGACTGGAGGAACTGGGAAGTAACCACCTTTGACAGCAGGACGGTGACCCATATTGCCACCTTCGATTTTTTCACCGGTAGACCAGGAAGCCTCTTCGGAATCAATTTTGACGAAGCAACCGGACATATCCACATTCCAGCGTACACCATCAAAAATGAAGAACTCTGGCTCTGGACCAAAGTAGGCAGTATCACCCAGACCACTGGATTTCAAATAAGCCTCGGCACGCTTGGCAATGGAACGTGGGTCACGGTCATAACCTTTGCCATCAGCAGGTTCAACGACGTCACAAGTTAAAATCAACGTCGTTTCATCTCGGAAAGGATCGATATTGGCCGTATCAGGATCCGGCATCAAAATCATGTCAGAGGCTTCAATACCTTTCCAGCCAGCAATGGAAGAACCATCAAAAGCGTGACCCGATTCAAACTTGTCCATTTCGAACTGAGAAATTGGCACGGATACGTGTTGTTCTTTGCCCCGAGTGTCTGTAAAGCGGAAATCCACGAATTTAACTTCGTTTTCTTTCGCAAACTTGAGTACGTCTGCGGCGGTCTTGGACATGCAATTCTCCTGTAAGTACCTTGAGATGTTTAAAAGTGAGTGCTGGCAATGCAAGGCAACAGAATTTCTGGGCTCCCTGTATTTTTTCTTAGCCAGTGCACACAGCTTGTTCTTTTTGTTGTCATTCACTGCAAAAAGAATCAGGTGTACGATAGCAGATTGTATGCCCAATAATTGGCACTGAATAGTGCGCCAGCACAAAAGAGCCGACACCAATAGATGCTATTTGGTGCATGCGCACATCAGATTGATGCACACAGTTGGTGCAAATAATTCGCACCAACTGTGTGCAAGTGCACTTATTTTGAACTTACCCAGTTCAATTTCGTTTTTATAAAGGAAATAAAAGATGAGTCAAGCCGAACAAATTATGGAAACTGCACAAATACGGAAAAATGATTTGAATTTGCCCTATGCCGGCGCAGTGACATCTGAGGAAGCCTACCAACTTCTGGAAAACTTGGCGCAAGCACTGCTAGTCGATGTGCGCACCAAAGCCGAACGGGATTGGGTGGGTATGATCAAACTCAGTGCGGATAAAAATGCCAATATTCATCATCACATTGAATGGAATACCTACCCAGGTGGTACCCGCAACGAACAATTTCTTGATCAGCTCAGCGCAGTTTTGGCTGATGAGCTAAAAAGCAATACACCTATATTCTTTTTGTGTCGTAGCGGCGTACGCTCAGATGGTGCAGCCAGATTAGCCACTGAACATGGCTATGTCTGCTACAACATTCTGGAAGGTTTTGAAGGCGATAAAGATGCTGCAGGCCATCGCAAAACCGTAGGTGGTTGGTGCGCCAAAGGGCTGCCATGGGTTGGTGCTTGATGGCACCGACAAACTGAACAGCTTTTGAACGAATCAGAATAGGCAAAAAATGTTAATTAAACGAGGTTAATTAAATCGTTGATTCTGATTCAGTACAACAAGAATAAATGCCCTTTCGGCTTGATCAATCAGCCAGATTAAATTTCACGCAACTCTTCTAAACCCATTTCATATCCCAAGGCCGCCACCTCGGCCTTTAAGCGGACAAAAGCCGGTTTGACCTGCGTAGGATCACCTTTAACGCCCAGCTCCACATGCCTTCGGGCAAAGGCTTTGCCACGTGCTGGTTCGCCAACCGATGGCAAACTGAACACCTTGATCAAAGGGTATTCTTTTTCCAAACTCACCATCAAGGGTGTCAAAGCAGATTCAGGTGCTTCATAGACCAATACCGACTTTTCCTGACGGCGTACCTTGTTAAACAAGGTACGGTATTCATTATCGAGCACCCACTCAATCATCGGCCAGGCCATGACTGGAAAACCAGGCATGAAGTAATGCGACGAGGTAGCACTCTTGACTGAAAAGCCGGGAATTTTATTAAATGGATTGGGAATGATGGCAGCACTCTCAGGAAACTCGCCCATTTTCATGCGCTGCTGATTTTCGGCAATCGTGAGCTGACTATTCATTTCGACAATCCGCTCATTGATCAAGCGCTCCGCTTCCGGATGCAAAACCACTTGTTCGTCCAAGGCTGCCGCCGCACTTTGGCGGGTATGATCGTCAGGGGTAGCGCCAATGCCACCACAGGAAAGAACCACATCATGACTAGCCAAGGACGTTTTAAATGCGGCAGTTAGTCGATCAGGATCATCACCCAGATATTGTGCCCAGGATAGCTGCAAACCACGTCGATTAAGAATTTCGATCACTTTGGTCAAATGCTTATCTGCCCGTTTGCCGGAAAGGATCTCGTCGCCGATGATATAAAGTCCGAAATTCATGATGTCCTACTGAAAAGGAGTACGTGGTAAACCAGGAGGCAGTGATGGCGGATTACCGCTGCCAGGCGTTGAAGAAGGCGGAGGATTGGGTGCTGCATTGGCATCGCCCTGTAATAAGGTATCAGGACGCTCATCTCGAATGGTGGCTACCACATCTATCGTATCAGGCTGGGACTGCGCTTTATTGGCAGCTTCTTCCTTGCGCAATTTATCGAGTGCCGCCAAACAGAAGTGCGCAAACCAAAGCGACGAAAACACGAAGATCAACACATAGATCCACAACGTGCCAGCAGCAATAAACGGGAATAAGACAAAAAAGCTGATGGATGCAACCCAAAACAGGGTTGGTGCAGAACCGAGCAATCCACAAATGATGCCTATGGCCAGCAATTCGCCACGGTGGCGCTCAAAGATTATTTTGCGTTCTTGAGATGTGGCATGTTCAGCCAAAGTGTCATAGGCCATCACACGATAGGTCAACCAACCCCAAAGTAAGGGAGGAATCAGGGCAAAGAATGGCGGAATCAACCAGAGCGGCAGTGTCAGCAGAAAGACAATCATAAACAAGACACTGGACCAGAGCGACCAGATCAGACTACCCAAAAAACCGCCACCCCGTTTTTGCTCAAGATGCGGAAAACGTCGAGAGCCGACATGACGCAATGACACTGGCACTGCCATGATGGCAGTGGCAAATAAGGCGGAGACCACAATTAAAGGAGCCAGCAGCACCACAATCAGAAATGGCGCCAGATAAACCGTATAGGATTGAAAACCAACCCAGCCCAGGCCGCGATCAAGCCAATCACGCGCCCCCGATGTCAATAACATGGTATCGACAAAATTGGTCATGAAGCTCCAGCCCAGATACATGGCGGCACCCCACACGACACCAGTAAATATGAATGGCAATAAAGTCAGCAGCAGCATGCGAATATGCAGTTGCGAGAGAATGGCACGACCAAACGCGCCGACGACCGCATTCATGGTCACTCCTTGATTGTTATTGGCTGTCGATAGACAACCATTATGCTTGATTCAGAAGCCGCTTGATACCAAACCATTGTTGCTGCCAGAAT